>NZ_JBKFTM010000001.1:0-1705081 GCF_046507855.1 Microbacterium sp. 2216-1
AACCACCACAGACCCCACACCGGCATCAGCGGCCAAACCCCATCAGCCCGTGTACACAACCTCACGGGGAAGTACAGTTAGCATCCGATTTTCGGATCCGCACCCCTCTGGGAATACCCCAGGGGGGTATCTTGTAGTACCGTGGTGGAGGTACCCCCAGGGGGTACTCGAATCGAAGGAGAGAACATGACCACCACCGAGTTCCAGATCACCGGGATGACCTGCGGCCACTGCGAGATGTCCGTGCGCGAGGAAGTCACCCAGGTTGCCGGCATCGACAGCGTCGACGTCAGCCACACCACCGGTCGCCTCGTCGTCACCTCCGCAGCCCCCGTCGACGAAGCCGCCGTCATCGCCGCCGTCGACGAAGCGGGCTATCGGGCCGTCTCGGCCTGACCCGCAGCATCTGCCCACCCCCACCGTCAGGAGCATCATGACCACCCCCGCGCAGAGCAGCATCGATCTCGAGATCGGCGGGATGACCTGCGCCTCGTGCGCGATGCGCATCGAGAAGAAGCTCAACAGGATCGACGGCGTCACCGCGACGGTCAACTACGCCACCGAGAAGGCGCAGGTGACCGTCGACGGAGACCTCGACACGGCGCGGCTGATCACCGAGGTCGAGAACGCCGGGTACACCGCCACGCTGCCGGCGCCGCCGGCTCCGGATGCCGTCGGAGCGACAGCATCCGATCAGGGTGAACCCGACGACCCCGAGTTGCGCACCCTGCGTCAGCGACTGATCGGCTCGATCGTGCTGTCGGTGCCGGTGATCCTGATGGCGATGATCCCGCCCCTGCAGTTCCCCTACTGGCAGTGGCTGTCGCTCGTGCTCGCCGCGCCGGTGGTCGTGTGGGCTGCCTGGCCGTTCCACCGCGCCGCGTGGATCAACCTGCGACACGGCGCCGCCACCATGGACACCCTGGTGAGCCTGGGAACGAGCGCCGCGCTGCTCTGGTCGCTGTACGCGCTGTTCTTCGGAACGGCGGGCATGCCCGGCATGACGCACGGGTTCAGCTTCACGATCGAGCCGTCCGACGGTGCGGGCAACATCTATCTCGAAGTCGCCGCCGGGGTGACGATGTTCATCCTCGCAGGCCGCTACTTCGAGAAGCGCGCCAAGCGCCGGGCCGGCGCCGCGCTGCGCGCCCTGCTCGAACTCGGAGCGAAAGAGGTCGCGGTCCTGCGCGACGGCGTCGAGGTGCTCATCTCGACCGATGACCTGCACGTGGGTGACGAGTTCGTCGTGCGCCCCGGCGAGAAGATCGCCACCGACGGCGTCGTCGTGTCGGGGGCATCCGCCGTGGACCAGTCGATGATCACCGGAGAGTCCGTTCCCGTCGAGGTGACCGCGGGTGACACCGTCACCGGTGCCACGGTCAACGCGGGCGGCCGGCTCGTGGTGCGCGCGACCCGCGTGGGCGCCGATACACAGCTCGCCCAGATGGCGAAGCTGGTCGAGGAGGCGCAGACCGGCAAGGCCGAGGTGCAGCGCCTCGCCGACCGAGTCTCGGGCATCTTCGTGCCCATCGTGATCGTGATCGCGGTGGCGACGCTCGGCGTCTGGTTGGCGCTCGGTTTCCCGGCATCCGCCGCCTTCACCGCGGCCGTCGCGGTGCTGATCATCGCGTGCCCGTGCGCGCTGGGTCTGGCGACGCCGACCGCGCTGCTGGTGGGCACGGGTCGCGGGGCGCAACTGGGCATCCTCATCAAGGGCCCCGAGATCCTGGAGTCGACGCGACGCGTCGACACGATCGTGCTCGACAAGACAGGCACGGTCACCGAGGGGCGCATGAGCGTCGTCGAGGTGGTTCCCGAGGCCGGAACGGATGCTGGCGAGCTGCTGCGCCTGGCCGGTGCGATCGAGGATGCCAGTGAGCACCCCATCGCCCGCGCGATCGCCAAGGCCGCGAGCATCCGCCCCTCCGACCCTCACCTCTCCTCCCACGAGGGGTCAAGAAACGTCGTGTCGGAGGGTCTCAACACGACAGAAATTGACCCCTCGTGGGGTGGGGCGGGGGCGCTGCCGGCGGTCGAGTCGTTCCAGAACATCGAGGGGCGCGGGGTCAGCGGTGTCGTCGAGGGGCACGCGCTGCTCGTCGGGCGGGTGTCGCTGCTGGAGGACTGGTCGATCCAGCCGTCCAGGCACCTGCTCGATCGCAAGGCCGCGGCAGAGGCCTCGGGACAGACCGCCGTGCTCGTAGCCTGGGACGGCGAGGCACGCGGAATGATCGTCGTCGCCGACGAGGTCAAGCCCACCAGCGCCGAGGCCATCGCGTCGCTGAAGGCTCTCGGGCTGCGACCCGTGCTGCTCACCGGCGACAACCGCGCTGCCGCAGAGCACATCGCCGCGCAGGTCGGCATCGATGAGGTCATCGCCGAGGTGCTGCCCGCTGAGAAGGTCGACGTCGTCACCCGACTGCAGTCCGAGGGGCGCGTCGTCGCGATGGTCGGCGACGGAGTCAACGACGCCCCGGCGCTCGCACAGGCTGATCTCGGCATGGCCATGGGCACCGGCACGGACGTCGCGATCGAGGCATCCGACATCACCCTCGTGCGGGGAGACCTGCGCGCGGCCTCCGACGCGATCCGCCTCTCACGCCGTACCCTCGGCACCATCAAGGGCAACCTGTTCTGGGCGTTCGCGTACAACACGGCCGCGATCCCCCTGGCAGCGCTCGGGCTGCTCAACCCCATGCTCGCCGGGGCGGCGATGGCGTTCTCTAGCGTCTTCGTGGTGGGCAACAGCCTGCGGCTGCGCCGCTTCCGCTCGCTGATCAAGTAGACGGAGGAGCATCATGACCGATCCGCACGCACACGAGGGCCACGAGCAGCACGCTGCGCACCGCGGGCATGCGCCCGCGGCATCCGCTCGGGAGGAGAACCCGGGCTCGGGAGGAGGTCACGCGCACGGGCATCCTCCCGAGGGCGAGAACTCCTCCCGAACGGGAGCGGATGCCAACCACGCGGCCCACAGCAACCACGCCGACCACAGCAACCATGCGGCCCACGGCGATCATGTCGGCCAGTTCCGCAGGTTGTTCTGGATCAACCTGCTGATCGCCGTGCCGGTGGTGGCCCTCTCGCCGATGTTCGCCATGCTGCTCGGCTACGAGATCCCCGATCTGCCGGGGGCGGCCTGGGTCGCCCCTGTGCTGGGCACCGTGATGTACGTGTGGGGCGGCCGGCCGTTCCTCACCGGGGCCGTCAGTGAGCTGAAGGCCCGCAAGCCCGGCATGATGCTGCTGATCGGGTTGGCGATCACGGTCGCCTTCCTCGCCTCGTGGGGCGCGAGCCTGGGGCTGCTGCATCACGAGCTGGAGTTCTGGTGGGAGCTCGCGCTGCTGATCGTCATCATGCTGCTGGGGCACTGGCTCGAGATGAGATCGCTCGCGCAGACCACCTCGGCGCTCGACTCGTTAGCCGCGCTGCTGCCCGATGAGGCGGAGCGCGTTGCCGGTGATGGTGTCGAGACGGTGAGTCCCGACGATCTGCGCGTCGGCGATGTCGTCATCGTACGTCCCGGGGGCAGTGTTCCTGCCGACGGGGTGATCGTGGACGGCCGCGCGAGCATGGACGAGTCGATGCTCACGGGGGAGTCGCGCACGGTCGGCCGCGGTGTCGGCGAACGCGTGACCGCGGGAACCGTGGCCACCGACTCGGGGTTGCGCGTCGAGGTGGATGCCATCGGCGACGACACGGCGATCGCGGGCATCCGCAAGCTGGTCTCCGACGCGCAGGCGTCGAGTTCGCACGCGCAGCGCCTCGCCGACCGGGCGGCCGCGTGGCTGTTCTGGTTCGCGCTCGGCGCCGCGGCGCTCACCGCGGTCGTGTGGACCGCGGTCGGCGATCCGGATGCCGCGGTCGTGCGCACCATCACGGTGCTGGTTATCGCGTGTCCTCATGCGCTGGGGCTGGCGATTCCGCTGGTCGTCTCGATCGCGACCGAGCGGGCGGCCCGTGCGGGTGTGCTGGTGAAGGACCGCCTGGCCCTGGAGAGCATGCGCACGGTCGACGCGGTGCTGTTCGACAAGACGGGCACGCTCACGAAGGGCGAGCCGACGGTCTCGGCGATCGCTCCCGCGGGCGGCTGGAGCGCCGAGGAGGTGCTCGCGCTCGCCGCGGCCGCCGAGGCCGACAGCGAGCATCCGCTGGCCAGGGCGATCGTGCGCGCCGCCGCCGATCGCGACCTGACCGTCGCCACGGCGACGGGCTTCAGCTCGTCGCCGGCTGTCGGCGTGACGGCCACCGTCGACGGCGCCGAGGTGCGCGTGGGTGGCCCGTACATGCTCACCGAGGTGGGGGCGGAAGAGATCTCGGATGCCGATGGCTGGCGTTCTGAGGGCGCCATCATTCTGCACGTCGTGCGCGACGGGGCGGTGATCGGCGGGCTGAAGCTGGCCGATGAGATCCGGGCGGAGTCGCGGCAGGCGGTCGAGGCGTTGCATGCGCGCGGCGTCGAGGTGGTGATGATCACCGGTGATGCCGAGGCTGTGGCGAATGCGGTCGGACGCGAACTCGGCATCGATCGGGTGTTCGCCGGGGTGCGCCCCGAGGACAAGGCCGCGAAGGTCGCTGAACTGCAGCGTGAGGGCAAGAAGGTCGCGATGGTCGGCGACGGCGTCAACGATGCGCCGGCGCTCGCCCAGGCCGACGTCGGCATCGCGATCGGCGCGGGCACCGATGTGGCGATCGCCTCGGCCGGGGTGATCCTGGCCTCTGACGACCCGCGTGCGGTGATCTCGGTGATCGAGCTGTCGAGCGCCAGCTACCGCAAGATGAAGCAGAATCTGTGGTGGGCGGCGGGGTACAACCTGATGTCGGTGCCGTTGGCGGCCGGTGTGCTGGCGCCGGTCGGGTTCGTGCTGCCGATGTCGGTGGGTGCGATTCTGATGAGCCTGTCGACGATCGTGGTGGCGTTGAACGCCCAGGCGCTGCGACGCCTCGACCTGCGCCCCGAGGCCGTCATCGGTCGCGATGCCTGAGCGTCAGAGCACCAGTCGGTAGCCCATGCCCTGTTCGGTGAGCAGGTGTACGGGCGCCGACGGGTCTGCCTCGAGCTTCTTGCGCAGCTGCGACATGTACAGGCGCAGGTAGCCGGTGTCGGTGGCCTGCTCGGTGCCCCACAGCTCGCGCAGCAGCTCCTGCCGGGTCACCAGGGCGCCGGGGTGCCGCACCAGGTGCTCGAGCATCCGCCATTCGGTGGGGGTGAGGTGCACGTGCGCACCCGCGCGTGCGACGGCTTTCGCGGCCAGGTCGACGACGACGTCGCCGAACGCCACGGTCGCCTCGCCCGAGGCGGCGCCCGCACGGCGTGACAGCGCCCGCAGACGGGCCAGCAGCTCGTCGATCTGAAAGGGCTTGGTGACGTAGTCATCGGCGCCGGCATCGAGGGCGTCGACCTTGTCGGCCGAGCCGGTGCGGCCCGACACGACGATGATCGGCACGGTCGTCCATCCGCGCAGCGCGTGGATCACCTGCACGCCGTCGAGCTGCGGCATGCCCAGGTCGAGCAGCACGATGTCGGGGTGCTCCTGTGCGGCGAGCTGGATGGCCGCGGCCCCGTCGGGCGCCGCCACGACGTCGTAGCCGTGCGCGGCGAGGGTGATGCGCAGCGCCCGCACCAGTTGCGGGTCGTCATCGGCGATCAGCAGTTTCATGCGTCGGCACCGGTCGGGTGGGTGGTGTCGGATGCCACCGGCAGGGCGATCACCATCGTCAGGCCCCCTCCTGGTGTGTCCTCGGGGCTCAGGCTACCGCCCATGCCCTCGGTGAACCCGCGCGACAGGGCCAGCCCAAGGCCGAGGCCGACGGTGTTGTCGTGGTCGCCTTCGCGCTGGAACGGGGCGAACATGCTCTGCTGCCGTTCGAGGGGCACGCCTTCGCCGCGGTCGACGATGCGGATCTCGGCGGTCTCGCCCAGGCGGCTGGTCGTCACGAGCACCCGGCTGCCGGGCGGGGTGTGCCGGTGGGCGTTGGCGAGCACATTGACGAGCACCCGCTGCAGCAGCACCGGGTCGGCGCGCAGCGCGGGCAGAGCGGGATCGAGGCCGAGCTCGACGTCATCGGGGCCGAAGCCGAGTTCATCGAGCGCGCTGACGACGGCCGCCCCCGCGTCGACGTCGGTGAGCGATACGGCGAGCACGCCGGCTTCGACGCGGCTGGCGTCGAGCAGGTCGGTGACGAGTTTCGACAGGGTGCCCAGGCTCTCGTCGGCGGTCTCGAGCAGCTCGGCGCGGTCGGTCGGTGACAGCCGGGTCGAGCCTCGCAGCCCGCCGACGGCGGCCATGGCCGCCGCGAGGGGCCGGCGCAGGTCGTGGCTGATGGCCGAGAGCAGGGCGCTGCGCACGCGGTCGGTTTCGGCGAGCACGTCGGCGCGTCGGGCGGTAGCGGTCAGGTCGGTGTGTTCGATCGCGGCCGCCAGCTGGGCGACGATCGCGTCGAGCAGTCGCCGGGCAGGTGCGTCGAGGGCCGATCCGTGCAGTTCGAGCACGGCGCGGGCGCCGACCGGCACGAGTTCGGGCGCGGTGTCTGGCAGCGGTTCGCCGTCGGTCGCGAGCACGCGCCCGTCATGGTCGAGCAGTCGTACACCGCTGAAACCGAAGGCCTCGCGTGCTCTGCTGACCAGCGCCAGGGGTGCGCTGTCACCGCGCAGTACGCTGCTGGCCACGGCGGCCAGCAGCTCGGCCTCGGCCGAGGCGCGACGGGCGGTGCGGGCGCGGCGGGCGGCCTGATCGACGACGATGCTGACCAGCACGGCACTCACGACGTACATGACCAGCGCCAGCGTGTGCAGCGGGTCGGCGATGGTGACCGTGAAGAGTGGTTCGACGAACAGGAAGTCGAGGGTGAGGCCTGAGAGCACGGCGGCGAACAGGGCAGGGCGGATGCCCCCGACCAGCGCCACGACCACGACGAGCAGCTGGTAGGCCAGGACATCCGAGGTGATCGACGCGGGGGAGCGGAACGAGTACAGCAGCCACGACAGCAGCGGGCCCCCCACCAGGGCGATGGCGAAGCCGAGAGCCTGCCGGCGCCAGCCCAGGGGGCCGCCGGTGATGCGCGGCAGCGCGGCGTGCGCTCCCGCGGCTGAGTGACTGACGGTGTGCACGTCGATGTCACCTGAGCGCCGGATCACCTCGGCCCCGATACCGGGGCCGGTGAACACGGCGGCCAGGCGGCTGCGTCGGCTGACGCCGATGACGAGCTGGGTGGCATCCGAGGTCTGGGCGAACTCGACGAGCGATTCGGCCACGTCGTCGCCCACGATCTGGTGGTAGCTGCCGCCGAGCGCGGACACCAGCCGTTGCTGGGCCGACAGCGCCCCGGGCGGGCTGCCCCGCAGGCCGTCCTGGGTCAGCACGTGCACCGCGAGCAGCTCTCCGCCGGCCGAGCGGGCGGCGATTCGCGCACCGCGGCGCAGCAGCGTTTCGCCCTCGGGGCCACCGGTGAGGGCGACGACGACGCGCTCTCTCGCCTGCCAGGTGCTCGCGATGCCGTGCTCGTCTCGGTAGCGGCGCAGTGCCGAGTCGACCTCGTCGGCGAGCCACAGCAGCGCCAGCTCGCGTAGCGCGGTCAGGTTGCCGAGGCGGAAGTAGTTCGACAGCGCGGCATCCACCCGCTCGGCGGGATACACCGACCCGGCCGAGAGACGGTCGCGCAGCGACTGCGGGGCCAGGTCGACCACCTCGATGTCGTCCGCGGCGCGCACCGCGGCGTCGGGCACCGTCTCTTGCTGAGCGATACCGGTGATCTGCTCGACGACCCCGCCGAGCGACTCGATGTGCTGCACGTTGACGGTTGTGATCACGTCGATCCCGGCGTCGAGCAGCGCTTCGACGTCTTGCCAGCGCTTCTCGTTCGTCGATCCGGGGGCGTTGGTATGGGCGAGCTCGTCGACCAGGGCGATCTGCGGCGCCCGCGCGATCACGGCCTCGAGGTCGAGTTCGCCGAGGGTGACGCCGCGGTGCATCACCGTACGCAGTGGCACCCGTTCCAGTCCGACCACCTGCGCGGCCGTCGCCGCTCGCCCGTGATCCTCGACGACGGCGATCACGACGTCGTACCCCTCTGCCTGAAGCCGATGGGCGTCGGCGAGCATCTCGTACGTCTTGCCGACGCCGGGAGCCGCGCCGAGCAGTACTCGCAGACGCCCTCGGGTCATCGGATCTCTTCCTGTGCGGTATCGAGGGCGACGTTGAGGTCGAGCACGTTGACGCGCTCCGCGCCGATGAAGCCGAGGTCCGGCGTCTCGATGCGCGCGGTGACGATCGCCCGCACGTCATCTTCGCTCATGCCGCGCTCCGCGGCCACTCGCGACACCTGCAGCAGGGCGTACTGCGGGCTGATGTGCGGGTCGAGTCCCGATGACGAGGCGGTGACGGCATCCGCGGGCACCTCATCGGGCGAGACGCCCTCGCGGGCCGCGATCCGCTGGCGGCCCGCGTCGATCGCGGCGACCAGGTCGGGGTGCGAAGGTCCGAGGTTGCTGCCTCCTGAGGAGGCGCCTTCGTAGTCGGATGCAGACGGTCGGGGCTGGAAGTACTGCGGCAGGGCGTTGCCATCCGCGTCGGCGAACGTCTGGCCCAGCAGGGCGCTGCCGACCGGTTCGCCGTCGTGGGCGACGACCGAGCCGTTCGCCTGCCACGGGAAGGCGAGCTGGCCGACGCCCGTCATGGCGAGCGGATAGGCGAGTCCGAGCAGGGCCGTCATCACGAGGACGGCGCGGATGGCGACCCCGGCGGTCCGGGTGGTGGTGCGGGTCTTCGACATGGTCGTTCCTTTGCGAGGTTCAGAAGCCGGGAATCAGAAGCCGGGAATCAGGCTGATGACCAGGTCGATCAGCTTGATGCCGATGAAGGGGGCGATCACGCCGCCGAGGCCGTAGATCAGCAGGTTGCGCTGCAGCATCCGCTCCGCGCTCGCCGGACGGTACTTCACGCCGCGCAGGGCGAGCGGGATCAGGAAGACGATGACGATCGCGTTGAAGATCACGGCGCTGAGCACGGCGGATGCCGGCGAGTGCAGGTGCATGATGTTCAGGGCACTCAGGCCGGGGAATGCGGTCATGAACAGGGCGGGGATGATCGCGAAGTACTTCGCGATGTCGTTCGCGAGCGAGAACGTGGTCAGCGCGCCGCGTGTGATCAGCAACTGCTTGCCGATGCGCACGATGTCGATCAGCTTGGTCGGGTCGGAGTCGAGGTCGACCATGTTGCCGGCCTCTTTCGCGGCCGACGTACCGGTGTTCATCGCGACGCCGACGTCGGCCTGGGCGAGCGCGGGGGCGTCGTTGGTGCCGTCGCCGGTCATCGCGACCATGCGTCCGCCCTGCTGTTCGCGACGGATCAGCGCCAGCTTGTCTTCGGGCGTCGCTTCGGCGAGCACATCGTCGACGCCGGCCTCTTTCGCGATGGCGGCCGCGGTGAGCGGGTTGTCTCCCGTGATCATCACCGTGCGGATGCCCATCGCACGCAGTTCGTCGAACCGCTCGCGCAGCCCGTCCTTGACGATGTCCTTCAGGTGCACGACACCGAGGATGCGCGTGTTCACCGCGACGACGAGCGGCGTACCGCCGGCCGCCGCGATCTCGTCGGCGTGGCGGGCCGCCTCGGCGGCGGCATCACCGGCATCCGCTCCCTGCGTCGCGAGCCAGGCGCGAATCGCCGACCCGGCACCCTTGCGGATCATGGTGCCATCGGGCAGATCGATGCCGCTCATGCGGGTCTGGGCGGTGAACGGCACGGTCACCGCACCTTCGGGCGAGGCGACGTGGATGCCACGGGTGACGGCGAGGTCGACGATCGACGCACCCTCGGGGGTGGGGTCGGCGAGCGAGGACAGCGCGGCGGCACGCAGCAGCTCGTCGGCGTCGACGCCGACGACCGGCCGCACGTCGTCGGCGCGGCGGTTGCCGTAGGTGATGGTGCCGGTCTTGTCGAGCAGCAGCGTCGACACATCGCCGGCAGCTTCGACGGCGCGCCCCGACATCGCCAGCACGTTGCGCTGCACGAGGCGGTCCATCCCGGCGATGCCGATCGCGCTCAGCAGCGCACCGATCGTGGTGGGGATCAGGCACACCAGCAGGGCGATGAGCACGGGGATGCCGACGGGCGACGCGACGTACGCGGCGAGCGGGTTGAGCACCAGCACGGCCACCACGAAGACGATCGACAGGCTCGACAGCAGGATGTTCAACGCGATCTCGTTGGGCGTGCGCTGACGGTTCGCTCCCTCGACGAGGGCGATCATGCGGTCGACGAACGTCTCGCCGGGGCGGGAGGTGATGCGTACCACGATGCGGTCCGAGAGCACGCGCGTGCCGCCGGTGACGGCGCTGCGGTCGCCTCCGGACTCGCGGATCACCGGGGCGCTCTCGCCGGTGATGGCCGACTCGTCGACCGTCGCGATGCCGGCCACGATGTCGCCGTCGCCGGGGATCGCCTCACCGGCCGCGACAACCACCAGGTCGCCGACCGCGAGGGCCGACGATGCGGTCTCGGTCAGCGGCGTGCGCTCAGCCAGCGGGTCGGACGAGTTGTAGCCGAGCACGAGCCGTGCGGTCGTCGTGGTGCGGGTCTTGCGCAGGCTGGCCGCCTGGGCCTTTCCGCGCCCCTCGGCGACCGCCTCCGACAGGTTGGCGAACAGCACGGTCAGCCACAACCAGCCGGCGATCGCCCACGTGAAGCCCGCCGGGACGTCCGGATCGGCACCGCCGAGCAGCGGCTCGGCGATCGCGAGCACGCTGGTGAACGCGGCGCCTGCCCACACCAGCAGGATCACCGGATTGCGCAGCAGGCGTGCCGGGTTGAGCCGGCGCAGAGCGCCGGGCACGGCGGCCGCGAGCTGCGCGCCGCTGAACGCCCGTGACGGGGCCGGGGCCGGTTCGGATGCCCGGGTGTCCGGGCGGGGGTGCGTGAGGGTCATGTCAGACCAGTCCTTCTGCGAGAGGCCCGAGCGTGAGCACGGGGAAGTACGTGAGAGCAGTGATGACGACGGCGATCGTCGAGAGCATCCCGACGAACAGCGGCCGGTGCGTGGGCAGGGTGCCGGCCGTCTGGGGCACCGGGCGCTGCGCCGCGAGCGATCCGGCCAGAGCCAGCACGAGCACGATCGGGATGAACCGGCCGAGCAGCATCGCCACACCGAGTGCGGTGGCGAACCAGGGGGTGCTGGCCGTGAGCCCTGCGAACGCCGAGCCGTTGTTGTTCGCCGCCGAGGTGAAGGCGTACAGCACCTCGCTGAGCCCATGCGGACCCGGGTTGAGGATGCTGGTCGAGACGACGTCGTCGCGGATCGCGGGGATCGCGAAGCTGAGCGCGGTGCCGCCCAGCACGAGCGCGGGAACGACGAGGATGTACAGGCTGGCGAGGGTCATCTCGCGCGGGCCGATCCGCTTGCCGACGTACTCGGGGGTGCGGCCGACCAACAGGCCACCGACGAAGACGGTGATCACGGCGAGCACGAGCATGCCGTACAGGCCCGAGCCGACGCCGCCGGGGGCGACCTCACCGAGCATCATGTTGAGCATCGGGATCATCCCGCCCAGGGCCGTGTACGAGTCGTGCATCGAGTTCACGGCACCGGTCGAGGTGAGCGTCGAGGCGCTGCCGAACAGGGTGGAACCGAGGATGCCGAAGCGCACCTCCTTGCCCTCCAACGCCGCACCGGCCAGTTCGGGAGCAGGTCCGCGGCCGGCGTACTCGACGATCGAGAGGATCGTCGTCGAGGCGAGGAACAGCACGCCCATCACCGACACGATGGCGTACCCCTGGCGGTCGTCGCCGACCATCCGACCGAAGGCGCGGGGAAGCGAGAACGGGATCGCGAGGATCAGCAGGATCTCGAACAGGCTGGTCCACGGCGTCGGGTTCTCGAACGGGTGCGCCGAGTTGGCGTTGTAGAAGCCACCGCCGTTGGTGCCGAGCAGCTTGATGACCTCCTGTGAGGCCACCGGGCCGCCCGGGATCTGCTGGGTCGCGCCGCTGAGGGTCTGCACCTCGGTGAACCCGGCGAGGTTCTGCGCCACACCGCCGGCGATGAGCACGAGCGCGCCGACCACCGAGATCGGCAGTAGCAGCCGCAGCACACCGCGGGTCATGTCGACCCAGAAGTTGCCGATGGTGGTCGAGCCGTGGCGGGCGAAACCCCGCACGAGCGTGATGGCGATGGCGATGCCGACCGCCGCCGACAGGAAGTTCTGCACGGCGAGCCCGGCGGCCTGCACGAGGTGACCCATGGTCTGCTCGGGCGAGTACGACTGCCAGTTGGTGTTGGCCACGAACGAGGCGGCGGTGTTGAACGCGAGCCCCTCTGGCACGGGCGGCAGACCGAGCGACAGGGGCAGCAGGTGCTGCGTGCGCTGCAGCAGGTAGACCAGCAGCATGCCCGCCGCCGAGAAGAGCAGCACGCTGCGTGCGTACGATCGCCAGGTCTGCTCCGAGGCCGCGTCGACCCCGATCAGACGGTACAGCCCGCGTTCGACGCGCAGATGCTTCGCACTGGAGTAGATTCGGGCGATGTAGTCACCCAGCGGGCGGTACAGCAGCACCAGCATGAGGACGACGGTGGCGGCCTGCAGCACGCCCAGTCCCACGGCGCCCATCAGAACTTCTCCGGTCGCACGAGCGTCACGAACAGGTAGGCGATCGCGGCGACACCGAGCACGGCGGCCGCGATCTCGAAGACGATCATCGCTGCTCAGCCCCCTTCGCGATGAGAGAGACGAAGACGAAGATCAGCGCGGTCAGCGCGAGGTAGATGAGATCGAGCACTCACCGATTTCACCGCCGGAGGCATGCCCGATGGCCGATCCTCACGAGATCCTCACGCCCGGGGCGCGAATCCATGCACCACGTCGACGCTGCGTGCCGACCCCGGCGCTCATAGGCGTCGCAGAGGATACCCACACGTTTTGCGCGGGCGGCACCTATGGCCTCGCCAGTCTCACCTGGTGTCGTGTGATTCTGGGCCGTCGAGCCCGCGAGAGGAAGACAGACATGAGCACCGGAACCGACCCCCGCTGGCTGGACGCGAACGGAACGGAGATCGACGAGGACCACCGGGGTCTGACCTACGACATCCGTACCCTGATCAATCGTCGACGCGCGCTCGGCATCTTCGGCGGGATCGCCGCGACGACGCTGCTCGCCGCGTGCTCGCCGATCACTCAGACCGACGCGTCGACGGCCCCGGCTCAGCCGGGAACCGGCGGCCCGGGCGCACCGGGCGGCGCCGCGCCCGAGCAGGACAACAGCGACCTGCTCGACGGTGAGGTGCCCAATGAAACCGCCGGGCCGTACCCGGCCGACGGGTCCAACGGCATCAATGTGCTCGACGACTCCGGCATCGTGCGCCGTGACATCCGCTCGAGCTTCGGCTCGTCATCCACGACCGCCGAGGGCGTGCCGCTCGAGATCGTGCTGACCGTGCGGGATGCTGCAACGGGCGCCGCGCTGGTCGGGGCGGGTGTCTACCTGTGGCACTGCGACCGCGAGGGCCGCTACTCGCTGTACTCCGACGGGGTGGAAGACGAGAACTACCTGCGCGGGGTGCAGCCCACCGATGACACCGGCACCGTGCGCTTCACCTCGATCTACCCGGCTTGCTACTCGGGGCGTTGGCCGCACATCCACTTCGAGGTCTACGAAGACGTGGCCAACGCGGTCGCCACCGGCCCGATCGTGAAGACCTCGCAGATCGCCCTGCCCGATGAGATCAACGCCAAGGTGTACGCGACCGCCGGGTACGAGGCCAGCATCCGCAACGCCTCACAGGTGACTCTGACCGGCGACAACGTCTTCGGCGACGACGGCGGCGTGCTGCAGGTCGCCACCGTCACCGGCAGCGTCGACGACGGATACGCCGCCGCGCTGTCGATCGCGGTGTGACAGGCAGAGCAGGTGAATCACCCAGCCGTTTCCGAACCCGGAGAGGTAGCGTCGAGACATGACAACGCTCCCCGTCGACGACGCGGCGATCGCCGAGGCCCGGCAGCTGCGCGACGAGTTCCAGCGGTTCCTGCGCGAGTACGAATTCGGCATGCGCGAGATCGAGACGAAGATCTCGATCCTGCAGGACGAGTTCACACACATGCACGCGTACAACCCGATCGAGCACGTCAAGAGCCGCCTGAAGTCGCCCGACAGCATCGTCGAGAAGGTCGCCCGCCGAGGCATCGAGGCCGACTTTCCCAGCATCCGACGTGAGATCACCGACATCGCCGGCGTCCGCGTCACGTGCAGCTTCGTCAGCGACGTCTACCGTCTGTTCGACCTGCTCACCGCGCAGGACGACGTGACCGTCCGCATCGTCAAGGACTACATCGCGGGCCCTAAGCCGAACGGCTACCGCAGCCTGCATGCGATCGTCGAGGTGCCGGTGTTCCTGTCGACGGGCACGGTCTCGGTGCCGGTCGAAGTGCAGTTCCGTACCATCGCGATGGACTTCTGGGCCAGCCTCGAGCACAAGATCCACTACAAGTTCTCGGGACGCGTGCCCGGTCACCTCGTGCAGAGTCTGACCGAGGCCGCGGATGCCGCCGGCGAGCTCGATGACCGCATGGAGCGGCTGCACCGTGAGGCGCATGAGGTCAACCAGCGGGTGATCGAGGCCTGATCCCGTCGCCCAGGCGCAGGATGGGAAGATAGCGGTGATGCATGCCACCGTGACCCCCGTCGACACCGAGATCGAATCCGCCGAGCACACCGACACGGCGCAGAACGTCGACCTCAGCGAGATGCCCTCGCTCGACGGCGGCGACGCTCCGCGGTGCGAATGCGATCACGGTACCGAGACCGAGTACATCCCGTGCGGGCGCCGCGCCCGCTGGCGGGTGAGCATCGACTGCCAGTGCGGTGAAGGGCATCCGAGGGTCGTCGAGATCCTGTGCTCGCGCTGCCTGCGCACCCTGCGCCGCAACAACGATCGCGAAGCGATCACCGCGCGCCGCCTCTGAGCGACGCGCGGGCGGCGGATGCTGTCAGCGCCGGCGCTGCACCGGGATCGGGCCGGTGACGCTGAGTTCGTCCTCCCAGCACTGGATGCCCGTGACATCCGGCATCCGCTCCCGGGTGAACACCGGATCGAGCCCGGCGCGCCGCTGATCGAGAAAGTCACGCAACAGACGGAACGCGACGCCCGAGAGCAGCGCGATCGCGATGAGGTTCACCAGTGCCATGATGCCCATCACACCGTCGGCCGTGTTCCAGATGAGGTCGGCCGAAGCGATCGAGCCGACGAAGATCGCCACGACCGCCAGTGACCGGTAGGTGGTCAGCACGCTGCGGCGCGTGGTGATGAACTCGATGTTCGACTCGCCGTAGTAGTAGTTGCCGAGGATCGAGCTGAACGCGAGCAGGAAGATGATGATGCTCAGCAGCACGTTCGACCATTCGCCGAGGCTGTTCACGATCGCGGCCTGGGTCAGCACGATGCCGCGCTCGGCGCCGGCCAGGTCGGGGGTCGCCACCAGAATGATGAACGCCGTGATGGTGCACACCAGGAACGTGTCGAAGTAGACGCCCAGCGTCTGCACCAGTCCCTGTTTGACGGGGTGCGTGACGGCGGCGCTCGCGCCCGCGTTCGGGGCCGAACCGAGGCCGGCCTCGTTCGAGAACATGCCGCGCTTCACACCGGTCATGATGATCGTGCCCAGCGCCGCGCCGACAACCTCGTTGAACCCGAACGCCTGCGTGTAGATCGACGCGAACACCGCCGGGAGCTGTTCGATGTTCAGGGCGACGATCACGAGCCCGACCAGCAGGTACAGCAGCGCCATCGACGGCACCACCGCCTGCGTGACGTGGGCGATGCGGCGCACGCCACCGAAGATCACCAGGCCCGTCAGCACCGCCAGGGCGATGCCGACCACCCAGGGGATCCAGCCCACGTCGCCGCCGAAGCTCGACGACACCGTCGCGCTGATCGTGTTGGCCTGCAACGAGCTGAACGCGAAGGGGAAGCACACGATCAGGATCACGGCGAAGACGATGCCCATCCAGCGGGCCTTCAAGCCGTGCTGCATGTAGTACGCCGGACCACCGCGGAAGCCATCGGCGTCGCGCACCTTGAAAAGCTGGCCGAGCGTTGACTCGATGAAGCTCGAGGCGCCGCCGATGAACGCCATCGTCCACATCCAGAACACGGCCCCCGGGCCGCCGATGGCGATCGCCGTGCCGACACCGGCGATGTTGCCGACGCCGACGCGGGAGGCCGCCGAGATCGTGAACGCCTGGAAGGCCGACACCGACTGCGGGCGACCGTCCGCGTCGGTGGGCGTGCGGTTCGTCAGCGTGCGGAACATCTCAGGGATGAGGCGGAACTGCACCACCCCGGAACGCACCGTGAAGTACACGCCGAGCAGCACGACGACGGGCAGCACGGCCCACGTCCACAGGCGGTCACCGAGGAAGAGCACGATGTCGTTGAGGGCTTCCATTGGGAAACAGTAACGCCGCGGATGCCCGGAAACACGGTGCCGTGCCGATCGCTTGACGCAAACAGGCGACCACAGGTCGGATGTCTGATTGGATAGTGCGGTGAACAAAAGCGACGAGGCTCGTCCCGCCGGATTCGGCGCCCTGCTGTGGCTCGCCCTGGCGACTTTCTCGATGGGTATCGACGGATATGTGCTGGCCGGGCTGCTGCCGCAGATCTCCGAAGACCTCGACGTGTCGAACGCGGCAGCCGGGCAGTTGGTGGCGGTGTTCGCCCTCACCGCCGCGATCGCCGGTCCGGTGCTCAGCGCCTTCACCGGGCGCTGGGAGCGCAAACTGGTGATCTCGCTCTCGCTGGCGGTGTTCCTGGTCGGCAACCTGATCATCGCTCTGGCCGTGGACTACGCGATGGCGATGACCGGTCGCATCGTCTCGGCCGTCGGCGGTGCCCTGCTCAGCGCCGTTGTCAGCGCCTACGTGCTCGCCAAGACCGCACCCGAACGGCGCGGGCGCGCGCTGTCGTTCGTGCTGGGCGGATTCCTCGCCGCCACCGCCCTCGGTGTGCCGGTGGGACTGGTGATCGGCCAGGACGACTGGCGCATGCCGCTGTTCCTCGTCACCGGCGTCGGCGCGGTTGCCCTCGTCGGCATCCTCATCAAGGTGCCCCGGCTGCACCTGCCCGCCCTGTCGCTGCGCGCGACGCTCAAGCCACTCACGCAGCCCGCGCTGATCGGGGCGATCCTCGTCGCCACCGGCATCATGTGCGCCAGCTACCTGTGCTTCACCTACGCGACCCTGATCTTCGGCCCCCGCGTCGGTGAGGGGCTGCCGATCATCGCCGCGATGTTCGGCTACGGCGTGGTCAGCCTGATCGGCAACATCATCTCGGGACGCGCCACCGACCGCTTCAACCCGGTGCACGTCATCACGCTGATCATCGGGATCCTGATCGCTGTCGCCGTGCTCGGCACGTTCGGTCTGATGCTGCCCGGTCTCGCCGGGGCGGTGGCCGCCTTCGTGTGGTTCTTCGCCTGCGCGTTCTTCAACGGCGGCTCCGGCGTCGCCCTGCAGTCCCGCCTGGGCGACCTGGCACCCGACTCGATGTCACTGGTGCTGGCGCTCAACGGCAGCGGCATGCAGCTCGGCTCGGCGCTCGGAGGCATTCTGGGTGGTGCACTGCTGGCATCCGGTGTCGAACCGGACGGGCTCGTGCCGGCATCCGCCGTCGTCCTCGCCGCGACCATGCTGCTGCACCTGATCGTCTCGCGCGCGACCCGTGGCGGCGTGCGCGCCGCGGCCTGACGCGCCGCTCAGACGCGCGCGGTCGTGCCGCGCACGATCAGCTCGAACGGCAGTTCGCCGCCCACAGCCGCCTCGGTGTCGCCCTCCAACTGAGCGAGCACCGCGCCCGCGGCGCGCTCACCCTGCCCGAGCGGGAACTGGTCGACCGTCGTCAACTGGAAGAACTCGCCCAGCTCGTGACCGTCGATGCCGACGATCGACAGGTCTTCGGGCACCCGGAATCCGAGATCGCGCGCGGCGAGGATCGCCCCGATCGCCATCTCATCGGATGCCGCGAAGATCGCCGTCGGGCGCGGACCGGGCCGGCCGAGCAGCTGCTTGGCGGCGCGGAAACCGCCATCGACGGTGAAGTCGGCCGGTTCGAGAAAATCGGGGTTGGGGGTGATGCCGGCATCCGCCAGCGCCTGCTCGAAGCCGAGCCTGCGACGCGTGGGGATGTGGAAGTCGATGTCGAACTCGGGGTTCGCGCCGATGTGCGCGATCGCCCGATGGCCGAGCCCGATCAGGTGCTCGGTCGCCAGGCGCGCCACCGCCGTGTCGTCCACCGTGAGGGTGCGCAGTTGCGGGTTCGGACCGCCGATCGCGATCACGGGCAGGCCGAGCGCCTGCAACCGTCCCGTCTCATCGTCGTCGAGCTCGATCGAGACGGCGATGACGGCATCCACCCGCTTGCGTCGCAGGAACGTCGAGAAGACGTCCTTGCGCACGTCGGCGTCGGCGGTGATGTTGTACAGGGTGATGTCGTAGCCGGCGCGCATCAGCGCGCTCGACGCCCCGGACAGCACCGTGCTGAAGAACCAGCGGTCGAGGAACGGCACGATCACGCCGACGTTCTGCGTGCGCCCCGACGCGAGGCTCGACGCCCGCGACGAGACGACGTAGCCCAGCGTCTCGGCCGCGATGCGCACACGCTCGCGCGAGGCCGGTGATACGTGCCCGCGCCCACTGAGCGCACGTGAGACGGTCGCCGTCGATACCCCGGCGAGCTTCGCGACCTCGTCAATGCTCGTCATCTCACTCGCCCTCTGTTGTTCTGCAACCGTTCTGTGGCGGTTCACACCGTTCACACCCCGCGAGAAACCATATCCCGCGTGAGAAACCACGTCGTTCGTGGTGTCTCATACAGCACGTGGTTTCTCACGGGGAGGTGGATGCTATGCGCGCGTGAACCAGGCCGCGGTGTTCGGGGGCAGGGCCGTGCCGCTGAAGCGCTGGCTCTGGACCACGAACGACACGTTCCCACCGAGCTCGATCGGCGTCTCGCCCAGGTTGGCGACGACGTGAAGGTCACCGCGGCGGAAGGCGACAGCATCCGATCCGGCGTCCTCCCACACCAGCGAGCCGCCGCCGAGACCGCGCTCGCGGCGCTCGGCGAGCAGGCGCTTGTAGAGGTTCAGCGTCGACTCCGCGTCCGCCTCTTCGACATCGCGGGCGAAGCCCGCCCACTCCGCCGGCTGCGGCAGCCACGAGGCGCCGGTCGTGTTGAAGCCGTACGCCGGAGCATCCGCCGACCAGGGCAGCGGCACGCGGCATCCGTCACGTCCGTACCGCTCGCCGTTCGTGCGGAACCACGTCGGGTCCTGGCGGAACTCGTCGGGAATCTCCATCGCCTCGGGCAGGCCGAGCTCCTCGCCCTGGTACAGGTACGACGAGCCGGGCAGCGCGAGCATCAGCGTCGTGGCCGCACGGCCACGCGCCAGACCGATCGTCTGGTCGGGCTTGCCGGGCGAGAGCGGACCGATGCCCTCACCCTGCGGGTTGTCGGCGGTCAGTGCCAGGCGCGAGGCGTGGCGCACCACATCGTGGTTCGACAGCACCCAGGTGCTCGGAGCGCCGACGTCGCCGAACGCGTCGAGCGAGTCGCGGATGACCCCGCGCAGCGCCTCGGCGTCCCACGCGGTCATCAGGTACGGGAAGTTGAAGGTCTGGTGCATCTCGCCGGGGCGCACCCACAGCGCCGTCTTGGCGAGCGTGGGCAGCCAGGCCTCACCGCACAGGGCGCGGTCGCCGTCGTACTCGGCGAGCAGCTTGTGCCAGTCGCGGTAGATGTCGTGCACGCCGTCCTGGCCCCAGTACGGCACGTTCTCCTCACCGCCGCCCATCGAGTCGGCCTCGATCGGCGGGGTGTAGTCGGGAAGGCCCTCGGCCTTGACCATCCCGTGCGCCACATCGACCCGGAAGCCGTCGACACCGCGGTCGAGCCAGAAACGCAGGATGCTGCGGAACTCCTCGCGCACCTCTTCGTTGGTCCAGTCGAAGTCGGGCTGGGTGGGGTCGAAGATGTGCAGGTACCACTGGCCGGGCGTGCCGTCGGGGTTGGTGGTGCGGGTCCACTGGCCGCCACCGAAGACGCTCTCCCAGTTGTTCGGCGGCAGGTCGCCGTTCTCGCCCCGGCCGTCGCGGAAGATGTAGCGGGCGCGCTCGGGGCTGCCCGGGGCGGCCTTCAGCGCCTGCTGGAACCAGACGTGCTGATCGCTGGAGTGGTTCGGAACGAGGTCGACGATGACGCGGATGCCACGGGCGTGCGCCTGGGCCAGCATCTCGTCGAAGTCGGCCAGGGTGCCGAAGATCGGGTCGACGTCGCGGTAGTCGGCCACGTCGTAGCCGGCATCCTTCTGCGGGCTCGTCATGAACGGGCTCAGCCAGATGGCGTCGACGCCGAGCGCGTGCAGATCGTCGAGTCGGGCGGTGATGCCGGGCAGGTCACCGATCCCGTCACCCGATGCGTCGGCGAACGAGCGCGGGTAGATCTGGTAGATGACTGCTGTGCGCCACCACTCGGAACCGGGGGCTGCGAACTGTTCGACCTGTGCCATGCGACCCAGGCTACTGCAAGCGCTTACAGTTTTGGAAGAGTGAGGATTTCGGCTCAGTTCTGCAGCACGAGGTTCAGTGGTGGCTCGCTGTTCAGCATCCGATCGATCTGGGCGCGGACGAGGCGGGCGATGCGCGGATTCATCGCCGTCGAAGCGCCGCCGCAGTGCGGGCTGATCAGCAGATTCGGTGCCTCCCAGAGCGGATGCCCGGTCGGCAGTGGCTCCTCTTCGAAGACATCGGATGCTACCCGGATACGGTTCTCGCGCAGCGCCGCCAGCATCGCCTCGGTCTCGACCAGCGCCCCCCGCCCGACGTTGACCAGCAGCGCACCCGGCGCCAGACGCGCGATCAACGCTGCATCGAACAGGTGCCGGGTCTCGGCGCTCGCCGGCAGGCTCAGGATCACGATCTCGGCATCGGGCAGCACCTCGGGCAGCTCGTCGAGGGCGTGCACGGTGACCTCGCCGACGCCGTCGAGCTCGGCCGTGCGGGCGCTGCGCGCCACGGCCGACATCGTCACCTCGAACGGTGCCAGGCGCTGCGCGATGGCCTTGCCGACACCGCCGAAGCCGACCAGCAGCACGCGCCGATCGGCAAGGCTCTCGGCGAACGCGGGAGACCACTCGCCGCGCTCCTGCGCGAGCGCGAAACGGGGGAGTGCGCGCTGCGCGGCGATCGTGAGCCCCACGGCGAGTTCCGCAGTGGACGCCTCATGCACGCTCGCGGCGTTGGCGAATGGGATGCCCGGCGGAAGGGCATCCGCCACCCCGTCGTATCCGATCGACTGCCCCTGCACCAGGGTGACATCGATGCCGGTCAGCGCCCGCAGGGCGCCGGTGCCGTCCATGTACGGCGGCACGACGATGTCGATGCGCTCGGCGGGCGCGGGCGTACGCATGTCCCAGATCTTCACGGAGACGCCCTCGGGCAGAGGTCCGAGGTTCTGGGCCAGGCGTTCGGTGGGGACGGTCACGAGAAGGCTCACTCGCCGAGCCTATCGACCCGCACGGGGTGGAGGAGTAGCGTCAGGTCTAGCCGACCTAGGAGGACACATGATGGTTCCTGAGATCAACTACTGGGCGGTGCTGATCGCCACCGCGTCGAGCATGGTGGTCGGGTCGATCTGGTACGCCCCGAAGGTCTTCGGCACGCGGTGGTCGAAACTGGCCGGCGTCGACATGAACCGCCCCGGCGCCACGGCGATCGTGCCGATCATCACCACGGTCATCGTCAGCTTCATCACGGCGTGGGTGCTGGCCGGCGCATCATCGATCGCATGGCACTTCTATGAGGGGTCGTACTTCTGGGCTGCGGTGGTGACCGCGGTCGCGCTGTGGGCGGGGTTCACGGCCGCGCGCTTCATCACCCACGATGCGTTCGAGGGGCGCTCGACCAAGCTCACGACGCTGAACATCGCGCACGAACTGGTGACGGTCGTCGTGATGGCCGTGATCATCGGCGTCTGGCCGCCCGCCGGCATCTGAGCGGGGCGCGTTGGCGCCTTCCCCAAGCACGAGGGGTCAAGAAACGTCGCGTTCGCGCACTCGGATGCCGCAGAATTTGACCCCTCGTGGGTGAGGGGTGCGTGCGTGCGGAAGGCGTGCGTGCGCGGGATTGGGCGGGTGCGCGGGCGTAAGCGGGCCCGGGTGTCGGCGAAGCGTCGGCATCGGGCATCCGAGAGTCCCCGCCGAGACCCCTGCGTGGCGTCCACACCCCGTGCTACGGGCGCAGCCAGCTGGGGGTGTCGACGCGAACTAGGGGTGTCGACGAAGCGCCGCACTTAGCGCGCACCGAATGCAACGCGCGTGCCGCGCAGCAAACACCGCCCAGCACACACCGCGCTACCGCGCGAGGCGCGACCGGTTACGCGGCTGCGCGAGTGACCGCGGCGACGGCGCTGGTGAAGAAGTCGAGGCCGTCGACGCCCGAGCGCATCGCGGCATTCGTGTCGGGGCCGAAACCGGCCTCGATGGCGTGCTCGGGGTGCGGCATGAGGCCCACCACGTTGCCCGCGGCGTTCGTCAGGCCGGCGATGTCGCGCAGCGAGCCGTTCGGGTTGACGCCCGCGTAGCGGAACGCCACCAGGCCTTCGCCCTCCAGGCGGTCGAGGGTGTCTTCCGAGGCGATGTAGCCGCCCTCGCCGTTCTTCAGCGGGATGACGATCTCTTGGCCCGCGTCGAACGCACTCGTCCACGCGGTGTCGGCGTTCTCGACGGTCAGGCGCTGATCGCGACGCACGAAATGCTGGTGGTCATTGCGGATCAGCCCGCCGGGCAGCAGGTGCGCCTCGACGAGCATCTGGAAGCCGTTGCAGATGCCCAACACGGGCATGCCCTTGGCGGCGGCATCCTTCACCTCGGCCATGATCGGCGACAGAGCCGCGATCGCGCCCGAGCGCAGGTAGTCGCCGTAGCTGAACCCGCCGGGCAGCACGAGTGCGTCGACGCCCTGCAGGTCGTGCGAGCCGTGCCACAGGGCGACGGGCTCGGCGCCGGCCATCCGCACGGCGCGCTGCGCGTCGCGGTCGTCCAGGGAGCCCGGAAAAGTGATGACCCCGACGCGTACGGTCACGGTGCGACCTCGACGCCCACGACGTCTTCGATCACCGAGTTCGAGAGCACGTCCTCGGCGAGGCGTCGCGCCTCGGCGAGCACCTCTTCGGTGACCTCACCGTCGACGGTGAGCTCGAACCGCTTGCCGATGCGGACACCGCTGAAGCTCTCAACACCCATGCGCGAGAAAGCGCCGGCAACGGCCTTTCCCTGCGGGTCGAGCAGTTCGGCCTTGGGCATGACGTCGACGACGATGGTGGGCATACCCATGATTCTAGGTGATCGCGCGCGGGCTCAGCGCCCGTGAGCGACGGGGGTCATCGTCCGAGCGTGATCGGGCTCACGCGGAGTGGAAGACGGTGTGCAGATCGCCGATCAGGTCGCGTCCGCCGAGGCCGTCGATCTCGAACAGCACGCTGATTCCGGCGACGGCGTAGCCGAGGGTCTCGACCAGTTCGCGTCCGGCCGCCAGGGTGCCACCGGTGGCCAGCACGTCGTCGATCAGCAGTACGCGCGTACCGGCGGGCAGGTCGTCGTGCATCTCGACGGTCGCCGTGCCGTACTCGAGGGCGTAGTCGATCGACGCGGCGGGCTGGGGCAGCTTTCCGGCTTTACGGATCGGGGCCAGGCCGACGCCTGCGGCGATGGCGGCCGCGCCCGCAAGGATGAATCCGCGGGCTTCGATGCCGGCGACGACGTCGAAGGTCCCCTCGAACGGTTCGATGAGTGCGCGCGTGGTCGCGTGCAGCGCGTCGTGGTCGGCCAGCAGCGGGGTGATGTCACGGAAGAGGATGCCGGGTTCCGGGTAGTCCGGGATGGAGCGGATCAGTGACTCGGCGCGGGCCAGTTCGGGGTTCACCCGTTCAGGCTACCGCTCGCCCCTGCGCCCACCCTTACCCGGAGCTCCACCCGTCTATGCGTCACAAACCCGAGCTATCGGCTCTGAATAGCGCGGGTTCGTGACAAATAGACGGAAGCCGGCCCAGCGTGGGAGCGCTCCCACCAGACCCCCGGATCATGTGAGAATGGAGCGCATGACCCGGTCCTTCCCTGATGGCTTCCTGTTCGGCGCGGCGACGGCCGCCTACCAGATCGAGGGCGCGGCCTTCGAGGACGGCCGCACCGCATCCATCTGGGACGCCTTCGCGCGCGTGCCCGGCGCCGTCATCAACGCCGAGAACGGCGATGTCGCCTGCGACCACTACCACCGCTACGCCGATGACGTCGCACTCATGAAGGACCTCGGGCTTAAGGCGTACCGCTTCTCGACGTCGTGGTCGCGGGTGCGACCCGACGCCGGGCCGGTCAACCCGAAGGGCGTCGATTTCTACAGCCGGCTCGTCGACGAACTGCTCGCCGCCGACATCGTGCCCTGGTTGACGCTGCATCACTGGGATATGCCGCAGGCGCTCGAAGAACGCGGCGGTTGGGCCAGCCGCGAGGTCGTCGACCGCTTCACCGAGTACGCGCTGACGATGCACGACGCCCTCGGCGACCGCGTGCAGCACTGGACCACGCTCAACGAGCCCTGGTGCTCGTCGTTCCTGTCGTACACGGCCGGTGTGCACGCGCCGGGACGCACGAGCATCCGCGATGGCCTGCTCGCCTCGCACCACCTGCTGCTCGCGCACGGTCGCGCGGTGCAGGCGCTGCGCGAGCGCGATGCCGGCCTCGATCTCGGCATCACTCTCAACCTCACCGTCGCCGACCCTGCCGATCCGACCGACCCGCGCGACGTCGATGCCGCGCGGCGCATCGACGGGCAGTTCAACCGCTGGTTCCTCGATCCGCTCTTCCGCGGCGCGTACCCCGCCGACATCGTGCGCGACCTGCGCGAGGTGGATGCTGACGCGGTCAGCGCCTGGCAGGAGGCCGTGCACGACGGCGACCTCGAGGCGATCTCGACGCCGCTCGATGCGCTCGGTGTGAACTACTACCACGGTGAGCTGCTCTCGGGGCATCCGCAGCCGGGCGGTGGCGACCCGCACCAGACCGACGGACTCGACCTTCGTGAGACGGCGTCGCCGTTCCCCGCCGACGCCGACGTGCACTGGGTTGAGCGCGGCCTGCCGCGCACTGCGATGGGCTGGGAGGTGCAGCCCGAGGGGCTCACCCGCCTGCTCGTGCGGGTGGCCGAGGAGTACGCGCCGGGGGTGACGCTGTACGTCACCGAGAACGGCGTCGCCTACGACGACACCGTGGATGCCGAGGGCCAGGTGCCCGACGTGGATCGGGCCGAGTTCGTGCGCGCGCACCTCGCGGCGGTGGTGGATGCCGTCGCGCAGGGCGTCGATGTGCGCGGCTACTTCTACTGGTCGCTGATGGACAACTTCGAATGGTCGTGGGGATATGCCAAGCGGTTCGGCATCGTGCGCGTCGACTACGAGACGCAGCAGCGCACGGTGAAGCAGAGCGGTCGCGAGTACGCGCGCATCATCGCGGCGCGCGCCGTCTGATCGGCGGGAGGAACGGATGCCACGTTCGACCATCGAAGAGGTCGCCGCGCGCGCCGGCGTCTCGCGTTCCACCGTGTCGCGGGTGGTCAACGGTTCGACGGCTGTCAGCCCCGCGGCGCTCGCGGCTGTGCAGCGCGCGATCGCTGACCTCAACTACGCGCCCAGTCGTGCGGCGCGTTCTCTGGCGAGCAGGCGCACTCATGCGATCGGCCTGGTCATCCCCGAAGACACCACGCGTTTCTTCGGCGACCCGTTCCTGGCCTCGGTGGTCGCGGGGATCGGCGAACGGCTGGCCGAGTCCGACTATGTGCTGACGCTGTTGATCGCCAGTGCCGATCCGGGTGGCAAGATGACCCGCTTCGTGCGCAACGGCGGTGTCGACGCCGCGATCATCGTCTCGCATCATGCGGGCGACGCGTTCGTCGATCGCATCGCCGATGCCGTGCCGGTGGTCTACGGCGGCCGGCCTCTGCAGCGCCGCGACGGCGATTACGTCGTCGACGTCGACAACGTCGCCGCCGCGCGTCGGGCGACGCAGCACCTGATCGAGCGCGGGCGCACGCGGATCGCCACGATCACGGGGCCGCTGATGATGGGGTCGGGCATGGACCGCCGCGAGGGCTTCCGTGCCGCGCTGGCGGATGCCGGACTCGAGCCCTTCGCCGAGGAGGAGGGTGACTACAGTGAGGCCGGTGGGGCGGCATCCGCACGTCGCATCCTGGCGGGAGGTCGACCCGACGCGATCTTCGTGGCCAGCGATCTGATGGCTCGCGGCGCGTTGACGGTACTGCAGGCCGCGGGCATCCGCGTTCCCGACGATGTCGCGATCGTCGGTTTCGACGACTCGCCGGTGGCGCAGAGCACCGATCCGCAGCTCACGACGATCCGCCAGCCGATGCACGCGCAGGGCGTGGCGATGGCCGATGTGCTGCTGGCGCGTCTGGGGGGCGAGACGCCGAACCGCACGACGACGCTGGCGACCGAGTTGGTGGTGCGCGCTTCGGCCTGAGCGTTCAGGCGGGAAGGGTGGCGAGTTCGGTTTCGCGGACGCCCAGCGCGCGGTACCGGTCGTGCAGTGCGGCGACGGCTGCGCCGTGCGCCCCGGCGTACTCGCCCAGGGTCGAGAAGACCAGCCGCGGGGCGACGCCCAGGTGGTGGGTCAGCATGGTGTCGTAGCGTTCGAGGTCATCGGCGAGTGAGGCCGAGACGCCACCGCCGAGCACGATCAGCTCGGGTTCGCACGACACGGTCGCGGCGGTGAGCACGATGAGCAGCGCCTGATCGAAGTGCGCGCGCAGTGCGCGCAGCGGTTGGGGGGCGTCGTGCGCGAAGACCTCGGCGGGGGAGTCGATGCGGATGCCCGATTCGGCGGCGAGATGCGTGAGTCCGGGGCCGGTGACCATGAGCTCCAGGCGGGTGCCGAGGGGGCCGGCGGGCAGTTGGCCGAATTCACCGACGACGCCGCGCTTGCCACGGAGGATGCGTCCGTCCACGGCAACGCCGGCGCCGAGGCCCGCCCCGATCGTGATCATGACCGCGGTCGGTACGCCCCGTGCGGCGCCGAAGTGCTGCTCGCCGAGCAGGGCGAGGTTGGCGTCGTTGTCACCGGCGACCGGAAAGCCGAGGGCATCCGAGAGCGTGGCGATGAATTCCGAGCGCTCGAGCTGCGGCATGTTGGGGGCGTTCGTGATCGTGCGGCCGTCGCTGCTCACGGCGCCGGGCAACCCGACGTAGGCGCTGCGCAGATGGGGGCGGTCGGGGCCCGCGAGTCGCGCGACCTCGTCGGCGACCCAGGCGGCGAGGGCATCGGGGCCGGCATCCTGGGGCGTGGGCAGGCTGACCTGCGCGCGGATGCCACCGACGAGGTCTGCCGTGACGATGCGGGTGTTCGAGGCGCCCAGGTCAATGCCGGTGACGACGCTGCGGGGGGCGACGACGTCGAGCAGCACGGCACGGCGTCCTCGCTGCTCGGACACGAGCTCGGAAACTTCGTGCACGATCCCGTCGGCGATCAGCTGGTCGATGGTGCGAGTGACCGTGGCGGCCGAGATGCCGGTCAGATCGGCAAGCTGCTTGCGAGTGATGGGCCGGTGGCGCAGCAGTTCGGCGAGCACGGTGGTGCGGTTGATGTCGCGTGTGTCGTGAACCACGGGTCTCCTCGGGCATGGGCTGTCGCCTGCACCGACCATACTTCCATATTCGCATCATGAAGAGTTCAAAAAAGAGGCGAATCCGTGGGTGAGCCGGGTTATCACCACTACGCCTCGGCGGATTCTTGAGATTTCTCTTGACTTTGGTTTTGTCGTGCAATCAAATAGGGGGAGTCAACGGCGACGCCCACCTCGGGATCAGCCCTCCCTCGCATCGCAGATACGAAAGGCACCCCTCATGACCTCACGAATCGCCCGTCGGGGCGTTCACGCCACTCTCGCCGGCATCGCCGCCGGTGCACTGCTGCTCACGGGATGCTCTGCTCCCGCGCAGACGAACACGCAGGCCACCGAGTCCTCCGCCCCGGCTGCCGAACCGAGCCTCGAGTTCGTCGGCCCGAACGGTGAGAAGCCCGGCGCGCTCGCCGAGGTCACCCTGACCGCCGACGAAGAGAAGCAGATCGCCGACGGCGAGCTCACCGCGGCCTTCATCTGGCACACGTCCGGAGACTTCGTTGCCGCGGTCGAGCAGGGTGCACGCCAGGAGTTCGAACGCCTCGGCGTCGACGTCGTCGCGAGCACCCAGGCCGGGTTCGACGCGGCCACCCAGGCGAACAATGTGCAGACGGTGATGGCGCTCGACCCCGACATCGTCGTTGCGATCGCGGTCGACCCGACCTCGGCAGCCACGTCGTTCCAGCCGATCAAGGACGCCGGTGCTCAGCTGGTGATCATGACCACGCCGCCCGCGGGTTGGGAGGCCGGCACCGACTTCGTCTCGATCGTGACCGAGGATCTCGCCAAGGCCGGCCGCGCGAACGCCGAGATCCTGGGCGATGCCCTCGGCGGCGCCGGAGAGATCGGCTACCTCAGCTACAACGCGAACTTCTGGTTCACCAACCAGCGCGACCAGTCGTTCAAGGACTGGATGGCTTATTCCTACCCCGACATCTCCATCGTCGAGGAACAGGGCTTCGCGCAGGAGACCGATACTCAGGCGATCGCGTCGGCGATGATCGCGAAGAACCCGAACCTCACCGGCATCTACGTCTCGTGGGCCACGGCGGCGCAGGGTGTGCTCGCCGCCATCAAGGCCTCGGGCCGCTCCGACATCCAGGTCGTCACCAACGATCTCGACACGACGATTGCGGCCGCCATGCTCACCGGCGACAACGTCGCGGGGATGGTGGGCAACGGTTCGATCGACATCGGTGTCGGCCTTGCCCGGGCCGGTGCCTACGGGGTTCTCGACAAGCCGGCACCCGCTCTCGTGGCGAGTGACCCCACCAAGGTCAGCGCCGACAACCTCGAGGACGGGTGGCTCGCTGACTACGGAGTCGAACCGCCCGCCAGCGTCACCGGAAAGTGATCCTCGAAGGCAGGGGGCGCTACTCCGCCCCCTGCCGCCCGCCCACTCCCTGAAAGAGAGTCCATGTCCTCTGTGATGACGGTCTTCGGGCCCGTGCCCTCAGCCGACCTCGGCCGGGTGATGCCGCATGAGCACCTGCTGTCTCTGGTGCCCGGTCCGTGGCTCACCGGCGGCCGCGCCGACACCCAGGTCGACCTCGCCGTCGACGCACTCGGCGGGCTGCACGCCGCCGGCTTCGGCACCGTGGTCGATCTTTCGCCCTATGGCGTCGTCGGCCGCAGTGCCGACGGGTCGAACGTCGCGCGGCTGAAGGAGATCTCGCACCGCAGTGGCATCGACATCATCGCGGGCACGTCGATCTACCTCGAGGCCTATGCGCCCGCGTGGGCGCGCGAGGCGACGCTCGACGAGCTCGTCGCACGCCTGATCGCCGACGCGGCGACCGGCATCGGCGACACAGACGTGCGCGCCGGCGTCTACGGTGAGCAGGCCACGAGCCTGGGCGAGATCACGCCGTTCGAAGAGCGGATGCTGCGGGCCGTCGCCCGCGCACACGCGACCAACGGGTTGGCCGTGTTCACCCACACCACCCACGGCACGATGGCGCAGGAACAACTCGACATCCTCGAATCCGAGGGTGCCGACCTCGACCGGGTCGTGATCGGGCACATGGACACCCAGCTCAGCATCGACGTCGTGCGGGCCGTGCTCGATCGCGGCGCTCTCATCGCCGTGGACACCATCGGCAAGGAGACCTGGGACTTCTTCCTGGAACCGGCACCCCCGCATCGGCCCGACGGCGAGTTCGTGAAACACTCCTTCGCCCGCAGCGATGTGGGGCGGGCAGACCTGGTCGCGGCACTGGTCGCCGAGGGCTATGCGGAACGCATCCTGCTGGCACAGGATCTGACCGGCGCCGAGGTCTGGATGAACCCCGGCACGCACGGCGTGCAGGGCTACTCGTATCTGTCGGAGGTCTTCCTGCCGATGCTGAGCGAACGCGGCGTCGGCGAGCAGGCGATTGAGATGATGACGGCGGCGACGCCGGTGCGCATGCTGGAGGTGGCCGCATGACACGGTCATGGATCGGAATCGACCTCGGCGGCACCAAGACGCACATCGGCATCGCGCCTCTGGATGACGGCGGTCATGCGCCGCTCTCCCTGACCGCGGAGCGCGTCGTGCCGACGCCGCGCGCCGGCGGCGCCGCACTGTGCGAGGTGATCGGCGCCACCATCGACGAGCTGATGCGGCAGACACAGACCGACCGGCTCATCGGCATCGGCATCGGCGGTGCCGGGGTTCCTCAGGCCGACGGCGGGTTCACCGCCGCGCCCAACCTGGGCGATACCGCATTCGACTTCGGCTCGGCTCTCAGCAGCCGCTTCGAAGCCCCGGTCGAGATCGACAACGACGCCAACGTCGCCGCGCTGGGTGAGCTGGTGGCCCTTGGCGATGAGCAGGCCTCCTTCGGCTACGTCGCCGTCGGCACGGGCATCGGCATGGGGCTCATCCTCGAAGGCCGGCTCATCCGAGGCGCCTCGCTCGCCGCCGGTGAGATCGGCTACATCCCCGTGGGAGCAGACCCGTTGGATACTGCCAACCACCGCCGCGGAGCCTTGGAAGAGGCGGTGGCCGGCGATGTACTGGCCGCCCGCGACCCCGGGGCGTCCACCGTGCGCGAAGTCTTCGAACGGGCAGCGGCCGGCGTGCCCGAAGCGCGTGAGGCGCTCGACGCGCAGGCACGCTGGGTCGCGTACGCCCTCGCGACGGTGATCGCCGTCGTCGATCCGGGCGCCTTCGTGCTCGGTGGTGGCATCGGCTCGCGTGAAGAGCTGCGCGCGCCGATCCAGCACTGGCTGGAGCGCTTGGGCCACCCCGACGTGCCCGTGCGGATCTCCACGCTGGGCTCGGCCGGAGCCGTTCTCGGAGCGATCGAGCTCGCTCGACGCTCACCCTCAGTGTCAATGCCGACAGGAGCACATCAATGACCGCGGTCATCACCCCCGCCCCGGCGCTGCAGCAGATCCGCCACGATTGGCGCAAGTACGTCGTCTACATCGGCTTCGTGCTCGTGTTCTGCTTCTTCGCGATCACCCAGGGCAGCAACTTCCTCAACGTCACCACGCTGGTGAACATCGCCACGCAGGCGGCACCGATCACGATCATGGCCGTCGCCACCGTGTTCGTACTGAGCCTGGGCGAGATCGACCTCTCGATCGGTTCGACCGTCGCGCTCTCCGCCCTCTCTGCCGCCGTGGCCCTTCAGGTCACCGGCTGGTGGTGGGCCGGCGCGCTCGCCGGACTGCTGGTCGGGGCTCTCGTCGGCTTCATCAACGGGGTGTTCATCACCGCGTTCCGTCTGCCGTCGTTCCTCGTCACGCTCGCCACGATGGGGCTCGTCGCCGGGCTCGCCCAGCAGATCACCAACCTGCAGTCGGTCCCCGTCACCGATCCGGCATTCGTCTGGATCTTCGGCGGCGGAACTCTGGCGGGCGTGCCGATCCTCATCTGGTGGTCGCTTGCGATCGCCGTGCTGGGGTGGCACGTGCTGAGGCAGCGCCGTGCGGGCGCCCACGTGCTCGCGGTCGGCAACCACGCCCAGGCGGCCCGTGTGAGCGGCATCAACGTCGCCCGCGTGCGCCTTCTCGTGTTCACCGCATCCGGCGCCGCGGCCGCGCTCGCGGGCATCCTGTACGCCGGTCGCCTGGCGGGCGCCACGTACACGCTCGGCACCGCCGACCTCATGAGTGTGCTGGCCGCCGTGATCGTCGGGGGCACCGCCCTCACCGGTGGTCGCGGATCGATCATCGGCGCGGTCGTGGGCAGCCTGTTCATGAGCATGATCAACTACGGCCTGCTGCTGGGCGGCCTGACCGTCGCGCAGCAGATGATCGTGCGCGGTGTCATCATCCTGCTCGCCGTCACCCTGTCGCTGCGCGGCAAGAAAGGTCAATGACCGATGTTCCTCTCCATCCTTCAGCGTCGCAACGCCCCTCTGCTGCAGGCCGCGGCGCAGTTCCACCGGCGCGGTGAGATCCCCGCCAACACCTTCGTCATCGACCTTGATGCTGTCGAGCGCAACGCGCGCACGATTGCGGCTGAGGCGAGCCGGCTGGGGCTGAGGCCCTTCGCCATGACCAAGCAGATCGGCCGCAACCCCGACGCGTCGCGTGCGATCCACCGCGGCGGCATCACTGAGGCGGTCGGCGTCGACCTCGAATGCGCTGTCGCCGCTGCGACCGGTGGGCTTGCCACGGGGCACCTCGGCCACCTGGTGCAGATCCCTCGCCACCGCGCCGCCGAGGCGGCCGCGTTGCATCCGCGGTACTGGACCGTCTTCTCGGAGCAGAAGGCGCGCGAGGCGGGAGCCGCTGCCCTCGCGCAGGGACGTGTGCAGGACGTGCTGCTGCGTGTGGTCGCACCGGGCGACCGCTTCTACACAGGCCACGAGGGCGGCTTCACCGCCGACCGCATCGTCGAGCACGCACGCGTCGTGGACGCCCTGCCCGGCGTGCGCGTGGCCGGTGTGACGACGTTCCCGGCCACGCTCGTCGACGGTGAGAGCGGCGAGGCGCAGACGACCCCCAACCTGCAGACGCTCGCGGCCGCCAAGCGCGCGTTGCAGAGCGCCGGGTTCGACGACGTGCAGATGAACGCCCCCGGCACGACCTCGACCGTGACGCTCGAGCGCCTGGCCGAGGCCGGGGCGACACAGGTCGAACCCGGTCACGGGCTGACCGGTACGACGCCGCTGCATGCGCGGATCGATCTGCCCGAGGATCCCGCCATCGCCTACGTCACCGAGGTCTCCCACGTCTGGGACGACCGCGCCTACGTCTTCGGCGGCGGACTCTACGTCGACCCCGTGCACGGCATCCCCGAGACCTCGGCGCTGATCGTGCGCGACGGCGACGACCCGGCGACGGTCACCGCCCGCCCGGTCGAGATGCCCGCACCCGAGGCGATCGACTACTACGCGCGCATCCCGCTCGACGGTCGTGCCGATGCGGCTGAGGGCGACACGGTCGTCTTCGGGTTCCGCCCGCAGGTCTTCGTCAGCAGGGGGCTGACCGCGGGCATCCGAGGGCTCTCCGCCGGCACGCCGAGGGTCGAGGGGATCTGGGCATCGAACGGTGCGGCGCCGCTGCAGGCGACGGTGCAGACCGCACGGCGCGCAGAGGAGCAGAACGCATGACGACCAACACGAGCGGCGCCGAAGGCGCTGCGGCGGCCCTCACCGACGCGCCTCTCGAACTGCGGGGCATCACGAAGAGCTTTGGCGCGGTCACGGCGATCAAGAACTTCGACCTGCGCGTCGAGCCGGGCGAGATCGTGGCCCTCGTCGGCGATAACGGCGCGGGCAAGTCCACGCTGATGAAGATCATCGCGGGTGTGTACCAACCCACGGGCGGCGAGATTCTGCTGCGCGGACGCAAGGCATCGCTGACGGATGCTTCGGCGGCGCGCGCGCAGGGCATCGAAGTGGTCTATCAGGACCTTGCTCTCGTCGACCAGCAGCCCGTGTACATGAACCTCTTTCTCGGGCGCGAGCTGGTGCGGGGCGTCTGGCCGTTCCAGATCCTCGATCGTGCCGAGATGGCGCGGCAGACGCAGGAACTGGTCGACGAGCTCGATGTGCGCATCCCGAGTGCGAAGGCGACGCTCTCTGACCTGTCGGGTGGGCAGCGGCAGGCCATCGCCATCTCTCGGGCCACGCACTGGGCCAGCAACCTGGTGCTCATGGACGAGCCGACGGCAGCACTCGGCGTGGCCGAGACCGCGAAGGTCGAGTCGCTGATGATGCGGCTGCGTGAGCGAGGGACGGCGGTGGTGGTCGTCAGTCACAACATGGAGCAGGTGTTCCGGGTGGCGGATCGGGTCACGGTGCTGCGTCGAGGCACCCAGGTGGGCACGATGCGCACGGCCGACACCACCCACAACGAGCTGGTGTCGATGATCACCGGATTGGCCGGATAGCCGCATCCGACCGCCTACGGTGGGTTCATGCCGGTCATCGATCTGAACTCGGATCTGGGCGAGAACACCGCCGAGCGCGTCGTCAGCGATGACGCCGCGATGCTGGGCATCGTCACCAGCGCGAACGTCTCGTGCGGGGTGCACGCCGGGAGCCCGGAGGGCATCCGCGAGACCCTCGCCGCCGCGGTCGAACGCGGCGTCATCATCGGCGCGCACCCCTCGTACGACGACCCCGACACCTTCGGGCGCCGGCCGATGGACCTCGAACCGGCGGTGCTGCAGGCGCTGGTCGAGCGGCAGCTCGTCGCGCTCGCCGCGCAGGCCGCGGATGCCGGCGGACGCATTGCCTACGTCAAGCCGCACGGTGCGCTGTACAACACCATCGCGCGCGACTCGGGGCAGGCCGGCGCTGTCGTCGCGGCCGTCCGCGCGGTCGACCCGCGGCTGGTGCTGCTGGGACTCGCCGGCGGCGTCGTGCTCGACGTCGCATCGCGTGCCGGGCTGGCGGTAGCATCCGAGGCGTTCGCCGATCGCGCCTACCTGCCCGACGGCCGCCTTGTGCCCCGCACGCAGCCCGGTGCGGTGCTGCATGATGCCGGCGACGTCGCCGAGCGCATGCTGCGCTTCCTGGAGACCGGCACCATTCGCTCCCTCGACGGAACCGATGTGCGCATCGACGCGCAGTCGATCTGCGTGCACGGCGACACCGCGGATGCCGTGGCGATGGCATCCGGCATCCGCCGTCGCCTCGAGGTGTCCGGTGTGACGATCGCCCCGTTCGCCGGCCGCGGAGCCTGACGTGCGCATTCTCACCGCGTCGCAGGCCGCCCTGCTGGTCGAGACCGCCGACCTCGACGAGGCCGTGCGGCTGAACGCCGCGTGGGCCGGCGTGCCGGGCGTGATCGAACGGGTGCCGGGCGCTCGCACCGTGCTGGTGCGGTTCGACCCGCGACAGGTGACGGCCGAGAGGTTGGCCGAGACCCTGCGAGCGACGGCGTCGGATGCCCGTGACGTGCCGCCCGGAGCAGAGGTGACCATCCCGGTGCGCTACGACGGCGACGACCTCGATGACGTCGCCCGTGCGCTGAACATCTCGGCCGATGAGCTCGTCGGTCGTCACCTGGCCGCCGGTTGGCAGGTGGCCTTCACGGGCTTCGCCCCGGGGTTCGGATACCTGGTGTGCGACGACCCGCTGTTCGATGTGCCGCGCCGGCTGTCGCCCCGCACGCGCGTGCCGGCCGGCTCGGTGGCGCTCGCCGGGGGATTCACCGGGGTGTATCCGCGCGAGAGTCCCGGCGGCTGGCAGCTGATCGGACGCACCGATGCCGTGCTGTGGGATCTGCAGCGCGACCCGCCGGCCCTGCTGGCGCCGGGCACCCGGGTGCGTTTCGTACGGGCATCCGGGCGTGATCACGTCGTCGGTGCGTCCGAAAGCCCAGCGTCGGAAGGCCCAGCGTTGGAGATCTCAGCGTCGGAAATCCCAGACGAAGCGCCCGTCGAGCGGCATGTCGCGGCCCGACACGCGGATGCCGGCGCCGACGGTCTGGCGGTTCCGACAGCATCCGACGCTGGAGTAGCGCCCGCAGCGGGGCGCGCGATCGAGGTCGTGCGGCCCGGTCTGCAACTGCTCGTGCAAGACCTGGGGCGTCCGGGATATGCGGCGCAGGGCGTCTCGGCATCCGGCGCCGCCGACCGCACCGCCCTGCGCGATGCGAACCGCGCCGTCGGAAACCCACCGGGCGCCGCTGCCCTCGAGAGCGTCGGGGCCGTCGCGCTGCGGTTCCGCGGCGAGGGCGTCGCGGCCGTCACCGGCGCGATCGGTGAACTCTCGATGACGGATGCCCGCGGCGATGAGCGTCCCATCGCGCACGGCATCCCGTTCGCGACCCGCGACGGCGACGAGCTCGTACTCGGAAGCCCGGCACGGGGACTGCGCTACACGATCGCCGTGCGCGGCGGACTCGCGGTGCCGGCGGTGCTCGGCAGTCGATCGAGCGACACCCTGGGCGGGGTGGGACCCGCGCCGCTCACCGCGGGCGATGTCGTCGCGGTCGGTGCGGATGCCATCGACGCGGTCGACGTCTTCCCCTGGGAGCGGATGCTGCCCGCACCCGGTGATCTCGTCGACCTCGACATCACTGTGGGGCCGCGCGACGACTGGTTCACGGATGATGCGCTGCGCGTGCTCACCGCGCAGGAATGGCGCGTGACGTCGCAATCGGATCGCGTCGGCATGCGCCTGCAGGGCGACGTGCCTCTCGAACGTGCGCGTGCCGGCGAACTGCCCAGCGAAGGGGTCGTGACGGGTGCGATCCAGGTGCCGTCCGACGGTCAGCCGGTGCTGTTCCTGGCCGACCACCCGGTCACCGGCGGCTATCCCATCATCGCGGCGCTCACCGAAGCGAGCCTTGACCTGGCCGGGCAGCTTCCGCCGGGCGCGCGGGTGCGGTTTCGGATGAATGCCGAGAGGGCGACGCCTCCCGCAGGAAGCGCCGCCCTCACAGCGTGATCAGATCGGCGGTCAGGCCGGGTCGCCACCGAGCGGTCCGACGGCCGCGAGCGGCTTGGGGTCGTCGGCGCCGGTCTTGCGCAGACGCGCGATGAGGTTTCCGAGGTGGTAGATCAGGATCGCGCCGACCGTGGCGAGCACGATGCCGCCGAGCTGGAAGCCCGAGTCGGGGTCGATGATCTGGAAGCCGCCCACGGCGACGATCAGGCCCACCGCGGCGGTGTACTGGTTCACCGGGCGCGAGAAGTCGACCTTGTTGTCGACCCAGATCTTGATGCCGATGACACCGATCAGACCGTACAGGGCCGTCGTGACGCCACCGAGCACACCGGCGGGCACCGAGTTGATGACGGCACCGAACTTCGGCGACATGCTCAGCAGGATGGCCGTGAATCCGGCGACCCAATAGGCGGCGGTGGAGTAGACGCGGGTGGATGCCATCACGCCGATGTTCTCGCCGTAGGTGGTCGTACCCGACCCGCCGAAGAATCCGGCCAGCGACGTCGAGATGCCGTCGGCGATCAGAGCCTTGCCGGTCTGCTTGTTGATCGCCGGGTCTTCGACCATGGTCGCCACGCCGCGCACGTGACCGACGTTCTCGGCGATGAGCACCAGCACCACGGGCAGGAACATCGCCATTGCCGACCAGGTGTTCGGGTTGACGAAGTCGGGCATCTCGAAGGTTGGGAAGCCGAGCCAGGCGGCCTTCTCGACAGCGGTGAAGTCGAGTTCGCCGCGGAACCCGGCGAAGATGTACCCCGCGATCACACCGAGGAAGATCGAGATGCGGCCCAGGAATCCGCGGAAGACCACCGCGAACAGGATGGTCACGGCCAGGGTGAACGTCGCGGTGATCGGAGCCAGTTCGTAGTTGCCGCGTGCGGCGCCGGCCAGGTTGAACCCGATCAGCGCGACGATCGTGCCGGCGAGCACGGGCGGCAGAAAGCGGTCGACCCACTTCACACCGGCGATGTGCACGACCACACCGATGATCGCCAGCAGCAGACCGACGGCGACGATGCCGGCCAGAGCCGACCCTGTACCGGCCGTGGCGGTCGCGGCGGTCACCGGGGCGATGAACGCGAACGACGAACCCAGGTAGCTCGGCAGCTTGTTGCGGGTGATCAGCAGGAACAGGATCGTGCCGATACCGCTGAACAGCAGCGTGGTCGGCACCGGGAAGCCGGTGAGGATCGGCACAAGGAACGTCGCGCCGAACATGGCGACGACGTGCTGCACGCCGATGGCGATGGTGGCGGGCCAGTTGAGGCGTTCCTCGGGACGGACGACGGCGTCGGGCGCGACGGTGCGTCCATTGCCATGGATCTTCCACAGCGGCATGATGGCTCCTCGGGTCAGGATCGGGGTCAGGGCTGACGAAACACTATCGGTTCATCAGCCCGAGCATCCGAGGAGACTGCGGCGCGCGGGGCGCGACCGCGCGCGGTCACCGGCGCGGGTCAGCCGCGCAGACGCTCGATCAGTGCGCGGTAGCGGTCGGCGGTGCGCTCGATCACGTCCTCCGGCAGCGCCGGCGGCTCGCCCTGGCGGTCCCAGTTGGCAGCCATCCAGTCGCGCACGATCTGCTTGTCGAAGCTGGCCATGCGCTCGTCGGGGGTGCTGCCCGTGCGCCAGACCTCGGCGTCCCAGTAGCGGGACGAGTCGCTGGTGAGTGCCTCGTCGGCCAGGCGCAGCACGCCATCGGCGTCGACACCGAACTCGAACTTCGTATCGGCGAGGATCAGCCCCTTCGACTCGGCGATCTCGGCTGCACGCCGGTAGATCGTCAGCGAGGTGTCGCGTAGCTGCGCGGCACGCTCAGCGCCGACGAGCTCGACCGCCCGCTCGAAGGTGATGTTCTCGTCGTGCTCGCCCATCGGCGCCTTGTACGCCGGGGTGAACAGCGGTTCCGGAAGGCGGTCGCCGTTCTTCAGGCCCGCCGGTAGCGGGATGCCGCACACCGTGCCCCGCTCGACGTACTCGGCCCAGCCCGATCCGGTCAGGTAGCCGCGCACGACGCACTCGATCGGCAGCATCTGCAGGGCCATCGCCAGCATCGAACGGCCGGCGACAGCATCCGGGATCTCGCCTTCGGCGATGTGGTTCGGCACATCGTCGAGCTGGTCGAACCACCACATGCTCAGGGACGTGAGCAGCTCGCCCTTGTGCGGGATGCCGGGCGAGAGCACCGAGTCGAAGGCGCTGACCCGGTCGGATGCGACGACGAGGATGCGGGTGTCGGCCGGGTCATCCGACGCGTACAGGTCGCGGACCTTGCCCGAGTAGATGTGCCGCCAGCCGGGGATGCTCTGTGCTTCGCTCACCACGACATCATCCCATCCCCGTCGGCACGTGCGGGCGCACATGAAGCGGTGGGCGGCGCGTTCGAGGACGCACCGCCCACCGAGCCGGTTCGGTGCTCGCTGAGCCCGGCCCCGGCTGTCAGTCGTTCAGATGCGCGATGGCGTAGTCCGCCTCGGCAGTGGTGAACTGCTCGCCGTATTCGCTGGTGAGTTGGTCATGGATCGCCGCCGGCGACATCGACATCGTCTCCTGATAGGTCTTCGCCTTGGCGAGTGCATTCGCGTTCCAGTCGGCGTCGACGTTATCCACCGCGTACTGCGCGGCCTCGGCGGTGAACTGCTCGCCGTACTCGCTGGTGAGCTGGTCGTACAGCCCCGCCTTGCTCATGTGCATGAGATCGGAGTACGTCTGGGCCTTCTTCAGCGCTGACATGTGCTCGACGGGCACGGCCGGTTCCGCCGGTTCGGCGGGCTCTTCTTCGGCGGGTTCCTCTTCTTCGGCGGGTTCCTCGGATGCCGCGGGCTCGGCGGCCTGCTCCGGTTCGGACGCGTCGTCGGTCTGCGCGACGACCGGTGCGGGCGCGTCGGATGCGGGGCTGTCGGCGCCTCCGCCAATGGCCCCGCTGATCAGGCTGATCGCGACGACGGCACCGGTGACGATCCAGGCGATCTTGCGCTGCTCCTGGTAGCCGTTCAACGCCCTGCCCTGGGAATCCCTGGTGCCGCCGGTAAGCACGACGACGAGGTCGACCAGCACCCAGATGCCGATGCCGCCCAGCGTGATCAGCTTGAGCAGGCCGGTGCCGACTTTGCCGAGGTAGAAACGGTCTACGCCGAAGAACCCGAGCAGAAGTGCGAACAGCCAGGTGAGCAGGAAGGACTTCTCGCCCACGGGGGCGGTGGAGGCCATGGCGGGCGGCGCGACCGGTGCCGCGGTGGGGGCGCCGAGTGGGCTGCCGGCTCCGGGCGGCGGGGGAGGGACGGGGGTGTCGTTCTGGAAGCTCATGATGGAGCCCTCTCGTTCGTTGGATGACGCAGGTGCGGGTTCGGGACAGGGTGCGGATGCCGGTCCCCAGCGACCGGAGGAACCGGCCACCGGCATCCGCACCGTCGTCTCAGCATGGCGACTGCGCGCGGTTCGCGGGATCGGCCGAGCGGGCACAGTCGTCTCTGCCGTTCGGCAGAGGCGACGGACGTCGCTCGGAGGACGCGCAACGTCGTACGTCGGGCCTACGCTCGGACCGTGGCCACCGTGAACACTCCTGTACCCCCGCGCCGCCGTGCGCTGTCATGGGGCGGCGACGTCGGGCTGATCGTCGCGGGAACGTTGTTCGATATCGCCGCGCTCGTGAACGTTCCCGGAGCATGGGAGGTCGCCGAGGCTGAGGGCGAGATCAGCGTCACCGACTTCGGCACCGGGTTGGCGCTCCTGGTAGTTGCGGCGTGGATCACGGTGCGATGGCGCCGGACGGCGCCCTGGGTCACGGTAATCGCCGGGGCCCTGCTCGCCGTGGTCGGCATCTCGTATGTGCTGCTGCTCATCGGAGCGGTGTCGCTGGCTCGTCGGCGTCCCGATCGGCTCCGACCGATCGCGCTTGTCACCGCGGGGGCCGTGCTCCTGTTCGCTGTGCGTGAGGCTGTGACGGACTGGGGGTCGGCGTTGCCCTGGTACTTCGGCCGCAGCCTCGGCGCGCAGTACGAACCCGCATGGATCGTGATGTCATTCGTGTGGGCGTTGCTCGCGCTGGGCGTGGCAGCCGCGGTTGTGGCCCAGTCGCGGGTGAAGGCGCGCGCCGCGCAGAGCGAGATCCGCGCCGATCGCGAGCACCGGCGTGCGGATGCCGCGACCGAGCAGGTGGTGCGGCAGGCTGAGCGCGAACGCATCGCGCGCGATATGCATGACGCCCTGGCGCACCGGCTCTCGGTCGTCTCGTTGCATGCGGGCGCGCTGGAGGCTGCCGCGGCGGCCGGGCAAGGCGATGGCGGTGGTACCGGCGATATCGCCCGCACCGTGCGGGAACAGACGCACGCCGCGCTGCAAGACATGCGGGGACTGATCGGAGACCTGCGACGCGGCGACGAGGCACCGCCGGCCCTTCCCGCCTCGATGCGCGCGATCGGGATGCTGCTTGCCGATCTGCGTGCCGGCGGAGCCCCGGTCGTGCCGTACGTCGTCCTCGAGTCGCCCGAGCGTGCTGGCGCTCTGCTCGATGGCGCGGTGTTCCGTATCGTGCAGGAATCTCTGACGAACGCGCTCAAGCATGCGCCCGGTGCGCGGATCGATGTGTTCGTTCAGGTGCGGCCCGCCGATGGTGCCCGCATCCGCATCGAGAATCCGCTGATCTCGGGGATGAACGGGGCAACGGTGCCAGCGTATGCGGCGCCTGCTTACCCGGTGCCGGGGGGCGGCAACGGCACGTTGGGCATTCGCGAACGCGCCCAGGCGCTCGACGGCACGGCCTGGATCGGCGCGCACGAGGGTCTGTTCATCGTCGATGTGACCTTGCCGTGGCACGAGAGCGTCTGAAGCCGCGGCTAGGCTCAGGGGCGTGTCCCCGCCCGACGTCCCTTCCCCCGTGCGCGTGCTGGTTGTTGACGACGAACCGTTGATCCGTAGCGGCTTCCGCTTCGTGCTGGGCGTCGACCCGTCGATCGACGTGATCGGTGAGGCCGCTGATGGGGCCGCGGCGATCGAACTCACCCGCCTGCATCGCCCCGATGTCGTGCTGATGGATGTGCGGATGCCCGGCGTCGGTGGACCCGAGGCGACGGCTGCGATCGTCGCTCAGTCCGATGCGTACGTTCTGGCGATGACCAGCTTCGACTCCGAGGGGCAGCTGTTGCGCATGCTCACGGCCGGGGCCAGCGGGTATCTGCTCAAGGACGAGGCGCCGGATCGGATCGTCGATGGTGTTCGCCGTACTGCGGCCGGAGAGACGGTCATCTCGGGCCGCAGTACGGCGCAGCTCGTGCGCAGCGCGGTGGCGAACGAGGGCGGCGAGGGTCGCCGCGCGGCTGCGGAGCGCGTCGCCGTGCTGACGGGGCGTGAACGCGACGTGGCGCAGGCGGTGGCAGGCGGAGCGACGAATCAGCAGATCGGGGCCGCGCTGCACATCTCTGCAGGAACGGTCAAGACGCACCTTGAGCAGGTGTTCGCCAAACTCGGTGTGCGCAACCGTGTGCAGGTCGGGGTGATCTTCGAACGCGCTGGTCTCGGACCCGCCGAGGTCTGACGCTCGTTCAGCCTCAGCGCAGCAGCGCGATGCCCGCCTGGCCGATGCCGGCGAAGATCAGCGCCCACATGATGATCGAGACGATCTGCCAGAAGATGACCGCGTTGCGGTTGGCACCGAACGAGACCATCATCCCCGAGGTGATCTGGCTGGGCAGCACGGTCTGCCCCAGCAGGCTGACCCCGGGTACTCCGAACCGGTCGAACATGCGCTTGACCTTCTGGCGGCGCGCTGAGGGTTCGGGCAGTTCCTCGCCCTGCGCCCTGCGGGCCAAGACCTTCTGCCGTGCGGTCGCGGCGACGAACACGAAGGCGAGCATCGAGAGGGTGTTGCCGATGACCGCGGCGGCGACCGCGATGGGCAGGGGTACGCCGGCGACGACACCGATCAGCGTGCCGAAGTACGACTCGATGAACGGAATCGCCGCGGCGAGCATCACACCCGCCCACTGCAGCCAGGTGGGAAGGGACTGGGTGAAATCGACGAGCGCTTCGCTCATGACGGCCTCCGGAAGTGTAAAGCGTACTTGACGTGACAAGTGTGCTTGACACGAGTGGGCCCTGTCAAGCTCGCTTTACACAGGTGTGTCTCCTGTCCTACGGTTGACACGTGCGCAGCCGTGTCAAAGAGCTCAGAACCCAGCAGGGGCTGTCTCAGCAGGCGCTCGCGAGCGCCGTCGGCGTCTCGCGGCAGACGATCAATGCCATCGAGACGGGGCGCTACGACCCGTCGCTGACGCTCGCCGTGCACCTCGCCCGCCATTTCGGATCGACCGTGGAAGAGGTCTTCGATGTCGATGGATGACCCCGGCTCGACTCAGGCGACGTCTGCCAGGAAAAGCCGACGCTGGCCGCTCTCGCCGCAAAACACGATCCTGGTGGCGGGCTGCCTGATCGCCGCGGTGGTGTGCTTCATTCTGGGGCAGACGTACATCGGCGTCGTGGTGACGCTGGCGGCCATCGCCGCCGGTGTCGGGGCCGTGTTCGCACGTCGAGGTCGCGCCGGCGACCTCGAACGCATCAACGCCCTGGAATACGCCGACGAGAGAGACCGTGCGGCAGCCACCAAGGCCCTCGCCGCCGTGGGCGTGCTCGCCCTGGTGCTTGCGCTGGTGCAGCTGATCGTGCTGGTCATCATCGAAGCCGATCCGCTGCCCCGTCTGCTCAGTGCCGGGCTGGTTCTCGCGCTCTCGTTCGGGTGGCTGTTCGCCAACTGGTACTTCGTGCGCCGCGGATGAGCCCGCGCAGATCGTGATCTAATCGACGGATGCCGATCACACTCGCCGCCCCGTCGCTGTCACTCTTCGACCCCTGGGCCGACGCCGTCACCGAGTACGGCGACGTGCACATCCACGGCGCGGGTCTCGAGCGCGGCACCGTGCCCGATCAGCAGGCCTGCGAGGCCTTCGTGGCCAAGGCCGAGCTGTACGCGCGCCCGGGCGCAGAGCTCCCCGAGGGGCATGTGCCCTGCGAGTACTTCTGGATCACTGATGGCCCCGACGTCATCGGCTTCATCGCCTTCCGTCGTGAGCTGAACGACTGGCTGCGCACCTACGCCGGCCACATCGGGTACTCGGTGCGGCCGTCCCGGCGTCGCGAGGGCGTCGCCGGCGCCGCGCTCGGCCTCGTCCTCGATCGCGCGCGCGAACAGGGCTACGACCGCGTCATGCTCACCTGCGACGACGACAACGTCGGTTCGGCGCGCACCATCGAGGGCGCCGGCGGCGAGCACGTCGACACGATCGACGGATCGGATGCCGGACACGGGCCCATGCGCCAGTACTGGATCACGCTGTAGGCGGCATTCCCGCGACCGCCGGCCGCACGCAGACGCGCCGCGTGGGGCAGAGTGGAGCCATGACCCTGCTGCGTCTCGCGAAGCGGTATCCGATCCTCACCGGCGGACTGATCGCCACTATCGCCGTCATCGTGCTGTCGCTGGCCGCTCTGCCCGAGCCGGCGCGCTGGATCGCGACGATCGTCGTCATCGCGGTGATCGTCTGGACGGCGTGGGGGATGCTGAAGGACATCCTGCGCGGACACTTCGGCCTCGACGTGCTCGCCCTCATCGCCATGATCGCGACCCTGGTGGTCGGCGAGTACATCGCCTCACTGGTGATCGTGCTGATGCTCTCTGGTGGCGAGGCGCTCGAGGACTACGCTCAGCGACGCGCGGCGCGTGACCTCACGGCGCTGCTCGATCGTTCGCCGCAGATCGCGCACGTGCTGGATGCTGCGCAGTCCGACCCGCGCGACGTCCCGGTTGACGAGGTCGAGCCCGGAATGGAGCTGCTGGTGCGGCCCTCCGAGATCGTGCCCGTCGATGGGGTGCTGCTGAGCGCCGAGTCGAGCTTCGATGAGTCGTCGCTCACCGGAGAGAGCGTCCCGGTGACGCGTCAGGCGGGCGAGGAGGTGCTCTCGGGCTCGGTGAACGGGTCCAGCGCCGTACGCATCCGCGCGCTGCGCCGCAGCGGTGACAGCCAGTACCAGCAGATCATCGCCCTCGTGCACGAGGCGCAGCAGAGCAAGGCCCCGACCGTGCGCCTGGCCGACCGCTTCGCCATCCCGTTCACGCTCGTCTCACTCGCGATCGCCGGTGTCGCCTGGGCGCTCTCGGGCGACCCGCTGCGCTTCGCGCAGGTGCTGGTGCTCGCCACACCGTGCCCCCTGCTGATCGCCGCGCCGGTCGCCTTCCTCGGCGGACTCTCGCGCACCGCGAAGGAGGGCGTGATCGTCAAGGGCGGTGCGGTGCTCGAACAGCTCGCCCGCGTGCGCTCGGTGGCCTTCGACAAGACCGGCACGCTCACGCAGGGCCGCCCCGAGCTGATCGAGGTCCGTCCGGCCGGGGGCATGGATGCCGACGAACTGCTGCGATTGTCAGCATCCGCCGAGCAGTACTCCAGCCACGTCCTCGCCGAAGGTGTGCGCCGGGCTGCAGCCGAGCGGGGGCTGGCGCTCGCGCCGGCCGAGCACGCCGAGGAGGTCGCGACCAACGGCGTGACCGCCGTCATCGAGCAGCGCACCGTCGTCGTCGGCAAGCCGGCCTACGTCGCCTCACTCGCCCCCGACACCGTGCGTACCCCGCTGGTCTCGGGCCAGCTCGCCGCCTACGTCGCCGTCGACGGTCGGTTCGCTGGCGCGCTCGTGCTCGCCGATGCCGTGCGCCCCGAGGCCGGTGACGTCGTCGCCGGATTGCGCGAGCACGGCGTGCAGCGCATCGCCATGCTCACCGGCGACGCCGAGGCGACGGCATCCGCGATCGCTGCGCCCCTGGGCGTGACCGAGGTGCACGCCGAGCTGCTGCCAGCGCAGAAGGTGGCGCTCGCCGCCGACATGGCGCCGCGACCCATGCTCATGGTCGGCGACGGGGTCAACGACGCGCCCGTACTGGCGGCGGCGGACGTCGGCATCGCGATGGGCGCGCGCGGTTCGACGGCCGCGGGTGAGGCGGCGGATGCCGTCGTGCTGAAGGACTCGCTCGAGCCGGTGCTGCGTGCGGCCGAGGTCGGTCGGCACACCCTGAACGTCGCTTATGCGGCGATCTGGATCGGCATCGTCCTCAGCGTCGGACTCATGCTGATCGCGACGGCCGGCGTGATCCCGGCCGTCGCCGGCGCATTCATCCAGGAGTTCGTCGATCTCGCGACGATCCTCTACGCGTTGCGCGCCCTCACCGGCCCGAAACGCCGGGCCTCCGTCGCGGCGATCGCCACTCCACGGCCGGTCGCGGCGCCGTAGGCATCGGGTGTCGGGGGCCGTCACCCGAGTGCCGGGGGTCGGCACGCGTCACTGAGAACAGGCTCGTTGCCGAGAACAGGCTGGTTTCCGAGAAAAGAGCCTGCTCTCGGCAACGAGCCTGTTCTCGGGAGCGGGCGCAGGCGAGGGTGCGGCGCCAGGTGCGGTGCAGGGCCGGGAAAGCCGCTGGATCGGATGCTGTCAGCCGGCGACCCGCGCGGCGATGTCGTGCCGGTAGTGGGCGCCGTCCAGTGCGATGCGGCCGATGGCCTCGTACGCCCGCGCGCGGGCATCCGCAAAGTCCGACCCGGTGGCGACGACGTTCAGCACACGTCCACCCGTCGCGACCAGCGAGCCACCCGGCGCGTCCGGCGCGCCGGTCGCGGCGTGCACGAGCGTGACGCCCTCGACGGCTGCCGCCTCGGCGAGGCCCTCGATCAGGCGCCCCGTCTGCGGTGCCTCGGGGTAGCCCTCGCTGGCGAGCACGACCGTGATCGCCACGTCGTCGGAGAACTCCGGCATCGGCTCGTCCTCGAGGTGGCCGGATGCCGCCGCGAGCAGAAGGCGCGAGAGCGGCGTGCGCAGCCGCGGCAGCACGACCTGCGTCTCGGGGTCGCCGAAACGGGCGTTGAACTCGATCACGCGCACACCGGCGGGAGTCAGGATCAGGCCGGCGTAGAGCAGGCCGATGAAGGGTGTGCCCTCGGCGTCGAGCTGGCGGATCACCGGCATTGCGACGGTCTCGGTCACCTGCGCGACGAACTCGTCGACGCCGCCGAAGTCCTCGGACAGCCACGGCAGCGGCGAGTACGCACCCATGCCGCCGGTGTTCGGGCCGCCGTCGCCGTCGAGTGCGCGCTTGAAGTCCTGCGCGGGGCTGAGCGGGCGCACGGTGTCGCCGTCGCTGAGGAAGAACAGCGACACCTCGGGGCCCGTCAGGAACTCCTCGACCAGCACTGGACCGCTCGGCAGGTACTGCTCGGCGTGGGCGAGCGCCGCGGCACGGTCGGCGGTGACGATCACACCCTTGCCCGCGGCAAGGCCGTCGGCCTTCACCACGTACGGTGCGCCGAACTCGTCGAATGCGGCTTCGACCTCGGCGGCGGATGCTGCGCGCACCGCGCGCCCGGTCGGCACGCCGGCGGCATCCATGATCCGCTTCGCGAACGCCTTCGATCCCTCGAGCTGTGCGGCCGCCTTGCCCGGGCCGAAGACCGGGATGCCGCGCTCGCGCAGCACATCGGCCACGCCCGCGACGAGCGGTGCCTCGGGGCCGACGACGACCAGGTCGATGCCGTGCTCGTTGGCGAACGACGCCACAGCCGAACCGTCGAGGGCATCCACGTCGACGAGCGTCGCGTCCTGCGCGATCCCGGCGTTGCCGGGGGCGGCGAAGATCTCGTGCTCGGCCTCTTCCGACCGCAGGGACAGGATGATCGCGTGCTCGCGCGCGCCGGAACCGAGGACCAGGATCTTCATGCGGCCAGCCTACCGGCGGGCGCGTGCGGGCATCCGCCGTGTTCCGGTCGCAGTTCTGCACGCGTCGCGGCGCGGCGTCGTCATTCCGGTCGCAATTTCTCCCGTATCAATCCGGGTGATGCGGGAGAAATTGCGACCGGAACACGGCGCACGGATGCCCGGCGCGGGGCCGCCCCGGCGCGTCAGCCGACGTCGGACGGCGAGACGGGGCGCTCGTGCGCCCGGTCCCAGGGCAATGCCCAGCCGGTCGCATCGAACAGGGCGTCGAGGATGCCCGCCGTGAACCCCCACACCACGGTGCCGTCAATGTCGAACGCCGGCCCGCGATAGGTCTGTCCGCCGCGGGTGAGCGTGGCGGTGTACCGGCTGGCGGGATCGAGCATCTGCGCCACCGGCACCCGGAAGACATCCACGGTCTCGGCGTGATCGACCGCGGCGACCCGAGACGGGCGCCGCCACCAGCCCAGCACCGGCGTCACCAGGTAGTTGCTCACCGCGAGGGGGATCTCGGGAAGCGCCCCCAGCACCTCGACGCCGTTCGGGTCGAGGCCGGTCTCTTCCTCGGCCTCGCGCAGCGCAGTGGCTACGACATCGGCATCGCCGTCGTCCTGCCGGCCACCGGGAAAGGACACCTGCCCCGGATGTGACGACAGTGTCGCCGCGCGCCGTTGCAGCAGCACGTCGAGATCGGCGGGGACCGTCAGCTCGTCGCTGCGTGCGGGGATACTGTCGAGCCGGCCGAACAGCACCAGCACCGACGCCGGGAGCGGATTCACGGTGTCGAAGGGGAAGGACGGCAGCCAGTCCGCGCGACGCGTCACGGCGAGCAGGTCGTCCCTGGCGCTGCGGATCGTCTCGGCGGAAGCACTCATCGAGGTCGAGCCTATGCCTGGCACGCGCGGCGGTGCACGGAACTCCGGAGAAACCTGCCAGCAGGGTGCAGAACCGGGCTGTTGGCCCGGCCGCAGCCAGAAATCTCCGGAGTTGCGAACGGCGTAGCCTGAAGACATGGCCGGGCGAAAGATCGACGTCGGGGCGGGGCGCGACGCGCTGGCCGCCGTGAGCTCTGGTGCCGCGGCGCGGCCGCAGCTTGCGACCGCTGTGCGGTACCTGTTGCAGCTTCTTGACGAGAAGGCGCCCGGCAACAGCGTCGAGGTGCGGGTTCCGCCGTTCGGTGCGGTGCAAGTCGTGCAGGGGCCGCGCCACACGCGCGGCACACCCCCGAACGTGGTCGAGATGGACGCGTCCACCTGGATCGGCGTCGCCACCGGGGCACAACAGTGGGCGGATGCTATCGCCGCGGGTCGCATCGTCGCCTCGGGCACCCGCGCCGACATCTCTGCACTGCTGCCGCTGCGGCCCTGAGTGCCCCTATGGTGTGAGGCATGAAGCGGATCATCGGCGGCGTGCTCGCCATCATCGGAGCAATGGCGCTAGCGGGATGCTCGAGCGCGACGGCGACACCGGACGAGCTGCAGCAATGGATGGATGACCAGCATGCAGCATCCGATGACGCGAAGGCGCGCGTGACGGCCTTGGCTCTCGTGCCTAGTGCCGACTCCACGCTCGATGACCTCGGCGAACAGTTCCGCGTCGATTTCGAGGAGCCCGAGCAACTCACGGAGTTCGAGTTCTCCTGTTTCGGGGCCGAGACCATGGACGTGAGCGTGTATATGCACACGGAAGCCGGAATCGTCGGTACAGCGGCGGTCGACGTGCTCTGCAGTGATGGCCCGAAGACGTTGAATCCCGGCATTGGCGATGCCGCTGTGCATGCCGTGACCGCCTCGGCCTTCAGCGCCGACGGCGCCGGGGCCTGGTCGCTGACTGTCCGCTGAACACCCCGCCCATAGCGTCGCCGTGGGAGAATGAGGGTATGTCCCGCCATTCCACGCCTGAGACCGTCGAGGCCACGGTTCGTCCCGTCCCGCGCTACGGCGTGTTCATCGGCATCGGGGTCGTGCTCGGCATCATCGCCGCAGGCGTCCTGACGGCGATGGGCAGCTACGAGCCCTCGCGGACGCTCGATGTCGTCTACCCTCCGGGTCAGGTCTTCGGGTTCGCGCTGCTGTGGATGGTGCCGATCGGTATCGCTCTCGGCGGGGCCGTCGCCCTCATCCTGGATCGGGTTGCGCGTCGTCACGCCCGTGTCGTGCGGGTCGAGCACGAGCGGATCGCCGAAGTGGACGACGACGCGGCCTGACCCACCGGTCAGGCAAGCTCGCTGATCACCGGGCGCATCGCCGCGTCGAATGCGACCACGTCGCGTCGCAGCCCGTCGGTGACGGCCACGCTCAGAGCGCCGATCCACCAGATCCCGCGCTGCGTGAACGGCAGCACCTGCACGTTCAGTTCGAACGAGTGGGCGCGGCGCCCGACTTCGCGTTCGAACTCTGCGATCGCACTGGCGTAGGCGCGGTAGGCGCCGCCCGAGGAGCTCACTGAGTCGACATACCGGTTGTGGGTGCTCTGCGCGTACCGCAGGGCCGTGTCGGCGTGCGGGGCGATGGCGCGGCGCAGTTCTTCGGCTCCGGTGGTGGGCAGCGCGACGAGTGTGTCGAAACCGTCGACGAGGTCGAGCGGCACCTCGGATCGATGTGCGCGCGGTTCGACGGTCATATCCCAGTAGTCGCGCCACTGCGCCTCGAGCGCATCGTCGACGTCAGCGGCCTCGGGAGGGCGTACGGCGAGTCCGCGCAGGGCCGGTAGGTCGGACGGTTCGCGGATGCCGATCAGCTGGCGCAGTGCGAGCGCGACGAGCACCGATGTGCCGGCGTCTTCGCGAATCAGCCACTGCGGCTTGTCCACCATGGCCCCATCGTAGGGTGATCACCCCTCGCATATGGGGGTCGATCGGTCAAAGGGCTCGCAGAACGACTCGTCAGGGGTGCGGGTCAGCGGCGACGGGAGAGGATGCGGCGGCGCAGACGCTCTCTGCCGCGCGATGGCGGACGGGTGGCATCCACCAGCGCCTGCCGGGCGGCGGCGAGCGTCGGGTAGCTGCCGATGCGGCGGCTGTGACGGTCGTGCACCACGTGGGTGCTGTTGTCGACGGTGACGAAGCCGGCGAACTCGCCGCTGTTCGTCGCCACGAACACGTCGTGGTCTGCCTGGCGCCATGCCAGTTCTGCGGATGCGGGGATGGGGTTGCTTTCGATGGGCGCGCCGGAGCGCGCGGAAGTGTCGGTACTGCTCATGTCTCTTGATTCGTGTGCGGGCGGCAGCTTGCCACCGTCATGCGGCCTGGGCGAGCGGATCCGCTTCGGTGCGGTTCCGGCCTTCACGGCCCTGGCCGGGGTGTGCGCTGCGCCGGTGAGATTCGGCGAAACATTGCGCAACCGTCTACTTTAGCAGATCTCGGCGCGGCGTCGGATGCTGCCGGTGAACGCCGGGTGACTTCCGACCTGAGATGTCCCTGCGGGCCGGTAGGCTGTTGCCGTGGCAGAATCCTCCACCAATCCCTACGCCCAAGCCGGTGTCGACACCGCTGCCGGTGACCTCGCCGTCGAACTCATGAAGGCCTCGGTGCGCGCCACCCACGGGCCCGAGGTGCTCGGTGGTGTCGGCGGCTTCGCCGGCATGTTCGACGCCAGCGCCCTGCTCGGCTACCGCCGCCCGCTGCTGGCATCCAGCACCGACGGTGTCGGCACGAAGGTCGCGATCGCGCAGGCCATCGACAAGCACGACACGATCGGGCAAGACCTGGTCGGCATGGTCGTCGACGACATCGTCGTGGTGGGTGCGAAGCCGCTGTTCATGACCGACTACATCGCGTGCGGCAAGGTCGTGCCCGAGCGCATCGCCGACATCGTCCGCGGTATCGCCGAGGCCTGCTCGGCGACCGGTACCGCGTTGGTCGGGGGAGAGACGGCAGAGCACCCGGGTCTGCTCGGACCGCGCGACTACGACGTCGCGGGCGCCGCGACGGGAGTCGTCGAGGCGGATGCTGTGCTCGGGGCCGACCTGGTGCGCGACGGTGACGCCGTCATCGCGCTCGCCTCGAGCGGTCTGCACTCCAACGGGTACTCGCTGGTGCGTCACATCGTCGCGAACGCCGGCATCGGTTACGGCGACACCGCCGCCGACTTCGGCACGACCTGGGGCGAGGCCCTGCTCGAGCCGACGCGCCTGTACACGACACCGCTGCTGAAGCTCATCGAGAACCTTCCGGCGGGTAGCATCCACTCGCTGAGCCACGTGACCGGCGGCGGCATCGCGGCCAACCTCGCCCGTGTGCTCCCGCAGGGCAGCTGGGCCGACGTCGACCGGTCGACCTGGTCGCCGAGCCCGGTGTTCCGCGTGCTCGCCGACATCGCCGGCACGCCGATCGTCGACACCGAGGGCACCTGGAACCTGGGCATCGGGTTCCTCGCCGTCGTCGCGGCTGAGCACAAGGACGCCGCGATCGCGAACATCGAGGCCCAGGGCATCCCCGCCTGGCAGGTCGCGACGGTGCACACCGGCGCGCGCCCCGAGGGCGAGTACGAAGAAGGCGCCAAGGGCGTCGACGGTGGAGCGGTGCGCCTCGTGGGTGCATACGCCGAGACCGCTCACTGACAGAACGGATGAAGTAACACTCCATGTGCGGCATCGTCGGAATGGTCGGAAACGGCCCCGTCAACCAGGACATCTACGACGCCCTGCTGCTACTGCAGCATCGCGGTCAGGACGCCACCGGCATCGCGACCGTCGAGTCGAGCGGCGTCATGCACATGGCGAAGGCCTCGGGCATGGTGCGCGAGGCCTTCCGCACGCGCGATATGCGCGCGCTGCTCGGTAACGTCGGCCTCGGGCACGTGCGCTATGCCACCAAGGGCACGGCCTCCAACGAAGAAGAGATGCAGCCGTTCTACGTGAACGCGCCGTACGGCATCGTGCTCATCCACAACGGCAACCTCACGAACACGCGTGAGCTGACCGCCGACATGGCCTACCGCGACCGTCGGCACCTGAATTCGTCCAGCGACACCGAGCTGCTGCTGAACGTGCTCGCCGGCGAACTGCAGACCTCGACCTCGACCGTCGACCTCGACCCGGATCGCATCTTCGACGCCGTCGAGCGCACGCACGCGCGCATCGAGGGCGCGTACGCGGTCATCGCGATCATCGCCGGCTACGGTCTGCTCGCGTTCCGCGATCCGTTCGGCATCCGCCCGCTCATCCTCGGCCGCCGCACGAGCGCGGCACCGGGCGATGCCGATGAGTGGGTCGTCACCAGCGAGTCGCTGGTGCTCGAGAATGCCGACTACGAGATCGTGCGCGAGGTCGCCCCCGGCGAGGCCGTGTTCATCTCGAACGACGGTGAGCTGTCGACCCGCCAGTGCGCGAAGCAGACGCAGCTCACGCCGTGCGCGTTCGAGTACGTCTATCTCGCCCGTCCCGACTCGGTCATGAACGGCGTCTCGGTCTACGAGTCGCGCCTGCGGATGGGCGACAAGCTGGCCGACACGATCGCCAAGCACGTGCCGCTCGACGAGATCGACGTGGTCATGCCGATCCCCGACTCGTCGCGTCCCGCGGCGATGGAGGTGGCCCGCAAGCTCGGCAAGGAGTACCGCGAGGGCTTCTACAAGAACCGCTACGTCGGTCGCACCTTCATCATGCCCGGGCAAGCGGTGCGCAAGAAGAGCGTGCGGCAGAAGCTGAACGCGATGTCGACCGAGTTCCGCGGCAAGAACGTGCTGCTCATCGACGACTCGATCGTGCGCGGCACCACCAGCCAGCAGATCATCCAGATGGCGCGCGACGCCGGCGCCAAGTCGGTGATCTTCGCCTCGGCCGCGCCGCCGGTGCGCTACCCGCACGTGTACGGCATCAACATGCCCTCCAAGCACGAGCTGATTGCTCACGGGCGCACCATCCCCGAGATCGCCGAGGAACTCGGTGCCGATCGCATGGTCTACCAAGAGGTCGAAGACCTCAAGGCGGCGATCATCGAGGGCACCGATCTGACCGACCTCGACCTCAGCTGCTTCGACGGGCGCTACGTCACCGGAACCGTCACCGACGAGTACCTCGACTGGGTCGAGAAGTCCCAGACGTCATGACCCGGGCGAGTGCGCGCCCGCTCTGGCGGGGCCGCGCGCTCGCCATGCTGGGCATTGTGCTGTGCGCGTTCTCTCTGCGCTCGGCCGTGGCATCGCTGTCGCCGGTCATCGAACTGATCGGTGCCGACTTCACCGTGTCGCCCACGGTGCTCGGCATCATCGGCACGATTCCGCCGGTCTGTTTCGCGCTGTTCGGTCTGATCACTCCGATGCTCGAGCAGCGCTTGGGCATCGAACGGGTCGCCGTCATCGCTCTGCTGACGATCACGGCCGGTATCGTCTCGCGTGGGCTGGTGGGCGACTCGGTCGGGCTGCTCGCGGCGACGGCACTGACGTTCGCCGGCGTCGGGATGGGCAACATTCTGCTGCCCCCGTTGGTGAAGAAGTACTTCCCCGATCGCATCGGGCTGATGATGACGTTGTACACCACGGCGATGTCGTTCTCGACGTTCCTGCCGCCGATGGTGGCTGTGCCGGTGGCCGAGGCGACCGACTGGCGGTTCTCGTTGGCGATGTGGGGTGCGTTCGCTCTGGCCGGGGCCATTCCGTGGATGCTGATGCTGCTGCGCCCGGCGGATGACAGCATCCGCCACTCCGCGCCGCAGGAGGCGCCGCGCACGGCGCCGGTGACCCGGCCGTCCTCGGGCGGCGACGAGCCGGCGCTGACCGGCCCGATCGCGACGGCGCCGGCGACACGGCGCATCTTCGGGCGGCTGCGGCGGATTCCGCTGGTGTGGGCGCTGGCGTTCACCTTCGGTACGTCATCGACGATGGCGTACGTCACCTTCGCGTGGATGCCGGTGATCCTCGTCGATCTGGCGGGAGTGAGCGCGGCGACCGCCGGGTTCCTGCTGTCGCTGTTCGCCACCGTGTCGTTACCGGCATCCCTGCTGGTGCCGGTGCTCGTGGTGCGGTTCCAGGCGACGCGTCCGTTGTTCGCGTTCGGGTCGATCGGGGGTCTGATCGGTCTGATCGGACTGCTCCTGGCCCCGCTGCCGGGGCTGCTGCCGCTGTGGATGGTGCTGTTCGGCCTGGTCGGTGTGCTGTTCCCGTTGTCGCTGGTGCTCATCAGCATCCGGTCGCGCACGCCCGAGAGCGCCGTCGTGCTGTCGAGTTTCGTGCAGAGCGTCGGCTACACGTTCGCCGCGGTCTTTCCGCTGCTGATCGGCGTGCTGCACGACCTGACGCATGCGTGGACGGTGCCGCTGCTGATCGTGGCCGGTGTGCTCGTCGTGACGTTCCCGGCGGGGATGATCGCCGGCAGGCGTGTCACGGTCGAGGACGAATGGGAGCGCCGGCACGGGAAGTGGTGAGGGCGATGCGGGCAGGGTCAGACCTGGGCGCGCAGACGTCATCCGCAACAGGCTCTTTACCCAGCACAGGATGATTCGGAGCGATTCAGCCTGTTCTCGTCAACCGTCCTGTTCTCGTGCGCGGCAGGCAGGCCTCTGAATTCCACCGAGTGGCAACGACGAAACCCTGGTCGACTCAGCGGATGCTGGTCGCCAGGGTGTCTGTCGTGCGGAGAAGCGGATCAGGCTCGCTCGAGCTCGTCCTCGTCTTCGTCTTCGTACATGTCGGCCCACTTGTCGACGTACTGGTCCTCGGACGAGGGATGCCCGAGTTCACTCTCCAAGGCGGAGAAATTCACATCCGGACTGTACGACTTGAGTTCGCGAGCAATCTTTGTGTGCTTCGCCTTCTGACGGCCACGGCCCATGCGCGAGACCCCCTTTTACGAGTTCAGCAGCGGGCGGTGCATGCCCGATGATATTCACGGCACCGGCTCGAGGCCGGTAAGAGTAGCATTCAGGATAGCACGCACGCCAGACCACCAGGCCGTCCTGCGGCCTTCGAGCGGAAGGATCGACATGACGGATTCCACGCCCGCAGCATCCGACGAGGCAGCACAGAACGCCGCCCTGCAGAAGGCGGTCATCGTCGGCCTGCAACCCGGCCAACCCGGGCACGTTCTCGATGAGGCAGTGAAGTACGCGAAGCTGCTCGGTTCGCCGCTCGTTGTCGTGCACGTCGACGTCACGCGGTTCGTGACGTATGAAGACCCCGACGGCTATGTGCATTCGGCGCCTATCGACCTGAACATCGACTCGGGCATCGCCGAGTTCGAAGAGGTGCAGCAGGCCGCCGAGCAGCTGTTGAAGAAGGCCGATATCGTCTGGACCGCACGCCAGCTGGTGGGTGACCCGGCCCTGGCGATCAAGCAGCTCGCGGAGCGGCTCGATGCGCAGCTGATCGTGGTGGGTACGCGCAAGCGCGGCCTGGGGGAGTCGATCCGGGAGTTCTTCACCGGGTCGGTCGCGGCACGCCTGGCCCATCGGCAGCACCGCTCGGTGCTCGTCGTGCCGCAGGAGGAGCCGGTGCCCGACGACCAGGAAGACGTCTGGACCGAGTAGCCACGCCGCGCCCACTCGCGCCGCGCGCCGACACCCCCAGTTCACGTCGAGACCCCCACGTATGGACGTCCATACGTGGGGGTCTCGACGGTAGGTGGGGGTCTCGGTGACAGGTGCCGGGCGCGACACGGGGCCGGCCCAGCCGCGGGGGTCAGTCCTGGGGCGGAGTGGCCAGGGCGCGGGTCACCGCGCGGGCCGCGTCGTCCAGCGCCTGCTCCAGGTCTGCGACGACGGATGCCGGCAGTGCGCCACCCCGCGCCACATGGGTGCGCAGATCGGTGCGCACCTGAGCGCGGAAGGCGTTGAGGGCAGCATCCGCCCGGCCCAGCTGCTCACGGCTGGTGGTGCGCTCGTCGCTCATCGAGTCGGCGTGTGCGCGCTCCTTGGCATCCCGCTTCTCTTTCTGCGCGGCGGTGGCGAGGTCGGCGCGCAGGCTGCGCATCGCCTCTTGCACGCTGTGTCGCACCTCGCTGGCGATCAGGCGCACCGAGTCGGACAGTCCCTCTTCGATGCCCTCCAGCTCGCCCTCGCGGGCCGCGAGCTCGGCGCGGCCGGCGTCGGTGATCGCGTAGATCGTGGTGCGTCCGTCGACGGTCTTCGACACCAGGCCCTCTTCTTCGAGCTTCGCGAGTCGAGGGTAGATGGTGCCGGCGCTGGGGGTATAGGTGCCCCCGGTGCGGTCGGTGAGCGCCTGGATGATGCCGTAGCCGTGCTGCGGAGACTCGGCGAGCAGCGACAGCAGGTACAGCCGCAGGTCGCCGTGCGAGAAGACCGCGGGGGTCATGATTCCCACTCCGCGTCGTCGGCGACCGACACCTGCGGGCGGCGCAGCACCGCGATCGATCCTGAGACCGAGTTGGCGCGCACGTCGACGAAGCTGCCGGCGAGCTCGCCCTTCTGTCCGGTGTAGGTGGCGGGGCCACCGCCCGAGCGCTCGATGCCGTCGACGGTGAGCTTGCCGCTCATGCTGCGCAGCACGTAGTTGGCGGGCAGCGTCTCGTCGAGGCGGATCCGGGTGGAGCCCGAGACGGTGTTCAGGTTGATGGTGTTCATGTCGCCGATGGCCTCGACGAGCACGTCGCCCGAGACGGTGTCGACGGTTGCCTTGTGCATGGTGCCGGTGACGGCCACGTCGCCCGAGACGCTGTTGGCGTTGATTGAGCCGGTGAGGGCGCGCACCTGCACGTCGCCCGAGACGCTGTTGAGCGTCAGGTCGCCTGAGATGTTGTCGGCGATTATGTCGCCCGAGACGGTGTTCAGTCGCGCGTCGTTTCGGATGCCCGAGATCAGGGCTCCGGCACTGACCACGCCGAGCGTGAGGGCGATGCCGCGCGGAACGGCGATGCTGATCTCGGCCTTGGGGCCACCGGCGCCGAAGTTGCGGAAGACGTCGAGGAAGTTGTCCCACCCGATCTGGGGGTGGTCGATCTCGACCTGGGTGCCGTCGGATTCGATGCGCAGGTCTTTGATGGTGACCCCGTGCACCTCGATGCGGATGCCGGGTTCGTCGTGCGCCACGACGTCGACCTGGCCGCCGACGAGCCCGACCTTGAGCCGGGACGCCGAGGCGATGTCGATGACGCGTTCCTCGCCGGGGGCGATGAGCCACTTCTCGGTCATGTCGTTCTCTCCTGAGTTCGGCGATATCGAGATATATCGCGTTGAAGCGAGAATAACACGATATATCTCGATTGCGCCTGGGGGTTTGCCGAGAAGGATTGACCTTGACGCGGCGTCAACTTCTAGCGTGGTCCTCAATGACGGAAGGGATGCCATGGACTGGTCGATCCAAGAGATCGCGCGACTCGCCGGAACCACGAGCAGAACGTTGCGGCACTACGACGACATCGGACTGCTCGCGCCGTCGCGCGTCGCGCGCAACGGCTACCGCCACTACGACCGGACGGCGCTCGTGCGCCTGCAGCGCATCCTGCTGCTGCGCGAGCTCGGGCTCGGCCTGCCGCAGATCGCCGACGTGCTCGACCGCGGTGAATCCGAGGAGGGTGCGCTCGAAGCGCACCTGGCCTGGCTGCGCCAGGAACAGGAGCGGATGCTGCGGCAGATCGCTTCGGTCGAGAGCACCATTCACGCGTTGAGAGAAGGAGGGCCGATCATGGCCGAGAACATGTTCGACGGGTTCGACCACACCCGCTACAAGGAAGAGGTCGAGCAGCGCTGGGGCAAGAACGCCTACGCGGCGGGTGACCGCTGGTGGCGTGGCATGAGCGCCGATGAGCGGCGGGAGTGGCAGCAGCGCGTTGCCGACCTGGCCGGCGATTGGGTGGCCGCGGCCGAAGGTGGGGTCGATCCGGCATCCGATGCCGCGCAGGACCTCGCGCGCCGTCATGTCGCATGGCTCATGAGCGTGCCCGGCACACCGGCATCCGACAGTGAGGGTGACACGAAGGCGTACGTGCTCGGCCTCGCCGATATGTACGTCGCAGACTTGCGCTTCGCGGCCAACTACGCCACCCGCGACGGCGGCACCGCCGGTGCGGAGTTCGTGCGCGACGCCCTGCGTGTCTACGCCGCGGCGGCGCTGTAGTCCACATCGCGGGGGTGCGGGCGGCGTCCGCACCCCCGTCGTGCGCGTCTGATCGTGAGCGTTTGTGCAACGTGCGGGGCAGGGGCTAGCGTCGGATTGCTAAACGTTTCAGGTTCGATGAGGAGTCCGATGTCCATGCCCGAGTCCCGCCGCCCCAATGTTCTCGTGATCGTCTCGGACGACCACGGCTATGCCGACAGGTCCGCGCTCGGCGTCGACCCGGCGGTGCGCACGCCGTCACTTGACCGCCTGGCGGCCGAGGGTGTCACCTGCGACGAGGCCTACGTCACTGCGCCGGTGTGCTCCCCCTCGCGGGCCGGACTCATCGGCGGGGCCTATCAGCAGCGCTGGGGCGCGCACTGGTTCGACGACTCCGCCGTGCCGGGAGCCGACCACCTGACGGTCGCCGAGCGCCTGCGCGATGCCGGCTACCGCACCGGGTACTACGGCAAGGTGCACTACGGGGGCGAACGCGAGGGGGACCGCGGTACCCCGCCCCAGCATGGCTTCGAGGACTCGTTCTACGGCCTGGCCGGTCAGTCGATGGGGCGCCTGAACTACCTGCGCCATTCCGACGCCGCGGTCGCCGAGTACGGTGAGGCGACCCGTGCGATGGCCGTGCAACCGCTGTCGGCCAATGGCGAGCCGGTCGAGGTCGAGCGCTTTCTCACCGATGAGATCGCCGATCGTGCGGCGGCGTTCATCGCCGATGACGACGAGCGCCCCTTCTTCGCAACCGTCGCCTTCAACGCCGTGCACAACTTCTGCTGGCAGCTGCCGCCCGAAGAGCTCGAGGCGCGCGGGCTGCCCGCCTTCGAGGACTGGTACCCGGGCGCAGCCGAGTACCTCGACTGGTACGACGGTGCGATCAGCCCGAACCTGCCGAACGGACGCGAGTACTACCTCGCGCAGCTCGAGTTGATGGATGCCCAGATCGGCCGCCTGCTCGATCTGCTCGACGATCTCGGCATCGCCGAGGACACCATCGTCGTCTACACCACCGACAACGGCGGCTCGAACTGCAACTACGGCGTGAACACGCCGCTGAGCGGGTCGAAGTACACGCTGCTCGAAGGGGGCATCCGCGTGCCCTTCCTGATGCGCTGGTCGGGGCAGCTGCCCGCCGGTGCGCACCGGCGGGGGCTGGTGAGCTCGATGGATATCGCGGGCACCGCCGTCGCCGTCGCCGGCGCCGACGACTCGGGCCTCGATGGGCGCGATCTGCGCGCCTTCCTGCGCGGCGAGGCGGATGCTGTGCGCGACGAGCTGCACTGGGACTGCCGCTGGCAGTGGGCCGTGCGGCAGGGGGACTGGAAGCTGCGGTACGTCGACGACGCGTCCGGGCACGCCGAGGAGATCCGCAGGACCGAGCACACCGAGCCCGGTGCCGGACTCTCGTTGGTGAACCTGCGGTCGGATGCTGTCGAGCAGCGCGATGTCGCCGCTGAGCACCCCGAGATCGTCGAACGGCTCCAGGCTGCGCGTGCTGCCTGGCGTTCGCAGATGGATCTCGCCGGCGTCGGTCGCGGCTGAGGCCGCGGCCGAGTGTTGTGATCGTCGGGATGCTGTGATTACACTGCTGTTAATCGTTTAGATAAACGATTAACACGTATCCCGGCATCACAGCCCGACCCCAACAGATCCAAGGGAGGATCGCATGCGATCGACAGCATTGACCCGACGGGGAGGCACCGCACTCGCGGTGACCGCAGCCGCAGCACTCGCCCTCACCGGCTGCAGCAGCGCCGACGCCGGTAGCGCCGATCCGGACGGGAAGATCGTTCTCGAATACGGCATCTGGGACCAGAAGCAGGAGCCGGCGATGCAGGCGATCGCCGACGCGTTCACCGCCGAGAACCCCAACGTGTCGATCAAGCTCGTGACCACTCCGTACAAGGAGTACTTCACGAAGCTCCAGACCTCGGTCTCGGGCGGCGCGGCTCCCGACGTGTTCTGGATGAACGGCCCGAACTTCCAGCTGTACGCATCCAACGGTGTGATCGCACCGCTCGAGGGCGCTGACCTCGACCCCGCCGACTACCCCGAGGGGCTCGTCGACCTGTACACCTTCGACGGCGCCCTCTACGGTGCGCCGAAGGACTTCGACACCATCGGCCTCTGGTATAACAAGGAACTCTTCGACGAGGCGGGCGTCGCCTACCCCACGGCCGGTTGGACCTGGGATGACATGAAGGACGCCGCGGCCAAGCTGACCGACCCCGCCAAGGGCCAGTTCGGCATCGCCGCAGCGCAGGCGGGCCAGGAGAACTACTACAACTCGATCGCCCAGGCCGGCGGCGAGGTCATCAGCGCCGACGGCACCACCAGCGGCTACGGCACGCCCGAGGCGCTCGCCGGTATCGAGCTGTGGACCGACCTCATCGAGGCGGGATCGTCGCCGACCGCGCAGCAGATGACCGACACCTCGGCGCAGGACTTCTTCCTGTCGGGCAAGGTCGCCATGTTCCAGAACGGCTCGTGGGCGGCGCACACCTACGCCGACAACGCCGACATCGCCGACAAGGTCGACGTCGCCCCGCTGGCCGCCGGCCCCGCGGGCAACCAGAGCGTCATCCACGGTCTGGCGAACGTCGTCAACGCCAAGGGCGACCACGTCGAGGCGGCCACCGAGTTCGCCGTCTTCGCCAGCAGCGAGGCCGCGGCCGACATCATGGCCGACTCGGGCACCGTGATCCCGGCATTCGACGGCAAGCAGCAGGTCTGGGTCGACGCGCTCCCGCAGTACAACCTGCAGGCGTACATCGACGCGCTCGACACGGCCGTCGCCTACCCGGCATCGCAGAACACCGCCGCCTGGACCAGCGTCGAGGGCGAGATCCTCTCCCAGGTCTGGGCGGGCAACGTCACCCCGGCAGATGGCCTGCAGGAGCTTGCATCGAAGATGCAGGCAGCCCTCGACTCCGAGTAAGGAACACAGCATGACCGACGTCGTCGCGCGCAGCGCCGACACGTCGACCGAGCGGATGCCGGAGGCGAAGACCTCCGGCATCCGCCGCCGTCGGCGCAATCCCGGTGCCTCACCCTGGTGGGCACTGGTCTTCATCGGCCCCACCGCACTGGGCCTGCTGGTGTTCTACCTGTGGCCCACCGTGCGCACCATGTTCATGTCGTTCACCGAGTCCGGACCCTTCGGTGGCTCGGAATGGGTGGGGCTGGCCAACTACGAGCGGCTGTTCCAGGACCCCGAACTGATCGGGGCGCTGCGCAACACCGCCATCTACACGGGCATCGCGCTCATCGGCATCCCCGTCGCCGTGGCGATCGCCGCGCTGCTGAACACCGCGGGCCTCAAGGGTCGCAGCGTCTATCGCACCCTGTACTTCATCCCCGTCGTCACGATGCCCGCCGCGATCGCGCTGGTCTGGCGCATGATCTACAACGGCGACTTCGGTGTGCTCAACACGATGCTCGGCTGGTTCGGCGTCGAGGGGCGCAGTTGGCTGACCGACCCGAGTACGGCGCTGGTCGCCATCGCGGTCGTCGGCATCTGGGCGGGCCTCGGGACGAACGTCGTGATCTTCCTCGCTGGGCTTCAGGGCATCCCGGACACGATCATGGAGGCCGCCGACCTCGACGGCGCCGGCCCCGTGCGCAAGTTCTTCTCGATCACCATCCCGCTGCTGTCGCCGAGCATCTTCTTCGTCTCGGTGATCAGCGTGATCGGCGCGCTGCAGGTCTTCGACCTGATCTACATGATGCTCGGGGTGAACAACCCGGCCATGCCGAACACCCGCACGATCGTCTACCTGTTCTACGAAGCCGGCTTCATCGACAACGAGCGCGGCTACGCGGCCGCGATCGCGTTCCTGTTGCTGCTGATCATCCTCGTCCTGACGGTCGTCCAGTTCCGTCTGCAGAAGAAGTGGGTGCACTATGAGTGAGATCTCGCTGGACACACGCGCCGTGGTCGACGCCTCCGGGGTCTCGCAGCAGGCGGGGCGCTCGCCGAAGAACCGCGGCGTCTGGATCGTGCACATCGTGTTGATCCTCGGCGCCGTGGTGATGGTGTTCCCGTTCATCTGGCAGACCCTGACCGCCTTCAAGACGTTCCAGGACTCGGTGCAGGTGCCGCCGGTGGTCATCCCCGACCCGTGGGTGTTCACCAACTTCGGCGAGGTCTTCGACTCGATGCCCTTCGCGCAGATGTTCACCAACTCGGTGCTGCTGACCATCGGCCGCACGGTCGGCCAGGTCGTGCTGTGCACCATGGCCGGCTACGCGTTCGCGCGCATCCCGTTCCCCGGGCGCAACGTCGTGTTCGTGCTGTTCCTGTCGGTGCTGATGGTGCCCTCGCAGCTGTACCTGCTGCCGCAGTACGAGATCATTCAGTCGCTCGGCTGGCTGAACACCCTGCAGGCGCTGATCGTGCCCGGCATCTTCAGCGCGTTCGGCACGTTCCTGATGCGGCAGTTCTTCATGTCGCTGCCGGCGGAACTCGAAGAGGCGGCGCGGATCGACGGCGCAAACCCGTGGCAGACCTTCTGGCGCATCATGGTGCCGTTGGCCAAGCCCGGCATCGTCGCCTTGACGGTGTTCACCGTGCTGTGGTCGTGGAACGACCTGCTCTGGCCGCTGGTTGTCACCACCGATCCCGAGAAGATGCCCCTGTCGGTCGGTCTGGCGCAGCTCGTCGGACTGCACGGCACTGACTACCCTGTTCTGATGGCGGGAGCGCTGCTCGCGACCCTGCCGATGCTCGTGACCTTCATGATCCTGCAGAAGCAGTTCATTCAGGGCATCGCCTTCTCAGGATCGAAGGGGTAAACATGGCGGATTCTCTCAGCGCTGATGGAGTCTCGACGACACGTCGACGGCCGACTCTGCGGATGGTGGCCGAACGGGCCGGGGTGTCGACGGCGACCGTGTCGTACGTCTTCTCGGGCCGTGACGGGGTGTCCGGGGCCGGTGTGGCCCCGGACACCATCCGGCGCGTGCGAGAAGCCGCCGAACAGCTCAACTACCGGCCGAACCGCTCGGCGCGTGCCATGCGCACCGGGCGCACCGAGACGGTGCAGCTGGCCCTGCACATGCTGAGCGATCCGTGGGCGCTCGCGGTCGCCGACGCGGTCAACGCCGAGGCGAAGCAGCACGACCTGACGACGCTGATCCTCGCGGACGGCGACTGGCACGCGGCACTCGATCGCATCGAGTGCGATGTGGCCTATCTCGATCAGGCTCCCGACACTGAGCCCGGTCGCCGTCACCTGGCAGACCTGGTCGAGCGCGGTCAGCGCCTGGTGGTGTTCTCGGAGACGCTCGAGCCCAACGGGTTCGATGTGATCCGCTCCGAGGCGCTGCCGGGCTGCGAACTGGCGATGGATCACCTGCTTGAGCGGCATGTCGAGATCGGCTGCCTGGCCGCCGAGAGCATGCTGGCCACCGATGACCGCTCCCGGTACAGCGTGTACCAGGAGAAGATGGCCGCTCACGGGTTGACGGTCGACCCGTCGTGGGTGCAGAGCTACACCACGACGCACGCGAGTGCGTTCGAGGCCGCGGTGGCGCTGCTGTCGTCGCCGCGGCGCCCGACCGCGGTGTACGCGACGACCGACTTCGCGGCCATCGCGGTGATCAACGCCGCCCACATGCTGGGCCTGCGCGTGCCGCACGACCTCGCGGTGACGGGTGTGGGCAACACGCCCCATGCGGCATCCGTCGCTCCCACGCTCACCACTGTCGGACCCACCGACTTCTACGCACGTCAGGCGAAGGTGATCGTCGATCGGGCCCTGGCCGACGACACCGACCCGACGCGCCTGCATGAATTCCCGTGGTCGCTGTTCCCCGGCGGCTCCACCGACCTCGACGCCCCGGGCGCGACGCGGCTGTGACGAAGAAATCAGAAGGAGAACTCTTGGACCTCAAGATCGGCATCATCGGATTCGGTGCCCGCGCATCGCTGCGCAGAGAAGTGCATCGTCCCGAAGAGGGATCGCGCGTGACCGCGGTCTGCGATCCCGCCGAACGCGCCCGTGAAGACGCACGTCGTGAACTGCCCGACGCGCTGATCACCGACTCACTGGACGAGCTGCTGGCATCCGGCGTCGACGCCGTCATGGTGCTCACGCCCGACCACACGCACGCCGAGATCAGCATCCGCGCCCTCGAGGCGGGCGTGCCGGTGTTCTGCGAGAAGCCGCTGGCGATCGACCTCGCCGACGCCGACGCGATGCTCGAGACCGCCCGCCGCACCGGCACCCGCCTGTACATCGGGCACAACATGCGCCACATGCCCGTTGTGACGCTCATGCGCCGACTGATCCAAGAGGGACGCATCGGTGAGGTGAAGGCCGTGTGGTGCCGTCACTTCGTCGGCCATGGCGGCGACTACTACTTCAAGGACTGGCACGCCGACCGCACCCGCACGACGGGGCTGCTGCTGCAGAAGGGCGCGCACGACATCGACGTGATTCACTGGCTCGCCGGTGCGTACACCGAGCAGGTCGCCGCGATGGGTGAGCTGAGTGTGTACGGCGGCATCGACGACCGCCGTGACCGCACGGGCGAGCGGATGCCAGACTGGTTCAGCCTCGACAACTGGCCGCCGACCTCGCTCGACGGGCTGCACCCCACGGTCGACGTCGAGGACATCTCGATGGTCAACATGCGCCTCGCGGGTGGTGTGATGGCCTCGTACCAGCAGTGCCACTTCACCCCTGACTACTGGCGCAACTACACCGTGATCGGCACCGAGGGGCGCATCGAGAACATCGGCGACTCGTCGGGTGGCGAGGTGCGGCTGTGGAACCGTCGTCACCGCGGCTACGCCGAAGCCGACGAGACGTTCCCGATCGAGTCGGCCCCGGATGCCGGACACGACGGCGCTGACGGTCTGCTCGTGGCCGAGTTCCTGCGCTTCGTGCGTGACGGTGGTCTCACTGAGACGTCGCCGGTCGCCGCGCGCGAATCGGTCGCCGCGGGCATCCTCGCGACGCAGTCGCTGCGTGCCGACGGCTCCGCGATCGATGTGCCGGCGCTCGACGAGGATCTCGTCGCCTACTTCGCCCGCGGCCAGGTCGAGGCCTGAGCCGCGAACGGCCCCGCCCCGTGCAGACGGAGGCGGGGCCGTTCTGCATTCCTCGGCGGGAACGGTGCGGTCTGAGGCGGAGACAGTGCGGTGGGCGACGGCGTCAGTGCGCCGGGGCAGCCACCGAGTCGCGGTGCACCAGGTAGGTGCCCAGCGTCACGACCTCGTCGGGGTCGCGCGAGAAGGCGTCGCGGTCGGCGAGAGCCGCGCGCAGCGCTTCGCGGCCGAGCTGTTCGAGCGGCACGTGCACGGTGGTCAGCTTCGGCGTGAGATCGGTGGCCAGGGGAGTGTCATCGTATGCGGCGACGGACATGTCGTCGGGAATCCGCAGGCCGGCCTCGGCGAGGGCTTCGTAGACGCCCGCGGCGATGGTCTCGTTTACCGCGAGGATCGCCGTGGCGCCGGTGCTCTCGCCCAGCAGGGCCGCCGTGGAAGTGCGGCCGGAGTGCCGACCGAATCCGTCCATGCGGATCAGCGTCTCGTCGATCTCGATGCCCCGCGCCGTCAGTGCGCGCAGATAGCCGTCGAGGCGGCTGCGCATGGCGGGAAGCGTGCGCCGTCCGCCCACCAGGGCGATCCGGCGGTGCCCGACCCCGATCAGGTGCTCGGTGATCGCGAACGCGCCACCCTCGTTGTCGTAGGCGACGGTGCGACTGGGGCTCGGCTGGGGCAGTGGCGGATGCGCGCAGAGCACGAGACGGCTGCCCATGCCCTCCAGCGACTCGGCGCGCTGCGCCAGCAGGCGGTGGTACGAGGGCTCGTCGCGGGCGCCGCTGACGACGATGACGGCGTCGACGCGCTGCTCGCGCATGCGGTCGATCAGCGCCATCTCGCGCTCCGGCTCGCCGCTGGTGGTCGCGACGATCAGCAGGCGCCCGGCCTCTGCGGCTGCCTGCTCGAGACCATGGATCAGGTAGCCGAAGAACGGGTCGACGATCTCGGGCACGACGACGCCGATGATCTCGGTGCCGGCCCTGGTGAGCGCCCGGGCATTGGCGTTGGCCGCGTAGCCAAGTTTCGCGACGGCCCGCATCACCCGGTCGCGGGTGGCGGCGGCAACGGGGTAGTTGCCGTTGAGAACGCGCGAGACCGTCGCCGTCGACACCGACGCCAGTTCGGCCACGTCGCTGATCGTGGCTGCGCGTCGGTGCGCGGTGCGCTGTGCGGGGTCAGCTGGTGATGACACGTTCCCTCGAGACGAAGCGGCTACGCCATGATCGCGAAGTCTGCGGGGCGCACTTCGTGGTCGAATCTATCATCGGCGGCGAAGCGGGCCACCTCTGCCACGGCGAGCTCGCCCAGCCGCGAGACCTCGTTGCCGAGCGCGCCGGCGATGTGCGGCGTGATGGTGACGTTCGGCAGCGTGTACAGCGGCGAGTCCGCCGGCAGCGGTTCGGGGGCGACGACATCGAGGTAGGCGTCGATGCGCCCGGCGACCGCCTCGCGGGTCAGGGCGGCGGTGTCGATCAGCCCGCCGCGGGCGGTGTTGATCAGTACGGCACCGTCGCGCATCAGCGCCAGTTCCCGTGCGCCGATCATCCCTGCGGTGGTGTCGGTCAGAGGGGCGTGGATGCTGATGACAGCGCTGCGCCGGCAGAGCTCGTCGAGGCTGACCAGCTCTGCGCCGAGTGCCTGTGCCTCTTCGGTCGAGATGTAGGGATCGCTGAGCAGTACGTGGGCGTCGATGCTGCGCAGCATCCGCAGCATCTCCCTGCCGACGCGGGACGCGCCGACCACGCCGACGGTCACTCCGTAGGCGCCGATCGGTGGCATCCGCCGGGTGTCTCGCGTGCCCTTGGTGGCGTGCAGTTGGGCGACGAAGCGGTTGGTGCGCTTGAGTCCGAGGATCGTGCAGGCGAATGCGAACTCGGCGACGGGTACGGCGTTGGCGCTGGCGCAGCTGCTGACGCGGATGCCGCGTTCGAGCACGAGCGGGTCGAGGAACAGGCGCACAGTGCCCGCGGCGTGGACGATCGCGCGCAGCGCGGGGGCGTCGTCGAGGGTCGTCAGGTCGATCGACGGTGCCCCCCAGCCGGTGATCAACAGATCGGTCTGCGCGAGAGCCGCTCTCGCGCGGTCGGAGCGCAGGTCGCCGAGCGGCGCGGGGTCGACGACGGTTGCGATGCGAGCGAGGCGCTCGAGCGTGTCGGGCAGGAAAGCCGCGGCGTGCGCTGCCGGGTCCATCGCGAAAGCGACGCGGGGCGGCGGGTTCATGTACATCTCCATCGATCAAAAATAGTAACCGTTTTCTATCAGGGTTTCGAGCGCCGGGGCAAACCGCGCCGCTGGAAACGGGTTCCAAACGCGCATATGATCGCCGGCTTTGACACACTGTGAGGATCTGGGCTACGTTGCATAGAAATCGCTTACTATTCGGTACCACCCCACGACGACGTTCGGAGGATCGCGGTGACATCAGCACCCGTCGCGAGCAGACCTGCACCGTCTGCGCCTGATTTGCCGCAGAACACCCCGCCGCCCGGCGCCCCGAGACGACCGCGGCGCGGCCGCAGGGCCGACACCAAGCTGAGCTTCCGCGCGCACCTGCGGCGCGACCGGATGATGCTGCTGATGGTGCTGCCCGGATTCCTGTACTTCGTGGTGTTCCACTGGCTGCCCATCCCCGGCAACATCATCGCCTTCGAGGACTATCAGCCCTACCTCGGCTTCTTCGACAGCGTCTGGGTCGGCCTCGACAACTTCGCCATCGCGTTCACGGATCCGGCGTTCTGGTACGCGCTGCGCAACACGCTGGTGATCACCCTCATGCAGCTGGTGCTCTTCTTCCCGGTGCCGATCATGCTGGCGCTGCTGCTGAACAGCATCATGTCGCCCGGACTGAAGAAGTTCGTGCAGAGCGTGATCTACCTGCCGCACTTCCTCGGCTGGGTGATCATCATCTCGATCTTCACGCAGATCCTGGGGCCCACAGGGGCGATCCCGAACCTGCTCGACTCGATGGGGCTGCCGCGCATCAGCCCGATGACCAACCCCGAGACCTTTCCGCTGCTGGTGACCCTGCAGACGATCTGGAAGGACGCCGGCTGGGGCACCATCATGTTCCTCGCCGCCCTCGCCAGCATCGACGAGGAGCTCTACGAGGCCGCCGCTGTCGACGGCGCGGGCCCGTGGCGGCGCATGTGGGCGATCACCATCCCCGGCATCATGCCCATCGTCATCCTGCTGCTGATCCTCAACCTCGGCACGGCCCTGTCGGTCGGCTTCGAGCAGATCATCCTGCAGCGCAACAACGTCGGCGCCGAGGCCGGTGAAGTGCTCGACACCTACGTCTACTTCCACGGCATCGTCGACGGCCAATGGGGCACAGCCGCCGCGGTCGGACTCGTGAAGGGCGTCGTCGGACTGTTCCTGGTGCTCGGCGCCAACAAGCTCGCTCACATGTTCGGACAGGATGGGGTGTACTCCCGTGACCGTTGACGCACCGACGACCGTCGTGAACCTCGGCGAGAAGAAGGCCCGCAAGCTCACCTCCAGCCGGCGACCGGTGTGGATGGAGAAGCCCTCCGCCGCCACGCAGGGGGTCAAGGGCCTGGTGCTGCTGCTGATCTGCATCGCCGTGATCTATCCGTTCATGATCGTGATCGGCACCAGCCTGTCGACGCAGGAGGAGATCGCCCGCAACAACGGCTTCGTGCTGTTTCCGGCCGAGCCGACCCTCGCGGCATATCAGACGATCTTCGCCGGCGGTATCGTCACCGAGGCGCTGCTGCGCAGCGTTGGCATCACGCTCGTCGGCACTGCGCTGTCGGTGACACTGACCGTGCTGATGGCCTACGGGCTCTCACGCCGTGGCCTGCTCGGCGGCGGATTCTTCCTGATGACCGCCCTGCTGACCATGCTGTTCACGCCCGGCATCATCCCCACGTTCCTGGTGGTCAAGGAACTCGGCATGCTCGACACCTATGCGGCACTGATCCTGCCAACGGCGCTCTCGGCCTTCAATCTCGTCATCGTGCGCTCGTTCATGATGGGCATCCCCAGCGAGCTCACCGAGGCGGCACGTCTCGACGGGGCGGGCGACCTGCGCATCCTGTGGCACGTCGTGCTGCCGCTGTCGAAGGCCGTGATCGCGGTGGTCGGTCTGTTCTACGCCGTCGGCTACTGGAACGCCTTCTTCAACGCGATGCTCTACGTCGACAGCGACAAGTGGCCGCTGGCCATGGTGCTGCGGCAGTACGTGCTGCTGGGCTCATCGATCGACCAGAGCGCCGCGGCCGAGATCGCCGCACCCAGTCAAGCGATCCAGATGGCCGTCATCGTCATCAGCATCGTGCCGATCCTGTGCGTCTACCCGTTCCTGCAGAAGTACTTCACCAAGGGTGTGCTCACCGGAGCCATCAAGGGCTGAACACCCATTCGTCAGAGAGGACTGAACATGTCAATCAGTGATTTCACCGCCGACCGGCGCACCTTCTTCAAGGTCGCGGGCCTCGGCATCCTCGGCGCCGCTGCCGCGGGGTCGTTGGTCGGCTGCGGAACGCGGCAGGAGCTCGTCGTCTCGAGCGCCGACTCCGTGAAGCTGCCCGCGTTCGTGAAGGCGGAGGGGCTGGCCGCCGACCTGGCCGGCACCGCCGAGGGCGTGCCCGCCGCGTTCTTCAACTACCCGAAGAACCCGGTGCGCACCGTCAGCACCCCGCCGCTCAAGGGTGAGACCTTCTCGGCGATCACCAACATCTTCGGACCGCCCCCGAACGGGCGCGACAAGAACCCGGCCTGGCAGCAGATCGAGAGCCGCCTGGGCGGCAAGCTCGACATCTCGGCGGTCTCGTCGGACGACTTCACGGCGAAGATCAACACCACCATCGCCGGCAATGACGTGCCCGACATGATGCTCGATGACGGCGCATCGATTCCCGACATCATCGGCTTTCTGCAGGCGAAGTGCCAGGATCTGACGCCGTTCCTGTCGGGCGACGCGATCAAGGACTACCCGAACCTCGCCGCGATCCCCGAGCTGTACTGGCGACAGACCGTGCGCGACGGCAAGATCTACTTCCTGCCCATCCCGCGCGGCGGCGCGGGTGGCCTCGGCTTCTACAACGGCAACCGCTTCGCCGAGGTCGGTGTCAGTGACACCTCGAAGATCAAGAACGCCGACGAGTACCTGTCGGTCATGAAGGAGCTCACCAACGCCAAGGCGAACCGTTGGGCGTTCGGGTCGAGCGGTTTCGGACTGAGCGTGTTCCAGCAGCTGTTCGGCGTGCCGAACGTGTGGCGCGAAGAGAACGGCAAGCTCACCTACTTCGCCGAGACCGACGAGTTCCTCGAGGCGATCCAGTTCGTGCAGAAGGCTGCCGCTGCCGGCTACATCGTGCCCGGCAGCGAGGCGTGGACGAAGTCGCAGATGGTCAACGCGTTCACCAACGGCCAGGTGGCTCAGATCTACGACGGGTTGCCCGCGTACTTCAAGTCCGACGGCTACGGCGTCACCGTTCCCGGCTCGGCGCCGTTCGTGCCGTTCGCCGCGGCCGGTGGCAAGCCCACCGCGTGGCTGGACAATGTCGTGTTCGGCCGCACCATGTTCAAGAAGAACGACGAGGCGTCGATCAAGAAGCTGCTGGGCGTCGCCAACCTGCTGGCCGCTCCGTTCGGCAGCGAGGAGTACCTGCTGATCAACTATGGCGTCGAGGGCACCGACTATACGCTCGACGGCAACGGCAACCCGTTGGCCACCGCCGATGCGCTGGCCAACACGACCGTGCCGTGGAAGTACATCGCCGCGCCCAGCCCGGTGCTGTACCTGCCGCAGCAGGAGCAGGTGATCCGCACGACCCACGAGGCGTACTCCGCGCTGATCCCGACGGGCGTCGAGAACCCGACCGCCACCCTGTTCAGCCCGACCTTCGCCAAGAAGGGCAGCACCATGCGTCAGGGCATCATGGACACCGCGATCAGCTACATCGCCGGCCGCAAGTCGTTCGACGACGTCAAGGCCTCGGTCGAGTCGTGGCGCACCGGCGGCGGAGACAAGGCCCGCAGCGAGTACGAGAAGGCGCTGGGCGCCTGATCATGGGCCACGCGGCAGACGGCGCGTCCGCGCGCGCACACTGGAACGGCATCGCCGACCTCTGGCTGAGCGCCGTGCTGCAGCGTGGCGCTCACAACCCGGCCGGGGTGATCCTCCCCGGCCGGGTCACGGCCGACGGTGTGCGCCGGGAATCGATGGAGACGATCGGCCGCAGCTTTCTGCTCGCGTCCTCCCGCATCGCGGGAGCAGAGCCGTCGGATGCTACCGCCGACGCCCTGATCGAGTTCTACGCCCAGGCCATCGTCGACGGCACCAGCACGGACCACCCCTCGCGCTGGCCGCTCGGCGTCACGTGCAGGCCTCCGCTGACGGGGATCACGAACTCGATCGTCGAGGCGGCCAACCTGGCCTTCGGTCTCTACACGGCCGGTGACCGCTTCTGGCAGCGCTTCAGCGAGGCCGAGCAGCAGCAGGTGCTCGGGTGGCTGCGCCATCACGCCCAGCGTGAGGTGTGGCAGAACAACTGGCAGCTCTTCCCTGCCATGGCCGAGGCGTTTATCCGGCACCGCGGCGGAGACACCCGCGGGCTGCGCAACGAGCGCAACGTCGCGCGGGTCGAGGGGTGGTACCTCGGCGACGGGTGGTACACCGACGGCCCGGGCCATGCGATCGACTACTACAACGCGTGGGCGATCCACCCGTATCTGTGGGCCTGGTACCGTATGACCGACCGCACTCAGACGCCCGACGGGCAGCGGCATCTCGAACGGCTGACACAGTTCGTCGATGGACTGTCGACGTTCATCGCCACCGACGGCGCTCTGGTGCATTTCGGCCGCTCGCTCACGTACCGCACCGCCGCGCTCGCGCCGCTCTGGTGCGCCGAGATCTCGGGTGTGAGCCCGCTCTCTCCTGGGCATACCCGGCGGCTCGCGACCTCGGTACTCGACGGTTTCGTCGGCCACGGCGTCGGCGCCGACGGTCAGCTCAGCCTGGGCTGGTACGACGAGTGCCTCGACAGCATGCAGGACTACAGCGGGTTCGGCTCGCCCTATCTCGCCGGTATCGGCTTTCTCGGACTGAGCCTCGGCGACGGGCATCCGGTGTGGAACGCACCTGCCGAACCGGTCGCGGCCCCGCCGCTCACCCGCACGTTCGACGACACCGGACTCAGCATCACCACGGCGGGCGGCGACGCCCCGGTCGTGCTGATCAACCACGGCTCGGACCACGCCGACCTGCCGGTGCAGAACCACGGCATCCCCGACGGCGACGACCCGCACTACGCGTCGTTCGCGTACTCGACGCACACCGCCCCCGAGGTCGGTGCAGGGTGGCTGCAGGCCGTCGACGGGCACATCGCGCTGTTCGACTCTCACGGTCGCCCAAGCCGACGGGTGAAGATCCGCGGCACGGCGGTCGAAGGCGCGATGAGTGCCTCGGTGCATCTGCCGCAGATCGACGGAGCACTGATCCCCGGCGCCCATATCGTCACCGCCTCGGTCGTGAACCGCGGCATGGAGGTGCGCGCGCACCTGGTCACCGCGCCGCTCGCCCACGACCGGCTGCGTGAGGGCGCGTTCGCGCTCGCCGCGGGCGCGCCGCCGGCGATGTCGTCGGATGCCCGCGCGCTCACCGCCGAAGCCGTGGGCGACGCGCATCGCGTCGTGCTCACCGGGCTGCACGGCTGGGAGGAGCCGGCCGTCGTCGAACACCGCGGCGTCAACGCCATGGGCGAGTACTCGGCCATTCCGACCCTGTGGGCGACGCGCTCATCGGCGCAGACCGTGCACGTCGCGCTGCATCAGCTGCTCGACGCCGACGAGGATCCGGTCGCCGCGCGCCGGGATCTGCAGGTGTCCGTCGACGGAACGCGCATCTGCGTGCAGTGGCCCGACGACGGCATCCGCGTGGATCTCGATCTGTCCACGCTGGTGCCGTGGGACGGCCAGCCCGGCCGCATCGGTGGCGCCCGGGTCTGACATCCGCCTCTCCTGACGATGCCCGCATCGGCCGATCCGGCCGATCCGGGCATCGTCGTGACAGGAGTGTCACATGAAGGCGTCGGCGCGGTCGGCGTTCTGCGCGGTCGGCTGCCCGAGGGTGAGCTCGATCACGAAGGCGCGGCCTGTGGCGAAGTCCGCCGGGATGAGCACGTCGTAGTGGATCGCGGAGTCGAGGTCGTACCCGATGTCGCGGCGGTGCAGCTCGAGCGCGGCGCCGGTTGCGAGTAGGCGCGCGGCGACGGGCACCAGGGCCGCGTCGGCGGGGAAGCGCAGGCGCGCGACGCCCGTGACCGGTCGGTGGGTCACGGTGACGTACACGCTGTCGTCGTTGCCGGTGAGGTGCCCCATGCCGGTGGGCTCGAGATCGACGTGCGAGGCGTCGTAGACGGCCGCAGCGTTCTGCGCCACCCAGTCGCCGAGCTGCTCGGCAACCCGGGTCTCGTGCGCCGTCATGCGACCCGAGCCATCGGGACCGAAGTTGACGACCAGGTTGCCGCTCATCGATCGGCACCGCATCAGCAGATCGACGAGGTCGTCGGCGGTCTTCTGGTAGTGCCCGGAGGTGTCGTGCATGTACCCCCAGGCGTTCGGACCGATCGTCATAGCGCAGTCCCAGTCGTTGCCGTCGAGCATCTCTCGGTTTCGCGGAAGCTTGCGCTCCCAGCCCTGCTCGTAGTCGCCGAGGAGCGCCCCGGTCGAATCGAAGTGGCGGGCACCGTGCTCGTCGTTGCGCAGCCGCGATCCGATGATCAGCCCGGGGCGGCGCTCGCGCAGCTCTTGCTCGAGGCGGTGGGTGAACTCGTGCGAGGCGATCCACGACTCATCCCACGTGCCATCGAACCAGAGGCCCCGCGCGGCGGGGTACCGATCGAGCAGTTCGAGCAGCTGTGCGCGGGTGTAGTCCAGGAAGTCCTGCCACCCGGCCCGGCTGTCGTCGCAGGCGGGCACGGTGCGGGTGTATCCGGGATGCGACCAGTCGAGTACCGAGAAGTACAGGAAGACGTCGATGCCCTCGGCCGTGTACGCGTCAACGATCTCGCCGACCAGGTCGCGGTCGCACGGCGACGAGGCGACGGTGTACTCGGAGTACGCCGACGGCCACAGTGCGAACCCGTCGTGGTGCTTGGTCGTGAAGATCACGTACCGGGCGCCCATCTGCTTCGCCTGCCGCGCCCACGCGCGGGCGTCGAGCTCGGTCGGGTCGAACACCTCGTTGAGACGGTCGTACGTCTCGGTCCAGTTCTCGGGGGCGTCCGGTCCGCGCCAGGAACGGATCCACTCGGGGGCCGGCGAGGTCGAGGTCTTGCCGTTCCACTGGTTGCCGGGGATCGAGTACAGGCCGAAGTGGATGAACTGGCCCAGCCCGTACGTGCGGAACCGGCGCATTGCCTCGTCGTCCCGGCGGGTCACAAGCGGACCGTACTGCACCGGCCGTGCGTCCGCTTCGTCGCGGCGGCGATCGGTCCAGGGGGAAAGAACGACGGGCATGGCGGCCTCTCGATAGTTGGAAAGCGCTTACCTTCAATTCTAGGCAACCGCGTCTCGGATAGGCAACGTTCCGGCCGTCGGTGAGGGCCGCGGGTAGTCTGTCAGGACGATGAGCATCACTCGCCGCACCCTGCTCGCCGGCGCCGGTACCGGTGCCGTCGCGGTGCTCCTCGCCGCCTGCACGCCCGAACCCGCGCCGACACCGACCCGCACCAGCACGCCGGGGCCGAAGCCCTCGCCGCCGGTCGGCGTCCCCGCACCCGCGGCATGGGCGCGATCCGCCTGGTCCACCGACCCGTACTCCCTCGGGGCGGTCAGCTACCTGCCCGCCGGCTCCGATCCACAGCGTCGCGAGACCCTTGCCGCTCCCGTCATGGACCGGCTCTTCTTCGCCGGCGAGGCCACCGACACCGCGCACCCGGGAACCGTGCTGGGGGCCGTCGACTCGGGGCGCCGCGCGGGCCAGGAGGTGCTGACACGGGCATCCGATACCGAACGCGTCGCCGTCATCGGCGCCGGCGCAGCCGGGGTCGCCGCGGCGCGCACCGTCGCCGACGCCGGCCACACCGTCACGATCTTCGAAGCCCGCGAGCGCACCGGAGGGCGGTTGCTCACCCGCGGGGACGACGACGGTTGGCCGTTTCCCGTGCAGCTCGGCGCCTGGTTGCTCAGCGACGAGGACGTCGCGGCTCTGGAAGCGCGACTGATCACCGTCGGCGAGGGGCGGATCGCGTTCGACAGCGCCACCGGGTGGACCGCCGACGGGCCGACCGACACGCTCGATGTCGAGCCGGTCGTTCGGGCCGTCGAGCAGGCGGGCGAGCTGCCGACCGACGTCCCCGTCGCCGAGGCCGTCACTCTCAGCGGCGCCGACCCGACCGATCCCGCGCTCGCCGCGGCGCTGGCGTGGCTGTCTGCCACCACCGGCGCCGACCCGGAACGGGCGTCCAGCTGGTACGCGCCCGATATGGCGCCCGATGCGCTCACCGGCGTGACCGGCGACCTCAGCGCCTTCATCGACGACAGTCTCACCGGCATCGCCGTCACGCTCGCCTCTCCGGTCGTGCGGGCCGCCTACGACGAACGCGGCGTCAGTCTGCGCATGGGCACGGGCGAATCGCTGTCGTTCGACCGCGTCATCGTCACCGTTCCGCTCGGCGTGCTGCAGCAGCAGGCCATCGAGTTCGCGCCCGCACTGCCGTTCGCGCACCGCGGCGCGATCGCCGACCTCGCGGCCGGCTACATCGAGACCGTGTGGATGCGGTTCGATGAGCCGTTCTGGGATGCCGAGCAGACGATCTGGCACGTCATCGGCGGTGACGGCATGATCCGCACCTGGCTCAACCTGCTGCCGGTCACGGGCGAGCCGGTGCTCGTCGGGTTGGTCGGCGGTGCCCCCGCACAGGAGTTCGCCGGCCTCAGTGACCAGGATGCGAAGGACGCCGCACGGGCGTCACTGGCGTTCTTCGCGCCGGTTCCGGACGTGCAAGAGCAGTGACCGCCCCGTCGCCCGCGGTCGGACGCAACCGGCTCAGCAGCACCAGGGCGGTCGCCACGAACGCGAAGATCGACAGCGCGACCAGGCTGCTGAGCACCATCTCGACGATGCCCGACACCTGCCGCGGGTCGAGGAAGTAGTACGGGTACCAGCCGATCACGCTGCCGCGCCAGATCGTGAACACACCCCACAGCAGCGGGTACAGCAACACGAACGGCACCACGCGCCACGGCGCACCGCGCCGTCCTGGTCCGAGCACCCAGGCCGCGACCGACCAGGCGGGCAGCACGAAGTGCAGCACGACATCCGACCACGGGACGGTAATCGGAATGCCGCGCACACCCGCCTGCCAGACGATCAGGGCGAAGGCGAGGCCGGCGGTGATGGTCCAACTCAGCACCAGCGCGCGTGCCGTGGTCAACCAGGCCGGATCCTCATCCGTGCGCAGAGCGATGACGCCGGCGACCAGGGCGAGCGCCGCGAAGGCGGTGTTGGACTGGATCGTCAGATAGGCGAAGAAGTTGTCGCCGGCGACCGTCTGGGCGCCCATGCCCCACAGCATCCGATGCACGAGCGCGACGACGCACACGACCGCGGCGAGCAGTCGCGACCACCCGAAGATCCGTCTCGTCAGCACTCGGTCGTCGTCCTCCTGACGCTGTCGCTCGTCCGCGCGGGCGTCTCCCGAGTCTACGGAACCGACGCCCGGGCCCTGGCCGTCACCCGCCGCGGCTAGAGTGGCGCAGGTGACGAACCCCACGCCCCCGCGCACCGTCGTGCGCCGGGCCGCGCTCGCCGCGGCGGGCGGTGCGATCGGCACCGCCGCGCGGCTGGGAGTCGGGATGCTGGTGCCGGGGGCTCTGGCGCACGGGGCGGCCATCGGCGTGCTCGTGGCTAATGTGCTGGGCTCGCTGCTGCTGGGGGTACTCGTCGCACGCCTGCCGTCCTCGGATCTGCGGATCTTCGTCGGCACAGGCATGCTCGGCGGGTTCACCACCTACAGTGCGTTCGCCGTCGACACCGTCGCGCTGTGGGAGACCGCCCCGGCGCTCGCCGTCGGCTACGTCGTCGTGAGCATTGCGCTCGGTCTCGCGGCGGCCGCCCTCGGGCTGCGGCTCGGGCGTCGGCCGGGGCGGGGGAGTGCGGCATGACTCCGTTGCTGTTCGTGCTCGCGGCTGTGTGCGGTGGTCTTGGAGCCGGCGTGCGCTATCTCGTCGACACGATGGTCGCGCGGTACGCGGGCACCCGATTCCCCTGGGGCGTGATGCTGATCAACGTCACCGGATCGCTCGCCCTCGGGGTCGTGGTCGGTGCGCTGCCGGAATCCGCGTTCGTCATCGGCGCCGGATTCCTCGGCGGATACACGACCTTCAGCACCGCCATGGTCGACACCGTCGCACTGTGGCGCGACGGCGCGCGACGGGCATCCGCTCTCAACGCGGTCGGGATGCTGGTTCTGGCCATCCTCGCGGCAGGCGGCGGACTGCTCATCGGCCGGGCGCTGTGAACTGACGCGCAGCGGCTCGTGTTCCCAGCGACCTCCAAGCTCTGCAAATGTACAAATGTACAGAAGGGGGGGTGGGGATGCCCGAGACCGCACCGCGCCGACGGCGCGACCCAGAGAGCAGACGTCGCGCCATCGTCACCGCGACGGCCGAACTGATCGTCGAGATCGGCGTCGGCGCCGTCACCCATCGCCTCATCGCGGCCCGCGCCGATGTGCCGCTCGGTGCCACCACGCAGTACTTCGCCACCCTCGATGACCTCCGTGCCGAAGCGCTGCGATTCCTGGCATCCGAAGTGGATGACCGCGTCGATGGCATCCGCACCGTCCTCGCCGAGCACGGCGCCACCCCGGCGGTTCTCGCCGAACTCATCGAGCGCGGACTCGACGACGCCCGCGCGCTCGAAGCCGACCGTGCCGTCGTCACCGCCGCCGTCAACGACCCGCCGCTGCGGGAACTCGCCCGCCGCTGGTCACAGCGCATGCGCGACTTCCTCGTCGACGACTACGGCCGTGACCGAGCCACCGCCGCCGCGATCTTCATCGACGGCGTGCTCTGGCAGGCGCGCATCAGCGATGAACCGCTCACACGCGACTTCCTGCAGAGCTCCCTCGCCGACATCCTCGGCGTGCCCACCGACTGATCCGCCCACCCCGCCCGCCGACACCACCGTCCACGCACACCGACCCAGAGAACGCACATGTCGAAACTCGCCGTCCTGAGCCTGCGGAACCGCGCGCTCATCGCTCTCATCACGATCGTGTCCGCCGTCTTCGGGGGCCTCGCGCTCACCAACCTCAAGCAGGAGCTCATCCCCTCGCTCGAGCTGCCTGCGCTGGTAATCATGACCAGCTATCCCGGTGCGTCCCCCGAGGTCGTCGAGAACGACGTCTCGACCCCCATCGAGCAGGCCGTGCAGGGGGTGCCAGGGCTGGAATCGACCACCGCCACCAGCACGACCAACGCCTCGATCGTGCAGGCGATGTTCACCTATGGCACCAACCTGGCCACCGCCGAGCAGAAGATGCAGCAGGCGATTAACCGCATCGCGCAGCAGCTGCCCGAAGAGGTCAGCCCGCAGGTGCTGTCGGTGTCGATCGACGACTTCCCGGTGATCCAGATCGCCGTGACCGGATTCGATGACGTCGACACCGCGCAGGCCGACCTCGAGAACGTCGTCATCCCGAACATCGAGGACGTCGACGGGGTCAACGCCGCCGAGGTCGTCGGCGGCTCCGGGCAGCGCATCACCGTCACCCCCGACGACGCGAAACTCGCCGAGCACCAGGCCACCACGCAGCAGATCACCCAGGCCATGCAGCAGAACGGTGCGCTGTTCCCCGGCGGCTCCATCACCGAGGGCGACGAGACCCTCACGGTGCAGACCGGCGCCAAGCTCACGTCGGCCGACGAGATCGCCGAGTTGCCGCTGGTGGGCACCGACGTCACGATCGGCGACGTCGCGACCGTGGCTCAGGAGACCGACCCCGTCACCTCGATCTCGCGTGTCGATGGCGAGGATGCCCTCTCGATCGCCGTCACCAAGCTGCCGGCCGCCAACACCGTCGAAGTCTCGACCGGTGTGCTCGCCGCCATCGACGACCTGCGCAAGACCTTCCCCGACGCCGAGTTCACGGTCGTGTTCGACCAGGCGCCGTTCATTCAGCAGTCGATCGACACCCTCGCCGTCGAAGGCCTGCTGGGCCTGGTCTTCGCTGTCGTGGTGATCCTGGTGTTCCTGATGTCGATCCGCTCGACGCTGGTCACCGCGATCTCGATCCCCACCTCGGTGCTGGTCACCTTCATCGGTCTGCAGGCGTTCGGCTACTCGCTGAACGTGCTCACGCTGGGCGCCTTGACGATCGCCATCGGACGCGTCGTCGACGACTCGATCGTCGTCATCGAGAACATCAAACGGCACTACGTCGAAGGCGCCGACAAGGGCGACGCGATCCGACTGGCCGTGCGCGAGGTGGCATCCGCCATCACCGCATCGACCCTGACGACCGTTGCGGTGTTCCTGCCGATCGTGTTCGTCGGCGACATGGTCGGCGAGCTGTTCCGTCCGTTCGCGATGACCGTCAGCATCGCCATGGCCGCCTCGCTGCTGGTGGCGCTGACGATCGTGCCCGTGCTGGCCTACTGGTTCCTGCGCCCGGGCAAGCCGCTCGTCGACGACAACGGCGTGCGCATCGACCCCGAGGACCCCGCCGCCCCACCGACGCCGCTGCAGCGGATGTACCGGCCGATCCTGAGCTGGACGCTGAAGCACTCGCTCACCACCGTCGCCCTGGCTGTGGTCGTGCTCGTCGGCACGCTCGCGATGGCACCGCTGATGAAGGTGAACTTCCTCAGCGATTCCGGCCAGAACACCATGACCGTCACCCAGGATCTCGGCCCCACGGCCAGCCTGCAGGCGAAGTCCGACGCCGCGCTGCGCGTCGAAGAGGCACTCGACGACGTCGACGGCATCGAGCACGTGCAGGTGTCGGTCGGTTCGAGCGGTTCGGCGCTGATGGACGCGTTCTCAGGTGGGGCCGGCGTGACTTACTCGATCCTGACCGATTCCGACGTCGATCAGGAGCAGCTGCGCGCCGATGTGCAGGACGCCGTGAACGAGCTCGACGACGTGGGAGAGATCAGCGTCGCCGGTTCGTCAGGGTTCGGCTCGTCCGACATCACCGTCACGGTCACCGCCTCGAACGGCGAAGACCTGCAGACGGCCACCGACGCCCTGGTCGCAGAGCTCGAAGGTCGCGACGGTGTGGGACAGGTCACCGACAACCTCGCCGCGTCGCTGCCCTACATCGCCGTCGTCGTCGACCGTGAGGCCGCCGCTCAGCGCGGGCTTTCAGAAGTCGCGGTCGGCTCGATGGTCTCGGACGCCATGCGTCCCCAGCAGATCGGCTCGGTCGAGATCGACGACACCGCATTGACCGTCTACCTCGCATCCGAGGAACCCCCGACGACCGTCGCCGCGTTGCGCGAACTGACGATCCTCACACCGCTCGGACCGACCGAGCTGCAGGACGTCGCCACGATCGAGGAGCGCGAGGGCCCCACGACGATCACCACCCAGCAGGGGGTGCGCACCGCCACGGTGACCGTGCCACCGGCATCCGACGACCTCGCCGTCGCGACCGCCTCGGTCACCGCCGCCATGGAGACGGTCGACCTTCCGGCCGGCGCCGACGTCGAGATCGGCGGCGTCGCCGAGCAGCAGGCCGAGTCGTTCTCGCAGCTCGGACTCGCGATGCTCGCGGCGATCCTGATCGTCTACGTCGTCATGGTCGCGACGTTCAAGTCGCTGCGTCAGCCGCTGCTGCTGCTGATCTCGGTGCCGTTCGCGGCAACCGGCGCGATCCTGCTGCAGATCATCACCGGTGTGCCACTCGGGGTGCCGTCGCTGATCGGTGTGCTGATGCTGATCGGCATCGTCGTCACCAACGCGATCGTGCTCGTCGACCTCGTCAACCAATACCGCGAGAAGGGGCTGACGACGCACGACGCCGTCATGGCCGGTGGTGAGAAGCGTCTGCGCCCGATCCTGATGACCGCGCTCGCGACGATCTTCGCGCTGACCCCCATGGCGCTGGGCATCACCGGGCACGGCGGGTTCATCTCGCAGCCGCTGGCGATCGTCGTGATCGGTGGCCTGGTGTCGTCGACGGTGCTCACGCTGATCGTGCTGCCGACGCTGTACAACCTCGTCGAGGGGGCGCGCGAACGCCGTGCGGCACGTCGGGCTGCTCGTGACGCGTCTGATGGCTCCGGTGACTCGGGTGGCTCGGGTGGCTCTGGCGGCGCTGGTGACTCGGGTGATGGTTCGGGTGTCACACCCGGTGGTGCTGCGCTCGCGCAGCCGCCGGTTGCGGATGCTGGTGACGGTGCGGACGAGCCGGCCGTGTCGGCTGCTCCGGCGGCGCCGGCGTCGGATGCTGCGTCGGATGCTGCGGAAGAGGAGACGGCCGGTGTCGTCGCCCCGCGCACGACGGAGACGGCGGTCGTGGTTCCCCAGAGCGCGCGCAGCGGGCATCCGATGATGGCGGCCGCCGCGGCGGCGTCGGCGGCGGCTGCCGCTGCGTCGGCCGCTGCTGCTGCGGCGTCGGTGGTGGCGTCGGTTGCGGCGGAGGAAAGCGAGTACCACCCCACCCGCCGCGAGCTGCGCTCCCGCGGCCTGCCGTCAGCGAACCACGTCGACTGATCGTTCGTGCGGGCGCTTGGCGTACTTGGCGCCTGGCGCTTGGTGTACTTGGCGCCTCCCCTCCCACGAGGGGTCAAAAAGAACGCTTTCCCGCGCGAGAAGGCGACACATTTTGACCCCTCGTGGTGAGGGTGCGACGTCCCACCTCACGAGGGGTCAGAGAATGCGCTTTCCCGCGCGATAAGGCGACAGATCTTGACCCCTCGTGGTGGGGTGCGTGGGGCGCGTGGGGTGCGTGCGCGAACGCGACCGCTCAGGCGAAGCGGATGCCCCAGGTCAGCGTCCACGACTCGCCGGCGCTGAGGCGGCGCACGCCGCGGCCCGAGTTGAACGCCTCGGCAGGTGCCGTCATCGGCTCGACCGCCACGGTCAGCGACTGCCCCGGATACCCGGTCGTCGTATACGCCTGGATGTAGTCGAACCCCTCGCCCTGATACAGCGTGACCGTGCGGCCGTCCGGCGCCGACAGCGTCGTACGCACCTGCCCGTCGGCGTCACGGTGCAGGTTCGCGAAGCCGGTGTCGAGCTCGACGTCGCCCAGGCGGCGTCCGTCGCGCAGATCCGTGGCGGCCGACACGGGCGATTCGCCGATCGGCAGCATCCGATCATCCGTCTCGAAGTAAGTCTCGGCCGGCAGTCGCAGCACGAGATCGCGTGGGTCGACGCCGCCGATGGTCAGGAACGGGTGCGTTCCGAGGGCGACGGGAGCGGATGCCGTCGACTCGTTGGTCAGCGTGTGCGCCACGTCTATGCCCGTGTCGGTCAGGGTGTAGGTCGCGCTCGTCTCGACGAGGTACGGGTACCCGGTCTGCGGCACGATCGACGCGCGCAGGGTGACGCTCTCGTCGGACTGCGACGCGATCTCGTAGGCGGTGAAGCGCAGCAGGCCGTGGCTGGCATTGCGCAGCTGGGGTTCGGTCACCGCGAGCGCGCGGGTGGTGGGGCCGTCCTGCCAGATGCCGTCGCGGATGCGGTTGGGCCAGGGCGCGAGCACGACGCCTGAGCACGACGGCGTCGCCGCATCCTCGGGGTACGGCGGCACGATCTCGGTGCCGGCCACGACGAGGTGGCGAAGCGATGCACCGACCTGGGCGATCTGCGCGGTGACCGCGCCGCGGCGGAGGTGGATCTGGACGCCGGTGGGGGAACTCATCTGCACATCGTACGACTGGGGGCTCTCCCAGGTGGGCCCGGTAACATGGCGGGGTCGGCTTCGGGCAGCCGCGGTTCCTGTGCGGAACGCGGGCGTGTGACGAGTGTGAGCCCAGGGGCCGATGGTTCATAACCATCACATGAATGGCCCCGGCCGACGATTGCCCGGGTATGTCCGCCGTGCGCTGATCTCTGTGCGCCGTCGCGGACGCTGTTCTCGTGTCAGAGACAGTCAGGAAACACCATGCCCAAGAATGGCAAGCCCAAGGGCGGACGTCCGTCCCGCAACTTCGAGCCGCGCTACGCGAAGAAGACCTCGTTCCACGACCGCCACGCCGGCGGACGTGACGGCGGTCGCCCCGTGCGCGACGGCGGTCGCGACGAGCGGTCGGATGCCGGTGACCGGCGCTACGCGGATGCCCGTCAGAGCAACCGCCCCGGCAGCCGTAGCCCCAAGCACCGCGGATACCGTCCGGCTGAAGAGGGCGCGGCTGCGCCCAAGCGCCGGTGGACGGATTCCGAGCGTGCCGGACGCGACGAGGCCCGTAGCATCCGCAATCGCGCCGAGTCGGGACGCCGTGAGGCGCCGCACCACCGCGACGACCGTGATCGCGGTTTCGGCGGACGCCGCTTCGACGGCGGGCAGCGCCCCGATGCGGGGCGGCGGTTCGACGACCGTCCGCGCCGTGACGACCGGGGCGAGCGTCGCTTCGACGATCGTCCGCGCCGGGATGAGCGCGCCGGTGGGCGTGGCGGCTATGACCGCAACGACCGTCCTTCGCCCGATGACCGCTCGTTCTCGCGCGACGGCGGTTCGCGCTTTGACCGCAACGACCGTGGCGGCGACCGCGCCCGTTTCGGGCGCGACGAGCGTCCGCGCTACGACCGGGACGACCGCGCGCGTCGGGATGACCGCGGCGACCGCCGCTTCGATGAGCGTCCGCGTCGTGACGAGCGTGCAGGAGGCCGTGGCGGGTACGACCGCAACGACCGTCCTTCGCGCGATGACCGCTCGTTCTCGCGCGACGGCGGTTCGCGCTTCGACCGCGGTGGCGACCGTCCGCGTTACGGGCGCGACGAGCGTCCGCGCTTCGACCGGGATGACCGCGCGCCGCGTAGCGACCGTCCGCGCCGTGACGACCGGGGCTTCGAGCGCCGCGATGAGCGCCCGCGCCGCGACGACCGTGATTTCTCTCGCCCGAACCGCGACGAGAAGCCACGCTTCGACCGCAGTGACCGGCCCGCGCGACCCGCTCGCGAGGACCGTCCGAGCCGTAGCGACTGGAACCGCACCGAGACGGTCAAGAAGCACGAGGAGCACGTCGACGTCGTGCACGAGCGCCTTGAGGCGCAGGCCGTGCAGGCCACCGAGGTCGCCGATGTGACCTTCGCCGACCTCGGCCTGGGCTCGAACATCACCGAGACGCTCGGAAACATGGGCGCTCAGACGCCGTTCCCGATTCAGGCGGCGACCATCCCCTCGATCCTGGGTGGACGCGACGTGCTCGGCCGCGGTCGTACCGGCTCGGGAAAGACCATCGCCTTCGGGGCACCGCTGGTGGAGAGCATCCTGAAGTCGCAGGCCGGCAAGCGCCGCGAGATCGGGCGCAAGCCGCGCGCGATCATTCTCGCGCCCACGCGTGAGCTCGCGCTGCAGATCGACCGCACCGTGCAGCCGATCGCGCGCAGCGTCGGACTGTTCACGACCCAGATCTACGGCGGCGTGCCGCAGGCCCGCCAGGTGGGTGCGCTGAAGAAGGGTGTCGACATCATCATCGGCACCCCGGGCCGCATCGAGGACCTGATCGAACAGGGCAAGCTCGACCTGTCGGAGGTGCGCATCGCCGTACTCGACGAGGCCGACCACATGTGCGAGCTGGGCTTCGTCGAGCCGGTGCAGCGCATTCTGCGCAAGACAGCAGAAGGCAGCCAGAAGCTGCTGTTCTCGGCCACGCTTGACCGCGAGGTCGCGTCGCTCGTCGATGAGTTCCTCGTTGACCCGGCCGTCTACGAGGTCGCCGGTGAAGACCAGAACTCGGGCACGATCGAGCACCGCGTGCTCGTGATCGAGCACCGCGACAAGGCCGAGACGCTGACCTCGCTCGTCGACCGCGACGGCCAGACCCTTGTCTTCGCGCGCACCCGCGCGTACGCCGAGATGCTGGCAGAGCAGTTCGAGGATGCCGGTATCGCCGCGGTCTCGCTGCACGGTGACCTGAACCAGGGCAAGCGCACCCGCAACCTGCAGAAGCTCACCTCGGGCAAGGTGAAGGTGCTCGTCGCGACGGATGTCGCAGCCCGTGGCATCCACGTCGATGACATCGACCTGGTCGTGCAGGCTGACGCTCCTGATGAGTACAAGACGTACCTGCACCGTTCGGGCCGCACCGGTCGTGCCGGTCGTTCGGGTCGTGTCGTCACGCTGATCACCCGTCACCGTCGTCGGCGCATGGAGGACCTGCTTTCGCGCGCCGAGATCGACGCGCCGTTCGAGACCGTCGAGCCGGGCGATGAGGTCATCGAAGAGATCACCGGCCGCGTGCCCACCGCCGCCGAACTCACCAGCTGACGTCGATCTCAACCCACCCCACCCACGAGGGGTCAGAAAACGTCGCGTCGGAGCCTTCCGACACGACGGATTCTGACCCCTCGTGCGTGTGCGCGGCGCGGGCCTGGGGGAGCGCGGCATCTAGGCTGTGCGCATGGAACTGCAGTCGTTTATGTCGGCCGCCTGGCTGTCGATCGCATTGCTGGCGGCCGTGGTGGCTGGGTTGCAGGGGCGCAGCAAACTGTGGTGGTTCTTCATCACTTTGGTGTTCGGGCCGTTGGCGTTGCTGTTTCTGGCGATCTGGACGGAGCCGCTACGCAGAGACGAACGCGCCTAGGTCAGACCAAACGCATCACGTCCGCCCACTCGCTTCACGAGGGGTCAGAAAACGTCGCGTTCGGGCCTCGCGACACGACGCTTTGTGACCCCTCGTCGGGTGGTGGGGCAAAGGTGCTTGAGTGGGCGTGCGCGTAACTCCGGAAGAACCACGGGAATCTGGGCGCAGCTGCCAGAATCAGCCGATATCCCGAAGAATCTCCGGAGTTGCGTGCACAGGGCCGGGCCAACACAGGCCCGGGCGAGTGCTCAGCCCAGCGAGTGCTCGTGCACGGCGGATGTGAGCATCGTGCCGTTGAGGTCGAGGTAGAGCATCCGCTCGGTCACGGTGATCGAGCAGGTGTTACGCCTCTCGAGCTGGGGCGTCGCCTGCTCGATGAAGCCCGGGTCAAAACTGAACACCCTGATCTCGTCGGAGCGGTGGATGCGCTTGCCCGCCCACGCCGCGATGACCTTCGCCGGGTCGCGGTGGGTGTAGACGACGGTGCGCTCGGCGAGTCTGCTGCCGCGGTGAAGGCGCTCGGCGTCGGGTGCGCCCACTTCGATCCATGTGGTCACGCTGCCGGTGAGGTCGCGCACGAGTACTGCGGGTTCTTCGGCCTGCGAGATGCCGCCGCCGAAGTCGATGCCCTCGGCATGCTCGAGTGCGTGAGCGAGCACACGCGTGAGCATGTACGCATCTGTCTCGGACGGATGCTGCGCCACCCGCAGCGAGTAGTCCTCGTACGCACCCCGATCGGTGTCGGCCAGCTGCACCTCGAAGGTGATGATCGTCGAACCGATTGCCATGGTGATTGAGCCTACGCGACCATCAGAACAGCATCGGCGCCGCCGGTCTCACCACCGTGGCGGCCGTAGCCCGGACGTGCACCCGACGCATGCCGCGTATCCGGTCATGCTCGGGTTCGGATTGCACCTCGAGCCCGTGCACACGGATCAACGGGCGCATCCGCCGGCCGAGCCACTGCCGGTACGCCTTCGGTGCTTCGGCCGAGCTGCCCGGGTACAGTCCGCGGTACGACGACAGCAGTTCCGGATGCTCGCGCTCAAGCCACCGGAAGAACCAGGGCTTCACTCCGGCGCGCAAATGCAGCGCGCCATAGACGACATGGTCGGCGCCGCTCTCTTTGATGCGCCGCAGCGCTTCATCGATGGCTGCGATCGAGTCGGTGAGGTGCGGCAGTACCGGCATCAGAAAGACGCCGACCCGAAAGCCCGCGTCGGTCAGCGCGCGCACGGTGTCGAGCCGTGCCTGTGTCGATGGGGTGCCCGGTTCGATCGAGCGCTGCAGCTCATCGTCGTACATCGCGATCGACATCTGCACATCGATCGGCACACGCCGGGCTGCTTCGGTCAGCACGGGGATGTCGCGGCGGATCAGCGTCCCCTTGGTGAGGATCGATATCGGTGTGCCCGACTCGGCGAGAGCCGCGATGATGCCGGGCATCAGTCGATAGCGGCCCTCGGCGCGCTGGTAGGGGTCTGTGTTCGTGCCCAGGGCGACAGTCTCGTGCTGCCATGACCCGCGGCGCAGCTCGCGCCGCAGTACGTCGACCACGTTCGTCTTCACGACGACCTGGGTGTCGAAGTCGGCGCCGCCATCCAGATCGAGGTACTCATGTGTGCCGCGGGCGAAGCAGTTGTGACTGATTACTCCGTTCGCGATGAAGTCACCTGTTCCGGTGGTGATGTCGATGAGTTCGCGATCGCCGTCGAGCGGTTCGATGGATACAACCCTCAGGTCTGCCGTGGTCTTGACAGCGCTCCCCACCACGTCGAGCTTTCGCGTGATGGCTGGATTGGCGACAAGAAAGAATCGCTGTCGCATCGGTAGCCCTCCCGTGACCCGTATGTCGGTGACTCCGTTCGTACTCGCACGCTCCCGAGTGTGTGTCACCCCGAGAAGGTCGCAACTGGAGCCGATCAGGTCAAGCAGTTCGGGGTCCTTGTTGCTGATGCGAAGGATCCCGCGTGAACAACTCCCTTCAGCGTCAAAGATGCCTCCCAGGAAACCTCGGTGCCATTCGAGAGACGGCGAGGCCGGGGTCAGCACGAGTGCCTCGATCGCTGCAACGTTCATTGCAGCCGCGGTGTGAATCGCGTTCAACGCCCTACGCTTGGCAGTCGCCGGCGCGAACTGCCGCGCATGCGTCTTCACTCCTTCCAGTTCGAGGTACTCACGCGCTCGTGTGAGTGCTTCGTCATCGATCAACGCCAGCCGGAACGAGTTGATCTTTCTGGTCTGCTTGCCGACACGGTACTCGCCGTGGAAGATGGCAGCGTCGCCTCGGATGATCCCAGCAAGGTAGCCGCGGCGATAATCTCGGCCAAGCGTCGCGTTCTCCGATGACGGGCCGACGCCGAAGCCCATCAGCCTGTTGTTCACCGTGAGGTGCGGGCGTTGACCGACCTCAGCGTCCGTGACATGCTTCCATCCGCGATCCGTCAGAAACCGATGATCACCGCTGGCGGTCAGCGTCGTTCCGTCCGCGAGTGTCACCTTGAAAGCCGGTTTCGTTGTCTGCCACTTCGCTTCGATACGCGTCTTCTGGTAGCGACGGTAGGAGCCCTGCTTCACGGTGCCGATAACCTCGTCGCCGACTTCAAGCGCACCGAGTGCGCGCTGTCGGCCATCCGCACAGAGGATCAGGGTTGCCGGATCTAAGCAGTACACGCAGGCATGGCTGCATCCGCGATAGGGGTTGATCGTCCACCGGAACGGCATCTTCGATGGCCCGGGAACACTGTTCAGTGCCGACTTCGCCAGCACCTCGTGAAAGGTCATCCCCGCGAACTCGGGCGTCGTGACCGAGCGCACGATGCCGCTGCGGTTCTCCAGTCCGGGCAGCGCGGCGGCATCCGCGTCGTCGAGCGTCTGTCCCTGCCATCGCATGCATTCATTCGAACAAATAATCGAGGCTCTGTCAATCCTGAATCGAACAGGCTTTCGTCACCCCTCAGTCGTGAACGTGGGCCACAATGGAGCGGTGAGTGCCGTGCAGCCCCGCCATGCGGCGCGTGAATCGCTCGCCGTCCGGATCGCTGTTCCGTTTGGCGTGCTGTTCACCGCGCTGGCGTCGTTGTCGACGATTCTCGGCGGCATCGAGATCGAACCCGCGGCGGCGCAACAGCCTCCGACTCCGGCTGCCGTGTTGCGCCTGCCCGCCGTCGATGTGCTGGCGGCCGAGGCGGTCGATCCGTGCGCCGACGAGGTGGTGATCGCCGCGCTCGCCGCGGATGATGACGATGCCGCTGTCCGCGCGTTCGGGGGTGGTGCCGAGTTCCGCGCCGCCGTCGCCGCGGGTAGCGCACCGTGTGTCTCGCTCGACGACCCGAACCGCATCTGGGTCGTCGTGAACAAGCAGCGTCCGCTGCAACCGGACGGCTTTGCTCCGGCATCCCTCACGGGCACAGAGCTGCCCACGACCTCACTCGCGGACGAACTCCGGCCCGAGGTGGCGGTCGCGCTCGAGCGCATGGCGGCGGCCTCAGCCGCCGAGGGTGCCGGGGCCCTCGGTATCAACAACGGCTACCGCTCGTACGACGTGCAGACCCGCACCTATGAGTCGCACGTGATCGCCCGTGGGCAGCCGGGGGCGGATGCTGTCTCTGCGCGCCCTGGATACTCGGAGCACCAGAGCGGGCTCGCGTTCGATCTGATCGCGTGCACGGCCGAGTGTGGCATGCATGAGGAGTTTGGCGGGACCTCGCAGGGGGAGTGGGTGGCCGCGAACGCGTGGCGGTTCGGATTCATCGTGCGCTACGTGCAGGGTGAGACCGGAACGACGGGTTATCTGCCTGAGCCGTGGCACATCCGCTACATCGGACCCGAGCTCGCGGCGGCATATCATCACGGCGGGTTCCGCACGTTGGAGGAGTTCTTCGGCTTGCCGGCGGCGCCCGACTACGCGCACTGACGGCGCTGTTGCGGCATCCCACAAATGCGGAACGCAGTGTCACGTTTGGTGAGACGCATTCCCACAATGGACTGTTCCGCGTCGGTGTCTCGCCGTAGACTCGCGGTGCGAAGACGCACCTACCCCCACGACGTTCAGGAGGACGAAATGGAACGCGACACCTACGAAGAAGACCACGAGGCCTTCCGCGACCTGGTCAAGGACTTCGTCAAGCGTCATGTCTCGAACGAGTCGATCGAGAAGTGGGATGCTGCGGGCGAGATCGACCGCGCCACCATGCTCGCCGCAGGTGAAGCGGGTCTGATCGGACTGTCGGTGCCCGAGGAGTTCGGCGGCGCGGGCATGCTGCAGGACTACCGCTTCCGCACGATCGTCATGGAAGAGGTCATCGCGGCCGGTGCCGGTTCGCTCGCGGGTGCGTTCGGCATCCAGGACGACCTCGCGGTTCCCTACCTGGTGCACATGGGCACGCAGGAGCAGAAGGAGAAGTGGCTGCCGCGCATGGCCACCGGTGAGGTGCTCGGTGCGCTCGCCATGACCGACCCCGGCGCGGGTTCCGACCTGCGCGGCATCAAGACCAACGCCAAGAAGGTCGACGGTGGCTACATCGTCAATGGCGCCAAGACGTTCATCTCATCGGGCACCACGGCCGACATGGTCGTCACGTTCGTCAAGACCGGTGAGGGTAACCGCCCCGACGCGTTCAGCCTGCTCATCCTTGAGAAGGGCATGGAAGGCTTCGACCAGGGCAAGAAGCTCAGCAAGATGGGCTTCCACGGGTGGGACACCGCTGAGCTCAGCTTCACCGACGTGTTCGTGCCCGACGAGAACCTGATCAGCGGCAAGGAGGGTCAGGGCTTCATCCAGCTGATGATGAACCTGCCGCTTGAGCGCCTGTCGATCGGTGTCGCCGCGGCGGCCGCCGCGCAGGCCGCGACCGACTGGACGATCACCTACACCAAGGAGCGCGAGGCGTTCGGTGAGCGCATCGCCGACTTCCAGAACACCCGCTTCCAGCTGGCCGACATGGTCACCACCACCGAGGTGATGTGGGCCTACATCGACCGTGCGCTGCTGGCGTACAAGGATGGCAAGCTCACCGCCGAGGATGCTGCCAAGGTCAAGTACTGGGCGACCGAGCGCGAGTGGGAGCTGCTCGACATCGGCGTGCAGCTGCACGGTGGTTACGGCTACATCATGGAGTACCCCATCGCCCGGGCGTTCACCGACGCTCGCGTGCACCGCATCTACGGCGGCACGAACGAGATCATGCGCGATCTCGTCGGCCGCCAGATCGCCGGCAAGCGCTGACCTCCCGCTGACAAAGGGCCGCTCGGAAACGAGCGGCCCTTTCCGCGCCCGCGCCCGCGCCCGCGCCCGCGCGCTCACGCCGCGCGCTGCGCGCCCGGCGCACCCTCGCCCCCCGTTGAGAAACCACTTGTCGTACGAGAAACCACCTGCGGCGTGATTTCTCGAACGGGAAGTGGTTTCTCAGCGGCCGCTGCGGGCGGGATCAGGCGGCGAGCCAGGGCCAGGTGAGGGTGAAGAGGGCGGCGGATGCTGCCAGCAGAGCCACCAGGAACACCGTGTCGCGTGCGCGCCACGGCACCAGGTGCCGCTCGGTGCGCGTGGGGTGGGCGCCGAAGGCGCGGGCATCCATCGACAGTGCGACGCGTTCGGCGTGGCGGATGCCCGAGGCGAGCAGCGGCACGATGTACCCCCATCCGCGCATCAGGCGGGCGATCGGTCCGCGCCCGCCCCACCGTCCGCCGGCGCCGCGCACACGGTGCGCCGCTCGGATGACCGACAGCTCGTACCCGAACCGGGGCACGAACCGGTAGGCGGCCAGCGCCGTGTAGCCGACGCGGTACGGAACATGCAGCTGCTGCACAGCGGCGCGCACCAGGTCGGGGCCGTTCGTCGTGAGTCCGCCGATCAGGGCGAGCGCGAGGATCGCGCACAGGCGCAGCGCAGTGGCCAGGCCGATCGCCAGGGCGCCTTCGTAGAGCACCCAGTCGCCGATGCGCAGCACGGCGGGGGTGTCTGACACCAGGGTGTCGTCGATCCAGATCGAGAAGCCGAAGGTGAGCAGGGCGACACCGGCGGGCACGGCCAGGAACAGCAGCGCCACGACTCCACGGCTCAGGCGAGCGCCGGTGAGCAGCAGCAGATACGACAGGGCGATGAACGCCAACGGGGTGTCGAGGTCGCGGGTGAACGCGAGCAGCACCATGGCCGGTACGACGGCGGCGATCTTCGTCAGTGGGTTGAGATGGTGCAGAAAGTGCGACGGCGCGGCCACCGGGGTCGCGAACGGATCGACCGGGGTCGGGGCGGTGGCGACCGAGACGGGCATACCGGTCATGCCGCCCTCCCCTCAGCGAGCACCCGCAGCATGGGTGGCAGCCGCAGTCCGGCGGCGGCGAACACGGTCGGGTCGGCGAACAGGCCGGCTGTGCGTCCGGCGGCGTGCAGGGCGCCGTCGCGCAGCATCACGGTGTGCGTGCTGTACTCGGCGACCAATTGCAGGTCGTGCGTGACGATCAGCACCGTGGTGCCTTCGGCCTGCAGCTCTTTCAGCAGGGTCAGCAGTTCGGTCGCCCGTGCGCGATCCTGTCCGAAGGTGGGCTCGTCGAGGGCCAGTACGCCGGGGCGTGCGATCAAGGCCGTTCCCACCGACAGGCGCCGCTTCTCGCCGCCGGAGAGCAGAAACGGGTGCACGTCGGCCTTGTGCATCAGCCCGAAGCGGGCCAGCATCCCGTCGACGCGTTCGTCGATCTCGGTCGCGGGCAGCCGTTGCATGCGCAGGCCGTGCGCGAGTTCCTCCCGCACGGTTTCGGCGATGAACTGGTGCTCGGGGTTCTGGAAGACGAATCCGACGCGCGACGCGAGCTGGCGGGGAGCAGCCCGACCGGCGTCGAGGTCGCCGATCATCACGGTGCGGCGCGGGGCGGGCACGACGCCCGCGAGCGCTTGCAGCAGGGTCGTCTTGCCCGCGCCGTTCGCCCCGACGATGGCAGTGAACGAGCCCTCGGGGATCTGCAGCTGCGGCACCATCAGCACGGGTTCGCGACGCTTGAGAACGGTCATATCGCGCACCGTGATCGCGCTCGGAGCATCGGCGCGCGGCATCTGCGCAGGGGCGGGAAAGAGGCCATCGGGCAGGTGCGCGAACTCGTCGGGCGTGACCGGCAGCACCGGGATGTCGGCGCCCGCGGCGCGCAGGCGCAGCGCTGCCAGCGTGCTGGACGGCAGCCACACGCCGAGCTCGAGCAGCGCGTCGGCGTTGTTGCGGATCGTGTCTCGTGCCGGGCCGTCGAGCACGACCCGGCCGTCGTGGTCGAGGACGACCGCCCGGGTGGCGAAGCGCATGGCGGCGTCGAGGTTGTGCTCGACCAGCACGATGGCGCGGTCGGCGTCGTGCGCCAGCTCGCCGAGGGCGTCGTAGACGTCGTCGATTCCCTGCGGGTCGAGGTTCGCGGTGGGCTCGTCGAGCACGATCACGCGCGAACGCATCGCCAGGGCGCACGCGATGGCCAGGCGCTGGCGCCCGCCGCCCGAGAGCAGGTCGGGGTTCCATGAGCGCTTGTGCCACAGGCCCATGCGTCGCAGCGCCTGCTCGCTGCGGGTGAGCACCTCATCGACCGGCAGCAGCAGGTTCTCCAGACCGAAGGCGACCTCGTCGAGCACGGTGCCGGTCACCAGCTGCGAGTCCGGATCCTGGAACACCATCGAGATGTGCCGGCTCAGTTCGGCGACCGGGGTCACGCGGGCATCCATCCCCGCCGTCTCGACGCGACCGGCGACCTCGGCGGTCACCGACTGCGGGATGAGCCCGTTCAAGGTCAGAGTCAGGGTGGACTTGCCGGAGCCGCTCGGTCCGAGCACGAGTACGACCTCACCCGGATGAACGTCGAACGAGACGTTCCGCGGCGAGGGATGCGCGCTGCCCGCGTGCGTGACGCTCAGGTCGCGCACGCGGAGGAGAGGGTCGGATGCCGGCACGGCGGGCCTTTCTCGGCGTCGGGTCACCTTCTAACTTAGTCGGGCCTTACCTTTCCAAGACCCGTGGGATGAGAGGATCGTCCGGATGACTGCACAGCCCCCCGCACCGCGCCTGATCACGATCGGCGAGACCATGGCGCTCGTCGCCCCGACGGCTGCCGAGCCGTTGCTCACCGCCCAGGACTTCCGCCTGGGGATCGGCGGCGCCGAGTCGAACGTCGCGGTGCATGTCGCCGCGCTCGGGCATCCGACGGCGTGGGTGAGTGCTCTCGGTGACGATGTGCTCGGCGAGCGCGTGCGCGCGGCGATCGACGGCTTCGGCGTCGACACGCGCTGGGTGGCGACCGATGCGACGGCGCCCACCGGGGTGTACTTCAAGGATCCCGGCCGCGGTGTGCAGTATTACCGGGCCGGGTCGGCGGCGTCGCGGATGCGCCCTGCCTCGCTCGATGGCGTGCCGCTTGAGCAGGCCGAGATCGTGCACATCTCGGGCATCACGCCTGTGCTGTCGGCGTCGTGCGCCGAACTCGTCGAGGCGGTGCTCGACCGCATGGCTGCCGCACCGGGCATCGTCAGTTTCGATGTGAACCATCGTGCCGCGCTGTGGTCGGCCGCCGAGGCGGCCCCTGTTCTGCGGCGGCTCGCCGAGCGCGCCGACCTCGTCTTCGTCGGACGCGACGAGGCCGAGACGCTGTGGGGGGGTGCGACGGCGGCGGATGTCAGGGCGCACCTGCCCGGTGTGCCGACGCTCGTCATCAAGGACGGCGACGTCGGCGCGACGGAGTTCTCGGATGCCGGTGAGGTGTTCGTCCCGGCGATCCCGACCGAGGTCGTCGAGGTGGTCGGTGCTGGGGATGCCTTCGCCGCCGGTTACCTGGCCGCGCTGCTGGCCGGTGCTCCGGCATCCGAGCGTCTTCTGGCCGGTCACCGGCGGGCGAGTCTGGTGCTGCGTTCGACCAGCGACCTCGGCTGAGGAGGATTACTTCGGGGCGACGCCGGCGCGACGCAGGGCGTTGCCCACCGCGATGCCGATCGCGGTCCACACCACCGGTCCCAGCACCGACACCGTGAGGTACATCACCTTCGCCCAGGGGTCGAGGGCGTCCATGTGCGCGGCGAACCACACCACGACGGCGACGAATACGCCGATCACGAACGCCGAGACGAAGAAGCGCCAGCGCCCCCAGGCCTTGTAGCGGGTGAGCGCTGCGACGCCCTCCTGGATCGCGCCGAACAGCAGCGCGGTACCGATGAAGCGCAGCGCCCAGACCGGGTTGAACGCGCTGGCGATCAGCGCGGCGAACACGTGCGTGATCAGGGCGACCAGCGGGCGTCGCAGTACCTCCTGCGCGATGATGCCCGGCAGCACGTGCGACCCCAGCACCAGCCCGTACAGGTACGGAGCGACGGCGAGCACGCCCAGCGTGACGGCCCCGGCGATGCCGCCGAGAATGCCCGTGGCGACGCCGATGGCGGCGCAGACGAGGAGTGTGCGCGTGCTCAGAGCGGGTCGGGATGCCACCCTCTCAGGCTACCGGCACGAGGGGCGCGTACCCGTCAAGTGTTGGGCCAGCGCACCTGCGCGCCGGGAACGTCGTTCTTCTTGAGGTATCGGGCGATGTAGGGGCAGTACGGCACGATCGTGTCGCCGGACGCCGCGGCGTCGGTGAGGGCTTCGCCGGCGAGCCGGCCGGCGAAGCCGCGGCCCTGGAAGGCATGGTCGATCTCGGTGTGCGTGAAGCGGATCTCGCCGGGGCGCCGTTCGAACTCGGCGAAGCCGGCGAGGACGGTGTCGGAGTGGATCTCGTAGCGTGAGGCGTCATCGTTGCGGGTGACGGTCAGTTCGGGCATGGCTCCTCCTTCGATGTCCCACCCAACCTATGCCGGATCCGGGGTGGATGGGCTGTGGAGGGCATCCGCGGTGTCTGTCGCGCTGGCTACGCTGGAAGCATGCCGCAGACCCCTCGTGACCCCTATGAGGGGCTGCCGTACCCGGACGAGCCGTGGGACACCGAGCCCGGCGATCCCTCCGAGCCGATGGACTGGGAACCGCCGGCCGACGGCTGGGAGCCACCGCTCGACTGGGGAACCGCGCCGATGACCCCGGCGGCGCCGCCGGCGACGGTGGCGACGCCGGCTCAGCATCCGACGGCAATCGATGCGCTGCGCACCGTGTTCGGTTACGACGCGTTCCGCGGCGACCAGGCGGCCGTCGTCGAGCACGTCATCGCCGGTGGCGATGCGGTCGTACTGATGCCCACGGGTGGCGGCAAGTCGATCACCTACCAGGTGCCGGCGCTGGTGCGCGAGGGCACGGGGCTGGTCATCAGCCCGCTCATCGCGCTCATGCACGATCAGGTCGATGCGCTGCGCGCCAACGGCGTGCGCGCCGCCTACCTCAACTCGACGCAGTCGATCGACGAGCGCCGCGAGGTCGAACGCGCCTACGTGTCTGGCGAACTCGACCTCATCTACGTCGCCCCCGAGCGCCTGTCGTCGCCGCAGACCACGCAGCTGCTGCAGCGCGGCGTGCTCAGCGTGATCGCCATCGACGAGGCGCACTGTGTGTCGCAGTGGGGGCACGACTTCCGCCCCGACTACCTGGCGCTGGGCGATCTGGCAGAGCGGTTCCCCGGTGTGCCGCGCATGGCGCTGACCGCCACCGCCACCCGCGCCACGCACCGTGAGCTCACCGAGCGCCTGCACCTCGAGCGCGCTGAGCACTTCGTGGCGAGCTTCGACCGTCCGAACATCCAGTACCGCATCGTGCCCAAGGTCGATCCGCGCAAGCAGCTGGTCGAGTTCATCCAGGCGCAGCCCGCCGGCGCGGCGGGCATCGTCTACGCCCTCAGCCGCAAGTCGGTCGAGCAGACCGCCGAGTATCTGGCATCCCGCGGCATTGAGGCGCTGCCGTACCACGCCGGACTCCCCGCCGAGGTGCGTGCGGCCAATCAGGCGCGCTTCCTGCGCGAGGACGGCATCGTCATGGTGGCGACCATCGCGTTCGGAATGGGCATCGACAAACCCGATGTGCGCTTCGTCGCCCACATCGACCTGCCCAAGTCGGTCGAGGGCTACTACCAAGAGACCGGTCGCGCCGGCCGCGACGGTGAGGCGTCGGTCGCATGGATGGCCTACGGGCTCGGCGACGTCGTGCAGCAGCGCCGGCTGATCGAGCAGAGTCCCGGCGACCGCACGTTCAAGATGCGCATGGGGCAGCACCTCGACGCCATGCTGGCGCTGTGCGAGACGGTCACGTGCCGCCGGCAGAATCTGCTGGGTTACTTCGGGCAGGACAGCGGGGCCTGCGGCAACTGCGACACGTGCCTGCAGCCGCCCGACACCTTTGACGGGCTCGTGCCGGCGCAGAAGCTGCTCTCGACGATCGTGCGGTTGAAGCGTGAGCGCAACCAGGCGTTCGGCGCCGGGCAGCTGATCGACATTCTGCGCGGGGCCTCGACCGATCGCATCCGCAAGATGCGCCACGATCAACTGGCGACCTACGGGATCGGGGCCGACCTGTCTGATCAGGACTGGCGCAGCATCGTGAGGCAGCTGCTGGCCCGTGGCATCCTGCTCGCCCAGGGAGACTACGGCACGCTCGCGCCGGGCGAGGCGGCCGGGGGAGTGCTGCGCGGTGAGACTCCCGTGCCGCTGCGCCGCGACACGATCGGGCGCACCACCGCGACCCGTCAGCGCAAGGCGTCGGCCGCTGACGCGCTCGCCGAGGGCGACCGGGGGCTGTTCGAGGCGCTGCGCGCGTGGCGTGCCGAGACGGCCCGCGAGCAGGGGGTACCCGCCTACATTGTGTTCGGTGATGCGACGCTGCGCGCGCTTGCCGAGCACCGGCCGGCAACGACCGGGCAACTCGACGGCATCAGCGGTATCGGTGCCAAGAAGAAAGAGGCGTACGGCGATGCCGTGATCGCCGTGATCGCCGAACACTGAGTGCGAACGCGCGCCCGCATCTGTGGTGAGGTGACAACGTCGGATGCCGTCGCGACGGCATCCGATTGTGGATGCTGCACATGCGACTTCCGCAGTTGTTGTCGGAGTTCTACCGTTGGGTGTCCCACCCCCAACCGAGAGGACCCGTCATGGTCGACGCAGCCGTCCGCAGCGAATCCACCTCGAACGCCGCCGAGCACACCGACGCCGAGCCCGCGATCGACGTGCAGCGGGTCAATGATCTGCTGATGGGCACGTGGGCGCACACGCGCCGCACGTCCCGCGAGATGATCAAGGACTCGGCGTTCTGGCGCGACGACAGCCTCGGCATGGACGCGCACCGCGAGCGCGTGCTCTCGCAGCTGCACCTGCTGGTGCAGAACAGCGCCGTGCACCGCGCATTCCCCAGGGCCTTCGGCGGCGAAGAGGACAACGGGGCGAACATCGCCGGCTTCGAAGAGCTGGTGGTCGCCGATCCCAGCCTGCAGATCAAGGCGGGCGTGCAGTGGGGGCTGTTCGGGTCGGCGGTGCTGCAGCTGGGCACGGCCGAACACCACGAGAAGTGGCTGCCGGGCATCATGAACCTCGACATCCCCGGTGCCTTCGCGATGACCGAGATCGGGCACGGGTCGGATGTGGCGTCGCTGGGCACGACGGCCACGTACGACCCCGAGACCGACGAGTTCGTCATCCACACGCCGTTCCGCGGTGCGACGAAGGAGTACCTCGGCAACGCCGCGCTGCACGGCATCGCCGCGACGGTGTTCGCGCAGCTGATCACCAACGGCGTCAGCCACGGCGTGCACTGCTTTTACGTACCGCTGCGCGATGAGAACGGCGACGACCTGCCGGGCATCACCCGCGAGGATGACGGGCACAAGGGTGGCCTGAACGGCATCGACAACGGGCGTCTCTCGTTCGACCAGGTGCGCGTTCCGCGCACCAACCTGCTCAACAAGTACGGCGACGTCGACGCCTCGGGCACCTACACCAGCCCGATCGACAGCCCCGGCCGCCGCTTCTTCACCATGCTCGGCACACTCGTGCAGGGCCGCGTCTCGCTCGATGGGGCTGCTTCATGGGCGTCGGCGCTCGGGCTGAAGATCGCCATCACCTACGCGACGCAGCGTCGGCAGTTCGACGGCGCCGACGGGCATGAGACCGTGCTGCTCGACTACGGCAAGCACCAGCGGCGGCTGCTGCCGCGGTTGGCCACGACCTACGCCCAGTTGTTCGCGCACGACGAGTTCCTGCAGAAGTTCGACGCCGTTTTCTCGGGTCGCTCTGACACCCCGGATGACCGCGAAGACCTCGAGACCCTTGCCGCGGCGCTCAAGCCGCTGTCGACGTGGCACGCCCTGGACACCCTGCAGGAGGCGCGTGAGGCCTGTGGCGGGTCGGGCTTCATGTTCGAGAATCGCCTGGTCGGTCTGCGCGCCGACCTCGACATCTACGTCACCTTCGAGGGCGACAACAACATCCTCCTTCAGCTGGTCGGCAAGCGTCTGCTCACCGACTTCGCGGCCCAGTTCAAAGACAAGGACGCCGCCTCTCTGGCCCGCTACGCGGTTGAGCAGACGGCGGGCAGGGTGTTCCACGGTGCCGGACTGCGCCAGTTCGGTCAGGCCGTGGCCGACCTCGGTTCGACGGCGCGTTCGGTCGAGTACGGGCTGCGCGAGGAGCAGCAGCACGAGCTGCTCGCCGATCGCGTGCAGCAGATGGTCGCCGACATCGCCGGGCGCCTGCGCCCCGCCGGCAAAGACAAGGTGCTCGGCGAGAAGCTGTTCAACGAGAACCAGGCCGAGCTCATCGAAGCCGCCCGCGCGCACGGCGAGCTGCTGCAGTGGGAGGCGTTCACCGACGCCGTCAACGACGTCGACGACGAGGACACGAAGCAGGTACTGACCTGGCTGCGTGACCTGTTCGGCCTGCAGCTGATCGAGAAGCACCTCGCGTGGTACCTGATCAACGGTCGCCTGTCGGCACAGCGGGCGGCATCCGTCTCGCGCTACATCGACCGGCTGTGCCGGCGGCTGCGCCCGCACGCGCTCGACCTCGTCGACGCGTTCGGGTGGGAGCCCGAGCACATCCGCGCACCCATCGCGAGCGGTGCCGAGCAGCAGCGTCAGGATGAGGCGCGTGCGTACTACGCCGAGTTGGAGGCATCCGGTCGCGCGCCGATCTCGGAGAAGGATCTCAAGGCCAAGAACAAGCGCTGAGTGCGCCGCTGTCGGCGGCCGGCGATAGCGTGAGGAGATGAGCTCATTGCACGCCGGCCCCGATGATCGATTGCGCTGCGGCTGGGTCGGTGACGACGAAGAGTACCGTCGCTACCACGACGACGAGTGGGGTCAGCCGTTGCACGGCGACCGCGCGCTGTTCGAGAAGATGGCGCTGGAGGGCTTCCAGGCGGGGCTGTCGTGGATCACGGTGCTGCGCAAGCGTCCGCGGTTCCGTGAGGTGTTCGCGGGGTTCGACCCGCAGGCGGTGGCGCAGTTCGGTGCCGACGATGTGGAGCGTCTGATGGCAGATGCCGGCATCATCCGCAATCGGGCGAAGATCGTCGCAACGATCTCGAACGCGGCACTCGTGCGCGACATGGCCGACGGTGAGCTCGACTCCTTGATGTGGTCGTTCGCGCCTGGCGCAGCGCGGGCGCGTCCGCGCGAACTCGGAGATGTGCCCGCGGTCACGGCCGAGTCGACGGCGATGAGCAAGGCGCTCCGCGCGCGCGGGTTCCGCTTCGTCGGACCGACAACGATGTACGCGCTCATGCAGTCGACCGGCATGGTCGATGACCACGTGGTGGGCTGCTGGCGCGCCGGCGGGTAACCGGATCGAGGATGGGGAGTTCTCCCCATCCTGACGATGCAGCCGCGAACTTCTACGCGGGTAGTATTGCCCCGGCGCGTCGTGCATGCATAGCGGGGGGAACTTGCTAGTAGGACCGTCGAGGTCTCGGGGCTACCCGTGCGCGCTCGCCGCCATCATGCTGACGATGACAGCCGGAGGAGACCGCGATGAGAGCCCTGACGTGGATGCGCACGCACCCCAAGACTCTCGCGTCAACCGCAGGCGTCATGATCGGCGCCGTCGCTTTGACCGGCATGGCAGTGGCCTACGACGGCCTGCCGACCACGAAGGTCGACCTGAACGACGCGGGCGTGTGGCTCACCAAGTCGTCGAGCCTGCTCGTGGGACACTTCAACAACGCCTCGACGGTGATCGACGGCGGCCTCCGCACCAGCGGTGACGAGTTCGACATCGTGCAGGACGAGCAGCACGTGCTCGTCGTCGACTCGGGCAACGCCACCGTCACGGCGGTCGACCCGGCGACCGTCTCGTTGTCGGACTCGGCTCCGATCCCCGGGAACGCGAAGGTCACGCTGGGCGGCACGACCACGGCGATCCTCGACCGCACCTCCGGCTTTCTCTGGGTCACCCCCGTCGATGAGCTGTCGGGCTTCGACCTGAAGGTCGCCGACCCGGTCGCGAAGCTCGGAAAGAACGCGGATGCCACGGTCGGCCGCGACGGCACGGTCTACGCCGTCTCGGCCGAGGACAGCATCGTCTTCAGCGCCACGATCGACCCGCAGGGCGAGATCAGCACGACCGAGAGCGGACTTCAGGAGCTCGGCAAGGGGGCCGTGCCGACGATCACCGCAGTGGGCACTACCCCGGTGGTGCTCGATGCGACGAGTGGTGTGGTGCAGACTCCCGGCGGGTTCCGTACCGAGGTCGATGGCGCCGAATCGGCGATTCTGCAGCATCCGTCCGCCGCGGCGGATGCCGTCACACTCGCGACGACGTCGCACCTCGTGCATGTGCCGCTCGACGGCGGCGACGTGCGCGCGATCTCGACCAATGCTCAGGGCAATCCCGCAGCTCCCGTCTCGTTGCGCGGCTGCGCCTACGGCGCCTGGGCGGGGTCGGCCCGCTTCGTGCGCGACTGCGTCGGCGACTCCGCCGACCTGTCCGAGACGATTCCGGGCGCCGACAAGGCTGAGCAGTTGGTGTTCCGGGTCAACCGCGATGTCATTGTGCTCAACGATGTGTTGACCGGTGCGGCGTGGCTTGCCGACGAGAGCCTCAAGCAGGTTGATGACTGGAGCGTCCTGACGCCGCCGGAGGGCAACGAAGAGGACGAAGAGAAGACCACCGAAGAGACGGTGGAGACGACCCTTCCCGAGCGCAGCGAGAAGAACACCCCGCCGACGGCCACCGATGACCGATTCGGTGTGCGCCCAGGCGGCACGACAATGCTGCCCGCCGTCGACAACGACAACGACCCCGACGGCGACGTCCTGGTCGCCTCGCTGGCCGACAGCCAGCCGAAGGTCGGCGACGTACAACCGATCCTGGGCGGCGGCGCCCTGCAGATCATGACGGACGAGGATGCCACGGGCTCGGCCACATTCCGATACCAGGTCGATGACGGCCGTGGCGGAACCGACACCGCGAACGTGACCGTCGATGTGCACGACTGGGACACGAACGGGGCGCCCGAACCGCGACGCGTGACCAAGCTCGCCGTCGAGTCGGGCGGCACGGTGTCGTACAACATCCTGCCCGATTGGATCGACCCCGACGGGGACGACATCTACCTGCGCTCGGTGACCCCGGCGTCTGGCGACGAGGTCGACTTCACCACCGATGGGCAGATCACCTATCGTGCCGTGGCCAGCCTGCAGGGGCGCAAGAAGGTCGAGGTCGTGGTCTCGGATTCGTTCGGCGAGGTCTCCACCAACTCGATCTACATCACCGTCAAGCCGCAGGGCTCGATGGACCCGCGCACCAACGCCGACCATGTCGTCACCCGGGTCGGTGAGTCGGTCACCGTGTCGCCGCTGGCGAATGACTCCAGCGCTGGGCGGGAAACGCTGAGATTGACCAATGTCGACGCCGTCGAGGGCGCCGAGATGACCCCCGACTATCCGAACAAGCAGTTCACCTTCAAGGCACCGACGGCCGGTGTGTACTACGTGCAGTACCTGGCATCCGCCGGCGCGAAGAGCGCCATCGGCATCGTCCGCGTCGACGTGCTCGACGAGAATGAGAGCGAGCAGCCGCCGGTCGCCGTGCGCGACGTCGCGCTGCTGCCCAGCGGCAAGGAAGCGCTGATCGGCGTACTCGCCAATGACTCCGATCCCGGCGGTGGTGTGCTGGTGGTGCAGTCGGTCACCGTGCCGCCCAGCAGCGGGATCTCGGTGTCGGTGCTCAACCACGAGACGCTGCGCATCACCGATCAGGGCGCCCTGGACGAGCAGGTGCGCATCCGCTATCGCATCTCGAACGGCACGCACACGGCCGAGGGAGACGTGATCGTCGTCCCGATCCCCGCGCCATCGAAGCTGCTGCCCCCGGTGGCGAATGATGATGAGGCCTTCGTGCGCGTGGGCGACGTGGTGACGATCCCCGTGCTCGACAACGACACCCACCCGAACGACGACGCCATGCACGTCGCGCCCGACCTCATCGAGCCGCTCGTGGATCCCGAGGTCGGCGAGGCGTTCGTCTCACAGGACGTCGTGCGTTTCCGTGCCGGCTCGGAACCCGGTACCGCCTACATCACGTACGAGGCCGTCGATTCGCTGGGCCAGAAGGACGCCGGTTACGTGACCGTGCAGATCCTGCCGATCGACGACGACCGCAATGCCGCGCCCAACCCGCGCGATCTGACCGCGCGAACCGTCTCGGGCACGACGGCGAACATCATCGTCCCGCTGCACGGCATCGATCAGGACGGTGACTCGGTCGAACTGCTGGGGCTGGCGACGGCACCGTCCAAGGGGCGCGTCGTCGAGGTCGCGCAGGATCATCTCGTCTACGAGGCATTCGATGACGCCACCGGCCTCGACACCTTCACCTACAAGGTGCGCGACCGGCTCGGCAAAGAGGGCATCGCCAGCATCCGCGTGGGAATCGCCCCGCCCGAGACGGTCAACCAGGCGCCCTACGCGGTGAAGGACGCCGTCGTCGTCCGGCCCAACCGCTCCGTCGCCGTCCCGGTGCTCGCGAACGACTCCGATCCGGACGGCGACAAGATCGCCCTGGTCGACGGGGGCCTGGAGCTGGCCGATGTGGATGGGCTCAGCGCCGACGTCTCGGGTGACCGGGTCATCGTCGAGGTGCCCGACCGTGAACTGGAGACCTCGCTGCAGTACACGATCCGTGATGCTCGCGGTGCTGAGGCGACGGCACCGTTGCTGGTGACCGTTGACGAGGACGTGCCGCTGCTGGCGCCGATCGCCCGCGATGACCGGGTAATGGTGTCGGACGTCACGGACACGCTCAGCGTCGACCTCGACATCATCGCCAACGATGAGGACCCGGATGGCACCACGGAGGGGCTGGCGATCGATATCGAAGCCGGCGCCACCGCGTTGCCCGACGGCAAGGTCAGGGTCACGATCGGCGAGAAGCGGCAGCTGATCCGTTACACGGTCACAGACCAGGACGATCTGTCGTCGTCGGCGTTCATCTTCGTACCGGCGCTGAGGGAACTCAGCCCGACGTCCAGCAGCACCAAGCCCGTAACGGTCAAGAGCGGTGAGACCAAGGAACTGCCCCTATCGGAGTACGTCACGGTGGCCGGCGGAGGTACCGCCCGGATCACCGAGGCGGCGAAGGTCAGCGCGATCCACTCGGACGGGTCCGAGCTCATCAAGGACCCGCACACCCTGGTGTACACCTCGGAAGACCGCTACTTCGGCCCTGACGCCCTGACCTTCGAGGTCACCGACGGCGACGGCCCCGACGACCCCAACGGGCGCAAGGCGACGTTGACCATTCCCATCGAGGTGCTGCCGCCCGAGAACCAGCAGCCGCAGTTCGTCGACGGACAGATGCAGGTCGCTCCCGGTGAGGACGCCACCTCGCTCGATCTTGCAGCGCTGACGACCGACCCCGATCCCGAGGACGCCGACAAGATCGCGTACACGATCACGGGGCAACCCGATAGCGGTGTCTCGGCTCGCATCGAGGGAACGGCGCTGCTCGCCGAGGCCGCGTCGAACGCCCGCAAGGGGACCGCGACGACCGTCGAGTTGCGTATCGATGACGGCACCACCGACCCGGTGCGCGGTCGCGTCACGGTCGTCGTCACCGCATCGACGCGGAGCCTGCCCGTGGCCAGCCCCGATACCGTCGACGAGGCCGATCAGGGCGAGACCATCCGAGTGCCGGTGCTCGCCAACGACATCAATCCGTTCCCCGAGACGCCGCTGGAGCTCGTCACCGCCTCTGTCGAGAGCGGGCAGGGAACCGCCGAGCTCGCCGGCGACGAGGTCGAGATCACACCGCGGGCCGATTTCGTCGGAGTGATGGTCGTGCGTTACCGCATCCAGGACGCCACCGAGGACCCCGACCGCGAGGTCGACGGCCGTGTCACGGTCATGGTGCAGGGCATTCCGGATGCCCCTGGCCAGCCGACCGTGTCGAGCATCCAGGACCGCACGGTCGTGCTGTCGTGGTCGCCCCCGGCCAACAACGGTGCCGAGATCACCGAGTACACGGTCTCTTCGGTCGGTGGCAACCCGTACACGCGGACGTGCACGTCGACGACCTGCACGCTCGACGGGTTGACGAACAATGTCGAGTACACGTTCCAGGTGACGGCGACCAACCGCGTCGGCGAAGGGCCGGCCTCACCTGCCTCGAATCCGCCGGCACGCCCCGACGTACGACCCGACACCCCTGTGGCACCCAAGCTCGTCTTCGGCGACCGGTCGCTCGACGTCTCGTGGACGGCGCCGAACTCGAACGGTTCGCCGGTGGAGTCGTACACGCTGCAGATCTCGCCCGCGCCGCCGACCGGCTCCGCCGAGAAGACCGGGGTGACGGGAACCTCGCTGGTGTGGGAGGGCCTCGAGAACGGCACCAACTACACCGTTCGCGTCCAGGCGCACAACCGCGCCCCGGACCCGTCGAGCTTCAGCCCGTGGTCGGTCGCCGAGATCCCGGCAGGACCGCCGTTGGCGCCCGCGCAGCCGACCACCAAGGAACTCTCGCCGGTCGGCAAGCAGGCGCAGATGGAGGTCAACTGGCAGCAGCCGAACACGAACGGCGATGCGATCCGCGGCTACCAGATTCAGGTCCTGCGCGGCGGAACGCTCGTCGAGACGGTTTCCGCGAGTGCTGACGCGCGGGCGCAGGCCATCGTCGTGAACACCAGCGAGACCGGATACACCTATAAGGTGCGTGCCGAGAACAAGGCCGGATGGGGCGACTGGAGTGCCCCGTCGGCCGCACGTCGCGGCGTCGTCGCGCCGGAACCGCCCACCGCGGTGACAGCGACGGCAGAGGACCGCGCGATCAAGGTCGGGTACACCCAGGGTGCACGCAACGGTGCCAAGGCCACCGAGATCAGCATCCAGTACGACATCGGCGGTGGCTGGAAGAGCAATTGGGACGGGACCACGATCGGCGGCCTGGCCAACGGCACGAACTACACCGTCCGACTGCGTGCCGTTGCGACGGTCGACGGGTCGACCTACGCCAGCGGCGCATCCGCGTCGGCGAGTGCGAAACCCTACGGCACCCCGCGGGCGCCCACGGTCTCAGCACGGAACAACGGTCAGTCGGTGACCCTCAGCTGGAACGGCAGCAACTCCGACAACGGTCGACCTGTGCAGGTGCAGATCAACATCCGGAACAACAGCGGCTCCTGGGGCGGCTGGCAGAACGTCGACAACAGTGGCTCGACCTCACGCGGCAACGGGTATGACCAGACCTTCGCGATCAAGGCGCGGGCGGTTGCCAACCCCGGTGGAACATCGCCCGAGTCGAACACGGCCTCTGCCAGAACCGATCCGAAACCCCAACCGAGCGCGCAGACTGTCAAGGGCACACCAGGCTACTGGCCTCCCGGCTGGGGCGGCGAAGGATCGTGTACGTCGGCATCGTGCGCGTACATGGCGATCACCGTGAAGAACTTCCCAGCGGGTAGGTACCGGCTCTACTGCAACGACGGTGGGGAGTGGGGCGGCAGAGAGGTGGATGTGCCTGCCAACGGCACTGTCAATCTCACCTGCTTCTACGGCGGCCGCGGCACGACCGTCTGGGTCCGCATCGCCGGGTGGGGCAACGCCACCTCGATGACCTGGTACTGACAACGATTCACCGATGACGAACGGAATGACTGGACACATGAGCATGACCCCCGAACAGGCCGCCTGGTTCCAGGGCACCTTCACCCGCCTTGTCGACAACGTCGACAAGGCGCTGCAGGGCAAGCGCGACGTGGTGGGGCTGGTGGTTTCGGCCATGCTGGCCGAGGGGCACGTGTTGCTCGAAGACGCCCCGGGGACGGGCAAGACCAGCCTCGCCAAGGCGCTCGCCGCCACCGTGCAGGGCACCAGTTCTCGCATCCAATTCACGCCCGACCTGCTGCCCTCCGACGTCACCGGAGTGACGATCTACGACCAGCAGGCCCACCGGTTCGAGTTCCACAAGGGGCCGATCTTCGCGTCGATCGTGCTGGCCGATGAGATCAACCGTGCCTCGCCGAAGACCCAGTCGGCGCTGCTGGAGGTCATGGAGGAGTCGCGGGTCACGGTCGACGGTGTCACTCACGAGACGGGGCGCCCGTTCCTGGTGATCGCGACGCAGAACCCCGTTGAGCAGGCGGGCACGTACAAGCTGCCCGAGGCGCAGCTCGATCGCTTCCTGATCAAGACGTCGATCGGCTACCCCGATCTGGCCGTCGCCGAACGTATCCTCGCGGGGGCATCGCAGCGCAACCCCTCGGCGGCGCTGTCTGCGGTGATCACGACGGGGGCGGTCGCCGACATGGCTGACCTCGCCGCGACCGTTCACGTGGAGGGCGCTGTACTGCGCTACGCCGCGGAGCTTGCCGAGGCGACCCGCAACGACTCGGCGATCCGACTGGGTGTCTCGGTGCGCGGTGCCATCGCGATGGTCCGCATCGCGAAGGTGTGGGCGGCGGCGCAGGGGCGCCACTACGTGCTCCCGGATGACATCAAGATGCTCGCGCGTCCGGTCTGGCAGCACCGACTGCTGCTTGACCCCGAGGCGGAGTTCGCGGGCACGACGGCCGAGACCGTCATCGCCCGGGTGCTGGAGGGCGTCGCGGCTCCGCAGGCGCGCACCGCAGCCTGATGGCGCAGGCGACGGCGGCCCCGGTGGGGGAGCAGCAGGCGGGGTGGCGCGATGTCGCCGCCCTGCTCGGTGCGCGTGCGCTGCGCCGGCTGCAACTCATCGCTTCGGCCGTACGCCCTCTGGGATGGACGCTGATCGGCCTGACGGTGCTGTTCTGGGCCGTCGGCGCCGTGTGGGGCTGGCGTGAGCTGATCGTCGCGGCGTGGATGCTGGGCATCGTGCTGCTGATCTGCGCGGTGTTCCTGATCGGTCGCACCACCTATGACGTGACGCTCGATCTGGCGCGCACGCGGGTGGTGGTCGGGGAGCGGGCGATCGGCGCACTGACGCTGGCGAACCGCAGCACTCGGGCGATTCTGCCCTCGCGCGTGGTGCTGCCGGTCGGCGCGGGGCGCGGCGACTTCTCGATCCAGCGACTCGCGGCGGGCGAAGAGACCGAAGAGCTGTTCACGATCCCCACGCAGCGTCGCGGTGTGGTGCAGGTGGGTCCGGTCAGCATCGTGCGCGGCGACCCGCTGGGCGTGTTCGAGCGGGCGCATCGTCGTGATGAGCCGGTGGATCTGTACGTGCATCCCAAGACGGTGCTGTTCGGCGGTCAGTCACTCGGCTTCTTGCGCGACCTCGAAGGGCTTCCGGCCGCCGATCTGTCGCGTGATGACGTGTCGTTCCACGCGCTGCTGGAGTACCAGCCCGGTGACGACTTGCGGCATGTGCACTGGCGCTCCACTGCACGCACGGGCGTGATGATGGTGCGGCAGTTCGAAGAGACCAGGCGTTCACACTTCGTGATCGGTCTCTCGCGCTCGCGGGCCGACTACCGCACCGACGACGAGTTCGAACTCGCGATCTCGGCTGCCGGCTCGATCGGGTTGCGCGCCCTGCGCGACTCGCAGCGGGTGGACGTGCGCGTGCAGGGCAGGGAGCTTCCGGCGAGCACCGGCAAGCGCCTGCTCGACTCGCTCGCGCTGGTCGAGCAGTCGAAGCCCCGCGAGGGCGGTATCGCCGACCTCGCCGGTGTGCTGGCCGCCACGATGCCGTTGGCGAGCATCGTCGTGCTGGTGTGTGGTTCGAGCGTGCGCGCCGAGGATCTGCGGCAGGCGTGTGCCCGGATGCCCTTCGGAGCCAGAGCACTCGCGGTCGTCGTCGAGTCGGGGCGTGAGCAGCCCGCGCTGCGCCGTATCGGCGAGGCCGACGTCGTCACGATCGGTGCCCTCGACCAGTTGCCCCTCGCACTTCAGAAGGTTCTCGCATGACCGCCCCCGTCACGCCCGCGTTGCCGGTGCGCCGCCTGGTACTCGACCTCGTCAGCGTCGGCGTGCTGCTGCTGGTCGCCCTGGTCGGCTTCTGGCCGACGTTCGCCGGTCCGTCCTTCCTCATCGCCGCGATCGGCGGAGTGCTGCTGGGGCTCGGCGTCGCGGCGGTGTGCGCGTGGCGGCGGTGGGGCATCCTGATCGTTTCGGGCCTGACGATCGTCGTGTACTTCGTCTTCGGTGGTGCGCTGGCTCTGCCGCACACGACGATCGCCGGCGTCGTGCCGACGTGGGACACCCTCAGCGGTCTCGCGCTGGGCGCGATCACCTCGTGGAAGCAGTTGTTGACGACGGTCGCCCCGGTCTCGGCGCACGACGGGCATCTGCTCGTGCCGTTCCTGGTCGGTCTCGTGTGTGCGGTCACGGCAGCATCGCTCGCACTGCGGTTGCAGCGCGCCGTCTGGGCGCTGATTCCCGTCGTCGGTGCCATCGTGCTGGTGATCGCCCTCGGCGTTCCGCAGCCGGCGTTCCCGATCGTGCAGGGCATCGTCATGGCGGCGGTCGCCGTCGTCTGGCTCTCGCTGCGCGCCTGGTGGGCTCCGCAGGCGTCGGCTGTCGACGTCGCCGAAGCCGACCCGAGCCGTACCCGGCAGATGCGTACGCGCCGCCTGATCAGCGGTGTCGCCGTGATCGCGGTGGCCGCCGGCGCCGGTATCGGCATCAGCGCCGTGACCGAGCCGTCGCAGCCGCGCCACGTGTTCCGCGACGCGATCATCCCGCCGTTCGACATCCGCGACTACGCCAGCCCCCTGCAGTCGTTCCGCAAGAACGTGCGCGACCAGAAGACCGAGACGCTGTTCGCCGTCGAGGGCCTGCCCAAGGGCGCACGCGTCCGTATCGGCGCGATGGACCACTGGGACGGCATGGTGTACAACGTCACCGATGGTGGCCCGGGCTCGTCCAGCGCCTTCACCCCACTGCGCTCGGACATGGCGCCCGAGGCGCAGGGCGTTCCCACCACGCTGCGTTTCACGATTGATCAGTACGCCGGGGTCTGGGTTCCCGGTGCACCGGCGATCGACGAGATCACCTACACCGGGTCGCGGGGCGAGCAGCTGCGCCGCAGCAGCTACGTCAACACCACCACCGACACGGCGGTCGCGACCGCCGGCCTCGAGAAGGGCGACACGTACACGATCGAGGCGATCGTGCCCGTGACGCCGACCGATGCGGAGCTGAAGGATGCGGCGTTCGCGAACGTCAAGCCGCACACGCCCGCGTACGCCCCCGAGGACCTCGCGAAGATCGCGGCGGATGCTGTCGCCGACGCCGAGACACCGATCGAGCAGGTGCGTGCGCTGGAGGTGCACTTCTCGAAGGAGGGCTTCTTCAGTCACGGTCTTGAAGGAGAGGTGCTGTCGCGGGCCGGCCACACGGCTGAGCGCATCAGCACGCTGCTCGGGGGCGATCAGCTGGTCGGCGACGACGAGCAGTACGCCGTGGCCATGGCGCTTGCGGCGGGCGAGGTCGGGATCCCGGCCCGCGTGGTGATGGGCTACTACCCGGGCGATGACCGTGCGGGCAAGGATGTGTTCGAGGCGACCGGCGACGACGTGCACGCCTGGGTCGAGGTGCCCTTCGAGGGCATCGGCTGGGTGGCGTTCGACCCGACGCCGCCCGAGGACCAGGTTCCCAGGAACCAGAACACCAAGCCCCGGGTCGATCCGAAGCCGCAGGTACTGCAGCCGCCGCCTCCGCCGCAGGAGCCGGTCGATCTGCCGCCGACGGTGCCCGACGAGCGCGAGCCCCAGGACGAGAAGAACAACATCCTTGGCATCCTCGGGATGATCCTGGCCATCGCCGGACTCTCGCTGGGCGCACTGTTGCTGCTGCTGTCGCCGTTCATCGTGATCGGGGCGTGGAAGGCGGCGCGCCGCCGCGCTCGCCGCACCGCGGGGACGCCCACGGATCGCATCAGCGGCGGATGGGACGAGCTCACCGACCGTGCCATCGACCACGGCGCCCGGCTCACGCCGGGGGCGACGCGGGGCGAGGAGGCGGCCGTCGTCGCCTCGGCCGTCACGGTACCCGCGGCCACGGCGCTCGCCGACCGGGCAGACCGACAGGTCTTCGGTCCGGGCGAGCCGACCGCTGAAGAGGTCGACCTCTTCTGGCGCGAAGTGGACGAGGCGGTCGGCGGCATGCGCGCCGGCGTCGGATTCTGGGCGCAGGTGAAGGCGCGCCTCAGCATCCGCTCCCTCGCGGGCGGCACCCGTCTGGTCGAGCGCGTGCAGGATCTGCGCGCGGCTGCTGCCGCGCGCATGCGTCGCGAACCTGGCAACATCGATACGAACCGCCCGAGCTCCGAGAGTGAGACCCGATGACGATGCTTCCCTTCGGCGAGGTCGCACCCATTCAGCGACGCGTCATCGCGTACATCCTCGACGCTCTGATCGCGGGTGTCATCCCGGTTGTGGGCACGATCATCGTCGTCGGCATGCTGACTACGGCGGCCACTTCAGACGACCCGACGGCAGGGGTGCTCGCGGCGACATTCGTCGTCATGCCGATCATCGGGCTGGCGCAGTTGGCCTGGCTCATCGTCTACACGCTGATGCAGGCGGGATCGGGGTCGATCGGCATGCGCGCCCAGGGGCTACGGCTCGCCTCGGCGCGGGACGGCGAACCGATCGGCTTCTGGCGCGCGCTGCTGCGCAACATCGTGTTCGCCCTGGCGGGCTCGATCGTGGTCGGGTACTTCTCGCCGCTGTTCGATGGTTCGGGGCGGTATCAGGGGTGGCACGACAAGGCGGCGGATGCCGTGATGCTGAACGCCCGCGCGGCGGTGCCGGAGGCGTCCCTGAGCACGATGGCGATGCCCGTTCCCGAGACCGGCGCCCCGCTGCCCCGGCCCGGTGCCGGGTTCGCGACCCCGCCGATGCCGCCGATGCCCGCTCCGCCGCTGCCGACAGCCTCGGTCGGCCAGCCGATCGCGCCGATCGCGCCGGAGTCGTTCGCGCGTCCCGCGGCGTCGGATGCGGCAGCACCCGGCGTTCCGGAAGAGACCGTCGTTGCTCCGCACCGTAGCGAGGCGTTGCCCGGTGACCCGCTCATCTCGTTCGTGCCCGGCGTGACACAGCAACCGCCTGCGCCCGTGGGGCCCGAGGTAACCCCAGCAGCGCCGACGCCCACAGCGGCCCCAGCTATGCCGGCGCCCGCAGCTCCGACCACTCCGCCGGTCCCTGCCGCGCCCGTTTCCGATGCCGCGCCCGGTTCCGACCCGGCGCCCGAGCAGCCCGTGGCATCCGCTGCGGAGCCGGCGCCGTTCCACGCCGAGGGAGAGCTTGACTCGACCCGTATCAGCATCCCCGGGCACCGGCTGGTGTTCACCTGGGATGACGGCCAGCGCGCGACGGTCTCGGGCCGCACGCTGTTCGGACGCAACCCCGAGGCCGAATCCGGCGCGGCGGTCGTTGCCGTGCGCGACGAGACGCTCTCGCTGTCGAAGACGCACTTCGAGGCCGGAGCCGAACCGACCGGCGGCTGGATCATGGACCGTGAATCGACCAACGGCACCACCGTCGTGCGCGACGGGGTGCGCATCGCATGCCCTCCCGGGCAGCGGATCCCGGTACGGCTCGGGGATGCGATCGAGATCGGTGACCGCATCGTCACCATCGGCGGTTTCGCATGACCGCACCGCTGACGGTGGTCGCCGGTTCATCCACGCATACCGGCCGACGTCGAGCGCTCAACGAGGACTCCTCTCTGGCGTGCGCGCCGGTCTTCGTCGTCGCCGACGGCATGGGCGGGCACGAGGCGGGTGAGCGCGCCAGCGCCGCGGTCACGACAGCGTTCGCTGCGCTGATCGGGCGCGAGTCGCTAGGTCTCGACGACGTACGTCAGGCGCTCGCGCGTGCCCGCGAGGCGGTCGATGCCCTCGTCACGACGACGACCGCCCGGGCGGGCACGACGCTCAGCGGTGTGGTGATCTCGTCGGTCGACGGTCTCGGCTACTGGTTGGCGTTGAACATCGGTGATTCGCGCACGTACCGGTTCGCGGGTGGCGAGCTGGAGCAGATCACGGTCGATCACTCGGTGATCCAAGAGCTCATCGATGCCGGCGAGCTCACGGCCGAGACCGCCATGCACGACACCCGGCGCAACGTCATCACCCGCGCGATCGGGGGCGGTAGCAGCGGAGACGCCGACTTCTGGCTGTTCCCGGCCGATGCGGGTGATCGGATGCTGGTGTGCTCGGACGGTCTCACCGCCGAGGTGCCCGATGCACGCATCCGCGAGGTGCTCGCGCAGGAGCGCAACCCGCAGCGTGCGGCGGCCGTGCTCACGGCCGAGGCGGTCGAGGCGGGCGGACGCGACAACATCACGGTTATCGTCGTCGACGCGACGGCGGTGGCCGCACGACCGGGGGCGGTCGTGCTGTCGGATGAGGTGGATGAAGCCACTCGTCCGCGTGAAGTTCTGAACGGAGGGGCTCGATGACTCACTTCTCATATCGATCCGGTAGCTGGCAGGTCGTCGTGGAGGACGGCGGCGTGGTCGCCGTCCCGGGCGACGTCGCGATCGATCGCGTCGTGCGCCTGACGCGGATGCTGCAGCAGGGCACCCCGGCGCTGACCGACGTCATCGATGTGCTGGCTGCCGGCTCCATCGCCTCGCTGGGATCGTTCGCCATCGCGCTCACACCGGGAGGTTCCGTGCGGTTCGCCGTGCGCGGCCCTGTTTCGGTGAGCATCGAGGCAGAGACGGGCACCGAGAGTGTCTCGGGTGCGGATGTCAGCACCTGGAGCGAGCGTTTCGTCGTCGACCCGAAGGGGTTCGCTCTGACGCTGGAAGAGGCGCGCGGTCACACGGCGCTGCCGATCCGCTCCGGAGTGGTGCTCGCCGCGTCCATCACGACGGGGCAGGACGCCCCCGCAGAATCCGTCGTTGCCACAGCGGATGCCACGGGCGCAACATCCGCGCCGGCACCCGACGTTGTGGCCTTCCCCCCGGCGCCGGTCGCCGCAGACGGCGCGCACGCGCAGCACACCCTGATCCCGGCGGAGTACACCTTCGGCTCGGAGACCGAAGCGCTTCTCGGGGCGGATGCCGCAGACGAACCCGCCGCTGATGAGCCCGCCACCGAGGAAGCGCCGCTCGCGCCGGCGATCGATGCGGCTCCCGTGCCGGAGCCCCTGTCGGATTCGGCGCTCGAGCAGACGATCCACAAGGCACCGACGCCCCCGCCGCCTCCGGCGCACGTTGTCGATTCGACGCCTCCGGCGCCCGGTGTCGCTTCGCCGCCTCCGGCGCCCCCTGTCGCTCCGCTTCTCGCCCCGCCCGCGCCTGCGGCATCCGCTCCGTTCCCGACCATCGCCCCGCCCCTGCCGCCGGTGCCGCCCGCGCCGGTCGGTCTCGGCGACCACGACGGGGCGACGATCTCGCTCGCCGAGGCGCGTCGGCTGCGCGCCGAGGGGACTGTTGCGCCCGCCGACCCCGAAGCGCCGACCGAGATGATCCCGACAGCTGACGAACCCACGGCCGCACACGGGACGGCGCGGCTGTCCACCGGCCAGGTCGTCGAACTCGATCGCACCGTGATCATCGGGCGCCGTCCACGCACGACGCGTGCCAGCGGCGAGTCGATGCCGCACCTCGTCGCGGTCGACTCGCCGCAGCAGGACATCTCGCGCAGCCACCTCGAGATCCGCCCCGAGGGCGACTCGGTCGTCGTGATCGACCTGCGCACGACCAACGGGTCCACACTGATCCGGCCCGGAACCGACCCGGTGCGCCTGCACCCGGGTGAGCCCACCCTGGTGCTCGGCGGCGACGTCGTCGACCTCGGCGACGGCGTCACGGTCACCTTCGAGGGGCTTGCATGAGCAGGCCGCCGTCCGTCCCGCCCCAACTGCCGGGGTTCACGTTCGTCCAACCGCTGGGGGCCGGCGGCTTCGCCGATGTGTTCCTGTACGAGCAGCAGATGCCGCGCCGTCGCGTCGCGGTCAAGGTGCTGCTCGCCGACCGCATCACCACCGGCGCCGCGCAGGAGTTCACCGACGAGGCGAACGTGATGGCGATGCTGTCGACGCACCCCGCGATCGTCACCATCTACCAGGCGGGCGTCGCCGGCGACGGACGCCCGTACCTGGTGATGGAGTACTGCCCGCGTCCGAACCTGCAGGCGCGAGCACGCAAGGAGCCGTTCTCGGTGGCCGAGGCGCTGCGCGTCGGCATCCAAGTAGCAGGTGCGGTCGAGACCGCGCACCGCGCCGGCGTGCTGCACCGCGACATCAAGCCGGCGAACATCCTGGTCACCGAGTACAACCGGCCCGCGCTCACCGACTTCGGCATCGCCTCGACCGCCGGGGCCGTGACCGAGGCGGCCGGGATGTCCATTCCATGGTCGCCGCCCGAGTCGTTCGCCGAGCCGCCGCGCAGTGGACCCCGCACCGACGTGTACGCGCTCGGCGCCACGGTCTACACGCTGCTGGCCGGGCGCTCGCCGTTCGAGCGGCCGGGGGAGCGCAACACCAGTGCCGACCTGATCGAGCGCATCGAGCGGATGGCGGTGCCGCCACTCGGACGCCCCGATTCCCCGGCCAGCCTGCAGGCCGTTCTCGAGCGCGCCATGGCGAAGAACGCAGATGACCGCTATCCCAGCGCCGTCGCCTTCGCCCGCGCCCTGCAGAAGGTGCAGATCGAGCTCGCCCACTCGGTCACGCCGATCGACATCGTCGACGAGCACCACTCCGGTGACGACCACGAGGATGACGACGACGGACTCACGCGCGTACGTGAGGTCACGTCGATCCAGCCGAGCGCCCCCGGCGAGACGCGCCCCTCGGCAGCCACCGAACCCCGCTATCAGCCCGTCTCCGACGCACCGCGCTTTGACAGTCCGCCCGCGGCGGTGCACCTCGAGCAGACGCAGGTGCGCGCACCCGCCCCCGTGGCGCCCGACGCCGACGATCGTACGCAGTTGCGTGCGCCGGCCGTGGTGTCTCCGACGGGCCCGGCCGCGCCAGCGGCGTCTGCCGAACGGCCCGCGGCCCACGCCGCCGACGGGGCTCCCGCGGCGGCAGAGCCGGCACGACGACGGCGGCGCGGCTGGATCGGCTGGACCGCCGCGGCTGTGGCGGTCGTGATACTCGGCGTCTTCCTGGTGTTCAGCGATGCCATCACCAGCGCGCTGATCCCCGCACCGCAGCCCGTGGCATCCGCCGAACCGCAGCCGCAGGACGTCGTGTCGAAGATCGTCCCACCGGTCGACGATGTGCAGGGCACGCGGTCGGGCGACGAGGTGACGTTCTCATGGGTGAACGCCGAACCGCAGGACGGTGACACCTACATCTGGCAGCAGGTCACGCTCGACGGCGGTGAGACGCCGATGAGCACCGAGACGACGACGGTGACGCTCGACGGCGCGCATCCCGCGCGCACGTGCATTGAGGTCACGCTGGTGCGCAGCGATGCCAGGGCATCGCAGCCGGTCCGGGGGTGCGTCGATTGAGTACTGTGACGATCGAGTTCGCGGGGGAGTACTTCACGGTCGAGGCGGACTCGTCATTCACCGTGGGGCGCGAGGGCGATCTCGCCCTGGATGAGAACCTCTATCTGCACCGGAACTTCCTCGAGATCGTGCACAACGGCGACCTGTGGTGGCTGGCGAACGTCGGCAGCCGGCTCACCGCGACGGTGACCGACTCCCAGGGCGGGGTGCAGGCCTGGCTCGCGCCCGGGGCGCGCCTGCCTCTCGTCTTCGAACGCACCACGGTGGTCTTCGCAGCCGGGCCGACCACGTACGAGCTGACCGTGCACGCGGCCGAGCCCGCGTTCCGGGCGACGCGTCGAGCCTCAGACGGCGACGGCGTGTCGACCATCGGTGAGGTGCCGCTGACCGAGAGTCAGAAGCTGCTCATCCTGGCGCTCGCCGAACCGCAACTGCGTCGGGACGGCACCGGCATGAGCGAGATCCCGACGACGGCCAAGGCCGCGGAGCGTCTGGGCTGGACCGTCACGCGGTTCAACCGCAAGCTCGACAACGTGTGCCAGAAGCTCGACCGCGTCGGGGTGCCCGGAATGCGGGGCGGCCAGCGCAGTTTCGCCACCAACCGCAGGGCTCGACTGGTCGAGCACGCCGTGGCCACGCGGCTGGTGACCCGCGCCGATCTGACGATGCTCGATGCGCCCCAGGCCGACCCCGAAGGAGAACTGGAGTGATCTGGGAGATCGACGACGGCGTGAAGGCCATCGAGGGGCTTGACGCGCACGGCCGCGCCGACCCCGCCTACGCCGCCGCGCTGGGGCTGCGCGCCGCGCCGGGCGGGCGCCGTGCCCTGGCCGCACTGATCGAGGTGGGCATTCTGCTGGTGCTGGCACTGCCCGGTGTGTTGGCGATGACACCGGTCGTGGTGCGGGTGGCGGCAGGTGAAGCCGACCTGGAGCGGATGCTGGCGCGGGGCGAGTTCGCATGGCCGATCACGGCGATGATCATCTCGAACGCCCTGGTGACGATCTTCGTCGTGGTGCAGCTGTTGCTGCACGGCCGTAAGGGGGTCACGGTCGGCAAGGCTCTCTGCGGCATCCGCACGGTGAACGTGCGCACGCTGGAGCGCCCCGGGTTCTGGCGCGGCGCCGTCGTGCGGTACCTGGTGCTGAGCGCGTCGTTCCTGATCCCGCTGCTCGGACCTCTGCTCGTCGTAGCGTTCTCGCCGCTGTTCGACAGTGAGCGCCGCGGTCGCGGCTGGCTCGACCAGGCGGCGGCGACCTGGCTGGTCGACACCCGGCACGGGCTGAACCCCTACGACGTCAAGCGCATGCGCATCGCCCGCAAGACGCTGAGGACCCCGGAGCACAGTCAGAAGCCCGCGCTGCCGTCGCTGGCGACACCGGTGGACCGCGATGCGCCGTCCGAGTACATCCCCTCGGGGCGGTTCTCGGGCGGTGTGATCGGCGCGCACCGCACCGCCTCCGCCCCGCGGACGGGTGAGGCCGGTGCGATCCCGCCGGGCGCGCCGGCCCCTGTATCCGCGGACGCTGTTTCCGCGGCCCCGGTCTTGTCGGATTCTGGGGCGGGCTTCGCACCCGCCGCACCGTCGGGGATGGTGGATGCTGTACCCCCGCCGCTCGCATCGGGGCAGCTTCTGGACTCGTTCGCCTCGCGGGCATCCGATGCACGGGCACCGGCACCGGCACCGGCACCGGCAATGCCTGCCGCTGCGCCACCCGCCCCGGTGCCGGCACCCCCCCCGGCGCCGGCACCCGCCGTGGCCAGTCCTGCCGAGGCCGCGTCTGCAGCATCCGACCCCACCCCGAGCGGCGCGGTCAGCGCCGCTCGCGCCGTGCTCGTTCTCGACACCGGCGTACGCGTCGAGGTGCGCGGTGCGACACTGCTCGGTCGCGGCCCCGCACCGGTCGCGGGCGAGGGGCCGGTGCAACTCGTGCCGGTGCCCGATGACACGCTCTCGGTCTCAAAGACCCACCTGGCGTTCCTGCCAGCACGGCGGGGAGTGCTCGTCGTCGACCGGGGATCCACCAACGGCAGCAGCCTGCTGCGCGCCGGCGGCGAGATCCCGCTGACACCCGGAGACCCGACACCACTGCAGACCGGCGACGTCGTGCGCTTCGGCGATCGCTCGCTGAACGTCGAGCGCGCATGACAATCGTGAAGATCCAGGAGAACCGATGAGGGTCAAGCTCACCCTGCGCCGGCCCGGCGCACCGCTGACGGACATCGTCATCATGGCCGATTCGACCGCGACGGTCGCCGACGTCGCGGGGCAGATCGCCACCGCTGACCCCCAGCGCACCATCGCCAGCCGCGACGGCGATGTGCTGAGCCTCGCCGTCGCACCGCCGACGAGCGATGATCTGGTGACGCTGAACCCCGATCTGCTGATCGGCGATGCCCCGGTCGGCTCGGGCTTTCTCGCCGAGATCGTCAACCTCGGGCCGAATCGCGCGGCAACCGCCCCGACGAGCAACCGACCCGCCGCGCTGCTCACGGTGTTGTCCGGGCCGGCGGCGGGGCAGGAGTTCCCGCTGCCGGTGGGGCACTTCTTCATCGGGCGCGATGCGGCCAGCGACGTCACCCTCAACGACCCGCTCGTCTCGAAGCGCCACGCCCGCATCGAGGTCGCGTCGACCTTCGTCGAACTCGTCGACCTGAACTCCGCCAACGGCATCCTCGTCGACGGTGGGCTCGTGCAGCGACTGCGTGTGATCCCCGGGCAGAGCTTCACAATCGGCGACTGTGAGCTGGTCGTGCGTCTCGTCGGCGACTTCGACGGCTCGGCCGAGACCGACCCGGTGCTCGAGCGCGGTGGCGCGCTGCTGTTCAACCGCAGCCCCCGTGTCGAGGAGCGCTACGTGGGCGACGACCTGCCCGAGCCGCGCTATCCGAAAGACCAGGTGCAGCGGCTGTTCCCCTGGCCGATGCTCATCGCGCCGATCCTGCTGGGCGCGGCGATGTTCTTCATCTTCGACAACCCGCGCTCGCTGCTGATCATGGTGATGTCGCCGATGATGATGTTCGGTAACTTCATCTCGCAGCGCACGCACATCGGCCAGCGACTGCGCAAAGAGGTCGAATCGTTCGAAGAGCAGTTCGAGCGGCTCGAAGAGAAGCTGTACCACGCGCATCCTCACGAGCGTGAGGTGCGGCAGAACGAAGTGCCCGCCGTCGCCGTCGTGTTCGACGAGGCCATGCGTCTGGGACCCCTGCTGTGGACCCGACGGCCCGAGCACTGGAACTTCCTCGCGGTGCGTCTCGGGGTGAGCGAGGACCTCGCACGGACGCGCATCAAGCGGGCGGAGACGCCCGAGGCGCTGGTGGAGTACGTCGAGCGCGTCGACCGCCTCGAAGAGCGCTACAAGATGATCGGTGACGTGCCGATCCTCGAATCGCTGCAGAGCGTGGGGTCGATCGGCGTCGCCGGACCCACGTCCGTGGCGAGCGATGCCCTGCGCGGACTGGCCGTGCAGCTGTTCGGTATGCACTCGCCCAATGAACTCGTCGCGGTCGCCCTCACCGAACCCGGCTGGGCTCAGGAACTCGACTGGCTCAAGTGGCTTCCGCACACCTCCAGCGAACGCAACCCGTTCAAGGACGTGCCGCTGGCCGATTCGGCGTCAACCGGCACAGCCCTGCTGAGCGGGCTCGAAGAGCTGATCATGCGCCGAGCCAAGGCAGCGAGCTCGCCCCGCCCGCCCTACGGCGACGACTGGGATCCGACGTACTTCGGCACCGACGTCAAGCGCGCGGCCGAAGAGGCGAGCTTTCCCGGGCAGACGGCCGTGCTCGTCATCGTCACAGGCGACGCCCCCGTCGACCGCGCCCGCCTCACGCAGATCCTTGAGCGCGGGGCCGACGTGGGCGTGTACGCGCTGTTCGTCGCGCCGGTCGTCGAGGCGCTCCCCGCGGCGTGCCGGAGCTTCATCGACGTCACCGGCGGACTCGCGGATGCCACCGTCGGCACGGTGCGCAACGGCGTCGACTATCAGCGCGTGCAGGTCGAGGGCGTCTCGCACGCGTACATGACGATGCTCGCCAAGCGGCTCGCGCCCGTGGTCGATTCCAGCACGGTCATCGAAGACTCCTCAGATATCCCGGGGTCGGTGATGTTCCTCTCGCTGGTCGGCTCGGAGGTGGCATCCGACCCCGCCGCGGTCATCGACCGCTGGCGACAGAACAACACGATCATCGACCGCTCGGGCACCCCTCAGCCGCGCCTGAAGAAGGCCGGCACCCTGCGCGCGATCATCGGGCAGTCGCAGACCGACGCCATGACGCTGGATCTGCGCACCCAGGGTCCGCACGCCCTGGTCGGCGGTACCACGGGTGCGGGAAAGAGCGAGTTCCTGCAGGCGTGGGTGCTCGGCATGGCCGCGGCGCACAGCCCCGACCGGGTCACGTTCCTGTTCGTGGACTACAAGGGTGGTTCGGCCTTCGCCGACTGCGTCGACCTGCCGCACACAGTGGGCCTGGTCACCGACCTGAGCCCGCATCTCGTGCGCCGGGCACTCACCAGCCTGCGCGCCGAGCTGCACCACCGCGAGCATCTGTTCAACCGCAAGAAGGCCAAGGACTTGCTCGAACTTGAGAAGCGCCGCGACCCCGAGACCCCGCCCGCGCTGGTGCTCGTCATCGACGAGTTCGCCGCGCTCGCCGGCGAGGTGCCGGAGTTCGTCGATGGGGTCGTCGACATCGCCCAGCGCGGCCGGTCTCTCGGCATCCACCTGATCATGGCCACGCAACGGCCCGCCGGCGTCATCAAAGACAACCTGCGCGCCAACACCAACCTGCGCGTCGCACTGCGCATGGCCGACGAATCGGATTCGAAGGACGTCGTCGACGACCCGATCGCCGCGTCGTTCCCCCCGTCGATCCCCGGGCGTGGCATCGCGAAGACCGGGCCGGGTCGGCTGGTGCCGTTCCAGTCGGCGTACGCCGGCGGCTGGACCACCGACGAGGAACAGGTCGCCGAGGTGAAGGTGGCCGAGCTGCGCTTCGGATCCACCCAGTTGTGGGAGGCCGAGCAGGAGCCGGAGTCCGACTCGCACGATGAGGATCTCGGACCCACCGATCAGAAGCGCATCGTCGCGTCGCTCGTGACGGCTGCATCGCAGGCCGGCATCCCGGCGCCCCGGCGCCCCTGGCTGGACGACCTCGAGCACGCCGTCGACCTGCGTGATCTGCCGTTGCGCGGCGACGGTGAGATCGTGCTCGGCAAGACGGACGTCCCGGCGCGGCAGCTGCAGGAGCCGACGTACTTCGTGCCCGATAGGGACGGCTCGTTGCTGATCTACGGCACCAGCGGATCGGGAAAGTCGACCGTGCTGCGCACGATGGCGATCGCGGCCGGTCACGACCCGGCGTCGCACGTCGAGGTGTACGGGCTCGACTTCGGTTCGGGGGCGCTGCGCGCGCTCGAAGTGCTGCCGCACGTCGGCTCGATCATCGCCGGTGACGACGCGGAGCGTGTGCAGCGCGTCCTGCGCTCGCTTGCGCGCGTGCTCGACGAGCGCGGCAAGCGCTTCAGCGCGGCGAATGCTGCCAACCTCACCGAGTACCGTGAGCTGACCGGGCGCGACGAGTCGCGCATCCTGCTGCTCATCGACGGGTTCGCGCAGTTCCGTTCCGAGTGGGAGTCGACGACGGCGCGGATGCCGTTCTATCAGACGTTCATGCGGATCCTCGGCGAGGGGCGACCGCTCGGCGTGCACGTGGTCGCCACCGCCGATCGTTCCGGGTCGGTGCCGACGGCCGTCAGCGCGAACGTCTCGCGACGCGTCGTGCTGCGTCTTGCCGAGGAGTCGGCGTACGGCATGCTCAACGTGCCGAAGGATGTGCTCGATGAGCGCTCCGCTCCCGGACGGGCGATCGTCGACGGCCTCGAGACGCAGATCGCCACGCTGGGGGGAACGCCGAACGTGGCGGAGCAGACCAAGCTGCTCGAGAAGCTCGCCGCCGACCTGCGGACGGCCGGCGCCCGCGAGGTAGCCGAGATCGGCGCACTGCCGACCAGGCTCTCGGCGCGCGAGCTGCCGGACCGCGTCGGGGAGTTCCCGGTGCTCGGTGTGGCCGAGGACACCCTGGCCGCGCGGGACTTCGACCCGGTGGGAACGTTCGTGGTGGCGGGCCCTCCGCTGTCGGGCAAGACCAACGCGTTGAAGGCGCTGATCACCTCGATGCGCCGCTTCGACCCCGAGGTGCGACTCTTCCACTTCGGCGGGCGGCGCGCGCAGCTGAAGGACTGGGCCGACTGGACGCGCAGCGCCGTCACCCCCGATGCCGCCAAGGAGCTGGCGAAAGAGATCGCCGAATTGGTCGCCGACGAGGCGCTCCCCATGCGGCTGATGATCGTCATCGAGGATGTGCCGCAGTTCGCCGACAGCCCCGCCGAGCGCGACATGAAGGCCATGTTCCAGGCGATAGGCCGCAGCGATCACTTCCTCGTCGGCGATGCGGACGTCACGCAGGTCACCAGTGGGTTCGGTTTCATCGGTGACTTCAAGTCCGGCCGCAAGGGCATCATCCTCAAGCCCGACGCCTTCGACGGTGACTCGGTGTTCAAGGTGCCGTTCCCGAAGGTTAAGCGCACCGACTTCCCCGAAGGTCGAGGCATCTTCGTGCAGGCCGGCCGCCAGGTGACGGTGCAGATGCCGCTGGTGGAGGGCGACTCCCTTGCGCCTGCACCGACGGCGACAGCACAGTCGGTGGCGCCATACGGCCGATGAACCTCCTCGAGTCGTGCACGGCCGTCGCCGAACACGCGCAGGCCGATCAGGCGCCCGGCGCAACCGCATCGATCGCGATCACCGATCCGACGGGAGCACTCCTGGAGATCCTGCGGATCTCCTTGGTGCCCTTCCCTCTGTCGGAGGCGGATCAGCGGGCGGCGCTGCAGGCCGATGGTGCACTCCTCGTGCACAACCGCCCGTTCCGCTCCCGAAACCTCGGCGAAGGGATCGAAGCCGTGGCGATCGCGGGCGGAAGCACGCAGCTCGGCTCCGCGCGCTGGCTCTTCTGCCGGCCGACGGGCTCGGTGCTGGCCGTCCTGGGACCCGTGCCCGCACGCGTGATCGGCGCCCTCACCCCGTCCGCGCGATCCGTGCTCGACATGGCCGCCGTGCAGGGGCTGGAAGCCGACGGCGTGCCCTTCGCCCAGCAGGAGCCCGTGGCTCTTGTGCCCGCCACAGACGAGGATGCCGGATGGGACAGGTGAAACGAGAAGCCAGCGCTGTCGCACAGGTCGAGCAGATGACCACATGGCATCCGCTGGAGTGGTGGCGTATCGAAGCGGGCGCATGGAACGGGCACCGCGAAGTGTTGGATGCGCTGCGCGCGGTGGCTCCGTCCGCGGTGCGGCCCACGTTCGCGCCCGGTCGGCCGCCCATCTGGGCGATGCTCTACGTCGCACTCAGCCTTGCGGCTGCCGTCACCCCCGCCGCCGCAGCCTTCATCGCCTACCGTGCTGTCGTGCGCGACCGCGTCGACCCGCTGGTGCTGGCACCACTGGGTATCGCAATCCTGCTGGCCGCTCTCGTGCTGGCCGCCGATCTGGTGCTGTTCCGCAACGTCACGCGTGCACGAGTCGCTTCCGGCTCGCATGCCCTGGGGCTTGCCCACCTGATCCCGTCGCTGGCGCTGCTCGGACTGATCGCCTTCTGCGCCGCAACCGGGCGGCTGGGGCCCGACGCGTGGTGGACCTGGGCGGTGGTGCTTGATGTTCTCGTCGGCGTGGTGCTCATCGTACAGGGACGCCCGGCACGGGCGACGGCACCCGAGACGCCGGACTTCTCGGCGGTCGACGCCGTAGTCGCCGGTATCACGCCCCCACAGCGGGACGCGGTGCGGGCAGACCTCGAGGCCGCGATCGCTCAGCTTCAGCAGCGTGGCGTGATCGGCGACGAGGAGGCCGCCATCGCGCGCTCTGCACCGCTCGGTCGCCTCGGCTCGACCCTCGTCGTCCCGGCGGCCTGACAGACCCGGTCTTCGTCGGACGTCGCACCCCGGTCCAGACAATCGGCAGTCGAACGGGGAGTTGTCCCCATCGACGGCCGTCGTGATTGTTCCGTAGGGTTGTGGTTGTCGGGCCGGCTGGTCCGGTCCAATCGATTTGGCGGCGGTGTTGACGATGGCCGATTTCGGTGCGTCTTATGCGGAGATGGAGCAGGTGGCGTCGTCGTTGTCGCAGGCTCGTGATGACATTCAGGGTCAGCTGGACACGCTGAAGAGTCAGGTGGCCACCCTGCTGGGTGAGGACTTCAAGACGCAGCACGCGTCGAGCAAGTTCGGTGAGCGCTATGGCGAGCTCACTACCGGTCTGAAGAGTGCTGTTGACGGCATCAATGACATGTCGGAGTCGCTGCTGGGCATGATGCGCGCGATCCAGGATCTGGATCAGCAGCTCGCCGGCAGCTGACCACTTCAACAACTGTGCAGAGGGGGCGACCGATGATCCCGGTGCCCGCGACCATCGACGCCGATGTGGAGTCCTGGGCGCGGGACAGGGCCGAGCCGCTGCGCTCCGTGCACGGTCTGGACGAACAGCGGATCTCAGTGATCGTGGCTGCGCTCGTGGTGGCGCACCGGCTGGCGGCTAGGGGGCGCGGCCAGTTCTTCCTGCTCTTCGATCCGCTCAGCAAGCTCGTCGCGCCGTTTCACGTGGTCATCTCCGAAGGCGAGCTGGCACCCACAGCGCAGCGGAACTTCCTGCTGCCGACAGCGCCGCGGCCACCTGAGCTTCGACTCACGTCGGAAACAGCGTTCGGCGTCGGCTGCTCGTCGACGCTCCTGACCACGCGTCCCGGGACGGCCGAGATCCGGTGGCTCTTCGTCGCCACCGGGATGACCCTGGCGGCGACGCTCGCGCCGGTGGCGACTGTTGCGACGATGTCGATGGGCATCACCGCTGAGGATCTCCTCGGCGCGCTCAGCGTCGAAGGCGGACGACTGGGCCGCTCCGCTGTTTTCGAACCGGAGGCGCTCATCGCCGAGACGCGTGATGCGCAGGAGGAGTGGGCGCTGTGAGTGCGGACGTGAGTCGGGAGATCGTTGAGAACGCCGAACGCTGGGGCGGGCTGAACTGGTGGGAGCTCGAGGCCGGGCTCTTCCGCGATCATCCGAAGATCCGCAGCGCACTCAGCACGATGTCGCCGGCTGCGGCCCGATGGTACTTCGCCAAGGGCAGGATCGATCCTCTGCAACCGATCATTGCGCTCATGCACCTCGTCGCACCGGTGCTGCCGGCGGTCGCGCTCGTCGTGCTCGCCTCCCGTCACCTTCCGCGTCCGGACGGTGCGAGTTTTCTGCCGGCTGTGATCCTCATCGCGATCGCGGTGCTGCTCGGAACGATCAGCCTGATCGGCAATGTGCGTCATCGCGATGAGGTCGAACCGCGCACCGCGATCATGATCGGCTGGGCCCACCTCGTTCCGTCGCTGATTCTGCTGGTCTTCGTCGTTCAGGCGCTGGCTACCGGCCGCTCGGCCGATGCGCAGCCGTGGATGGTCGTCGTGTTCGCGCTTGACGCCATCGTTGGTGTTCTCTACCTCGTGCTCACCCCGCGGCCGAAGGATCGCGCTGCAGCGCGGGTCGAGCGTGCGCGTGCGCTCTGGCGCAACGCGATGGCGACGCTGGTTGCGGCGGACGAAAAGAAGGTGCGCGCAGAGCTCGCCGGCGCGATCGATGTCCTTCTCGAACGCGACCTCATTGACCGGGAAACCGCCGATCGTGCGCGGGAAGCGCCGCTCGGCCTGCTGGGCGTTACGCTCGCGCCCGCATTGATGGCGAAGGCGAGCTCTCCAGGAGGGCATGATGCAGAGAGTCGGCCGCTCGCTCCCCTGATCGAAGAGGCCGAGGAATGGACACCGCTGGACTGGTGGAAGCTCGAGATCAGGTCTTTCATCGTGGCGCCTGCCGTTGTCCGCGACCTGTCGATCATCGCGCCGCAGGAGGCCGTGCAGGCTGAGTACACGAAGATCACGGGTGCCAGCTGCCTGCGCTCGCTCAGTTACCTGTACGCGATCGTCGGCCCGCTCGTCGGCGCGGCGATGATGATCCGGTGGGCGTGGACCAGCGGCGACAACTTCGACCTGCCTTTGGTCACGGCCGGTATCCTCACAGCCCTCGCTCTCATCGTCGGTGTCTACGGCCAGCTCCAGGGACACAGGCACCCGCGGGCGGTCACGGCAGGCAGTCTGCGTACGCTTGCGCTGCTGCACATCATCCCGGCGGCCGTGTCACTTCTCATCGCCGCAACTGCGGGCCGGAGCCAGCTGGCCGGGCCTGACGTGCTGTGGATCGTCGTCATCGCGGCAGATGCGCTCTTACACGTCGTACTCCTGGTGCGCGGTCCGGTGCGACCAGGTGGTCCGCAGAATGAAGTCGGCAACATCAGGCAGGGCCTCACCGAGACGCCGCAGCACGTCCTCGATGAAATCCAAGATCGGCGCCGTTCCGCGATCGAGCTGCTGCGTTCACGCGACCTCATCGACGCTGGGGCCGCCGCGCGGGCGAATGCCGCGCCGCTGGGTGAGCTTGGTCTGACGATGGCGTCCGAACTGGCAAGGCATCTGCCTGACGCGCCCGCCGGCGCTCCTCCCCAGGCGTGAGCTCGCGGGGGGAGCCCTCCCCATCGGCGCTGCCCAACGGGAACGGCGCAGTCCTTGTATGATGCAATCGTCCTGGCCATGGTCTGGGTCGACCAGGAGGCATGATCGGTATGGCTACGGCGGAAATCGTGCGTCTGAAGGGCGAAGAAGAAGAGGTGGTCGCGATCGCCGTCGCGGCAAAGCGGACCGTCGCCTACCACCGCGACCTGCAGCGTGAGCTGATGCCCCAGCTCAGCGCGCTGCACGCCGCCCGGCGCGAGATCACAACTCCGCATCCGCAGTTGCAGACGCCGTCGGCAGAGGTCGATGCCCGGGGGCGCGGAATCGTGTGGACCATCCTGTTCGCGGTGAGCCTGGTGGCCGCAGTCGTCGCCGTTGCGATGCTCTCTCCGCTGGGTCCGCGCACGAAGTGGGTCTCCCCTGAGGCCGCGGTGCAGATCGCCATGCCGGCGCTGATCATCGCCGCGATCGCCGGGGTCGGTGCCCTGATCTTGCGCCCCGCACGAGGACGCGCCGCAGTCGCGACCGTGCTCTCGTCCATCGTCACCATTCTGCTTGCCGCCGTTTTCCTGTTCCGCCTGGTCGGTGGCGGAGGGGACAGAGGCTTCACGGCCGAGCAGCTCGGCCCCTGGCTCGCTGGCGCGGGCATCCTGCTCGTGGTCCTGATCGCCCTGACCTGGCGGCTCGACCACCTTCGCCGGAGCGATGTGTTTGCCGAAGGAGGCATCCCGAAGGGCAATCGCGAGGCGCAGGCCGACGCTCGTCGCGTGCGGGAGTCCGCGCGACGAGCGGCGAAGCTGACGCCAGCCACCGCCGCAGCGCGGGATGAACTCCGACAGCAGTGGGCGCATGTGTTGCGGCAGCGCGGCGCGCGCACCGAGGCCGCGGACCAGGCCGCAGAAATCGGGCCCGTGGCCTGGCTGGTCTGGACGGTGTACGACGGCGACTTGGATGTCTCCCTGCTGCTTCGCTGACGGCGTGCTGGTCGCGGTCGAGAACAAACGAAGCTGATCACGCGCGACGCGCCCTCGACGCAGCGGCCAACGCCGCGACATGGTGATTGGCTACGGTTGAGTGATGGCTCTTCCCCCCTCGGATGCCCGGTGGCAACGCAGAGCGACGACCACCTACCTGCTGTTGAGGCTGGCTCAGGCCGCGACTTTGATCGTGTATCTCGTCGGCTCACTTCTGCTGACGGGTGGACAGTTCAAGCAGGGGCAGGGGCCGATGTGGGGTGAGGTGCTGTACTTTCCACTCTTCTCCGTTCCGGGCTGGTTGATGGTCGGCGTGTCCGTGCTCGGTGTGCTGCTCGTGATCCCCGTGCTCGTCTTGGCGAGGGTGAGTGACGCGGGGCGGATCGGCGGCGCGTTCGCGGCGACAGGCGCCGCGGCGGTGGCGTCCTTCATGTTCGCGGCGGTGCTTCCCGCGGAAAGCGCTGGCGAACTCGCCCTGCGGTGGACGGCGGCCTGGACGGACGGTGGGGTCGCCATCGTGCTGATGGTTCTCTCTCTTGTTCTCTCCGTCCGTTCCGACCGTGCACGTGAGCGCGCCGGACTGCCCAAGTGGACAGGGATGGAGGATGACGACCAGCACTGACGTCGGTCGATCAGGGACAGGAAGTCGAGGATCCGCCCGTACGCCTCGATGGGGAGTTCTCCCCATCGACGGGTTCTCTGGTCGGCCCGTAGTGTGGTTGTTGTCGGGCCGGGGTGGTCCGGTTCGGGTGATTCTCGGAGGTGTTGTTGATGGCCGATTTCGGTGCGTCTTATGCGGAGATGGAGCAGGTGGCGTCCTCGCTGTCGCAGGCTCGTGATGACATTCAGGGGCAGTTGGACACGCTGAAGGGTCAGGTGGACACCCTGCTGGGTGAGGACTTCAAGACGCAGCACGCGTCGGGCAAGTTCGGTGAGGGCTATGGCGAGCTGACGACGGGTCTGAAGAGTGCTGTTGACGGCATCAATGACATGTCGGAGTCGCTGCTGGGCATGATGCGCGCGATCCAGGATCTGGATCAGCAGCTCGCCGGCGGCTGAACCCGCTCTGCACGAGAAGGGGTCGACGGAGCCGCCGGCCCCTTCTCTCGCCCATAGCCGAGTCTTCTGACCAGAAGGACCAGAGATGGATGTACTGCTCGACCGCGCCCGCCTCCGCGATGCACGTGACACGCTGAAGTCCGCGAAAGCCGACTTCGACGAGGCGGCCTCGATCAACGACCGACTTGAGGAAGCTATCGGCAACCCGCAGGGCAAGTCCCAGCTGCGCGACCGAGTCGGTTGGTTCGAGGCGAACTGGTCGGGAAACCGACACGACCTCACGCAGGCGATCGAGAACGTGTACAAGCGTCTCGACGGGATCATCAACGGCTGGGACGACTGGGAGGCGGAGGCATCCGCCTCGCTCGAAAGCGAGGAAGGCAGCCCATGAGCCAGTCACCATTCACGGGGAACGTGCTCCGTCAGTTTGAGGGCACGCCCGACACGATCGCAGCCACGGCCACGCAGTACAAGGAGCTTGGCTCCGCGATGAAGCGCACCGCTGACACTCTGCGTGACATCGCTTCCTCGCAGGTCAGCATGGGTACTGACAGGCTGAAAGAAGATGCCGAGAGCATCGAATCCGATCTCCGCAGCGCCGGCATCCGGTACGAGGGCACCGGCAAGGCGCTCGCGCCCTACGCGACCGCGCTGGAGACGGCGCGCGGCTGGTACACGCAGAATCACGAGGCACTCGAAGCCGCCGAGCGCGCCTACAAATCCGCCCTGAGCAGCCAGCAGGACACGATCTTGATGCCGACGGGCGACGCGGATGAGCAGGCGCAGAACGTGAACGATGCGGCGAACGCCGTCGACGCGGCCGACGATGCTCGTGATCCGCTGTGGCGGGCTTATGACAGCGCGTACTCGGCCTGGGAAGAGGCCTTCGACAGGGCTGCCGACGGCGTCGCCGATGCCATGGATGCTGCAGACAACGACGACGGCTTCTGGGAAGCAATCTCCGAAGCGCTGACCTGGATCGGGCGTGCGATCATCGTGCTCGCGGTTGTCGCGCTGTTCGTGGTCTCCAGCCCGTGGTCGAGCATCCTGCTGGCGGCCACGCTCGCCCTCTCCGCCGTCCACCTGATAGGTACCATCTATCTCTACGCGAACGGCAAGACCAACCTCTCGGATGTATTGTGGAGCGCCTTCGGTCTTGTCACGGCCGGAGTCGGTGGCCTCGCCGCACGCGCTCTCAAGCCAATCGCCGAGGGCGGGAAGGGGCTGTTGGCCGCTTCGCAGAGCGCATCCAAGCTGCCGGTTTTCGCGAGCGGTGTCCGCACCGCTTCGATGCCTCAACTCGGCGGTTTCGTGAACCCGTTCTCCACGCTCGCCCGAGGCAGTGAGTGGGCTGCGCTGAGCAAGTGGGGTACTGCTCTCGCCGACTGGACGGCGAAGTCGGGGCCGCGCAGTGTGACGATCGCGGATGCATGGGCAGACGTCGTCGTGCAGAGTGTGCCGAGAATCGGCGGAGCCGGAATCACCGCGCAAGGCGCATGGTGGAGCGGCGTGCTTGGCGGCCTCTTCAGCGACAGGCAGAACCCGTTCGGCTTCTCGTTCGGGCGCCCGTAAACTGGCGCCGTGCCTTTCTCGACACTGCCCAACTTCGGTCTCAACCGGAAGGAGCTGCCGCTTCGGCTCGGTGTTCTGAGACTCGTCGCCGTGCTCTCCACACTGGCGACCATCGCGCAGTGGATCATCCCGGTGGTTGCGAGGGGCATCTTCAACGGCGGGCGGATCTACTACTCCAACGAGCCGTCGAAGCTGTACGACTCGTTGCTGCCGTGGCCCGTGCTGAGCGTCCCCGCGTGGCTGACGATCACCACTGGGCTGCTCGCGATCGGATGCGCCTGCGCCTATCTCTTGCTCGGCGGTCTCGAGATCTCGTCCGACGTGTCTTTCATGTTCTTCGCGCCGTCTTTGGCGGGAGTCTTCGCCATCTTCATCGCGGCATTCGAGATGGATCCCACCGGCGTGATCTGGACGCCGGGGCCGGACGGTTACCCGATCGGATGGCACTGGGTGGTCGCCCCGTTCGTTCTGCTGCTCTTGGCCGCGACGCTCGTTTCTGCGGCACGGATGAAGCGTCTGCGTGCGGAGCGCCGACGAAGGAGAGCGCAGCATGTCACTCCGGGATGAACTCCTCGGAACCGCGGCACCCAGGCCGATCGGATACTCCCTCCTCGTCCCGCCTGATTGGGGTCGCTTCGTCGCCGACAACGCGGGACGTGAACAGCTCACCGAGCTGATGAGGTCGCGATTCCTCGAGGTGCACCGGCCCGATCTCTTTGGGCAGGCGCGCGCCGCCGTGCACCGCCAGTGGGAGCTTCTTCGGCAGCGAGGAGCGATCGAGATCTACATGCCGATCATCGCGCCTGTCGAGGGCGGCACGCCGATGAGCATCGTGACCGTCCCGTGGCTCGCCCAGGGGGAGTTCGTCGAGGACGTGGTTCGCCGTGCGGACGACGCGGAGGTCGAGACGCTGGATGCCGGCGATGGCTCTGTGGTCTACCGCTGGGAGCACGATCGCGAAGGGCGAGCCGAGACCGAGGGCGTCCTCTCGCGCGAGGTCTGCTACGTCCGTCCCTTCCCCGGTGCCAGTCCGCGCAAGGGCATTCTGGTGATGGCATCGATCGTGCATCCGGGTGTCGATCAGGCGGGGCCCGCACTCGACGGCTTCACGACGCTTGCGGATGCCGTCGCATCGACTTTGGTGTGGAGATTCGCGTGACCGATGCGCTCCCCGAGGGTTGGTTGCCGACGCCGTTTGCCGTGAATGAAGCCGATGCCGCGCAGTTCGCGGTGGATCTTTGCCGGATCGCCGCCGAATCCTTCCCGGGTTTCATCGACGGAGCCGAGGCGCATGATGCCGTGGCCACCGTGATCACTCGAGCGCCGGTGACCTCGATAACGGTCGGTCGGGTCTGGCATGTCCTCGGACCGGACGCGACCGGCGCCGTCGTCGACCTGAGTGTTGCGGAGAACACAGCCTCTGTACCCGATTCGCCCTTCAAGCTCAGCATCCCGCAGAGAGAGTGGCAGTTCGGCGGCGGCCGTGCGATGCTGTCGCTGGTGGCGCCGAGAGAAGGCGTTCGCATGGCGATGGCCTTGCGAGCGCAACGGGCCGACGGCACACGTACCCTGATCGCTGACATTCTCGACGAACCCGCCGTGCTCGGGCTCATCCTCGACGACGTCATCTCCCTTGTCGGCGGAGAGTCGCACGCCGACACCGACACCGACTGAGTCGCGGCTGGTCTGACTCCGCCGGGGGGTGGGGAGTTCTCCCCATCGACGGGTTCTGTCGGGGGCCCGTAGGGTGGGTGTTGTCGGGCCGGGGTGGTCCGGTTCGGGTAACTTTCGGAGGTGTTGTTGATGGCCGATTTCGGTGCGTCTTATGCGGAGATGGAGCAGGTGGCGTCGTCGCTGTCGCAGGCTCGTGATGACATTCAGGGTCAGCTGGACACCCTGAAGGGTCAGGTGGACACTCTGCTGGGTGAGGACTTCAAGACGCAGCACGCGTCGGGCAAGTTCGGTGAGGGCTACGGCGAACTCACTACTGGTCTGAAGTCGGCGGTGGATGGCATCAATGACATGTCGGAGTCGCTGCTGGGCATGATGCGCGCGATCCAGGATCTGGATCAGCAGCTCGCCGGCGGCTGAACACCCACCGAGTCTTTTCCAGAAAGGGCCGACCATTTCGGTCGGCCCTCTCTGCGTCTGACGGAGCCCGCCGCCGCGGGGCGAGGAGAGATACCGCATGACGATCGACGATGATGCGCTCCAGCGTGCGCTGGCGGGACTGTACGTGCGGATTCCCCGATCGGACGAGGATGCCGCGCAGCTGCGCGCAGAGGTGCGCGCAGCGGACGCCGCTCTCGGCGCCGCACTGCGTGCTGCCGACCGGCGACGCGCTCACACCATGCCGGCGGAGGCACCGGCATCCGAAACAGGACAGGACCAGGCATGAGCGACGTCCGGATGGATCTTGCCCAGCTCGAGTCGACCGCCCAGGCCGCCAAGGGACTCGCCACGACCTTCGATGGAGCGGAATCGTTCGCTGCCGATGTGGGATCGCTCACAGGGCACAGCGGGCTGAGCGCCAAGGTCGACGACTTCGGCGGCAAATGGGACATCGCCAGGGAAGACCTGAGTGAGAGCCTGCGCTCTCAAGCCGAATTCATGCAGGCGATCGTCGACACGTTCCGTGACCTCGACGCGAAGATGGCTCAGGGGGAGTAGAACATGACGGTGCTTCCGGGGCATCCCGAAGAACTGAGTGCTCGCGCGACGACCCTCGTTGCCTCGGCCGACGTCATCCTCGAGGTCATCGGTGCGCTCCGGGGCATCGTCGCCGACGACGAAGGTAAGGCCGTTCACGCGCTCTACGAACAGAACGAGCAGATCTCGGCTGATCTGGAGCGCATTCATCCGCGCTACCGCGGCACGGCCGATGCGATCACCGAGTACGCCGTGGTGCTCACCGACGCCCATGCTCGCGCAGAGAGCGCCCAGGCAGACCTGGACGATGCGCTCGACTCGCATAGCAGCGCCAGCTCGGCACTGAGAGATCTGACCGTGCGTGTGAGCGCCGCAGACGATCCGTCGCCGGAGCTCACCGATCAGATGCCCGGGGCCCAGCGGGCCGTCGACGCCGCCGTGGCGGCCATGGGCGACGCACTCTCGCGCATCCGCGCGGCGCGGGATGACATGGATGCTGCCGCCGAGACCGCGATGAACCGGATCGACGCCGCCATCGACCCGTCCAACGAGGGGTTCTGGGACGGCGTGGGAGATTTCTTCGCCGGGGTCGGGGACTTCCTCTCGGGGATCGGTGAGTGGATAGGCGACTTCCTGCAAGACGTCGTGAACCTGCTGAAGGCGATCGCCGACACACTGGTGGCGATTCTGGGTGTGCTGGTCGTGCTCGTGCTGATCGTCGCCGTCGGGGCGTTGTTCGGCACGGTCGGGCTCGTCATCGGCGCGGTGATCGCGATCGCACTCGCCGCCTTCTTGATCTGGAGCGTGCTGTCGGACGTCGCGCGCGACACGCCCGCTGTGGCGGGCAAGAACCGCTACGCGGGTGCCAGCAAGAAGGAGATACCCGACGACCCGAGCCTCGCCAACGTGCTCGATGGCGCCGGTGAGGTCGATGCCCTCGGCCTGGAAGACGAGAGCGTGGTGAAGATCTCGAAGGTGCTGGGCCCGGACGGCTGGCACTACACGGTCACCTTGCCGAGCACGCAGGAGTGGCTCTCGCGATTCGGCGACAAGGGAGCGGTCAACGACCTCGACAGCAACCTCGCGCTCATGCTGACACCAGCGCTGCAGACGCAGTACGAGCGCGCTGTGCTCGATGCGATGCGCCATGCGGGAGTCGGCCCCGACGATCCGGTCATGCTCGTCGGCTTCAGCCAGGGCGGGATCATGGCCGGGCATCTCGCGGCGTACAACTCCGACTACAACTGGCAGGCCGTTGTCGCAGCCGGGGCTCCCATCGATCACATGCCGATTCCCGGCGACATCGACGTCGTCTCGGTGCAGCACAACGGCGACCCGGTGCCGAGGTTGGATGCCATTGCCGGCGACTTCGACAGCATTGAGCACGGGTCAAACTGGACATCGATCCGAGTCGACCCGCCGAACCCGCACGCTGTTCTCGGCGTCGACGTCGGCGCGCACAACGCCGACAAGTACTCCCAGACCTACCAGGCTCACCTCGACCAGGTGCAGGCAAGGCATCCTGGGCTGGCGGACTTCTTCAACGATGATGGCTACACCGACGTCTCGTACTACCACTGGAGCGAATGACAATGCAGCATCGAAGCGTGCGGGGACGGCGATTGCTCGCTGCGGCTGTGGCAGGAGCGTTGCTCTCCGGCAGCGTGGCGGGGTGTGGGGTGCTGCCCCCGAGCGGCGGACAGACAGAGGAGCAGACTGTGGATTACGGTGACGTCTCGAGTGCTGTGGTGGCGGGCGTGCCACGCGTGGTCGCCGTTGACGGCTTGGAACGATCGCGCAATGGCTTCGGGCATCGACTCAGCATCGGCGTGGTCACCGATTCGCCCGAGCCGTTCACCAGCGATGAGCTCGATGCGCTCCTCGAGGCAGTGTGGCGCGCGCTTCCCTGGGAACCGAACACGATCAAGGTGGTCGCGGGCACGAGCGCAGCCGAGGGGGAGGAACCGGTCGATCTCCGAGCGGCGGCGGCCGAGCTCAGCCCGCTCGGCGTGACCAACGCCGGTCAGGGCGGAGTCAGCCTGACCGATATGGATGTCCGCTACGGTGCGTGGACGGGGCCGGAGTGACCGGTCCCGAGCTGCGGTTTCGTCTGCCGGGACGCTGGTTCTCGGTGGATCTCTCCGGAGACGATGCCACACGGGCATCCATCCAGGCGATCGCGAAGAAAGCCATCGGCGTCGCCGATGATCGTGCCGCAGAACGTGCGCGGGTGCGCGCCCAGTTGCAGGAAGCGGTGTCGGCGGGCGCGCGGGGAGAGACCCGCGCCATCATGTTCTCCACCGAGATCGCGCCCGGCACGCCACTGCCGGTGACGCTGCTGGTCTTCGAACCGGCCGATCTGCGGATGAGCCCGGCGATCGGTACGGCGCCGCAGGCGGTGCTCGGCGTCATGGCAGAAGGACTGAAGCAGATCGATCCCGCCGCGCACGCATCGCTGGCCGAGGTGCGGGGGCCGGGCACTCCGGCACTGCGCACGCATCGCGTTGAGACGATCGACGACGGCAGCGAATCGCAGGGGATCACGCGGTTGATCGCCGACTACTGGGTGCCCGTGCCCGCATCCAAGCGCCTGCTGATGGCGAGGTTCTCGACACCGCTCGGTGACCTCGAGAACCTCATGCTGTCACTGTTCGACGAATTCGTAGCCGCCGCCCGCTTTGTCAGCTCCGGATCTCTGCGCGACGAGCTGATGGGCTCATCATCTGTCACCGCGCGGTAGCGGCGCTCAGGCCTCGACGTCGACCAGGTGGCGGGACTGGTGTCCGAGGATCTTGACCATGATTCCGTGCCGACGCAGCTCGGCGACCGTGCGCGACTCCTCGTCACGGTCGCGGCCCAGCGCATGCACGTTCGCGACCACCAGCACGTCACCGCGCTGCAGCGTCTCGATCAATCGCGCCAGGCGGTCGCCCCAGCTCTCCAGGATCTCGGGTGCGGGATGACGGAAGCCCTCGATCGGCACACCGAAGCGGGTGAGGTCCTCACGCTGCTGGGTGACCGAGGGCATCCCCTCGCGCGAGACGACCAGGCCGACCAGTCGGGCGCTCTCGGGGCGCATGGACCACCAGCCGTGGTCATCGTGGGCCAGGCACTTCGGGCATGACGCGGCCGCGTGCGGCAGCGTCAGCGGACTGGTCAGCGCAGCATCCGCGTGAGCGTTCGGCGCACTCATCCCGTCGTTCATCGTCATACCTCCCGCATCCATTCTGCCCGAGCGGCGGCGCTTCAAAGCACCCCGAGCGCGCGCACCGCGTCGCGTTCGTCGGCGAGTTCGGCGACGGAAGCATCGATGCGCGTCCGTGCCCACTCGTCGAGCTCGAGTCCTTCGACGATCTGCCAGGCCCCGTCGATCGATCGCACCGGGAACGAGCAGACCAGCCCCTCGGGCACGCCGTACTCACCGTGCGAGACGACGCCCGCGCTGGTCCAGTCGTCGGTACCGAGCATCCAGTCGCGCATGTGCTCAATCGTGGCGTTGGCTGCCGACGCCACGGACGACGATCCCCGCACCTGGATGATCTCGGCGCCGCGCTTCGCGACCCGCGGGATGAACGTCTGCTCCTGCCACGCGCGAACGTCGCCCACCTGCGTGCTCAGAGCGTCGACGACCGGGCGGCCGTCGATCGTCGCATGCGAGATATCGGGAAACTGGGTCGCCGAGTGGTTGCCCCAGATCGGTACACGGCGGATGCCGCCCACCGGCGCACCGAGGGTCTGAGCCAGCTGCGCGCGCGCCCTGTTCTCATCGAGCCGGGTGAGTGCGGTGAACCGCTCAGCGGGAACACCGTCGGCAGCCGAGGCAGCGATCAGGGCGTTGGTGTTGGCCGGGTTGCCCACCACGACCACGCGCACATCATCGGCCGCGTTCGCACCGATCGCCGTGCCCTGCGGCCCGAAGATTCCGGCGTTGGCGGCCAGTAGATCTGCCCGCTCCATGCCGGGGCCGCGGGGGCGCGCGCCGACCAGCAGAGCGGCGTTCGCGCCGTCGAAGGCCACAGCCGGATCGTCGGTGACCTCGACGTGTTCGAGCAGTTCGAAGGCGCCGTCCTGAAGTTCGAGTGCGGCGCCCTCGGCCGCGCCCATTCCCTGCGGGATCTCCAGCAGCCGCAGCCGAACCTTCTCATCCGGCCCCAGCATGTCGCCCGCCGCGATGCGGAACAGCAGCGCGTAGCCGATCTGTCCGCCGGCCCCCGTGATCGTGATCGTCGTCGCCATGTCTCACAGCCTATTGCGGTGCGCCGACGTCATCAGCGGTATTTTTGGGACATGACCTTCAACCCGAACGCCGACATCTCGGGCAACACCACCCGCAGGCGCGGCCGCAATGCCGCCATCGGCGGTGGCATCGGTGTCGGGGTGATCGGCATCCTCGCGCTGCTGATCGGGCCGATGCTCGGGGTCGACCTGTCGGGCCTGGTCGGTGGCGGCACGGTGCCGTCGGGCAGTGGCAACAGCATCGAGGGGACGCTCACCGAGTGCGAGACCGGGGCGGATGCCAACGAGAACGACGACTGCCGCATGGCGGGAGCCGAGGTCGTGCTCAACGACTACTGGGAGGCGCATGTCGACGGCTACGTCGCGCCGACGATGACCGTGGTCGAGGGGCAGACGCCCACCCAGTGCGGCACCGCGTCGAACGCAGTGGGTCCGTTCTATTGCCCGCCCGAGATGGGCGTGTACATCGACCCCGACTTCTTCGCCATCATGCGCCAGCAGTTCGGCGCCTCAGCGGGCGAGCTCGCCCAGTTGTACATCGCCGGCCACGAGTGGGGTCACCACATCCAGAACATCACCGGGGTGATGCGCGAGTACCCGAACAACGGCACGGGCCCCGACAGCAACGGTGTGCGCATGGAGCTGCAGGCCGACTGCTACGCCGGTGCGTGGCTCGGTGATGTCACCACGCTCGAAGACGACAACGGGGTGCCGTACCTGCAGCCGCCCACCGAGACCCAGTTGCGCGATGCGGTCAACGCCGCCTACGTCGTGGGCGATGACCACATTCAGCAGCAGTCCGGTGGCTTCGTCAGCCCCGAGAGCTTCACGCACGGCTCGAGCGAGCAGCGCAAGTACTGGTTCGCGAACGGCTACACCAACGGTCTCGGCGTCTGCGACACCTTCGCGGTTCCCGGCGACCGGCTCTGACCCACGCGTCGTTTCCGCCGAGACCCCCACCTGCCGCCGAGACCCCCACCTGCGGGCGCCCACACGTGGGGGTGTGGACGCGAGATGGGGGTGCCGGCGAGTGAGGCCAGGCGCGCAGAGCGAGGTCAGGCGCGCAGCGCCGCCAGCAGCGTGCGCACCAGGCCGAGTGCGCCGCCGCGGGCGCGGAAACGCGTCAGGCCCGCCGACACCTCTGTGCCCGTGCGTGCCGAGACGAACCACGGCGGTTTCGGCAGGATGCTGAAGCGCCCGCCGCCGTTGACTACAGGCAACGACCGCGGGAAGGGACGGAACGGCCCGCGCACCACCGAGCGCTCCACGTCATCGAGCAGCAGCGCGTTGTGCACGACGCCGATACCGCTGCCCACGTCGTCGATGGTGTTGCCGGGGAACGCCCCCCACGTCATTGTCGGCACGATGAAACCGAGCGCCGTCCAGGTGTTGATCGCGATCGACCCATAGCGGAACTCGGCGATCGCCCGCTCGAATCCGGCACCCATCGCCTTCTCGGTCGCCGGATCGATGATGATGTTGCCGCCGAGAGTGCCGACGAGTTCATCATTCGCGTACGTCACAGCCGCGTCGAGGAACGCCTGGCCAGTGCCGTCGAGCTCGACCACGCCCAGCACCGGGGCGAAGTACTCGGTGGACTGCAGAGCGGTGGCATCCGAGTTCTCATCGATCTCGACGAGCAGACGATCGGCGAGCACCAGGGCATCCGGATAGTCCTCGGCGGCCGCACCCATGCGCTTCGGCGACCCGGGGTACCAGATCGGACGTTCGGGAGCGCTGGCGTAGGCGCGCCGCAGCGCGGCGCGGAACTGGTCGGCCTGCGCCCAGTCGCGGGACATGATCACGACTTGCCCGGCGATGCAGTTGTGCCCGCTGTTCTGCAGTCGCATCGTCGCGACGTGCTCGGCGTGGAAGGTGATGTCGGCATCGGTCCACTCACCGGGGACGACGATGATCGGTGAGACCCCGCCGAGCTCGGCGGTGATCGGCTTCTTCAGCAACGGTCGGTTCTCACGCCGCCGCCGGGTGGTCGCCGCCTTCTGCGCTCCGGTGCCGTTCGACGGGCCCCACACGATCGCATCGAAGGTCGCCGCGGCACCGGTGATGTGCACATGGTCGAGGTCGGGATGACCGGTCAGGTAGGAGCCCACGGCGGCGCCACCGCGCACGATCCGCAGGAATCCGGGCGCGATCAGCGGGGCCAGCGCCCGCTCATACACGGGCACCAGGGCGTCCTGGGTGGGATTGACCTTCAGCAGAACGACGCGGTTGTGCGCGAGCAGCTCGTAGAACACATCGAGCACCGGGATCGAGGTGATGTTGCCGGCGCCGAGCACCAGGCCGACGCCGCCGGGGGCATCCGGGGTGAGCTGGGCCAGGCCGGCTTTTCGTCGCGCGGATGCCGGGGTGGTGCCGGGCTTCAGCCACACCTCACCACTGAATCCCGCCAACAGGATCTGGTCGCTGCGGGTCAACGGGAATGCGTCTACACGGGTGCGCCCACCGGGGGCGCGGCCGATCGTGAGCCCGTCGAGCGTGCTGCGACCGCCGGCGAGCTTCGTGAGGGTGTCAGCGTAGGCATCCAGTGCGCCCAGCGTCGAGTACGGACCGCTGAGCCATTCCTCACCGCGCAGCGGATGCCCCGAAGGCAGCCCCTTGGAATCGGCGGCTGTGTCAGCCCAGTCCTCGATCGTCGCCGACACCGAGTCGCGCAGCGCGCGCAACAGGGTTTCCCGCTGCGACAGCGTCAGGCTCGACCATGTGGCCGCGCCCTTGCGCAGCACGGTGATGTGCGCGTCGAGTTCGGCGCGCTCGGCGTCGTCGAGGGCGGATGCCGGGGCGGGCGCGGTCGTGGAAGTCATCGTCGTCTCCTTCAGCGTCGCCCCAGCGTATCGCCGGGAAGCGGTGGGTCAGATGAGGGCGAGCTCGCGCAGCTTGGCCTCGACGTCGGCGTTCGACGGCTCGACGTGGTGGCTCGAGTCGGGGTACACGACCACCGGGATGTTCATGCGGCCCGAGATCTCCTTGGCGACGTCGGCGGCGGCCGGGTCGGCTACCAGGTCGATGTAGGTGTACTCGATGCCGAGGTCGTCGAGCTGCTTCTTGGTGCGGCGGCAGTCACCGCACCAGTCGGCGCCGAACATAGTGAGGGAGTCGGATGCAGGGGTGCTCATGCCTCCAGCCTACGACGGCCACGGACACCCGGCGCCAAGCGAAAGATGGCACGATTGAACGCACGCGTCAACGCACGGCCGATCGCAGATCGGGGGAGGGATCACGTGAGCGCCACCGCCCAGCAGCCCGTCGCAGTCGCACCGGTCACCGTGATCGTGCCGACCTACAACGAGCGCGAGAACGTGGCCGAACTCGTGCGGCGCATCGGCGCGGCGCTTGGCGGGTACCGCGCTGAGATCCTCTTCGTCGACGACAGTTCCGACGGCACCGCCGACGAGGTGGCCAGGGTCGCGGTATCCGCGCCTCTTCCCGTACGAGTCATCCATCGTGAGAGCAACAGCGGCGGTCTCGGCGGTGCGGTTGTGCTGGGGCTGCAGCAGGCGGCGTACGACGTATGCATCGTCATGGACGGTGATCTGCAGCATCCGCCCGAGCTTCTGCCGGCCATGCTCGCACGTTACGCGCGGGGCGACGCCGACGTCGTCGCCGCGTCGCGCTACATCGGTGGCGGTGACTCCGCAGGGCTCGGGACCACACTGCGTTTGGGTGTCTCGAAAGCGGCGACCGCCGTCACGAAGGCGATGTTCCTGCGCCGGCTGTGGCGCAGCACCGACCCGATGACGGGCTTCTTTCTCGTCGACCGCGCCCGGGTCGACGTCGATGTGCTGCGCCCGCAGGGATTCAAGATCCTGCTCGAGATCCTGGTGCGGGCGGGCGAACGTCACGACCTGCGGATCGCCGAGGTGCCGATGGCCTTTGGTGCCCGTCAGCATGGCAACTCGAAGGCCACGCTGCGTCAGGGGGCGACATTCCTCGCGCATCTGGCCCGGTTGCGATTCGGCAAGATGGGCCTGTTCGCCCTGATCGGTGGCATCGGCGCCGTCGCGAACATCGGCATCATGTGGGTGCTCACCCAGGCCGGGATGGACTACCTGATCGCCGCGGTGATCGGCTCTGCCGCGACGATCATCGGCAACTTCGTCCTGCAGGAGCTGTTCGTTTTCCGGGCAGAGCGCCACGATGCGTCACGGCTGTGGGTGCGTTTTGCCGCCTCGGTGTCGTTCAACGGCATCGAGGCCGCGCTGCGTATTCCGGTAATGGCATGGATGGTCGAGAGCTGGCATATCTCGAGTGTTCTCGCCACGGCGATCTCGTTGGTCGTCGCCTTCTTCGCCCGGTTCCTGTTCCACGCGCTGGTCGTCTACGCGCCGCGCAAGCGCAAGACGGCGGATGCTGTCGCCGAGCCGGCCGTCGACACCGCGGCGATGCGCGTGCTGCGGGCGATCGACGCCGAGGCCATGCGCCCCGGCGAGCTCTGACCCGCTGCCGCTGCTGCTGCTGTCGCGTCGTCGCGTCGCCCATCGCGTGCCGCGCCCTCCGCTGAGAAACCACTTCCCGTTCGAGAAACACCTCCGCACGTGGTGTCTCATACGGGAAGTGGTTTCTCAGCGGCGGGCCAGTACGCCAGCAGGTGGGCACAGGGCGGGGTGGCGTTGCGGATCGCAGGGGGTGCTGTCAACCCCTTGCATCCGCCGGTTGGGATTCGAGAGCCTGGGGGCTGTCGCGGTGGACCCCGCGGCGCGAAAGGAGCCCTGCCATGAGCATCGGAACCGGAATCGCCCTCGTCGTCATCGGCGCCATCCTGACCTTTGCGGTGAACGTCGACGTCGCGTGGCTCGACCTCGACCTGATCGGGTACATCCTGATGGGTGCCGGAGTCGTCGTGTTCCTCATCGGCATCGTGCTGATGGCACGCCGTCGTCGCACCGACGTCGTCACCCGCACTGAGACGGCCCCCGACGGCACGCAGCAGACGCGCCGCTCGACCCGTTCCCCCGGCCCCGACGACGTCATCTGACTCCGCCGGTCGGCAGCGCCCGCTGAGAAACCACTTCCCGTTCGAGAAACACCTCCGCACGTGGTGTCTCAAACGGGAAGTGGTTTCTCGCCGGCGAGCGAGACGGCGCGAGACGGTGAGAGAGACGGGCGAGAAACGAGTTACAGGCCCTGGCCGGCGTCCCAGAGACGTTCGGTCTGACCGGCCAGCAGGGCATCGAGCGATGAGGCCTGCGCGTCGGTGAGCGAGGCGACGTAGTCGATGATCCCGCGTCCGCGGGCGAGCCGGTCGAGGTCGTCGTCAGTGCGCGCCCCGACCAGGTCGGGGGCGTCGTGCCGCAGGCGACGGTAGTCGTCGGTGGCGAGTTCGACCAGGTCGATGAGTCTGCGGGGAGCGCGACGTGCGTCGCCCGGGTCGTCGAGCCAGGCGGTGAAGCCGTCGACAAGCCGCACGAGGATGTTCGCCTGCCCGCGCTGGTAAACGGTCAGGTCGGGGCGTTCGAGGATGAAGCGCTCGTGCAAGAACTTCAGCACGGCGACCTCATGCCACGCCTGGCGGTTGAGACTCACATGGCCGCAGCGTTCATCGGGATGCCGGTGCACTTCGATCGACGATTGCAGGCGCGCGATCCATGCGGTCGTGAAGCGCGCCAGGCCGCGTTCGCTGGCCAGCGAGCCGTCGAACGGTTCGGCGACGAGACCGTCGATGACCTCGGCCGAGACCTTTGCGACGGCTTCGCTGAAGGCATCCGCATCGGCGATCCAGGCGTCTTTGCTCTGCAGGCGGCGCCAGAGCAGCTCGAGCGAGTGGCCGGGTGTGCGGGTGTCGGCTTCGAGCGCGTCGCGATCGGATGCCCGTAGCCGGGCGAGGTCGCGGTGCCAGGAGTGGAATTCGGCCGACAGCGTCGCGGGGTTCAGCAGTCCGGCGCGGTAGAAGTCGTCGAGGTCGTGCAGCGAGTAGGCGATGTCGTCGGAGATGTCCATGATCGAGCATTCGACGGTCTGCTGACCGGGCGCGATGAGCGGGTACGCCGACAGCGCCGCGCGGGCGTCCTGCTCGTCGATCGCATAGTAGTTGAACTTGCTCGCCCCACCGCGTCGGCGTCCGCCGTCGCCGCGGCGCCAGGGGTACTTCAGGACGGCGGCGCGTACGGCTGCGGTGAGGTTGAGGCCGACGCCGGGGCGGTCGTGTTCGTCGAGGCGGGTGAGGATGCGGTAGGTCTGCGCGTTGCCCTCGAAGCCTTCGCTCAGCCCGAAGCGGGTGCGGGCGAGGTGGTCGAGGGTTTGCTCGCCGAGGTGGCCGAAGGGCGGATGCCCGAGGTCGTGCGCCGCGGCCGCTGCCTGGACGACGACGGGGTGCGCGCCGCCGAGCTCGGCGACGATGTGCCCTGCCTCGTCGTCGCGTGTCGATAGGTGCGTGGCGATGGCGCGTGCGACGGCTGCGACCTTGATCGAGTGGGTGAGCCGGTTGTGTACGGCGAGCCCCGCGCCCGCCTGCGAAATCACCTGCGTGACGGCCGAGAGGCGTGAGTAGAAGGGCGAGAAGCGGATGCGTTCGACATCGACCCGGAACTGCGGATGCCCTTCGGCCCGCTGGAACTCGTTCAGCGTCTCGGGAAGACGCCGCGCCTGCCGGGGATCGTTCGGATGCTGGGGCATGCAGTCAGTGTGGCACGGCGGATGCCACGGCTGCGCCTGTGTTCCGGGTCGGCGCCGCGGGGTGACGAGCGCGGCCAGGTGGGCAGGCAACGTCTTGAGATTTCATGACCCCGCTGACCAGGCCCCTGCTCGTCCTCGTCAGGCCTCGTGAGGTGCAGGTCAGCGGTCCGTGGCGGGTCGAGACCGCGTGTGAAGTGCGCAGAGCCACCGGTCATGAAGGCGCCTAGGTAACGTTTCGGTAGCCTTCAACTGTGAACGACCTTAAGGCCGATGACTCCGACCGACTGATCGCCGCCGCCCTTCAAGTGAACGGCCGAGCCTCGTGGGGCGAGATCGGGCGGGCGCTGGATCTGCCTGAGCGCACCGTCGCCCGGCGCGGTCAGCGCCTGCTCGACAGCGGCCTCGTGCGGGTGTCGACCTATGTCGATCCGGCGCGCGTCCTGCATGCGCGCGCCGTGTTGTTCCGCATCACCACCCAGCCGCGGGCGCTGTGGAGTGTGGCTCGTTCGTTGGCGCGGCGGCCCGATGCGTCGTCGGTGTCGGTGCTCGAAGGCAGCAGTGACGTGACGGGGATGCTGCTGCCGCGTGATGATGCGGCGATCCGCGAACTGCTGTTCACCGACTTCCGCGAACTGCGCGGAGTGGAGTCGATTCACGTCACCACGGTGCTGAAGTTCTTCCGTTCCGGGCATGACTGGCGGGTCGACATTCTCAGCGACGAGCAGGTGCGGATGCTCGACCCGGGCCCGTCCGGCCCCTTGGACCCGGGTGATTCTTTGTCTCCCGATGAGCATGCGCTCATCGAGCTGCTGCTGCGCGACGGGCGGATGCCGGTGGCGCAGCTCGCGCGCGACGTGGGCCTGAATGTCACCACGACGCGTCGCCGCATGGAGTCGTTGCAGCGGCGCGGGCTCATGCATCCGCGAACCGAGGTGCTGCCGTCACTGTTCGGTCTGGGCCTGGAGGCGCTGGTCTGGTTCCGTGTGCCGATGGCAGACATGGAGGCCGTGGGGTCGGCGCTCGCCACGGCGCCCGAGGTGAAGTTCATCGTGGCGACCACCGGAACCTCGCAGTTGCTGTTGAACGTGCTCGTGCGGGACGAAGCTGAGTTCTACGAGTTCCTGACCGGTCCGACGATCGCTCAGCACGAGGGTCTGGAGGTTGTCGATTCGCTCGTGGTGATCGCGCCGGTTCTGCGCGGTTCGCTGATGGTCGACACCCTGATCGACGCCGATGAGGAGCCGCTTACGGGGGCCATCCGAATATAGCGAGATCGCTCACAAATCCCGCCCTAGTGGCGAGATAGTTCATCTACGGTTGCATTTCTGGCGAAAACCGGCGATTATCATCATCTGTGGGACTTCCACAGATGAAAGGATCATCGTGTTCACGGCAACGGGTAGCGACTGGGAACAGCGCGCAGCGGCACTTCACCTCCGGACGGGCTTGCTCATCGACGGCGAGTGGGTGCAGGGATCGGCGGAGCCGCTCACCCCGATCAGCCCGCGCGACGGACGTGCACTGCCCGCGATCTCGGCGGCATCCGATGCCGACGTCGACCGCGCCGTGCGCTCGGCACGCGCCGCCTTCGACAGCGGAAGCTGGTCGCAGCGCGCGCCCCGCGAGCGCGGACAGGCGCTGATCGCCTTCGCGCAGAAGATCCACGACAACGCCGAAGAACTGGCCCTGCTGATCTCGCTCGAGATGGGCAAGCCGATCCGCGAAGCGCTGCAGACCGAGATGCGCGCCGTCGTCAACTGCTTCCGCTGGTACGGCGAAGCCGTCGACAAGGTGCTCGACGAGCTTCCGGTCACCTCGCCCAACAGCCTCGCTCTGGTCACCCGCGAACCCGCCGGTGTCGTCGCCGCCGTCGTTCCCTGGAACTTCCCCCTCACGATGACCGCGTGGAAGCTCGCCCCCGCGCTCGCCGTCGGCAACAGCGTCGTGCTCAAGCCCGCCGAGAACTCCAGCTTCTCGGCGCTGCGTCTGGCCGAACTCGCCCTCGAAGCGGGCATCCCCGCCGGCGTGCTCAACGTCACCCCGGGCCGGGGCCACGAGGCCGGCCGCGCGCTCGGCGAGCACAACGACGTCGACGTCATCACCTTCACCGGCTCGCCCGAGGTGGGACGCAAGTTCCTCACCTACTCGGGTCTCTCCAACGGAAAGCGCGTCTGGCCCGAGCTCGGCGGCAAGACCGCCAGCCTCGTGCTGCCCGATGCCGATCTCGAGCGCGCCGTGCGCGCCACCGCCGATGGGTGCTTCTACAACCAGGGCCAGATGTGCACGGCCTCGTCGCGGCTGCTCGTGCCCCGCGCCGACCGCGATCGTGCTCTCGAGATCGCCGCCGAGGTGGCGCGCACCACGCTGCCCGCCGACCCGTTCGAGGTGACCACCTCGATGGGAGCGATCGTGAGCGAGAACCAGCTGCGCAGCATCGCCGGTTTCGTCGAGCGTGCGGATGCTGAAGGCGCCGAGATCGCCGCCGGTGGCGCTGAGCGCTTCGACGCCGTCGCGGGCGGCAGCTACTTCGCTCCCGTCGTTGTCGGTGTGACTCCCGAGAACGAGGTTGCACGCCGCGAGGTGTTCGGCCCGGTGCTCTCGGTCATCGCCTACGACGACCTCGATGACGCGCTGGCGATCGCCAACGGCACGGAGTACGGTCTGGCCGCGGCGCTCTGGAGCAACGACCTCAACGCCGTGCACCGGGTCTCGCGTCGCATCAAGGCCGGCGTCGTGTGGGTGAACTGCTTCGAAGAGGGCGACATGACCATGCCGTTCGGCGGAGTCAAGGGCTCCGGCTACGGGCGCGACAAGAGCCTGCACGCTCTCGAGAAGTTCACCGACCTCAAGTCGACGTGGATCGAGCTGTCGTGACCGCCCCGCTCATCGGCATCAGCACCTGGCACCGCACCTTCGACACCGAGCTCGGCGACGCTCGCCCCATGCACACGCTGGGGGCCGAGTACGCTGCGCCGGTCGAAGCGGCCGGTGGTGCCGTGGTGCTGCTGCCCCCGACCGCCGCTGTCGATACGGTGCTCGACCGCATCGACGGACTGGTGATCTCGGGTGGGCAGGATCTCGACCCGTCGCGCTACGGTGCGGCCCCCGAAGCCGGCAAGACCTACGACCCCGCCCGCGACGAGTACGAGATCGCCCTTGTGCGCGGTGCGCGCGAACGCGGCATCCCGGTTCTGGCCATCTGCCGCGGCATGCAGGTGACCAATGTGGCCTTCGGTGGCAGTCTGATCGTCGACATCGATGCGACGACCACCCACCGCCCCACCACCGGTGCGGCGCAGCTCGATGAGCGTCACCCGGTGCGCATCGACGTCGGCAGTCGTCTGAGCCGTGCCTACGGGGTGACCGAACGCACCGTCAACACGATCCATCATCAGGCGGTCGACCGCCTCGCCGAGGGGTTCCGGGCGGTCGCCTGGGCGCCCGACGGCATCGTCGAGGCGATCGAGCCCGACGACGACTGGGCCTACTGGGGCGTGCAGTGGCACCCCGAGAAGCTTGCCGGCGCGGAAAGCGCCGAAGAGACCCCCCTGTACGCGGCGCTGATCGCCGCAGCACAGGAACGAGCAGCCGGCGCGTGCGCCGCAAAGAAAGGAACAGCATGACCAAGCAGATCTTCCTCGAGTACGAAAACGGCACGCGCGCCATCGCCACGCTCCTTGAGGACCTGGCGCCCGAGACCTGCGCCGCGCTGTGGGGCGCACTCGAGAAGCCGGTGACGATGCAGGCGATGCACGCCATGTACGCCGGCCCCGAGGTCATGGTGGGCCTGCCCGAAGAGGCACAGGGCTTCGACCCCGAGGCGATCCCGCACGAGAACCAGCAGGTCGTTCCGGCCCCCGGAGACCTCATGTGGTACTGGCAGCGTCCCATGCAGATGGGCGGCCTGCCCTTCGAGTGGTACGAGATCGGTGTCTTCTACGCCGGTGGCGCACGCGTCTTCGGCCCGCTCGGTTGGACCCCGGTCAACATCTGGGCCCGCGTGACCGAGGGCCTTGAAGAATTCGCCACCGAGAGCGCCGCGATCCGCATCGACGGTGCCAAGAACCTCACCATCGGCCGCGTCGCCTGACAGCACGCGACCCGAGGACCTCTCCGTCCCCGATGATTGATACGAAGGAGTATGCATGAAAACCCGAAAGTTCATGACCCTCGGTGCCCTGGCGACCATCGGAGCGCTCGCGCTCACAGGTTGCAGCGGCGCCGCTGACACCCCGAGCGCCGACGGCGACGCCGACAAGCCCTACGCCGGCGAGACCATCGTCGTCACCACGTTCGGTGGCGACTGGGAGAAGGCGTTCGTCACCGCCGTCGTCGACCCGTTCGAGGCCGAGACCGGTGCCAACGTCGAACTCGTCACGCTGTACAGCGCCGACGCGCTCGCCCAGGTCACCGCGCAGAAGGCCAGCCCGCAGATCGACGTCGTCCACTTCTCGGGCGGCCAGGAGTACACCGCCGCGCAGGAGGGGCTGATCGACCCGATCGCCGCTGACGACCTGTCGGAGTACGACAACCTCGTCTCGGTCGCAACCGCCGGCCTGGAGCGCGGCGAAGGCCCCGTGATCCAGCTGGCCCCGATCGGCCTGGTCTACAACACCGAGTCCGGTGCACCCGCGCCGACCTCGTGGGAAGACCTGTTCGATGAGGCCTACGCCGGTCACGTCGCCCTGCCCGACCTGAGCAACTCGTACGGCGTGCTGTCGATGCTGCGCGTCGCAGACGTGCTCGGCGGCGGCATCGACGACACCGAGCAGGCCATCGCCGACCTCGGTGCACTCGCGGCATCCGGTGACGCGATCGTGGTTCCCACCTCGCCCGACCTGCAGACGGCATTCGCCCAGCGCGGCACGTGGCTCGCCCCGTACGCCATGGACTACGCCGGCACCCTGCAGGACGCGGGTCTTCCGGTCGAGTTCATCGTTCCCGAAGAGGGCGTGACTGCCTCGCTGATCACCGCCAACGTGGTCTCGGGCCGTGAGAACACCGAGCTGGCAAAGCTGTTCGTCGACTTCGAGCTGCGCCCCGAGGCGCAGAAGGTGTTCGCCGAAGAGATGCGCTACTCGCCGGTCAACTCGGCCACCGAGCTGTCGGCAGAGGCTGCCGAGTCGGTGCTCACCGGCGATGCCCTCGACGCGGCCGTCGTCTACGCCCCCGGTGACATCGCCGGTGAGCGTCAGGCGTGGATCGACTCCTGGAACGCACTGATCACCCAATGAGTATCCGAACCCGTAAGGAGCCCTGGCTGCTCCTCCTGCCGGCGCTGGCTCTGCTCACGATCGGCTTCGTCACCCCGGTTGCCGGCATGCTTCTCATGAGCGTTCAGGCGTCGGCAGGCGGGTTCACTCTGGAGAACTTCACTCGTCTGTTCACCAGCGAGTACCACCTCCAGGCGGCGTGGCGTTCACTCCGCCTGGGGGTCATCCAGACGCTCGTCACCCTGCTGCTGGCCGTGCCGCTGTCGTACATCATGGCCAGGGCCGGCGCGAAGGTGCGGTCGTTCCTGCTGATCGTCATCATCCTTCCGCTCATGACGAGCGTCGTGGTGCGCACGTTCGGCTGGGTCGTGCTGATGGGCCCGATGGGCCTGCTCATGCAGATTCCGGGTGCCGAGTGGATCGCGCAGAGTGCGCAGGGCTTCCTCGGCACCGAGGTGGGCGTCGTCATCGCGATGGTCCAGGTGCTGCTGCCGTTCGCCGTGCTCAGCATCCTCGGGGTCATCTCGGGCATCCGTCCGCAGCTCGAAGAGGCCTCACGCACTCTCGGTGCGGGCTTCTGGCGCACGCTGTGGCACGTCGTGCTGCCGCTGTCGATCCCCGGGATCGTCGCGGGAGCGTCACTGGTGTTCGTGCTCTCGGTGAGCTCGTTCATCACCCCCCGCTTCATCGGTGGGCCGCAGATCCCTGTGTTCGCGCAGACGATCTACGTCGACGCCACCACCAACCTGAACTGGCCGTTCGCTGCCGCCCAGGCCGTGCTCCTGTTCGCAGGGGTCATGCTGGTGCTCGCCGCCACCGCCCGAATCGGAAAGGCACCGGTGCGCGCATGATCCGCTCAGTGCCGATCGTCGGCAAGATCCTCGCGATCCTGCTGGGGATCTTCATCACCCTCTACATGCTCGTGCCGCTGCTCGTGGTGGCCGGTGCCTCCATCAGCGAGAGCCGCTTCCTGACGTTCCCCCCGAAGGGATTCACTCTGGAGTGGTACGTCGACGCGCTGACATCCGACACGTATCTTGAGCCGTTCCGTCTCAGCCTGCTGGTCGGCGTCGTCGTGGCGATCCTCGCCGCGACGATCGGCACCGCGGCGGCGCTTGCGCTCACCCGGTTCCCGATCCCCGGGGCCGGCGCGATCCAGGCGTTCCTGATGTCGCCGTTGACGCTGCCGACGATCATCCTCGCGATCGGTGCGCTGTCGCTGACGTCGATGACGATCGGTGCCCCCAACGTGGGTGTGCTGATCGTGGTGCACGTCGTGATCGCGATCCCGTATGTGATGCGCACCGTCACCGGAGTCATGGCCCGCGCCGACCACTTCACCGAAGAGGCATCGCGCACCCTCGGCGCCAACGCATGGAACCGCTACCGTCTCGTCGTGCTCCCCATTGCGCGACCGGGTATCGCGGCGGGGGCGTTCTTCGCCTTCAACATCTCGTTCGACGACGCGGTGATCGCCCTGTTCCTGCGCAGCCCGCAGCTGGAGACCCTGCCCATCGCGATCTACGGGCAGCTGGAGTTCAGCACCTCGCCGACGGTCGCCGCCGTCTCTACCCTCATGGTTCTCATCACCGTGGCCCTGATGATCGTGCTGGAGCGCATCATCGGCCTGGGAAGGTTGTTCGTCTGATGACTACGCTCACCATCTCTTCGCTCACGAAGGACTTCAAGAGCACGCAGGTTCTCAAGGGCATCGACCTGGCGGTCGAGTCCGGCGAGTTCATCTCGCTGCTCGGGCCGTCGGGATGCGGAAAGACGACGCTGCTGCGTTGTATCGCAGGCCTCGAATCTCCCACGAGCGGAACGATCGAGATCGGCGGCACCGATGTGACGCGCCTGCCTCCGGAGAAGCGCCACCTGGGCATGATGTTCCAGAGCTACGCGCTCTTTCCGCACATGACCGTCGTCGAGAACGTGCGCTTCGGTCTGCGCATGGCGGGCGACAAGCCGAAGGTCGAGCAGCGCGAGCTGTCGCATCGTGCGCTGGAACGCGTGCAGATGGGGCACCTCGCCGACCGGCATCCGGCGCAGCTTTCGGGCGGACAGCAGCAGCGCGTGGCGCTGGCGCGGGCGATCGCTTTCGAGCCGCGTGTGCTGCTGTTGGATGAGCCCCTGTCGAACCTGGATGCCCGTCTGCGCGAGGACATGCAGATCGAGCTGAAGGAGCTGCACCGCACGCTCGGCCTCACCACGATCTTCGTCACGCACGACCAGGAAGAGGCGATGAGCCTGTCGGACCGCGTCGTGCTGATGAACGGGGGAGTGATCGAGCAGGAGGGCGCGCCCACCGATCTGTACGGCGCTCCGCGTTCGTCGTTCGCGGCCGACTTCATCGGCTCGGCGAACCTGCTGCCCGCGACGCGCTCCGGCGCCACCGCCTACCTGCAGGGCAGTGACGTCGCGGTGACGATCGGGCGCTCCGCCCCCGTCGCAACGGTCGACGGTGAAGACGGCCAGGTGATGTTGCGTCAGGAAGACCTGCACGTGCGTGCAGCGGTGGATGCTGACGCACCGGTGCCGGTCGAGATCGTCACCTCGGTGTACCGCGGTGCGGATGTCGTGTACGTCGTCGAGCTGGCCGGGCGCCGTCTGCGTGTCGTGGCCCCGCGTCACGAAGTTCTGCTGCCTGCCGGGCCTGCGGGCCTCGGGTGGCGCGAGGGCGCAGCCCTCTGGCTCGCTGCGTAACCCGAATCGCGGCTGAGTCCGATCGGCCCGGATCCTGCGTCTCCTCCCCTCGGAGAGGCGGGGTCCGGGCCGATTTCTGTGCCCACGGCGTTTGGTTCGGCTGCTGTGGTGCGTGGTCAGGAAGACGGAACCGAGAGCGTCGATGCCGGTAGCGGCTGGTCGGGGCAGGTGTTGAGCACTCGTGTGATCGCGTCGTGTTCGGCGGGCGTGACCCACAGGCTGTAGGCGGCCTTCACGGCGACCTGGCGTGCGACGTAGTCGCACCGGAAGGCGCGGTTCTTGGGCAGCCAGGTGGCGGCGTCGCCGTCGCCCTTCTGCGCGTTGGCTGAGCCGTCGACGGCGAGCAGGTTGAGGGGGTCGTTGGCGAACGATGCGCGCTGGTCGGTGCTGAGCTGTTGGGCGCCTTTCTGCCAGGCATCCGACAGGGCGACGACGTGGTCGATCTGCACGAGTTCGCTGGTGCCCTGACCTCGGATGAAGTCGATCGTCTGCCCGGTGAAGGGGTCATCGAGTGTGCCCGTGGTGACGCGGCAGTTGCCTGTGCGGGTGATGTCGGTGAGGTCGCGGGCGAGGATGTCGTTGCGGGTGTCGCAGCCGTTGCGGTCGACGTCTTGCCAGCGGGGGCCGAACTGTTCGCGGGAGTAGCCGGTCTTGGGTGCACGGCCTTTGACGGTCAGGGTGTCGAGTGTTTGCAGCGCGGTGACGTTCTGGAGGTCGTCGGGTGTGTCTTCGGGGGCGTCTGGCGACGGTGCGGTGGTTACTTCGGTCGGCGTCGGGGTGGCGGCGAGAGACGGCGGATGCCCGTTATCGTCGCCGAACACCACGTTGGCGAGGCTGCCGATGAGCAGGACGGCCACGCCGAGCGCCACCAGGACGAGCGTCTTGCGGCCCCGTCGGCGGAGCTTCTTCGATGCCGTGCGCGCGCTTGCCATCATGTTCACCGCTCTGCCGGCGCACCGCTGCACGCGCACCGCGCGTGCAAGGCCGGCGATCAGGTGCGCCGAGCGCACGATCGGATACTGACCCCGTGCCTCGGGGTGCAACGCGCTGCTCGGGTGGCAGCGCACTGTCAATCGTATGAGGGGGTGGGGACACTCGCGCCGAAGCGCGACCGGCGAGGTGACCCTGCCCTGGCGCGTCCGTGATCCTCTCCGTCGGCGCGTTTCGTCTCGCTGCGCTCGCTCAACGACCGGGGGAGGGCAAAGCAAAACCCCCGCGATGTAGAAGCTACGCGAGGGTTTCTGGGATCACTGTAATGATGATCCTTGTGGCTCCGACCGGCATCGATCCGGTGACCTTTCGATTTTCAGTCGAACGCTCTACCAACTGAGCTACAGAGCCGCGCGGCACTTCGTAGAACTGCCGCGTCCGATACGAAAGGCCTTCTCGAAAGAAGGCCCGTCGCTTGGAGCGACCCTGACGGGACTTGAACCCGCGACCTCCGCCGTGACAGGGCGGCACGCTAACCAACTGCGCTACAGGGCCATACTTGTTAAATTGTATCGGAAAGAGTGACCCCAACGGGATTCGAACCCGTGCTACCGCCGTGAAAGGGCGGCGTCCTAGGCCGCTAAACGATGGGGCCGGATGAGATCCCCGGGGGGTTCCCTTGCCGACGCTCAAGCATAAGCGGTTTTTCCTCCAAAAGTGAAATCGAGGGCGGTTCGGCTTGTATCCCGGGCGTTTCGAGGCAGGATGGAGGTGCCTCGCGCGCACGCGCGGGACCTGACGAGACCTGTTGCAGTTGTGACGAATGTTGTTAGTGTGGCAACTGTGAAACGGGGGACGATGCCGTGTGAACGATGACGTGCTGAAGGATGCGACTGCAGCATCCGATGACTGCGACTGCGCGCCCACATCCGCAGAGCGACGCTCCCTCTGGCCCTCGGCCAAGGTGTCGCGCCGCGGCGCGATCACCGTCGGTGCACTCAGCGCCATCGCGGCCACCGCCTTCGGGATCTCTGCAGGCAGCCCCACCGCCCACGCCGCCGACTACCCGAGCTGGGACGACGTTCAGCGCGCGAAGGCGAACGAGTCCGCCAAAGCCGGCGAGATCACTCGCATCCAGGGTCTGATCGAGCAGCTCACCCAGCAGGCCGCCGCCGCCGAAGAAGCTGCCCGCCAGGCCGGCGAGGAGTTCTACGCCGCCCAGCAGGCGTACTTCGAGCAGGCCGACAAGGCCGAAGACCTGCAGGCTCAGGCTGATGAGCAGTCCGCCATCGCTGACGAGAGCGCTCAGAAGGCCGGCCAGGTCGCCAACCAGATCTACCGCAACAGCGGCGATGACGCGGCCCTCGAGATGTTCCTGTCGAACTCGGGTGACGGCGCCGACGACCTGCTCGCCCGCCTGGGCAGCATGGACAAGCTGCTCGAATACAACCGTGCGGTCGCTGATCGCGCGGCAGCAGCCCGTGACGCCGCGCAGTCGCTCACCGACCAGGCCGTCAAGGCGCGCGACGAGCGCGATCGGCTGCAGAAGGTTGCCGAGCAGAAGATGATCGCCGCGCAGCAGGCCGCGGATGCCGCACAGGCAGCCCTGCAGCAGAAGCAGGACAACCTGCTCACTCTCGAAGCGCAGCTGGCCGCTCTCAAGGACACCACGACCGCGACGGTCGCCGGGTACCGCGAGGGTGAGCGCAAGCGCAAGGAAGAGGAAGAGCGCCGGCGCAGGGAAGAAGAAGAGCGCCGCCGTCGCGAAGAGGAAGAGCGCCGCAAGCAGGAAGAGGCCGCCAACAACAACGGTGGCGGCGGCGGTTCCAGCGGTGGAGGCGGCAGCTCCAGTGGTGGCGGAGGAGGTGGCGGTGGCACCGGCGGATCGGGCTCCGGCGCCTGGCGCCGCCCGCACGGCGGCTACATCTCGTCGCACTACGGCCCGCGGCCCCCGCGCTGCGTCAACGGCGTCTGCCGCTCGACGTTCCACCGCGGAACCGACTTCGCGAACGGATGCGGCGCAGGCATCTACGCCGCTTCTTCCGGCCGCGTCGATGCAGCGTTCTACAACAGTGGCTACGGCAACTACATCCGCATCCAGCACGGCGGTGGCGTCGCCACCGGCTACGCGCACCTCAGCCGGTTCGCTGTGCGCTACGGCCAGCAGGTCAGAGCCGGGCAGCTCATCGGCTACGCCGGCAACACGGGCGCCTCGCAGGGGTGCCACCTGCACTTCGAGGTCTACACGGGCGGCGGAACCGCCAACCCCTACAACTTCCTCAGGGCCCGCGGCGCGATCTGATCGCGTCCACCCGCGATAACGACGAAACCCCCGGCCGCTCGGCCGGGGGTTTCGCCGTTCGGGCTCAGCGGCCCGCGAAGATCAGTGGCCCTCGGCGCCGAAACGCTCGATCGCCTCGTCGAGGATGCGCTGGGCCTCAGCAGCATCGCCCCACGCGTCGACCTTGACCCACTTGTTGGGCTCGAGGTCCTTGTAGTGCTCGAAGAAGTGCTCGATCTCCTTCTTCGTGTACTCGGCCAGGTCGCCCAGGTCCTGGATGTGCTCCCAGCGCGGGTCCTTCGAGAGCACGGCGACCAGCTTGTCGTCGCCACCGGCCTCGTCGCTCATCTTCAGCACAGCCACCGGGCGCACGTTCACAACCACGCCGGGGTAGATCGCGTGGTCGAGCAGCACGAGCACGTCCAGCGGGTCGCCGTCCTCACCGAGCGTGTTGTCGAAGTAGCCGTAGTCAGCCGGGTAGCCGAACGTCGTGTACAGCACGCGATCGAGGTGCACGCGCCCCGTCTCGTGGTCGACCTCGTACTTCACGCGGCTGCCGCGGGGGATCTCGATGACGGCGTCGTGTGCGCCCATGGGTGCTCTCCTTGAAAGACGATGAAAAAAGACGGTGGATGCCGGTGACCAGCCTACTTCGCGATGAGCGCCGCGCTCGTTCGGGCGGCTAGCGTGGGAAGGTGCCTTCGCTGAATCCCGCCGTCGCCGAGATCCGCCGTGCGGTGCGCACGGCCGTCGCCGAACTCCCCGAGCGGTCGACCGTGATCGTCGCGCTGTCCGGGGGCGCCGACTCGCTCGCACTCACCGCAGCCACGGTGTTCGAGGCCAGGGCGCGCGAGATCACCGTGCTCAGCCTCACCGTCGACCACCAGCTGCAACCGACGTCGGGTGAGGTCGCGACCGGCGCCGCCGTCGCCGCGGAACACCTGGGCGTCGATAACGCGCTAAGCACCAAAGTCGAGGTCACCGCGACCGGGGCGGGCCTCGAAGCCGCCGCTCGTGACGCCCGCTACGCCGCGATCGGCGGGATCGCGCGCGCCGAGAACGTCTCCGCCGTGCTGCTGGGACACACCCTCGACGATCAGGCCGAAACTGTGCTGCTGGGTCTCGCCCGCGGTGCCGGCGCGACCAGCCTGCAGGGCATGCCCCCGGTGCGCGTCGACGACGACGGCCTGGCCTGGATGCGCCCGCTGCTGGGCGTGCGCCGCACCACCACACGGGCGTTCTGCGCAGCATCCGACATCGCGGTCTGGGACGACCCCCACAACACCGACGAACGCTTCGCGCGGGTGCGCGCGCGCCAGCGCGTGCTGCCCGTGCTCGAAGCCGAACTCGGACCAGGCATCGCCGAGGCGCTCGCCCGCACCGCCGAGCAGTTGCGCGAGGACACCGCCGCCTTCGACGACATGATCCACGAGACGATCGAAGACATCGTCGAGCACGCCGAAGCAGGCATCTCGGTCAGCGCTGCCGCCCTCGCCGCCAACCCGGCCGCACTGCGCAACCGCATCATCCGCCTGGTCGTCGACAGCGAGTTCGGCGTGAGCCTCACCCGGGTGCAGACTCTGGAAGTCGCCCGGCTGGCCACCGACTGGAGCGGGCAGGGCCCCATCGACCTGCCCGCCTGCACGGCGCGCCGCCACGGCGGGCGCATCGTGTTCACCGCACGAAACTGACGTCTACTTGCGTCCGCCGAGCAGCCCACCCAGCAGGTCGCCGATGCTGCCAGCCAGTCCACCGTCGTTCAGACCGCCGCCGTTCTGACCGCCACCGAGCAGACCGCCGATCAGATCGCCGATGCCCCCGCCGCCGGACTTGTCCTTGTTCGCGTTCGCGATCAGCCCCATCACGATGGGAGCGAGAACGGGCAGCAGCTTGCCGAAGTCGATGCCGCCGGCCGTCTTCTCGGAGGCCGTCAGACCCTCGACGACCTGCTTCTCGTCGCCACCGAACACGTGACCGATGATCTTCTCACCGTCGGCCGCGTCGACGTCGTCGACCGAGGATGCCCCGGTGAACCCCTCGTGGCGGCTCAGCGCCTTCTCGATCGCCGAAGAGCCCTCGGCGGTCTCGGCGTTCTTGGCGAGGCCGCCCAGCAGAGCCGCACCACCTTCCTCCGCCGCCCGGCGGGCGACGTCGGGGCTCACGCCGAACCGCTCGGCGATGTCATCGACCGGCACCTGCTTGAGGATGTCGTCGAGGTTCATGTGTTCCACCTTCCCCACGGGCGCACGCCCGCTCCTGTCGTGCTCACAGTAGCCGCCCGCATGCGGAAGACGACAGGAATCGGCGCGCATCCGATTTAGACTCGAGGCATGCGCGCCGCCGATATTCAGGACGACCTCACCCAGATCCTCGTCACCGAGGAGCAGATCCAGGCGAAGCTGGCCGAGCTGGCCGAGCAGGTCGCCGCCGACTATGCGGGTAAGGACCTGTTGCTCGTCGGTGTTCTCAAGGGCGCCGTCATGGTGATGGCCGATTTCGCCCGCGCCCTGCCCTGCCACGCTCCGATGGACTGGATGGCCGTGTCGAGCTACGGCGCGAGCACCAAGTCGAGCGGTGTCGTGCAGATCCGCAAAGACCTCGACACCGACCTCAACGGCAAGCACGTGCTCATCGTCGAGGACATCATCGATTCGGGCCTGACGCTGAGCTGGCTGCTCGAGAACTTCCAGTCGCGTGGCGCCGAGTCGATCGAGGTGCTCGCCCTGCTGCGCAAGCCCGAGGCGGCCAAGGTCGAGATCGACTGCAAGTACGTCGGCTTCGACATCCCGGTCGAGTTCGTCGTCGGCTACGGCCTGGACTACGCCGAGCGCTACCGCAACCTGCGCGACGTCGCCGTGCTGGCACCGCACGTGTACTCCTGACCGCTACGCCGTCGGTGAACGCACAGCGGCCCCCAATGGCGCGGGCGGTACGCTGAACCCATCATGGGTGTCAAGAAGGTCTCCAAGAATCCGCTGATCTACATCGCGTTGATCGGCGTTCTGCTGTTCGCCGGCTTCCTGCTGATCTCGAACCTGTCCGCGCCGAAGCAGATCACGGTGCAGCAGGGCCTCGAGCTGCTCGGCGGCAAGACGGTGACGCAGGTCGTCAACACCGACGGCGACCAGCGTGTCGACCTGACCCTGTCGAAGGAGTTCGAGGGCGCGACGAACGTCCAGTTCTACTACGTGCAGGCCCGCGCCGATCAGGTCGTCGAGGCGATCGACGCGGCCGGTATCGAGGCCGCCGACACCAACGACGTCGTGCCCCGCGCCACCTGGTTCGACGGCTTCCTGTCACTGCTGCTGCCCCTGGTGCTGCTCGGTCTGCTGTTCTGGTGGCTGCTCTCGTCGATGCAGGGCGGCGGCAGCAAGGTCATGCAGTTCGGCAAGTCGAAGGCCAAGCTCGTCAGCAAAGAGACGCCGACCGTCACCTTCGCCGACGTCGCCGGGTCTGACGAGGCCATCGAGGAACTGCACGAGATCAAGGAGTTCCTGCAGGATCCCGCCAAGTTCCAGGCGATCGGTGCGCGCATCCCCAAGGGCGTGCTGCTGTACGGCCCTCCCGGCACCGGAAAGACCCTGCTGGCCCGCGCCGTGGCCGGCGAAGCCGGCGCCCCCTTCTACTCGATCTCGGGTTCGGACTTCGTCGAGATGTTCGTCGGCGTCGGTGCCTCCCGTGTGCGCGACCTGTTCACGCAGGCCAAGGAGAACGCCCCCGCGATCATCTTCATCGATGAGATCGACGCCGTCGGTCGTCACCGCGGCGCCGGCATGGGCGGCGGCAACGATGAGCGCGAGCAGACCCTGAACCAGATGCTCGTCGAGATGGACGGCTTCGACCCCAACGCCAACGTGATCGTCATCGCGGCGACCAACCGCCCCGACATCCTCGACCCCGCGCTGCTGCGCCCGGGCCGCTTCGACCGCCAGATCGGCGTCGACGCCCCCGACCTCAAGGGCCGCCAGCAGATCCTCGAGGTGCACTCCAAGGGCAAGCCGCTCTCGCAGTCGGTCGACCTCGAGGTCGTCGCCCGCAAGACCCCCGGCTTCACCGGTGCCGACCTGGCCAACGTGCTCAACGAGGCCGCGCTGCTGACCGCGCGCTCGAACGCGCAGCTGATCGACAACCGTGCCCTCGACGAGGCCATCGACCGTGTGATCGCCGGTCCTCAGCGCCGCACCCGCGTGATGAAGGACAAAGAGAAGCTCATCACCGCGTACCACGAGGGCGGACACGCGCTCGCGGCGGCCGCGATGAACTACACCGACCCGGTCACCAAGATCACCATCCTGCCCCGCGGCAAGGCACTCGGCTACACGATGGTCATGCCGCTGGACGACAAGTACTCGGTCACCCGCAACGAGCTGCAGGACCAGCTCACCTACGCGATGGGCGGCCGCGTCGCCGAAGAGCTCGTCTTCCACGACCCCACAACAGGGGCCTCCAACGACATCGAGAAGGCCACCAGCATCGCCCGCAAGATGGTCATCGAGTACGGCATGACCACCGAGCTCGGCCCGGTCAAGCTCGGCTCCGAGGGTGGCGAGCCGTTCGCCGGCCGCGACATGGGCCGCGGACGCGAGTACTCCGAGACGATCGCCGAGCGCGTCGACGCGCAGGTGCGCGCCCTCATCGAGCAGGCGCACAACGAGGCCTACCAGGTGATCAGCGCCAACCGCGACATCCTCGATCGCCTCGCCCTCGCGCTGCTCGAAGAGGAGACCCTTGACCACAACCGCATCGCCGAGATCTTCACCGAGGTGCGCAAGCTGCCCGAGCGCCCACTGTGGCTCTCGAGCGAGGAGCGCCCGGTGTCGACCGTGCCGCCGATCGAGGTTCCCCGCCGTTCCGAGCAGGGCATCGCCGCGCAGACCCCCGCCGGCAACGACGCCCCGCGCGCATCCGAGGCGCCCGCCGGTGGCGGGCAGGCGCGACCCGCGACGGCGTGACGTGACCGTCGACAAGCCCCGCATCGAGCGACTCACCCGCGAACTGCTCGAAGCGATCGGTGAGGACCCCGACCGGCCAGGACTCAAGCAGACCCCCGGACGCATGGCCGAGCTGTACGCCGAGTTCTTCGCCGGCGTCAGTGAAGACCCCGCCGCGCATCTCGAACGCACCATCAGCATCTCGCGGGGCCCGGCGCCCGACACGCTGCCGTCGGGTGCCGTGCTGCTGCGCGACATCCGCTTCCGCTCGGTGTGCGAGCACCACCTGCTGCCGTTCGCGGGTGTGGCGCACCTCGCCTACCTGCCCGGTGAACAGGTCGTCGGCCTGGGCGCGCTGGTCAAGGTCGTCGAGACCCTCGCGACCCGTCCGCAGGTGCAGGAGCGCCTGGGTGAGCAGATCGCGGATGCCATCGACGAGCACCTCGACACCCGTGGCGTGCTCGTCGTGCTCGACGCCTCACACGGGTGCGTGACCATGCGCGGGGGACGCCAGCCCGTGGCATCCACCGTCACGATCGCCGCACGCGGCGCCTACACCGAGCCGATCGCCCGGGCCGAGCTGATCGCCCTGATCGGGTCGGGCGGCGCCCACGGGGTGTCGTCGTGACCATCATCTGGGGCATCCTCAACACCACCCCCGACTCGTTCAGCGACGGCGGACGCTACGTCGACCTCGACGCCGCCGTCACCCATGCTCTCCGTCTGCGCGAGCAGGGCGCGGCAGTGATCGACGTCGGCGGCGAATCGACCAGGCCCGGCGCCGAACGCGTGCCGGTCGCCGTCGAGCAGGCGCGCGTGCTGCCGGTCATCGAGGCGCTCACCGACGCCGGCGTGCCGACCTCGATCGACACGCTCAACGCCGACACCGCCGTCGCCGCCGTGCGCGCGGGCGCGCGCATCGTCAACGACGTCTCCGGCGGCCTCGCCGACGATCGGATGCTGTCGGCCATCGCCGACCTCGATGCCGACGTCGCCCTCGGTCACTGGCGCGGGCCGTCGGCCGACATGTACGCACGGGCCCAGTACAGCCGGGTGGCCCGAGAGGTGGCATCCGAACTGCACGAGCGCGTCACCGCCGCCGCAGCGGCGGGCATCGCGCCATCCCGAGTGATCGTCGATCCGGGCGTCGGCTTCGCGAAGTCGGGCCCGCAGAACTGGGAGCTGCTGCGCGATCTCGACGAGATCGCCGCACTCGGACACCGGGTGCTGATCGGCACCTCGCGCAAGCGATTCCTCGGTGAGGTGCTCGGCGCGGACGCCGATGAGCAGCGCCGAGACCTCGCGACCGCGGTGACCAGCGCACTGGCTGCCCGCGCCGGGGCCTGGGCCGTGCGCGTACACGACGTCGCCGCGACCCGCGATGCGCTCGCCGTCGCCCGCGCCTGGGAGGGAGACACGCATGACCGCCGATGAGATCACGCTCACCGGACTGACCGTGTTCGGTCGGCACGGGGTGTTCGAGCACGAACGGCGCGATGGTCAGGACTTCACGATCGATCTGACCCTGCGGGTGCCGTTGGCCGGCGCCGCGGCATCCGACGACGTCACCGACACCGTGCACTACGGCGAACTCGCCGATCGGGTCGCCGCGATCGTCGCCGGCGAACCCGTGAACCTCATCGAGACGCTCGCGCAGCGCATCGCCGACGCCGCGCTCGAAGACGCGCGCGTCGAGCATGTCACCGTCACTGTGCACAAGCCGCATGCCCCGATCGCCCAGACGTTCACCGACGTCTCGGTGACCGTGCGTCGGGGGAGGGCCTGATGGATCGTCGCCTCACCCACCTGGAGGGGATGCCCGATCCGCGCCCGGGCAGGGAGCCCGAGGTCGCGGTCATCGCCCTCGGCTCGAACGAGGGTGATCGCGGCGAGATGCTGCGCAGCGCCGCCGAGCGTCTGCGGCGCCTGCCCCTGGTCGACGCGTTGCGCATGTCGGAGCCGATCGAGACCGTCGCCATCCGCCCCGACGGCCCCGACCCCGACGCGCCCCCGTACTTGAACGCTGCGGCGCTGATGACGACGAGGCTCGCGCCATCCGTGCTGCTGGGCATGCTGCACGCCGTTGAAGAGGAACAGGGTCGCGTGCGCAGGCAGCGCTGGGGCGATCGCACCCTTGACCTCGATCTGATCGCCTACGGCGACTTCATCAGCACCGCCGCGCACCTGATGGTGCCGCATCCGCGTGCCGCCGAGCGGCTCTTCGTGCTCGAACCCTGGCTCAGCCTCGACCCCGAGGCCGTGCTGCCCGGGGCCGGTCGGGTCGACGAACTGGTCAGGCGCCTCAAGGACGGCGGCCAGTGAAGCGCACGTCCGCCGCAGTCCTGGCGGTGCTCGCCCTGCTCGGCGCGGGCGCCGGGTTCGGCTTCGACCACCTGCTGACGATCACCGGCCGTGCCACGTTCACGCCCTCGCCGTTCCTGCCGGTGCTGCTCGTGCTGATCGCCGCAGCCGTGCTGGCCCTGGCCTGGCCCGTGCGCCGCAGCACCCGCGGGGGCACGCGTATCGATCCGTTCCGTGCCGTGCGCGCGGCCACGCTGGCGCGGGCGTCGAGCCTGCTCGGCGCACTTCTGGCCGGATTCGGTACCGGCCTGCTGACGTTCCTGCTCACCCGACCGATCCCCGCGCCGGTAGGGTCGGTGGTGGCGATGATCGCCCTCGTCGTCGGCGCGCTGGTGCTGGTCGGGGTCGCGCTCGTCGCGGAACAGTTCTGCACGCTGCCGAAGGACCCTGATGACCGAGAGCCAGACGCCCACGCCGAGTGACCCGAACCCGTTCGGCGCACCACCGGTTCCGCCGGCTGCGCCCACGGTTCCGCCCGCGCCCGCGGCACCAGAGGTCTCGGCACCGGCACCCGCCCCCGCCGCACCTGCACCCCCTGTCGTCCCCGCCGCGCCTGCCGCGCCGGCCGGTCTCGACGACGGCACCTACTCCGAGCTGCGCACGCCGCGCAGTGCGTCGGCGCTCGCGCTGGACGGCACCTGGCACCAGATCTCGCCGCGCTACGTCGTCTCGCAGCTGCTGCAGAACGCGCTGCTCGTGGTGGGCATCGCAGCCGCCGCGCTCGTGCTGGTGCTCGTGTTCCATCAGACCTGGGCGTGGATCCCCGCCGGCATCGTGATTCTCATCACGCTGATCACCATGGTCATCCTGCCGCGTCAGGCCAAGGCCGTTGGCTACATGCTGCGCGCCGATGACATCGTCTTCCGTCGGGGCATCATCTGGCAGCGTATGGTCGCCGTGCCCTACGGCCGCCTGCAGCTGGTCGACATCACACACGGCCCGCTCGACCGCGCCTTCGGCGTCTCGCAGCTGAAGATGGTGACGGCCGCAGCCACCACCGGCGTGCAGATCCCCGGACTCACCCAGACCGCTGCCGAGACGCTGCGCGACACGCTGATCGAGGTCGCCGAGACGAGGCGGACCGGCCTGTGAGCACTCCCTCCGCTCCCGGCCCCGAGGCATCGCCGGCACCTGCCACCGTGCTGCCCGAGGGCGGCGACTCCAGCCTCGCCGACGGTGCCTGGCACCGCATGCATCCGCTGACGCCCCTGTTCAAGGGCGGGCTGGTGCTGATCGTCGTCGCCGGCATCGTGATCTCGAACATGCGCGACCGCATCATCAACTTCTTCGTGCAGCGGTTCGCGCCCGACGAAGTGGACTACACCGACTACCCGGGCGACCCCGTCGACTGGGTGCTGGCGAACAACCTCGTGCTGCTCGCCCTGCTCATCGTCGTCGGTGTTGTGGTCGCCTTCATCATCGGCTTCTGGGTGGTGTGGCGCTTTCACCAGTTCCGCATCACCGGCTCGCACGTCGAGGTGCGCAAAGGCATGCTGTTCCGTTCGCAGCGCCGCGCGCCGCTCGACCGCGTGCAGGGTGTCAACCTCACCCGCCCGTTCCCCGCGCGCCTGATCGGACTCGCCAAGGTCGAGGTTGTCGGCGCCGGGGCCGACTCGAACGTCGACCTGGAATACCTCGCGACGGCCAAGGCCGAATCCGTGCGGGCTGACATTCTGCGTCTCGCCTCCGGCGCCCGCTCGGCACGCCTGGCGGCCGCCGGAGGCCCCGCGGCGCCCGCGTCAGCGGGTCACGGCGGCGTGCGCGAACAGCTCGTGGGCTCGATGAACGCCGGCGTCGCCGGCATGATCGAGGGCGTCGACCTGGCCGATGTCGCACCCGAGAGCGTCGTGAAGATCCCCACCGGACGACTGGTCGGATCCCAACTGATCTCGGCCGCACTGTGGGTGCTCTTCTTCGGCGGGATCTTCGTCGTCACACTCGCCGCGGCCTACTTCGGCATGACCGCCGATGGTGAGACCGGAGTCGAGATCGTCATCGCGATGGTCGGCATCGCCCTCGGCATGGGTATCCCGCTGGTCATCGCCGTGGTCGGTATCACCTGGGCGCAGATCTCGCGCTCGCTGCGCTATTCGATCGCGCCGACCAGCAATGGCATCCGCCTGACGTTCGGTCTGCTCACGACGATCACCGAGACCCTGCCCCCGGGGCGCATCTTCGCCGTCTCGGTGTCGCAGTCACTGCTGTGGCGTCCGTTCGGCTGGTGGACCGTGCGCATCAACCGCATGACCGGCAAGTCGGCGTCGCAGGCGCAGACGAGCAGCGCCCAACAGTTCAACGTCGTGCTGCCGGTCGGCAAGCGCGCCGATGTCGAGCGGGTGCTCGAACTGATCTTCCCCGACATCACTGCTGAGCAACTCGCGCACCTGTGGGAGCACGGGGTCATCGGCGCAGCATCCGACGATGCGTTCCGCACCGTTCCGCGACGTGCCGCCTGGCGGCACCCGTTCAGCTGGAAGCGTCACGGCTGGGCCGTCGTTCCCGGCGCGCTGCTGCTGCGCAAGGGCTGGATGTGGCGCCAGCTGGCGATCTTCCCCCTCGCCCGCATGCAGGGCATCTCAGTGGCACAGGGACCGATCTCGCGCGCGCAGAACGTGGCCTCGATGCAGGCCCACACGGTGACCGGCCCCGTCTCGGCGACGCTGTCGGCCTTGGAACGCGACGACGCGCAGGCACTGATCGACGAGGTCGCCCGCGCGGCGGTGGATGCTGTCACCAGCGACCACAGTCACCGCTGGGGCGAGCAGAATACGGCGGGGAGCGCACCGCAGCAGCCGGTCACACCGCCACCGCCGGTCGCGCCCTACCCGCCGGTGACGTCGCCGGCACCGGAGCAGAACTGAGATGGCGGCACCGGGACGCCTCGGCGTAGGCATCATCGGCGCGGGCCGTGTCGGGCCCGTCATCGGGGCCGCGCTCGCGGGGGTCGGTCACGCGATCACCGGCATCACCAGCGGATCGGATGACGACCGTGCCGCCGCGGTGCTGCCCGGCGTCCCGGTGCTCGACGCGGTCGAGATCGTGCGCCGCAGCGAGCTCGTCGTGATCGCCGTGCCGCACGCCGAGCTACCGGGGCTCGTGCAGGGCATCGCCGACGTCGGAGGTTGGCAGGTCGGTCAGCTCGTGCTGCACACCGACCCCGCCTACGGCACCGATGTGCTCGGCCCCGCTGCCGAGCGCGGCGCGATCCCGCTGGCCGTGCACCCCGCCATCACGTTCAACGGCACATCGGTCGACCTGCGTCAGCTGCAGGCATCCTTCGCGGGTGTCACAGCCCCCGCTGCCGTTCTGCCGATCGCGCAGGCGCTCGCCGTCGAGATGGGGTGCGAGCCGGTGATCATCGCCGAACACGACCGCGCCGCCTACGCCGAAGCGATCGCGACAGCATCCGAGTTCTCGCGCTCGATCGTGCAGCAGGCGACGGGCCTGCTGCGCAGTATCGGCGTAGACAATCCCGGGGGTTACCTGTCGGCGCTGGTGTCGTCGGCGGTCGAGCGCGCGCTGCGCGATGAGTCCGACCCGCTGGGCACGCCGCCCGAGCCCTGACGACGCGAGCCCGAGCACGACTTCTTCTCTGAAACGGTGCGTCAGCGCCCGCCCGAGAACCCGCCGCCACCGCCGCTGCCCGAGTACCCGCCTCCCGTCGAGCCACCTGCCGAGCTCGACGAAGGCGTGTAGGTCGACGCCGAGTGAACCGAAGACGAGTAGTCCGACAGTCGCGAGTTGATCGACACCCCTGTCGAGAGGCCGATCCAACCCGGGCTGCGGTCATCGTTCTCGTACGCGGTGTCGAGCACCTTGCCCCAGGTCTTCTCCTCGCCGAGCAGCATCGCGTACGGCAACAGCTTCTCGTACAGGTGCACGACGTCGACGCTGCCGTCGCTGCGACGCTCTGCGCCCCGATACGACTGCAGCATACGCAGCCGATCGGTCTCGGCGACGCGGATGAACTCCTTCACGCCGAGCAGGTACTCGTACATCTCGGCTCCTGCCGGGGTGAGCACCGTGTGCTTCGAGAACGCCACGAAAGCGGAGACCAACGCGATCGCCGACGTGACGATCATCGCGAGAATTCCCAGGATCAGCAGTTCGCGGTCGAGCGTCGTCGACCAGATGAACAGGCCGAGCGCCGCGGCGAACAGCCCCACCGAGATCCACCCGAACACGACGGCGGCGCGGCTGCGTTCCTTCGTCGTCAAGTCGCGCGCGGCCGCCTGGGCGGTGCCCTTCTTCGTGAGTTTCGTCATGCGCTTGGCGAACTCGGTGCTCTTGCGCGGGATGAAGCGCAACGCTCCCGGTGCGTGCTCGCCCTCGAACACCGCGTCGATTGCCGCCCGATCCAGCGCCGTCGGAGCCAGGTCGCGGTCGATCAGTCGCACCGCGGGGCGGTCATCGTCCGCTTCGCCCTCGAGGCGGATGGCGCCGTGCACTGCGAGGTGCACCAGCTGTGCCGGAACGGGGTTCTGTGATCCCGGCAGCAGCGCGGCGGCCGTGAGCGGCGGCAGGTCCGCGGGAACATCGAACTGGGCGATGATGATTCCCGTCGCTGTGCGCCGCCGTCGTGCGAGCCGGGCCACCGACACCCACGCGCCCGCGGCTGCCAGAGCTGAGAGGCCCCCGACAGCGGCGGTGCCGTAGTCGGCGAGCGGGCTCGGTTGGCGCGAAGCGGGCTGGGTCACCGTGCCAGGGGCGAAGCCGATCGCGATTGTCACGCCGTCGCCGGCGGCACGGGCGCCCGATGACACCGAGAACACCTGGGCGCCGTCCTGCGCGACAGGGCCCGAGAGCGTGCAGCGTGCCCTGTCGTGCTCGAAGCCCTCGTAGCAGGCCGTATCGCCGGTGAGCTGTGCTGCGAGGTCGGCCGAGAAGGCGATCTCGGCGTGGAAGCGGTTCACGGCCTGGGTGCTCGTGAGGGCCAGCATGTCCCAGTGGAACTCGTCGTTGCCGGATTCCTCACCGGTGACCATGACGTCGCGCATCGTGTACTCGATGACGTAGGTCTGCTCGCCGCGGACGTAGTCATCCGTTCCGGTGAGCACGTACAGCACTTCGTTGTCGGAATCGATCTCGGTCTCGTACGGCACGTCTTGGCCCGCGGCATCCGTCACCGAGACGATATCGAGGCTCACGCCCGCGCCCTCGTACCGCTGCGGATACCCGCGCACGATCCCCCTGTTCTGATCGAAATCGGGGAACGCCGCCACCAGAGTCTCGGTGACGTGGGCGACCGCGCGACCCTCGTCGTCGAGAGACACGTCGAAGCGCACATCCCACGACGAGTACGAGAAGTCGTCGACGTCCGCGACGGCGGATGAGGGCAGCAACGCCACGGTCAGCAGTCCGAGCACGACGGCGATCAGGGCGGTGAGACGACGCATGCAACGAGGCTAGCCTGCGCGGCCGATCCGACTCCGGCGTGCGACAGCGGGGTCGGTAGACTTGGGGCTGACTTTTCATCAAGGAGCCCCACCCATGACTGACGCGCCCGCGCCGACCCCCGCACCCGCTCTCGAAGACGACGTCTTCGAACAGAAGGCGGTGCGGCTGGCCAAGCGCGAGAAGCTGATCGAGAACCGTGCGGATGCCGGTGGCGGGGCGTTCCCGGTGGGTGTACCCGTCACGCACGGCATCCCGGCGCTGCGCGCCGAGTACGGTGATCTCGAGCCCGACACGCAGACCGGTCTGATGGTCGGCGTCGCGGGGCGCGTGGTGTTCAGCCGCAACACCGGCAAGCTCTGCTTCGCCACGCTGCAGGCCGGTGACGGCTCACGCATCCAGGCGATGGTGTCGCTGGCGAACGTCGGCGACGAGTCGCTGGCGGCATGGAAGGAACTCGTCGACCTCGGCGACCACGTCTTCGTGCACGGCGAGGTGATCTCGAGCCGTCGCGGCGAGCTGTCGATCATGGTCGACCAGTGGCAGATCGCGTCGAAGGCGATCCTGCCGCTGCCGAACGTGTACGGCGAGCTGAACGAGGAGACGCGTGTGCGCAGCCGCTTCCTCGACCTGATCGTGCGCGACCGTGCTCGCAGCACCGTCCGCGCTCGTGCGGCCGTGAACGCCAGCCTGCGGGCGACATTCACCGGGCACGACTACCTCGAGGTCGAGACGCCCATGCTGCAGGTGCAGCACGGTGGGGCGTCCGCTCGTCCGTTCATCACGCACTCGAACGCGTTCGACACCGAGCTGTTCCTGCGCATCGCGCCCGAGCTGTACCTCAAGCGCGCCGTCGTCGGTGGCATCGAGCGGGTGTACGAGATCAACCGCAACTTCCGCAACGAGGGTGCCGACTCGACCCACAGCCCTGAGTTCGCGATGCTCGAGGCCTACCAGGCCTACGGCGACTACAACCAGATGGCAGCCCTCACGCAGGAGCTTGTGCAGAACGCCGCGATCGCCGTGGCCGGTTCGACCACGGTCACCTGGGCCGACGGCACCGAGTATGACCTCGGCGGCGAATGGGACCGCGTGTCGATGTACGACTCGCTCTCCGAGGCGTCGGGCCGTACCGTCACCCCGCAGGACTCGGTCGAGGACCTCATCGCCTTCGCCGAGGCCAACGGCGTCGACATCCCGCCGCACCCCACGCACGGCAAGCTCGTCGAAGAGCTGTGGGAGCACTTCGTGAAGGTCGACCTGGTGCGTCCGACCTTCGTGATGGACTTCCCGGTCGACACGTCGCCGCTGGTGCGCGAGCACCGCTCGATCGCCGGCGTCGTCGAGAAGTGGGACCTCTACATCCGCGGCTTCGAGCTGGCCACCGGCTACTCCGAGCTGGTCGACCCGGTCATCCAACGCGAGCGCTTCGTCGAGCAGGCCAAGCTGGCTGCGCGCGGTGACGTCGAGGCGATGCCGGTCGACGAGGAGTTCCTGCGCGCCCTCGAGCACGGCATGCCGCCGTCGGGCGGAATGGGAATGGGCATCGACCGCCTGCTGATGGCCATCACCGGCCTCGGCATCCGCGAGACGATCCTGTTCCCGCTGGTCAAGTAGCAGGCTTCAGGGCCCATTCGGGCAGCATCCCCGACGACAGCATGGTCGAGATCAACGACGCCATGCTGTGTTCGGGGTCGATGGCCAGGGCCTGGTCGACGTATGCGCCGGCATGCGACGACCGGCCCAATGCCCACGCCAGCCAGGCGGCCGCGGTGAGCGCGCCGACCTTGGCCCCGCGTGGCGCACGGGCGGCCGCCGAGCGCACGACCTGCAGAGCACAGCCCAGCCGGTCGGCATCGGGGCGCGGCCCTTTGCCGAGAAAGACCTGCCCGACGGCGTCGGGGACCGAGCCCGAGCCGGCGGCGAACTGCAGCTGCGAATCGAGCGCGTACTCGCCCATGGCCAGATCTGTGGCCCACTGCACCAGTACGGCGTCGCGAAGCACGGGTCGGTTCAGGCACCACAGCAGCGCCGCGCACCCGTAGGCGTCGTCATCGGAAGGCATCTCCAGCAGCTCTTCGGCGAACGCGGGCAGGTCATCGAGCACGCCTTCGGCGGTGATCAGCGCCAGCGGGTTCTGCGTGCCGAGTGTCTGGCCCTGACCCAACCGGTTCTGCTCCAGGATGTGGTCGAGTTCGCGCAGCGCGCGGCCGACCTGCTCCCGTTCGACCAGGTTGCTGGGCGGCAGATCGGCGCCGGCGGTCTGGTCGCCGCTGACATCGCCGACGCCCGGAACGCCGTCGGGGCGGGGGATGCTGTCGAGCGGGTGCAGCGCCGGGTCCTCGGCGAGGTAGTCGCTCCATCCGTCGGGTGTCACGCACAGCGCCTCGACGATGCGCAGCCCGGCCTGCGTGGCGATGTCGAGCACAGCCTCGACGGTGGCCAGGTGCGGCAGCAGCATCCCGTCGGGCACCGACTGGGCCGGGGAGTCTGTGTAGGCGACCAGGGCTGTCGCGTCGACGTTCTGCACCTGCAGCAGCGCCTGCAGCGCGGCGTGCGCGAAGTCATCGGCGTCTGCACCGTCGACGGGCAGATCGATGCGCATCGCGCCGCGCGTGCGCGAGCCCTGGAACGGCAATAGCACCAGGCTCTGCCGTGGAGTGAAGCCGGCCAGGGCCGGGACGAGACCGAGGAACTCGGCGGGATGTGTCGCGTGGATGATCGTGGTCATGAAGCGAGTGTGAGCGTCGCCGGGCGGTGGAGGTCCCGCGAATCCCAGAGGCTGAGTACAACGCATCGGATTCGCTTGGCTGTGTAGGGCAAGTGATCAGTGACCACGCGTACGATGGAGGGTATGGACAACTTCTGGATCGCTGCCGCCTGGTCGCTGCTGCCGACCATCGGCGTGAGCATCGTCTTCGTGATCGTGCTCCGTGGCATCCTCCGTTTCGACCGCACCGAGCGTCGCGTCCACGCCGAGATCGAGGCGCAGGAGCGCGCGGCGCGCGGACTTCCGCCGCGCAGCTGACGCGGCGTTGGCTCGTATTCTCTCCGCGCCCGCTACTCTGATGGCTAGCGGAGCGACGGGGGAGGGTCGGTGAACACTAGCGCCTGGCCGTTGTGGCTCACCATCATCTACCTCGTTATCGACCTCACCGTGCGCGTCGTCGCCGTGATCGTCGTCCCCCGCAACCGCAAGCCGACGTCGGCGATGGCCTGGCTGCTGGCGATCTTCTTCATTCCGGTCATCGGCGTCCTGCTGTTCCTGCTGATCGGAAACCCCAAGCTGCCCCGTGCCCGTCGCCGTAAGCAGGAGCGCATCAACGCGTACATCGCCGAGGCGGCGAGCTTTCTGAACTTCGGCACCTTGCGGCCCGATGCGCCCGACTGGTTCCCGCCGCTGGTGGCGATGAACAAGCACCTCGGTGCCCTGCCGCTGTCGGGCGACAACGGCGTGCACCTGATCAGTGACTATCAGGAGTCGCTGGACGCGATGGCCGCCGAGATCCGCACGGCGCAGGACTACGTGCACGTCGAGTTCTACATCCTGCAGAGCGACGAGTCCACCGACAACTTCTTCCGTGCATTGGAAGAGGTGGCTGCCCGCGGGATCCCCGTGCGGGTGCTGCTCGACTACTGGGCGAACCGCTGGAAGCCACGCTATCGAGAGACCCTGCGGCGTCTCGAGGCGATGGGTGCCGACTGGCACCTGATGCTGCCCGTACAACCGCTGCGCCGCCACATTCAGCGCCCTGACCTGCGCAATCACCGCAAGCTCCTGGTCATCGACGGACGGTCGGGTTTTCTCGGATCGCAGAACGTCACCGACTCGTCGTACAACCTGCCCAAGAACATCCGCCAGGGGCTGCACTGGATCGACTTGATGGTGCGCGTCGACGGCCCCGTCGTCTCGAGCCTGAACGCCGTCTTCTTGAGCGACTACTACGCCGAGACCGATCGGGTGCCCGAGGGCATCCACATCAGCCGGGTCGAGCCGGGCACCGGTGACCTCGACTGTCAGATCGTGCCGTCCGGCCCAGGGTTCGAGGCCGAGAACAACCTGCGACTGTTCCTCGCACTGCTGTATGCGGCGAACGACAAGATCATGATCGTCAGCCCCTATTTCGTGCCCGATGAGGCACTACTGCTGGCGGTCACCGCGGCCGTCGACCGCGGGGTGAAGGTCGAACTGTTCGTCTCGGAACAGGGCGACCAGGCGATGGTCTATCACGCGCAGCGCAGCTACTATGAGGCCCTGCTGCGCGCCGGTGTGCGCATCTGGCTCTACCCCAAGCCCTACATCCTGCACACCAAGAGCCTCACGATCGACGACCAGGTCGCCGTGATCGGGTCGAGCAACATGGACATGCGCTCGTTCGGCCTCAATCTGGAGGTGTCGATGCTCGTGCGCGGCGAGGAGTTCGTCGATGAGATGCGCGTCGTCGAGGACGAGTACCGTACGCTCAGCCGCGAGCTGACGCTCGACGAGTGGATGCAGCAGCCGTTGCGCTCGACGGTGCTCGACAACCTCGCCCGGCTGACCTCCGCACTGCAATGACCCGTTGAGTGCGGCGCGCAACCGGTCGGGTACTCTGAGCGCATGACCGCCTCTCGAATGCGAATCGTCCTGTCGGCTCTGGCCCTCGCCGGGGCGACGCTGCTCGTCGCGGGGTGCTCCGCAACGCCCGAGTCGCCCGCTCCCACCAGCACCGACGGCGGTGCGGCCACCACGGCGCCCGATGACGACGTCATCGGCGACGATGTCGAGGCCGCCTGGCTCGACGGCGGACGAGCGATCGGCGTCGTCACCTGGGGATCGTCCAGCTGCGTTCCGATCGTCGATGACGTCTCGGCGGACGGTCAGATGATCTCGGTCGCGCTCAGCGACGGCGATGAGAACCAGCCGTGCACCAGCGACCTCGTGCCCCGCGCGACGTTCGTCGCCGTGCCCGAGGGCGTGGATGTCACCCAGGACGTTGAGATCGCGATCGCCTACGGCACCGGTACCGAAGACGCCGACCTCGACGGCCTCGCCGAAGCCCCAGACGGTATGAGCGAGAACGGGCCATCGGCGGGATGGTTCGCCGACGACGGCATCGTGCTGCTGACATGGGGATCGTCGACCTGCCGGCCGATCATCGAGGACATCGAGCAGTCGGATGCTGGAGCGACCGTGACCTTCCAGACCATCGACCGCCCGTGCACGATGGACTTCGTGCCGCGCCTGACGACGATCACGTTGCCGATGGAGCATGACGACGGCCCGTTCGAGCTGACGCTCGTCGGTGACAACCTCGACGCCACGGTGCCCGTGCAGGACTGATCATGGGCATCCGACCCCAGCCCTCGCGAGAGTCGCGCCCGTCAGAAGCCCGACGTGTCGTGCCCGCTGGGCAGCACGATCTTCAGTGCGCCGGGCTGCACTCGGCAGCGCATTCGCACCGCCGCACCGAACTCGTCGCCGTCGAGTTCGATCGAGGTCGGTGACACCATCGCCGCTTCGGCGGTGCCTCCGGTGAGATAGCGGATCGAGGCGTCGCGACCGCGACGCTGCAGTACGAGTCGGCCGGCGCGGCTGCGGCGCAGCACCGAGTTGTCCCACCAGATCTTGCGCCACAGGCCCAGCCAGCCGAGCGGGCCACTGGGTTGGATCACCGCGATGTCGAGCTGTCCGTCGTCCAGCGAGGCGTCGGGCATCAGTGCGATCCCCGCCGGCAGCGCGCCACAGTTCGCGAACAGCATGCTCTGCACCTTCGCCGAATGCAGTTTGCCGTCGTCGACCTGAAAGACGATCCGGAACGGCTTCGCTCCCGGCAACGACCGCGCGGCGCCGTCGAGATAGGCCACCCAGCCGACCGACTTCTTCAAGTCGGGGTTGGTCTTGGCGATCATGTCGGCGTCCCGCCCCATGCCCGCGAGAACGACGAAGCCGTGCTCGTCTTCGGAGCCATCGTCGCGGGTGAGCATCGCCCACCCCATGTCGACCGGATGCGTGAAGCCGGTGAAGACGGCATTCATCATCGACTCGGGCTGGGTGAGCGGCAGAGACATGTTGCGTGCGAACAGGTTGCCGGTTCCTCCGGGCAGCACCGCGAACGGCACGTCGCTGCCCGCCATCGCCTCGGCGACGGCCCGCACCGTGCCGTCGCCGCCGGCGACGAGGACGGCCGATGCGCCCTCGGCCAGGGCGCGGCGGGCAGCTTCGGTGCCGGGGTCATCGACGGTCGTCTCGTAGAACCGCGGCGGCTCCCAGCCGTGTAGCGCAGAACGCGATTCGAGAGAGGTGCGCAGGCGGAGGACGTCGACCTTGATGGGGTTGAGCACGAGAGCCGCGTGCCGCTGCTCGCTCCCGGATGCCGTCATGCGGCCACTCTACGGCGGAACACCCGTCGGACGCGCTCGCTAGACTTGCACAATGATCGATCTCGCCCTTCTCCGTGACGAGCCCGAGCTCGTCCGTCGTTCACAGATCGCCCGCGGAAACGCGCCTGAGACGGTCGATGCGGCACTGGAGGCGGACCGATCGCGCCGTAGCGCGCTCAGCGCGTTCGAAGAGCTGCGCGCCGAGCAGAACGCCTTCGGCAAGACCGTCGCCAAGGCCCCCAAAGACGAGAAGGCGGCGCTGGTCGCTCAGGCCAAGCAGCTCGCTGATCGCGTCAAGCAGGCGCAGCAGGCAGCCGGTGCGGCCGCCGAGGCCGCGGCATCCGCTCTCGACCGCATCGAGAACGTGATCATCGACGGTGTCCCGGCCGGCGGCGAGGCGGACTTCGTCGAGCTGCGCCGCGTCGGCGACGTGCCCGCGTTCGACTTCGAGCCCCGCGATCACCTCGAGCTGGGTGAACTGCTCGGGGCGATCGACATGGAGCGCGGGGCAAAGGTCTCTGGTGCCCGCTTCTACTTCCTCAAGGGCATCGGTGCGCGCCTCGAGATCGCGCTGATGAACCTCGCGCTCGACAAGGCGCTGCAGAACGGCTTCACGCCGATGATCGTGCCCACGCTGGTGCGCCCCGAGATCATGCAGGGCACCGGCTTCCTCGGTGAGCACGCCGACGAGGTCTACCACCTCGACAAGGACGACCTGTACCTCGTCGGCACCAGCGAGGTGCCGCTCGCCGGCTACCACAAGGACGAGATCCTCGACCTCGGCGACGGCGCCCTGCGCTATGCCGGCTGGTCGACCTGCTACCGCAGCGAGGCGGGCTCGCACGGCAAGGACACCCGCGGCATCATCCGCGTGCATCAGTTCAACAAACTCGAGATGTTCGTCTACACGACGCCGGGTGACGCCGAGGCCGAGCACGATCGCCTGGTCGCTCTGCAAGAAGAGATGCTCACCGCACTCGGGCTGGCCTACCGCGTGATCGACGTCGCCGCGGGCGACCTCGGCTCGAGCGCGGCCCGCAAGTTCGACATCGAGGCGTGGGTGCCCACCCAGGGTGCGTTCCGCGAGCTCACGTCGACCTCGAACTGCACGACGTACCAGGCGCGTCGCCTCGACGTGCGCTACCGTCCGGCATCGGATGCCGCGGGCGAGACGGTCAAGACGACGAACGTCGCCACCCTGAACGGCACGCTCGCCACCACCCGGTGGATCGTGGCGTTGCTGGAGACGCACCAGCAGGCCGACGGCTCGGTGACCGTACCCGAGGTGCTGCGCCCGTACCTGGGCGGCATCGACGTGCTGCGCCCGCTCGGGTGGACGCCCCCGGCCGACGAGGGCGAGGCGTGACGCCGCGGGGCCTGGTCGGCCTCGACATCGACGGCACCATTCTGCTGCAGGACGAGACCCCCAGCCCCGGTGTGCTCGACGCCGTCGCCGAGGTGCGTGCAGCCGGCTACGAGGTGATGCTCGCGACCGGTCGCAGCTGGTCGGGTACCCGGCACGTGCACGAGATGCTGGGACTGACCAGCGAATACGTGGTGTGCTCGAACGGTGCCGTCATCATGCGTCGGGTCGACGGTGAGTGGCAGCGCTGGCGGGTCGAGGTGTTCGACCCCAATACAGTTCTCGAGCTGCTCGGCTCGCACCTGCCCGAGGCGAACTACATGGTCGAGCTCGCGTCGGGCGAGCGGCTCTACACCGGGCGCATCGACGAGTGGTCGCCCGACAGCGGCCGCCAGGTCGGGTTCGACGAGCTCGGCACCCAGCCGGTCTCGCGCGTCGTCGTGGTCTCGCCGCAACATGACGAGGCCGACTTCGAACGCGTCGTCGCTGCCGCCGGCCTCAACGAGGTCTCGTACGCCATCGGCTGGACCTCGTGGCTCGACATCGCCCCGCAGGGCGTCGACAAGGGCACGGCGCTCGAGCGCGTGTGCGCACAGCTTCAGGCGCCCCGCGACCGCGTGCTCGTGGCCGGTGACGGTCGCAACGATCTGGGGATGTTCTCGTGGGCGCTCGCCGGAGGCGGACGAGCCGTTGCGATGGGGCAGGCCGTCGACGAGGTGCAGAACGCCGCGGGAGAGCTGACCGGCATGGTCGAGGACGGCGGACTGGCCGTCGCCCTGCGCACGTTGCTCTGAACCGCCTGGCATCGGCATCGCCGGGAAACGGATAGACTCGACCCTTGATCGCCCGATGCGAATCGGGCGATGGAGGGTTGTCCGAGCGGCCGATGGAGCTGGTCTTGAAAACCAGTGGGCAGAGATGTCCCGTGGGTTCGAATCCCACACCCTCCGCAGAAGACAAGTGAAGCGCCGCCCCACCGGGCGGCGCTTCACTCGTTCATCGGGCGGTGCGGTGCGAGGCGGTCATCCCGCGTCGAGCACCTCGCGCAGATGCGGCAGCACTGCGGAGACGGCGACGCCCGTCTGCAGCATCCCGTCGCGCACAAAGCCCTCGGGACGGCCCTGAAGCGCCGCGATCAACTGCGCACGGCACCGGAGCAGCGCGTCGCGTGCGCTCTCGTCGTGCGACAGATCCGTCGTCTCATCGGGGTCCTCGACGAGATCGAACAGCTGCTCGACGCCGTCACCGGATGCCCACACATACTTGTAGCGCCCGTCGGTGACCCATTGCAGCGACTGGCCCCAGTAGACGTGCTCGCCGTGGAGCCAGTCGCGGTGCGCGGTGTCATCCGCGGTGCCCGTCACAATGCTGGCGAGCGAGGCTCCGTCGACGGTGTCGGGTACCTCGATGCCCGCGAGCTCCAGCAGGGTGGGCATGACGTCGCGCAGCTCGCCCAACGCCGAGCTGACTCGTTTGGTCGCCGCGCCGCCGGCGCGCGCGGGAGCATCCGCGACGATCAGCGGGACGCGGGCCGAACCCTCATAGGGAACCGCCTTGCGGTAGATGTCGTGGTCGCCGAGCATCTCGCCGTGGTCGCTGGTGAACAGCACCACGGTGTTCTCGGCCTCGCCCGCCTGCGCCAGCAGTTCGAGGAACCGGCCGATCTGCAGATCGACGTGCGCCATCGCCCCGTAGTAGCCCGCCCGGGCCCGTCGGATGACGTCGTCGGGCATGTCGCCCAGCGATGTCTGATGCCCGCCATCGTTGCGATGGGCGTCCCACACCCCGTTCCAGTCGCCGCGCACCGGGGCGTGCGGTTCGGCCGCCAGGTACTGCTCCAGAGCCCATGCCGGCGGGTCGTAGGGAGGGTGCGGGCGGTGATACGACAGGTACAGGAAGAACGGCTGCGTGGGGTCGCGTCGCTCGAGGAAGCGCCCCGCCGTCGAGGTCACCCAGTTCGTCGGATGCAGGTGCTCGGCCTTGTCCCAGGGGCGGGTCACCACCGAGTTGCATCCGGCGCCGTGGTCGAAGTACTCCTCGTCGGCGCTCACCCCCGGCTGTCGGCGCAGCCAGTGCACGTAGTCGTCGATCGGCTCCAGGTGACCGCCGTGCTCCCGACGGGCGTGGTGGAGGAACCCGTCGTGCAGCTGCACATCGTCGAAGCCCAGACGCGCGCGTTGCGGCCAGACATGCATCTTGCCGATCGCCTGAGTCTGATAGCCCGCATCGCGGAAGACGCCGGGCAGGGTGACGGGCTGGGCGAGCGTGCAGTCGACGCCCTCGACGTAGCCGACCAGACCGTGTCGCTCCTGCGACTGCCCGGTCAGCAGCGCGGCACGGGCCGGGACGCATGTCGGGGTCGCGGAGTACGCCCGGTCGAACCGTACGCCCCGTGCGGCGAGCTCGTCCAGCACGGGGGTGCGCACGACCGGGTGCCCTGCCGCAGAGAGCGCGTCGCCGCGCCATTGGTCCGCGACGATCAGGACGACGTTCGGGCGCCGGCCGCCGGTCATGGCTGAGCCGGTTCGCCGAGGTCGGGGCGCGCCAGCAGGCTCATGCCGCCGTCCGTGATCGTCGGTGAGGGGTCGGTTTCGAGGACCGTGACGGTGTGGGAACCGGCGGATGCCAGCAGCGGGCCGGGGCAGTACAGGCTCTGCTGCGGGCCGATGTGCCAGAACCGCCCGAGCATGCTGTCGTCGATCCACAGGAACCCACGACCGCGCTGCGCCGTCGAGATGTTGGCATCCGTGCCCGCTTCGTCGGCACCTACCGCCAGCTCATACTGTCGATAGGTCAGGCCGTCGGCCTGCGGCGCCGGGCGGTCCTGCGTGCACAGCGCGGAGACGGCTGCGCCGACGACATCCAGGGCGAGCGGGTACGCGCGCCAGCCGTTGATGAAGCGGTTGCCCCACCACACGCCGGTGAGAATCCCCTTGCGGTCGCCCAGAAGCGGCCCGAAGTTGATGCGTCCCTGAGACTCGACGAGCACGTCGATACGCAGCACACCCCGCTCGGCGGTGATCTCAAGCGTCTCGGGAGTGCCCTCATCGCGATTGACGATGCCCACCAGTCGCCCGTCGATGAACACGTGCGCGCGGTCGTGCAGGCCGTGCAGGCGCACCGGAACCGTGCCGCCCGAGTGGGCGACCTCGGAGCGCAGCAGCAGCATCCCGCGCTCCAACCCGAGCTGTTCGAACGTGGGTGGTTCGGGCACGGGCTCGGTGACGGTGCGCAGCCCTGGCACCTGCGGTGCCGTGGCCAGCGAGAGCTCCTGCAGGTCGTCGCACGTCAGCACGCCCGACGTCGTCAGCGGGAGGTCTCGCGGCGTCAGCGCCGGCGGTGCGACGGCGAGATCGGCGGGCATCTCGGGCACCGGAAGGTACTCGGCGATGATGCTGCGGAACGCGTGGAACTTCGGCGACAGCGAGCCGTCCTCGCCGATCGGTGCGTCGTAGTCGTACGAGGTGATGGTCGGCTGGATCACACCGTCGTGGTTCGATCCGTTCCACAGCCCGTAGTTGGTGCCGCCGACGGCCATGTAGAAGTTCGTGCTCATGTTGCCGGCGAGCATCGTGCGCAGCTCATGGGCAGCCTCTTCAGGGGCGCGCGTGTGGTGCTGCTCGCCCCAGTGATCGAACCAGCCGTGCCAGTACTCCATGCACATCGGAGGAGTGTCGGGGAACTCCGCGGCGAAGGTCTCGAGGTGCTCGGCGGTGCGCGACCCGAAGTTCATCGTCGGCAGAGCACCCTCGACAGTGCCGGCGAGCAACCAGCTCATCCGGGGGCCGTCGCTGGTCACCAGCGGCACGGTGATGCCCCGGGCCAGCAATCCGTCGCGCAGGTGCTCGAGATACTGCAGGTCGTCGCCGAACGAGCCGTACTCGTTCTCGATCTGCACGAGGATGACGCGTCCGCCCTCCGGATACTGGCGGGCGGCGATCAGCGGGATCACCTCGTCGAACCAGCGGTCGACCTCGGCGAGGTACGCCGGGTTGCTCGTGCGCAGGCGCATGCCCGGGTCGGCGAGCAGCCACCCCGGGAAGCCGCCGTTCTCCCACTCACCGCAGGCGTACGGGCCGGGGCGCACCAGGATGTCGAGATCCTCGGCGGCAGCGGTGTCGAGGAAGCGCTCCAGATCGGCCGCCCCCGAGAAGTCGTACACGCCAGGAGCGGGCGCGTGGAAGTTCCACGGCACGTACGTCTCGACAGCGTTCGCGCCCATCGCGCGCAGACGGCGCAGCCGGTCGGCCCACTGATCGGGGTGCACGCGGCTGTAGTGGAACGCTCCCGACACGATCAGGTGCGGCTCGCCGTCCCGCAGGAAGCGGGTGCCGGAGGTGGTGAACATGATGGCCTTTCTCAGGGGGAATGACGGGGAAGAACAGAGCGGGTATGCCGATGGCGGGGCAGTCGAGACCGCCCCGCCATCGACCGTGCGGGCATCAGCCGCGCGGTTCGAGATTCATGATGGTGAGAATCGCGTCGGCCGGCAGCGTCGGATTCGGGGCGTAGTCGTCCTCGCCGGGGACCGGGAAACCGGTCCACCGCGTCTGGTTCGCGACAGCCTTCCAACCCGCGGTCGCCGTGGCGATGAACGGCGCCTCGTCGGCCATGATCTGCTGGGCCTGAGCCGACAGCTCTGCGGCGCGCGCCGCGTCGGAGCCGGGGGCGATCGCACCCAGCTCGGCGACGACGGCGTCGAACTCGGCGTTCTGCCAGCGGCCCTGGTTGTAGACCGCGGCCTCACCGATCGGCTTGTAGGCGAGAGCGGTCATCGAGCTGTACGCCACGTACGGAGTCGACCCGAAGATCGGCGAACCCGACAGCATCCCGAACTGCCCGGTGCTGCTCGCCTCGGTGAACGGGGCATCCGCCATCTGGTTGACCGCGACGTCGAGTCCGAGGTTCTCCCGCCACTGGTCGGCCATGATCGTGCCGGTGCGCACCCACTCCTCGTAGGGCTGGTACACGTCGTAGCGCAGCTCGAAGCTCTCGCCATCCTTGACGAGCTTGCCGTCCTCGACGCTCCAGCCGCCGTCTTCGAGCTCCGCGAGTGCCGCGTCGACATCCTGCTTCTGCTCGGTGCCCTCGGCGAGCTGGTCGGCGTAGACGACGTCCGAGACGCCCGCCTGGGTCGGGACGTCGTAGCCGACGGCGGCGATCTCGGCACCGATCTGCAGATCGAGCGCCGCGCGCAGCGCGCGACGCACGTGCGGGTCGTCGTAGGGTGCGACCTCGGTGTTGAAGATCAGTCCGTCCGACGTGCCGGTCGGGTAGAAACCGTAGAGGTTGTTCTCGGGGTCCTTGGCGATGAACTCCTCATCGGCGTTCGACCATCCGAAGGTGCCGAAGTCCATCTGGCCCGAGATCAGCTGGCTCATGCGCGCGTCGCCGGTCACCGCGTGCATGTTCAGGGTCTCGACGCCTGCCGACTCACCACCCCAGTAGTCGTCGCGCAGCGTGAACGAGATCTGCTGCGGCGAGAACTTGTCGAGCACGGCGGGCCCGGTGCCGATCGGCTCGGGGTTCGTCCACTCGCGGACGTTCTGCTCGGACCAGATGTGCTCGGGAACGATCTGACGGGTGGCGAACGACGCCAGGTCGGCGAAGGACTGCTTGTCGTACGTGACGGTGACGGTGTGCTCGTCGGTCGCCTCGACGCTCGTGAAGGGGTACGCCTGCGGGGTCTCGCCGGCCAGGACGAGGTTCCAGGTGAACGCGACGTCGGCCGCGGTGAACGGCTCGCCGTCGGCCCAGGTGACGTCGTCGCGCAGCGTGAAGGTCAGCTCGGTGCCGTCCTCGTTGAACCCCCATTCGGTGGCGAGGTGCGGCATGATCTCACCGGCCGACACGCGGTTCATGCGGATCAGCGGCTCGTACACGTACGCGGTTCCCGGAGTCACGGCCACGCCGGTGGGCGAGAACAGGTTGAAGTTCTGCGTCCAGGTGGTGCCGCCCCAGCCGATCTGGTTGATCACGGTCGGCGTATCGGAATCGGAGGTCGTGGCACCGGCGTCGAACGAGCATCCGGTCAGCGCGATCGACGCCGCGAGCGCGACGCCCGCGGTCGCGATGAGTCTGTTCTTCTTCATTGAATCTCCTGGTTGTGGTGGGGTCAGACGGACTGCGGATCGCGCGTCGGCTTCACGCGCGAGGGATCGGGGGCGGCATCCAGCAGCAGCCGGGTGTATGGATGCTGCGGGTTCGAGATCAGCTCCTCGGTCGGGCCGGTCTCGACCATCCGGCCGTGATACATGACGCACATCCGATCCGAGACGTAGCGCGCGCTCGCGATGTCGTGCGTGATGTAGAGGATGCTGACGCCCTGCTCGCGGCGGATGCGGTCGAGCAGATTCAGCACGTCGAGGCGGATCGAGACGTCGAGCATCGATGTCGGCTCGTCGGCGAGGATCACGCTCGGCTCGACCGCCAGTGCGCGCGCGATCGACACGCGCTGGCGCTGCCCGCCCGAGAGCGAGGTCGGATAGCGGTCGATGTAGTCCTTGCTCGGGGTCAGCGCCACCAGCGCGAGCAGCTCGTGGATGCGGGCGTCGACGTCACGGCCCGAGAGCTGCGGGTGGTGGATGCGGATGACGCGCCCCAGGATGTGGCGGAGCGTCTTGAGGGAGTTCAGCGATGCGAACGGGTCCTGGTACACCAACTGCACCTGCTTGGCGTACTCCAGGCGTTTCGTGCGCTTGGTGATCGCCGCGCCGTGCAGCCGGATCTCGCCGTCGCTGGGAGTGAGGATACGCGCGAGCGCACGGGCGATGGTGGTCTTGCCCGAACCGGACTCGCCGACGAGGGCGACGATCTCGCCCGCGTGCAGCGCCAGGCTGACGCCGTCGCAGGCCTTGACCGTTGTGCGGCGACCCTGTTCGTCACGGCCATCGAAAGTGATCGTCACATCGTCTGCCGCCAGCACGACGGGGCTCTCTGCGGTGTTCATCGGGTGGCTCCTGTCGAGGCGAGTGCGGTGCCGGCGACGAACTCCTCGTGCCGCACATGGCATGCCGTGCGGGAGACACCGAGATCGACGAGCTCCGGGCGCGTTGTGCCGCACTGCTCGACGGCTTCGCGGCAGCGTGCGCGGAACGGGCAGCCGCTCGGCAGCGCGCGCAGATCGGGCGGGCTGCCGGGGATGCCGTGCCGCACCTGACGCGGCTCGTGCAGCGATGGGAACGAGTTGCGCAGCCCCTGGGTGTACGGGTGCTGCGGGTTCTCGGCGATCGTTCGCGCGGGCGCGAGTTCGACGATCCGTCCCGCGTACATGATCGCGACGCGGTCGGCCATCTCCAGCAGAAGCGAGAGGTCGTGCGTCACGAAGATCACCGCGAAGCCCAGCTCTTCCTGCAGGCGCAGGATGTGCGTCAGAATCTGGCGCTGCATGACGACGTCGACCGCGGTCGTCGGCTCGTCCATCACGATCAGATCGGGTTCGCAGGCGAGAGCCAGGGCGATGAGCGCGCGCTGGCGCATTCCGCCCGAGAGCTCGTGGGCGTACTTGTCCATCGCGGTGGGCGCGATACCCACCATCTGCAGCAGTTCGGCGGTGCGGGTGCGGATCTGCGCGCGGCTGATACGCGGCTGATGGGCGCGAAGTGTGTCGGCGAACTGCGCGATGAGCCGCGTGACGGGGTTCAGGCAGGCCATTGCCGACTGCATGACGATCGAGATGTCCGACCAGCGCAGCGCGCGCATCTCGCGCTCGCCGGCCTGCACGAGGTCGATGCCGTTCGGGTGCTTCTCGTCGTACAGGATCACTTCGCCCTTGGGCGTGACCGCGGGTGGGTTCTGCAGACGGGTGATCGCGGTGAGCAGGGTCGACTTGCCCGAAGCGGACTCGCCGGCGATTCCGAGAATCTCTCCGCGGTGCACGTCGAGGGTGATGTCGGAACACGCTTTGACGTTCTGGTCGTCGGTCAACCCGAGGTACATGACGTCGAGGTCGCGAACGCTGAGCAGGGGGATGGGTGCGTCGGTCATGCCGCGACCTCCTTGTTGCGGCGGCGCTCGGCCCGCTGGCGGGCGGTGTAGGCCCGGGTGCGTGCAGCGAGAGTCGCGTTCAGGCGAGGGTTGGTGACTTCGTCGAGACCGAAGTTGATCATCGCGGTCGCGAAGCCGATCAGAGCGATGCACAACCCGGGCGGCAGGAAGTACCACCACTGGCCGCGGAGGATCGCCCCGGAGGACTGAGCCTGCGCGATCATCGTTCCCCAGGTGATCCCCGACGTGTCGCCGAGCCCGAGGAACGCCAACGAGGCCTCGGCGAAGATGCCCCCGACGAGCGCGGTCAGGAACATCGCCGAGATGATGCCGTAGAGGTGCGGGATCACCTCGACGACGATGATGCGCCAGGTCGACTCGCCGGATGTGCGTAGCGCCGAGGTGAAATCGCGGCTGCGCAGACTGAGCGTCTGTGAGCGGATGACGCGGGCGCCGCCGGGCCAGGCGAGCAGGCCGATGACCATCGCGACGAGCACATATCCGGGGTTCTGCACGTAGCCGGCGATGATGAACAGCAGCGCGAAGCCGGGCAGTGTCATCAGGATGTTGACGATCGCATTGATGGTGCGGTCCGTGTTGCCGCCGAGGTACCCGGATGCGGTGCCGACGAGCACGGCGAGCACGGTCGCGATGGTGCCCGAGAGTACGCCGACCACCACCGAGCCGCGGGCTCCGATGATGAGCTGGGCGAACACATCCTGGCCGGTCATGTTCGTGCCGAGCCAGTGGTCGGACGAGGGCGGCGAGGCGATGGCCTCGTAGTCGACGGCGATGGGGTTGATGCCCAGGACACTCTCGACGAACCACGGACCGAGCACCGCCAGCAGGGCGAAGAAGCCCAGGATGCCGATGCCGACGGCGACCTTGGGATTGCGCATGATGCGAGGCATCTCAGGACTCCTTGGTTCGCGGGTCGAGCAGCACGTACAGCGAGTCGGCGATGAAGTTCGCCACCAGCACCGCAAGGACGATGATCAGGAAGATCGCCTGCATCAGCGGGAAGTCCTTGGTGGTGATCGCCTGGTAGAGCAGGTATCCCATGCCGGGGTACGTGAAGACGATCTCGGTGAGTACGACGCCGCCGATGATGCCGCCGATGGCGGTGGCAAGGCCCGTGACGTTCGGCAGCATCGCGTTGCGAGCCGCATAGCGGAAGATCACTCGGCTGTTCGACAGGCCCTTGCCGCGCGCCAGCGTGACGAAGTCCTCGCTGGTGGTGGTGACCATCATGTTGCGCATCGAGAACATCCACCCCGAGAATCCGACGAACACCCCGGTGAGGATCGGCAGGGCGGCGTACTCGAAGATCGACAGCACGAACCAGAAGTTGTTGATCTGGAACGGCACATTGGGGTCGTAGCCGCCCGATGAGGGGAACCAGCCGAGGGTGAGCGCGAACACCCAGAGCAGAATCAGCGCGATCCAGAACGATGGTGTCGACGAGAAGAACTGCGACACCGGGGTGAGCCAGGTGTCGAGGCGTGAACCGGGTCGGAAGCCGACCAGAATGCCGAGTGCGGTGCCGATGATCCACGCGGCGATCGTGGACACGCCGACGAGGAAGAGGGTCCAGGGCAGCGCTTCGGCGATCAGGTCGAGGACCGGAACGGGGTAGCGCGACACCGACAGGCCGAAGTCGAGTGTGAAGATGCTCGTCAGGTAGTCGATGTACTGCTGGAGCAGGTTGGCGTTCGGGTCTCCGTACAGGTTGCGGATCGATGCCATCATCTCGGGCGTGAGGCTCGCCCCGGTCTGGCGGGTGATCTGCAAAGCCAGTGTTTGAGCGGGATCGCCGGGCATCAGGCGCGGGATGAAGAAGTTGATCGTGATCGCGACCCACGCCGTGACCAGGTAAAAGCCCGCGCGCCTGCGCAGGAAGCCGCCCGCTTTGCGCCGCTTCTGCGGTGCCGGGGCGTCGAGCGCTTGCTGCGGATCGTCCGTCGGGGGCGTGCGAGGGGCGACGCCGGGGGCGTCGTTCGATCTCGTGGGAGTCACGGTGCCGCCTGTTCTCTACGTTGATGTCGGTCGAGCCCGGCGACGTTGCTCCCGCATGTGGAGTCTGATCGACGGTGATCATTTGTGATTAGTTAAACGATAAACACACACGAAATGCAACTGCAAGTCTGGATGTGAGAATCGCGTGTCGCAGGGGAGATGTACTCTGGGGGCGCAAACATCCACACCGCCTGAACACCCGTGCCGACGACGACAGGAGTCCCGCGTGAACACCCCGAATCTGGTGCTGATCCTGATCGATGACCTCGGGTGGCGTGACCTCGGTTGCACGGGGAGCGACTTCTACGAGACGCCGCACATCGACGCGCTCGCCGCGCAGGGCGTGCGGTTCACCGATGCGTATGCGGCGTCGTCGGTGTGCTCGCCGAGCCGGGCGAGCATGCTCACCGGCAAGCATCCGACCCGCGTCGGGATCACCGACTGGATCGGCGGCCACGGGGTCGGCGCACTCGCGGACGTGCCCTACCTGCACGCACTGCCCGAGAACGAGTACTCGGTCGCACGGGCGCTGCGCGACGCCGGCTACCGCACCTGGCACGTCGGCAAGTGGCACTTGGGCGACGGCCGCAGTGCGCCCACCCGTCACGGGTTCGACCTGAACATCGGGGGCTCTCACGTGGGGCATCCGCCGTCGTACTTCAGCCCCTACGGTCTGGGCGGGCTCGCCGACGGCCCCGAGGGCGAGTACCTCACCGATCGGCTCACCGACGAGGCCATCGCGTTGATCGAATCGGCCGATGATCGACCGTTCTTCCTGAATCTGTGGCACTACGCCGTGCACACCCCGATCCAGTCGCCGCCGGCCCTCGTAGACAAGTACGAGGCCAAGCTGAACGGACGCGACGTCGCGGGTGACATCGTCGAGGGCGAAGAGATGACCGCATGGCATCTGCGGGGGCGCCGGGTGCGCCGTCGCGTCGCGCAGAGCGACACCGGGTATGCGGCGATGATCGAGAACCTCGACGACAACATCGGTCGGCTGATGGACGCACTGCGGCGCACGGGCAAGGCCGACGACACGATCATCGTGTTCACGAGCGACAACGGCGGTCTGTCGACCGCCGAGGGGTCGCCGACGTGCAATCTGCCGTTGCGCGAGGGCAAGGGGTGGATCCACGATGGCGGCACGCGCGTGCCCCTGATCGTCGTCGATCCGCGCGTCGAGGGGAGCGGGCGCACGTCGGATGCCATCACCTCGACGCCCGATATCTACCCCACGCTGCTCGAGCTGGCCGGTCTCGACGCGCTACCCGCGCAGCACGTCGACGGCACCAGCCTCGCGCGTGTGGTGCGTGACGAACCGGGGCACGTGGCGCCGCCCGTCTACTGGCACTACCCGCACTACGCCAACCAGGGTGGGAAGCCGACCGTCGCCGTGAGGCACGGCGCACTCAAACTTGTGCGCGACCTCGAGACGGGAGTGCAGCGCCTCTTCGACATCGCCGCAGACCCGGGCGAAACGACCGACCTGGCGGCATCCGAACCCGACTCCGTCGCCGAACTCGCGGCGGGACTCGATGCCTGGTTGCTCGACGTCGGCGCCATCCTTCCCCGCCGCAACCCCTACCCGGCGCCCTTCGTCGACTGAGGTGCCCTGGTTGCCGTCACGGGGTTTCTCTCAGGGTGGCGCGCTAGATTGCGGATATCCCTGCCCTCCGGTGAAAGGCATTGAGTGAGCAAGTCGAGCACACGTCGGCGCCCGGTCGCGCGCCACGGTCAGCTGAACTCGCCATCGGCGGTCAACCAGCTGCTGAAGCTGGTCGGCATCGCCGTCGTCGTCGTGCTCGTCAGTGGCGTCGGCGTGCTCGGTTTCGTCGCGACGAGCCTGACCGGGTCGGTCAGCGCCAATGCCGTCGAGCTGGACGGGCAGAAGGAGCTGCCGCCGGACATCGCCGCGTACGAGGGCGGGTTCGACATCCTGCTCATCGGTGTCGACACCTGCGAAGAGGAGTACGCCCACCTGCTCCGCTCGCGTTGCGAGAATCGCACGGGAGATGCGACCCTCAACGACGTGAACCTGCTGGTGCACGTCTCGGAAGAGCCGCGCAGGATCACCGCGGTCAGCTTTCCGCGTGATCTGATGGTGCCGATTCCCGAGTGCACCGATGCCAACGGCAGCACGCGATCTGCCATGAGCAAACAGCCGCTGAACGTCGCCTACGAGCACGGTGGTGAGAAGGGCGGCCTGAACTGCGTCGCCAAGACGATCTCCACGCTGACGGGTGAGGACATCGAGTTCGCCGCGAAGGTCACCTTCGGCGGTGTGATCGAGATCACGGATGCCATCGGCGGTGTCGATGTCTGCCTCGCGAACCCGATCAAGGACGGCGCGACGGGGCTGGACCTCGCCGCGGGCGAGCACACCGTGCAGGGGCTTGAGGCGCTGCAGTTCCTGCGCACCCGCAAGGGCGTGGGCGACGGCTCGGATCTGGGGCGCATCGGCAACCAGCAGCAGTACATGTCGAGTCTGGCGCGCAAGATGATCAGCAGCGAGGTGCTCGGCAATGTGCCGGTCATGCTTCGACTGGCCGATACGGCACTCAGCAATGTCGAGGCATCCACGTCGCTGGCAGACCCGATGAAGATCGTGCAGATCGCCCTGGCCGTCAAGAGCGTGCCGTTCGAGGACATCGTGTTCGTGCAGTACCCCGCTGTCGGCGACCCGAGCGACCCGAACAAGGTTGTTCCCGATATCGCGGCGGCGACGGCTCTGTGGGACGCCATCTCGGCCAACAAGCAGCTGCAGATCACTCACGAGAACACGGCCAATGACGGTGTCGTGGTGAAGGATCCCGTCGAGGACGGTGACGCCAGCGCGACGCCGACACCGGCGCCGAGCGGCGAGCCGACGGACGTCGTCGCCCTGCCCGACTCGATCAAGGGCAACTCCGCGGCCGTGCAGACCTGCTCGAACGGCAACGTGCGCGGCTGATCATCACCGTGCTGGACCCTGCTTCGTCGCGCCCTGAACTCGCACGGGCGCTCGCTTTCATCGCTGCCGACGCGCGACACGGACGCTTCGCCAACTGGGGACTGTCGACGGTGATCGACGAGAACACCGGCGGGCCCGTCATCGAGGTCGACGTTTTCGATGCGCTGCACGCCGCGGCCGGCATCGACGCGGACTACCCGGTCGGCAACGCGGGTGTGCTGCACGTGTACGGATACTGGTTCTCTGAGGTGGTGACCCCTTACGGGCGCAAGCGCGACCGGTGGCAGGACGGCGAGCTGGCGCTCGCCCTCGGTCAGGCGCCGGATGCTTTTCACCTGAGCGACGTCGGTGCGACGACGCCTCTGCAGCGGGTCACCGCGGCTGCGCTGCCGTATCTCGAAGCGCCCGGCGACGATGTGGTCGCGCGTGGTGATGTGCGCCTTGGCGGCCTGGACGCCCGTGTGGTGCTCGTGCGTGCGGACGCATCGTCCGTGCACGCGCTGATCTATGGCATCCGCGTCGAGGGGGCGTGGCGCCTGATCACGACGTTCCCGTTCTCCGGCGACGCGGATGCTGTCGTCGCGGAGTTCGTGGCGGAGCCGCGTCTGCGCTGGAACGCGGCCGCATCGGAGGGTGCGTAACCGAATGTTCACCTCCTAGTAGACGGCGCGTCCACAAATGCGGTCTAGTCTGGACGCACTGTCCAAACAAAGGAGCGCCTGTGACCCCCAGCATCATCTTCGACTTCGACGGCACCCTCGCCGTCGGTGACGGCCCCGTCCTCGCATACGCGCGGTATGCCGCCGAAGCTGCTGCTGATGACTACCTGGAGCGCGTCCAGGTCGAACTCGACAAGCACGCCGCCGGCGCGTCAGAGCTGCGCGACGGCTACGACGTCGTCGGCACCCTCGCCCGCACCGACGGTGTCGACGAGCAGACGCTGAACGCCGCCTACGCGCACAGCCGCACCCGGCTGGGAACGGCGGATGCCCCCGTCTCGCCGGCCCCCGGACTGCTCGACCTGCTCGCCGCGCTCGACCCCGGCATCCGCATCATCCTCGCCACCAACGCACCCGATCAGGGCATCCGCGAGCTTCTCGCCGCCTGGGGCATCGCCGACCGGTTCGCCGCGCTGCACTTCACGGTCGGCAAGCCAGCCGGGCTCGAACCGATCCTGCGCACGGCGCTCGCCGACGGGCCCGTGCTCTCGATCGGCGACATCTTCGCCTTCGACCTCGCGCCCGCCCGGGCCCTCGGGGCAGCGACGGCACTCGTCGGCGCGACCGCCGAGACCTCGCCCGAGTCGCCGACCATGCGCGGCACGACGCTCGAAGACGTCGCACCCGCGATCCGCACCTGGGCGACCTCGGTGCTCACCCCCACAGCTTGACCCTCCCGCAGTACACACCCATCACCCCTCCTGAAAGGTATCTGCGCATGCGCAAGTCCATCGCCGCGGTCGGCGTCCTCGCCGCCGCCACCCTCGCACTCACCGGCTGCGGTGCTGCGGAGAGCACGGCCGACAGCACGAGCGGCGACGCCGCGTGGCCCGAAGAGATCACGATCTCGCTGGTGCCCTCGACCGAGAACGCCGACCTCGCCGAGGCCCTCGAGCCGCTGACCAGCTACCTGAGCGACGAGCTCGGCATCACCGTCAACGGTGTCGTCGCCGACAACTACGCCGCCACGGTCGAGGCGCTCGGTGCCGACCAGGCGCAGGTCATCATCACCGACGCCGGCTCGCTGTACCACTCGATCAACCAGTACGACGCGAAGCTGATCCTGCGCGACGTGCGCTTCGGCGCCAGCTCGTACGCCTCGGTCGCGTTCACGAACAACCCCGACAAGTACTGCGACGACGAGCCGGTGATGGCCACGTACGCCGCCAACGACGTCGCCCTGAGCTACTGCAACGGCATCGAAGAGGCGGACGCTGCCGCGACCGGTACCGGCGCCGCAGGCCTCGACGCGCTGAAGAGCATCGACGCGGGCACCAAGGTCGCCCTGCAGGCGGCCACCTCGCCCGCCGGGTACCAGTACCCGATCGTGGCGATGCAGGATGCCGGTATCGACACCGACAAGGACATCACCCAGGTTCCCGTCGAGGGCAACAACAACGCCGTGCTCGCCGTTTACAACGGTGACGCCGAGGTGAGCTTCGGCTACTGGGACGCTCGTTCCAGCGTGCTCTCGGAGGCCCCCGACGTGGCCGAGAAGGTCGTCGCCTTCGCCTACACCGACATGATCCCCAACGGTGGCGTCGCCGTCAGCAGCTCGCTGCCCGACGACCTCGTCGCCCAGCTCACCGAGCTGATGGACGGTTACGTCGACTCGTCCGAGGAGGCCAAGCAGGTCATGAGCGACCTCGTCAGCCTGACCGACTGGACGGCCGAGACCAACCAGGACGAGATCGACCGCTACGGCGAGATCCTGCAGAAGTTCGCCAACTGATCACCCAGAGGACACATCCATGAACAGCTCCTGGCACGTAGCCCTTGACGGTGTCTCGGTCACGTATCCGAACGGCACCCGGGCACTCAAGGATGTGTCCTTGCGGATCGACGCGGGTGAGATGGTCTCGATCGTCGGTCTCTCCGGCTCGGGAAAATCCACCCTGATCCGCACGATCAACGGCCTCGTGCGGGCCACCGACGGCTCTGTCGCCGTGGGCCCGCACGAGGTCACCTCGCTCAGCGGACGCGGTCTGCGCGAACTGCGCGGCCACGTTGGCATGATCTTCCAGGGATTCAACCTGGCTGAGCGCACCAGCGTCTACCAGAACGTGCTCGTCGGGCGGTTCGCGCACTCGCCGGCCTGGCGCAACCTGCTGGGGATGCCGTCGGCACACGACCGCGAACTCGCTCTCACCGCCCTCGACTCGGTGGGCATGCTCGAGAAGGTCTGGGCCCGCGGCGGTGCGCTCTCGGGCGGGCAGAAGCAGCGCGTGGCGATCGCCCGGGCGCTCACGCAGGAGCCGAGCATCATGCTCGCCGACGAGCCCGTCGCCTCGCTCGACCCGCCCACGGCGCACGCGGTGATGAGTGACCTGCGCCGCATCAACCAGGAGCGCGGCCTGACGGTCATGGTCAACATCCACCTGATGGACCTCGCCCGCGAGTACACCACGCGCATGATCGGACTGCGCGGCGGCGAGATCGTCTACGACGGACCGGCGCACGAGGCGACCGACGCCGACTTCGAGCAGATCTACGGGCGGCCCATCCAGGTGCGTGACCAGTTGGGCGCCGCGGGATGAGCGCCCCCGCCCCCGTGGCCGAGGCGCCCGCGGCGGTGAAAGCCGCGCCGGTGCTGCCCCCGCGCCCGCGCAACGTGCGGCGCACGGTGCTGATCGTCACCGTGCTGGTCGCGTTCACGGTCGCCACGTGCATCCCGGCGATCGGCGGCGTCGAGATCGACCTGTCATCGATCGTCAAGCACTGGCAGAACGGCGCCAACAAGCTCGCGCAGCTGATGCAGCCCAACTTCGCCTTCCTGCCGCGCACGATCGAGCCGATGCTCGAGACGCTGCAGATGGCACTCGTCGGTGCGGTCATCGCGGCGTGCATCTCGGTGCCGCTGACCCTGTGGGCGTCCAAGCCCACCAACGGCAACCGGTTCGGCCGCACCGCGGTGCGCACCGTGATCAACGTGATCCGCTCGGTGCCCGACCTCGTCTACGCATCGGTGCTGGTGGCGATGGTGGGCGTCGGAGTGCTGCCCGGCATGATCACGCTCGTGCTGTTCGATATCGGCATCATCGTGAAGCTGGTCTCGGAGGCCATCGACTCGGCCGACCATGACTACATGGAGGCCGGCAAAGCCGCCGGTGGTACCCAGTTCCAGATCAACCGGGTCACGGCACTGCCGCAGACTCTGCCGCTGTTCGCGAATCAGTGGCTCTACACCCTCGAACTCAACGTGCGCATCTCGGCGATCCTCGGATTCGTGGGTGCCGGCGGCATCGGTCGCATCCTCGACGAACGACGCGGCTTCTACGCCTACGGTGACGTGTCGGTGATCATCCTCGAGATCCTCGTCGTCGTCGTGCTGATCGAGCTGCTCTCGAACTTCCTGCGAAAGAAGCTGACATGACCGCGCTGAACGTTCCGGCCCGACCCTCGCGCCTGTGGCAGACGGTGGCCGCGGTGCTCGTGGGGCTCGTGATTCTCATCGCCGCGGCAGGGCTGCCGATCTCGTGGTCGGACATCCCGAAGATCCCCGAGAACGTCGCCAAGTACCTGGGATTGATGTTCGGTCCGCCCAACTGGGAGAAGCTGCCGCGGGCCCTGATCGAGATGTGGCGATCGATCTCGATGGCCTGGTTGGGCGCCATCATGTGCGTCGTGATCTCGATCCCGCTCGGCATCCTCGCCGCGCGCGGTGTGGGGCCCGCGTGGCTGCGGCTGTCGCTGCGCGGCGTGTTCGCGGTCATCCGCGCCGTGCCCGAGGTGATCATCGCCCTGATCCTGCTCACGGTCACCGGACTCACCCCGTTCACCGGCATGCTGGCGCTGGGGATCGCCGGCATCGGCACGCAGGCGAAGTGGGTGTACGAGGCGATCGAATCAGCCGAGGAAGGGGCATCCGAGGCGGTGCGCGCGGCCGGCGGCACCACCGCCGAGGTGACGCGCTGGGCGCTGTGGCCGGCGGTCTCGCCGGCGCTGATGTCGTTCGCGCTGTACCGGTTCGAGATCAACATCCGCACCTCGGCGATCCTCGGAATGGTCGGCGCCGGCGGCATCGGCAGTATGCTCACCAACTACACGCAGTTCCGCGAATGGGACACTGTCGGCATGCTGCTGATCGTCATCGTCGTTGTCACGATGACCATCGATGCGATCTCCGGCGCAGTGCGTCGTCGGATCATGGAGGGAGCCCGTTCGAGTGAGCTGGCACGGAGCGTCTGACGCCTCACCATCGGCGCGGATCGCCGCGCTGCTGCCGTCGCTGCAACGGGGGGAGCGAAAGGTCGCCGACGCGATCCTCGCCGACCGCGACAGCACGGTCGAGCGCACGGCGCAGGACCTGGCGGATGCTGTCGGCGTCGGCCGCACCACGGTCATCCGGGCCGCGCAGTCACTCGGCTACGAGGGCTACCCGCAGCTGCGCGTCGCGCTCGCTCAGGAGCTCGCGACCGAGAGCATGCCGCTCGAAGAAGGCGACGGCACCATGGTCGGCGCGGTGCGCGCCGGGGTGGGACGCTTCGCCGCGAGACTGAGCAACACGGTTGCGGCGCTCAACGAAGACGACATGCTGCGGTTCCTTCAGCTTCTCGACCGATCGCAGCGCGTGCTCGTGATCGCCAACGGGCTCTCGGGCGCACTCGGCATCGACCTGGTGCTGCGCTTGAACTCGGCCGGGCGTCCGGCCGAGATGCTGCCCGACGCGCTGTCGCAGCAGATCTCGGCGCGGCAGCTCGGCGCCGGTTCGCTGTGCGTCGTCGTCTCGGGCTCCGGGGCGAACCGGGCCACGCTCGATGGCATGCGGGCCGCGCGCGCGAGTGGCGCCAACATCGTCGCGATCACATCGTTCGCTCGCTCGGCCGTCGTCGAGATCGCCGATGTGACCCTGGTGGTGCCGCCGATCAACGACACCTTCCAGGACGAACTCATCCACACGTCGCGGGCGGCGATGATGCTCGTGCTCGAACAGCTCGTCGAGCAGTTCATCGCCTACCGTGGCGAACGCGGCCGCGAGGCGCAGGCCACCTCGGTGTCGCTGCTCGGCGGCATCCTCGAGTGACGCGCCTCGCGTACCCGGGTCAGCGTGGGTCGTAGCGGTGCACGTCCGCCGTTGCCGCGACGAGCGCGCGGAGCCCGGCGAGGTCGGCGGGAGCAGCACCGGCTGCGCGCGCCTGCACCAGCACGTTGCCGAGCGCCGTCGCCTCGACGGGGCCGGCGATGACAGGAACACCTGATCTGTCGGCCGTCGCCTGGCACAGCAGTCGGTTGAGGGAACCGCCGCCGACGAGATGGATGCTGTCGACCGGGCGACCGGCCAGGGTCGCGGCGTCGGCGATGGCATCCGCAAAGGCCTGCGCAATCGATTCGACGATGGTGCGGACGAACGCCGCTCGCGACGACGGCGCGGCATCGCCGAGCAGTGCGCCGATGCGCGCGGGCATGTCGCCCGGAGCGCTGAGCGATGGGTCGTTCGCATCGAACAGCGGCACCGCGCCGGCGGTCGCGGCGGCCTCTGCCAGCAGCGTTGGCAGGTCGATCGGGGCGCCGTCGGATGCCTCCCACTCGCGCAGCGTCTCGCTGAGCAGCCAGAGGCCGGTGACGTTGTGCAGAAAGCGGATGCGCCCGTCGACGCCGAGCTCATTGGTGAAGTTCGCGGCGCGGGCGGCATCCGATACGACCGGTTCGGTGAGCTCCAGGCCGACCAGGCCCCACGTGCCGCACGAGATGTAGGCCGCGTGCGGCGTCGACAGGGGGGCCGCGGCGACGGCCGAAGCGGTGTCGTGCGAGGCGACGGCGACGACAGGAAGGTCGCGGCCGATCCGCGCCGCGAGCTCGGGGCGGACGCGACCGATCGTCTCACCCGGATCGACCAGGCTCGGCAGGACGCCGGCGGGAATGCCGAGGCGTTCTGCCAGCTCGAGATCCCACTGCGCATCGTCGACGCGCAGCAGCCCGGTGGTCGAGGCGTTCGTGCGCTCGGCGACCCGTCGTCCCGTGAGCAGGAAGGCGAGCAGGTCGGGCACGAGCAGCGCCGTGTCGGCGTCGCTCAGCAGGGCATCCGCCCGGTATTGGTAGAGCGTGTTGAACGGCAGGAACTGCAGACCGTTGCGACGGTAGAGCTCTTCGAAGGGGACGACTGCGTGTACCGCCTCGACGCCGCGCGCGGTGCGATCGTCGCGGTAGTGGAACGGTTCGGCCAGCAGATCGCCATCGTGCAGCAGACCGTAGTCGACCGCCCACGAGTCGATGCCGATGCTCTCGATCGTGGGCTCACGCCGCACGGCCTCGGCGAGTCCGTCGAGCACGTGCTCGTACAGGGCGCCGAAGTCCCAGTGCAGGCCATCGGCCCGCTGCACCGGACCGTTCGAAAAGCGCGTCACGAGTTCGAGATCGAGCGCGTCGGTGCCGACGCGCCCGATCATCACCCGTCCGCTCGTCGCGCCGAGGTCGACGGCGGCGAACGAGCGGACGGCTGCTGACGCCGTCATCGCAGGAATGCCGCCGCGACGCCCGAGTCGACGGGGATGTGCAGACCGGTCGTACGGCTCAGCTCGGGGCCGGTCAGCACGTACACGGCGTCGGCGACGTTCTCGGGAACGACCTCGCGCTTGAGGATGGTGCGGTTGGCGTAGAACTGGCCGAGGTCCTCTTCGGCGACGCCGTAGGTGGCAGCGCGGTTGGCGCCCCATCCGGAGGCGAAGATGCCCGACCCGCGAACGACGCCGTCGGGGTTGATGCCGTTGACGCGGATGCCGTGCTCGCCGAGTTCGACGGCGAGCAGTCGCACCTGGTGCGCCTGGTCGGCCTTGGTCGCCGAGTAGGCGATGTTGTTGGGGCCCGCGAAGACGGAGTTCTTCGACGAGATGTAGATGATGTCGCCGCCGAGCTGCTGAGCGATCAGGGCTTTCGCCGCGGCCTTCGAGACCAGGAACGAGCCCTTGGCCATCACATCGTGCTGCAGATCCCAGTCCTTCTCGGTGGTCTCCAGCAGCGGCTTCGACAGTGACAGGCCGGCGTTGTTGACCACGAGGTCCACGCCACCGAACGCGAGCACGGCCTCATCGAGAGCCGCCTGGACGGCATCCGCATCGGCGACGTTCGCGGCGACGCCGATCGCGACATCCGTGCCGCCGAGTTCGGCGGCTGCGGCCTGCGCCTTGGCGAGGTCGAGGTCGGCGATCACGACGCAGGCGCCCTCGGCGGCCAGGCGCGTGGCGATGGCCTTGCCGATGCCCGAGGCGGCGCCGGTGACGAAGGCGATCCGGCCCTGGTGGCTCTTGGGCTTGGGCATCCGCTGCAGCTTGGCCTCTTCGAGTGCCCAGTACTCGATGCGGAACTTCTCAGCATCCGAGATCGGGGCGTACGTCGAGAGCGCCTCGGCGCCGCGCATGACATTGATGGCGTTGACGTAGAACTCGCCCGCGACGCGAGCGGTCTGCTTGTTCGCGCCGTATGAGAACATTCCGACACCGGGGATCAGCACGATCAGCGGGTCGGCGCCGCGGATCGCAGGGGAGTCAGCGGTCGCGTGCGCGTCGTAGTAGGCCTGGTAGTCGGCGCGGTACTCGGCGTGCAGCTCGTGCAGCCGAGCGATCTGCTCATCGACGGTGGCGGTCACCGGCAGGTCGAGGATCAGCGGCTTGACCTTGGTGCGCAGGAAGTGATCGGGGCAGCTGGTGCCGAGGGCTGCCAGCGCCGGGGCCTTCTCGGATGCCAGGAAGTCGAGCACCACGTCACTGTCGGTGAAGTGACCGACCATGGGCTTGTCGTGGCTGGCGATCCCGCGGATGGTGGGGGCGAGGGCAGCGGCGCGGGCGCGGCGTTCGGCGTCGGGCAGCGCGGTGAAACCGGCGCGCGCTGCGCCGAACGGGGCGGGGCTTCCGTGCTCGGCGATGTAGGCCGCGGCGGTGTCGATGATCCACAACGAGTTCGCCTCGGCCTCGTCCGAGGTGTCGCCCCAGGCGGTGATGCCGTGCCCGCCGAGGATCGTGCCGATCGCCTGCGGGTTCTGCTTCTTGATCTCGGCGATGTCGAGGCCGAGCTGGAAGCCGGGGCGTCGCCACGGCACCCAGACGACCTTGTCGCCGAAGATCTTCGCGGTCAGCGCTTCGCCGTCGGCCGCGGTCGCGATCGCGATGCCCGAGTCGGGATGCAGGTGATCGACGTGCGCGGCGTCGACCAGCCCGTGCATGGCCGTGTCGATCGACGGCGCTGCACCGCCCTTGCCGTGCAGGCAGAAGTCGAACGCGGCGACCATCTCGTCTTCGCGGTCGAGGCCGGGGTAGACGTCGACGAGCGCGCGCATGCGGTCGAGGCGCAGTACTGCCAGACCCTGTTCGGTGAGCGTGCCCAGGTCGCCCCCCGACCCCTTCACCCACATGAGTTCGACCGGCTGTCCGGTGACCGGGTCGGTGTCGACGCCCTTGGCCGAGGTGTTTCCCCCGGCGTAGTTGGTGTTCTTCGGGTCCGCACCGAGGCGGTTCGACCGTGCGATCAGTGCGGCGGGGGTGGGGGTGGTCATGCGGGGTCCTTTGAGGATGCGATGGTGAGAAGGATGAGGACGAGGGGGCGGCGTGGCGCCCGCCCCCTCGTGGTGGTCAGCGTGCGCTGGCCACCGGCTCGCCGTAGCGCTCGCGCTCGATCTCGTCGAGCGACTTGCCTTCGGTCTTGGGCGCCCAGATCGTGCCGATCAGCAGAGCGGCGACCAGCAGCCCGATGATGAGCAGACCGAGCTTGCCGAGGCCCATCGACTCCAGCAGCACGGGGAAGACCAGGCTGAGCAGGCCGACCATGACGCGGGCGAGCATGAAGAGCATGCCCTGGGCGCTGGCGCGGTACTTCGTCGCGAACAGTTCAGCCGTCCACAGGCCGTAGAACGCCTGCGCGCCGACACCGGCCGAGATGCCCCACGCGGTGGCGAAGAACAGCAGCGAGAACATTCCGGGAGGGGCGTAGATCAGCACGATCCAGGCGATGACGCCCAGCAGTGCGCCGCCGAAGTACAGCCAGCGGCGGCTGACCCGGTCGCCGTAGCGCATGAATCCGAAGTACGTCGCCGCGGCGGTCAGCGTCCAGACGAGCACCTGCAGCAGGTTCTGCTGGGTGGCATCCTCGAGTCCCGCCGCCTCGTAGACGCGCGGCTGGAAGATACCGGCCTGCCCGGCGACGGTGTTCCACAGGCCGTACACGCCGAGCAAGAAGGCCAGCGCGCCGAGGTTCTTCTTGTTCGACAGCAGTCCGCCGATGCCCGAGAACAGCGACACCTTCTGGCCGCTGGCGCGCTCGGCCTCGCGCTGCTCCTTCCAACGGCGCGACTCGGGGAGTCCGCGACGCACCCACCACGTGATCGCGGCGATGACGAAGAGGTGGAAGAAGATCAGACGCGCGCCGACGATGCCGAGCGGGCCGACGATCACGGCGAGCAGGAAGCCCACGGCCGGGCCGATCGACCAGGCCAGCTGGGCCGTGCCGACGTGTGCGGCGCGCTGCTCGCTGGGGGCCTCTTCGGCGATGTAGGTCCACGAAGCGGGCACGCCCGCACCGACCGAGACGCCCATCATGATCACGCCGATGAGCAGCATGGTGAAGTTCGTCGAGAACGTCACCACCAGTGCACCGGCCATGAACAGGATGAGGTCGTACGTGTAGATGAACTTGCGGCCGAGGCGGTCGCAGAGCGGACCGCCGATGGCGGCACCGATCGCGGCGCCGAACGCGTTGGCGCTGAGGGCCGCGACGAGACCGACGGCGGCGTTGTCGAAGCCGAACTCGGCCTGCCACAGCGTGAGGCTGGTGGCGAGAGCGATGATGGCGCCCGCTTCGATGTAGTTCGACATGGCGACGGCGATGGTCGCCTTCCAGGCCGTGAGCGGCCGGCGAATGGAGGTGGTGGTCATGTCAGGCTCCCCATCCTGCCTGGGTTCCGCCGACGCGATCGGCGGCGATCTTCTGCTGGTATCCGGATGCGGCGTACGCGGCCATCGGGTCGGCTGCCAGTCCCCGTGACTCACGCCACTCGGCCAGTGCCGGGCGGACGTCCGTGTAGAACGCGTCCATGAAGACGGCGTTGGCGGCGAGCACATCGCCGCTCTTCTGGGCACTGCTCAGCGCGTCGCGGTCGACGAGCAGGGCGCGCGCGGTCATCTCTTGCACGTTGAGCACCGAGCGGATCTGACCGGGGATCTTGTCTTCGACGTTGTGGCACTGGTCGAGCATGAACGCCACATCGGGGTTGTTCAGCCCGCCGCCGCGCACCACCTCGAACAGGATGCGGAACAGCTGGAACGGGTCGGCCGCGCCCACGATCAGGTCGTCGTCGGCGTAGAAGCGCGAGTTGAAGTCGAACGAGCCGAGCTTGCCGAGGCGCAGCAGCTGCATGACGATGAACTCGATGTTTGTGCCGGGCGCGTGGTGGCCGGTGTCGAGGCAGACCATGGCCTTGTCGCCGAGAGAGGCGACCTGCGCGTAGCTGGTGCCCCAGTCGGGAACATCGGTGTGATAGAACGCCGGTTCGAAGAACTTGTACTCCAGAACCATGCGCTGCTCGGCGCCGAGACGGGCGTAGATCTTCTCGAGGGAGTCCTGCAGGCGATCCTGGCGGCCGCGCATGTCTGCCTGGCCGGGGTAGTTCGACCCGTCGGCGAGCCAGATCTTCAGGTCGCGACTGCCGGTGGCATCCATCACGTCGATGCACGCGAGGTGGTGGTCGATCGCCTTCTGGCGGATCGTCGCGTCTTCGTGCGTCAGCGCACCGAACTTGTAGTCGTCGTCCTGGAAGGTGTTCGAGTTGACGGTTCCGAGTGCGACGCCGTGGTCTTCGGCGTGCGTGCGCAGGGCGTCGAAGTCGCACATGTCCCACGGGATGTGCAGTGCGACGACCGGGGCGAGCGCGGTGTGCTTGTGCACCTGTGCGGCATCCGCGATCTTCTCGAAGGGGTCGCGCGGGGTGCCGGGCGTGCCGAACACCTTGAAGCGGGTGCCGGAGTTGCCGAACGCCCACGAGGGGAGTTCGATCGACTGCCGCTCGAGCTGAGAGCGGATGTCGGGTGTGAGGATGCTCACGATGGACTGCTTTCGTTGTCGGGGGTGGATGCGGGAACGTCGGATGCCGAGGCGAGCTGGGCGTCCAGATTGAAGACTTCGGGCAGGCGCGTCGCGGCCTGGTCGGGACGGCCGTCGAGCCCGATGAAGAACCGGCTCATCTCGGCCTCCCAGCGCGTCGCGATGGGGGATTCGGCGAGGTAGGCCTGTGCGGCTTCGTCGTCGTCGGTCTCGTAGTAGCCGAAGAGGCGGCCGCCGTCGCCGAGGAAGAGCGAGTAGTTGCGGCGGCCGGATGCGGCGATCTCGGCGAGCATCTCGGGCCAGACCGGCGAATGACGCTCGAGGTACTCGTCGAGCAGTTCAGGGCGCACCTGCAGTTGGAAGGCGACGCGGGGCATGGGTGAATCTCCTCGTTGAGTCCGACGTATATGAATCGTTTCAGAGCACTCTAGGTGCCCGTATCGGGGAAGTCAAAACCGTTGTGCGCGGCGGGTGGAAAGCCGGTCGAGTAGCGTGTGGGGAGGCCGCGGTGGAGGGGGAAGACGGATGGCAGTGGGCGTGAAGGATGTTGCCGTTGCGGCCGGCGTCTCGGTGGGAACCGTCTCGAACGTGCTCAATCGGCCCGAGCTGGTCTCGCCTCGCACGGCTGAGCGCGTGCAGCGGGTCATCGATGAGCTCGGGTTCGTCCGCAATGACGCGGCCCGCCAGTTGCGCGCGGGGCGCAGTCGCAGCATTGGCCTCGTCGTGCCCGACATCGGCAACCCGTTCTTCGCCGAGGTCGCCCGCGGGGCCGAGGACCGCGCCGCCGAAGCAGGGATGACCGTGCTGCTGGGCAACAGCGACGAGAGCGATCAGCGACAGGGCGCCTACCTCGACCTGTTCCTCGAGCAGCGCGTCAACGGAGTGCTGCTGACGCCGGCATCCGACGATCTCGCCGTGCTGCACCGCCTCGATGCCGGGGGTATGGCGGCCGTGCTCGTCGACCGTGAGGATCGTGGTGGCGCATTTCCGTCGGTGTCGGTCGACGACGTCGAGGGTGGTCGACTTGCTGCGGCGCATCTGCTCGCCGCCGGCCGTCGGCGCCTCGCGTTCGTCGGCGGACCATCGTCGGTGCGGCAGGTCGCCGACCGGCTGCAGGGAGTGCGTGACGCCGTGGCCGAGGTCGACGATGCAGTTCTGGAGGTGATCGAGCGCCCGTCGCTGACGGTGCTGCAGGGGCGCGCTGCCGGAGAGGCGCTCGTGGCGCGGGATGCTGCGGATCGGCCGGATGCCGTGTTCGCGGCGAATGACCTGCTCGCGGTCGGATTGCTGCAGGCTCTGAGCTTCGGGTCGCAGGTGCGGGTGCCTGACGACATCGCCCTGGTGGGATACGACGACATCGACTTCGCCGCGGCTGCCGTCGTGCCCCTGAGCTCGGTGCGTCAGCCTGCCCGTCTGATCGGATGGACCGCTGTTGACCTGCTGCTGAAGGAGCTCGAAGCTCCGGGTAGCGCTGGCAGTGTGCGCTTTCGGCCGGAGCTGATCGCTCGTTCGTCGAGCGCCGCGGTGCTCGATTCGTGACTGGCCCGGCGAACCGTTATGATGGCTAGGCGCGTCCACTCTTCGGAACGGACGCACGGAGACGTCGCATAGTCAGGCCTAGTGCACCACCCTGCTAAGGTGGAGTCCTCGCAAGGGGACCGAGGGTTCAAATCCCTCCGTCTCCGCCATTTTCCCCTGGTCGGAACCCGTTTTGTGGGTGCGCTTGACCTTGCTCTTCTCGGACGTCGCGCGCCAGCGACTAGGTCGCGTACCTGCGAGACGATCTCTCCGCGTCTCTTGGGTCAGCGAGTCGGATCGCGCACCTTCGGTAGCCTGGGCGCATGCGTGGACGACGGCTCACATGGTTGGCGGGCGGGATCGGACTGATCGGCAGCGGTGTCTTCGGAATGTCGACGAGTGCCCTGTCGGGAGTTCCGGGGGCGAGCACCGTCATCTTGCTGCTGAGCGACCTGTCATGGGCCGCCGCAATCCTGCTCCTCGCCATCGGGCTGGTCGGTGAAGACAGCGTCATCGCACGCAAGCCGCTGGGCATAGCGGCCGCCGCCGTCGTCGCACTGTGGCCGGCAACCGACACCCTGGTCAGCCTCGCCACAGGCTCTCAGCTGGGGCCAGACGCGGCGTTCTGGCCGATCTGGAGCTATCTCTCCTGGGTGGTCCCGCTGATGTTCGGGCTGATCGCAGCCATGCAGGTCGCCCGGGCCGGGGTCGTCCCCGCCCCATGGAACTGGGCGCCGCTGTGGGCCCTCGGCATCCGAACGGTCACGTCGCTCATCCCGGCGCTGGTCGCCGTCGCCTCCCCGAACACCTTCATGGCGATGGGGGACGTCCTTCCTCTTCTCGGCACCCTCGGCTACCTGCCGATCACCTTCGGGCTCGGAGTCCTGGCAGTAGCCCTCTCCACCCGCACACGTTCAGCGACGGTGCCGGTGTTCGACTCTTCCACCGCCACGTAGGCGTCGGCGCTATTCCTGCTCGCCTCCGCGCTGAACGAGTTCGAGGCCGGCGCTGGCGAACTGGCGTGCGGTGGCATCCGGAAGGAATGCGCGCGTGAGCGCGAGTCCGATCCGCGGCAGATCGCCCTCGTCGCGGTAGAGCAGGTAGAGCGTCTCGTAGCGGGGATGGAACTTCTCTTTGAAGCGATGCAGCGAACGGAACCCGTACACCGGCTCGAGCATGTCGGCGAGCTTGTCGCTGAGATCGGCGATCACTCGGGCATCCGGCGGGTACTCGTGCGCCAGCGGCGCACCCGACAGTGACAGAATCTCGGCCCCCTCGTCGCGGAAGTGAGCGGCCGACATGCCGATGAGGTACTCCATGACCGGGGGGAACCCTCCGTCGCGGCGCCGCATCAGATCCAGCGTCCACCCGCGCACCCGACCCTCGCCGTAGACCGGCAGCCACGACAGGAATCCGTCGACGTCGCCGTTGGGAGCGAGCGCGAGGGCGATCCGCACCTCGGGGTCTTCGGCCTGTTCCAGCGAACCGAGGGTGAAGCCCATCTCGGGAAGCCCCTTGTCGCCGACCCATATCTCCGAGATCGCATGCAGCTGCGCGCGCACGCCCCACGATTCGTCGCGCAGCGTCGACATGCGGAACGTCATCTCTTCGCGTCCGGCCCGGTTCATCGAGGTGCGGATGGATGCCCATCGCTTGCCCGTGTACTCCAGGCCGGGCAGGTCGACGATGGTGTCGTCGGCCACGACGAGACTGCGCCACGTCGCAGGAACGGCAGCGCGGGTGGCCTCCCCGGCGCTGAAGAAGCAGGGTGCGAGGCCGGCACGCTCGGCGTCGTCGATGAACTCCGCGACCGACGCGGAGCGACCTTCTTCTGGGCCGAGAGGGTCGGCGAGGGCCAGCGCGACACCGGCGCGCTGTTGATACGCGACGGACCCGTGCTCGGTATGGGTCGTCGACATCCCCTCCCACGTCGTCATCCACGACAGCGTGCCGCCACCATGGGCGCGCAGCAGCTTCTTCGTCTCGTCGTGGTCGGTGGGATGCCCGGGAGACAGTGTGCGCCTGTGGCGCGGCGGGAAGGCTGCGCGGACCCACACCAGGTAGATGAACACGGCGAGAGCGACGCCCGCCGTGGCAATCGTCAGCGCCACGCCACCGTCGAACGCCGCGTGGACATCGGCCTGGTCAGCGGCTGCGAGCAACGCAAGCAACAGCACGCCGAGCAGGGCGTTGATGCCCAGCAGTACAAGCGAGACGACCCACGCCCAGCGACGCGCCCTGCGCAGCCCGTCGGCGATGAGCACGACGATCAGCGTCTCGACCGCTGTCGTCCACCACGGGCCGGCCAACGGTGCGGAGGTGCCGAAGGGGCCATCGGTGGGTACGAAGGCGAAGATCACCTGAATCGCCGCGAACGCGAGCACTCCGATGAAGGCGATGAACCGTTGCTCGCGTACGGTCGCACGCTGCACGTGCAGCGAGCGGTCGACCAGCAGGACCAGGGCGAGCGCGACCGCGTGCTCGAGGTCGGCGACGGTGCCCAGGAACAGCAGTCCGATCGTGGCCACGGCGATCAGCAGCAGAAGCACCCGCACCCGCCAGGGCGACGCGAACAGCGCGGCGGCAGCGGCCATGCAGGCGAACGCTCCGCCGCTGGGGCCCACATCCAGGGTCGCCGCCTGCTCTGCCGCCCACGCCCAGTTCGGAATGAGTGCGAACAGCCACAGCAGCAGGGCGGAGGCGAAGATGGCGAAGAGCTGGCCGATCGCGAAGTACGCCACGGCGACCTTCCACCCGCGCAGGTACTCGAGCACCGCGAAGCCCCACAGGATGAGGAGCGTGGGAATGTACACCAGTGGTTGCACGACGAAGAAGGTTCCGGTGAGTGGCGTCCACCAGCGCCCCGCCTCCAACGCGGGTAGGCCATAGGCCACGGCTTCGAATGCCGCGCTGTCTTCGAACGGTCGCCAGAGCCCCTGCGAGACGATGCCGCAGGCCAGCAGGATCGCGACGAACGCGATGGTTGCCGGTAGCCGGCGGAGCACGCTCAGGAAGGGGCTGGTGCTCGGCTGCGTGGGCTTCTCTGCGTCGCGCATGCACAACACGATAGCGATGGCGGTCGACTGGTGGGTGGCTGAACTCCACATGCTCGCCCCCGCCTTTGCGGGGTGGCGTCGCACGAGCCCGCCGTCGCGTTCCTTTTCTGTTCATCTTCGAGCTACGTGCGCGACGTGTTGGGGTCGTACGTTCGGGAACGTTCCCGCCTCGGGAACGTTCCCGAACGCGTGATCCCTTGATCTGAAGGAGCACTTCTATGCATGCACGACGCACCACCCTGATCGCCGCTGCAGCAGCGGCGGCATTCACCCTCGCCGGCTGTTCCGCGGCGTCCCCCTCGGCGCTGCCCGCCGGCGGGGAAGACGGCGGATCGCTCGTCGTCTATGCCCCCATGGACGACGCCCGAATCGACTTCGTGACAGAGCAGGCCAAGGAAGACCTCGGCATCGAACTGACGATCGTCGGCGGCGGTGGAGGCGATCTGGCGACCCGTCTGGAAGCCGAGAAGAACAACGCGCAGGCCGACGTGGTCGTCGGACTCGGCGAATCCTTGCTGAACCGGCTGGACGCGCAGGACATGTTCGACCACTACACGCCCGCATGGGCAGAACTGATCCCTGAGCAGTTCCGCGACGACGATGCCGGCTTCTCGCTGTTCACGCAGACGCCGATCGTCATCGGCTACGACACTGCTCACCTCGGCAACGCTGAGGCGCCCGACGCATGGCTGGACCTTGCCGCGCCAGAGTACGCCGAGAAGTTCGTCTTTCCCGCAACGACAGGTCAGACGGGTCAGGCCGCCATCGTCGGCATCCTCTGGCGCTATGCCGACCCCGAGACGGGTGAGGTCTCGCCCGAAGGTTGGGACGCGCTGGCTGCAATCCTGCAGAACGCGAAGCAGCTCTCGGATGGTCAGCAGTTCGACTGGGATTGGGTCGCTTCCGGCGAACTGCCTGTGGTCGTCAACTGGCTCGGCGGTGTGCAGATCGGCGCTGACGACAACGACCTGGACATCGCCGTCGTCGACACCGACGGAGGAACACCGTTCGTCTCTACCGGCGTTGCGATCGTCAACGGAACGGATCGTGCAGAACAAGCACAGCGGTTCCTCGACTGGTTCGGCTCGGCGGACTTCCAGGTCGCCTACGTCGAGGCAACCCACAACGACACCCCGCTCAACTCCGACGCCGTCGCGCGGCTTCCCGAAGCCGCTGCCGCTCTGGACTCGCTCACCAAGCAGGACATCGACTGGTCCGTCGTCACCCCGCACCTGACCGAGTGGATGCAGAAGGTCCAGCTCGAGATCCTCGGCTGATCCGAACCGTACGAACAGGAGCCATCATGATCACGATCCGCGACCTCGCTGTCGCCTACGCGGGCAGGGACGTACTGCAGGGGATCGACCTCACGGTCGATGCCGGAGAGTTCGTCACGCTCCTCGGCCCATCCGGGTGTGGCAAGTCCACGCTGTTGCGCGCGATCGCTGGATTCGTGTCGACGCGTGCCGGAGCGATCGAGATCGGCGGTCGTGACGTGACGCGGTTCGATCCGGAGGCGCGCGGTGTCGGATTCGTGTTCCAGAGCTACGCCCTGTTCCCGCATCTCTCGGTGGAGGACAACGTCGCGTTCGGGCTGGGGGTGAGAGGCATCCGTGGTCGTGAGCGTCGCGAACGCATCGACCAAGCGCTCACGGCCACGGGGCTGACCGCGCACGCACGGGCGATGCCCGCGCAGCTCTCCGGCGGTCAGCAGCAGCGAGTAGCGATCGCCCGCGTACTGGTCACGCGCCCGTCCGTTCTGCTGATGGACGAACCGCTGTCGAACCTTGATGCGACTCTCCGGGTGCGGCTCAGGGCCGAGATCCAGCGTCTGCATCGCGAGCTCGGCATCACGACGCTGTACGTCACCCATGACCAGGAAGAAGCGTTGTCCCTGTCCGACCGCGTCGCCGTCATGCGAGACGGCGCATTCGACCAGATCGCACCGCCCCGGGAGGTCTACCAGCGGCCGACGACCGAGTATGTGTGCCGGTTCGTCGGAGAGGTGAATGAGCTCGGCGGCGCACTGCGCGCTCTGATCGAGCCGCATGGGGCGACGGCCGTCTTCGTCCGCCCCGAGAACATGAGACTGTCCGTCGTGCCGACACCGCGCACCGTCACCCGTGGCCAAGTGCGTCTGCTCACCTTCCTCGGATCCGCGACCCAGTACGTCATCGACGTCGACGGGCATGAAGTCGTCGCGGTGCTCCCGTCCCGACAGGACGACGATCACGCCGTCGGCGATGAGGTGTACGTCGGCTTCGACGAGGCGGATCTCATCAGGATCGCCTCGTGAGCGCGGTCGTTGGACGCGGTAGCATCCGCGGCGGACGTGCGATGGTGCGTTTCGTGGGCTCCGCCGCCTGGCGTCTGATCGCGTGGGGTATGTTCCTCAGCTGCGCGTGGTTCGTCGTGACATTCCTGTACGTTCCCAACATCGGTGTGCTGCGAGAAGTCATCTTTCCCTCGTCAGGAGACCCGCTCGCGACCGCGGTCGAACTGTTCTCATCAGCGCGTGTGCTCGCAGCCATCCGCGACACGCTCATCGTGACCGCAGTCTCGTTGGTGACAGTCAGCGCGGTCGGGATCACGCAGGCGTTCATCTTGGAGGCGTTCTGCATCCGCGGCAAGGGGTTCCTCACCGTGGCCTACGCGATTCCCCTCGTGTTCGGATCCGTAGCCGCCGTCACGGGATACGTGATGGTGTACGGAGCCGGCGGCCCCATCACCATCGGCCTGCAGCGACTCCTCCCCGGATTACCCGACGATTGGTTCTCGGGCATTCCCGCCGTCATCCTCGTACACACCTTCACGATGACCGGATACCACTTCCTCTTCCTGCGCCCCGCGATCCGTCGTATCGACTTCTCCATGGTCGAGGCCGCTCGCTCGCTGGGGATGAGTCCGGTCCCCGCCTTTGTCCGTGTCGTGCTGCCCGTGCTGCGGCCCATGATCGTGGCCTCGCTGCTCATGGTGCTGATCGGATCGCTCGGGTCGTTCGCCGCCCCCAACATCCTCGGTGGGGGGAGCTTCACCATGGTGGGTCCGCTCATCCGCACCCTCACCTCGCTCGGACGCCCCGACATGGCAGCGCTTCTGGGCGTACTGCTGGCACTGGCGACGGTCGGCCTACTGGCTTGGGCGCTCCGCGCAGAACGTCGCGCGAGCCTCTTCTCGGCGGCGAAGAGCACACGTCCGTTCCAGCCGATCCGCGTGGGCAATCCCATCGGCCGAGCGACCTTGTACGCAGTGGCGTACGCCCTCGCCCTGGTTAACATGCTGCCGGTTCTCGTCACCGTGCTTATGGCGTTCTCGCCCGTGGAGGCGATCCGCAACGGGCAGCTGTGGGGTGGACTCACGCTCGACAACTTCGCAACGGTCTTCGGAGACAGCGGCGCTGTTGCGCCGCTGGTCAACTCCTTGCTGCTGTGCGTCATTGCGATCCCCGTCGCCCTGACTATCGGCACGGCACTGTCGCACTTCGTCGATCGACACCGCGGCGCAGCCACCGATGCGCTGCAGATGACCTTCTTCCTGCCCTACTTCTTGCCAGGAGTCCTCATCGCCCTGGGATTCTTGATCGTCTTCGGTGCGCCGCACGTTCTGACCGGCGGACACGTGCTTGTCGGATCGTTCTGGATCCTGCCGCTGGCCTACGTGGTCATCCTTCTGCCGACCGTGGTCCGATTCGTTCGCGCCGCCCTCGCCGGAGTGGATCCCGCGCTCGACGAGGCAGCGCGGGCGCTCGGCGCACGTTCGCCGCGCCGCTTCGCTCTGATCACTCTGCCGATGCTGGTACCCGTGTTGGTGCAGGTCGCCGCGCTCTCTTTCAACGCGACATTCGACGAGTACACCGTGTCGGTGATGCTCTACAACGTCAACAACCGTCCGCTCGGCGTAGCGATGGGCGCGCTGGCGGCGACGCCTGATCCAGAACTGGTGGGTGTCGCCACCGCGTACGTCGTGCTGAACACGGTCATCGCGCTGGGCGTGGTGCTCTTCGCCGACCGGATGGCCGCCTGGCAGTCCCGCCGCGTGGTCGGCGCAATGGGAGCTGCACGATGACGCCGGTGTTCCCCGCCGCCGACGGGTATGACGTCGACTCCCTGATCATCGCCGGTGGATGGCCGAGCAACCTCTCGGAGCTGTTCGTCCGCGCCAAAGGACCGGCGCGTCGTTCGGAGGACATCGTGGCCGTCTCGGACGACTACGTCGCCGTGATCGATGGGATGTCCAGCCCGCTGCGGGGCGCCGGCAGGCCCGCGAGTGGACGCGAGTTCGCTCGCGCCATCGGCACGGCGCTCACCGCGTTGCCGGGCGACCTCGACGCGCGTGAGTGCGTGGATCTGCTCACTGCGGCGGTCGGGCGCATCACGGCGGCACACGCCGGACCGGCGGGCGCGGTCGCCGCGATCTACTCGGTGCGACGCCACCAGGTGTGGCGCATCGGCGACGTGCATGTGCGGGTAGGGCGGCACGCATTCCCCGCGCAGAAGGGCATCGACGATGCGCTCGCCGCTTTCCGCGCCGCCTACAACCTCGCCCTCATCGCGGGCGGTGCCTCCGTCGCCGAGATCATCCAGACCGACCCTGGGTTGCGCGCTGCGTTTCCGCTTCTCGAAGTGCAGCCGGCGCTGGGGAATGCGCGCTCTCCACTCGGCTACGGCGTGTTCGACGGGACGCGTGTACCGAGCCGGTTCATCGAGGTGTTCGACGTGGGGGAGAACGACGAGGTGGTGCTCGCCAGCGACGGCTATCTCGCGCCCGATCGCAGTCTTCGCAAGGCGGAAGACCATCTGCGGCACGCGCTCGACACCGACCCCGCAGCGCTCGGCGCACTCGCCGCAATGGCCAAGCCATTGCTCCCCGGCGCCTGGTCCGCTGACGATCGCAGCTACGTGCGCCTGACCTCATACCGTCCCGAAACCGATTCCGACGAAAGCAGCCTTCCGTGAACGAGAACCTTCGCATCCTGACCTGGAACGTCCTCTACCGCGACGTCGATGCCCGACTGCCTCTGCTGGTGCCACGGGTCGAGGCGATCCGCCCCGATGTCTTCCTCGTGCAGGAGACCACAGCTGCGCATGCCCGCGCACTCGCCTCGGCGACGGGCATGCATCTCGTCGCCGAGGGAGAACGCACCCACCCCACCGCCCCCACGATCAACGCCATCCTTGCCGCGGAGCCTCCGGTGCGTGCGGCCTCGCACACGATCGATGCGGGGGCTCGCTGCACCTATCTGACTGCTGACTGGCAGGTCGGAAGCACGCTCCTGAGGGTCGGCACAACACACCTGCGACACACCCATCAGGCGGGGCGCATGGGCGTCGAGTCTGGCTACCGCGCGGTCGCGCGTGGCGCGGACGCCGCTGCGATCGCCTCGGATTCCATCCGCGAGAGCGTCTCCATGCGTCTGGCGCAGCTCGCCGAGATCCGCCGTCTGCGGGAACAGGACGCCGTCGACGCGGAGGTGCTGACCGGCGATCTCAATTTCGTGCCCGATGGCACCGAGTACGGTGAGATCGTTTCGTGGGGCTTGAATGATGCCTGGCGCGCCGCACCGCGGCTGGGGTCGGGAGCGACGATCGTCGAGCGCAACGATCTCATCGGTGACGGCCGCGGCGTGTACCGCGATCTTCGCGACGGCACCATGCCGGGTGCCGGCGGTGATCTTGACTACACCCTCGACTACCAGTTCTCGCGTGGCGCGATCGACGTCGGGCACGCCTGGATCGTGGGAGATGTCGATCCGGGGGAGAGCTTCCCCAGCGACCACCTCGGGATCGTCGTCGAGTACCGGATCGACTGACACGAGTGGATTCGTCTGCCGGTGGCGGCACGAAGTGGGACACTACGTTCTGGTGCACGACGATCGAGAGGGGGCACGTGTGGATCAACGACTGAGCGCGTCGGCGCATAGTGACAGCGGCCACGCCTCGATCATCGACGTGGCGGCCGTCGCCGGTGTGTCGAAATCGACCGCGAGCAGAGCTCTGCTCGGGCAGCCCGGCGTTTCCGAACGCACGAAAGAGCATGTGCTCGAGACGGCTCGTCGGCTGGGGTATGTCAAAGACCTGCGTGCGCAGTCGCTCAAATCGGGGCGCAGCGACACCGTCGCCATCCTCGTCCGTGCCGTGCAGCTGTCGTACTACGGCGAACTGATCCGCACGGTGCAGGAGACTCTCTCCACGCGGGGCTTCCGTCTCGCTGTCACGATGGCCGACCCGCGCGACGATCGGCCGCTCGACGCCGTGATGAGCCTGAGGCCGGAGGGCGTGATCATCGCATCGGGGCGGGTCGGTCTCGACGACTTCGCCGATCTCTCCGACGTGCCGGTCGTGGTGGTCGGGCCTGACGCGGTTCCCCCACGGCTGAGCGCGATCTCCGATGACGGGTCCGGCGTCGAGGCCCTGATCGATCTCGTGGTGGCTGAGGGGCACCAACAGATCGGAGTGATCGATTTCCCCCGATCGCGCTCGGCGACCCTCGGGGCGCGATCGGATGCGTTCATCAGGGCTGTCCGGTCGCACGGTATCGACCCCCTGATCATCCCTGCGGAAGCCGACGGCGATGGACCGGACCCCCGGGCACTCCGAACAGTCGCGAGTGACGCCACGGTCGTGGTCTGCCCCAGCGATCCGATCATGGTGCGCACCTGGGAGCTGTTGCACTCCTGGGGTCTCGATGTGCCGGAGGACATCTCGCTCACCGGATACGACGGTCTTGGTGATCTTGCTCGCCCGGTGATTGGCGTGACGACGTGGATGCAACCGGTCGAGGCCATGGGGCGCGCGGCGGCCGAAGAGATCATGGCGCGCATCGGCGGGCGGCACGAGCCGACACGACGGCAGTTCCGCGGCTCGATGATCAGAGGGCGAACGCTGAGGAACGTCGGTCACGTTTGAGAAGTTCATCCCTACGGGGGTGCACTACTCGGAGCGGTCGCTGCGATCCCGCCGCGTGGGCCGCGCGGGTGGCTCGTGCGATGCGGCCTGGCGGATGCGATCGGTGAGTGCCGAGACGACCGTCGCGCTCGTCACGCCGATCACGACGAGGCCACCGAGCATCAGCCCGACGGCGATGATGCGGCCGAGTGCGGTGATCGGCACGAGGTTGCCGTATCCGACGGTGGTGATGGTGGTGAACCCCCAGAAGAGAGCATCGTCGAAGCTCAGGATGGTCGCGCCGGCGGCGTTGCGTTCGACCAGCCACACGGCCCACGAGGCGAGGTAGACGAACATCAGGGTGAACAGTGTGAGCGTGACCATGTAGCGGATGCGCTGCTTGGCGGGGCTGCCGTAGCGGAACACCGGCAGTCGCCACACGTAGACGACGATCAGCAGGGGGCGGATGAACGGCAGTACGAGCGTCACCAGCTCGAAGACACGGGAACGTACGAACTCCCGTCGGGCAGCGCCCGCGATCGCGAGCCGCACCAGGTAGTCGGCGATGAAGCCCAGCCACAGCAGGACCGCGACCAGTGCGGCGGCCGCACGCGCCAGCACCGACGAGTCCTGCACCGCCACGACCCAGGTCGAGGCGCCGAGCATCACCACCGCAGCGGCGAACAGCGGCCACGCCGTGAGGTCCTCCCACCGGACGACCCGTGCGAGGGAGGAGTCCGCGTCGGATTGCTCGGAGAGCGGGCGGTCATCGGCGCGCGTGTCCATCGCCACACACTAAAGCCAACGGTGCCCCGGCGGAAGTCCCACCGGGCCCGCCCCTCTCTTCCTACGCCTGATAGACGGTGCGCCCGCCGACGATCGTGCGCTGCACGGTGATGTCGGCGATGGTGCTCGGGTCGACCGCGGCGGGGTCGGTGTCGAGCACCACCAGGTCGGCGAACTTGCCGACCTCGATGGTGCCGGTCGTGTCGTCGGCGTGCACCTGCCAGGCCGCGTCGACCGTCTTCGCCTTCAGCGCTGTGTGCACGTCGACGGCTTCGGCCGCGTTGAGCGGCAGCCCGCTGCCACGGCGGATGCGGGTGACCTGCGTCTGCACCTCGCGCAGCGGCTCGAAGTCGGTCACCGTGTAGTCGCTGTGGGTGCTCACGCGCAGCCCCCGGCGTCGCGCGCCCGCGACCGGATCGAGCAGCTGTGCCTTCTCGGCGCCGACGATGCGCTCCTCGAACGCATCACCCCAGTAGTACAGGTGGCCGATCAGAAAGCTCGGGCTGAGCCCGAGCGCCGCCATCCGGTCGAGGTGCTCGGCGTGCGCGAACGAGCAGTGCTCGATGCGATCGCGATGGTCCATGCCGCTGCGCCCGTCCAGCGCTTGCTCGTAGGCGTCGATCGTCTCGTCGATCGCGGCGTCGCCATTGGCGTGCACCATCACCTGCCAGCCGTGCGCGTGCGCGGTGCGGATGCGGTCGACCAGCGCCGCGTGGTCGTAGTTCGGTGCGCCGCGGAAGTCGCGTCCCTGGTAGTTCTCGCGCTGGAAACCGCTGCGCCCCTGGTTCGATCCGTCGCTGATGATCTTCCAGGCGATCGCGCGGCACATGTTGTTACCGGTGAACGGCGTCAGGCCGTTGGCGATCGCGGCGTCCATGGCGTAGTCGTGCACCGCGAAGGTGACACGCCCCGCCAAGCGAGGCGCGAGCTGCAGCAGCAGGTCGACCTCTTGCGGGCCGATGGCCAGGCCCGTGCCGGCGTCGTGCGTGCGCGTGTAGCCGCGTTCGGCCGCATGCTGATTGATGCGCACGATGTTGTCGAGCAGCTGCTCCTGGCTCAGCGGGGGCACGACCCGCATCATCGCCATCATGGCGGGGATCTCGCCCAGGCTGCCGTTCAGGCGCCCGCTGTCGTCGCGGCCGAACGTGCCGCCCTCGGGATCCTCGACGTCTTCAGAGATGCCCGCCGCGGCCAGTGCCGCCGAGTTCACGTACGCGAAGTGCAGCGACGCGTTCATCACCATGATCGGGCGGTCGGTGCTGACCTCGTCGAGCACGTCGCGCGTGAGCTCGCGCTCGCCGTCGACGAGCGCGGGATCATACAACCGGCCGAGCACCCAGTCGCCCTGCGCCGGCTGCGCCTCACGCAGACGAGCCAGCACGTCGTCGAACGTGGCGCCGTCGCGCGTGCTGCAGTCGACCCAGTCGAGCTGCATCGCCGACGCCCAGTAGTGCATGTGCGGTTCGACGAACCCGGGGTAGACGACGCCGTCGGTGACGGTCAGCACCTCGGTGTCGGCGGCGGCGAGCGCGCGGATGGTGTCGGTCGTCCCGATCGCCGTGATCCTGCCGCCGGTCACCGCGATGGCCTCGGCTTCTGGGCGGTCGGCATCCATCGTGCGGATGCGACCGGTCACGATCAGATCCGGTCCTGAGCTGCGTCGATCGGGAGAAGAGTCTGTCATGAGCGACAACCTATCGCGGCCGCTCGTCGTCGGTGACGAAGCCCTCTCGCTCCGACCGCTGCTGCAGCGTCTCCAGCTCTTGGAAGAACGTCACCTGCCAGCCGGCAGGACCCTGCACGCGCGCGTTGAGACTCTGGAACGGCGTGCGCACGGGCTCGGCGATCACCTCGGCGCCACCGTCGCGAGCATCCGCCACCGCTTGTTCGGTGTCGGCCACTTCGAGAGCGAGACGCAGGGTGCCGGGGGAGTGCGGCGCACCCTCGACGGCATCGATGTTGCGCGCGTGTGCCGAGGTGGCGAGCTCGATCGTGGCGATGCCGGCGTGCAGGATCGCGACGCGATCGTCGCCCTCGGTCGCGAACGCGAGCTGCTCGGGCATCCCCAGCACATCGCGGTAGAACCGCAGGGCGGTATCGAAGTCGTCGGTCTCGATGATCAGGCGCAGCTGCGTGGGAGCGTTGGCGTTGTCGGTCATGAGCAACATTCTGCGGGGTGCGCAGCACCCCGGGGCCGGATACCGCGAAGACACAGGAAAGGGGAGGCGGATGCCGGTCATCCGCCTCCCCTCGGTGCGACGCGCTCAGCCGGTCGCGACGCAGGCGGCCGAGTAGTCGGTCTGGTCGAACGACGTGCCGGTGTAGAAGCTGTCGACCGTGCGGATGCCGAGATCGACCTCGGGATCGGGCGTGCCGATGTTCACGGCCTGGTTGGCGTTGGCCTGCGGGTCACCGCCGTAGGTGTGCTCGGGCAGCAGGCCCGAGAAGTCCACGGTCAGGCCCTCGACGACGGCCGCGATGCCCTCGGGCGTCAGGTCGCCGGCCTCAGCCGCGGCCTCGAGCGCCGCCTTCAGCGGATACCCGATTCCCCAGCCGATGATGTACCCGCCGTTGGTGGGCAGCTCGCCACCGAGCGACTCGCGGATCTCGTCCATCGCAGCGCTCGTGCCGTCCCAGTTCTCGTAGGGCGACATGTGGTTGAACAGTCCGATCAGCGCGGGGGCCGCCGCCGAGTCCAGCAGCGCCGGGTTCCACGTGGGCAGTGCCCCGAGGAAGCGCCCCGAGAATCCGCCCGCGGCAAGCTTGCCGACGATCTCGGCCGTCTCGGCCGGTCCGATGGCGAGCACGACGACGTCGGGTGAACCGGCCAGCACGGCCGACACGACGGCATCCTGGTTTCCGACCACCTGGTTCGGGCCGGTGCCGATCGCCTCGAGCGCGGTCGCGCCGTTCACCTCGGCCCAGCGCTTGACGCCCTCAGCCGAGTCGCCGCCGTAGTCGCCGGGGTAGCCGACGGCCTGCACGGTCGCGGGCGCGTCGTGGTTCTCGCTGAACCAGTCCAGGCCCACCAGTGCCTCGGTGCAGTACGAGTAGCCGGTCTCCAGAAGCAGACCGCCGTCGTTGTCATCGAACGCGTAGCCCGACCACCACGACGTCGGCACCGTCACCAGACTGCGCTCGATCATGTCGGGCAGTACCGACTCGGTGTTGACCGTACCGAGCGACTGCGCGATACCGGCGATGTTGCCGGCGATCTGCTGGTACTGGGCCGCGTGCTCGGCCGCCTGGTACTTCGTGTCGCGCGTGTAAGTGTCGATATCGATGTCGTACCCCGAGATGCCACCGTCCTCGTTGACCTTCTGCCAGAACGCCCGCTGAGCGTCGGTGATCGGTACGGCGAGGGCGGCGAACGGACCCTCGGTGAGATCCGACAGGACGCCGAGATAGATGCATCCGTTGTCGGCGTTGACCGCATCCGGACACGGTTCGGCCGTGACGCCGGCGCCGACGGTGATCTCGCCGTCTGCGGTGTCGCCGCCGTCAGAGGTGTCGCCGTCCGGCGACACCTGGGTGCAGGCGGTCAGGACGAGAAGCCCTGCCGCGGTGAGGGCCACTGCCGCGCGGCCTCTTCGACGCATGGTCATGCTGTGCTCCTTCGATTGTGTGTGGTGTTCAGTTGTGGGTGCCGGGTCAGTACGAGAATGGCCAGGCCTTGAAGTAGTTGCGTACGCGCACCCACAGCCCGAACAGGCCGCGGGGTTCGAGGGTGATGAACAGGATGATCAGCACACCGAACACGATCGTCTGCAGCTGGAAGACGTTCAGCACGCCGCCGCTCGAGACGGTGATCCACGGGATGACGGTGGTGAGCTCTTCGAGCAGCCGCGGCACGAGTACGACGAAGCAGGCGCCGATCAGCGTGCCCGAGATGGTCGCGATGCCGCCGATGACGATCACGGCGAGGAAATCGATCGACAGGAACAGGTTCCACTGCTCGGGGGCGATGCGTCCGATCAGCATCGAGAACAGGGCACCGGCAACACCCGCGTACGCCGACGACAGGGCGAAGGCGAGCGTCTTGGTGCGCAGCAGGTTCACTCCCATCACCTCGGCGGCGATGTCGCGATCGCGCACGGCCGCGAAGGCGCGCCCGTACCGGCCGCGCATCAGGTTGCGTGCCGCGAAGCCCAGAGCCACCAGCAAGACCAGGCAGAGCAGATAGAGGGATGCCGCGGGCGTGACGATCACGGGACCGATCGCGTAGGTGGCCGACAGGTCGGCGCCGAACAGCGTGCGCTGCGCCACGCCGCGGCCGACGCCCTGCCCACCGGTGATCGGCGTCATGATCTTGAACAGGTGCTCGCCGAGGATCAGCAGTCCCAGGGTGAGCACGGCCAGGTACAGCCCGCGCACGCGTGTTGCCAGTGGCGCCACGATCAGGCCGATCACGCCGGGGATCACCGCGGCCGCCGGCAGCACGATCGCCAGGTCGAGCCCCAGCCCCCACGTGGTGTTGCCCGGGGCGCCGCCCAGTACCGCTGCGGTGTACGCGCCGAGCCCCAGAAAGAACGCGTGACCGAGCGAGACCTGCCCGGCGTAGCCGGTGAGCAGGTTCAGGCCGATGCCGCCGATGGCGTACACGACGGCCATGGTCAGCAGGTAGGTGAGGTCGGCGGCGATCAGGAACGGCGCGGCGACCGCGATCACCAGCAGCACGACGAACCAGAAGCGTTTGACCGGGGTGTTCAGCAGCGCCTGATCGGCCGTGTAACTGGTGTACAGCGACGGGCGCCCGCGCCGCACGGCGCGCGAGACGCGACCGCTGCCGCCGGCGAAGTCGTACTCCTGCGCCGAGCCGGTGAGTCTGTGCGACACGGTGCTGAGCTGTGACTGGCCGCGCGATGACTGGTTCATACCCGCTGCACCTCCCTGGTGCCGTAGATGCCGTAGGGGCGTACCAGCAGCACGACGATCATCAGCAGGTACGGCACGACGTTGTCGAAGTTCGTGCCCAGCCAGGGGGCGAACTGCGGTTGGTACGTCTTGGTCAGCGCCATCGCGATACCCACGATCAGGCCGCCCAGCACGGCGCCCTTGAGCGAGTCGAGCCCGCCGATGATGATCGCCGGCAGCGCGACGAGGGCGAACAGCGCATCGGTGGCCTGCACCACCGAGCCGTTGGCTCCGAGCAGCGCGCCCGCCAGTGCCGCCAGCGACCCCCCGATCGCCCATGAGATCGAGAACATTCGGCCCACCGAGACGCCCTGGGCCAGCGCCGTCTCCTGATCCAGAGACGTCGCCCGCATCGCCAGGCCGATCTTCGAGCGGGTCAGCCACCAGCCCAGCAGGCCGATCACGACCAGCGAGATGACGAACCGGGCGATCGCGTTCTCGTAGATCTGCACGCCGCCCGAGCAGCCGGTGACGCCGAACGACTCTGTCGTCTCGCCGCCGAGGCAGACGGATGCCAGTTGCCAGGGGTCGCCGACCGTGCGCGGCTTCGAGTCGAACAGGCGGAACGCGACCACCAGCAGCGCGATGAAGAGCCCGACGGTCACCAGCGCGGCCGAGAACGGCGGGCGTCCGATCATCGGCCGGATCGCGACGCGCTCGATGCCCACCGACAGCAGGCCGACCACGATCATGGCCAGCAGTGCCGACACCGCGAACGGCAACCCCATCTGGGTGGCCGCGACGCTGGTGACGAAGGTGCCCAGGATCAGCAGCGCCGGCTGTGCGAAGTTGAGCACGCCCGTCGCGCGGTAGATGATCACGAAGCTCACGGCGATCAGCGCGTACACCGCGCCCTGGCCGAGCCCGGTCGCCAATGATGACAGCAGGGTGTTCATCCGTTCCTCCCCAGGTCGGCGCCCGGGTACGCCGTCGAGTCGGCGTACATGTCGGCGTACATGTCGTCGATCAGGTGCGGCACGGTCGCCGCGAAGGCGACGCGTTTGAGCTTCTGCGTCGCGGTGAGCTCGCCGTCCTCATGATCGAGCTCTTTCGTCAGCATCCGGAACTTGCGCACCGACTCCACGCGCGCGAACCGTTCGTTCGCCTCGCGGATGATCCCGGCGATCAACTCGACCACCTCGGGCTTGCTGGAGAGGTCGCGGTAGGTGGTGAACTCGATCTTGCGCCGGGCGGCCCAGTCGGCGACGGTGTCGTACTCGATGCCGATCAGGGCGGTCAGGTAGGGGCGGCGGTCACCGATCACCACGGCCTCCTTGACGTACGGCGACGCCTTGAACGAGTTCTCGACCTCGCTGGGCGAGATGTTCTTGCCGCCGGCGGTGACGATGATGTCCTTGATCCGGTCGACGATCCGCACGTGCGTGCCCTCGACCCATTCGCCGACGTCGCCGGTGTGCAGCCAGCCGTCCGCATCGACGGTCTCGGCGGTCGCCTCGGGGCGCCCCCAGTACCCGGCGAAGGTGCCCGGATGCCGCGTGAGCACCTCGCCGGTCGTCTCATCGAGTCGAAGTTCGGTGTGCGGATGCGGCTCGCCGACGGTTCCGACGATCATGCGCCCGGCGAAGTTCGATGTCGCGATCGCGGAGTTCTCGGTCATGCCGTAGGCCTCGTACAGCGGGATGCCCAGGCCCAGGAAGAACGACAGCACATCGGGGGCGATCGGTGCGGCGCCCGAGATGGCGTGGCGCACGTGCAGCAGTCCCAGCCGTTTGCGCAGCGGGCGGTAGAGCGGCCAGTAGCCGAGCGCGTACAGCATCCGCGCCCGGGGCGTGAAGGTGCCCCCGTGCGCGATCCGGTCGGCCGCGATCACCTCGCTCCACCGCCTGCCGATCGCGTAGACACCGCGCTTGAGGCGCGTCGCGCCGGTCATCTTGATCGCCACACCCGCCTGGATCTTCTCCCAGATGCGGGGCACACCGAACAGCACCGTCGGCTGCACCTCGGCCAAGTCCGCCGAGACGGTGTCGATCGACTCGGCGAAGTGCACGACGGTGTGCGTGCGCAGATTCGCCCAGGTCGAGATTCCGCGTTCGACGACGTGCGAGAGCGGAAGGTACGACAGCAGGGCGTCGTCGGGGCCGATGCTCGCGCCGAGCAGGCCGCCGGGCAGAGCGAGGATCGTCGAGGCGAATGACACGTTGCGTGCCGTCAGCATCGCGCCCTTGGGAGGGCCCGTGGTACCGGATGTGTAGATGAGCGTGGCCAGGTCGTCGGGGGAGCGCGTCGCGTCGATCTCGTCCAGGAGCAGCGGATGCCCGGCGCGGTGGCGCTCGCCGCGGGCGATCACCTCGTCGACCGAGAGGAGCTTCGGATGCTCGTAGCCGGCCAGCCCTCGGCCGTCGAGGTAGACGATCCACTCCAGACCCGGACAGTCGTCGACGGCGCCGAGCGCCTTGTCGACCTGTTCCTGGTCCTCGGCGACGAGCACGCGTGCACCGCTGTCCTGAAGCAGGTAGGTGACCTCGGCGAGGGGGTTCGTCGGGTACAGGCCGACGATCGCGGCCCGCAGCGACGCGGCCGCGACGTCGGAGAAGAGCCATTCCGGTCGGTTCTCGGACTGAATGGCCACCCGGTCGCCGGCGCCGACACCGAGCGCGGCGAAGCCGTACGCCAAACGTTCGACATGCCGTTGGTAGTCGGCCCAGGTGATGTCGCGCCAGACGCCGGTCTGCTTGACCCGCAGCGCCGTGCGGTCGGGCATCGCTGCGGCCGCTGCGCGGAGCAGGCGCGGCAGGTACGACGTCTCGGACGAGACGTCGGGGCCTCCGTCGACGGTGAGGGGCGCGGGATCGGTCATCGTGCGTCCTCCCGATCGGATGCTGCGGGTCCGTCGAGCTCGTCGTGAACCTGCTCGGCCATCTCGGCGGTGGCGCCGCCCAGGTAGGCGGCGATGACCGCGGGGTCGCGTTGCACCTCGTCCGGCGTGCCCAGGGCGATGCGCTTGCCGAAGTCGATGACCATCACCCGGTCGGCGAGGTCCATCACCAGGCGCATGTCGTGTTCGACCATGATCATCGAGGTGCCCAGTTCGCTGCGGATGTCGAGGATGAACCGGGCCATGTCCTCGGTCTCTTCGGTGTTCATCCCGGCGACGGGTTCGTCGAGCAGCAGCAGGCGCGGCTCCATCGCCAGAGCGCGTCCGAGCTCGACCCGTTTGCGGATGCCGTAGGGCAGGATGCCCACCGGCATGTTACGCACGCCGGCCAGGTCGAGGAACTCGATCAGGTCTTCGATGCGTCGGCGTGAGATGAGCTCTTGTCTGCGGGCGCGTCCGAACCAGACCATCGCCTCGGGCCACGAGTAGCCGGCGCTGATGTGGCGCCCGAGCAGCAGGTTGTCGAGCACGGTCAGGTTGTCGAACAGCTCGACGTTCTGAAAACTCCGGGCGACGCCGCGGCGCGCGACCTCGTCGGGGGCGCTGCCCAGCAGGGGCTCGCCGTCGAGCAGGATCGACCCGGCCTGCGGGCGGTACACCCCCGAGATGCAGTTGAACGTCGAGGTCTTGCCGGCGCCGTTGGGGCCGATCACGGCGAACAGCTCGCCCTCGGCGACATCGAATGAGACGCCGTCGAGCGTGGTCGCGCCGCCGAAGCGCAGGGTCAGGTCGCGAACGTCGAGCAGAGCGGTCATGACAGCCACCGCTTCCGTCGCTTGTAGTGTTTGACGTCTCGCAGGCTGCCCGACGTGGCGCCGGTGCCGAGGTAGAACTCGCGGATGTCGTCGTCGTCGCGCAACGCCTGGGCGGGGGCATCCATCACGATCTTGCCGTTCTCCATCACGTACCCGTGGTCGGCGATCGACAGGGCCATCGCGGCGTTCTGCTCGACCAGCAGCACGCCGGTGCCGTCGTCGCGGATCGTGACGATCAGGTCGCGGATCTGCTCGACGATCTGCGGGGCAAGTCCCAGGCTCGGCTCGTCGAGCAGAATGTAGCGCGGCTCGGCCATCAGCGCCCGACCGATCGCGAGCATCTGCTGCTCACCGCCCGACAGGTAGCCCGCGCGCTGTCCGCGGCGGTCGCGCAGGATCGGGAACATCGTGTAGATGCGGTCGAGTTTGCCGGCGACGCCGGAGCGGCTGCGCGTGTAGGCGCCGATGCGCAGGTTCTCTTCGACGGTGAACTCGCCGAAGACTCGGCGCCCCTCCATCACCTGGCTCACCCCGGCGCGCACGACGTCGGGGGCGCGGCGGGTGTCGATTTCGGCGCCGTCGATCGACACGTGTCCGCGCGAGATCCGGCCGCGGTGCACATCGAGCAGTCCCGTCATGGCCCGCAACAGCGTCGTCTTGCCGGCGCCGTTCGCGCCGAGCAGGGCGACGATGCCGTCCGCGGGCACGTGCAGGCTCGCGCCCTTGACCACGAGCATCACGTCTTCGTAGACAACCTCGATGTTGTGTACCCCAAGTGTCATAGCGTCCCCTTCGCTGCGGCGCTGTGATGGCGTCAACCTAGCAGCGGGCCGCGGCGTGTGGCCCTTTCGTTATGAATGCGAGACTCACAGAAGTTGAGACTCGGTCTCAGGCGAGGTGAGGGGTTGTGCGGCAACGATTTGACACCTCTGATACCCCCGGGGGTATACTCATTCTCAAGCCACCCCTGAAAGGATTGAACTATGTGTGCACGAGTGACCTGTGGAATCTGCGGCAAGGCGACCTGGGACGGCTGCGGCCAGCACGTGGAGGAGGCCCTGGCGGGCGTCCCCGCGGAGCAGCGCTGCGCCGGCCACTGAGCTGAGCCGACGATGACCACCCGGACCATCACCGCTGCCGACCTGCGCAGCACCATCGACGACAACGACATCGTCCTGCTCGACTTCTGGGCGGCATGGTGCGGACCCTGCCGCGCCTTCGCCCCGGTGTTCGAGAAGGCATCGGATGCCAATCCCGACATCGTGTTCGGAAAGATCGACACCGAGGCCGAGCAAGAGCTCGCCGCGGGATTCCAGATCCGCTCCATCCCGACGCTGATGGTGTTCCGCGGCGGCATCCTGGTCTTCTCGCAGCCCGGCGCCCTCAACGAGGCGCAGCTCGACCAGGTCGTCACCGCCGTGCGCGGGCTCGACATGGACGAGGTGCGCGCCGAGGTCGCGCGCCAACAGGCCGAGCAGCAGACCGCGAACGGCTGAGTCACGGGCATCCGACACACCTGAGCGCCCCGGCGATCCCCCTCACTCCCGCCGGGGTGCTCAGGTAGTGTCGTGCCATGGCTAACGCGACGACGCAGGCACCACGACGCGAGGCGTTCAGCTCTCGCAACGTCTTCATTCTCTCGGCCATCGGCTCGGCCGTGGGGCTGGGGAACATCTGGCGGTTCCCGTACGTCGCCTACGAGGGCGGCGGTGGTGCCTTCCTCATCCCGTACCTGTGCGCCCTGCTGACCGCGGGTATTCCGCTGCTGTTCTTCGACTACGCGATCGGGCACCGCTTCCGCGGTTCGGCTCCGCTCGCCTTCCGTCGTATGCACCGCGCCGCCGAGCCGCTGGGCTGGTGGCAGGTGCTCATCTGCGTCGTGATCGCCGCCTACTACGCCGTGATCATCGCCTGGGCGGCGATGTACACCTGGTTCTCGGCGCGGCTCAGCTGGGGCGCGGGTAACGAAGAGAACTTCTTCTTCACTGAATTCCTGCAGCTCGGCGACGTCGGTGCAGATGGCCTGTCGGGCAGCTTCGTTCCGCAGGTGGGCCTGCCTCTGATCGCCGTCTGGCTGGTGGTGATCGCGATCATGGCGCTCGGCGTCAAGCGCGGTATCGGTCGGGCCAACATGGTGCTGATGCCCCTGTTGACGGCGATGTTCGTGATCCTCGTCGTGCAGGCGTTGTTCCTGCCGGGTGCTGCCGACGGACTCAACGCGTTCTTCACCCCGAACTGGGCGGCCCTCGCCGACCCCGCCGTGTGGGCGGCCGCCTATGGGCACATCTTCTTCTCGCTGTCGGTGGCCTTCGGCATCATGGTCACCTATTCGTCGTACCTCAAGCGAAAGACCGACCTCACCGGCTCGGGCTTGGTCGTCGGCTTCGCCAACTCGGGCTTCGAGATCCTCGCCGGCATCGGAGTGTTCGCGGCGCTCGGCTTCATGGCGCAGGCAGCCGGCACTGACGTCTCGAATCAGGCCAGTGCGGGTATCGGTCTGGCGTTCGTGGCCTTCCCCACGATCGTGTCGCAGGCCACCGGTGGTTCGATCATCGGAGTGCTGTTCTTCGGTGCGCTGGTCTTCGCCGGCATCACGTCGTTGATCTCGGTGCTCGAAGTCGTCGTCTCTGCCCTGCAGGACAAGCTCGGCTGGGGGCGCGTGCGCACGACCCTGGTTGTGACGATCCCGATCGGACTCGTCTCGATCGCACTGTTCTCGACAACCACCGCGCTGCTGGTGCTCGACACGGCCGACGCGTTCATCAATGCGTTCGGCATCATGGCCGGCGCCTTCGTCTCGGTGATCGTCGTGTCATGGGTGCTGTACAAGCTGCCGGTGCTGCGCGAGCACCTCAACCGCCGCTCCAGCTTCCGCGTCGGTCGGGTGTGGATGCTGCTGGTCGGCGTGCTCGCCCCGGTGGTGCTCGGCTACCTGCTCGTCAGCGAGATCATCGCCAAGTCCGCCGAGCCGTACGGTGGCTACCCGGTGTGGTTCCTGTGGGTGTTCGGCTGGGGCATGGTGATCGGGCTGATCGTGCTGGCCGTGCTGCTGTCTCTGCTGCCGTGGAGCAGCCGGTCGCACGCCAAGGACGACCCCGACTACGACGAGTTCCTGCAGGTCGAGAGCTACGCGCCCGACTCCGAGACCGGCACCGTTCGATTGCCGGATGCCACACAGAAGGGAGCAGGCGCATGACCCCCACAGCCGTCGTCATGATGGTCGTCGCGATGGCCACCGTCTGGGGAGGCCTGATCGCCGCGATCGTGAATCTGGCGCGCCACCCCGAGGTGGCCGAGAACGAGCCCGCGCCGCCGATCGAGCTCTGAGCCGCGGCGCACTGTTGCGTGACACTGGTGGGCCGCGGCGTCCGGGTGGTTGAATCCGAAGATGGAGATCGAACGGACGACCGAGCTCGAGTCGGTGCGCGTGGCAACGGCGCTGCGTGACGACATCATGCTGGGCCGCCGTCTTCCCGGTGACCGTTTGATCGAACGTGACATCGCTGCTGAGCTGCAGGTGTCGCGCCTGCCGGTGCGCGAGGCGATCAGGCAGCTCGTGGCCGAGGGCGTCGTGGTGACCAGGCCGCGCACGTGGGCGGTCGTGCGGGAGTTCTCCGAGAAGGACCTGAAAGACTTCGCCGAGGTGCGCGAGGCCATGGAGACACTGGCTTTCGTGCTGGCGGCAGAGCGCATCGACGGTGACGGTATCGCGCAGCTCGAAGCCCTGGTCGTGCACGAAGAGGCTTCGGCGATGTCCAACGATGTGGACGCCGCCTACGACGCGGCGGCCGCCTTTCACATGACCGCTGTGCACCTGTCGGGCAACGCGATGCTGATCGAGTTGGCCGAGTCTCTGGTCACCCGGTTGCGCTGGCTGTTCGGGCAGCACGAAGACCTGGGGCAGATGGCCAGCGCCCACCGGGTGATCCTTGAGGCGATGCGTGCCGGTGATGCCGAGGCCATGCGCGTCTTGATCCCGGAGCACCTCGAACACGGACGCGCGGTGGCTGAAGACAGGCTGCGCCGAGGTCGGTGACTGCCGGTACGCTCAAGTTGGGAGGTGCTCGTGGGACGAACAGCGGATGCCATCGCCGAGGGTGTCGCCATCGCCACGGCGGCCGCCCGCCTGGCTGTGAAGAACCAGATTCTGGTCGGCACGATCGCGCGCGACGGAACGTTCGACATCGATCATTACAAGGCCGAGGCGCGTACGGCGCTGCTGGCCATGGCGCACGAGTCCGAAGAAGCGGCCGAGTTGCTGACGCGACTGCGCAAGCGCGCGCGGGGACGGCATTCCGACCCGCACGGCACGCACGACTACCGTGACCGCGACGTGCGCAACCTGCGCCGGCGCGCCCGGCAGTCGCTGGGTGTCGCCGACAACCTGCGCAAGATGGCCGACGACTCCGAGGCGTTGCGCGCCCTGGTTGAGGATGCCAGGGCGGCGGCCTGGGCCGATGTGCGCAGCAACCTCGATCGGCGGTTGCAGGTCGAGGGCATGCGACCCGAGCAGGACCCCGAGTACGAGACCATGCGCGAGGCGCGCATGCAGGCGCTGAAGCTGGTTGATCTGCAGGCGCTGTCGTCTGAGCAGCGGGCTCGCCACAAGCGTGAGAGTGCCGCGCGAAAGGCCGCCGAGAAGGACACCGTGAAGGCGACGACGCGCGCTGAGCGGGCCGGCCGACGGGGCGCGCGCGCGGTCGGCGGGTGACCTCAGGGGCTCGATTTCGCATATGCGCGGATCGTGTTGTAGTCTATTCAACGGCCCGCTGAGCGGGCCGTGCGCCCCTAGCTCAATGGATAGAGCATCTGACTACGGATCAGAAGGTTGGGGGTTCGAGTCCCTCGGGGCGCGCACTGTGTTGAGACAGTATTGAAACCCCCGTCGCGAAAGCGGCGGGGGTTTCGTCCTTTCCGGGCGACCCCGCGAGGAGCCTGCGGGACGTAGGCTTGAAGGGTGACTGCGTACGTCTCGGCTTTCGACCTGTTCTCCATCGGTGTGGGACCTTCGAGCTCCCATACGGTCGGACCGATGCGGGCCGGTGTGGATTTCGCCGCCCGCCTGCGCGCGGACGACATGCTCGACCGTGTCGCACGCGTCTCGTGCGAGCTGTTCGGTTCGCTGGGCGCGACCGGCATCGGCCACGGTACGCCGGACGCCGTGCTCGCAGGGCTGCAGGGGCTGTTGCCCGAGACCTGCGATCCCGACGACGTACGCGCGCTGTGGACCAACTGGACCGAGGGGCGTGAGCTGCTGCTGGCCGGCGAGCACGCGATCGCCTTCGCCAAGGATGACATCGTCTTCTTGCCGCGTACGCGGCTTCCCGGGCATCCGAATGCCCTGACGCTGCACGCCTTCGACGCCGAGGGCGCGACGGTGCTCGAGCAGACGTACTACTCCGTCGGCGGCGGGTTCATCCGCCGCGATGGCGAGCAGCCGCGCGTCACTACCGCCGAACAGCCGTACCCGTTCCGCGACGCCGAAGAACTGATGGCGCTGTGCGATGAGACCGGCATGTCGATCGCCGAGATCGCCCGCGCCAACGAGACGGCGCTGCGCAGTGAGGAAGAGGTCGCAGCCGGTCTGGATGCGATCTGGGACGCGATGTCCTCGTGCGTCGACGCCGGGCTGCACTCCGGTGGCACGCTTCCGGGCATCCTCAAGGTCAAGCGCCGCGCCGCCGACATCCGCGAGCAGTTGGAGGCCTCAGAGGCGGATGGGCACCGCGAACTGCCGGGGGAGTGGCTGGGTGCGTTCGCGCTCGCCGTGAACGAAGAGAACGCCGCGGGCGGACGGGTGGTGACCGCACCCACCAACGGTGCCGCCGGCATTCTGCCCGCCGTCGCGATGTACTGGTGGCGCTTCATGGCCGATTCCGGTCTGGGCGTCGGCAACGCCGTCACGCCGCACGGTGAACTCGTCGGCAGCGCGCTGCTCGGCTTCCACGCGGCCGGTGACGACCCGGTCGCCATCTCGGACGATGAAGAAGAAACGGTCGCCGAGGCGAACCGTCGCCGGGGCATCCGCCGCTTCCTGCTGACCGCGACCGCGCTTGGGTCGCTGTTCAAGGCCAACGCATCGATCTCGGGAGCCGAGGGCGGATGTCAGGCCGAAGTCGGCTCGGCCTGTGCCATGGCCGCCGGTGGCCTCACGGCCGTCATGGGCGGCACGGTGCGGCAGATCGAGAACGCCGCCGAGATCGCCATGGAGCACCACCTGGGGCTCACCTGCGACCCGATCGGGGGGCTCGTGCAGATCCCGTGCATCGAGCGCAACGCGATCGCCGCCTCCACCGCGGTGACCGCGGCGCGGCTTGCGCTGCGCGGCGACGGTCACCACTACGTCTCGCTGGATGCCGTGGTCGAGACCATGCGGCAGACCGGCGTCGACATGTCGACCAAGTACAAGGAGACCAGCGAGGGCGGCCTCGCGGTGAACGTCATCGAGTGCTGAGGGCCCGGCTCTCGTCTCGGCTCACAGGCCGGCGAGGTACCCGCGGTACGTGTCGAGCACGGACGGCGCGAACAGCGCGCGCGGCCAGATCACGGCGGTGATCGCGCCGATCGCGGGCGCGTCTTCCATCACGGGGCGCGCCAGCGGATGCGTCGCATCGAAGTGCTCGACGCGCACGGCGTCGCCGAGCAACTGCTGATAGGTCCGCGCGGTCTCGTCGACATCGACGTTGCGGTCGCGGTCACCGAGCATGAGCAGCACGGGCACGTTGGCCTGGGCGAGCCCTTCGAGGCTCTCGGTGGCATCCGACGCGGCGTTCCGCTTCGCGAACCGCCAGCGGTCCTCGCTCATCGGGTCGGGGTCGCCGCTTTCGGCGAGGTATCGGTCGTAGTCGGCATCGGCGGCTATTAGGGAACGGATGCTGTCGCTGAGCGCGATCGCACGCTCGCGTTCGGCGGGTGTCGCGCCGGTGTCGTCGAGGCCGGACAGCAGGTGGTAGCGCCCCTGGCGCAGCCAGTTGATCGCCGGCCCCACAGCGACAACGGCGTCGATGTCCTCGCGTGTCGCGGCGACATCGGGCAGGACCCACCCCGCCTGACTGGCTCCCCACAGCACGATCCGCGTGGTGTCGATGTCGGGCTGTGCGTTCGCCCAGTCGATCACTTCGGACGCCTCGGCGGCGCGATCGGCCATGCTCTGATGCAACCACTGACCCTCTGAGGTGCCGACGCCGCGTTTGCTCCACGACAGCGTCGCGAACCCCGCGTCGGCGGCGGCCTCGAACCAGGGCAGGTACAGCCCGTCGTGGGTCGCCTCGACCGGGCCATCGCCGTGGATGACGATGACGAGTCCGCGGGTGTCGCCGGATGCCGGGCGCGTGAGCGCCCCCTCGAGCGCGCCCTGTGCGGTGGGGATCAGCACCGGCTCTTGGCGCAGGCGGTAGTCGTTGCCGATCACCGCGGTGATCGCGACGCCGACGACGAGTGCCACTGCGGTGACGCCGGCGGTGATGAGGAGGCGAGCTCGTTTATTGATCTTCTTGCGCACGTTCGTAGCGTACATGATATGTTCTCAGTATGGACGTGCAGATCTCACGCGGTTTCACACCCGACGAGCGCGCCGAGGTAGGGCGCCTGTACTGGGAGGCCTTCGGTGCGAAGCTCATCGCGGCCTTTCCCGACGAGGCGACCGGTTCGGCGCTGATCACCGCGGGCCTGCAGCCCGAACATGTTCTGGTGGCCCGGGCCGACGGCGACGTCGTCGGCGTCTGCGGCTTCAATGAGGATGGCAGCGGGGCCGTCGACATGAGCTGGGCGCACCTGCGCACCCGGCTCTCGCGCACCCGCTCGGTTTGGGCGGCGATCGTGCTGACGATCCTGGCGCGCGGCGAGCAGTCGGGCGTGCTGGTACTCGACGGCATCTGCGTGAACGCCGATCGGCGCGGACTCGGCATCGGTTCGGGCCTGCTGTCGGCGGCTGCCCTGGTCGCAGCCGAACGTGGCGATTCGCACGTGCAGCTATCGGTGATCTCGACGAACCCGCGTGCCGAAGCGCTGTACCGCCGCTCCGGGTTCGAGACCACCGACTACGGTTCGCTGGGCCCGCTGCGTCACCTGTTCGGGTTCGACCGGTACTCCACGATGCGCCGGGCACTCGCATGAGCACACCCGCGCTGGACATCAGCCCGCGTACGGTCATCGAGGCGTTCCTGCCGCAGCAGGGCGCCGCATCGATGCGCGAGATCCTCGACACCGCCAATGCCGTGGGCCTCGACGACCAGCCCGTGCGATTGGCCGTGCGCCGACTGATCGCCGCGGGAGAGGTGACCCAGACCGGTCGCGGTCGGCAGGGTGAGATCCACCTGACCGAGAGCGGACGCCAGCGTCTCGCGGGCGATCGGCTCGCCCTCGGTCTCGCCTTCGCACAGGACGACGGACGGATGCCCTGGGATGGCCGCTGGCACCTGATCTCGGTGACCGTCCCCGAGAGCCGGCGGGCCCTGCGCGACGGGCTGCGTCGCTCTCTGCGTGAGCTGGGGGCAGCACCGCTCTCGACCAGTCTCTACGTCAGCGCGCACGACCTCGCTGATCTCGTTACCCCCGACCTGCGTGAGCACCTCGTGCTGGCGGTGGCCACCGAGCTGAATGTGCACGGGGTCACCGACTCCCGTGAGATCGCGGCGCTGTTGTGGCCGGCCGCGCCGGTGCTCGCCGGATATGCGGCGATGGATGAGGTGCTGCGCTGGGCGCAGCAGCATCCGCTCGGTGCGGAACAGGATGCCGTCGTTGTGCAGCTCTTCCTCGCGGAGGCCCTGGAGCAGGCCATGCGCGTCGACCCCTTGCTACCGCCCGAACTGCGCCAAGACGCGTGGATGCCGGCGGATGCCCGCCACACGTGGCGGCGGTGCTGGGAGCGCGCAAGCGCCGCGTTGCCCGGCGATGTGATCTACCGCGGGTGGCTCGTGGCCGACTGAGCAGAGGTCTTCGTGGGCGGATGCCCGCACCCGTGCGTATGACCGCTTGACGTGCCCGCCGCGGGGGAGGAGAGTTCTGCTCGTGGCGGGTGACACGCACGATGCGGTGATCATCGACGGGCTGCAGGTCCGCCGAGGCGGTCGCATGGTGCTCGACGGCCTGTCGCTGCACATCCCGGCCGGCCAGGTGATCGGTCTGCTCGGACCCTCGGGGTGTGGCAAGACCACCCTGATGCGATCGATCGTCGGCGTGCAGCGTGTGCGCGGCGGCACAGTGCGGGTGCTCGGTGAGTCGGCCGGTGCCGTCGGCCTGCGTCATCGGGTCGCATACGGCACCCAGGATGCCGCGGTGTACGGCGACCTCACGGTGCGCGAGAACCTGCGCTACTTCGCCGCAGTGCTCGGCGTGCCCTCGGCCGATGTCGACCGGGTGATCGACGAGGTGGGGCTGACCGAACAGGCGGGGCGCGCGGTGGATGCCCTCAGCGGCGGACAGGTGAACCGGGTCTCGTTGGGGATCGCGCTGCTGGGGTCCCCCGAACTCGTCGTACTCGACGAGCCGACCGTCGGACTCGACCCGGTGCTTCGGGTCGAGCTCTGGGAGCTGTTCCGCCGGATTGCGTCGGGTGGCACGACCATGCTCGTCTCGAGCCACGTGATGGATGAGGCGTTGCGCTGCGATCGTCTGCTGCTGATGCGAGAGGGGCGCATCATCGCCGATACGACGCCCCAGCAGCTGCGCGACGTGACCGGCGAGTCCGATCCCGAGGCTGCGTTCCTGGCGATCATCGAACGCGACCTCGCCGCGGCGCGGCAGGCTGACGACGGGCATCCCGAGACGCGTCGCGAACGGCGCCTGCGTCAACAGGGTGAGGAGGACGCATGAACCCGCGTCGCACCCTCGCCACCACCGGTCGGGTCCTGAACCAACTGCGGCACGACCCGCGATCCATCGCTCTCATGCTCGTCGCGCCGAGCCTGCTGGTGGGCCTTTTCGCCTGGCTCTTCGTCGATCAGACCGGCGTCTTCGATGTCTTCGGCGGGGCGATCCTGGCGCTGTTCCCGTTCACCGTGATGTTCCTCGTCACCTCGGTGACGACGCTGCGCGAGCGGCGGTCGGGCACGCTTGAACGGCTTATGACGACGCCGCTGGGCAAGGGCGACTTCATCATCGGATACGCGCTGGCGTTCGGGTTGATGGCGGTGCTGCAGGCGACGATCACGGTGCTGTTCGCCGTCTACGTGTGCGGTCTCGAGGTGAATGGTCCGCTGTGGCAGCTCGGCGCCGTCGCGGTGGTCGACGCGGTTCTCGGCACCTCGTTGGGGCTGCTGGCCAGTGCGTTCGCGCAGACCGAGTTCCAGGCGGTGCAGTTCATGCCGCTTCTGGTGTTTCCGCAGATCATCCTCGGCGGGCTGTTCATGCCGCGCGATGAGATGCCCGACGTGCTGTATGCGATCTCGGACTGGCTGCCCCTGAGCCACGCGATCGACGCGATGGGCGCGGTCACCCGCGGTGATGAGGGATGGGACGTGGGCGGGCCGTTGCTGATCGTCGTCGCGTTCACCGTCGCGTTCCTCGTTCTCGCGCCGTTCACGCTGCGGCGGCGCACCGACTGACGACCGCTATTCGGTGTACGACGAGATCGGCGCGTATGTCTCGATCTCTGCCTGGATGCGCTCGATCGCCTCGGGCGACAGCGTGGCATCGCCGGTGACCTGACGCCATCCTGTGACGACCACATCGCCGTAGTTGTGGCCGTGCTGGGCCGGTACGGCCTCGCCGCCCAGCATGTCCACGGTCACCTGCAGGCCGGTCACGACCGGGATCCACCGCATCGATGCGCTCACATCCGAGCTGCGCTGAGCGGACTCGAGCCATTCCGGTGAACGGAACAGCAGCTCGGGCGAGAGCCAGGTCACCGGATCGTTCGCATGCTGCAGGTAGAGCACCCGAGGCTGCTCCCACGGGCCCGTCAGCAGATCCTCGTCGCCGGCACGCGACATCCAGCGCACCTCACGGCCGGCATCGAGCACCGGCTGCCAGGTCGGGCTGTCGGCATCGCGCGCGGCCTGCAGCGAACGCCACAGCGATGAGCCATTCGGGCTGCCGACGAACATCGCGGCGTCGGTGCGCGCGCGCACGTCGTCGAGGTCGGCGAAGACCGCCTGGCTGCCGTGCGCGCCGAGGCTCAGGCCGTACGAGACCAGCAGCGGGCGCTCATCGGCCGGCAGCTGCAGCCACCGCTGCTCGACGGCCTCGAACAGCGCCCGGGCGGCCCCGACGGGGGCATCCGGGTCGAAGACGAACGAGACCCAGCTGGGAGTGTAGGCGTACTGCATGGCCGCGATCGCGGTGTCGCCGCCGTGCAGGTACTCCAGCGCGTCGACGGTCTGCGGTTCCAGCCAACCCGAACCGGTGGCCGTCGCGACCACGAGCACCGACCGCTCGAAGGCACCCGTGCGTTCGAGCTCGGCGACGACCAGGTCGGCGCGCTCCTCGATGGACGGCGCGGACTCGAGCCCCGCATAGACGCGGATGGGCTCGAGAGCGGGTGCTCCGGTGAGCTGGGTGATCTCGGCGGCGGTCGGACCGCCGCCGACGAAGTTCGCGCCGTGCCGGCCGAGCGACTCCCACGCGATCGGCGAGGCCTCGCCTGCCGAGTGGAAGTCGGAGGTGGGCTCGGCGACCTCGGCATCGGGCAGGGCGTTTCGTGCGAGGTAGATGCGATCGACGCCCACCACTGCGGCGAAGACGAGACCGCCGACCACAGCGACGACGACGATCGCAGACGCGGCGGCGGCGAGCACGGCACCGATGCGCCGCCGCAGGTGACCGAACATGCTCGCGGTCGCCTTGCCCGCGGCGAGCAGCAGCACCGCCAGCAGTAGGAACGAGAGCAGGAATCCGGTGATGTTGACCCCGTCGAGTGGTGGCATCGCGACCAGGCCGCGTACGTCGTTCTGCCAGTCGAGGGCAAGGCCCGAGAGGCCGAGGATCGCGGCGACCCAGATCGCGGCGTACACGAACCACCACACCGGACGGAACGGCGGCACCGTGCCGCCGCGCCACAGCAACCGGCGCACGAGCGCCCAGACCACGGCCCCGAGCAGGTAGCCAACGGCGAACGAGATGCCGGCCAGCGCGCCCTGCAGCACGGCGGGGCGCGGCAGCAGCGACGGGGTGATCGACAGTACGGCGAACGCGAGCCCCACGAGGGATCCGGCGGGGTCGAGCGCCCACCAGTGGCGGGTTCTCGTCTGCGTGGAGCGCGACGTCATCGTTGTCCTGCTTCCTTGGTTCTGTTGGCTCTTAGTTCTGTTCGCGCGCGGCGCGCGCTTTCGTGTGCCGGGTGGCGGTCGCGGCCCAGGGGTCCTCGGGCCACGGATGCTTCGGATACCGCCCGCGCATCTCGGCGCGCACCTGCGTGTAGGGGCCCGACCAGAACGACGCCAGGTCGGCGGTGACGGCGAGCGGCCGTCCGGCCGGTGACAGCAAGTGAAACAGTACCGGCACGCGGCCGTCGATCAGGCGCGGGGTCTCGGCCCAGCCGAAGCATTCCTGCAGCTTCACCGCCACCACGGGAGGAGCGTCGATGTCGTCGACGGCCGGGTAATCGATGCGGATGCGCGACCCGCTGGGCACCGTCAGGCGTTCGGGCACGAGGTCGTCGAAGGCGGTGGCGGCCGGCCACGGCAGTAGACGGCGCACGGCCGGTGCGAGATCGATCCGGCCGGCGGGAGTGCCGGTGGCGAGAGCATCGAGCTCGGGCCCGAGCCAGTCGTCGAGGCCCGCGACGAGGGCGTCGTCGGTCATGGCGGGCCAGGGCGCGCCCAGCGTGCGGTGCAGCAGCGCGAGGCGACGGCGCAGGCCGTCGGCCGCCTCCGACCAACGGAACAGCCCCAGTCCCTGTGCTTTCAGCGCCCGCGCGATGGCCTCGCGCGCCTCGACCAGAGACGGACGCACCGGCACCGACGCGCGCACGATGGCGCCGACGCGCCGTTCGCGCCGCGCCGTCAGACGCCCCTCGACGAACTGCGCCTCGACGCGGTCGGTCAGCAGGTGATCGGCGGCCCGCTCCACCTGCTGCTCGGTGAGCACCGCGGCGGTACGGATGACGGCGCCCGACCCCGCGGCGGTGCGGCCCGTAGCGCGGGTCACTTCGGCGACCGCGAGCCACTCGGCGTGCGCCAGCGACCCCCGCACCCCGGCCCGCGTGCCCGACGCCAGCAGGAACGTCGCACCGTCGGCCGATCGGTCCACCCGTCGGGCGATGCGATCGGGAAAGGCGAGCGCGACGACCAGCCCGATGTCGTCGGTGCGGCCGGTGTGCTCGGTGTGCGGGGCGTGGCGCAGCATCCGCTCCACTTCCTGCGACCAGCGCCGGGCATCGGGGCCGCCGCGGCGCAGGCCGACGATCGCGGCGGCGATGTCGGCATCGGGCATTCGAGTGTCTCCCCCGAGCAGCGCGACTACTTCGGCCGCCAGCCGCGCGCCCGTCAGGGCGCTGCCCTCATGCAGAGCCCTGGCCAGGCGCGGGTCGGCGGGCACGCGCGCGAGAGCGCGTCCGGTCTCGGTGACCCGGCCGTCCTCGTCGATCGCGCCGAGGCCGTGCAGCACGGTCGTCGCGTCGCGCAGACTATCGGCCGGCAGCGGATCGATCAGGCGCAGACCGGCCCCGCCGGGCGAGCCCCAGCAGGCGAGCAGCAGGGCAGCATCGGCGAGGTCGGTCGCGGCGATCTCGGGGGCGTCGCGCAGCGGCGCTGCAGCATAGGTGCGCTCGTCGACGCAGCGGATGACGGTGCCCGCGCCCTGACGGGTCGCACGGCCGGCACGCTGCACGGACGCCGCGCGCGACGCGGCCGTCGTCACGAGGCCGGTCATGCCGCGTGCCGCATCGCGCTGTGGGCGCCGGGCCAGTCCGCTGTCGATCACGAGCCGCACGCCGGGAACCGTGAGCGAGGATTCGGCCAGCGATGTCGTCACGATGAGTCGCCGGGGTTCGTGCGCCGCGCGTCCGCGGATCACGGCGTCCTGCTCGGCGGCACGGATCTGCCCGTGCAACTCGCGCACGTCGATGTGGGGAGCATCGTGTCGCAGGCAGCGCGCAACCTCGCCGACCTCCCACGCGCCGGGCAGAAAGACGAGGGCATCCGCGGCAGGATCGTCCAGCTCTCGCACCGCGGATGCCGCCGTGCCGGCGACATGGTCGAGGAACGCCCGGGTGACACCGCGCTCATCGAGCCGCGGTGACGGACTCGGCGCCCAGCGCTCGGTCAACGGGTTGGCCGGCACCGTGTGCTCCACCACGGGCGCCGGTGCCTGATCGGTACCCAGCACGGTGGCGAGCCGATCGGCATCGAGCGTCGCCGACATGGCGATCACGACGAGGTCGTCGCGCAGCTCGCGAACCTCACCCAACAGGCCGACGAGCAGATCAGTCTCCAGAGCCCGCTCGTGCACCTCGTCGAGCACGACCGCATCGACGCCGTCGAGGCCCGGGTCATCCAGCATCCGCCGCAGCAGCACTCCGGCGGTGACGAACTCGATGCGCGTGGACGGGCCGACCGCGCGCTCGCCGCGGACGGTGAACCCCACGCGCTCGCCGAGCGGCGACCCGTCGAGGCGGGCGAGGCGCCGCGCCGCAGCGCGGGCGGCCACGCGGCGCGGCTGCGTGACGATGATGCGGCCGGGGGAGCGGGATGCCAGCAGCGGAGGCACCAGCGTCGTCTTGCCCGTGCCGGGCGGGGCGGTGATGACCACCGCCGTGGAGCGCGCCAGCGCGGCTTCGACGTCAGCGAGTGCGGCGGCGAAGGAGAGGCCGTCGCCGATGCGGGCCAGGTCGAATGTCGCGTTCACCACCCATCAAGTGTGGCCTGTTCGGGCACGAGTGTGCCGCGATCGAGCAGGATCACCCGATCGGCGGAGGCGATGGCCGCGTCGTGGTGGGTCACGCAGGCGACGGCTGCGCCGCGGGCGGCCTCTTCGGCGAGGATCTGCTGCGTGCGGTCGATGCTCTCGCGGTCGAGGCCCGCGGCGGGCTCGTCGAGCAGCAGGATGTCAGGGCGGCGCACGATGCCCTGGGCGAGGAACACGCGTTGGCGCTGCCCGCCCGACAGCGCGGTGAGCGGGCGCGAGGCATGGTCGGCCATGCCGACGCGGCCGAGGGCGTCGGAAATCGCCGCGCGCCGGGTGGACGCGCTCATGCGTGTACCGCGCTTCCAGGTGCCGATGGCCACGGTATCGGCGGCGGTGAGAGGGAGCGACGGGGGCGCTGTGGGGCGCTGCACGGCGAGGGCGAGATCGCCGTGGCGGATCACCCGTCCGCTGCTCGGCGTGCGCGTGCCGGCGAGGATCTCGAGCAGCGTCGATTTGCCGGCCCCGTTGGCTCCGGCGATCGCCACCACCTCACCGTGGAAGAGCTGCACCGAGACGTCGTGCAGCACGTCTTCGCGGTCGTAGGCGAAGCAGATCGAGTGCGCGGCGAGGGCGGTGTCGGTCGGGGCCATGACGCTCACTGTAGCAATTGATAATCATTCTCATTCTCATGTACGGTGTGACGCGTGCTCATCCTCACCGACCCGCTCAGCTCTGCCTTTCTGGTGCGCGCCCTCATCGGCGGGGCCCTTGTGGCCGTGATCTGCGGCGTGGTCGGCACCTGGGTGGTCATTCGGGGCATGGCGTTTCTCGGCGAGGCGATCGGCCACGGCATGCTGCCCGGAGTGGCGCTGGCGACCGTGCTCGGTCTGCCCGTCCTGCTGGGTGCAGCGGTCAGCGCCGTCGCGATGAGCGCCGCGATCGGTCTGCTGCAGCGCCGCGGGCGCCTGTCGTACGACACCAGCATCGGACTGCTGTTCGTGGCCATGCTGTCGCTCGGCGTCATCATCGTGTCGCACTCGCGCAGCTTCGCCACCGACGCCACCGCGTTGCTGTTCGGCGACATCCTGGCGATCGGCACCGCCGACATCACCGGACTCGCGATCGCCCTGGTCATCACCGTCACGGTCGCTGTCGTGCTGCACCGTTCCTTCGTCGCGACGGCCTTCGATCCGCGCATCGCCGCCAGCCTGGGGTTGCGGCCGCAGTTCGCCCACGTCGCCCTGGTCGGACTGATCACGCTCGCCGTCGTCGCCTCGTACCAGGCCGTCGGCACGCTGCTCGTCGTCGCGCTGCTGCTCGCACCCGCTGTCGCCGCGCGCGCGTGGACGACCCGCATCCCCGCCACCATGGCGCTCGCCGCCGTTGCGGGCACCGTCGCCGTGGTGCTCGGGCTACTCGCGTCCTGGTACTTCGGTACATCCGCGGGCGCCTCGATCGCGGGAGCGGCGATCGTGCTCGCGGCACTGTCATCGGGCATCCGATCGCTCGTGAGCCGTCCTACCCGTCACGCCCTCCCGAACCGTCACACCGTCTCGACTCGTCACGCCCTCCCGACTCCGCAAAGGACCGCATGAAGATCCGCAGACCCGTCGCCGCCCTGCCGGCGCTGCTCGCTGTCACGATCGTGACCGCGTGCGCGTCGCCGACGACCGGCGCCGCCTCCGACACGACCGCTCCGGATGCCGGGAACTCGGCCGGACACGGTGAGATCGCCGGCGCCGCCGAGGTCGCCGAGGCGCCGCTGGCGCTGCTGTCGGTCGACCGGGACGGCGGTGTGGGGATGCTTGATCTCGCCTCTGACGAGAGCGTCGACCTGGGGCGCATCCCGCTGGCGGGCGGTGCGGCGCCGACCGCGCTGGCCAGCGACGGGCGCTACGGCTTCGTCAGCACCGGCGATGGACTGCAGATCATCGACAGCGGGCGATGGAGCTGGCATCACGGAGATCACTTCCACTTCTACCTGGCTGAACCGCGCATCATCGGCGACGTGCCGGGAGAGGGGCCGGCGACCGTCAGCACGGGCCCGCTGTCGACCGCGGGCACGACGGGGGTGTTCTTCGCCGGATCCGGCGAGGCCGTGCTGCTCGATAACGAGGCGCTGGCCGACGGCGAGATCGTCGAACTCTTCCGCATCGACACCGGTGCGAACGACGGGGTGGTCGCGCCCCTCGGGTCGGGCGCCGCGGTGGCGGCCGACGACCGCATCGACATCCTCGACGCATCCGGCGCGACGGCCGGCTCGTCGGAGCCGTGCGTCGCCGCGTCGGGCGCGGTCACCACGACCGTCGGCCTGGTCGTCGGCTGCGCCGACGGTGCCGTGCTGGCCACCGTCGACGACGCGCAGGCATCGTTCGAGCGCATTCCGTACCCGGGCGACGTGACCGCCGAGCGGGCGACGACTCTCGACGGACGCAAGGGGCGCACCGCCGTCGCGGGCGCGGCCGGAGACGACGGCTTCTGGCTGCTCGATGCGCGCGAACGCGCCTGGGAGTTCGTTGCCACCGACGCCGCGCTCGTGCACGTCAGCGCCGTCGACGACGAGGCCGAACACGTCGTCGGCGTCGATCGGGACGGTCGGGTGCACGTACACAGCGCGGAAGGCGTCGTCGTGACCGATCCGGTGGTGACCGGCGCGGTCGGCTCGTTGACGGTCGACGCGCGGCGGGCTTACCTCAACGATCCCGAAGAGGGTGTCGTGATCGAGATCGACTTCGCCGACGCGGGGCGCGTTGCGCGCGTGCTGTCGACGCCGACTCACCCCTGGCTGATGGCGGAGGTGGGGCGATGAAGCGGATGCGACGGCCCGCACTGGTCGCCGCGGTTGCTCTGGTTGCTCTTGTCGGCGGTGGTCTGGTCGGATGCGCTCCCGCCACGGCCGGGTCCGACCGCCCGCAGGTCATCGTCACCACGAATATCCTCGGCGATGTCGTCGAGAACCTCGTCGGTGACGAAGCGCAGGTGACGACGCTGATGAGGCCGAACGCCGACCCGCACTCCTTCGAGATCTCGGTGCAGCAGGGCGCGCAGCTCGACGCCGCCGACCTGGTGATCTCCAACGGGCTCGGCCTCGAAGAAGGCCTGCAGCAACACCTCGACCGCGTCGCCGAGAGCGGCGTGACCCAGGTCGTCGCGGGGGAGCACATCTCGGTGCTCGACTACACCGACACGGATGCCGGAGGCGCGCCCGACCCGCACTTCTGGACAGACCCCGCGCGCATGCTCGACGTCGTCGATGCCATCGAGGTGGCGCTGATCGGCATCGACGGCGTCGATGCGTCGCAGATCACCGCCAACGGCGAGGCGTACCGCGACGAGCTGGAAGCTCTCGATGCCGAGATGACCGAAGCGTTCACGGCGATCCCCGTCGAGCGACGCGCGCTGGTCACCAACCATCACGTCTTCGGATACCTTGCCGAGCGCTTCGACTTCCGCGTCGTCGGTGCGGTGATCCCCGGCGGCAGCACGCTCGCCGCGCCCAGCGCCGCAGACCTGCGCGAACTGGCATCCGCCATCGACGAAGCGGGCGTTCCCACGATCTTCGCCGAGTCCTCGCAACCCGACCGCCTCGTTCAGGTGCTCGCGGCCGAGGCGGGCGTCGAGGTGGCGGTCGTCGAACTGTTCACCGAGTCGCTGACCGAGCCCGACGGCGAGGCCGGCACCTATCTGACCATGATGCGCGCCAACACCACGCGCATCGCCCACGGGCTGGGCTGACGCCCGCCCCTGTCCCGCCCCGTCCCGGGGCATGCACCGAGAGGAACACATGAAGAAGTACACCAGAACGGGAGCGGCCGTCGCGGCGCTCGCCGGCGTCTCGCTGCTCGTCGCCGCCTGCGCGAGCCCCGCGGATGCCGGTGACGCGGCGGCACCGGCATCCGACTCCGCCGGACACGAGCACTCCGACGGTCGGGTGGCGGTGGCGTTCGAGGGCGGCGTCGCCGTGCTCGACGCCGAGACGCTCGAGGTGATCGAGGAGTTCGAGACCGAGGAGTTCATCCGGCTGAACCCGTTCGGCGACGGCCGCACCGTCGCCGTCACCACATCGGAGGGGTTCCAGCTGCTCGACACGGCGACCCCCCAGCTGACCGACTTCGTCTTCCCGGCGACCGCGCCCGGACACGTGGTGCCGCACGAGGGGCGCACGGCGCTGTACGACGACGGCACCGGCACGACGACGATCCTCGACACGGATGCGTTCGCGGACGGCTACGACGTGCAGCCCGAAACCTCGACGTACGTCGCCGATGACGCGCACCACGGCGTCTCGATCGTGCTCGAAGACGGCCTGCTGCTGACCACGGTCGGCGATGAGACGTCGCGCAGCGGAGCGGTCGCGCTGCATCCGCACGATGACCACTGGCACGACGAGGCGACGAGCGACCAGTGCCCGGGCATCCACGGTGAGGGCACGGCACAGGACGAAGCCGTCGTGTTCGGGTGCGAGAGCGGCGCGCTGTTGTTCGTCGATGAGGAGTTCGTGAAGCTCGACTCTCCTGATGAGTTCGGACGCGTGGGAAACATGTTCGTCTCAGAGACCAGCCCGATCGCCGTCGGAGACTACAAGAATGATCCGGATGCCGAGGGTTACCTGCTCGATGCGGTGACGCTGATCGACACCGCCGCGCGCACGCTTGACGTTGTCGAGCTGCCCGACGAGGTGCGGTACACGTTCCGCGATATCGCGCGTGGTCCGGGTGACCTTGCCTACATCCTCTCTGCCGATGGGCAGATCCACGTGCTCGACCCGGAGTCGGGTGAGCTGACTGCCGCGTACCCCGTGGTCGCGCCGTGGGAGAGCCCCGCGCAGTGGCAGGAGGCCCACCCGGCGATCAAGGTGCACGGTGACATCGCGTACGTCACCGAGCCGGCCGCTGATGCGGTGCACGCAGTCGACCTCACCTCTGGTGACGTGATCGCTACGGTCACGTTGGGGCACACCCCCAACGAGATCGCGCTCGCCATCGGCTGAGGGGCTTCGCGCGGCTGAGCGGCTTCACTCGGCTGACGAAGCAGGAACCGGCGGAGGGGGCTGTGCCCCTCCGCCGGTTCTGTGTGTGTGGACGCGTCAGTCGGCGTCGGTGTGCTCTGCGTTATCCGCCGTGGCGTTGGTCGTGGCGGATGCTGCGGTGCGCTGCTTTGCCGGCTGCTTCGCGGGCTGCCCGGCGGGGTCGGTCGGGGCAGGCTGCGCCATGCCCGAGCCGATGCCGCGGCCGACGGCCTGGCCCTGGATGATGGCGGCCAGGTCGAGACCGGTGGCGGCGTTGACGCTGTCGAACACGGCGCGCATCGCCTTGGCGTTGTCGCCGCCGATGACGTCGGATGCCCCGTCGTCGCCGCTGCCGCCGATGATCGACACGTTGCCGATCGCGGAGTAGCCCTTGGCGAACTCCGACATGATGGCCGGGAGCACGTCGAGCACGCGCTGCGACAGGAAGGCCTCCTGGTTGGAGGCGATCGCGTTCGCCTCTGCCTCGACGGCGGCCGCGCGGGCCTCACCCTCGGCACGGATGGCTTCTGCTTCGGCGTGGGAGCGCAGGCGGCGGGCCTCGGCTTCGGCTTCCGCCTGTGCGCGCAGCGCGTTGGCGTCACCGGCGGCCTTCGCTTCGGCAGCGGCGGCTTCACCGGCCGCGCGGGCGCGGTCGGCTTCTGCCTGCTGCTCGGCGATGCGGGTGCGGGCCTCGGCCTGCTTGATCTGTTCGATCGCGGCGGCCTCGGCAGACTTCTCACGGGTGAACAGGTCGGCCTGCGCGCGGGTCTCGGCCTCGTAGCGCTGCGCGTCGGCGACGCGCTTGACGTCGGCGTCGAGCTGGGCCTGTCGGTTCTCGGCCTGCTGCTGCAGGACGGCCTGCTCGGCCTGGGCGCGGGCGAGGTGCTCGGCCTGCTCGGCTTCGGCGCGGGCGCGGCCGATGCCGGCGTTGGCGTTTGCCGTGTTGGTGTCGAGCGCGGTCTGCTCGATCAGGTTCGCCTCTTCGTTGGCGATGTGCTTCTGGTTGATCGCGCGGTCGGCGTTGGTCTGCGAGATCTCGGCGGCCTGACGCTTGGCCTGGATCTCGGGGGCACCGAGTGACTGGATGTAGCCGACGGCGTCGGTGATGCCCTTGATCTGGAACGAGTCGAGGATGAGTCCCTGCTCGGCGAGCTCGTGCGAGACGTCGGAGGCGATCTGGTCGGAGAACTTCTTGCGCTCGCGCATGAGCTCGACGACCGACAGGGTGGCGACGATGCCGCGCAGGGCACCTTCGAGCTGTTCGGTGGTGAACTGCTCGATCGCTTTGTCCTGCGATGCGAAGCGCTCGGCGGCGCGGCGCACGTACAGCGGGTCGGAGCCGATCTTGACGATGGCGACGCCGTCGACGTTGAGCGTGACGCTGTCGAGCGACTGCGCCTCGGCGTTGAGTGACACCTGGCGTGAGCGCAGCGAGATGATCTCGTGGCGCTGCGTGATCGGGTTGACCAGCGACTTGCCGTTGACGATCACGGTGACCGGCGATTCGGCGAGTTCTGAACTGGTCGAGCCGTCCGGGTTGATGAGGGCGCGCTGCACCTTCTGTTTGCGACCCGAGATGACGAGCGCCTCGTCGGCCCGCGCCACCTTGATCCAGCTGCGTGCGAACAGCAGCATGATCAGTAGGACGACGATGGCGGCGACGACGGCGATGCCGATGATCAATAGGATGCCGACGATTCCGGCGATCTCCATGGTTTCTCCCTAATGGTTGCGTTCCCCTCGAAGGCAACCCCCACACACCTTGCCAGAGCCGGGCGCAGTACTCGACCCCCAAAAGTTGTCACGCGTAACTGGTGCGCACTCCGTCGCACTGCCGCGCGTTCCCTGGCGCGAGCTACGCCGCGAGGCTGTAGCGCGCCAGACCGCCCCGCCGGGGTGTTCGCGACGGGTCCACGCTGGGCGGTGGGATGAGCCACACTGCGGCCGATGCGCCGGTGCCGTCGATGCGGATGTCCCACCCGTTGTCGTGGATGCGGTGATGACAGGTCTCGCAGAGCAGGACGCCGTTGTCGAGATCGGTCGGTCCGGCATCTCGTTGCCACCATGTGATGTGGTGGGCGCGTGTCATTTCGGGCGGCAAGCCGCACATCGCGCATCCGCCGTCGCGTTCTGCCAGTGCCAGACGCTGTGCGGAGGTGAAGAAGCGACGTTTGAGTCCCCAGTCGAGCGGTTCGCTGTCGGATCCGAGCACGCAGGGGATGACACCGCCGGATGCTGCCATGCGGCGCACGGCGCCGATGCTGACGGCGGTGTCTGAGCCGTCGAGGGTGCCGTAGCCGGTGCCGTCGGTCAGATCGCTGAGGTCGACGCGCACGATCACCGTTGCGCCGGCCAGGGCCGGGGCGTCGTTGTCGCACCCGATGACGTGCGCGCAGAGCGTGGTGAGTGCGTCGGCCTGCAACTGCGGGACGGTGCGGTGATCGGCGTCGGGGGCGTCGGGATCGATGGCGTCTTTGCGGGCGGCGAACTGCGCGGAGACGTATCCGTTGATCGCGGCGCGCAGGGGAGCCGCCGCCTCGAGATCGAAGACACCGTTGAGATGGAATGCGCCGTCGCGTTCGAACATGGTCACCGAACGCTGCGCGCGGATCTCGTCCTCGCGCGGGGCTACACCGTCGGGATCGAGCCAGGCCTCGGCGCGGGCCAGCAGCTTGCGCACGTCGTCTACCGAAAGACCGGAGGCCTTCTCGACCAACTGTTCCTCAGCGGCGGCGAGGTGCTCGGGCGTGACCTTGAAGCGGACCTTGTCGAGCAGCGCGATGATCAAACCCGATGTGCTGGCGCCCAGGGCGCCCGCCCACAGTGCGGACTGCACTGCAGGGTACTTGGCGGGGAGTCGGTCGCCCACCAGGTCTGTGCGCGGCGCGGTCGCTTCTCCGACGCGGACCTGTCGAGAGGCCTCGGCCGTCGAGATGCCCGTCGTGGTGGCGATCATCTGCGTCGCGTTGCGGAATCCCTGCTGCTTCGCCAGCGAGTCGGGCCCCAGGCTCGTCCGAGATTCGGACGCGATGCCCGCCGCGATCTCGGTCTGCAGCGCATCGGTGAGACGGCGCACAGCGCCGAGCGCGTCGTTCGCATCGATCAGCTGCGCGCGGGTGAGGTCGGTCGCGTCGTGCGCACCTGACCAGGCTGCGTGCAGGCGTTCGATCGCCTCACTCAGCGGGGTCAGGTGGTTGGTCATGAGACCAGGCTACGGCGATTCGGATGTGTAGTCAAACATTTGTTCGAGTCTTCTCGGAAGTGTGCCGAGATTCCGGCATCCAACGTTCGAACCATACGTGCACATATTCGCTACTATCTTCGACTATCGCGGAGTTTCGATGTGAGCTCCAGCAGGCTGCGCAGTTCGTCGTCGTCGAGCGCTGCCATCGTCTCGGCGATCGAACGCCCGTGCGTGGTGGCGACCTGCCGGAACGCGCGCGCGCCGGCATCCGTCGCGGTGAGCACTGAGCCGCGGCCGTCGTCGGGGTCGGCGCTCTTCGTGACCAGGCCGCGGTCGACCATCCGGTCGACGAGGCGTGACACGCTGGGCTGGCTGATCAGCATGTTCGTGGTGACGTCGCGCAGGCGCACGGTCATCTGCGGCGCGCGTACGACGGTGAGCAGCACGTCGTACTCGGCCTGGGTGATCGGTGCGTCGTTGAAGTCGGAGCTCATGGCGGTGAAGAGCTCGTGTTGCGCGCGGAACAGGCTTTCCCACGCGCGGAGCGCCAGTTCGCGGTCTGTCATGTCGACAAGCGTAGTGCGGCGCGAAGCGCGGCCGGCGGATGCATGAGGGCCGGCCGGAGAGGCGTCCGGCCGGCCCTTGTCCCTTGCACCAAGAGTGTCCTGCAATCACATGCGGTGGATGCCACAGCAAACATTCACCGTGCGATCACTCTATAACGGCGAGGTAACGAGTGCAACGGTTTGGTCACGGAAATCTGAGGTGTGTCTGTGCCGCATCAACGAGGCCCGGGGCGAGATCCAACACCAGCAACGCGGCGGCGACGTGGGTCGGATTGTCTTCGACCTTGATGATCGACAGTTCGTTGGCCCGTGATACCCGACGCTCCACGGTGTTCCTGTGCAGGTACAGCTGCGCTGCGGCGCGTGTGGTGTTGAAGCCGCACTGCACGTAGGTGAGCATCGCTTCTCGCAGGGTCGCGTCCGCCGTCGCCAGCGGGCCGAGGGCCTTGGTCACGAACCGCTGGGCACCGGCGCGATCCTTCGTGAGGCTGTCGATGAGCTCGACGTCGCTGTACACGGTGAATCGGCGATTCGACTCGAGTCGTGTGAGCATCACGTGGGTGGCAAGAGCGTCCTGATGGCTGGAACGGAACGCCTCGAGGCCTTCGCCCGGTTTGCCGAGAGCAGCGCGGACGACTCCCGCCCCCGATGCCGCCTTCTCGATCTGGTGCCGGTCGGGTGCGTCGGGGCCGGACAGCCAGACCCAGCGTGAGGCCACGCTGGCACGTGCCACGAGCATGGCGCCCGCGCGCGCGACGGTGCGTAGCGCGGCCACCGCCCTGTCGAGGGCGCCGTCGTGATCCGGGGCATCCGTCCACAGGATGACGGCGACGTGCCGGCGCCCTAGTCGGTAGCCCAGTCGTTCCTCAGCGACGCTCTGCGTCATCGGCGCACCGCCGACGATCAGCTGCAGCATGGCGAGCGTCTGGGCGTCTGCATTGCCCATCGACGCCGCAAGGTTGACCTCGCGCAGCACCGCCACCGAGTCGAGCGCGTACTGCATCAGCGAGTGCGCCGACACGTCCAGCACCTCGACGAGCAGAGCAGGATCGGAACAGCGCGCCACGCAGACCTCCAGCCATCGTCGCCATGCGATCGACATCGCTGCCCGCCACCCCGCGACGTAGTCGGGGGTGATGCCCCGTGAGACGAGATCCGCGATGTACGCCTCCGACCTCGGCCCGACATAGGGGTCCACACGACGCCCCGGATGCTGGATGTTCGACGTGAGCCAGTGCACGGTGTCGGCGCGCAGGAGTTCACGATCCTCGGCCAGGAGCGACGCATCCGCGAGCAGCGCCGCATTGCCGTGCGCTTGGGCCATCGCGGTCGATTCGGCGAAGGCATCCGCGAAGCTGTCCGCGTCGGCCAGGAGATGCTCGCAGATCGAACGAAGCATCGCAGCTGCCGCGGGGCTGGGCAGGGTCCACAACTCTTCCATCCCAGCAGTCTGCCCTCGCACCCCGGCGTTTGTCGCCGGTCCTCGCATTCATTCGGCCAAGGCGTGTGCATGTTGCACCTGCATCGCCAGAAGCAGGTGCGTCCTGACGTGGCGACCGGAACAGGTCGCCGATCAGACTTTGGAAAGCAGTCGTCGAGGTACAAGGAGTCAAGGATGACCGACAGGAGTTCTGACGTGGTCGAGGAGTTCGACATCGTCGTCATCGGGGCGGGGATATCGGGAATCGGCGCGGCGACGTACTTCAGCCGAGAGCTCCCCGGAAAGTCGCTGGTCGTACTCGAGAGCCGGGAGAACATCGGCGGAACGTGGGATCTGTTCCGCTACCCGGGCATCCGCTCGGACTCGGATCTGCACACCTTCGGCTACGAGTTCAAGCCGTGGCGTCACGAGAATGCGATCGCCGACGCACCGTTGATCCTGGACTACCTTCACGAGACGGTCGACGAGAACGCGCTCTCACCTTTGATCCGAACGGGGCACCGCGTGCGGAGCGCGGAGTGGTCCTCGGCGGACGCGAGGTGGACACTCACCGTCGCGACGACGGATGCCACCACCGGGGCGACCGTGACGAAGACGATCCGGGCGGGGTGGGTGTTCGCCGCGACCGGCTACTACCGCTACGACGAGGGGTACGCCCCGACCTTCGCCGGGAGCGACGACTTCGAGGGCACCATCGTGCATCCGCAGCACTGGCCGGAAGACCTCGACTACAGCGGCAAGAAGGTCATCGTGATCGGCAGCGGCGCCACCGCCGTGACTGTGGTGCCGGCCATGATGAAGGGGTCCGGAGCCGCCGCGCACGTCACGATGCTGCAGCGCACCCCCACCTACGTCATGCCGCTGCCGCGTGTCGACCGCCTCGCGCTCGCCCTCACGAAGGTGCTCGGCGAGAAGCGCGGGTATGCGGCGACGAGGTTCAAGAACATCTGGCAAGAGCACTTCATGATCGAGGCTCTCCGTCGGTTCCCCCGCGCCGGACGCGCCCTGATACGCCGCAAGAACATCAAGAGCCTCGGCAACGACTTCGATGTCGACACGCACTTCAACCCGCCCTACGACCCCTGGGACCAGCGGTTGTGCGCAGCGCCCGACGGCGACTTCTTCCAGACGCTCAAAGCGGGTGACGCCTCGATCGTCACGGGTGGCATCGCCCGGTTCAGCGAGCGCGGGGTGGTGTTGAACTCGGGCGAAGAGCTCGAGGCCGACATCATCGTGACCGCGACCGGCCTCAACCTTCAGCTCTTCGACGGCATGCCGATCGTCGTCGACGGGCGTCAGATCGACGTCGTCGACACGGTCGCGTATCGCGGAACGCTGCTCAGTGGCATCCCGAACTTCTCGATGGCGATCGGCTACACCACCTCTTCCTGGACTCTCAAGGTGGGCTTGCTCTGCCGCTACGTCATCGATCTCGTGAAGCACATGGACGCGCGCGGGTTCGACACGGTCGTGCCCGTGGCGACCCCGGGCATGGAGACCAAGCCGCTCATGGATCTCCAGTCGGGGTACGCCAAGCGCGGCGAGAGGATGCTGCCACGGCAGGGCAGGGCGAAGCCGTGGCGCACGATGATGTCGTACCCGCAGGATGCCAAGGCGCTGCGCGGTCCGGTCGTCGACGAACACCTCAGGTTCGGGACCAGGACCGGGCCCAGCCCGATCATCGAAGAACGAGTCGCTCATGTGTGAGCTCTCTGCGGCGAGCGTCGACCGGTTCGCCACGGCGCCCTCCGGAACGCGGATCTGCTTCCGCGATGCGGGTGACAAAGACGATCCGGCGATCATGCTCATCGCCGGACTCGGCGAAGACCTCACGTCGTGGACCGAATCGGTCGTGACCGCACTGGTCGAGCAGGGCTTGCGAGTGATCTCCATCGACAACCGTGACGTCGGGCAGTCCACCTTCGCGACAACGCCGCCACCCGGAGTGTGGCGTCAAGTGCTCGCGCGTCCGCGAGCCGACGGCTACACGCTGGCGGACATGGCTCAGGACGCGGTGGGCGTACTGGATCATCTCGGCATCGAGCGCGTGCACCTCGTCGGCAGGTCGATGGGCGGCATGATCGCGCAGACGATCGCGGCGACGCTGCCAGATCGTGTGGCGTCGCTGACGTCGATCTACTCGACGACGGGGGCGCGCAGGGTCGGTCAGCCCGCGCGATCGAGCCTTCGGATGCTGATGGGGCCCGATCCGCGAAACAGGACGGATGCGGTGCGCGCTCACCTGCGGCTCACGAGACATATCGCCGGGAAGGACTTTCCGATCGACGACGCGGTTGAGGCCGCCATCGCCGCCCGCATCTGGGATCGGGCCGCGGGCGACCTGGGGGCCGGAGGGGCGCGGCAGATCCAAGCCATTCAGCTATCGGGTGACCGCACTGCGCAGCTGCGCGGCATCACCGCACCCACGCTCGTCATCAACGGAGACCGCGATCTGCTGGTCGCCGAGACCGGCGGCGCGGCCACCGTCAGGGTGATCCGCGGGGCGCGGCACATCGTGATCCCCGGGATGGGGCACCACATGCCCGAGTCCCTGGTCGAGACGATCACCGGGTACATCGGGCAACACGTTGACCGTGTCCGCCAGGCGGTTCCCTCGGCACATCGGAAAGGAACAGGCCAATGATCGAAACGCTGTTCATCATCGCAGCCCTGTGGTTGGCCTTCGTCGGCCTCGTCTTCGGGGTGAAGTTCATCCGCGGGTATCGCAACTACCTTCTGGGCATCGAGTGGATCATCGTCGGAACCTCGGCGATGAACTTTCTGCTCTGGTCGGTGCTCGGCGGCGACCCGAAGAACCCCATGTACACCCTCGCGTACTTTCTCGACGCGTTCTCCCGGTCGTTCGGATTCACACTCGTCCTGATCCTCGGGCTGATGATGGTGACGCAGCGCTACAAGCCGGCGCTCTGGCACGAGATCGGCGCCTTCGCCCTCTCGATCGCGGGCGGTGCCTACCTGGTGACGCTCCATCAGGAGGGCATGTACGAGGGCGGTCCGGCGACGTTCTTGGTCGTCACGAACCTGATCGCATCGGTCTTCGTGTTCTTCTTCGCGACGCGGGTCTGGCGTGCGGGCGCGAAGGGGTGGGCCGTGGCGACCACGGCGATCACGCTGGTGGCGATGGTGATCGCGGCCAGTTACGACTTCTTCCCGTGGCCGTTCGATGACGCCTACCGCACGTACTTCTACACCGCTGCGCTGGCGACGTGGGGTACGCAGGGGTTCGTCTACTACTTCGGCTATAAGGCGGTGCACGCGCACAATGCGCGGGCCGATTCCGCTTCGGCCCTGCAGAACGCGAAGGTCGCGTCATGAATCCCGAACCGCATTCGAAGGAGAAGAAGCCCATGAAGGCCGTCGTGTTCCGTGACCCGGACAACCGCGTATCCCTCACCGACGTCGAGCTCGCAACGCCGAAGGCCGGTGAGGTGCGGGTCAAGATCGCGGCCGCCGGGGTCTGCCATTCCGATCTGCACGTGCGCCGGGGAGAATGGCCGGCGCCCGCGCCGATGGTGATGGGTCATGAGGGATCCGGCGTCGTCGTCGAGGTCGGTGACGGAGTCACGTCGCTCGCGGTCGGCGATCACGTCGTGCTGTGTTGGGTGCCGCCCTGCGGCGAGTGCCGCTACTGCCTGCAAGGGCGCGAAGCGCGCTGCCAGAAGGTTGCAACGGTTGTCGCTCCCCAGGGCGTGCTGTTCGACGGCACGTCGCGGCTCAGCATCCGCCACAGCGATGGTGACGATGAGCCCCTGCACCACTACCTCGGCGTCTCTTCGTTCGCAGAAGAGGTGATCGTTCCGGCATCCGGGGCCATCAAAGTGCGCGACGACGCACCGCTCGACGTCATCGCGGTGGTCGGCTGCGCGGTCGCGACCGGTGTGGGCGCGGTCACCAACACGGCGGGGGTCGAGCCGGGATCGACCGTCGCGGTCATCGGATGCGGGGGAGTGGGCCTCAACGTGGTGCAGGGTGCCAAGCTCGCGGGCGCTGAGCGGATCGTCGCGATCGATGTCGTACCCGAGAAGACCGAGGCGGCGATGCAGTTCGGCGCGACGGATCGCATCGATGCCTCGCAGGGTGGCGCGGTGCAGCAGCTCTTCGCGCTCATCCCCGACGGCGTGGACTACGCCTTCGACGCGATCGGTCGCACGGTCACGACCGAGCAGGCGATCCACATGCTCGGTCTGGGCGGCGCCGCGGTGATCGTCGGGCTGCCGCCCGCCGGCGCCCGCGCATCGTTCGAACCGCTCGTGCTCGCCGAGGCAGATCAGCGCATCATCGGGTCGAACTACGGCTCGGTGCGCCCGTCGGTCGACATTCCCGCGCTCGTCGACCGGTACATGGATGGCCAGCTCCAACTCGACCCGCTGATCTCGGGCCGCAGGCCTCTCTCGGAAGCAGCCGAGGCGCTGGACGATCTCGCGGCGGGCGGCGTCTTGCGCACGCTCCTCATCCCCTGAGCCGGGGTCGCGGCAGCTCTCGCCTCATGGGCTGACCGATCACCCGCCCGCGGACGCCGCTGGGTTTGCCGTCGTTGACAACGAGGCATACCGTGGCCCGCATGGAGTGGATGTGGGTGGCCGGTGCGGGCCTGCTGGTGTTCGGAGCGGCAGTCTGGTCGACAGGGGCGCTGATGGCACGGTCGCGGCGTCGTCGCATCGGGCGCGGCGCGGCCGAGGCCACCCGCGGCGACTGACAGCACACACGGTCAGTCCATGGGCTGAACGGTCACCCGCCCGCGGCGGCGTTCTCGTCAACCACGGCGTCGCGGAACGCCGCCCGGCGTAGCGCAACGGCGTGCGCGTCGTCCGCACTGTACTCGGCAGAACGGATCAGCGCGCCCAGCGGTAGATTCCCCGCGACCAGCCGAGTGGCTACGTCGTGCGTGACACCGAGCTCGACCGCGATCTCGTCGGCGGTCGCGCCGTGCGCCCGTCGCCGGGCGAACGCCGCCTCGGCGAGATCGACAGCATCGTTCAGCGCGCGAGCCCGGTCCGCCGCCGCCTGTACGGCGCTCCGAAGGTCACCCGCACCGCCGCCGTGCTGCACGACGACGGCATCCGCTTTGTCGACCGCGACGAATCGGATGCCGTCCGTCGGGCGGCCGTGGTCGATCCAATCGACCAGCGCGGCGCGGCCGGTGGGCGGCATGGGCAGGTCGTCGAACGCCGCGTCGAGCGGGAACCAGCGCAGCTCGCCCTCGGTGCAGGTGATCGGTGCCTCGCGGTCGTCGCGTAGCCGCCCGGCGAAGTAGTAGTTGATGCGCACCTCGTCGCCCATCTCGCGCACCGCGACGCACCGCAGACCGAAATCCACGAGGTCTTCTTCGGTGAGACCGACCTCTTCGCGAAGCTCTCGAAGAGCGCCCTGTGCAGGGTCGGTGGTCTCGCCGTCGTCGAGGTGCCCGCCGATCCCGACGTACGAGTCGGGGATGACGCGCGAGCCCCGACGCAACAGCAGCAGCACCTCATCGCCGCGGTGTATCCACACCGACGTCATCTGTCGAACCCTCATCGCCGCCTCCGCTCGCCTCTTGCGCCGATACCAGTCTGGTCAACGGAGCGCCGCCCTGCTTTACTTGCGCTCGAAGGACCCTATGACACCGCACGCACCGACGCGAGGAGTGACCATGGCCGACAAACCCAACGTTCTCATCATCTGGGGTGATGACATCGGGATCTCGAACCTCAGCACCTATTCGGATGGCTTGATGGGTTATCGCACGCCCAACATCGACCGCATCGCCGACGAGGGTGTGAAGTTCACCGACTACTACGGCGAGCAGAGTTGCACGGCGGGCCGTGCCGCGTTCCTCACCGGCCAGAACCCGTACCGCACGGGGCTCACCAAGGTGGGGATGCCGGGGGCGAAGCTCGGCCTTCAGCCCGAGGACCCGACGCTCGCCGACGCCTTCAAACATCACGGCTACGCCACCGGACAGTTCGGCAAGAACCACCTCGGCGACCGCGACGAGCACCTGCCCACCGCGCACGGCTTCGACGAGTTCTTCGGCAACCTGTACCACCTCAACGCCGAAGAGGAGCCCGAGCACCCGGACTATCCGACCGACGAGGAGTTCCCGGGGTTCACCGAGCGGTTCCGCCCGCGCGGCGTGCTGCGCTCCTGGGCGAACGCCGACGGCACCCAGCGCATCGAAGACACCGGACCTCTGACCAAGAAACGCATGGAGACGGTCGATGAGGAGTTCCGCGACGCCGCCGCCGACTTCATCCGTCGGCAGGCCGACGATGACAACCCGTTCTTCGTGTGGTTCAACTCGACGCACATGCACTTCCGCACGCACACCAAACCCGAGAGCAAGGGACGCGCCGGGCGATGGCACTCCAACTACCACGACACCATGCTCGATCACGACGACCTCGTGGGCAGCCTGCTCGACCTTCTCGATGAACTCGGGCTCGCCGAGAACACCATCGTGATGTACTCCACCGACAACGGCCCGCACATGAACAGTTGGCCGGACGCTGGCATGACACCGTTCCGCAATGAGAAGAACTCCAACTGGGAGGGCGCGTACCGGGTGCCCGCCATGGTGCGCTGGCCCGGACACATCCCGGCCGGCACGACGTTGAACGGGATCGTGAGCCACAACGACTGGTTCGTCACCCTGCTCGCGGCCATCGGCGACGACGACATCGCCGACCGGCTCAAGGCCGGAACCGAACTGCACGGCACCGACTTCAAAGTGCACCTCGACGGGCTCAATCAGCTCGACTACATCACCGGCGCCGCCGACCACAGCCCGCGTCGGCACTTCTTCTACGTCTCGGATGACGGCGACCTCACGGCGCTGCGCTTCGAGAACTGGAAGCTGGTGTTCCTCGAGCAGCGCGCCGTCGGCACGTTGAGCATCTGGCAGGAACCGTACATCGAACTGCGCTTTCCGAAGCTGTTCAACCTGCGCACCGACCCTTACGAACGGGCCGACATCACCTCGAACACCTACTGGGACTGGGTGCTCGATCACGTCTTCCTGTTCGTGCCCGCGCAGGCCTATGTGGCGCACATGCTGCAGACGCTCGTCGAGTTCCCGCCGCGGCAGAAGTCGGCGTCGTTCACGATCAATCAGGTGATGGCCAAGCTCGACTCCACCGTCGGCAGCTCCTGACGATCACCTCGGTCGGCCTCCGTGGGATGGCCGGCCGAGGTCGGATGCTGCCGCTCGACCCCGTACGATAGAACGCGGCGTGTCGGGAAGTCTGGTCGACGAAGTCCGTTACCCCCACCCGAAGGACGTCTTCACTATGGCCAAGAAGCCCTCCCGGTTCGCGCGAGTGCGCAACATCTTCCCCACCACGTCGCGCGCAGAGTCCCTGCGCGTCGGAGAGATCCTGCGCAAGGAAGCTGTCGGCGGCATCCTGCTCGTGGCCCTCGCCGCGATCGCCCTGGTGCTCGCCAACTCACCGTGGTCTGATGCCTATTTCAGCCTGCGCGACTTCGAGATCGGGTACGAGCCATGGCACCTCAAGCTGAGCCTCGGTGCGTGGGCGGCCGACGGACTGCTGGCGATCTTCTTCTTCCTCGTCGGTCTCGAGCTCAAGCGCGAGTTCGTCTCGGGTGACCTGCGCCAGTTCAGCACCGCTGTGGTGCCGATCGTCGCCGCCATCGGCGGTGTGATCGTTCCCGCTGGCATCTACCTGGCGATCGCCGCAAGCTCGCCGGATGCCGCACGGGGCTGGGCCATTCCCACCGCTACTGACATCGCCTTCGCCGTCGCCGTGCTCGCCCTGATCGGCTCGCACCTGCCCAGCGCGCTGCGTGTGTTTCTACTGACCCTCGCGGTGGTCGACGACCTGATCGCCATCGGCATCATCGCGATCTTCTACACCGAGACGATCGACCTGCTGCCGCTGGTCGCCGCTCTCGTCGTGATCGTGATCTACGGCGTGATCGCCCAGCGCTACCGCGACTTCTTCCACCTGCGCCCGTCGGCGGCATGGCTCATCCTGCTGCCGATCGGCGTCATCGCCTGGGCGTTCATCCACGCCTCGGGCATCCACGCCACGATCGCGGGTGTGCTGCTGGGCTTCACGATTCCGGTGCTGCACAAGCGCGGCCTGCGCGGACCAGACGCCGGTCCCGGGCTGGCCGAGATCTTTGAGCACCGTTTCCGTCCGCTCTCGACCGGTTTCGCCGTGCCGATCTTCGCGTTCTTCTCGGCGGGCGTCGCACTCGGCGGTGCGGAGGGCATCGCCTCGGCGTTCGCCGACCCGATCGTCATCGGCATCATCGTCGCGCTCGTCGTCGGCAAGCCGATCGGCATCACCCTCGCCACGTGGGCGATCACTCGCATCCGCCGCATTGATCTCGATCCGTCGCTGCGCTGGATCGACATCACCGGCGTCGGTCTGCTCGCCGGTATCGGCTTCACCGTCTCGCTGCTGGTGGCCGAGCTCAGCTTCGCACCGGGCAGCCCGGCGTACGACCACGCGAAGGTCGCGATCCTCGCGGCATCCGTGCTGGCCGCGACGGTGGCCTCCATCCTGCTCGGATCGCGCAACCGTCGCTACCGCAAGATGGCCCTCGCCGACGAACAGAACTGACGCGTTGATCTGACGCGAGACGCGCCCCGGCCCATGCGGCCGGGGCGCGTCGCTATGCCCACGTGACCATTCGGTGAACATCCTCGCCTGAGTTTGCGGCCTGATTCGACATGCATCAATATAGAAACATGTCGAATCAAGCCGTAGTCACCCCGTCGGGCCGGGCGGTGTCCCGCCTCTCGACGCTCGATCGCTGGCTGCCCCTGTGGATCGCGCTCGCCATGATCGGTGGGCTGCTGCTGGGCCGCCTCGTCCCGGGCGTCTCCGACCTGCTCGCACGCCTCGAGGTCGGCGGCATCTCGATCCCGATCGCCCTCGGCCTGCTGGTGATGATGTACCCCGTGCTGGCCAAGGTGCGCTACGACCGGGTCGCCGCGGTCACGGGTGACAAGCGTCTGCTGATCTCCTCGCTCGTGCTGAACTGGCTGATCGGCCCCGCACTGATGTTCGTGCTGGCATGGACCTTCCTGCCCGATCTGCCCGAGTACCGCACCGGCCTGATCATCGTGGGCCTGGCGCGCTGCATAGCCATGGTCATCATCTGGAACGACCTCGCCTGCGGCGACCGCGAAGCGGCGGCCGTGCTCGTGGCCATCAACTCGGCATTCCAGGTCGTGGCCTTCGCTCTGCTCGGCTGGTTCTACCTCACCGTGCTCCCGGGCTGGCTGGGACTCGACACCCAGGGGCTCGATGTCTCGATCGGCCAGATCGCCCTCAACGTGCTGATCTTCTTGGGGGTTCCCCTCGTCGCCGGCTTCGCCTCGCGGTACATCGGCGAACGCCGCCGCGGGCGCGACTGGTACGAGCAGCGCTTCTTGCCGCGCGTCGGCCCGTGGGCCCTGTACGGCCTGCTGTTCACCATCGTGCTGCTGTTCGCCCTGCAGGGCGAGCGCATCACCTCGCAGCCGTGGGATGTCGCCCGCATCGCCGTTCCGCTGCTGGCCTACTTCGGGATCATGTGGTTCGTGGGGTTGCTCACCGGCAAGGCGATCGGCCTGGGCTACGCCCGCTCGACGACCCTGGCGTTCACCGCCGCGGGCAACAATTTTGAGCTCGCCATCGCCGTCGCCATCGGCACGTTCGGAGCCGCCTCGGGTCAGGCACTCGCCGGAGTGGTCGGCCCGCTGATCGAGGTTCCCGTGCTCGTCGGCCTCGTCTACGTCTCACTGTGGGCGGCACGCCATTGGTTCGGCACCGACCCCCGCACCGACATCGCCACTCCCGCTGCCACGGACACGCGCACGCACACCGAGAGGACACCCTCGTGAAGATCTACCCCAAGGACCTTGACGCCTGCACCCCCGTCGCGACGCACGCCATCGGGCAGGACGCCGCCGCCGGTGTCGCCGCCACCCTGAAGGCGCTGGCCGACCCGCTGCGGCTGCGGATGCTCTCGGCCATCGCCGCCGACCCGCGCGGAGAGTCGTGCGTCTGCGACCTGGCCGAGCTCGCCGATGTCTCGCAGCCGACGATCTCGCACCACCTCAAGGTGCTCAAAGACGTCGACGTGCTCCGCTCGGAACGCCGCGGCACCTGGGTCTGGTACCGCATCACTCCCGGGCGGCGTGCCGCCGTCACCGCGCTGCTCGACTCGTTCGCACCCGCCGCGGTTGCTCCGGCATCCGACGCGCCTGCTGCCGACGACGCACCGCGCCCCGACTTCGATGCGCGCGTCACCCACCTCGCCGAGCAACTGGCCGCAGAGACGCCCGCGCTCGCCGCGGACGTCGTCTTCAGCACCGTGCGCGAGTCGTACACCGCCCTCGCCCGCACCGCCCGCGTGACCTCGGCGCTGATCCCGCTCACCGAGCGGTTCGCCCGCCAGCGCCTCGCCGACCTGATGCGCGACCGCGCGGTCGATCCGCCGCAGGTGCTGTTCGTGTGCGTCGCCAACGCCGGGCGCTCGCAGCTCGCCGCGGCACTGGTCAACCAGATCGCCGACGGAAAGGTGATCGCACGCTCCGCCGGCTCGCGCCCGGCCGACAGCATCCACCCCCAGGTGCGTTCGCTGCTCGCCGAGATCGAGCCAGACGCTTCCGACACGCGCTTCCCGAAACCCCTCACCGACGACGCCGTGCGGGCCGCCGACGTCGTCATCACCATGGGCTGCGGCGACGTGTGCCCGGTGATTCCCGGCATCCGCTACGAAGACTGGGCGGTGGGCGATCCCGCGCTGGCATCCGATGAAGGCGTCGCGGCGATCCGCGACGACATCGCCGCCCGCGTCCGCACCCTCGTCGATACCCTCACCCACGCACAGGAGTCCTGATGACCACGCCCTCCGTCCTCTTCGTCTGCGTCCACAACGCCGGACGCTCGCAGATGGCCGCCGGCTTTCTGCGCCACCTCGCCGGCGACCGCATCGAGGTGCGTTCGGCCGGATCCATGCCCGCCGAGCAGATCAACCCGGTCGCCGTGCAGGCGATGGCCGAACTCGGCATCGACATCACCGCCGAACAGCCCAAGGTGCTCACCACCGAGGCCGTGCAGGCCTCGGACGTCGTCATCACCATGGGATGCGGCGACGCCTGCCCGTTCTTCCCCGGCAAGCGCTACGAAGACTGGAAGCTCGACGACCCCGCCGGGCAGGGCCTCGACGCGGTGCGCCCCATCCGTGACGACATCCGTCACCGCATCGAGCAGCTCATCGCCGAACTGGTCTGAGGCGACGTCGCGATCAGCGCGGGTCCGCCCGAACCGAGCGGCCGCTGGCCGCTGGGCATCCCGGCGGTCGCGCAGGTGCTGCGCGTGGGAAGACCTCGAGATCGTGCAGCACTGGTGCTCATTCCTCGACGACCCGAAACGGTACTTGAGACACCTGCTCGACTAGGCCGCCGCGAAGGCGTGATGCAGCTTGTGCGGGTTGCAGACCTGGCGGATGCCGCAGACGCGGCCATCGCCGTCGAACTCCAGCGTCAGCACATCGACCCGACCCGAGTGAGCCAGAGCCAACGCCGGCTCGCCGTTGACCTCGATCACATCGAGGGTGAACGGCGTCGCCGCATCGTAGGCCGCGGCCTTCTGCAGCACGCCCAGGTAGAACCGGCGCACCTTCTCGGCGCCGAAGATCGGGTTGAGTGCGGCACCGACGACCCCACCGCCGTCCGACCACAGGATCGCATCGTCGGTGAGCAGATCGAACAGCGTCGACAGATCGCCGCCGCGCAGAGCATCCACCAGTGCCGACAGGGCGACGGGATCGGCGGGCTTCGGCGTGGGAGCATCCGCATCGAGACCGAGCCGCCGCTCACCGCGTGAGATCAACTGGCGCACCGCGGCGGGGGACTTCTGCAGAATGCCCCCGATCTCGACGGCGGTCATCGCGTACGCCCGATGAAGCACGACGGCAGCCCGCGCCTCGGGCGTCAGCTGCTCGGCCACATGCAGCAACGCCAACGACAGCATCTCGCGGTCGGCGACGGCGTCTTCGGGCAGCCGGTCTGTGGTCACCGGCTCAGGCAGCCAATGGCCCACGTAGTCCTCGCGCACGGCCGACAGCATCCGCACCCGGTCGATCGAGCGGCGCACGCACGTCGTGGTCAGCCATGCCGGCCACGAGCGCACGGCGCCGGCATCCGCCCGCTCGGCCGTCAGCGCATCGACCGCGACCTCCGAGACGACGTCCTCGGCATGGCCGAGGTCTCCCAGCATCCGATAGGCGATCCCGATCAGGCGACCGCGCTCGGCGTCCCAGGCGCGGGTGGCAGCGGTGGCGGCGCTCATGCACGCCACGCTACCGCCGTTCACACGATCGGATGCTTCGCATCGACCGGCGGCAGCATCTGCGTGGCGATGGCGATGCGGTTCCAGATGTTGATCGTGCAGATCGCCATCACGAGGCCGCCGAGCTCGCTTTCGCTGAAGTGCTCGGCCGCGGCATCCCAGATCTCGTCGGTGACCGTGTCGGGGCCGAGCTGCGTGACCGCATCGGTGAGGGCGAGGGCGGCCAGCTCGCGCGGCTCGAACAGGTTGTGGGCGTGCTGCCAGGCCCCGACCGCGTGCAAGGTTCGCTGCGGGATGCCGTGCTTCGCCCCGACCGTCGCGTGCATGTCGACGCAGAAGCCGCAGCCGTTCAGGATCGACGCGCGCAGCTTGATCAGCTCGTACAGGCGCTTGTCGACCGCCTTGCTCGAGTACGCCTCCATTCCCAGTACGGCCGCGTAGCCGAGCTTGTTCGTGCGTGCCATGTCGATCCTGGTCATGATCGCCCTTTCTCAGGTCGTCGGGGCGGCCTGTGTGCCGCCCTCATCTGTATGTCGGATCGCCGCCCCGAAGTGTGACACCCCTGGCTGCCCGCCGCGCTCCCGCGCCCGCTCCCGCGCCCGCTCCCGCGCGCCCGCGCGCCGCGCCCGTCGCCCGCTGAGAAACCACTTCTCGTGTGAGAAACCACGTGTGGCGTGGTTTCTCACACGGCAGATGGTTTCTCACGGGGTGGGTGGGGCGCGGGCGGCGTCATCCGGACTGCGCACGGGCGTCGTCCTGCGAGAATGTAAGCCCGAGCAGTCGACCCGAGGAGCGCCACGTGTTGTACATCTCCACCCGCGGCGGCATGCAGCCGCAGCCGTTCAGCGAGACGCTTCTCGAGGGGCTCGCGCCCGACGGCGGTCTCGCGGTTCCCGAGCGGATGCCGCAGGTGGATGCCGAGACGCTCGCCTCGTGGCGGGGTTTGACGTACCCCGAGCTTGCCACCGAGGTGCTCGGCCTGTTCGCCACCGACATTCCGCGTGAGGACCTCGCCCGCATGACGGCCGCGGCGTACGCGGACTTCCCCGACGAGGTCGTGCCGCTGCGGTCGATCGGCGGCGGCATCACGCTGGTGGGACTGTCAGAGGGGCCGACGCTGGCCTTCAAAGACATGGCGATGCAGTTTCTCGGACAGGTGCTCGAGTACGTGCTCGAGAAGCAGGACCGCGTGCTGAACATCGTCGGCGCCACCTCGGGCGACACGGGCTCGGCGGCGGAGCACGCGCTGCGCGGCAAAGAGCGTGTGTCGGTGTTCATGCTGTCGCCGCAGGGGCGCATGAGCCCCTTCCAGCGCGCGCAGATGTACTCGCTCTACGACACCAACGTGCACAACATCGCCGTGGCCGGCGTGTTCGACGACTGCCAGAACCTGGTCAAGCAGCTCGCCGGCGACATCGACTTCAAGAGGGCCCAGAACCTCGGCGCGGTCAACTCGATCAACCTCGGCCGCATCGCCGCCCAGGTCGTGTACTACTTCTGGGCCTGGCTGCGAGTGACCGACGGTGTTGAGCCCGAGTTCCGCAACGGGTTCGAGGTGTCGTTCACCGTGCCGTCGGGCAACTTCGGCAACATCCTCTCGGGCTTCTTCGCCAAGAGCATGGGACTGCCGGTGCGCCGTCTGGTGCTGGCCGCGAACGAGAACAACGTGCTCGACGAGTTCTTCCGCACGGGCGTGTACCGCCCCCGCTCGGCCGCCGACACGCACGCCACGTCGAGCCCGTCGATGGACATCTCGAAGGCCTCCAACCTCGAGCGCTTCATCTTCGACCTCGTCGGGCGTGACGCCTCGGGTGTCGTCGAGGCGTGGCAGGCGCTCGACCGCGAGGGCTTCTTCGACTTCTCGGCAGAGCAGCCCCGCTTCGAGAGCAAGTTCGGCATCGTCAGCGGAACCTCCACGCACGCCGACCGGCTGGCGACCATCCGGGCCGTGTACGACGAGTGCGGCGAGGTCATCGACCCGCACACCGCCGACGGCGTCAAGGTGGCCCGCGAGCACGTCGAGCAGGACGTGCCGATGCTCGTGCTCGAGACGGCAAAGCCCGAGAAGTTCGCCGAGACGATCACCGAGGCCATCGGCGTCACCCTCGACCTCTCGCCCGAGCTGCAGCAGATGATGGCCGCCCCGCAGCATGTCACCGAGATGGCCGACGACGAGCAGGCGCTGCGCGCCTTCGTGGCCGAGCACGCGCTGCGCTGAGACCGCACTGCGTCACCGCGGGCGGCTAGGGTGAGCGGATGAGCACCGTCCGCCCCGGCATCGCCGAGCGCCTGTCGCAGATGATCCAGCTGCCGACCGTGTCGGCCGAGCTCGCGCAGCGCGGGCATGAGCCGTTCGCCGCATTCGAGCGTCTCATCGCCGAGCAGTACCCGCTCGTGCATGAGCACCTCGCGCTCGAGAAGCACACCGAGTACGGGCTGCTGTTCCACTGGAAGGGGGCGCAGCCCGACGCCGCGCCTGCGGTGCTGATGGCGCACTACGACGTGGTGCCCGTCGACGAGTCGGATGCCTGGACGTACCCGCCGTTCGAGGGCCGCATCGCCGACGGGCGCGTGTACGGGCGCGGAACGCTCGACGACAAGGGCCCGCTCATCGTCATTCTTGAAGCCGTCGAGAACCTGCTGGCCGACGGTTTTGTGCCCGCCCGCGATGTCTACCTGTCGTTCGGCGGCAACGAGGAGACGTTCGGGGTCGCCGCTCAGGCCATCAGCGCGGCATTCCAGCAGCGCGGCATCACCCCGTGGATCGTCATCGACGAGGGCGGTGCCGTGGTCGACGCGCCGTTGCCCTTCGTGCCCGGCCGTTCGGCGATGGTCGGCGTGGGAGAGAAGGGTGTTCTCAGCATCCGCCTCACTGCGCGCGGCGACGGAGGGCACGCCTCGGCGCCGCCGACGCTCACCGCCGTGCGGCGGATCGCCCGCGCGGTCGACCGGCTCGGCCCGGGAACCTTCCCCGCGCGCGCACCGCGCGCGATCTCTCGGATGCTGTCGCAGCTGGCCGCACAGACGCCGGGCCCGGCCCGCCACCTGCTGCGTCTGCTCGGTGCGGTGCCGCCGCTGACCGCGCGCCTGTTCGCGGCGCTCGGTGGAGAGCCGGCGGCGCTGGTGCGCACCACCGTCGCGCCCACGATGCAGTCCGGCGGCACCGCCGCCAATGTGCTTCCGTCGCAGGCATCCGCCACGATCAACCTGCGGATCGCCCTCGGTGAGACGGTGGATGCCACGGTGCTGCGCGTGCGCGACCGCATCGGCGACCCCCTCGTGGCGATCGAGGTACTCGAGGGCAGCGAGCCCTCGCCCGAGTCGGCCACCGACAACGCACAGTTCGCGCTGATCGCCGAGGCGCTCGACGTCTCGCATCCCGACGCCCCCGCCGTGCCGTACGTCATGATGGCGGCCACCGACTCGCGGCATTTTCACCGCTTCACGCCCGCCGTGTATCGGTTCGCGCCGCTGGAGATGTCGAACGCGCAGCGCGCGGCGATCCACGGCGTCGACGAGAACGTCGAGATCGCCGCGCTCGAACGCGGCGAGCGATTCCATCGCGAGCTGCTGCAACGGCTACAGTGATCCCACCCGACTGTTCTGTCTTCAGAAAGGGGGCGCGATGACGCGCTCCGTCACCCTCGGCGCGCTCGCCAGCGTCGTCGGATTCCTCGCCTTCGTCGAGTTCACCAGCGGTGTGCTGCAGGGCTATTACACGCCGATGCTCACCGACATCGCCCGGCATCTCGGCATCCATGACGCCGATGTCAACTGGCTTGAGGGCGCTCAGCTGATGCTGTCGGCGCTCGTCGTGCCGGCCTTCGCCAAGCTCGGCGACATGATCGGGCACAAGCGGATGCTGCTGGTGTCGACCGCGCTGACGGCGGCCGCCGCGCTCGTGCTGCCGTTCACCGACTCGTTCACGGTGTTCCTGATCGGCTGGGCCCTGATGGGCTTCTACGTGGTGTGGCTGCCGCTGGAGATCGCGCTGATCTGGTCGCGCTCGCGGTCGATGGCCTCGCGCTCGATCATCACCGCCCGGGCCGCGGGCCTGCTCGTGGCCGCGCTCGAAGCCGGCGCGATCATCGGTGCGCTGGCCGGCGGGGCGCTGATCGATGCGCTGCCGCTGACCGTCGTGCTGCTGATCCCCGCGCTGCTGGTCGTGGTGTGCTTCTTCGTGATCCTGTTCGGGGTGAAGGAGTCGCCGGAGATGACCGGCGGCCGCCTCGACACCACCGGCCTGGTGCTGATCTCGTTCGCCCTGATCGCCTTCACCGGCGGACTCAGCCTGCTGCGCCTGCCCGGCGGGCTGACGAGCTTCTGGTCGTGGGGCGTGGTGCTGCTCGGTCTGTTGCTGATCGTGCCGTTCGTGCTGTGGGAACTGCGGCACGACGACCCGCTGATCGACGTGCGCATGTTCCGCTCGCCCGCGCTCGGCCCGGTCTTCCTCACCGCCGGGCTCTTCGGCGTGAGCGTGCTCGGAGCACAGGCGCCGTTGTCGACCTTCGCCCGCACCGATCCGTCGGTGTACGGCTACGGCCTGGGCACGACGGGTTTCGCGACGTCACTGATCATCGGCATCTACCTGATCGCGATGATCACCGGTGCGCTGCTGTTCCCGTTGATCGCCCGGGTCACCACTCCGCGGATCACCCTGATCGGCGCCTCGCTACTGGTCGGGATCGGCTTTCTGCTCTTCCTGCCGTTCCACGACACGTACCTGCAGGTCGTCACGAACATGGTGTTCGCGGGGCTTGGATCGGGCGCACTGGTGGCGGCGTTGCCGGCCGCCGCGGCGTCTGCGGCACCGGCCACCCAGACCGGCGTCGCCACGGGCCTGACGAACTCGGTGAAGACCGTCGGCGGCGCGATCGCGTCGTGCATCTTCGGTATCGCACTGCTTGGCGGTGTCGCCGGGGCAGCCGGTGCGACCGAGGGCACCGCGGGATCTCTCGCGGGCTACATGACGGTGTGGATCGTGTGCGGCGCCACGGCACTGGCATCCGCGGTGCTTCTCGCCTTCGTGCCCAAGCAGGCGTTCACCGACCGCGCTGCCGAGGTCGCGTCGACGCACTGAGCGCGCGACGGACGTCGCGACCGCGGAGCTACCACAAAGTGATCGTTTGATCGAATTCTGGTTGACCGAACAGTCACTCTCCGTGATAGTGGAGTGATCTTCTTCCGACCGCAGGAGCACTGTGATGATTTTGACCTCGTCCGCCGCAACGTCGCGTGGGGCGAACCGGTGAGCCTGCGCCGACCGCGCGCGGCACTGTCCATGACCCCCGATCTGCCCGAACCGCTGTTCGGTGCGGACTACGCCGAGCGCTTCGCGCCGGCGGTGGAGCTGCTCGGGCCTCTCGAAGACGTCGCCCCGGAGCAGTGGGAACAGATCGAAGTGCTGATCGGATGCTGGGGCGCGCCCGAACTGGATGCCGGCCTGCTGGCGCGCATGCCCCGGCTGCGCGGCATGGTCTACGCGGCGGGTTCGGTGCGCGGCATCATGACGTCCGAGGCCTACGAACGCGGAGTGCGGATCAGCTCGGGAGCCGACGCGAACGCGGTGCCGGTGGCGGAGTTCACGTTGGCCGCGATCCTGCTCGCCGGCAAGCGCGCTTTCGCCATCGACGAGGAGTACCGGCGCACGCAGCAGTACCGGCCGGCGAGCACCGCGCACGAGCGATGGGGCAACTTCGGCACGCGGGTCGGCATCATCGGCGCCTCGCGCATCGGTCGGCGGGTGATCGAGTTGCTCGCGCCGTTCGACGTCGAGGTGCTCGTGTGGGACCCGACCCTGCAGCATGACATCGACGGCGTGACCCGGGTCGGGCTCGACGAACTGCTGTCCACGTCGGACGTGGTGAGCCTGCACGCACCCTCGCTACCCGAGACCCGGGGAATGCTGGGAGAGCGCGAGCTGGCCCTGCTGTCGGACGGCGCCACGCTGATCAACACCGCACGCGGCGCGCTGATCGACCAGGACGCTCTCGTGCGCGAGCTGAACGGCAGACGGATCCACGCCGTGATCGACGTCACCGAACCCGATGTGCTGCCCGCCGGGCATCCGCTGTTCTCGGCGCCCAACCTCACCCTCACGCCGCACATCGCAGGCTCGCAGGGGTCTGAGCTGCGGCGACTCGGAGACGCGGCCTTTGACGAGCTGCAGAGGTTCACGCGGGGCGAGGCGTTCCGCCATGACGTGTCGGAGTCGCAGTTCGCGCTGCTGGCCTGACGCGACGGAACCGCAGGTTGAGAAGGAGAAGTCATGCGAGCGGCAGAGCGACGCTCGGCGATCGAACGTGAGCTGAACCTGACCGGACGCGTCGACGTCGCGGTGCTGGCCAGACAGCTCAGCGTCTCGCCGATCAGCATCCGACGCGACCTCAACGACCTCGTCGAGAAGGGGATCGCACGCCGGGTGCATGGCGGGGCGATCGCCGCGCGGATGCCCTCCGCAAGCGGCCCGCAGATCGTGCGACGCCCGCCGCCCGCCCGCAGCGAGGGCGGGATCATCGGCCTGGTGGTGCCCTCATCGCACTATTACTACGCCGGGGTTCTGGAAGGCGTGAAAGCCGCGGCGGTCGAGGCGCGCGTGCGCGTGGCGCTGCTCGTCTCGGGGTACTCACAGGAGCAGGAGCTGGCCCAGATCAAGCGGCTCGTCGATCGCGGAGTGACGTCTCTCATCGCCACACCCGCCGTCATCCCCGAACGCGACCCGCGCACCTACGAGGCCCTGCGGGAGGTCGGTAGTCCGGTCGTGCTGCTGGAGCGGGACGGCGGCGATGACTTCGCCATGCTCGACTCGGTGCGCTCCGACCACGAGTTCGGAGCCAGGCTGGCGTTTCAGCAGCTCGCAGACGACGGGCACCGGTCGGTGGCGCTGGTGTCGGCCGAGCGCACGCCCACGGCCGGCTGGCTGCGCGCCGGATTCGAGGCGAAGCGCGGACTGTTCGATGGTGCGACCGAGCGGATGGCGATCCCCTCGGCTCCGGAGTACGCCCCGGAACTGCAGGAGAGTCTCGACACTGTGCTGGACCGCTTCGCACAGCTCGGCACGACCGGCGCGCTGGTGCACTCCGACCTCGCCGCCGTCGCGCTCGCGCAGCGCGCCCGCGAGCGCGGTATAGATGTCACGGTCATCGCGTACGACGACGAGATCGCGGCGCTTGCCGACCCGCCCATGGATGCTGTCGCGCCGCGCAAGCACGAGGTCGGGCGGCTTGCGCTGATGACCGCGCTGGAGCGGGCGGGGCAGAGCGCGGAAGACGTGGTGCCGCGGCATGTGACGGTGCCGCCCGCGTTCGCGCTGCGGCGTGCGCAGGACGCGTAACGACCAGCTTCTGATCGTTTGATCGTTATGGTTTGAGTCGTCCAATCGATCGGTCATAGCATCGCGTCGACGGAGAGCCCTTTCCCACGGCTCGCCCCGGACCGAAGGAGTTCCTGTGCAGATCACCCCCACCACCCGTCGGCGGGCCACCGCCACCGCAGGGGCGCTCGTGCTGAGCGCAACCCTGCTGCTCACCAGCTGCGCGTCCACCGACGCGGCACCCGCGGATGCCGGCGAGCCGGTCGGCCCGTTCGGCGCTCCCTCGGCGCAGTCGATCGAGGTCTACGCGTTCGACGGCGGATACGGCACCGAGTACACCGACGCTGTGATCAAGGTCTACAACGAGCAACTGCCCGACAGCGAGGTCGACCTCAAGTCAGTGCAGGAGATCTCGACGCAGCTGCAGCCGCGCTTCGTCGGCGGCAACCCGCCGGACCTGATCGACAACTCGGGCAAGCCGATCGAGACCACGACGCTCGCCGACAGCGGCCAGCTTCTCGATCTGGGCGAGCTGCTCGAGGCGCCCTCGTGGGATGACCCTGACGTGACCGTCGGTGAGACCCTGACCCCCGGTGTCGTCGAGACCGGCACGTACGACGGAAAGCTGCTCGAGCTGCGCTACGTGAACACCGCCAAGGGCCTGTGGTACTCGCAGTCGCTGTTCGAGGAGCACGGCTGGGAGATCCCCACCACCTGGGACGCCTTCGTCGAGCTCGGTGAGCAGGCGAAGAACGAGGGCATCGCCCTGTTCGCCTACCCCGGACAGGTCATCAGCTACCCCGCCGACGTGTTCATCACTCTGATCGGCAAGCAGGCGGGCATCGACGCGCTGCGCTCGCTCGACAACCTCGAGAACGGCGCCTGGGAGTCGGATGTCGTCGTCGACGCGTTCGGAGCCCTCGCCGAGCTGCACGACAAGGACCTGATCCTGAAGGGCTCCGAGGCGCTGACGCACACCGAGGCGCAGACCGAGTTCGTCCGGGGTGAAGCACTGTTCTACCCGGCGGGCTCGTGGCTCGAGAACGAGATGAAGGGCGTCACGCCCGAGGGCTTCGACATGGCGATCACGCCGATCCCGCTGCTCGACGAGGCCACCGCTGCGCTCGGGTTCGAGCAGTTGCAGGTCGCTCCGGGTGAGCCGTTCATCATCCCCACCGAGGCGAAGAACCCCAAGGGGGCGATGGAGTACCTGCGGGCCATGCTCTCGAAGGAGGCCGCGTCGGAGTTCTCGCGCCTGACGGGCGCACCCACCGTCGTCAAGGGTTCGCTGGAAGGCGTCGACGTCACGCCGGCACTGCAGACGGTGACCGACGCGATCGAGGTCGGCGGCAACGCCGAGCTGCGCGTGTCGTTCCGTGGCTGGTACGAGCCGCTGCGCACCCAGTGGTTCACGACTCTCGGTGACGTGCTCGCGGGCCGGGTGAGTCCCGAAGAGGCCTCGCAGACGATGCAGCAGGCGGCCGACGAGATCGCCGCTGACGACAGCATCACGAAGTACACGAGGGACTGAGCGCGCCATGAAGCACGGCCGCACCAGATTCATCACCCTCTTTCTCGCAGCTCCGCTGGTCCTGTACGGGGTGTTCGTCCTCTACCCGTACGTCCAAGGCGTGATCATCTCGTTCACGGACTGGAGCGGCTACTCGCGCGACCGGGAGTTCATCGGCTTCGCGAACTACATCGAGCTGGCCGGCGATGATCGATTCTGGGCGGCCCTGTCGCACAACGCGATGTTCCTGCTCGTCCTCCCACCCGTCACGCTCGGTATCGCGCTGGTCTTCGCCGCGCTCACCAGCGTGGCGGGCGGGAAGGGCGGACGGGTCGGCCCGATCGCCGGGTCCGGCTGGTACCGGGCGATCTACTTCTTCCCGAACATCCTGCCCATCGTGATGAGCCTGGTGCTCTGGCAGTTCGTGTTCAACCCTCGTATCGGCCTGCTCAACGGTTTTCTCGAAGCGGTCGGACTCGGGGCCTGGGCGCACGCCTGGCTCGGCGACCCGAACACCGCGCCGTGGGCGGTGCTGAGTGTGCTGGTGTGGGGCCAGATCGGCTTCTACTACGTGCTGTTCTCGGCATCGATCCAGGGCATCCCGCGCGAGTACTTCGAAGCCGCCCAGCTCGACGGAGTCGGCCGGTTCCGCATGTTCTTCACGATCACGCTGCCGATGATGCTGCAGACCGTTCAGGTCGCGTGGATCTACATCGGGATGTTCGCGCTCGACATGTTCGTCACCGTCGCGATTCTCACACCCGACGGTGGGCCCTCCGGCTCGACGGACGTCATCGCGACATACATGCAGCGGCTCGCGTTCAGCGGCGGTCGCTTCGGCTACAGCGCGACCATCGGCGTCGTGCTCACGGTGCTCACGCTGCTGTTCGCCTTCATCACCTTCCGTGTGACGCGCCGCGAGCGCGTCGAGTACTAGGAGTCGACGTGACCGCTCCGATCATGACCCGTCCCGAGGCTCCGTCGAAGGGCGCCTCGTCGCCGGCATCCGCTCCGGCTCCCGGTGCGGCGCTTCCGCGCAAGCGCCGCACCAACCCCTATTCGTGGCTTACCGAGTCGCTCGGCAAGGGCGTCGCGCATGTGTTCCTGATCGCGTGGGCGGTCATCGCGCTGTTCCCGATCCTGTGGGGTGTGTTCAGCTCGCTCAAGGCGAATGACGAGATCTTCGCCTCGCCCTGGGCGATGCCCGAGGTGCTGCAGTGGGACAACTACGTGCGCGCCTGGAACGAGGCCGATATCGGCCGGTACTTCTGGAACACCATCGTCGTGGTCGGCGGATCGCTGATCGTCACCATGGTGCTCGGCGCGATGGTCGCGTACGTGCTGGCACGCTTTCAATTCCGTCTGAACCGCCCGATCTTCTACCTGTTCATGGTCGGCATGATGTTCCCGATCTTCCTGGCGATCGTGCCGTTGTTCTTCGTCGTCAACGACCTCGGCCTGCTGGGCACGCATCTCGGGCTGATTCTGGTTCTGTCGGCCTACGGGCTGCCGTTCACCGTGTTCTTCCTGGTCGGGTTCTTCGCGACGCTGCCCGAGTCGGTGGCCGAGGCAGCCCTGCTTGACGGATGCGGGCATGCCGAGACCTTCTTCCGGATCATGCTGCCGATGGCCAAGCCGGGGCTGGTGAGCGTCGGGATCTTCAACTTCCTCAACCTGTGGAACAACTACCTGATCCCGCTCGTGCTCAACCCGGACCCCGAGAAGTACGTGCTCTCGCAGGGACTCGCATCCCTTGCCATCACTCAGGGCTACGCCGCCGACTATGGCGCACTGTTCGCCGGTCTGGTCATCGCGATGCTGCCGGTGCTGGCCGCCTACCTCGCCTTCCACCGGCAGCTGCAGGGCGGCATCTCTCTCGGCGCGCTCAAGTGACGCCGACGACGCCGCAGTAGTACGTCTCGAATACGACGAAGGAGTACGTTTTCCATGACTGACACCGCCGATCGCACCGCGTGGTTCCGCCACGATCACTTCGGCATGTTCATCCACTACGGCACCTATTCGGTGCTGGGGCGGCAGGAGTGGGTGAAGCGTTTCGACCGCGTCCCCGATGACGAGTACGTCCGGCTCGCCGACCATTTCGACCCCGACCTGTTCGACGCCGGTGAGATCGCCCGGCTGGCCAAGGCGGCCGGCCAGAGGTACGCCGTGCTGACAGCGAAGCACCACGAGGGCTTCTGCCTGTGGGACACGGCGACCACTGACTACTCGATCGGCACGACGCGGGGGCGCGACCTCGTGCGCGAGTACGTCGACGCGTTGCGTGCCGAGGGTCTGCGCGTCGGGCTGTACTTCTCGTTGCTGGACTGGCACCACCCCGACTACACGGTCGACTGGTCGCATCCGCTCGGCAACCGCGACGACATCGATGAGCTCAACGCGAACCGCGATATGGACCGTTTCCGGGCCTACATGCGTGAGCAGCTGCGCGAGCTGCTGACCGACTACGGCACGATCGACTACCTGTTCGTCGACTTCACGCAGCCCGGCCCTGTCGACGGTGTTCTCGGCAAGACGCCCGAGGACTGGGACGCCGAGGGGCTCATGGCAATGTGCCGCGAGCTGCAACCCGAGATGATCATCAACGATCGGTTCGGCATCCCCGGCGACCTGGCCACCCCCGAGCAGTACCAGCCGGTCAAGCCGATCGAGGTCAACGGCGAGAAGGTGCTGTGGGAAGCGTGCCACACCATCAACGGTGCCTGGGGTTACGACCGCGAGAACACCGATGACAAAAGTCCCGAGCTGCTTGCGCGAATGCTGGCGCAGACCGTCTCGCTCGGCGGAAACCTGCTGCTCAACGTGGGGCCGACCGCGCGCGGTGAGGTACCCGAGGGGCACGACGACATCTTGCTCGAAGTCGGGCGGTGGTTGCGCCGCAACGGCGGTGCGATCTACGGCGCCGGCCCTTCGGAGTTCGAATCGCCCTCGGGCGTCGTCTACACGCAGAACGGCAACAAGCTGTTCGCGCACATCTTCGACTGGCCGTTCAAGACGCTGTACCTGCCGGGGCTGGCCGACCGGGTGACGTTCACTCGCCTGCTATCCGACGGCGCGGTCATCAACACGTACCCGATCGTCACCGACCTCGATCACGTCGGCGCGAGTCTGCACCCGGCCGCGCCGGAACCGGGCACGCTCGTGCTCTCCTTGCCGGTCGTCCGTCCCAAGGACCTGCTTCCGGTCATCGAGTTGACGCTCGCCGACTGAAGCAGAACACTCCATCGATCTACACAACGAGGTGAAGAGCATGAGAAAACACAGGACCCGCTGGGCCAGTGCGGCGATCGTCGCCGCACTCCTGGTCTCACCGATCTCGGCGGCCGCCGTCGAGGTTGGTGAGGACGCCGTCGCGAACGGCTCGTTCGAACAATTCACGGGGGCGAACCCCGACAGCTGGGGGCGCTGGAACGCAGCCGGAACGGGGGAGGTGACACGGGTTCCTGGCATCGCCGGGCAGAACGCCGTCCAGATAACGACCAACACGACTTCGTCGCGCCTGGCGTTGGTGCAGGACGTGCCGGTGACCGCCGGGCTGTACCGATTGGACTTCCAGGTGAAGCGTACGGGCATGTCGGGCAACGGCACCGCGGGCATCCGCATCAACGTCGCGGGGGCGACGTCGGCTCCGTTCATCGGCGGAAACACCGACACTGACGGCTGGACGCCCGCTTCCGCATGGGTGCGGGTGCCCGCGGGGTCGACCAGCGCGCGCGTGCACCTGTTCAACGACATGGTGAGGGGCACGATGACGGTCGACGACGTGCGCTTCTCCAGGGCGGATGCCGACGACTTCGTCCTCGCATCGATCACGGCATCCGGCGACATCGGGCTCGATTGGGATGTGACGGATGCGCGAGGCGCCGACCACTACGAGATCATGCGCGAGACGGTGGGGTCCGAAGCGGAGGCACGGCTGGTGCGCCGGGTGCCGGCCGTTCTCACCGAAGCGACCGACCAGGACTGGAACCCCGGCGAGAGCTACGTGTACACGGTGATCGCGCGCGACAGCGGTGGGGCGGAGGTGTTCCGCACGACGGAGGCGACGATCACCGCGCCGGGCGAGAGCAACATCCTGACCAGCTCGCTGGCCGCAATCGAGGCTGAGGCAGATGTGCATCTCAGTTGGGCCGCTGCGCGCGATGTCGAGGGACCGCTGTCGCTCGTGGCGTCTGACGAATCCCTCGCGGGTGGAGATCTCTCTGACGCGACGACGGTCGCCACCGGCATGGAGGCGGTGGGATCGGCCCGAGCCCAGACACCGGCGCGGTACTTCGCGCTCGTCGCAGACGGCGAGGTCATAGCCACCGCGGCACGGGGCGTGCAGTCGCATCCACGCATCATGTTCACCGATGAGGTGCGCGACAAGATCACGCGCATCACATCGGTTCCCGGCACCCCACAGGAACAGCTCGAGGTGATCACCGCGCGGGTCGACGGAGGTGTCGGGACCTCGGGAACTTCGGCACATCGCTACGCCCGCGAGGCCGCCTTCCTGTACCAGGTGACGGGTCAGCAACGGTACGCGGACCTGACGTTCGAGGCGTTTGAGATCGCCGCGGATGAGACGCCATTCGGCGCCAGTCAGCCACTGGATACCGCGAACCCCGCTTCGCAGCTGGCGCTCGCCTACGACTGGGCGTACAACGGTTGGACCAACACCCAGCGGACGTTCGCACAGGAGTACTTCGAACGCGCTGCGGTACTGCTCGAACTCGCCGATCACCCCAACATGGTGTGGGACGACAAGGCGAGCAACTGGGTCGGCGTCACGCGCGGCGCAGAACTTGCGCAGCATCTCGCCGTGCGCGGTGACGGTGACTATGGCATGCGTGATGCGCGGATCGCGCGTCTGCTCGACCAGCTCTCGCGTCACGCGGAACAGGGGTACTCAGAGTCCGGGTGGTATCAAGAGGGGCTCGACTACCTCGACTACGACAACATGATCGCCACCACTGGCGTACTTGGGTCGTTCGATGTGGGTATCGATGCCATCAAGGAGGCATGGTACGAGCCGCAGACCGCGAGTCTGCTGCTGCATGCCGCATCGCTCCGGCAGGGGACGGGATCATCTCTGCAGTGGGGCGTGGGAACCGGCGGCCAGCCGGCATGGCCGCTGTACTTCGACCGCGCGGCCGAAGATGGTGAGCTCGACCGCGTCGCCGCGATGTTCGAGCGCACGCAGGGGCATCTCGCCGAGAACGGCTGGTACTCGCCGGGGTTCGGGCTCTACACCTTCGCCTACTGGCCGGAGGAGAGCCCGCCGAGTCTTCGGAGCGATGAGGTGCTTCCCGCGCTGTACGACGCCGAGTCCGGCGTCGCGATGTTCCGCAACCGGATCCAGGATGCCGATGATGTGCTCATTGGGCTGCACAACCGCAACCACGACCACCTCGGCTGGAGCGGCCTCGACACCTTCGGGCTCTCGATCATCGGCGGTGACACGCTGTGGGCGGGGCAACCCGGCAAGAGCGCGGCCGATGCGGCCAAGTACTCGCGGGTGTTCGTCGACAATGAGATCGCACAGGAGGTCGGGCACGGTCGTACCGAGGCATCCCGTTCGTACAACGCCCAGGGTGGCGGCTACGTGCTGTTCGACGGTGCAGGCAACCTCGGGGTCGCGACGGCGACGCGTGAGGCCGCTGTCGACATGACGCCCCGCGCGACGGCCGACACCATCATGGTGCTCTCGGACTCGCTCTCCGACGACGAGGCCCGTCGTTGGACGTGGCAGCTGGCGCCGCAAGCCGGGGTGACGGCTGAGATCGCCGATTCGGTCGACGGTGCGCGCCAGATCGTCCTGCGCAATGGTGACGCCTGGATGCAGCTCACGCTGCTTGATGCCGATGGTGCCGAGATCACGTACGCCGATGGAGTGCTGCGGATCGAGCGCGCCGGGAAGACCGCCGACTTTGACATCGTCGGGGCGTTCGGTACAGGCGCGGACCTGCCCAGGGTGGAGGTGATCGGAACCGTCATCGCCATCGACGGGTTCGTCGCGGATGCCAGTGACCTCGCCGCCTTCGAGCCGGTGTCGGCGGCCAATGCGTGGGACGCATCAGCCTCGTACCGCGCTGGTGATCGAGTCGGCTTCGAAGGAAGCCTGTTCGAGGCGATACGGCCGACGAGCGCCGATGAACCGGGCGAGAAGCCGCGCGGTCCGTGGCAGCAGATCCGGGCGATCGGGGATACGTCGATCTGGACTCCGACAGGAGAGTTCCAGCGCGGCGACGTGGTCCTGCACGAGGGGCAGACCTACACGGCGACGCGCAAGAACCGCGGCTCAGAACCGGGCCGCTCCAACGACCGGGCCTGGACGCTGACCGACTGAAAGCCCGCCCGTCGCTGGGGTCGTGCGGTGCTCGGGCACGGCAGACTAGAAGGATGACCGCTGTTTCCCTGATCCGTGCCGATGCCCTCTCTGATGCCGCCCAGTACGCCTATGCCGCCACCGCCCCCAGCGATGCCCGGCTCATCTTCCTCGCGGGCGCCTGCCCGCTGAACACCGACGGAACGACCGCCGCCGTCGGCGATTATGCCGGCCAGGCAGCGAAATGCCTGGAGACACTGCACGGTGCGCTCGCCGCCGCCGGTGCCGAGCTGACCGACATCATCAGTACCCGGGTGCTCGTGGCCTCCACGCAGCAGGCCGACCTCGTCACGGCGTGGGAGGTCGTGCGCGACGGGTTCGGCGACCACGACGTGCCGAGCACGCTGCTGGGCGTTACCGTGCTCGGGTACGACGACCAGCTCGTCGAGATCGAGGCCATCGCCGCCGTCGTCGACGAGGCCCGCTGAGCAAACGCGCCCGCGCGTTCGTACTCCCGTCGCAGTTTCTCCCGCTTCCCGCCCGCGGATGCGGGAGAAACTGCGACCGGAACGCGGGGCGCCGTCGCGGATGCGGGAGAAACTGCGACCGGAACGCGGAGCGCCGTCAGCGACTGGTGGGGACGAGCATCGCCTTGCGCAGCTGCGTGAGCGCGTCGTCATCGACTCCGTGCGCTCCCAGGTACTCGGCGCTGCCGCCCCAGGTGCGTTCGATGCGATCGAAAGCTCCCTGCAGCAGCTCGGGAGGTGAGGCGGTGGCCCGATGTGCGGCCATGCCCGGCAGGTTCTCGGCGTCGACATCGGCGAAGAGATCGGCGAGGTACTCGGCGCCGAGGCGCTGCTGGGACTGTGCGAAGTCGTCGAGCACCAGGGGGCGCTCGACCCCGAGCACGTCCAGCACGAGCGCGCTGAGCACGCCGGTGCGGTCCTTGCCGGCCGTGCAGTGGATCAGCACGCCCCGCTCGGCACCCGCCGCGATGGCGCTGAACGCGCGGGCGAGTGCGGCGCCACTGTCATCGATCATCACCGCGTAGAGTTCGGCGAGATCGGCGAAGCGGATCTCGTGCAACCGATCCTCGAACACCGGCATCGCGCGTGCGCTGAGCGACGGATGCTGCCAGGCGCCGGGTGTCGAGGCGCGCTCACGCGCGTCGCGCAGGTCGAGGATCGTGGCGACGCCGAGACCGACAACGGCTTCGCTTGCCGGCTGCCGCTGCGATAACGGTGCGGCCGAGCGCCAGACGAGATCCGCCCGAACGACATCACCGTCCGCGGTCGGGAGTCCGCCGACCGGGCGGAGGTTGTGCAGCGGGGTCGGGGTGATCAGCTGACCACTCATCATGGGGTGCTCCTGGGGGCGTCGGCGGGGCGGGGCGGAAGCAGAGGCACGCTCTCGATCAGCTCCCGGGTGTAGGGGTGAGTGGCGTTCTCCAGTACGTCGATGACCGGACCGCGTTCGACGATGCCTCCTTCGGTCATCACCAGCGCATCGGTGCAGAGTCCGTCGATGATGCCCAGGTCGTGCGAGACGGCCATGATCGTCAGCTCCTCGTGCGCCGCCAGGCGGCGCAGCAGGCGCAGAACCTGCGCGCGCACCGACACGTCGAGCGCGCTGACCGGTTCGTCGGCGATCACGACCTCGGGGCGCACGGCGAGGGCGCGGGCGATCGCGACGCGCTGTCGCTGCCCGCCAGACAGTTCGCGGGGCAGCCGCTGTGCCGCGTCGGCGGGCAGCTCGACGGCGGCGAGCATCTCGGTCGCGCGGGCATCCGCATCCCATTCCGGGCGGAGGGCGCGCACGGGTTCGGCGATGATGCGCCCCACCGGCATCCGCGGGCTCAGCGACGCGAACGGATCCTGCAGCACCACCTGCACGCGACGGCGGAAGTCGCGGGCGGCACGCCCGCGGCCGGCGGGAACCCGCTCACCGCGGTAGGTGACGGTGCCCGTCGTGGGGCGCTGCAACCCGAGCAGGACGCGGGTCAGCGTCGACTTTCCCGAGCCCGACTCGCCGATGATCCCGAGGTGACGGCCGGCGTCGATGCGCAGATCGATGTCCCGCAGCGCCGCGCGGTCCATTCCCGGGTAGGTGACGCCGATGCCGTCGGCATGGAACAGCTCGGTGCTCATGCGGGCACAGCCTCCCGCACACGGCGCGGCTGCCAGCCGGTGGCGTACGCGGCATCGATCAGCTCGGCCGTGTAGGCGGTGCGCGGTTGGTGGATCAGGTCGGCCGGACGGCCCTCTTCGACGATCCGCCCCGACTGCATCACGATGATGCGGTCGCACTGCGAGGCGGCGACCGCCATATCGTGGGTGACGAGCAGGCTGCCCGCGCCGCTGCGGTTGACCAGGTCTGACATCAGGCGCAGTACGCGTGCCTGGACGGTCACGTCCAGGGCGGTGGTCGGTTCATCGGCGAGCAGCAGCCGCGGCGACGTCGACATCGCCATCGCGATCATCACCCGCTGGCGCTGCCCGCCCGAGAGCTCATGCGGATAGCGCCGCACCAGTTGCGCGGCATCGGGCAGACCCACGCTCTCGGCCAGGCGGATCGCCGTCTCACGTGCGGCGCCACGGGGCAGCATCCCGTGGGCGCGCAGGGGCGCCACCAGGTGCCGGTGGATCGGGAGCAGCGGATCCAGCGCGCTCTGCGGTTCCTGAAAGACGCAGCCGACGGTCTTGCCGCGCAGGGCGCGCAGCGTCGCGGCATCCGCGTCGATCGTCTCGACCCCCTCCACACGAACGCTGCCCGACAGCTCTCCGCGCGGCGGGCGCAGCCCGAGCACGGCCATGCTGGTGAGCGACTTGCCGGAACCCGACTCGCCGATGAGTCCCACGCGCTCGCCGGCATCGACATGCAGTGAGACATCGTCGACGACGGTGCGTCCGTCGATGCGGATCGTGAGGTTGTGGATGTCGAGGAGCGTCATGCGGGCACCTTCTTTGTGGAACGGCGGGCGGTTTTGGGGGAGGGGCGGGCGGATGCTGCGCGCACCTGGTCGGGTTCGAGTGCGTCGCGCAGCGCATCGCCCAGCAGGGCGAAGCCGATCACCAGCGTCGTGATGGCCAGGCTCGGGGCGATCAGCACTTCGGGGCGCACGAGCACCTGCGATTGCAGATCGGCGAGCGTGCGTCCCCACGACGGGGTCGGGGGTGGCGTGCCGAAGCCGAGGTACGACAGGCCGGCCTCGGCCAGTGCCGCGACCGAGAGCAGCTGGGTGGCGCGGATCAGCAGCGTCGGCGCCGTATTGGGCAGCACATGACGCCACACGATGCCGCCAATGCTCACCCCGCCGGCCGTTGCCAGCGTGACGTAGGGGCTCGCGAGGGCGCCGCGCAGTTCGGGAACCATGGTGCGGGCCACGACGACCGCGCCACCGAGCCCGATCGCGAGCGACGAGACCCAGATGCTGGCGCCGTACGAGGTGACCAGGATGATCGCCAGCACGAGCGTGGGGAAGGCGATCGCGATGTCGATGCCGCGTTCGAGCAGAAGACCGAGTCGGCGTGAGGCGAGTGCGGCTCCCAGTGCGAGGGGGAGCCCGACGGCGACGGCGATCAGCGTCGCGAGCACGGTGGCGAGCATCGTCGACTGGGCGCCGACGAGCAGGATGCTGAACAGGTCGCGGCCCCCGTTGTCCGTGCCGAGCAGATGGGCGGACGACGGCGGCAGCCAGCGGTCGGCGGGCGAGAAGACCGTCGGGTCGTACGGAACCCACAGCAACGAGATCAGCGCGGCACACGTCGGGATGCCGACGAGCACGAGCCCGGTGATTCCGAGCGGATGGCGCAGGAAGCGAGCGATCATGAGGTCCTCCGGATGCGCGGATCGAGAACACGCGAGAGCGCGGTGAGCGTGACCGTCGAGATCATCACCAGAGCGGTGAGCACGAACAGGGCGCTCTGAATCGACACGATGTCGCGGTTGCCCACATCGGCGAGCAGCATGCCGCCGACGCCGGGCAACGCGAACAGCTGCTCGACGATCACCGAGCCCATCAGAACTCCGGCGATCTCCAGGCCGAGCACCCCCAGAAGCGGAAGGGCCGCATTGCGCATGCCCTGACGCACCAGCACCGCACGCAGCGGCCATCCCTGCGCGAGCCCCGTGCGCACCCACTCCTTCATCAGCACATCGATCGTGGCGCTGCGCACGAAACGCACGAGCACGGCCGCCTGGCCGATCGCGATGGCGGTGGCCGGAAGGATGAGCGCGCGAAGCGCCTCGCCGGGCTCTGCCCACCGGTCGGCCGGGAAGCCCTGCACCGGGAAGAGGCGGGTGGGAAGAGCGACGAACACCATGAGGGCGAGGCCGAGCACGAAGGTCGGCACGGCGGCGGCGAGCTGACTCAGGGCCGCGATCGCACGGCCGAAGGCCGACTCGCGGTACACGGCGGCGACGACACCGACCGGCACGGCGATGAGCACGCTCAGCACCAGGGCGAGCAGGCCGAGCGGAACCGTCACCTGCAGCTTCTCACCGAGCTCGGCCGCCACCGGACGCGAATCCAGTGCCGAGGTGCCCAGGTCACCCGTCAGCACGCCGCCCATCCAGTCGAGATAGCGCGCCCACAGGGGACGATCCAGACCCATCTGCGCGCGCAGCGCCTCGAGCTGCTCGGGGGTGGCATCCATTCCGCCGATTACCGCCGCGGGGTCGCCGGGCAACACCGCCAGCAGGCCGAAGATCACCATGCTCGCGGCGATCAGCGACACCACCAGCACGGCGGCCTCGTTGAGCAGTTCTGCGGCGACCCGCCGGACACGGTGTGAAGCGTGTCCGGCGGGCATCCGCACCTGCGCAGGTGCAGTCGTGCTCATGTCACTCCGCGGCGGTGATGCCGCTCACCCGGAAGTTGTTCGAGATGCGGTCGACGGGGAAGCCCGCCACGTCCTCACCTGCGACGATGACGGTCTGCGGCGAGTACAGCCAGTCGCTTGCCGAGTCGGCCGCGACCAGCTCGGCGACCGCACGCAGCTTCTCGTCGCGCTCCTCGGGCGTGGCCGACTGCCGAGCCTCGGTCACGAGTGTCTGCGCCTCGGCATTGTCGTAGTTCCAGTAGTAGGCGGGGTTGCCGTAGTACGTGATCGTGGCGGGGTCCACGTGCAGCACCATGGTGAGCTCGTAGTCCTTGTTCGTGTAGACGTCCTCGAGCCAGGTGGCGAACTCGACCGTGTCGATCGTGACGTCCACGCCCACCTCGGCCAGTTCGGCTGCGATGAACTCGGTGATGATCGTGTCGTAGGTGTTCGCGACGGTGAGGGTCAGGCTCAGGTCCTCCTGGCCGGCTTCGGCGAGCAGTTCCTTCGCGGCGGCCTGGTCGTACGGTGCCGAGCCGGTGGCGTCGACGTGCCAGGCGTCGGTGGGCACCGTGATCGTGCCGACCTCGAGGGCCTGCCCGCCGATGACTTCGATGAGCTCCTGCTTGTCGATCGCCTGGCGCAGGGCCTGACGCACGCGCTGGTCGTCGAACGGCGCGACGGCGTTGTTGAAGCCCAGGGTCATCCAGCTGGTCGAGTCACCCTCGACCACCTGGAACTCAGCGTCTCCGCCGAGCAGCTCGGCCGTCTCGGCGCTGACGCCGGCGAGGATGTCGACCTCGCCGCTGCGCAGTGCGCTCGCCGCCGTGGTCTCGTCGGCGATGTAGTGGTACACGACGCCGCCGTTGAGCGGCGCTTCGCCCCAGTAGTCGGCGAACGGCTCCAACGACAGGGTCGCGCCGCGGTTCCACTGGCCGAGCGTGTAGGGGCCGGTGCCGTTGGTGGCCGAGGCCAGGTCGACCGACGACTCGACCGGGACGACATAGCCTGCCGAGGTGGTCAGCGACTCGAGAAAGTTGATGTCGCGCTCTGACAGGGTGACCACGACCGTGGTGTCGTCGGTGGCCTCGACCGAGGCGACCGACCCCATGCGCTTCGCGTCGGGGTTCGTCGATCCCTCTGCGCTGGACGCCTGCAGCGAGGCGGCGACATCGGCGACGGTCATCGGGGTGCCATCGTGGAAGGTCACGCCCTCGCGGACCGTGAAGGTGTAGGTCAGTCCGTCGTCGGAGATCTCCCAGTCGGAGGCCAACGCCGGGAGGATCTCGAGGTCCTCGCTCAGGCCGACCAGGCCCTCGTAGACGTTGCCGCGCATGACCTGCACGAGGCCGGCGCCCGAGGTGGTGGTCACATCGAGGCTGGTCGGCTCGAGCCCGACGCGGATGTCGATGATCGCGGATTCGGAGGACTCGGGGGCGTCCGTGCCCGTGGCGGGCGAGGAGGCGCAACCGGCGAGCAGCACGCCGCCGAGGATGAGTGCTGTGGACGCAAACGTTCTGCGCATGGCTTACCTTTCTGTTGCGGGGTTTCCCCGCGGCTGTGATCGAGACGTCTATATGTCTACGGATCGACGGTGTCGAGAAGAGGAGTGCCAGGTGAACGATCGGCGAAGTGAGCGTGTCCGACCGAGCACGGGCACGCCCGCGTACCGGCGCATCGCCACTGCGTTGTGGGAGCAGATCCAGTCGGGCGAGCTCGCCCCGGGCGAGCGGCTGCCGAACGAGGCTGACCTCGCGGCGCGCTTCGGCGTGACCCGACTGACGCTTCGCCAGGCCGTGATCGAACTGCAGCGACTGGGTGCCGTCGAGATCCGACGGGGCGTGGGCACGTTCGTGATGTCACCGCCCGACCTGGTCGAGATCGTCGCGAGCGTTCCGTCACTGCGCCAGGAATCGGATGCCACCGCTGACGCGCTCGACGAGCATGCGCTGCGCCGATCAGCCCGCCCGGTGCGGATGGTCGACGAGCGCATTCTGCAGGCCGGGGCGGCTACCGGCCCGTTCGCCGATGAAGCCGCCGCGCATCTCGACCTGCCCGTCGAGCGCCTGCACCGCCTGGACACCGTGATGGTGCGCGACGGGCGGCATTGGATCGCCAACAGCTACTGGTTCGATGAGCGATGGGCCGGTGTCGACGAGCTGGTCGACGCCCATGCGCTCGTCGTGCGGGCCTTCGCCGATGGGTTCGGCCTGCAGCTCGGCTACCTGTGGCGGGCGTTCAGTGCGGTCGGGGCCGACTTCGACGACGCCGAGACCCTCGGTGTGCCCACGGGCACCGCGCTGCTCGTGCGAGACGGGGTATCCGCCGATGAGAGCGGACACCCCGTGTTCTACGTCCGTCGCCGCCTTCGGGGCGATGACGCGAAGTTCGTACTGCGTTACGACACCGAATCGGCGCGCGTCGACGGCTGACCCGCGGCATCGATGATCCGCGCCACGATGTCGGCGGGGAAGCGGAACACCTCGGTGTCATCCGACATCCGCTCGACGAACGGCGCCACTCGCACGCGCTCGCCGCGGATGTCGACGACCGCGCCGCCGAAACCGTCGATCGCGGACTCCTCGCGCGGGTCGTCGAAGGAGCGCGCGATGTTGGCGACCCCCGGAGCGACGACGACCGGGACCCCGGCGACGGTCTCGACCAGCGGGAGGTGGTAGTGCCCACTGAGCACCACGCGCACGTCCGAGCCGCGCAGTACGTCGAGCAGCTCGTGGGTGTCGTCCGCATCGAGCGCGAGCGCCTGCAGCAGCTCGGTCTGCGCGTCGATCGGCGGGTGGTGGATCACGAGCACCGTGCCGTTCGGTGCGGGGGCGGCCAGCTGGGAGCGCAGGAACTCGAGCTGCTCGGGTTCGATCGATCCGTATCCTCGCTGGGGGATCGAGCTGTCGAGAACGATCGTGCGCCAGCCGTCGACGATGGCGGCGGATGCCACGGGGCGGGCCTCGTCGGTACCCGCCATCACCTGTTCGCGGGCATCCGGCTGGCCCCCACCGAGTACCTCGCGGAACGTCTCGCGGCGGTCGTGGTTGCCCATCGCATAGACGACGCGTGCACCGCGCTCACGAGCCCAGGTGCCCAGCATCTCGCGCAGCCACCGGTACGACTCGGCGGTGCCGTCTTCGCTGACGTCCCCCGAGCAGGCCACCAGGTCGAAGCGCAGGTGGCCGACATGCCCGAGCGCCCGCGTCAGATGCTCGCGCGTGTCGACACGGTCGTAGTGGCGGCTGTTATCGCCGAAGAGATGGGTGTCGGTGAGATGCAGGATGCGCAGAGACGTCATGCCAGCAGCAATACCAGCCCGAGGTGAACGGCTGTGCGCACCTCGGGCCGGCGTATGCCGTCAGTCGCCCTTCACATTCACGATCTGTCGCAGAGTGTGGCGCACTCTGACCAGATCGGCGGCATCCGCCATCACCTGATCGATTGGCTTGTACGCCTGCGGGATCTCGTCGATGAAGGCGTCGGTGTCGCGGTACTCGATGCCGGCCATCGCGTCGCGCAACTGCTCGCGGGTGAAAGCCCGCCGAGCTGCTGACCGTGAGTACTCCCGCCCCGCGCCATGAGGGGACGAGTTCAGCGATACCGGGTTGCCGAGTCCTTCGACGATGTACGAGGCGGTGCCCATAGATCCGGGGATCAGCCCGAGGCGCCCCGCATCGGCAGCGATCGCCCCCTTGCGCGACACCCACACCTGTTTGCCGAAATGACGCTCCGATTCGGTGAAGTTGTGATGGCAGTTGATCCGCTCCTGCTCCTGCACTGCCGTGCCGACGAACTCTGACACCTGCCGCGAGACGCGATCCATCATCTCCTCCCTGTTCAGCAGGGCGAAGTGCTGGGCCCAGCGCAGCTCTCGGATGTACTGCGTGAACTGCTCGGTGCCTTCGGCGAGATAGGCGAGGTCGGGGTCGGGCAGGTCGATCCACCACTGCCGCGCCAGACGCTGCGCGACGGCGATGTGGTGTGTCGCGATCTTGTTGCCCACGCCGCGCGAACCGGAGTGCAAGAAGAGCCAGACCCGGGCGGACTCGTCCAGCGACACCTCGATGAAGTGGTTTCCCGAACCGAGCGATCCGAGCTGAAGCCGCCAGTTGCCGGCGTACGTCTCGGGGTCGAAACGCTTCTTCTGTGCGAGCTCCTCCAACTCAGCGATCCGCGGCTCGGCGGTCGCGACAACCTTGCGGTTGTAGTGCCCGGCCGAGAGTGGGATGGCGCGTTCGATCGCCTCGCGCAGCGGTGCCAGCGCGCGCCCGGCGAGGTCGGCAGCCGTGAACTGGGTGCGTACGGCGATCATGCCGCAACCGATGTCGACGCCGACGGCCGCGGGGATGATCGCTCCGAGCGTGGGGATGACCGATCCGACGGTCGCGCCCTTGCCCAGGTGCGCATCCGGCATCAGCGCCAGGTGGGGGTGAATGAACGGCAGACGTGCCGTGGTGTGCGCCTGATCCAACGTCTTCTCGTCGATCAGCGACGCCCACGACACCAGCCGTGCGGAGAGCCTCTCCATGGTTCCTTTCCTTCATGCGGTGTCAGCCACAGGTCGGGAAGAACAAAAAGGCCCCGAACCTGACGGTGCGGGGCCTGCGTGCAGCGGGTGCTGTCACACGGCTCGCGCCGGAGGGTACGACTGCTTGCGGTCATTGCTTTCCTTGAGGAAGGCAAGGACCGTGGGAAGGGTCCGCATAGCGGTCATTCCGTCGTCTCCTCGGCTGATGGCTGGGCCGGTTGGCGCAGCCTCTCGACAGTATGGCAGCGCTGATCGTCCGTCAAGACCGCGGTCGCCTATCGTGTAGCAGCGGCTTCGTGCAGGGACAGCACTCGCCGGATCTCGGGCCACGCCATAGCGCCCAAGGCAGCATCCGCGGCGGGTGAGCCGCCTCGCGCCATGCGCACACCCCCGACGGTGGCGGTCTCGCCGGGGAGCACCATTCGATGGCCCGCATCGGGATGGTGCACCGTCGTGGTGCGCAGAGCCGCAGCATCACGGGCCGAGCGGATGCGCGCGGCGAACGCCTTGCTTGGCCAGACGCGGTCGTCGCCGCCGGCAATCAGCACGACCTCGCCGGCGATGTGCTCCACGGGGATGCGCGCCGCTGCTGCCTCGGCGGGGTGCCGGTCGAGGCTGGAGGCGTACAACCCCCGGTACTCGGGCGGATCGGTCGTCGGGGTCCAGCCCGCGTCGAAGGGAACAGCAGGCAGGGCGAGGCCGTGGCGCGTCCAGTGCGATGACCAGACGCCGTCATGCCACCCGGACCAGATCACCGGAGTGGGCGCGGCGGCGATCACAGCATCGACGGGCGTCAGAGATGCCGTGACCAGTGCGGCTTCAGCTCCGAAGGACGTGCCGAACACCGCGACGCGGTCGCTGTCGTGCCGCAGCTCGGCGAGTTGGCCGAGGAAGACCTCGACCGGCACCTCGTGCGGTGCCGGACGCTGGTCGCGTCCGCCGAACCATCGGATGGCTCGCACTCGCGCCCCATGGGCCGCGAGCAGATCAGCCCGTTCGGTCTCGATCCGCCCGCTTGAACCGGCCAGAAGCAGCACAGCCGTCCCGACCGGCGCAGTCGGAACCGCATCGTGTCGGTCGGAAGTGCTGATGTAGCTCACCCCACCAACCTACGATGGCGCGGTGATGGGCGCGGTGCGGTTGGTTGATGCCGGCTCAGTGCGGCGCGTGGTACTCGTCCTCGCCGCGCTTCCAGTAACCCTTCACGACGGCCTTGGACGTGTCGACGCCCCAGCGTTCGAGCAGCGCACGGCCGGACTTGACGATGGACTGCTCTGCAGCGATGAAGCAGAACGGGTCATCGCCGACAGTATCCGCCGGTCCCAGACCGTCGAGGAAGGCGATCAGTGCCGCACCCGCCGGTGCCTCGCCGCGGTGCAGCCACTCGACCGTCGCGGGTGCGTCGATCTCGACTTCGTCGGCGGCCGAGACGACCTCGATGACGATGCGCGCGGGGGTGTCTGCGGGGATCATCGCGGCGAAACGGCGGATCGCAGGGATCGCGGTCTCGTCACCTACCAGCAGCCACGACCCCGGCGTGCCGGTGATGACCGCCGAACCGCGCGGACCGCCGACACCGACGAACGATCCCAGCGGTGCCGAGGCGGCCCAGGGGGCCGCGACGCCCGCATCGCCATGGATCGCGAACTCGACGTCCAGCCAGCCGTCGCCCCACGCGAGCGGCGTGTACTCGCGGCTGGGTGCCGCACGCATCTCCTCGACCGAGGCGGTCGGGGCGGAGGCGAAGAACAGGCGCATGTGATCGTCGGCGCCGGGCGAGTCGAAGCCCGCCAGATCCTGACCGGTCAGCCGTACTCGCACATAGTTCGGCGCCAGCCATTCCCGGCTCTCGAGGGTCACAGAGCGGAAGCGCAGGTCGAGTCCCTGGCGTTCGATCGAGAACGCGGATTTCACATCGGTCATAAAGTAAGGCTAACCTAATCACGTCAGGCAAGGTTGTCCTAACCTCACTTCGCGGCGCAGGTTCGCAGTATCCCTGCAGAGCACCGCCGCATCGCCCCCGCAGAACAGGAGTCCCTCCATGTCCGTGTCCAGAATCACCACGACCGCCGCGCTCGGCGCCGTCGCCCTTCTCGCACTGACCGGCTGCAGCACCGTCGGCGCAGCCGAGGAAGGCGACGCGAAAGCACCGGCAGCCGCCGAGGGGCAGCAATTCCCGGTGACCGTCACCGACATGGCCGGCAACGAGGTCACGATCGAGAGCGCCGACAGCGTCATCGTCACCGACAACCGCCTGTTCCGCCTCGTCGCCGACTGGGGCATTGAGCTCTCCGCAGCCCCGCGCGCCCTGATGAGCAGCGAGAACCCGCTCGCCACCGACGAGGGCATCGTCGACCTCGGCACGCACGCCGAGCCCGACTTCGAGAAGGTCGTCGAGGTCGACCCCGACCTGATCGTCAACGGCTACCGCTACAGCGGCCACGCCGAAGACATGCAGAAGGCCGCGCCCGACGCCGCCTTCGTCGACATGACCAACGAAGAGCTGAGCGTCGACGAGTACCTCGTCGAGAGCGTCACCCTGCTCGGCGAGATCTTCGGCAAGCAGGACGAGGCCAAGGACCTGATCGACGACTTCCACGCGGCGGTCGACGAGGCACAGCAGGCCTACGACCCCGAGGTCACCGTGATGGGCCTGGTCACCAGCGCCAACGAGATCCGCTACTCCAACCCGCTCGACGGCCGCGGTTCGAGCATCTTCTTCAGCCTCGTCGGCCTGACCCCCGCGCTCGAATCCGAGGGCTCGAGCAACGACAAGGGTGATGACATCTCGATCGAGGCGATCGCCGAGTCGAACCCCGACTTCCTGCTCGTGCTCGACCGTGAGGCGGCGTTCTCCGACAGCGAGTCCACCCCGGCGCTCGAACTGATCACCTCGTCGACCGCGCTGGCACCCGTGCCCGCCATCGAGAACGAGGCCATCTACGTCATGCCCGCCGACTTCTACCTCACCGAAGACATCGTCACCTACACCACCGTTCTCAACGACCTCGCGAAGGAGTTCGCGGCTCTGTGAGCACGGGCACCACACCGCTGCCGGCGGGTCAGCGCGTCACGCACGTCGACGCGCTGGCCCGCCGCGCCGCGGTGTCCCCACCGGCGTCGCGCCTGCGGCGCAGCCTGCCGGTCATCATCGCCCTCATCCTCACTGCCGGTCTGCTCACGCTGTCGGTCTTCACCGGCGTCGCCGACATCACCGACACCGAGGGCCGCGGTCACGAATTCACCTGGATCACCCGCATTCCGCGCACCATCGCCCTGGTGCTCGCCGGCGCCAGCATGGCAATGGCCGGGCTGATCATGCAGTTGATGACCCAGAACCGCTTCGTCGAACCGACCACGGTCGGCACCACCGAGTGGGCGGGTCTCGGCCTGTTGCTGACCTACATCATCATTCCGATGCCCTCGCTCATGATGCGCATGACAGTCGCCATCGTGTTCGCCTTCATCGGCACCCTGATCTTCTTCCTGTTCCTGCGCCGCGTCACGCTCAAGTCATCGCTGATCGTGCCGATCATCGGCATCATGTTCGGCGCCGTGATCAGCGCGATCTCGACGTTCATCGCGCTGGAGTACGACCTGCTGCAGACGCTCGGCACGTGGTTCGCGGGCCGCTTCACCGGAATCGAGGTCGGGCGCTACGAACCCCTCTGGATAGTCGCGATCGTCGCCATCATCGTCGTCTTCGTCGCCGACCGGTTCACCGTCGCAGGGCTCGGCAAAGAAGTCGCCACGAACGCCGGACTGAACTACGAACGCGTCGTGCTGCTGGGCACCGGACTCGTCGCCGTCGTCACCGGCGTCGTCACCGTCGTGATCGGCGCACTGCCGTTCCTCGGCCTGATCGTGCCGAACCTCGTCTCGATGATCCGCGGCGACAACCTGCGCAGCAACATCTTCTGGGTGTTCCTGGCGGGCATCTGGGTCGTGACCGTCTGCGACATCATCGGCCGTGTGATCATCATGCCGTTCGAGGTGCCCGTGTCACTGGTGCTCGGCGCCGTCGGCTCCGTCGTCTTCATCTTCCTGCTGCTGCGTACGAGGAGGACCCTTGTCCGCTGACACGGCACCCGCTGACACCGCCTCCGCTGACACCGCCTCCGCTGAGTCACCGGCATCCGCTCGTCTCGCACCCGCGTCGGGAAACCGACGCGGCAGCGCGTACGCCGACGATCGTCACCGCCGGCGCTACCGTCTGACACTCGGCGGTCTCATCGTCCTCGCCGTCGCGATCGCCGTGCTCATGCTGACGTGGGACAACCAGCATCCGCTCTTCAGCGAGAAGTGGTGGCGCATCTCGAACATGCGCTCCGAATCGCTCATCGTGATCGCCCTCGTAACGCTGTGCCACTCGTTCGCGACCGTGGCATTCCAGACCGCCACCAACAACCGCCTGATCACCCCGTCGATCATGGGCTTCGAGTCGCTGTACATCCTCATCCAGACCGCCGCGGTGTTCTTCTTCGGCATGAGCGGCCTGGATCAGATCGACGGATTCGTGCAGTTCCTGCTGCAGACCGCGATGATGATCGCCTTCGCTGTGCTGCTCTACTCGTGGCTGTTCTCGGGCAGGCTCGGCAACCTGCATGTGATGCTGCTCGTCGGCATCATCATCGGCACCGGACTCGGAACACTCTCGACGTTCCTGCAGCGGATGCTCGACCCCAACGAGTTCGACGTGCTGCGCGCCCGGATGTTCGGCAACGTCGGCAACGCCAACACCGACTACCTGTGGTTCGTGATCCCGGTGTGCCTGGTGACGGGCGCCTCGATCTGGCTGATGGCGCGCCGCCTGAACGTCGTCGCGCTGGGCAGTGAGATCAGCACGAACCTCGGCATGAACCACCGGCGGCAGGTGATGCTCACCCTCACCCTGGTGACGGTGCTGATGGCGATGAGCACCGCGCTGGTGGGGCCGATGACGTTCCTCGGCTTCCTGGTCGCCACCCTCGCCTACTCGATCACCGACACCCACGACCACCGGCGCATCCTGCCGGTCGCCTGGCTGCTGGGCTTCGTGGTGCTCGGAGGCGCGTACTTCTTGCTGCGGCACGTGCTGCCCATGGTCGACACCGTCACGATCATCATCGAGCTCATCGGCGGCATCACGTTCCTCATCGTCGTTCTCAGAAGGGGGCGCCTGTGATCCGGCTGTCCAACGTCACCAAGCGCTACAGTGCCGAAGTCGAGATCGGACCGATCTCGCTCGACCTGCCAGCCGGGGGCATCATCGCCCTGGTGGGGCCGAACGGTGCCGGCAAGTCGACCGTGCTCACGATGATGGGGCGCCTGCTCGCCCCCGACGGCGGTTCGGTCGAGATCGGCGGCATCGATGTGCACCGCACGCCGTCGAAGAAGGTCGCCAAGACCGTGTCGATCCTGCGTCAGGAGAACCACTTCGTCACGCGGCTCACGGTGCGGCAGCTGGTCGGCTTCGGCCGCTACCCGTACAGCGGCGGGCGTCTCACCCAGGCCGACGAGGACAAGATCTCTGAGGCCATCGACTTCTTGGGGCTCACCGACCTCGAACAGCGCTTTCTCGACCAGCTCTCGGGCGGTCAGCGGCAGCGTGCGTATGTGGCGATGGTGCTCGCGCAGGACACCGATTATCTGCTGCTCGACGAACCGCTGAACAACCTCGACGCCCAGCATTCGGTGCAGATGATGCAGCAATTGCGACGGGCGGCCGATGAGCTGGGCCGCACGATCGTGATCGTGCTGCACGACATCAACTTCGCCGCGGCCTACAGCGACCACATCGTCGCCATGGAAGAGGGGCGCATCGCCGTGCACGGCACCCCCGACGAGATCATCCGCGACGACGTCCTCAGCCGGGTGTTCCGCACGCCCGTCACCGTGATCGACGGCCCGAACGGACGTTTCGCCGCCTATCACCGCTGACCCCGTTGCGGCGCGGCGAGGCCGCGTCAACGGCGCCGGTGGTCTTCGGGGGCCAGCCGCGGTCCACGGCGCGGCTCTCGGATGCCGGCGGCATAGACCAACCGGATGACTCGCTGCCGGTGACCGGTCCAGGGTGCGAGCAGTTCGAGCATGCCCGCGTCGTCGGTGCGCGAGCCGGTGAGTGCGAACCCGATCTCGTGCGGCAGGTGGGCGTCGCCGAGAGCGACGGCGTCGGGGTCGCCGAGCGCGCGCAACCGTGTCTCGGCCGAGGTCCACTGCCCGATCCCCGGCTGGCTTGTCAGCACCCGGTCGCGGTCGTCGCCGTCGGATGCCGCGTGCAGTGCCCGCACGATGCTCGGGGCACGCGATGCCGCCCGCACGATCGTGCGGGACTGCGGGGGCTCCACGCCGGCGCGGTGCCAGTGCCAGGATGGGATGCTGCGCCAGCTCTCTGCCGCGGGTGCGGCGAACATCGGGCGGGGCGTCGGCCCCGGGGTACGTTCGCCGAAGTTCGTGACCAGGTACCGCCAGGCACCAAAGGCCTGCAGGCCCGTCACCTTCTGCTCGAGGATCGCGCAGGCGAGGGCGTCGAAGACGAGATCGGTGCGGGGGAGTCGGATGCCCGGGAAGCGCCGCGCGATGCCGGCGAGGCCCGCGTGCGCCGAGACGTCGAAGCCGGTCGGGTCGTCATCGGCGCCGCACATCCGTGGCATCCGATCGATCGCCTCGTCGGCGCCGGGGCCCCACGCGGCTGCGTGGATGCCCTGGGAATCCTGCCGCAGGCACAGTGTGGCGATGCCGCTCCCGGAGCGGAACGCCAGCCACAGCCGTCCGCCGTCGATGAGCATCGTCGGATCGTTCGGCCCGCGCACCAGCATCCCGACCGTTCGCATGAGGTCGACCGGATGTGCCGGACGGTAGACGGTCTGCGCCACCGGCTGGTGCGGTGTAGCATCCGTCGTCATGTCGGCAACCCTACGCGCCGGCGCCGACGCTCTCGTCTTCGGGGTTCTACGTCGCGGGGCTTCGTGGTTGCGGGGCTTCGTCGTTGCAGCGCCTTTCGCCGACACCCCTACCTACCGCCGACACCCCTAGCTACGGACGCCCACACCTGGGGGTCTCGGCGAGAACTGGGGGTCTCAGCGCAGAGAAGTCGCGCGACGAAGCAGCGGACAGCAGCGACGCGCCGCGTGAGGCGGCAACGAAGAGACGCGAGGCGGGTCAGAAACGGTCGGGCGACGGGGTGCCGTGGCCGTACCGGATGGAGACATCGGCGTGGCGGTCGAAGCGGTATCCGACGCCGCGCACGGTGCGCACGATGTCCTCGTGACGGCCGAGCTTGGCGCGCAGGCGCCGCACGTGCACGTCGATGGTGCGCTCGCCCGGCGCCTCTTCATCGGACGACGCCTGCCACAGCGCCGAGACCAGCTCGGTGCGCTCGATCGTGCGTCCCTCGCGCAGCACCAGGTACTGCAGCAGCTCGAACTCCTTGTAGGTGAACGCCGCAGACTCACCGTCCAGCAGCACACGCTTGCGCGAGATGTCGACGACGACGCCGGCCTCCTGGTCCTTCTCCTCCTCGACGGCGGCCTTGGCGCGGGCGATCGCACCCGGCTCGTGCAGCGCGAGGCGCACGACGTCGAGGTCGCGGCCACCGGATGCCTGCGGAGCGAGCGCCACGGTGGCGTGGGTTTCGGCGCCGGGAGCGAGCTCGGCGAGGGTGCGACGCAGCGCGTCGACGAGCACGGGCAGGCTCACACCGGCCGAGGCGGCCTTGATCTCGTCGATACCGACGTAGAGCGCGAAGCCTCGCGGCGAGCGTACGGAGGGGAGGTCAGCTGCGGCGTCGGCGGGGGAGATGACGCGGACGGGAGCGGTGACGGGGCGATCGAGGAGAGCAGTGGTCGACATGATGATGAAACCTTCACGGATGCGAGAGCCGGTGGCTCTGTTTGCGTTGCACGAAAGACCGGGCGGAGCCGGTGGAATGAGCGCGTAGGGTGGGCGCTCCGAGACCCGCCCCTCAGATCGAGGAGCGACAGCGGGTCAGGCTGGGTGGTTGCGCCTTAGCAACACATTCGGCAACACATGCCAACGCGGCCGGGCATCATCATCCCGGCAGTCCCGTTCGCCTCCTGGGCGGATACAGGGCATGCGTTGGTGGTCATGGGGGCGATTATGTCTCATGATGACGCGCCGTGTCAAAACGTGACAATCCGGTGTCTGAAACAGGACGTAACGTGGGGTGGGTGACATCTCCCCTTCCTGCTACCGATTTCGTGCTATCCGACGAGAAGGACGCCTCCCGATACACGCTCACACGTGGGGGCGAACTGGTGAGTGTCCTCGACTACCGCGACGACGGTCGCACCGTCGCCATGACGCGTGCGTACACGATCCCGACGCACCGCGGCCACGGATACGCGGCCATGGTCGTCGCCGGGGCGGTCTCCGAAGTCGAGGCCGAGGGTGACCGGCGGATCGATCCGGTGTGCTGGTATGTCGCCGAGTGGTTCCAGGGGCATCCCGACAAGCAGCACCTGCTTCGCGCACGCTGACGGCACGCCTCGATCGCGATGTCGGTGGTCGTCCGTACGGTGTGAACATGCGCATTCTGCACACCTCCGACTGGCACATCGGCCGCACCTTCCACGGGCATTCGACGCTCGCGGCGCTGGCCGAGGTGCTCGACGCGCTGGTGGTGCAGGTGCGCTCGCACGAGGTCGACGTGGTGATCGTCGCCGGCGACGTGTTCGATTCGGCGACACCGGCCGCCGCGGCGTACACGCTGCTCGACGAGGCGCTCCTCGCACTGCACGAGACCGGTGCGACGGTCATCATGACCAGCGGCAATCACGACTCGATCGCGCGACTGGGTTTCCATTCCCGGTTGCTGCGCGAGGGCATTCACGTGCTCACCGATCCGGCGGGGATCGCGACGCCGGTCACCGTGCGCGATGCGCACGGTCCGGTGCACTTCTTCGGCATCCCGTACCTGGAGCCCGCGATCGTCCGTCAGCACTGGAGTGATGGTGCGGATGCCGGTGACCAGCCGCCTGTGCTGCGCACGCAGGCGCAGGTGATGCATCACGCCATGAGCCTGGTGCGAGATGGAATGACCGCGCACGAGGGGCGTTCGGTGGCGATCGCGCACTGCTTCGCCGCCGGTGTCGAGGTCACCGACGGGCTCGAGCGCGAGGTGCGCCAGGGTGGCTTGGACATGGTGCCGCTGAGCTCCTTCGACGGGCCCGACTACGTCGCACTGGGGCACATCCACGGCCGCCAGCAGCTCAGCGACCGGGTGCGCTACTCGGGGGCGCCGCTGCACTACAGCTTCGGCGAGCAGCACAAAGAGCGCGGCTCGTGGCTCGTCGACCTCGACGCGGACGGCCTGGCCGCTGTCGAATGGCTGGCGCTGCCGGTTCCGCGCGCGCTGGTGACGCTGACCGGAACACTCGACGAGATCCTCTGCGATGCGAACGCCGCCCGGCACGCAGACCACTGGGTCTGCGCCGTGTACACCGATGCCGTGCCGCAGCACGAGCCGATGCGCCGGTTGCGCGAGCGCTTCCCGTTCTGCGCGCTGGTGCAGCACCAGCCCCAAGGGGCGGATGCCGGTGACGAGCGCTCGTATTCCGAGCGGTTGCGGTCGGCGGTCACGGACGTCGAGCGGATCGAGGCCTTCTTGATACACGTGCGCGCCGGTCAGGGGGCGACGCCGCACGAGGCCGAGTTGATCCGCGATGTGCTCGATGACCGCGTGCGCGCCGAGGCGCTCGTCTGATGCGGCTGCATCGCCTCGAGGTCGCCGGGTTCGGCCCGTTCCGTGCGCGCCAGGTCGTCGATTTCGACGAGTATGCGGACGACGGCATATTCCTGATCGCCGGTCGAACCGGAGCCGGCAAATCCAGCATCCTCGATGCCGTCTGCTTCGGTCTCTACGGCGGCGTACCGCGGTATGACAGTGGTGACAAGCGCATGCGCAGCGACCATTGCGCACCCGATGACGTCACCGAGGTCGTCGTCGAGTTCAGCACGACCGCCGGCCGCTACCGGGTCACCCGATCACCGGCCTATGAACGACCGGCCAGGCGCGGCGGCGGGATGACGACACAGCAGGCATCGGTGCTGCTGGAGCAGTTGGTGGGCGACGAGTGGGTCGGGCGCGCGGCTCGTGCGGTCGACGCGGGCAATGAGCTGAACGAGATCCTGCAGTTGAGTCAGGAGCAGTTCCTGCAGGTGATCCTGCTCGCGCAGAACCGCTTCGCGGACTTCCTGCTCGCCGGCAGCAACGAGCGTCAGGCACTGCTGCGTCGCCTGTTCGACACCGGTCGATTCTCCGACTATCAGGCACGGTTCGATGAGCGTCGGCGTGCGGCAGAGCAAGCGCTCAGCGGACGCCGCGCCGCCGTTGATGCCCGGCTCGATGAGGCGGAGCGCATTGTCGGCGATGCTGACCTGTGGGGCGATGACGCCGATCACATCGCCGACTCCACTGATCAGCGCATCGAACGGCTGCGCCGGGCCATCACCCGTGCCGATTATCGCGTCGAACGCGCCACCGCCGAGAATGCCGCCGCCGAGAAGGCCCAGGCGGACGCAGCGGCCGTCGTGACCGCGCTCACCGAGCAACGTCGGGCGCAGAGCGACCGCGACCGTGCGCGCGCAGCGCTCGCCGCATTGGAAGCGCAGAACGCCGAGATCGCGGAAGCCGCGACCCGCCGCGATCGCGCTCGCGCGGCCGACAACCTACGGGCACTGATCACGGCCGAGGCACGCGGCGCTGCCGCGCTCGAACAGGCTGCGTGCGATGAGGCTGAGGCGATCGCCTCTGCACGCGCGACGGATGCGATCCGCGTGGTACTCGAGCACACGCCATCATCGAGCGATGACGGCGAGGGCTCGGCCTCGGAAGCGAGCCCTGAGGGTACCGCGGGCGCGACGCAGAGAAGCGATGCTTCCGCTGCCGCGCTGCGCGACTTCGCCTCGGAGCGCACCCGCGAGAGCGGCGCATGGCAGAACGCGGCCGAGCACGAGGCAGAGGGCGAGCGCCGTCGGTCAGAGCGCGTGACCGCCGAGGAGGCCGTTACGGCAGCATCCGCGGCGCTGGAGGCGATCGACGCCGAACGCGACGCTCTTCCCGCGCAGATCAGCGCGCTCGAGACACAACGAGACGACGCCCGCCGAGAGGGCGCCCGCGCAGAAACCGCCGTGCAGGCGGTCGCCGCCGCCGAACGGCGACGCGACGGAGCCGCACAGGTCGCACGACTCACCGGGGCGATCACCGAAGCGGAGCGCACCGAGACCGAGGCGACCGAGGCGCACGCCCGTGCTCAGCACGAGCTCGGACTGCTGCGGCGCAGACGCCTCGACGGCTACGCCGGTGAGCTGGCGGCAGGCCTCGTCGCTGGCGAGCCGTGCGCGGTGTGCGGCTCCACCGCGCACCCGGCTCCGGCCGAGCATGCCGACCCCCTCTCGCCGGACGACATCGCCGCTGCCGAAGCTGCGCGTGACACGGCCGCCGCAGCCGAGCGGACCGCTTCGCGCGTACTCGCCGGGTATCGCGCCGAGCTGGCTGCCGCGGCGGAGCGCGCCGCCGGGCGTAGTCTCGAGCAGGCCGAGCACGAGATCACGCAGATGGTCGCCGAACGCGATGCCGCCGCCCGCGCGGCCGAACGCGCCGACGAGCTGAGCGCGCAACTGCAGATCCTCACTCGGAACGCCGCCGAGGTCGACGAGCGCCGCACGGAGGCGGCAGAGCGACTCGGCGCCGCGCGCACGGCGCTCTCGCTCATCGATCAGCGCATCGCCGATGCCGACAGGATGATCGCCGAGGCACGCGGCGACTACGACAGCGTGGCCGCACGCATCGCGCAGGCGCAGCACCACATCGCGCTCGCCACCCGCGCAGCCGACGCGATCGAGGTGCGCATCGAGCGGGCATCCGCAGCGGCGATCGCTCGCGGCGAGCTCGATGCCGCCCTCACCGCTTCGGTGTTCGACGACGTGGCCCAGGCAGAGCACGCGCTCCTGGCCGCCGCCGAGATCGCCACCCTCGACGCGCGGGTCACCGCGCACGCCGTCGAGGTGAAGAAAGAGAAGGCGCTGCTGCTCGACCTCGAAATGCGCGCCCTGCCCGAGGAACCGATCGATCTCGCCCCGGCCGAGGCCGCGGCGCACGCCGCGCGGGAGAGCTGGCAGAGTGCCGTGGATGCTGACAGTCAGGCCCGCGGAGTGCAGCGCGGCCTCACAGCGAGCGTCGAATCGGCAGCATCCGAGCACGCCGCCTCAGCGGCCGACGCAGAGCAGTTCGAGGTCCTGCGGGGGCTCGCCGACGCCCTCGCCGGACGGTCCGGGAACACGCTCAAGATGAACCTCGAGACGTTCGTCCTCGCCGCCGAACTCGAAGAGATCGTGGCGGCGGCGAACCTGCGTCTGCACGACATGTCGGACGGCCGCTATCAGCTGCGTCATTCCGACGCGCTCGCGGCACGAGGGGCCGCATCGGGTCTCGGCATTGTCGTTTTCGACGCGTTCACGGGCCACAGCCGGCCGGCCAAGTCGCTGTCGGGCGGCGAGACCTTCCTGTCATCGCTCGCTCTGGCTCTGGGGCTGGCCGAGGTCGTCACGGCGCGAGCCGGTGGCATCCGACTCGACACGCTGTTCATCGACGAGGGATTCGGCTCGCTGGATGCCGACACCCTCGAGACGGCGATGCGCACCCTCGACGCGCTACGGCAAGGCGGGCGCACCGTGGGCGTGATCAGTCACGTCGAGGCGATGCAGGAGCAGATCCCCGCCCAGCTGACGGTACGAACAACACCCGACGGTCCGAGCGTGATCGAAGGCCGTGGCGGGCGGTGAGCCGTGCGCGAGGGGTCAGAGCGCGTACTCGCGCTGCATGAAGTCCCACAGCTGGGCACTGCACGCGGCCACGACCTCGTCCCAGACCTGCGTCGCCCCGTCCTGCGCGCGATCCGAGACCACCCGCACCACACGGATCGGAACACCGAACTTCTGGGCCACCCACACGAACGCGTAGGTCTCCATGTCGACGAGCACCCCACCGAGCGACGTGATCCGCGCGACCGCATCGACGTCGTCGACGAAGATATCGCCGGTCGCGATCGTCACGCCGGCGCGTCCGGTCTCCAAGCGGGCCGGCAGCGACACGTGCTGGCCGACCGTGCCGTCGAGGTCCTGAACATCGTGCTGGATGGCGGAGCTCACATCGTGGATGCCCGTCGCGATGGCATCCGACACGGCACCTGCGGTGCCGACCACGATGATCTCGTCGTACACCGCCGCATCCAGCGCGCGGGTCAGCCCGTACGTGGCCATGAGCTTTCCGGGGCCGGTCACGAGGCGATCGAAGCCGTCGATCTCAGCGGGGAAGGCCTGCAGTTCAGAGGCGAGGGCGGCGACGAGGAGTTTCACGTATCCATCCTGACATCCGGTGCCGACTCCGTGGACATCCGGGCGGCACGCGGTGAGAGGATGGGGCCGTGAGCATGCAGCAGCAGATCGCCGCAGACCTCGGCGTACGGCCCGAAATCGACCCGGCGACGGAAGCAGATGCCAGAATCGGCTTCCTCGTCGACTACCTGCGCGCGTCCGGAGCGAAGGGCTTCGTGCTCGGCATCTCGGGCGGACAGGACTCCACCCTGGCCGGGCGCCTGGCGCAGCTGGCCGTCGAGCGCGTGCGTGCCGACGGCTGCGCAGCGTCGTTTCTCGCCGTGCGCCTGCCCTACCGCGAGCAGCACGATGCAGCAGATGCTGAGGCGGCCCTCGACTTCATCGCCGCGGATCGCTCGATCGAGGTCAACATCCATCGCGGTGTGGACGCCGTCGAGGCCGATATCGAGCACGCCTTCGACTCGAGCATCACCGACTTCAACCGCGGCAACATCAAGGCCCGCATCCGCATGGTCGCGCAGTACGCGCTCGCCGGGCACGACGGCATGCTCGTGATCGGCACCGACCATGCCGCGGAGGCTGTGACCGGTTTCTTCACCAAGTTCGGTGACGGAGCGGCCGACGTGCTGCCGCTGTCGGGACTCACCAAGCGGCAGGGCCGTGCACTGCTGCAGCACCTCGGATCGCCGGAGCGCCTGTATCTGAAGGTGCCGACGGCAGATCTGCTCGATGGTCAACCCGGCCGGGCCGACGAGCACGAACTCGGCATCACCTACGAGCAGATCGACACCTATCTCGAAGGGGGAGAGGTGCCGGCAGACGTCGCGGCGCGCATCGAGGCGAAGTACCTCGGGTCGCGGCACAAGCGCCACCTTCCCGTGGCGCCGCACGACACCTGGTGGCGCTGAGCCCGCACACTGATGCCCCCGAGCGTAAGGGGTCCATCGCGGTGAGTGTCGGCGCCCGGGGATAGTGTCGATGACAGGCAACGGAGAGGCGGCACGGTGCGGGTCATTGCAGCAGAGAATCGTGTGGTGTGGAGCGCCAGCGACCTGAAGGTCGCGGCGGAATGCGAGTTCGCCTGGATGCGTGCGCTCGACGCCAAGCTCGGGCGCGTTCCGGCGGTGATCGAACCTGAGGATGCCACGCTCGCGCGTGCCGCAGAACTCGGCGACGTACACGAGCGTGCGGTGCTGGCCGACTACATCGCCGAGCGAGGCGAGGCCGTCGAGGGGGGACCGGGCGTCGTCTGCCTGCCGAAGGTGAAGTCGACGGATGCCACGGCGATGGCATCCGCTGTCGACGACACGCAGCGCGCGCTGCGGTCGGAGGCGACCGTCGTCTTCCAAGCTGTGTTCTCGACGTCCGAGTTCGTCGGCTTCGCCGACTTCTTGCTGCGCGATGACGACGGGCGCTGGCGGGTGCAGGATTCCAAGTTGGCGCGCGCCGCGCGTGCGACCGCGCTCATGCAGCTCGCCGCATATGTCGATCAGCTCGACCTGCTGGGCATCGACCGCAGTGACGAGGTCGACCTCATCCTCGGCGATGGCAGCGTCAGCACGCACCGGGTCGATGACCTGCTGCCGCTGTTCCACGTACGGCGGGCGCGACTGCGGGCCCTGATCGCCGACCGCGACGTCACGGCGGGAGCCGCGGGTGAGCCGCTGGCGTGGGGAGATGACCGCGGAGACCTGCAGATCACCGCATGCGGGCGCTGCGCGACGTGCGATGAACAGGTGATCGGTCACCGCGACCTGCTGATGGTGGCACGCATGCGTCCGGTGCAGCGGCAGCGCCTGCGGACGGCCGGCATTCTCACGATCGACGACTTGGCGATGGCATCCGATGCCCCGCAGGGCATGAATCCCGAGACGTTCGCCGCGTTGCGGGCCCAGGCGCGCCTGCAGCTGGGGGTACCCGTCGAGGGGACGGACACGCCGCCGTTCGAACTGGTCTCGGCCAATGCCATCGGGCTCATGCCCCGGCCGAGCCGCGGCGACATCTTCTTCGACTTCGAAGGCGACCCGCTGTACACCGAGGCGACCGGCGCCGAACAGGGCGCGCAGTGGGGCATCGACTACCTGTTCGGCTGGGTCGACAATGCCGACCAGTACTCGGTGCTCTGGGCGCACAGCTTCGCCGATGAGAAGCGCGCGCTGCTCGACTTCCTCGAGTTCGTGAAGCTGCGTCGGCAGACCCACCCCGACATGCACATCTACCACTACGCGCCGTACGAGACCTCGCACCTGGCGGCGATGGCCGCACGGCACGGGGTCGGCGAGGCCGACGTCGATCGTCTGCTGCGCGAGGGGGTGTTCGTCGACCTCTACCCGATCGTGCTGCGCTCGGTGCGCGTGGGATCGCGGTCGTACTCGATCAAGAAGCTCGAACCGCTCTACATGGGCGAAGAAGTGCGCACCAGCGATGTGCAGAAGGGCGACGACTCGATCGTCCAGTACGTGCAGGCGCGGGGGCTGATCGCCGCGGGGCGTGCGGACGAGGGCGAGCAGATTCTCGCCGACCTGGCCGACTACAACCGGTACGACTGCGTCTCGACGCGACGGCTGCGCAACTGGCTCATCGAACTGGCCAAGCAAGAGGGCGTGCTGCCCGCGCCGCCGGACGATCCCGAGACCGCGGCCTACGAACCATCGCCGCTCTCGCTCGCCCTGCAGGCCGAGGCGCTCGAGGCCGAGCACGCCGGCCGCAGCGGCAGCGAGTTCCGCGTCGCCGCGGCCGCGATCGACTACTACCCGCGCGAGGCGAAGAGCTTCTGGCAAGGGCACTTCCAGAGATTGCGCGAGCCGCTGTCGGTATGGGAGAGCACGCGCGACGTGCTGCGCGTCGACGTGACACGCAGCAGCGTCGACGAGGACTGGGCGCTCGGCGAACGGCAGCGCTCGCAGTCGCGCGTGCTGCGCCTGCGCGGTGAGGTGGCACCCGGCAGTACTCTGCGCGAGGGCAGCAGTCCGTTCGCGCTGTACGCCGTGCCGACGCCATTCGCGGCGAACGCCCCCTCACGAGTGATCCATGTGCCGCATGCCGTCGAGGTGATCGCCGTGCTCGATGACGGCTACGTCGTGCGCGAGCGCGGCATTGACGGGCAGCTCTGGGACGAACTGCCACTCGCCCTCGCCCCGGCGGCTCCGCCGCATGTCGCCTCGCAGCAGAGCGCGATCGAGCAGTGGGCGGCGCGCGTGCATCGCGCGGCCCCCGACTTTCCCCGCGACGCGGCGACCGACATCCTGCGCCGCATCGCCCCACGCACGGTCTCAGGCGCTTCTCTGCCGCAGGCCGGTGACGACACCGTCGATGCGATCGTGCGCGGCATCCTCGATCTCGACGACAGCTACCTGGCAGTGCAGGGCCCCCCGGGAACCGGCAAGACCTATACCGGGTCGCGGGTGATCGCACGCCTGGTGCGTGAGCACGGCTATCGCGTCGGGGTGGTCGCCCAGTCGCACGCGATCGTCGAGAACCTGCTCGAGCGCGTCATCGCCGATGGTGTTCCCGCTGAGCGGGTGGCGAAGGCTCCCAAGGACTCCTCTGCCCCCGAACCCGGCTACACGGTGATCCGCAAGGACGGCATGGCAGGCTTCCTCGCCGAGCACGCTCGTGGGGGAGCGGTCGTCGGTGGCACGGCCTGGGACTTCAGCAACACCCGGCGCGTCGACCGGGGCGGTCTTGACCTGCTCGTGATCGATGAGGCCGGGCAGTTCTCGCTCGCGTCGACGATCGCCGTCGCCGCGGGGGCGAAGCGACTGCTGCTGCTGGGGGATCCGCAGCAGTTGCCGCAGGTGAGCCAGGGCACCCATCCCGAGCCGGTGGACACATCGGCGCTCGGCTGGGTGATGGACGGCGAATCGGTGATCGACCCCGCGCACGGATACTTCCTCGCACAGTCATGGCGCATGCATCCGCAGGTCGCGTCCCCCGTCTCCCGCCTGTCGTACGCCGGCAAGCTCGCGTCGGCGCCCGGTGCCGAGACGCGGGTGATCTCCGGCGTCGAGCCGGGCCTGCACGTACTGCCGGTGCGCCATCGCGGCAATGCGACCCAGTCGCCCGAAGAGGCCGCCGAGGTCGTCAGGATCGTGCGCGACCTGATCGGACGCGAGTACACGGACGGCATGACCGACGAGCCCGCACGCCCCCTCGTGCAGGACGACATCATCGTCGTGGCACCGTACAACGCGCAGAAGCAGCTCATCCACGAAGAGCTTGTCGCGGCGGGCTTCGGCGAGGTCGCCGTCGGCACCGTTGACAACTTCCAGGGCAAAGAGGCCGTCGTCTCGATCACCTCGCTGGCCGCTTCGAGCGGGCGGGATGCGCCCCGCGGGCCGGAGTTCCTGTTGCTGCAGAACCGCCTGAATGTGGCGATCTCGCGCGCCAAGAGCGCGGCGTACCTGGTGCATTCTCCGGCGCTGCTCGATGACCTGCCGTGGACGCCCGAGGGGGTTGCCCGGCTCAGCGCGTTCGCGCACCTGGTCGGCGCCGACCGCGTCGCTGATGGGCCGCGGGCATGAGCCCGGGGGCGACAGCGCCGACGGCTGAGGGCATCCTGCGGGCGGCCGCGGAATGGGCATGGTTCCCGCGCGGGAGCGAGCACGAGGTGAGCGAGCTGCATCTCGTGCGGTACCCGGCACGGTTCGGCGGCGGTGTCAGGGCTTCGCGGGTCGCATCCGATCTCGACGCGCCCGCCGTGCTCGATCATGCGATCGAGCGCACCCGTGAGTGGGGCGAGACCCGGCTGACATTCTGGACGAACGCCGCGGACTCACCCGATCTTGAAGCGGAGCTCGTCGCCCGCGGCGCGGAGCACGTCGATACGGTGGCGGTGCTCGCGCGACCAGTCGACGGCATCTCGATCGAGGTGCCCGAGGGCATCAGCGCCGAGGTCATCCGCACGCTCGATCACGTGCGTGAGATGGATGCGGTCGACGTTGCGGTGTGGCAAGAACAGCAGCCGTTGTCACCCGAGCAACTCACACAGGAGCTGACTGAGATCGAGTCCGCGAACGCGTCAGGCGAGGGCATCCGCGTGCTGGCTCGTATCGACGGAGTCGCGGTCAGCACGGGCGGGTGCACGATTGTCGGGGAGTTCGCTCGACTGTGGGGCGGTGGGACGGTGCCCGAGGCACGGGGTCGCGGCGCCTACCTGGCCGTGCTCGCTGAGCGCCTGCGGCGTGCGAGCGCGCTCGGGGCGACGACGGCACTGGTGAAGGGTCGGGTCTCGACGTCGGCACCCATCCTGACGCGCGCCGGGTTCGTGCACTACGGCGACGAGCGCGGCTACACCCTGAACGTCTGACCTGCCGGTTTGAGCGGGTCGGCGCGACTTCGGGGTGCTACCCAGACGCGCGTCACCGAGAACAGGCTCGTTGCCGAGAACAGGCTGGATCTGTGGGAATCGTCCTGTTCTCGGTAACCGTCCTGTTTTCGATGACGGGATGCCGGGATGCCGGGCCGCCACAGGCGGTCGCCGGGGAAGGGGAGCCCGGGGCACCGAGAAGACGGGATGCCGGCGCGCCGGCATCCCCGGGTGTCAGACGGTGCCGTACAGGCGGTCGCCGGCGTCGCCGAGTCCGGGCACGATGTACCCCTTCTCGTTCAGGCGTTCATCGACGGCACCCAGTACGAGGGTGACATCCTGATCGCCGACGATCTTCTCGATCGCCTCGAGGCCCTCGGGGGTGCCGAGCAGGCAGATCGCGGTGACGTCCTTCGCCCCGCGGTCGAACAGGAACTGGATCGCCGCCGCCAGCGAGCCACCGGTCGCGAGCATCGGGTCGATCGCGAAGCACTGGCGGTCGCTCAGGTCATCGGGCAGACGCTCGGCGTAGGTGGTCGGCTCGAACGTCTCGTCATCGCGCACCATGCCCAGGAATCCGACCTCGGCGGTGGGCAGCAGCTTCACGAGCCCTTCGAGCATGCCGAGGCCCGCGCGCAGGATCGGCACGACGATCGGGCGCGGCTCGGCGATCTTCACACCCATCGTGGTCGTCACCGGGGTCTTCACCTCGACCGGCGTGACCTTCACGGTACGCGTGGCCTCGTAAGCCAGCAGGGTCACGAGCTCCTCCGTCAACTGGCGGAAGACGGGCGAGGAGGTGTTCTCATCCCGCAGCACCGTGAGCTTGTGAGTGATGAGCGGGTGATCGGCCACATGAACGCGCATGATTACAGGCTACTTGCCCGAAGCCCCTGCGCGTGTGTCGAATCCTGCCGAACTGCCCGCGCAGTAGGCTCGACGGCATGAACCGCGCCTTCGACGAGCCGATGCGGCGCGCTCTCGCGCTCGCCGCGGATGCCGGAAACGACGGCGATGTGCCTGTCGGCGCCGTCGTGCTCGACGCCACCGGCGCGATCGTCGCAGAAGGCCGCAACCTGCGTGAGCAGAGCCATGACCCGACGGCGCACGCCGAGGTCGTCGCGCTGCGCGCCGCCGCCGAGCACCTCGGGTCGTGGAACCTCGAGCAGCACACGCTCGTCGTCACCCTTGAACCCTGCGTGATGTGCGCGGGCGCGATTCTGCAGTCGCGTGTCGCTCGGGTGGTCTTCGGCGCGTGGGATGAGAAGGCCGGCGCGGCCGGGTCGATGTACGACCTGCTGCGTGATCGCCGCCTGCCGTACCGTGCCGAGGTCGTCGGCGGGGTGCAGGCGGATGCTGCCATCGCCCTGCTACAGCAGTTCTTCGACGCCCGCCGCTGACGCCGCTGACGCCGCTGACGCCGCTGACGCGACACCCGCAGCCCGCCCGCCTCAGCACGCGCAACCTCCGGGCATCCGATCGGTACGCGACCTCAGCGTCCGTCGGTTGCGGCGTCGGCCAGGTAGTCGACCATCGTCAGGTATCCCTGAGCGTGCTCATCGAAGTACCCGGCACGGCGTACGCCGTGCTCGTCGATCGAGCTCTGCGACGCGTGTCCCTGCACGGCGACTCCGACGACCACGCCGCCCTCGATACCGGGTGCCTCGCCGCCGTCGCAGTCGTAGCCGATGACTCCGGGGATGTCGCGCGGATCGACCGGGTGCTGTCCGAGGCGGCCCAACGGAGCGATGCTGTCATCCGCGCCCTCGGTGGCGTACACGACGACGTCGCCGCGTGTGATGGCGTCGCCGATGGCGATGCTCGCAGCCTGCGTGACCCCGGCGGATGCGATCGAGAAGGCCGTGCTCACGGCACTGGCGATGTTCATGGCGAACAGCTCGCCGAGCAGCGTCGATGAGTATGAGTAGGTGACCAGTGCGATGTGTGTGCGCGGGGTGCGTGCCTTGAGCCGGTCGAGGTCGACGGCCAGCCGGGCCGCGCCGATCGTGGCGTGTTTCGTGGCTAGTGTCGTCACGTGCGTGCCCGAGTCCCACCCGAACCAGGCGACGGTGGCGACGCGTCGGGGTTCGCCGCGACTCACGCACGAGCGGATGACGTCCATACAGGTGCGCTGCGCGGCGTTCGCCCAGTCCTCGAACACATCGAGCGTGGTCTCGGTGCCGTGCAGCAGATAGACGACGAGGTCGGCCTGGTCGATGTCGCCGAACGACACCACGGCGTACGGTTCGCCGTCGCTCATCCAGAACGACTGCAGTCGGGCTTGGGGATCCGCAGCGAGCACGTCCTGCACGCGGCGCAGTCGCGCCAGCGCCGTTTCCGGCAGGTCGGCGTTCGCCAGGGCGGCGCGGAACTCCTCGGTCATGCCGAGCGGGCCGTCAGTCCGATGACCTCAGCACGAAGGCATCCGTCGGCGGTTCCGGATCGAGCGACGGGCGGTACACGTCGGGCTCCAGGTAGACCACGCGGGCCGCGGGAACGGCCTCGCGGATGCGGCTCTCGATCTCGTCGATGTCGGCGGCGGCTTCGCGCACCGTCTTATCGGCGGTCAGGGCGATCTTGGCGGCGACCATCAGCTCGTCGGGGCCGAGGTACAGCGTCTTGATGTGGATGAGCTTCTGTACTTCGCGGCCGCCGGTGATCGCCTCGACGATGAGGTCGTGGTCGGTGGGCGTCGCGCCTTCGCCGATCAGCAGGCTCTTGGTCTCGAGGCCGAGCACGATCGCGATCAGGATCAGCAGCAGACCGATCATCAGGGTGCCCAGCGCATCGAACATGGTGTTGCCGGTGATCAGCGTCAGCCCGACGCCGAACAGTGCGAACGTGAGACCGATCAGCGCGCCGACGTCTTCGAGGAGGACGACGGGCAGTTCGGGGGCCTTGGAACGCCGCACGAACGAGAACCACGACTGGTCCTTCTCACGCAGGCGGTTGCTCTCGCGCACGGCGGTGCGCAGCGAGAACGACTCCAGTCCGATGGCGATGACGAGCACGGCGAGGGGCAGCCACCACCAGGTTGAATCGATCTCGTGTGGATCGATGAGCTTCTGCACACCCTCGTAGACGGCGAACAGGCCACCGAGCGAGAACAGGATGATCGATACGACGAACGCCGAGACATACCGCTCGCGTCCGTAGCCGAACGGATGCTCCTGATCGGCCTCGCGGCGAGCCCGGCGTCCGCCGCGCATCAGCAGCAGCTGGTTGCCCGAGTCGGCGACCGAGTGGATGGCCTCGGCGAGCATCGATGCGGACCCCGAAAGCGCCCAGGCGACGAACTTCGCCAGGGCGATGCCGAGGTTCGCCAGGAATGCCGCGATGATCGCCTTGCTGCCGCCGGATGCGCTCATGCTCTGAGTCTACGACGGGCTTCCTTGGAAGGCCTTCCGTAGGATGGCGGCATGGTTGATTCGCTGCCTTCGCTCGCATTTCTCGGCGCCGGTTCGATGGGAGGTGCGATCCTGCAGGGGGTGGTCGCCTCCGGCGTGCCGGTCGACGGCATCGTCGCGACGAACCGTTCGCGGCTGAAGGCGGATGCCCTCGCGGCCCTGCCCGGGGTGACGAGCATCGCCCTCGAGGAGCGTCCCGACGGGAACGCCGAGGCCGTGGCATCCGCTCGTATCGTCCTCGTCGGTGTGAAGCCGGCGATGGTTCCCGATCTGTTGCGCGAGATCGCGCCGTCGCTGCGCCCGGATGCCATCGTCGTGAGCCTCGCCGCGGGCGTCACCCTTCAGACCTTCGCCGCGGGCCTCGGCCAGCAGGCGCACATGATCCGTTCGATGCCGAACACGCCCTCCACGGTGCGCCGCGGGGTGACGGGGCTCGCCGCAGGTGCGGCGGCGACGGCCGACGACATGGCGCTCGTGCGTGCGCTGTTCGAGACCGTCGGTGCGGTGATCGAGGTCGATGAAGCGCAGATCGATGCGCTCTCGACCATCTCGGGATCGGGACCGGCATACGTGTTCCTGTTGATCGAGGCGTTCACGCAGGCGGCGATCGGCAAGGGGTTCTCCGAGGCGGATGCCCGGCTGATGGCCGAGCAGACGTTCATCGGCGCCACCGCGCTGCTGGAGGCTTCGGGTGAGGAGCCGTCTGAGCTGCGTCGTCGCGTGACCAGCCCGAAGGGCACGACCGAGCGCGCGGTGGCCGTGCTGCAGGAGGCAGAACTCGAGGGCGTGTTCGCCCGGGCGACGGATGCCGCTCTTGCCCGTGCCCGCGAACTCGCCGCCGGAGCCTGATCCCGCGGAGACAAACAAAGAGCCCGGGGTGGTGATCTCACCGCCCCGGGCTCTTCTGCGTCGCGCAGCCGGTCAGGCGCCGTAGCCGATGCGGCGCAACAGCGCCGCACGGAACTCCTCGGGGCGCTCCAGGTGCGGTGCGTGGCCGACGCCCTCCCAGGACTCCTCGATGACGTCACCGCCCGCCGCGGCGTAGGCGTCGAGCACATCGCGGGTCTGCGACACCATCTGCTGGGCGGGTGCGGCCTCCTCGCCGGGCCAGCCCGGGATGACACCGAGGGCGCCGAGGTGGTTGAGGTCGAAGAACGATGCGTCCGACACGATCGCGTCGGCGCTGCCGTGCACCCAGAGCACCGGCGGCTTGGTGTCGAGGTCGACGATTCCTGAGACATCGAAGTGCTTCGGCGTCATCGTGTTCAGCACGCCGTGGTCGCCGGCGGCGAAGCCGGGCCAGTTGTCGCTGGCGGTGCCGTCGCCCGGGTAGTTGCCCTCGGAGGTCGAGGTGGTGAGCATCGAGGCGACCCAGATGTCTTCGAGGGGTGAGGAGTAGTCAGCCGAGACGTAGCCGCTGCGGAACACGCTGCGCGGAGAGGTCTGGGCCTCGGCGCTGGTGTCGCCGTCGCGCAGGCGCTGCACGAAATCGGGGTTCGCTCCGCCGCCACCGCATCCGGCGTCGTCATCGGTGAGCCGGCTGCCGTCGCGTCGGGTGCCGCCGAAGCCGTACGGCGAGACGGGCGCCTGCAGGGTGAGGCTCAGCACCGGGTGGTCGAGGGCGTACTGCATGATCACGCCACCGCCCATCGACCAGCCGACCAGGTGGACGGCGGGAAGATCGAGCGCGGTGAGCACCGAGGCGAGGTCGTCGCTGAAGTCACGCACGCCGCGTGTCGCATCGATGGGCAGCGCCTCGCTGTCGCCGAAGCCGCGCAGGTCGACGGCGATCGGGCGCACATCGGCGGGCAGGCCCTGCATGGTCTCTTGCCAGAACAGCGCCGATGAGACGTTGCCGTGGACGAAGACGATGGTGCGGTCGGCGGGAGTCGCGGGGTCGTCGCCCGTGCGTTCCAGGATGTTCGCGCGCAGTCGCGGGGTGGTGACGGATCGGGTGGCGATGCCGTCGAGAAGGATGCTGTCGGATGCTGTCACGGTGTGCTCCTCGGGTGCGGTGCGGCAGCGTCGCCGCGCTTCCCGACTGATCCTAACGGGACGGAGCGCTCAATGTGAACTGCCTTTCATGTTTTCTGGCAGTCCCGCCGATCTCAGCGGTCGAGGCCCGCGAAGCGCTCGATGTCGCTGTTCGTCCCCGACACGATGATCAGGTCGTGGTTGGTGACGACCGTGTTCGCCTCGGCGTAGCGGAACGGCTTGCCGGGACTCTTCACGCCGACGACGGTGACGTTGTACTTGGTGCGTACACCCGACTCGTTCAGACCGACGCCGCGGATGAACTTCGGCGGGTACATCTTGGCCAGAACGAAGTCATCGTCGAAGCGGATGAAGTCGAGCATCCGCCCGCTGACGAGGTGGGCCACGCGCTCACCGGCCTCGCGCTCGGGGTAGATGACGTGGTTCGCGCCCACGCGCGCGAGAATCTTGCCGTGCGACTGCGAAACGGCCTTCGCCCAGATCTGCGGCACCTTCAGGTCGACGAGGTTCGCGGTGATCAGCACCGAGGCTTCGATGAGCGAGCCGACGGCGACGACGGCCACCTGGAAGTCCTGCGCGCCGATCTGACGCAGCGCGTCGAGGTTGCGGGCATCCGCCTGCACGGTGTGCGTCACGCGATCAGACCACTTCTGCACCAGCTCGAGGTTGTCGTCGATCGCGAGAACCTCGCGGTCGAGGCGATCGAGTTCGCCCGCGCACGCCGCGCCGAAGCGGCCCAGTCCGATCACGAGTACCGGGGCGTCGCCCCGAACCATCTCAACCAACGATCGGCCTTTCGACGGGCAGCGAGTACAGCTGCGAGCGGGAAGTCGCGGCGATCGCCGCGGCGAGAGTCACTGTACCAACGCGCCCCATGAAGATGGTGGCCGCCATCACGTACTTGGCACTGTCGGGCAGTGTCTCGGTGAGGCCGGACGAGAGCCCGACCGTGCCGAACGCCGAGATGACGTCGAAGAGCACATCGACGATCGGGGCTTTCGTGATCTGCGCGATCACGATCGTCGACAGCGCGACGATCGTGGCGCCCCAGGCGACGACGCTGAGGGCGACGCGCTGAACGTCGCTGGGGATTCGGCGGCCGAAGGCTTCGACCGACTGGCGTCCCCGGGCCTCGGACCACACGGCGATGGCGAGTACGGCCAGCGTGGTCACCTTGATTCCGCCGGCGGTGGATGCTGAACCGCCGCCGACGAACATCAGCATGGTGGCCGCGAGCATCGACGAGCCGTTCAGGTCGGCGATGTCGATCACGCTGAAGCCGCCCGAGCGCGTCATCGCCGACAGGAACAGCGCGTTCATCGTCGTCTCGGTGGCATCCATTGAGCCGAAGGTGCGCGGGTTGTTGTACTCCAGCACCAGGAAGACCGCAGCGCCGAGGAAGAACAGCAAGATTGTCGTGATGAGGGTCAGCTTGGAGTGCAGCGACCAGCGCTTGACGTGCCAGACGTGCTTGGCGAGGGTGTAGATCACGGGGAACCCGATGCTGCCGAGGAACACGCTGGTCATCAGCAGGATGAGCACCAGGTAGTCGTCGGCGAAGACCGAGACGCCGCCGGCGTTGGGCGTGAAGCCCGTGTTCGTGAACGACATGGCCGCGTAGTAAGGGGCCTCCCACAGTGCGGCGATCGGGTCGATGCCGGCCCAGATCAGCGCCGGGTACAGCAGCACGGCCACGGTGCCCTCGATCACCAGCGTCGACAGGGCGACGGTGGTCAGCAGCTGGCCGACTTCGCCCAGGCGCACGGTCTGGCTCTCATTGACCGGTCCGCCGTGGGCGCGCATCGGGTTGGTGTCGCCGGCGGCGATCAGCTTGGCCCGCAGCCCGAGCCGCTTCGAGATGACCAGGCCGAGCAGCGAGGCGAGGGTGAGGGCGCCCATTCCGCCGATGTTCACGCCGATGAAGATGACGACGTTGCCGAACGGCGACCAGTGCGTGGCCATATCGACCGTCGTCAGGCCCGTGACGCAGATGGTCGACATGGCGGTGAACAGCGCATCGCTCAGCGGGGTGATCGTTCCCGACGCCGACGAGATCGGCAGCGACAGCAGACCCGTGAACAGCAGGATCAGTGCGGCGAACACGACGATCGCGAAGCGCGACGGTGATGAGGTGATGACGTGCTTGATCCATCTGGCGGCGCCACGCAGGCCCCGCCGCGGGGTGGATGCCGACAGGATGCCCGACATCGAGCCCCCTTCTGCTGTGTGCGCTCGGCGCGCTTCGCCGGGCCCTGGTCATGGTACTCCGTGCTCGCGTGGTACTCGGTGCCCACGCCGACTACCCTGAGGGGATGACCGACATCTTCGACGTGATCGCAGACGGTACGCGACGCGACATCCTGCGGCTCCTGCTGGACGCGTCGGCCACGGGTGACGACGGGACCAGCGTGACCGGGATCGTCAGTGAGCTCGGCATCAGCCAGCCGACGGTCTCCAAGCACCTCAAGGTGCTGCGTGAGGCGCAGCTTGTCACCGTGCGAGAGGACGGCCAGCGCCGCTTCTACAGCATCTCGGTCGCGCCACTCGAGACGGTCGACGACTGGTTGGTCCCGTTCCTGGTCGATGCCTACGGCGAGCAGGCTCCCGACGTCGATGTTCCCTTCGCGCCGCTGCCGTCGGCGACCGTGCACGCCGCCGAAGCCGTTGGCCGCGCCGCGGCCTCGGCGAAGCACGTCGTCACGAACGCGTTCAAGCGTCGCTGAGCTCGTTTCACAGCAGCAACACCGGTTTACACGCGTCCCGCCCGCGCCCTATGCTGTGCATCAATAGAAAGGGGTATTGGGGATGCCCGACGTTCAAGACGTTCGATTCCTGACGGTGGCCGAGGTCGCCGAACTCATGCGCGTGTCCAAGATGACCGTGTACCGACTCGTGCACGCCGGTGAGTTGCCGGCGATCCGCTTCGGTCGCAGTTATCGCGTGCCCGAGTCCGCCGTCGTCGAGATGATGCACAAGCCCATCTCGGATGTTGGCTGAGTCGGTTTCCCGGCTGCTCCGACCGTTTGCTAGAATCGTCCGAGGCATTTTTTCCGTGCCCGTACCCGGGTGCCGACTTCATGGCACCCAACCCCTGACTTAGTGAGGTTTCCGTGGGTTCAGTCATCAAGAAGCGCCGCAAGCGCATGGCGAAGAAGAAGCACCGCAAGCTGCTTCGTAAGACTCGCCACCAGCGCCGCAACAAGAAGTAAGCGGCACGACACCAAGCGCCTCCCGATCGGGCATCGAGCCCGTCGACGGGGGCGCTTCGTGTACTGCCCGCAGGAGAAACCCATGCCATCGACCACCCTCACGCTGATCGGCAAGCCCGACTGTCACCTCTGCGACGTCGCGCACGAGATCGTCGACGCCGTCGTCGCCGAGATGCCGGATGCTGTCGCCGAGCGCATCGAGATCGTCGAGCAGTCGATAGGCGACGACCCCGCACTGTTCGAGAAGTGGTGGGAGAAGATCCCGGTGGTGCTGATCGACGGTGAACTGCACGCGCACTGGCGGGTGTCGGCGGAGCGCCTGCGCGAGGCGCTGCAGAAGAAGGCAGGAGCACAATGACCATTCGTCACGTCGTGAGCTGGAAGCTCGCCGACTCGGACGCCACCGTGCGGGCCGAACAGGCGACCGAGGTGGCCCGCCGGCTGAACGCACTGATGGGTGTGATTCCGCAGCTGCGCATGGTCTCGGCCGGCGCCAATGTCGCCTACCCGGACGTCAACTGGGACGTCACCCTGGTCGCCGACGTCGACACGCTCGACGATCTCGAGGCCTATCAGGTGCACCCGGCCCACCAGGAGGTCGGCGTGTACATCCGATCCGTCGTGGCATCCCGCGTCGCGGTGGACTTCGAGATCTGAGCAGAGGTCGCAACGCAACCGTGACCCGGAGAGCGGATTCCGCAGGGGTCATGGGGCGCTTGGCATGCCTATGATGATCCGTACCCGACCGAGGGTCCGCATGCCGAACCCCGGCGTGAAGTCTGTACCCCGTCACGAAGGAGTGGCCATGAACCACCGTCCCGTTCTTTTCAGCGCTGCCGTTCTTGCGGCCGCCACCCTCGCACTCACCGGCTGTGCCGGCGGCGATGATGCCCCCGTCGAGGAGGGCGCGCTCGAGCTGGTCACGCCGGGCACGCTGACCGTGTGCTCCGAGGTGCCCTACCCGCCCTTCGAGATGGAGGACGGCAACGGCGGCTACACCGGCTTCGACCTCGACCTGGTCGCTGCCATCGCCGAGAAGCTCGACCTCGAGGTCAGCATCCAGGACGTCGGATTCGACGGTCTGCAGTCGGGCACCACGCTGATCGCCGGCACATGCGACTTCGGCGCATCGGCGATGACCATCACCGAGGAACGCAAGACGAACCTCGACTTCGCCGACCCGTACTACGACTCGCTGCAGTCGCTGCTGGTCAAGACCGACTCGGGCATCACCGGCATCGACGACCTCGACGGTCGCAACGTCGCCGTGCAGCAGGGCACCACCGGTGAGAACTACGCCGAAGAGAACGCCACCGGCGCCGTCCTCGTGCAGTACCCCGGTGACGCCGAGATGTGGCCCGCTCTGCAGGCCGGTCAGGTCGAGGCGATCCTGCAGGACCTGCCGGTCAACATCGAGCACGTCAAGGCCGACTCCGACTACGAGGTCGTCGAGGAGTACAACACCGACGAGCAGTACGGGTTCGCCTTCGCGAAGGGTGAGCGCACCAACCTGCGCGAGGCCGTCAACGGCGCGCTGCAGGAGCTGCGCGACTCGGGCGAGTACGACACGATCTACGACAAGTACTTCTCGGCCGAGTGAGCCGTAGAGGCGAGGACGAGCAGTGGCACTGCGCAGACGTACCCGGGGTCTGATCTACCGGGGCACGATGTACGCCCTCTTCATCGCGGTGGTCGTGCTGATCATCGCGATGACCGACTGGCAGACGATCGGAAAGCAGTTCTTCAATCTTGAGGTCGCGGCGAAGCTGTTCCCCGACATCATCATCGTCGCACTGCGCAACACGATCCTGTTCACGTTGATCGCGTTCACGGGCGGGTTGCTTCTGGGCATCCTGTTCGCGTTGATGAAGTTGTCGGTGATCGCACCGTTCCGGTGGTTCGCCACCGGCTGGATCGAGCTCTTCCGTGGATTGCCGGCGCTGCTGACGATCTTCGCGATGGCGTTCATCCTGCCGATCGCGTTCGGCATCAAGCCGCCCGGAGGCCCGGTCGGCGCCGGTCTGATCGGTCTGATCCTGGTCGCCTCGGCCTACATGGCCGAGGTGATCCGCTCGGGCATCCAGGCCGTGCCGAAGGGGCAGACCGAGGCGTCGCGCTCGCTGGGCATGTCGCCGATGAAGACGATGTTCTGGGTGGTGCTGCCGCAGGGCTTCCGCATCATCATCCCGCCGCTGACGAACGAGTTCGTGCTGCTGCTGAAGGACACCTCGCTGCTCTTCATCGCCGGCACCTTCCTGTGGTCGAAGGAACTCACCACCTTCGCCCGGGACGCGAACACGACGTACGCGAACGCGACCCCGCTGATCATGGCGGCGATCCTGTACCTGATGGTGACGATTCCGCTCACGCGCTTCACCGCGTGGCTGGAGCGACGGATGGCGAGAGAACGATGAGCACCGACCTGATCGACGTCCACGCCCCCGCGATCGAGATCCGCGGGCTTCACAAGTCGTACGGCGAGAACGAGGTGCTCAAGGGCATCGACCTCACGGTGACCGGCGGCGAAGTCGTGTGCATCATCGGCCCCTCCGGGTCGGGCAAGTCGACGCTGCTGCGTTCGGTGAACCTGCTCGAAGAGCCGACGGCGGGCAAGATCCTCATCGAGGGCATCGACATCACCGATGAAGAGACCGACATCGACCGTGTGCGTCGGCGCATCGGTATGGTCTTCCAGAGCTTCAACCTCTTTCCACACATGACGGTGCTCGGCAACCTCACGCTGGCGCAGCGCCGTGTGAAGAAGCGGACGAAGGAAGAGTCCGAGAAGCTCGCGCGCGAGATGCTCGACCGCGTGGGACTCGCCGAGAAGGCCGATGCCTACCCCGGGCACCTCTCGGGCGGGCAGCAGCAGCGCGTGGCGATCGCTCGGGCGCTGTGCATGAACCCCGACATGATGCTCTTCGACGAGCCGACGTCGGCACTCGACCCCGAGCTGGTCGGTGAAGTGCTGCAGGTCATGCGCCAGCTCGCCGATGAGGGGATGACGATGCTCGTGGTCACCCACGAGATGGGCTTCGCCCGCGAGGTCGGTTCGCGCCTGATCTTCATGGACGGCGGACACGTGCTCGAACAGGGTGACCCGCGCAAGGTGCTGGCCGATCCGCAGCATCCACGCACGCAGGACTTCCTCTCACGCGTGCTCTGACGATCAGATGCCCGGCCGTGTTCACCGGCCGGGCATCTGTCGTCTACCGGGGCGGGCCCGAACGGATACCGGCGGTTGCCGGTGCCCGGATATCTTCTGAGCGTCCTACCCGCTTAGAAGATCCCGGTGTATCAGCGTGCCCTCGTGTCGTCATCCCCTGTCTCTACCCGCATTCCTCGGAGCGACGGTGCTGGCCGCCGCCGTCCTGACGCCCACCGCCGCGGCAGCGGCCGGAGGTGACGCATTCGGCGGCATCCTCCACGCGTCGACCCCGACCGCTGACATCGCGCCGCCGCCGCTGATCGTGACCGAGATCCTCGCGAACACCGCCGGCGCCGACCACTTCGAGTACGTCGAGATCCACAACACGACCGCGGATGCCATCGACCTCGCCGCCGACGGGTACGCCTTCGCCTATTCGTACAGCGACTCGACCGACCGCAGTAGCGACGTTGCGCTGACCGTCGACGAGCCGCTCGTGCTTGCAGCCGGCGAGACCGCGGTGCTGTGGCTCAGCTACACGGCAGGCACGGTGGATTCCTTCGCCCGAAGCATCGACGACTTCCGTGCGTATCACGCGGTCGACGCGGCCACTCAGGTGGTGCGCCTGACCGGTCAGCCGGGCATGGCCAACGGCGGCGACCGGGGCATCCGCGTGCTCAAGGATGACGAGCTGCTCACCTGGTCGCACTACCCGACGGGCTCGATGGGCAACGACCTCGCCGTGCACTTCCGCCTGCCCGCGGCACCCGCGGCCGCGGGCGCACCCGAGAGCATGAGCGTCTTCGGGCTGCAGGCCGAGCGCTCGCCGGGAGCTGTGCTGCCACAGGCCCTCCAGCGCCCGGCGCCACCGGTCGACCCCGAGCAGCCCCAACCCGGAACGGCGGCGAACTGGCCGCTGATGGTCACCGAGATCGCTCCCGACAACGCCGGTGTCGACGACTACGAGTACTTCGAGGTGCACAACACCACGGATCGCACCATCGACCTCGACGGCGACGGATTCTCGTTCGCGTACATCTTCGCCGACTCCGATGACCGCACCCGCGACGCTGCGCTCACCGTCGAGCCGGGAACGTCGATCGCCGCTGGCGAGACCGTTGTGTTCTGGCTGAGCTACACCACAACGACGGTGGACTCGTTCGCGCGCACAGTCGACGAGTTCCGCGCGCACTGGGGAGCCACCGCCGACACCCGCGTGGTCCGGGCAGAGGGGCAACCCGGCATGGCCAACGGCGGCGGCCGCGGTATCCGGGTGCTGCGGGGCGACCAGGCCATCAGCTGGTCGTACTACCCGACCGGGTCGACCGCCGTGGACCGCACGGCGCACTTCCGCATCCCCGCCGACCTCGACACCCTCAGCCTGCCGGTGCTGGAGCAGACCGGCACCGCGACCCCCGGCGGCATTGTCGCCGACGCGCTGACGGCACCCGAGCCCGAGCCGGAGCCGGAATTCGATCCGCAACCCGACCCGTCTCTCGTGACCTCGGCGCTGCAGGTCACCGAGCTGCTGCCCGACTCGACGAACGTCGGCGGCGCCGACGGGTTCGAGTTCATCGAGGTCTACAACGCCACCAGCGAACCGCTCGACTTCGGCGACTACACCGTCAACTACCTCTACGCGACCGACGAGTACGTCAACACGCAGACCAGCCGCTGGCCGGCGACGCCCGGCGATGTGGTGATCCCGGCCGGCGAGACGCTGGTGTTCTGGATCAAGAACGGCGCCAACGACGACCTCGACGCCGCCGCGTTCAACGCCCACTTCGGCACAGCGCTGACGATGGGCGTCGACCTGGTCGAGATCTCGGCGGGCGGCATGGCCAACTCGTCGCCGCGCGGCATCGAGATCATCACCAACACCGGGCACTCGCTGAACCGAGCGCACTACCAGCTCGGCGCCACCGACGACACGATCGCCGACCAGGGCATCCGCTATGCCACGCGCGAGGACGACCAGACCCTGCAGCGCATGCTCGGCATCGCCGCGGCGACCCCCGGCGCGGTGCAGTCAGACCAGGTGCCCGCCGGACTGATGATCCTCGCCGCCGACGGCTCGGCACCGACGATCCAGGACTGGACTGAGAACGAGATCGACCCGAACGCCGGGTTCACGCTCGACTTCACGATCACCGACGACGTTCTTCCCCGCACGGTGACGCTGATGCTCAGCAACGACGTCGACGGTGCACAGGCGCCGATCAACCTCTCCGACACCGGTTCGGGCGTCTACCGGCACGTGATCGACCCCGTCGACCTGATCGGCAAGTCGTGGGTCGAGTACGCCCTTTCGGCGAGTGACGGCACCAACGTCACTACCATCGAGACGGTGCGCGTGCCCGTGGCCGGCGCGGACATCGAGCCGCTGCGGCTGAACCTCGACGATGACGCCTTCGTGTCGGGCACGACCACGGTCGTGGCTGCCGGCGAGCAGTCGCCCGACGGCATCGCCGTCGACGGCGAACCGCTGGCCACCGAGGCAGGGCTCGAAGGCGAACCGGTGTTCGTGTTCGAGGCCGCGGATGTCGACTACTACTTCAAGAACGGCGTGCTGGTCGGCGACGAGGTGCTGCGCATCTTCGACACCGGCATCTACAACGGCTGGGAGACCATCGCCACTCCGGTGCCGCTGTCGTACATCCGCGAGGGCGACGAGCTGGTCGTCAGCGTGTGGGCCGGTACGAAGGCCGCGCCCGAGATCGACGAGTTCGAGAACAACGACGATTTCAGCATCCGCGGTCTGCGCATGATCCTGCCCGACGGGCGCACCCTCACGCCGCAGGGCTACGACGACCCCAACCACGTGCTGAAGATGGGTGACAGCGTCGGCAAGCTCGACTTCTTCGACGCCCGCTTCACGCTGCCCGCCGACGCGTTCAGCGCCGTGAGCGCACAGTGGGACACCACGCCGCGCGAGGACGGCGCGGCGACGGTCACGGCGACCGCCGGCGAGCACACCGTCGCCCGCACGGTGACGGTCGACAACACCGGTCCCGAGGTGACGACCGAGATCGTCGACGGAACCGCCTACCAGGGCGAGATCACGATCGACGCCGAGATCTCGGATGCCGGTGTCGGCGGCGTCACGGCGACCGCGACGCTCGACGGTGCCGAGATCACACTGCCGCACACGACCTCGTCGGTCGACCTGGAAGCCGGCGAGCACCGGGTGCAGATCACGGCGACGGACGCCTTGGGCAACAGCTCGGAGTACGTGTCGACCTTCATCACCTTCGACGAGCAGCCCAGCGCCGGCGCGATCGCGCCCGTCGAGGGGGCCGAGGTCGAAGCGGGCGAGATCACGCTGCAGGCCAAGGTCGAAGACCCCACCGGTGACGTGCTCGACGTCGCCTTCCTGGAGGGGCGTCGGGTCGACCTCTCGGATGGCGACATCGAGTTGCAGGCCGGCGTCGTCTCCGACGCACTCTCACTGGACCGCGAGCGGCCGCAGGAGCTCACCTCGGAACAGGTGCGGATGCTGGCGGTCGCCGACGGTCTGGCCGGCGACGCCACCACATCGACCACCGCGTTCCCGTACCAGCTGTTCGATGTCGCCGTCGGTGACGCCGCGGACGGCTCGCTGGTGCGCGCCACGTGGACGGGCACGGCGAACGCCGACGCCACCGTGGTCATGTACGCGCTCACCGCGGACGGTGCGACCTGGGCCGAGCAGACCCGGCACGTCGTGGCCGAGGCGGGGGAGTTCACCCTCGACGCGGCCGTCGACGTCACCGCGCATGCCCGGGACGGTATCGTGCGCGTGCTCGTGCAGCACTCCGAGGGCTTCGCCGGCGCTGATCACACCACGCGTGCGTCGGATGTCGCGCTGCCGCATCCGCTCGACACCCCGCGCTCGGAGTACGACTTCACCTTCGCGTGGGAGTCGGACACGCAGTACTACAACGAGGATGCCGTCGAGGGCGAGGATCGCTACCGCCACCAGCAGGCGATCCACACGTACCTGGTTGAGCAGCGCGAAGCGATGAACATCCAGTACCTGTTCCACACCGGCGACATCGTCGACGACTACGACCAGATGTACCAGTGGCGCAACGCCGACCCCGAGTACGCCAGGCTCGATGAGGTCGGCCTGCCGTACGGGGTGCTCGCGGGCAACCACGACGTCGGAAACCACTTGCTCGACTACGACAACTACGGCACCTACTTCGGTGAGGAGCGGTACGCGGGCAACCCCTGGTACGGCGGCAGCTACGAGAACAATCGCGGCCACTACGACCTGCTCTCTGCCGGCGGCATCGACTTCATCATGGTCTACATGGGGTGGGGCCCCGCCGATGCCGAGATCGCCTGGATGAACGAGGTGTTGGCGCAGTACCCCGATCGGGTGGCGGTGCTCGCGCAGCACGAGTTCATCCTGACCACGGGCGGACTCGGTGCGACACCGCAGCGCGTGCTCGACGAGGTCGTCGCGGTCAACCCGAACGTCAAGATGGTGTTCTCGGGCCACTACCACGACGCGTTCACGCGCACGGATGAGTTCGACGACGACGGTGACGGCGTCGCCGAGCGCACGGTGTACTCGATGCTCTTCGACTACCAGGGCCTTCCCGAGGGCGGACAGGGTTTCCTGCGCCTGCTGCACTTCGACACGCAGGGCGAGCGCATGATCGTGCGCACCTACTCGCCGTCGCTGGAGGACCCCGACCGCGGCGGCGCGCTCGGCAAGCACGACTCGGACCACCCGAGCCTGGCCGATGCCCCGCAGCAGTTCGAGCTGACCTTCGAGCAGCTGGGGATCACCACGGTCGAGCGGATGCTGCAGACCGACGCCTTCTCGGCAGAGATCCTCACCAGCACCGAGGTCGCCGCATTCGATGACGTCGCATCCGGATCCATCCTGTCGGCGGCCTGGCCGCTGACCGAGGTCGGGGAGCGCGGATGGTACGTGCGCACCAGCGACCCGCACGGCGCGGTGGACTACTCGCCCGTCCAGCTGTTCACGGTGATCCCGGCATCCGATGGTGGTGACGGCGGCGACGGCGGCGACGGCGGTGACGGCGGCACGGATGGTGGCGACGGCGGTGATGGTGGTGACGGCGGTGACGGTGGTGACGGCGGCACGGATGGTGGCGACGGCGGCACGGACGGCGGTGACGGCGGCACGGATGGTGGCGTCGGCGGCGGCTCCGACGGTGGCGACACCGACGGTTCGGATGCCGGCGGCAGCGTCGACGGTGGCGAGACCGACGACGGCGCCCTGGCCACGACGGGGGCCGACACCGGCGCGGTGATCGCCTGGACCCTCGGTGGCCTCCTGACCCTCGCGGCAGGCGTCGGCCTCATCCTGCGCAGACGACGCGCGGTCCGCTGAAGAACGCCGGGGCTCCCGGTCACCGGATGACGGTGACCGGGAGCCCCGGCGTTCACCTCAGAGAGTCCGCGTCGGGTCAGCCTTCTGTCTCGACGACGTCGGCGTCGGCGGCGTTGCGGCGAACCGAGTCGATCCCGTTCAGCGCGCCCGACTTCGAGGCGTAGCCTTGGCCGGTCGCGATGACCTCGCCGTTGCCGGCCTTGAGGCGGAACCGCCAATCGCCGCCCTTGTCCTGATACAACTCAAACTTGCCTGCCATCGCGCACCTGCTTTCTACGGGGTACGGAGCGGGGCGCTCCCGAGACACAAGCTAGCGGTTCGGATGCGTCGCGTGAAGGGTGCGTCGGTGGATGCCCGTGGCTCTGGCATCCTGTTGGGGATGGACATCGGCGCGTTCCTCGGTCTCGAGCAGCTCACGTGGGGCGTGCTCATCTTCATCGTCGTCGCGGCGTTCGCCGCCGGGTGGATCGACGCGGTCGTCGGTGGTGGGGGTCTGCTGCAGCTGCCGGCGCTACTGCTGGTGCCCGGCATCACTCCGGTGCAGGCCCTCGCGACCAACAAGCTCGCCTCGGTCTTCGGCACCGCGACCAGCAGCGTCACGTACTACCGGCGGGCGAAGCCCGACATCCGCACGGCGCTGCCGATGGCCGCGATCGCGCTGGTCGGGTCGTTCGGCGGTGCGGCGGTGGCGACGATCCTGCCGCCGGCCGCATTCAAACCGATCATCGTGATCGCGCTGCTCGTCGTCGCACTGTTCACCGCCTTCCGCCCGCAGCTCGGCCAGCGCACGCTACTGCGCTTTCACGGGCACCGCCACCACATCGCGGCGGGCGCGGCGGGCCTGGCCATCGGCTTCTATGACGGACTGATCGGCCCCGGCACCGGCACGTTTCTCGTGATCACCCTGGTGACGCTGCTCGGCTACGACTTCTTGCAGGCCAGCGCGAAGGCCAAGATCGTCAACCTCGCCACCAACATCGGGGCGTTGCTGCTGTTCATCCCGCACGGTGCCGTGCTGTGGGTGCTAGGCGGCATTCTCGCCGTCGCCAACGTCGCCGGCAGCTACCTGGGCTCGCGCATGGCGATCGCACGCGGCACGCGGTTCATCCGGGTGGTGTTCCTGATCGTCGTCATCGCGCTGATCGTGCGACTCGGCATCGACGTCTGGCACGAGAACGTGCTGCCCTCGCTCGCCTCACGCTGAGGCGGTCTCGGGGACTATCCCGGTGCGTATCCTCCCGCGTAGACTCCCAGTGCGGCTGGGGACCGCTAGCATGTGTCGACCGGAGGAAGGACGAAGATGTCGGAGGTCAGCAAAAAGGCGCTGGCGGGGCCCGCGGTGCTCATCATCGCCGCGCTCGCGCTCACCGGATGCTCGGGACCGGGCGACGACGGCGAGGTGACCCTCGAACTGCAGTCGGCGATGGCCGAGGACAGCCCGCGCTTTCAGTCGCTCTCCGCGCTCGCCGCAGCGTACGAGGACGAGAACCCCGGGGTCACGATCGATGTGGTTCCCCTGGCGCAGGACTACGAGGGCGACATGAAGGTGCGCATGGCGTCGGGTGACCTGCCCGACATCTGGGCGACGCACGGCTGGTCGCTGCTGCGCTACAGCGAGTTCCTCGAGCCGCTGCAGGAGCGTGCCTGGGCAGAGAACCTCAACCCCGTACTCGACGCGACCATGCGCAACGACGCCGGTGAGTTCTTCGCACTGCCGTTGACGACCGACGTCGCGGGCATCCTCTACAACCAGACCGTCCTCGACGACCATGGGATCGACCCTGCCTCGCTGGGAACGATCGACGCGTTCGACGACGCCCTCGAAAAGCTCGCCGAGGCCGGGATCGTACCCCTCTCCGCCTCGGGCAAGGACAGCTGGTTCGCCGGCAACGTGGCCGACTGGCTGGCATCCGGTTCCTTCGACGAGGCTGAGTCCGACCGGCTCGCGGGCGGCGAGTTCGTCGACAGCGGTTTCGAGGCGATGTACTCCACGCTCGCCGACTGGGCCGACGAGGGCTACTTCAACCCCGACTTCTCGGCCGCGACCAGTGACGACATCGCCACGGCGCTCGGGCAGGGCACCACGGCGTTCGTGATGATCCAGAACAGCCTCGCGCTCAGCGCCCGGCAGTTCGTCCCCGAAGCCGAGCTGGGATTCCTGCCGGTTCCCGCGATCAACGGAGACCCCGAGTACCTCATCGGCGGCGAGGGCGTCGCACTCGGCGCCTGGCGTGACGGTGAGCACAAGCAGCAGGCGCTCGACTTTCTCGACTTCCTCGCCGAGACCGAGAACATCGGCGCCTTCGCCGGCGAAGACGGCAACCCGGCAGGACTCACCGGGGTCGACGTCGACCTGGGGGAGCTCTCTGACAGCTACGAGCAGTTCTTCGCGCCCGGAGACGTGCGCATGGTGCCGTACTTCGACCGCGCGTATCTGCCCAACGGCATGTGGAACACGCTGATCACCACGACCAGCGGCGTGGTGACCGGGCAGGCGAGCGTCGACGATGCCGTCGCGCAGGTCGAGGCCGACTTCGGCACCCTGTTCGGGCAGCAGTAACCGTGCCGCGGCGCGGGCGACCGTACAGCCTCTACCCTCGGCGGTTGAACTGGCTCTACGTGCCGGCCGTGCTGCTGTTCGCGGTCTTCTCGATCTACCCGCTCATCAGCGGGATGGGGTTGTCGCTGACCAACTGGAACGGCTATAGCCCCGGCCGGGCGTTCGTGGGGTTCGACAACTACGCACGCCTGTTCAGTGACGACGTCTTCCGCACCGCGCTGATCAACACGTTCATCTACGGCGTTGGCAGCACGATCATCCAGCAGATCCTCGGGCTGGGCCTGGCTGTGGTGCTCGACCGGGTCGTGCGGGGCGCGTCGCTGCTGCGCGCGATCATCTACCTGCCGGTGATGGTCTCGCCCGTCGTGCTGGGCACGATGTACTACCTGATCTTCCGGTACAACAATGGTGCGCTGAACGACCTGCGGGCGCTGTGGGGCGCCGACCAGGTCGCCTGGCTCGCGGACGCCTCGGCAGGCGTGACGATCATCGTGATCGTGAACTCGCTGCAGTTCGTCGGCATCTCGATGGTCATCTACCTCGCAGGGCTGCAGGCGGTGCCGAACGAGTACTACGAGGCAGCCGAACTCGATGGCGCCGGGTGGTGGCAGCGTTTCCGGAACATCACCGTGCCGTTGCTGCAGCCGGCGTTCGCGACGAGCATCGTGCTCAACCTCATCGGCGGGCTCAAGCTGTTCGACGTGATCCAGGTGCTCACGGGCGGCGGCCCCGGCACGTCGACGCATTCCGTGTCGACCCTGATCGGGCAGACCTACTTCGGCAACCAGGCGGCCGGATATGCGGCATCCATGGGGGTGGTGCTGTTCGTGCTCATCGCGGCGGCGACGTTCGTGCTGAACAGCGCGCTGAACCGCAAGCGGGTGCAGCTATGAGAGAGACATCTGCGGTGAAAGAGGCATCGGCGCCGTCCCGGGTGCTCATCTACGTCGCGCTCGGGTTCGTCGCGCTCCTGCAACTGCTGCCGTTCTACTTCGGCATCACCACCGCCGCCAAGCCCAAGAGCGACCTGTCGTCGCCGTGGGCGCTGCCGAGCGACATCTACTGGCAGAACTTCACCACCGCGGTGCAGCAGGGCGGCATCCTCACCGCCATCGGCAACAGCGCGATCGTCACCGTCGTCTCGACGGTGCTGGTCTGCGTTCTCGGTGCGCTGACCGCCTACCCGCTGGCGCGGCGCATCACGCGCGGCAACCAGCTGGTCTATGCCGGCATCCTCGCGCTGATCATGATCCCGCCGCTGTCGGTGCTCGTGCCGCTGTACACACTCATGAAAGACATCGGTGCGCTGAACACGCACTGGGGCATCATCCTGGTGATGGTCACGGGCAACCTGCCCCTGGCGGTGTTCCTGTACACCGCGTTCATGCGCAGCCTGCCGGTGTCGATCGAAGAGGCCGCGGTCGTCGACGGAGCGAATGCGCTGCAGGTGCTGTTCCGCGTCGTGTTCCCGATGCTCAAGCCGGTCACGGCGACGGTCGCGATCCTCGCCGGTGTCGCCATCTGGAACGAATACGCGCTGAGCTCGTATTTCTTGCGCGACCCCGACGTGCGCACGATCGCCCCCGCTGTGGCGAGCTTCTTCGCCGCGCAGGGCAGCAATCCGGGTGCCGCGGCCGCGGCATCGCTGCTCTCAGTGGTGCCCGTGCTGCTGGCGTACCTCTTTCTGCAGCGCAGCTTCATCACGGGCATGGTCGCCGGCGCGATGAAGTAGCGCCTCGGGTACTCGACCCACTTTCGCTGACACCCCCAGAACGCGCCGAGACCCCTACGTATGGGCGTCCATACGTAGGGGTCTCGGCGGCAGGTGGGGGTGTCGGCGAGCGACGACCGCGAGGCGGGCGGATGCTACTCCGCAGCCTCCTCCTCGGGCTCGGTGTCGACGCCGGCCTCGGCGCGCTGCTCGGCCGTGATCGGCGCGGGCGCCTCGGTCAGCGGGTCGAATCCACCACCCGACTTCGGGAAGGCGATCACCTCGCGGATCGAGTCGGTCTTGGTCAGGTGCTGCATGACGCGGTCCATGCCCAGGGCGATGCCGCCGTGCGGGGGAGCGCCGAACTTGAACGCCTCGAGCAGGAAGCCGAACTTCTCGTCGGCCTCCTCTTCGCTGATGCCCATGACCTTGAACACGCGCTTCTGCACGTCTTCACGGTGGATGCGGATCGATCCGCCGCCGAGCTCCGAGCCGTTGCAGACCAGGTCGTACGCATAGGCGAGCGCCGCACCGGGATCGGTGTCGAACGTGTCGGCGAACTCGGGCTTCGGGCCGGTGAAGGCGTGGTGCACGGCGGTCCAGGCGCCGGCGCCGACGGCGACATCACCCGAGGCGACGGCATCCGAAGCGGGCTCGAACATCGGTGCGTCGACGACCCAGGTGAAGGCGAACACGTCCGGGTCGAGCAGCTCGAGGCGGCGGCCGATCTCGACGCGTGCGGCGCCCAGCAGGGCACGGCTCTCCTTGGTGGAACCGGCGGCGAAGAACGCGCAGTCGCCGGCCTTCGCGCCGACGAGCTCGGCAAGGCCGGCCTTCTCAGCATCCGACAGGTTCTTCGCGACGGGCCCGCCGAGCGTGCCGTCCTCGTTGAACAGCACGTACGCGAGGCCGCGTGCTCCGCGCTGCTTGGCCCAGTCCTGCCAGGCGTCGAGCACCTTGCGCGGCTGCGAGGCGCCGCCGGGCATCAGCACGGCGCCGACGTACTCCGACTGGAACACTCGGAACGGGGTGTCCTTGAAGTACTCGGTCGCCTCGACGAGCTCGAGGCCGAAGCGCAGGTCGGGCTTGTCGGAGCCGTACTTGGCCATCGCGTCGGCGTAGGTCATGCGGGGCAGCGGCGTCGGCACGTCGACGTCGATGGTCTTCCACATCGCGACGACGAGCGACTCCATCATCTCGATGACGTCCTCCTGGTCGACGAAGGCCATCTCGATGTCGAGCTGCGTGAACTCGGGCTGACGGTCGGCGCGGAAGTCCTCGTCGCGGTAGCAGCGCGCGATCTGGAAGTACTTCTCGACACCGCCCACCATCAGCAGCTGCTTGAACAGCTGCGGCGACTGCGGCAGGGCGTACCAGCTGCCCGGGTGCAGGCGTGCCGGCACCAGGAAGTCGCGGGCGCCCTCAGGCGTCGAACGGGTCAGCGTCGGCGTCTCGACCTCGACGAACTCGCGGGTGTGCAGTTCGTCGCGGATGGCCTTGTAGACGTCGGAACGCAGGCGCATGGCGGATGCCGGTGCAGGGCGTCGCAGGTCGAGGTAGCGGTGCTTGAGGCGTGCCTCTTCGCCGACCGGGTCGGACTCGGCCAGTCCGCTGGAGACCGGGAACGGCAGCGGGGCGGACTCGTTGAGCACGACGACGTCGGATGCGATCAGCTCCACGTCACCGGTCGGCAGGTTGGGGTTCTCGTTGCCGGCCGGGCGGCGCGAGACCTCGCCGGTCACCTGCAGCACGAACTCGCTGCGCAGCGGGTGGGCGACCTCTTCATCGCGGATGACGACCTGGGCGATTCCCGAGACGTCTCGAAGGTCGATGAACGCGACGCCTCCGTGATCGCGGCGACGATCGACCCAACCCGAGAGGGTGACGGTCTGACCGATGTGCTCGGCTCGCAGCGAGCCTGCCGTGTGGGTGCGAAGCACGGAGATTTCCTCCTGATAGGGAACGAGATGCCTGCCCAGTTTACGTGGACGGCGTGCGCACCGTGGCGGGCGCGGATGCCTTCAGTAGACTCGCGAGCACGGGCAGGTCGCCCGCCAGCAGTCCCATACGCATGGAAGGCACCCCAATGAACAAGGTGGGCTCGGTGACCGACGCGGTCGACGGCATCTACGAAGGCATCTTCTCGGGCACGACCGGTCTGATCGCGCTGGCGTTCTACGTGCTCGTGGCCGTCGCGCTGTGGAAGGTGTTCACCAAGGCCGGATACCCGGGCATCCTCGCGCTGATTCCGATCGTGAACGTGATCTTCCTGGTCAAGATCGCCGGCATGTCGGGCTGGCTCGCACTGCTGTACCTGATCCCGATCGTGGGCTTCATCTTCCACATCATCGTCTGCGTGAAGGTCGGTGACGCCTTCGGCAAGGGCGGTGTCTTCTCGTTCTTCCTGCTGTGGATGCTGCCGTTCATCGGCTACTTCATCCTCGGTTTCGGTGAGGCGAAGTACCGCAAGGCCTGAGCATGACGGCATCCCGACTGCACCTGGTCCGGCACGGCGAGGTGCACAATCCCGCGCGCGTGCTCTACGGCCGTCTTCCCGATTACCACCTGAGCGAGTCCGGGCGGCGGATGGCGCGCGCCGCCGCCGAGCACATCGCCTCGCTCGATCGCCCCGTGCGATCGTTGCGGTGCTCTCCGCTGGAGCGCACGCAGGAGTCGGCCGAGCCGTTCACCGAGCTGTTCGGGCTGGCGCCCACGCTCGATGAGCGCATCATCGAGCCGACGAACGTGTTCGAGGGGCGGCGCATGTCGCGGGCGCTGCGCGATCCGCGCAACTGGTGGCACCTGCGTCGTCCGTCGCTGCCCAGCTGGGGTGAGGCGTACAGCTCGATTGCCCAGCGGATGCAGGAGGCGATGAACGAGGCCTGGCACGGCACCGTGGAGTCCGCGACCGAGGGCGGCGACATCGTCTTCGTCTCTCATCAGGCGCCGATCTGGATCACCCACCTCTCGGTCGCGGGGTTGCCGCTGCGCCACGACCCGCGAACGAGGCGCTGCGCGCTGTCGAGCGTCACGAGCTTCGAGCGTGTGGGCGATGTGTGGCGTGAGGTCGACTATGCCGAGCCGGCGCCGAAGGGCATCGATCTCGGCGCTGTCTGAGTGCCCGTGGGTGGGGCGGTCACTGCCCGTCGCCCGCGGTCAGCTGCATGGTGATGAACGACGCGGCTCGCTGCCCCGATGCGGCCGCCGAGATCACCGACGGCATGCCGCCTGCGGTGGCGGACTGGGCGATGTCACCGGCGGCGAAGACGCCGGCGTGCGAGGTGCGGCCGACGTCGTCGATCTCGATCGCCCCGTTCGGCAGCATCCGCAGTCCGAGCTGCGCGGCGAACGGTGCGCGCTGCCGTGTGGTGCGGGGTGTCAGGAACAGCGCGGCGACGTCGACGGCGGCGCCCGCGTCGACGCGCACGCCGTCGTCGGTCTCGGACACGGCGGTGACGGGCTCGGAGTGCACGGTGACGTTCGCGTCGAGCAGACGGGAGCGGATGCCGGTATCCAGGCCGCCATCGGTGAACACGACCAGCTCGGCGGCGATCGGGCTCAGCAGCTGCGCCAGGTGCTCGATGCGGGCATCCGCGCCGAGCAGGCCGACGCGGCGGCCGACGAACTCGTGCCCATCACAGAACGGGCAGTTGAACGCGCGGCGCCCCCACAGGCCATCGAGCCCGGGGACCGGCGGCAGCTCGTCGAGCATGCCGGTCGCCAGCAGCACGACGCGTGCGCGCAGGGTGCTGCCGTCGGCGAAGACGGCCTCGTAGCCGGCATCCGCCGCTCGCACCGTCTCGACGGTGTCGTCGTGCACCGTCACGGTCGGGTAGGCGGCCAGTTGGCGACGCGCGGTCGCGCGGAACTCCGTGGGCGGGGTGCCGTCGGCCGCGAGCACGTTGTGCATGTGGCGCACGTGCTCGTTGCGGTACTGGCCCGAGTCGATGAGCGCGGTGGTGCGGCGCATGCGCCCGAGCGTGAGAGCCGCCTGCAGACCGGCGGGGCCGGCTCCGATGATGATGACGTCGTGCATTCTTCTTCCTCCTGAGGGTGCGGTGCTTGCGTTCCTCACGAGTGTGTGACTTCATGTTGACATGAAGTCAAGCGACCGGCATCCGTGGTCCATCGGCGACGTCGCCGAGCGCTTCGCCCTGCCCACCCACGTGCTGCGCCACTGGGAGTCCATGGGGTTGCTGACGCCCGCGCGCGACAGCGGCGGGCGGCGGCGCTACGGCGAGGACGACATCGTGCGCGTCGCGGTGATCCTGCGCAGCAAGGCCGCGGGCATGAGCCTCGATCAGATCGTCCACCTGCTCGAGCGCGACATGACCGGTCGTCACGAGGTGCTGCACGCCCACCTGGACGATCTCGATCGGCGAATGGCCGAGATGCGGCACTCGAAGGCGATGACCGAGCACGCCCTGCGCTGCTCCGCGCACGACATCGCAGCCTGTCCGCGCTTCCGTGCCGAGGTCTCGGACATCATCGGAGACCTGCCCCGCTGACCGCTCACACGGGGCCGCGCATGTCAGAGCGCGCATAGGAAACGTGCGTACGATTCCCAGCGTGTCATCTCGTGTTCCTTCTTCTCGTGGTGCCCGCAGCCGACGTTCTGTGAAGGTCGCGGCCGCGGCGGTCGCCGCCGCACTGGCCGTCGGCCTCAGCGCGTGCTCTGCCGATGACCCCGCCACCGAGGCGTTCCGCAACGGCGACGAGAAGGCATACACCTCGGCTGACTTCCGCACACAGGAGATTCCGCCCGCCGACCGCGACGAGCCGGTCGAGTTCGGCGGTGTCATCGAGAACGGCGAGAAGTTCTCAAGCGCTGACATCAGCGGCCAGGTCGCCGTGGTCAACTTCTGGTACGCCGGGTGCGGACCGTGCCGACTCGAGGCTCCCGATCTGGAAGCCGTCTGGCAGATGCACCAGAAGGACGACGTCGCGTTCATCGGCGTCAACATCTACGACCAGCCCGCCACAGCACTCGCCTTCGCCGAGACCTACGGCATCACCTACCCCAGCTTGATCGATGCGACCACCGGTGAGGCCAAGCTGGCCTTCGCGCAGGTCACGCCCATCCAGGCGCCTCCGACCACCCTCGTGCTCGACAAGCAAGGACGCGTCGCCGCACGCATCATCGGACCGATCGACGGCACTTCGATCCTGTCGACGATGATCAAGGACGTGCTGAAGGAGGAGGCGTGAGCCCCGAAGCCGTCATCGGCGCCGGCGCTCTCTGGCTCGCGATCCCGCTGGCGATGCTGGCCGGGCTCGTCTCCTTCGTCTCACCCTGCGTGCTACCCCTCGTGCCCGGCTACCTCGGGTTCATCGGTGGCGCCGCGGGCGCCACCACGACATCCGCAGAGGGCACGCAGACCCAGACCACGACGCGCCGGCGGATGCTGCTGGGTGTGCTGCTGTTCATCGCCGGCTTCACGGTCGTTTTCGTCGCCATCACCGCGCTGAGCGGCACCTTCGGGGCGTTCGTGTTGCAGTGGTCGGGACTGATCACGCAGATCCTCGGCGTGTTGATCATCGTCATGGGGCTGGTCTTTCTGGGCTTCTTCGGCTTCGCCCAGCGTGAGATGCGGATGCAGGTGAAGTCCAGCACCGGACTCATCGGCGCACCGCTGCTGGGTGTCGCTCTGGGCCTCAGCTGGGCGCCCTGCATGGGGCCGACCCTGACGGCGATCGTGGCGCTGTCGTTCAACATGGGCACGCCGTGGCGGGCATCCCTGCTCGGTGTCGCCTACTCGCTCGGACTGGGTATCCCGTTCCTGCTGCTTGCGCTCGGCTTCGGCTGGGCGACCCGCGCGGTCGGCTTCGTGCGCCGCCACATCCGCACCGTCAACATCATCGGCGGCGTGCTGCTGATCGTGCTCGGCGTGCTCATGGCGACCGGCATCTGGACCGAGATCATGTCGAGACTGACGGCGGTGATGGCCAGTGTCATCCTCCCCATCTGACCCGACTCCGCCCGAGAAGAAGGGACCCCGCGTGGACCGCACCGGCACGTCTGCCGCCACCGACCCACGGCGCCCGTCCGACCACATCGGCGCGGAACAGCCCGACAGTGACATCGCCCAGCCCAAGCTCGGTCCGATGGGATGGCTGCGCTGGGGATGGCGGCAGCTGACGTCGATGCGCGTCGCGCTGATCCTGCTGCTGGCGCTGGCGATCGCCGCGATCCCGGGCTCGATCTTCCCGCAGCGCGGTGCCGACCCGAACGGTGTGGTGCAGTACCGGCAGAACAACCCCGAACTGTTCCCGATCCTCGACGGGCTCAGCCTGTTCGATGTCTACTCGTCGCCCTGGTTCTCGGCGATCTACCTGCTGCTGTTCATCTCGCTGATCGGATGCGTGCTCCCGCGCATCAAGCATCACGCCAAGGCGCTGCGCACGCAGCCGCCGCGCACCCCCGCCCGACTGTCGCGGCTCGATGACCACCGCTCGGCGCAGCGCGAGACGACCGACCCCGAGACCGAGGCCCCGGCGGCCATCGACGTCGCCGAGAAGCAGCTGAAGTCCCTCGGCTACCGCGTCGCCCGCTACGACCGGGGCAACACCTGGTCGGTCTCGGCCGAGCGCGGCTACTGGCGCGAGACCGGCAACCTGATCTTCCACATCGCGCTGGTGGGCGTGCTGATCACCGTCGGCATCGGCAGCAGTTACGCCTACACCGGCCAGAAGGTCGTCATCGAGGGGTCGAGTTACGTCAACACGCTGATCGACTACAACTCGATCGACCGGGGCCGCCTGGTCGCAGACGACGCCTTCAACCCGTACGCGATCACCCTTGACAGCTTCGACGTCACGTACGAGGACTTCGGCCAGCCCGGCGCCGGCCAGGCCGGCAACTTCGCCGCCAACGTCTCGGTGCAGCACACCGACGGCTCGACCAGCGACGGCAAGATCCAGGTCAACCACCCGCTGCACGTCGAGGGCGACAGCGTCTACCTGCTGGGCAACGGCTACGCCCCGACGATCACGGTGCGCAACGCCGAGGGCGTGGCGGTACTCAGCCAGCCAGTCGAGTTCCTGCCGCAGGACAGCGCGATGACCTCACTCGGCGTCGTGAAGATCACCGACGGCATGCCCGAGCAGCTCGGCATGATCGGATTCCTGTACCCGACCGTGGTTGAGCTCGACTCGGGCGCGTATGCCTCGGCTCACGGCGCGCTGAACCTGCCGCTGCTCACGCTCGACGTGTACCAGGGCGACCTCGGCATCGACGGCGGCCGGCCCGTGTCGGTGTTCGAACTCGACACCGACGGCCTCGACAAGCTCAACGGACGCGGCACAGACGTCGCCTCGATCGAACTGCAGCCGGGCGAGACCGCCGACCTGCCGAACGGTCTCGGCACCGTCACCTTCGAAGACGCCTCGCCCGCCGACGCGAACGGATCGCTGGAGTCGGTCAAGCGCTACGTGTCGCTGCAGATCCACCACGACGCCTCGGCCGTGTGGGTGCTGGTCTTCTCGATGCTCGCCCTGGGCGGACTGGGCCTCGCCCTGTTCGTGCCCCGCCGCCGCATGTGGGTCAAGGCGACAGCATCCGACAGCGACAGCATCCACCTCGAGTACGCCGGGCTCGCGCGCGGCGAAGACCCCACTTTGGCCGCTGCCGTGGACGACCTCGTCCGCGGTCACGAGCGACTGCTCGACGGGACCGCGCCGCAGCGCGGGACCTCCGTGAAGGGAGCATGACATGCCCGATCTCGATTCCCTCTCGATCCTGACGCTGTGGACGGCGATCGCGATCTACGCGGCGTCGTTCGTCGCCTACGCCTTCGACCTCGCGAAGCGGTCGTCGGCGAGCGACCAGGCGAAGACGAAGGCGCTCGTCGGCGCCGGCGGGGGAGAGGTGGATGCTGTCGCCTCAACCTCCGGCGGTGCCGCCGACGCTTCGCCCGCCCGCAAGCGCTACGTCTTCGGCCGGATCGGCACCTCGCTCGCGGTGCTCGGCTGGTTGTTCCACCTGACGGCGACGCTCACGCGCGGTTTCGCGGCCGGACGCGTGCCGTGGGCGAACCTCTACGAGTTCGCGATGGTCGGCACGCTGCTGATCATGGCGGTCTACCTGCTGATGCTGCTGCGTATCGACCTGAGCTTCCTGGGCAGCTTCATCTCGGGTCTCGTGCTGGTGCTGTTGGGCGCTGCCGCGGCGAACTTCTACACCGAGGTCACGCCGCTGGTCGATCCGCTGAAGTCGATCTGGCTGGTCATCCACGTGTTCGTCGCTTCGCTGTCGACGGCGCTGTTCGCCCTCGCCTTCGCTCTCTCGGTGCTGCAGCTGATGCAGGCGCGTCGTGAGCGTAAGGTCGCCGAAGCCGCCCAGAAGACCGGCCCCGGCTTCTTGCGCACACTGCCCGAGGCCTCGCGCCTCGAGAACATGGCGTACCACTTCACGGTGGTCGGGTTCATCTTCTGGACCTTCACGCTCATCGCCGGCGCGATCTGGGCACAGGACGCGTGGGGTCGCTACTGGGGCTTCGACGTGAAGGAGACCTGGACCTTCATCATCTGGGTGCTCTACGCCGGCTACATCCACGCGCGCGCGACGCGCGGGTGGCGCGGCACCCCATCGGCATGGCTGTCGATCACCGGCTTCGCCGCCGTGATCTTCAACTTCACCATCGTGAACGTCTTCTTCAAGGGCCTGCACGCGTACTCCGGCCTGAGCTGAGCCGCCTTCGCGCAGCAGCGCCGCGCCGCGCCGCCAGCCGCGCCGCACGAGAACAGGCTCGTTCCCCAGAACAGGATGATTTCCGCGGATTCATCCTGTTCTCGGGATGTTTCCTGTTCTCGTGCGCGCAGACAGCCAGCGCGCCCGGCCCGTCGGCTCGGCGAGCGGGTCTCAGGCGGTCAGATCGAGCGCAGCGCGCACGATGCTGTCGGCGTCGATGCCGTGGTAGCGGTACACATCGGCGAGGTCACCGGCCTGCCCGAACCGGCTGACACCGAGGTGGCGAGCCGGCATACCGTGGATGCCGGCGAGGAACGCCAGGGCGTGCGGATGCCCGTCGAGCACGGTCACCATGGGCCGGGCCCGCTCCCGCGGAAGGACCTGGTCGAGGATCCAGTCGGAGCCCTCGTGCTGACCGCCGCGTGCCTGCACGGCGTCGAACAACAGGCCGGGGCTGGTGACGCACACGATGTCACTCGTCACACCTAGAGCGGTCAGGCGGTCTGCGGCTTCGATCGCGTCGGGCAGCATGGCTCCCATGGCGACGATCGTCACGGCCGGATCGGCGGCGCTGCGCAGGCGATAGCCGCCCGCGAGCACCTGACGCCGACGACGCTCACGCGCGGCCGGATCGGTGGGCACGGCTGCGAGTGACTGGTCGACGGGCTTGGTCGACAGGCGCAGGTAGGCCGACTTGCCTGCGGGCCGGGCCATCTGCGACATGGCGGCCAGCAGCATCCACTCCACCTCCTGCATGAACGCGGGCTCGTAGCTCAGCAGTTCGGGCTGCTCGATGCCGATCGAGGGCGTCTTGATCGACTGGTGCGCACCGCCCTCGGCGGCGAGCGAGACGCCCGACGGAGTGCCGATCAGGATCGACTGGCCACCGGCGTACATGCCGTACGACCAAGGCTCCAGCGCCCGTTCGACGAAGGGGTCGTACAGCACACCGATCGGGAAGAGCGGCTGCCCCCAGCGGCTCCAGGTGGCGCCCAACTCGCTGATCAGACCGACGAGGTTGACCTCGGCGATGCCCAGCTCGATGTGCTGCCCGCTGGGCCTCTCGCGCCAGTGCATGATCGTCTCGGGATCGTCGGCGAACCAGTTCTGCCGGTCGTCGGGTGACCACACGCCGGCCTTGTTCAGCCAGCCGGCGAGATTGGTGCTGCTGGACACATCCGGGCTCGCGGTGACGACGCGGCGCGCCACCTCGGGGGCCGAGCGAGTGAGGTCGAGCAGCACGCGACCGAGGGCGGCCTGCGTCGTGCCCGAGCCCGACGGAGTACGGCCGAAGTCGGCGGGAACGGCCGGCGGAGCAGCATCCGCCACCGGCTCGCGCCGCAGGCGCGCAGCGGTCTGCGCGCACAGCACACCCTCGGCGGTGGTCTTACCGAACCGCTGCCACGGCGCGCCCGGATCCATGCCGATCTCGGCGGCGAGCTGTGCGTACTGCTCGACGGTCAGCAGCGAGGAGTGGTTCTGCGGATGCCCGGCCGTGGGCAACCCGTTGCCCTTGATCGTGTAGGCGATGATCACGGTCGGACGGGTGTCGTCGATCTGCGCGAACGCCGCGCGCAGCGCCGCCAGATCGTGCCCACCGAGGTTGCGGATCGTCCGCAGCAGCTCGTCGTCATCGAGCGTGTCGAGAAGGGCGCGGATGGCGGATGCCGTGGCATCCGCCCCGGGCAGGCGGTGCCGCAGCTCACCGGCGTCGCAGCGCAGCAGGCGCTGGTACTCGGCGTTGGGCATATCGAGGATCCGCGTCCGCAGAGCCTCGCCACCGGGGCGTGCGAAAACGGCCTCCAGACGCGCGCCGAACGGCACCGTGAGCACCTGCCAGCCGGCCGCGTCGAACATGCGCTCGAGCTTGCCCGCGGCGATGTTCGGCACCACCCGGTCGAGCGACTGCCGGTTGAGGTCGACGATCCACACCAGCTCGCCGAGGTCGGGCACGTGCGGATCGAGCAGCGCCTCCCATACGGCGCCCTCGTCGAGTTCGGCATCGCCGACCAGCGAGTACTGCCGGCCGGCGTGGCCGCCGCCCGAGAGCGTCGCGGCGTAGCGCCGTGAGATCGCACCCCAGATCGGCGCGGTCGCGCCGATGCCGACCGATCCGGTCGAGTAGTCGACCGTGTCGGGATCCTTCGAGCGGCTCGGGTAGCTCTGAATGCCGCCGAACTGCCGCAGCGTCGTCATCTGCGTCTCATCGAGCTCGCCCAGCAGGTAGTTGATCGCGTGCAGCACGGGTGAGGCGTGCGGTTTGACCGACACGCGGTCCTCGGCGCGCAACTGGTCGAACCAGAGGGCCGTCATGATGGTCGCGATCGAGGCGCTGGAGGCCTGATGTCCGCCGACTTTGAGGCCCGACGGGTTCGGGCGCACGCGGTTGGCGTGGTGGATCATCGACGTCGCCAGCCACAGCACGCGCTGCTCGATCGCGGCGAGGGTGGTCAGATCGTCACCGGCGATGGCCATGGACGGGGCGTTGATGCCCGCGGCGAGGGTGGTGAGCGAAGGAGTCATGGGGCGGTTCCTCTGGTGGGCGGCACCACGTCATTGCGGTGCCGAGTCGCGCTGAGACCCTGGTGAGGTCGTCCTGCCCGGTCGTGCGGGTGGCTGCGGGGCAGGCGGGGAGTATGCAGATGGTGCTGTCATTGGATCAGGTGTGAACGACGTGCACAATAGAGACGATCGCAGTTGATCAGAACGGGCAATTCTTGCCCGTCGAGAGTGAAAGGCGTGATCACGATGGCACGCACCGGCCTCGCCGACCGCACCGACCGACGTCTGCTCCGAGAGCTCATCCGCACCCCTGCGGCGACCATCGTCGCCCTGGCAGAGGCGACCGGACTGGCGCGCAACACCGTCCGCGCCCGGCTGGCGCGCTACGACCAGGACGGCACCGTGCGGTCGTTCCAGCGCCGCATCGACCCCGGGGTACTCGGCTACCCGCTGAGCGCCTACATCGTCACCAGCGTCACTCAGCGCAAGCTCGATCGCGTCGGCGAGTCACTCGCGGCGATCCCCGAGGTCGTCGAGGTGCTGGGGCTGTCGGGCATCACCGATCTGATGATCCGTGTGGTCGCCCGCGACGCCGACGATCTCTATCGCGTCGCCGGGCGCATCCTCGATGTCGACGGCGTCAAGCGCACGACGACCGGACTGGTGATGCGCGAGATGGTGCCGTACCGCATCGAGCAACTGCTCTGAGGGTGCCAGTAGGACCGCGTCACTGATCCGCGTCGCTGGTCGGCGTCACCCATCCGCGTCACCGGGCGGCGCGGCAGGCGCCGCCCGGTGACGTCGGATCATGCGGTCGCGAGCACCCGCTTGGCGCTGGTGGTGCGCCGGGTGCTGACGGCGAGGATCGCCGCGCCGAGCGACAGCACCGCCCAGACGATGAGCCCCGCGGTGGCGGCCCCGGTCGGTGAGATCAGTCCGGTCAGCGCGGGCGCGGTGGGCATCGCCGCGCCGAGTCCTGCGAGCCAGCCGGGCACCGTCGAGATCACCCCGGTGGCCAGGGCGAGCACGCCGACCAGTGCGCTGACCCAGCGGCCGATGCCGCCGAACACGGCGACCAAGGCTTGGTTGACGGCGGCGAACGCGATACCGGTCAGCACGGCGAACCCGGCGAAGCCCCACCAGGTGGCGGCGTCGTACTCGGCGACGATCTGCACGACGAGGGCGACGAGCACACCCTGAGCGGCGCCGATCGCGGCGGCGGGCCAGAAGCCGCGCAGTACCAGGTCGAGCGACGAGCGCCGTGAGGTCAGCGCGTTGCCGGGCACCGCGCGCAGGGCGATGAACGAGGCGAGCGCCCCGAACCACAGCACGACGGATGCCAGCAGCGGGATGGTCGTGGGGCCGAACATGGCGTCGGAGTCGGATGACGACGCGACGGGGTCGGCGATCACCGACGACAGCGCGGTCGATTCCTCGTCGCTGAATGAGGGCAGCGAGGTGCTTGCGGTCGTCAGGCCATCGGCGAGGTCATCGGTGCCCGAGGCCAGCGAGTCAAGACCCGTGGCCAGCTCGCCGGCGCCCTCACCGAGCGCGGTCACGCCGTCGCCGAGCTGGCTGGCTCCGGTGCCGAGCTGAGATGCGCCGTTGGCGATGCCTGTGGCTCCCTCGCCCAGCCCCGAGGCGCCGGTGCCGACCCCGGCCATGCCGGTGGCCAGATCGCGAGCGCCATCCGCAGACTGCCCGATGCCCCCGGCGAGCTGGTCGACGCCGTCGCCGAGGGCGAGTGCTGCGTGGCCGGCGTCTGTCAGCTGTTGTGAGAGATGCTCCGGGAGGCCCGAGATCTCGCCGGCGATGGGCGCCATGTAGCCCGCCACGGTGCCGGCTTCGGTTGCTGCCTGCTGTGCGGCGGTGGCAGCGCCTCCGGCATCGGACGCCGTTGCCGCCAGCTGAGTGCAGAAGTCGGTGCCCGAGACGTCGGGGTCGCACTGCGCGGCGAGATCACCGAGCTGCTGGGCGACACTGCCGATGCGACCGGCTGCGTCCGCCGACGATGCCGCGGCGGAGTTCGCGGTGTCCGCCACGAATTGGATGGTGACGACGAGCTGGTTGACCTCGCTGTCGGGAGCGGTCACGGCCGCGGCCCCGTCGAGCAGACCGTTGCCCAGGGCGTTTGCCCCATCGCCGACCTCGCCGATCTTGCCCGCGATGGTGTCGAGTCCCGCACCCAGGGATGTCGCTCCGCCGCTGAGCTGGTTCGCACCGTCGGCGAGTTCGTTCGCTCCACCGGCCAGTTGAGACGCACCGCTGGCCAGCTCACCCGCGCCACTGGCGATTCCGCCGGCGCCGTCGGCGAGCTGAGCGGCCCCGTCGGGGATCTCGGCAGCACCGTCGGCGGCATCGTGAGCGCCGTCGGCGAGCTGGGCCGCTCCGTCGGCGGCATCCCCGATCTGGTCGCCGATGGTCTTGAAACCGACCAGCACGTTGCCCACGGTCGCCTCGCTCAGCATCGTGCCCATGGTCGACGCGGCGACCGAGGCGATCTGCTGGGTGATGAGTCCGTCGGCGACCCGGCCGTCGGGTGCGGTGGTGACGGTGATCTCGGCCTGCTGCGCATCGGCATCCCCGCTCTGCAGCGCGGTGCCGGCGGATGTGGCATCCGCCGAGAACGACTTCGGGATCGTGACGATCGCCTGGTACTCGCCGTCGGCGAGGCCCTCGGCTGCGTCGTCCTCGTTCGAGATCACCCAGGTGAGGTTGGAGTCCATCTCGTCGGAGCCCTCGACGAGACCCGCGGCCAGCTGGCGCCCGAGCGGCGTGTACTGGCCGTCGATCGTGACGGGTTCGTCGAGGTTGACCACGGCGGCCGTCATCGCGTCGAGGCGGCCGGTGGGGTTCTGCAGCGCGGCGACGAGGATGCCACCGATGATGGCCGGCAGCAGCAGCACGCCGATGATGGTCAGCCAGGTGATCGGGCGCCGCGAACGTGCGCGTTCGATGGGGAGGGTCACTTCGTGTTACTCCGTTCGCTCAGTACGTCGCTTGCGTCCACCTCGGAGTCGGTTCCCTGTCGCCGAGACCCCGTGTTGTCGTCGACACCCCGTGCTGCGGACGACCGCGAGTGGGGGTGTGGGCGAGAGGTGGGGGTGTGGGCGGGGGAGGAAAGATCGGTGACGGATGCTACGGATCGGCCGGCCGCATCGAGCAGGCACTGAGCGGCATCCGGGTCGACGGTCGTGAGCACGACGGCCGTACCCGGGGCGGCGTCGCGCAGGCGCGCGGCGAGCTGGTCGCGCTCGGCCGCGGTGAGGCGCTCGACGCCGTCGAGGATCGCCAGACGGGTGCGGCCACGCAGTGCCTCCGAGACCGCGGATGCCGCATCCGCATCGCCCAGCAGGACGATGCCGACGTGGGATCGTACCCACGCGGCACGACCGGGTAGCAGGTGGCCCGCCACGCGCAGGCGACCCGCCTCGGGCTTCATCCGGCCGGCGAGCGTCAGCGCCAGCGCGCGCAGCGTCTGCGGGCGGGCACCCGTGATGACCAGCGAGCCGGACGGTTCCAGCCGCAGGTGCGCAGCGTGTACGCCGCCGTCCGCGAGGCTGAGTCCATCGGCGGCGAGGATGCTGTCGTCACCCGGCCATTCGGCCAGCGCACGCTCGCGCTCGACGGCCTCGCCCTCGATGTCGACGTGCGGCAGGATCTTCTCCATCCAGGTCGGGATGCGCCAGGCGCGGTCGCCGAGGATGGCCATCACCGCGGGGATCAGCGTCATGCGCACGAGGAACGCGTCGATCGCGATACCGGCGGCCAGGCCCAACGCGATCGGTTTGATCGACGAGTCGCCCTCGGGCACGAACGCGACGAACACCGCGAACATGATCAGCGCCGCTGCGGTCACCACGCGGGCCGACGACGTGAAGCCCGAGCGGATGGCGCGCACGGCGGCGGCGCGGCGGTTCTCGGCGACCGTGCGGTCGGGGTCGTGCACGTAGTCCTCGCGCATGCGCGAGACGAGGAACACCTGGTAGTCCATGGCCAGACCGAACAGCACGCCCATCAGCACGATCGGCATGAACGAGATGATCGGTCCGGTGCGCGCCACATGCAGCAGGTCGGCGAACCAGCCCCACTCGAACACGGCCGCGACGACACCGAACGACGCCACGATCGAGAGCAGATATCCGGCGGCAGCGGTGATCGGCACCCAGATCGAGCGGAACACCATCGCCAGCAGAATCAGCGACAGGCCGATCACGAACACGCCGAAGGGCAGCAGCGCCGCACCCAGCTGATCGGAGATGTCGATGGCGACGGCGGTGAAGCCGGTGACCTTCAAGTCGATGCCGTACTCGTCCAGCCACTCGTCGTGATGTGAGCGCAGCTCGCGCACGAGGTCGCTGGTGGCCGGGTCATCGGGGGCGGTCTCGGGAATGATCTGCACGATGCCGGTATCGGCCGTCTCGTTCGGGGTAGCCAGCGCCACCTCGCGCACGCCGGGCAGCTGCGCGACCTCATCACCGAGGTCCTGCATGAGCGTGAGCGGATCGGTCGAGGTCACGATCGTTCCGGTGAGGATCAGTGGACCGTTGAACCCCGGGCCGAACTCCTCGGCGGTCAGGTCGTAGCTGATGCGCGCCTCGGAATCCTCCGGGAGCACACCGGCGTTCGGCAGTGCCAGGTTCAGGCTCAGCGCCGGTACGGCCACGATGCCCAGACCGAGTACGACGGCGATGCTCACCAGGATCGGGCGTTTGGTGACGCCGCCGACCCAGCGGGCGGCGAAGCCCTCACGGGGCGCTGCGTCACGGGCATCCGACTTCTTCATCTTCGGGGCCTTCTTCGCGCGCCCGGCGACGCGACCCTTCAAGAAGCCGAGCAGCGCCGGGGTCAGCGTCACCGAGATGGCGACGGCGATCGCGACGGCGACGGCCGCGGCGATACCCATCGTCGTCAGGAATGGGATGCCCGCGAAGCCGAGTCCGATCAGGGCGATCAGCACGGTGATGCCGGCGAACACGACGGCCGATCCAGCCGTGCCGACGGCGCGGGATGCCGATTCCTCAGGATCGATGCCGTCGCGCACCTGGTCCTGGTGGCGGGCGATGATGAACAGCGCGTAGTCGATACCCACCGCGAGCCCCAGCATGAGCGCGAGCAGCGGCGTGGTCGACGAGACCGTCGCGAAGGCGGTCGCGGCGAAGATGCCCGCCATCGAGATGCCGACGCCCAGCACCGCGGTCAGTAGCGGAAGCCCCGCCACGACGAACGAGCGGAACGTCACGATCAGCACCAGGAGGGCGATCACCAGGCCGACCGCCTCGGTGATGGTCACGGCTGGGATCGCCATGGCGAACAGGTCGCCGCCCAGGGCGGTCTGCGATCCCTCGGGCAGTGCCGCCGCGAGCTCGTCGACGATGCTCTGCAGCTCATCGGTCACCTCGGCGCTGACATCGGTGGCCTGCCCGTCGAACTGCAGACGCACGATCGCGGCCGTGTGCTCGTCATTGACCATGCCCTCGACCATCTCGTCGTAGGGGGAGGTCGCTGCCAGCACGCCGTCGAGCCGGGCGAGCTCGTCGACGGCATCCTCGATCCCGTCACGGTAGGCGTCGTCGGTCACGTCGTCGCCATCCGCGGCGACGACGATGAACTGCGCGTTCGTGCCACTCACCTGGGGAAAGGTGCGCTCGAGCTGCTCGAGGCCCGCCTGTGACTCGGTGCCGGGTATCGAGAAGGTGTTGTCGGTTCCCGCGCCGAGAACGATCGCGCCGCCGCCGGCGATGCCGAGAACGATCAGCCAGCTGACCAGGACGCGCCAGGGATGCCGGAACGACCAGCGTCCCAGGGATGAGAGCAGAGTGGACACGCTTCCTCCGGGCAGAGAGTTCGATACACAGGTGTATTCAATACGTAGATGTATCCTATGGGAATCGCGTGACCACAGGCTGTGCGCCGGATGTGAAGATGCGAGAGTGAGCAGCAGGAGGCCCCGATGACGACACCGACCCGCAGTCGTGAGAACACCCGAGCACGCCTGTTCGAGGCCGCCGGGCAGGTCTTCGCCGAGGTCGGCCTCGAGGGCGCGACCGTCGAGGCGGTCTGCGAGCGCGCCGGATTCACCCGCGGCGCCTTCTACTCGAACTTCGAATCCAAGGACGAGCTGTTCCTCATGCTGGCGGGCACCGTCGCCGCCGGACGCCTGACCGCGGTACGCGAGCAGGTGACGGCGATGGCCGCCGACGGCGCCCTCGAGGACTGCACCGCGGCCGGGCTCGTGCAGCGGGTGATGGACGCCGGCGGCGACGACCGCCTGAGCATCATGCTGATGAGCGAGATCCGCATCCGCGCGATGCGCGACCCCGCATTCGGAGCGGCATACCTGGCGCAGGAACACGAAGTCGAGACGAGCATCGCCGACATCATCCGCGAGATCGTCGACGCGGGAACCATCGCGCTGCGCCTCGACCCATTGCTCGCGGCACGTGTGCTGATGATCGTCTGGGAGGGCATGGCCGTGCGCGGCGCGATGTCCGGCGCCGACGACACGCAGATGCACGACGTCAGCAGCGAGGTGCTCGGTCGCCTGGTCGAGGCGCTGCTGGCCTGAGCCGGTCAGCGTTGGAGGGCTCCTGTCAATCCGCCGCAAGCAGTGCGTGGCAGCGGGTGAGGCGCTCGAGCCACCAGTCCCGACGTTCGGGCGATGCCGCCAGGCGGGTCAGCGCGGCCGCATCCGGAATCACCCGCGCGGCGGATACCGACCCGCGCACCGGACGCGCGTCGGCGACGTCGTCGGCGAACAGCGCCGCCGTACCGAGGCCGCAGTCGTACTCCAGCTCGGGCAGGGAAGCCGCCAGCGCGGCGCCCTGTGCGAGCCCGACGGCCGTGTCGAGGGCGCTGGAGACGACCGCCGGCAGGCCCGTCTCGGCGACGATCCCGAGCGCGCGGCGGACGCCACCGAGCGGCTGCGCCTTGATGACGATGAGGTCGGCGGCCTTCGCCTGAGCCACGGCCAGCGGGTCTGCGGCCTTGCGGATGCTCTCGTCCGCGGCGATCGGGATGCCCTTGTGCTTCACGCGGTAGCGCAGTTCGGCCAGCTCGGGCACCGTCGCGCAGGGCTGCTCGGCGTACTCCAGGTCGTACTCGGCGAGAGCGTGGATGGCGTGCTCGGCCTCGTCGAGGTTCCAGCCGCCGTTGGCATCGACGCGGATGCGGCCCTCCGGACCCATGTTCTCGCGCACGGCGCGCACGCGGGCGATGTCGTCGGCCAGTTGCTGGCCGCGTTCGGCGACCTTGACCTTGGCTGTGCGGCATCCGTCGAACCGCGCCAGCACCTCGGCGACGCGTGCCGCCTCGACGGCGGGCACGGTGGCATTCACGGGGATGCGCTCGCGCAACGGCGCGGGCTGCTCGTTCCAGGCGAAGTCGATCGCGGCGGCCAGCCAGGTGGCGGCTTCGGCGTCGTCGTACTCGACGAACGGCGAGAACTCGGCCCAGCCCTGTGGACCTTCCAGCAGTAGCGCTTCGCGGGTGTCGACGCCGCGAAAACGGGTGTTCATCGGCAGCGCGACCACCCGGGCCGTGGCGAGCAGGTCATCCAGCGCAGGCGTCATGCGTCCATCATGCCCGCCTGCTGCACGCAACTCCGGAGAAACCTGCCGATCGGCGGGGAAACCGGTTGTTGGGCGGCTGAATCGGGTATTTCTTCCGGAGTTATGAACAGCTGAGTCGGGGAGGCCGTCAGTGCACCCGCTTCTGAAGCTCGGCCATGCGCGCCGACACGACGAAACCGAGCCGCGTGTTGACCTCGAGCATGTGTCTGTTCGACTCGGCGTTGTACGTGTAGATGCGCGGCGTCTCGGGAGAATGCTGCTGCAGCATCCGAAGGTTCTCGAGTTTGATGCGCAGGCCGAGTCGGTGCCCGCGGTCCTCGCGGCGCACGAGCGTGCCCCACTGATACGCATTGCCGTCGTCGCCGGAGACGACAATCTGTGTGTACGCGGCGATGCGCCCGTCGGATGCCAGCGCCACCGTTCCATACGATGTGCGCCCCTGTTCCCGCTGCAGACGCTCGTCCGCGCGGTAGTCGTCCACGTCGGATGAAGAGGTCTCCACATCGAGGTCGCCGGTCGGTGCCTCGGTGTCGAGGATCGCGTCGAGCGCCGCCCACTCGGCCACGAACTCCGCTGGCACAGGGCCCACCCAGCGGCGAAGCTCGTAGCCGTCGGTCGGAGCTTCGGTCAGCATGGCGTCGATGACCGCGTCGGCCACCGGCAGGTCGAGCCGGTTCTGCAGGTCGCCGAGCGCGACCTCATAGCCGTGGCGCCGGGCGAATTCACGATTCGCCGCGCCCGCACCGTCGGCGGGCAGAGACGCCGGCCAATAGATGTCGGCCCGCATCGTGGTGCGACCCGCCGCGACCGCCTCGCGCTCCAGGTGCGCGAGCAGCATCGATCCGACGCCCGTGCGCCGGTGCTGTGGCGGCACGTTCACGCCGATGGCCGCGATGTGCAGGTTGTCCTTGAGCGAGAGCGCCAGCGAACACGAGCCGACCACCTCTCCCTCGCGCAGCGCGACGAACGCTTGGCGGCGGGTGGTCGCGGATTCCTGCAGCAACTCGATGCGGCTCTCTTCGCGCGACCAGACGATGGCGTTCTCGCCGAGGTCGGCCCTGCGGGCGGCGGCATAGGCGTCCCACCAGGCGTCGTACCGTTCGCGATCGGTCGGGTCGACGGAGGCGATCTCGATCGAGACGGGCGCGATGTCGGTTGTGGACATCGTTCCAGACTAGAGCCGAAGGTACTGAGTGGTTGTCGCAGCGTTGCTCAGAACTCTGTGCACCGCTGCTGCACGCAACTCCGGAGAAACCTGCGGATCAGACGGGAAACCGCCCACCGGGCGGCAGAACCAGGTGTTTTTCCGGAGTTACGTACGCGTGCGTCGCCGTTGGGCGCTGTAGAGGTGTAGCCGGGCCCCGCAGCGCCGAGCACGCCCGCCGGACCTCAGCCGGCGGTGACCGACTCGATGGTCACGGGCTGCTTCGGTGTGCCGTCAGGGCCGCCGGATTCGGTGCCCTGCTTGGCGACGTCAGAAACGGCGGCGACGCTGTCGGCGTCGAGGCTGCCGAACACGGTGTACGAGGGCGGCAGCTGAGTGTCGGCGTAGACGATGAAGAACTGCGAACCGTTGGTATCGGGGCCGGCGTTCGCCATCGCCAGGGTGCCGGCGGGGTAGGTCTCGGTGCCGGAGAGCTCGTCGGCGAACGAGTAGCCGGGGCCGCCCGTTCCGGTGCCGGTCGGGTCGCCGCACTGCAGCACGAAGATGCCCTGCGTGGTGAGGCGGTGGCAGCTCGTGCCGTCGAAATAGCCCTGTTCGGCCAGCGACAGGAAGTTGTTGGTGGTGCATGGCGTCGCGTCGGCATCGAGCGTCACGTTGAGGGCGCCGGCGCTCGTTGTCATCAAGGCGGACACCTCACCCGAGGCGCTCGGGTCGGCGGGAGGCGCGGTGACCGTCTTAGCCGGGGTGCGTCCGTCGGCGGGGTAGCTGCACTCGCCGGATGCCACCGGTGCTTCCGCCGATGAGGTCTGCTGCGGGGCATCCGTTGTTGACGCGCACCCGGTGAGCGCGAGGGCGCCGGCGGCGGCGAGGGCGAGCAGAGAACGACGAACGCGAGAAGTCAGCACGGCACGATCGTACGCGACCACTCGATCGGCTTCCTGCGTGCGCGGGTGCAAGCGGGAATACAGTGGATGCTGTGAGCTCCGCATTCGTCTCTGACCTCTTCGACCCGACCGAGTGGACGCTCGCGCCGGGCGCCGAGGCGTACACCGACATCACCGCACACGTCTCGAACGATGGACGCATCGCCCGCATCGCGTTCGACCGACCCGAGGTGCGCAACGCATTCCGCCCGCACTCGGTCGACGAACTGTACCGGGCGCTCGATATCGCGCGGCAGGATCCGCGAGTTGGAGTCGTGCTGCTGACCGGCAACGGGCCGAGTCCGAAGGACGGCGGGTGGGCGTTCTGCTCGGGTGGCGACCAGCGCATCCGTGGGCGCGACGGCTACAAGTACAGTGAGTCGACCACCGAGGTGCACGACCCCGCGCGCGCCGGGCGCCTGCACATCCTCGAGGTGCAGCGACTGATTCGCTTCATGCCCAAGGTTGTCATCGCCGTCGTGCCCGGCTGGGCCGCCGGTGGTGGGCATTCGCTGCACGTGGTGTGCGACCTGACGATCGCCAGTGCCGAGCACGGCCGTTTCAAGCAGACCGATGCCGATGTGGGCAGCTTCGACGCCGGCTACGGGTCGGCGTACATGGCCCGTCAGACCGGTCAGAAGTTCGCGCGCGAGGTGTTCTTCCTCGCCGAGGAGTACTCGGCTCAGCGCGCTTATGAGACCGGTGCGGTCAACCGTGTGGTGCCGCATGCCGAGCTTGAGCGTGAGGCCATTTCGATGGCACGCACGATTCTGACGAAGTCGCCGACGGCGATCCGGATGCTGAAGTTCGCCTTCAACGCGGTCGACGACGGTCTGGTGGGTCAGCAGGTGTTCGCCGGCGAGGCGACGCGTCTGGCGTACGGCACCGATGAGGCTGTCGAGGGCCGTGATGCGTTCCTCGAGAAGCGCGACCCCGACTGGTCCCCGTACCCCTACCACTACTGACGCCCGTGCCCCTGCCGCACTCCACGCCCCTGGCCTCGTTCCGTGAGAAACCATCTGCCGTTCGAGAAACCACGTGCGACATGGTTTCTCAGACGGGAAGTGGTTTCTCAGTGGGGTGCGCGGCGGGGGACGCGGCGGGGTGCGCGGCGGGGGACGCAGTGGGGAGGGGGAGTGGATGCTGACGCTCGGCGGCGTTGACGGGGGGCGCGCGGCGGCGGTGAGCGACGCCCTGCCGGGTGCGCTCGCGGGGACCACGCCGATCGCGCTGGGCTTCACGCCCGCACCCGACGAGGTGGTGCCGGACGGCACCGCCGTCGTGATCGCCACGTCCGGGTCATCGGGCATCCCGAAGCGGGTCGTGCTCAGCGCCGCCGCACTGCGCGCGAGCGCCGAGGCGACGGCCGCGCGCATCGGCACGGGGCAGTGGATGCTGGCACTCCCGGCCGCATACATCGCCGGGGTGCAGGTGATCGGCCGCTCGCAGCTCGCTGGATACGAGCCGGTGCTGCTGGTGGAGCGCTTCGCGCCCGACGCCTTCATCCGCGCCACGGAGGGACTGCGCGCCGACGTCGACCGGTTCACGTCGTTCGTGCCGGCGCAGCTGCAGACGCTGCTAGACGCCGCCGATGATGACGAACGGGTGCTCGACGCACTGCGCTCGTACCGTGCGATCCTCATCGGCGGGCAGGCGCTCCCCGACTCGGTACGCGGGCGGGCCGTCGACACGGGAGTGCGTATCGTGCGCACCTACGGATCGAGCGAGACGGCGGGGGGCTGCGTCTACGACGGCGTTCCGCTGGAGGGCGTGCGACTCGCGGAGGTCGATGGTGAGATCCGCATCGCCGGTCCGCACCTGGCGACCGGGTATCTGGGCGATGCCGCGCTCACCGCGGCGACGTTCGTCAGTGACAACGACGGCATCCGCTGGTACCGCACGGGTGACGCCGGAATCGTCGCCGACGGGCGGCTCCGCATCACCGGGCGCATCGACAACGTGATCATCTCGGGTGGTATCAACGTGTCGCTCGATCGTGTGGAACGGGTCGTGCGCAGCATCCGCGGTTTCGAGCAGGCCGTCGTCGTCGGCATTCCGGACGAGCGCTGGGGCGAGGCATCCGTCGTCTTCGCCACCGGCGCCGACGCGGCGAACCGTCTCGACGACGTGCGCGAACGCGTCGCCGACGAGATCGGCAGGCACGCGCGACCCGTTCGTATCCAGACCATGCCCGAGCTGCCGCTGCTGGCATCCGGAAAACCCGACCGCGAAGCGCTTCGCCGGCTCGCGCGCGGGTGACGCGGTCGCCGACCCGGCAGACTGGGCGCATGGCGACCTATACGCACGGGCATCACGATTCGGTACTGCGCTCGCACAACACCCGCAACGTCTCGAACTCGGCCGCCTATCTCGCGCCGCATCTCAGCGCCACGACGCGGCTGCTCGACATCGGAGCAGGCCCCGGAACGATCACCGTCGACTTCGCGAACCGGGCGGCCCATGTCACCGCGACCGAGATCAACGCCGACGCGCTTGGTCTGTCACGGGCGCTCGCCGCGGAACGCGGCGTGACGAACATCGACTTCTCAATCGAGGACGTCCACACGCTGAGCTTTTCCGACGGTGCCTTCGACGTCGTGCACGCCCACCAAGTGCTGCAGCACGTCGCGGACCCCGTGCAGGCGCTGCGCGAGATGCGCCGTGTCACGAAGCCCGGTGGCATCGTCGCGGCGCGGGACGCCGACTACGCGGGGTTCATCTGGTTCCCGCTGCTTCCCGAACTCGACGAGTGGTTGCAGCTCTACCGGGCGGCGGCGCGGGCGAACGGCGGGGAACCGGATGCCGGTCGGCGACTGTTCGCCTGGGCGCGCGCGGCCGGGTTCACCGAGATCGAGGCGACGGCATCCACCTGGTGCTACGCGACCGAGGCCGAGCGCGAGTGGTGGGGCGGCATGTGGGCCGACCGCATTCTGCACTCCGCGCTCGCCGAGCAGCTCACGGCGGCCGGCATGGCGACGGATGCCGACCTGCGCCGGATCAGCGCTGCCTGGCGCGCGTGGGCATCCGACGGCGACGGCTGGTACCTGGTGCCGCACGGCGAGATCCTCTGCCGCGCCTGACCCTCTGCCGCGCCTGACCCCGGGCAGGCCCCGGCCGCCGTTCGCAACTCCGGAAGAACGTGGGGTTCCGGGGCGAACTCGGGGCTGTGGGAGCCTGGGGAGCCTGTTTCTCCGGAGTTGCGTACGGGGCTGGCACGGTGCACGCGGATACATCCGCAGATGGACGCGTCGGGGGCACCCGCTCCCGTAGCGTGAGAGGGTGTTCCGCCCCGTTCCCCGCACCTGGCTCGTGCTCGACATCGTCGGCGCCGTCTTCGGTGTGCTGCTGACCCTGCCGATGTCGCTCGCCTTCGCCGTCGAGTCGCCGAGCATGTGGGTGCACCCGGCATGGCTGTCGGTCACACTGCACATCCTCATCGCCATCGTGATGTGGGGCGCCGCGGCGATCAGCCGGCTCTCGCCCGCATTGGCGCTGATCATCGCCTGGGGCGCGGCGATCGTGCAGATGGCGGCGGGGCTGCCGCCGGCGGCGTACAACATCGCCATCTTCGGCGTGCTGTTCGGCACTGCCGCGTGGGGGTCCCAGCGGCTGCTGTGGATGGGCGGCGCCTCGACGCTGCTGGGGGGCATCCTCGCCGGCTTCTACATCGCGGTCGTGCAGTTCGATGCGTCGTCGGTGGTCGCGCCGGCGCCACCTGAGCTGCGCGTCGTGCTGCTGGCGCTGCTCTTGGGGATCACGATCGGGTTCGCGCTGGTGATCTCGTGGGGAGCGGGGCTGCTGTGGCGGCTGGTGCGGCACGGGCAGCAGACGCGTGAGGCGCAGCTGCGTGCCGAGACGCTCGCGGCCGAAGAGCAGGAGCGCTTCAGCATCGCGCGTGACATGCACGACGTCGTCGCGCATTCGCTCGCGGTGGTCATCGCCCAGGCAGACGGGGCGCGCTATGCCGCCGCGGCGGCGCCCGAGCTCGCGCAGGAGGCGTTGGGCACGATCGCGACGACGGCGCGGTCTGCGCTGTCGGATGTGCGGATGCTGCTCACACAGCTCCGGCACCGCCAGGGCGACGGTCCGCAACCGACCCTCGCCGACTTGGAGACTCTGTTCGCACAGGTGCGTCACGCGGGTGTCGAGCCCCGTGTGACCGTCGATCCGATGCCGCCGGGGGAGCCGCCCGGTGCGATCCAGCTCGCCGTGTACCGCATCTTGCAGGAGGCACTCACCAATGCGCTGCGACATGGCACAGGTGATGTCGATGTGCATCTGGCGTGGCTGGCCGACCGGGTCGAGATCAGGGTGCGCAACAGCATCCGCACGCCACTGCCGCCACGCGCGGTGGCGATGGCCCGCACCGGGGCGATCCCGCAGGCGGTCGGGGCGGGTCACGCCGGGCATGGCCTGGTCGGCATGCGCGAACGCGCGCAGTTGGTGGGCGGTACGCTCGTGGCCGGGGCGGATGCCGGTGTTTTCACCGTCAGCGCCACGCTTCCGATCGGGCCGCAGCACTCCGCTGCCGACAGCGCCCGCTGATCTGCTGGAGGTTCCATGATCTCGGTCGTGCTCGTCGATGACCAGGCGCTGTTTCGCGCGGGCATCCGCATGCTCGTCGCATCGCAGCCCGATATGGACGTCGTCGGCGAAGCCGGCGACGGACGCGAGGCCCTCGACGTCATCGCACGCACCCGACCCGACGTGGTGCTGATGGACATTCGGATGCCGGTGATGGACGGCCTGACGGCCACGGCCGAACTGCTGACGCAGCCGAACCCGCCGCGCGTGGTCATGCTCACGACCTTCGACCTCGACGAGGCCGCGGCCAGGGCGATCCAGCAGGGGGCCAGTGGTTTCCTGCTCAAGGACGCCGACCCGGAGTTCCTGCTGGCGGCGATCCGTACGGTCGACGCCGGGTCGAGCGTGATCGCCGCCGCGGCCACCCGCGACCTGTTCGCCCACTTCACCAGCGAGACCAAACCCGTGCCTGCGCAGTACGCCGAGCTCACTGAGCGCGAGCGTGAGATCTTCGCGCTCGCCGCGCGCGGCCTGTCGAACGCCGAGATCGCGGCGCGCGAGTTCCTCAGCGAGGCGACGGTGAAGACGCACGTCAGTCGCATTCTCGGCAAGCTCCTGCTGCGCGATCGGGTGCAGCTGGTCGTCTTCGCATTCGAGCACGGTCTGGTCTGATCCGCCCGCTGCGGGCATCCGAACGGCCGACGACGGGCATCCGAGATCATTCTGCCGATGTATGCCGGATGATCCGCCGGGGCGATGCGGCCCGGGTAGGGGCGCTCATAGCGTCGAAGGCATGCAGATCACGACCTCCGAACTCGGCCTCGCCGCGCGCGTTCAGCACCTCACCAAGTCCTACGGAACCGGGGATGCCGCCGTGCGCGCCCTCGACGGCGTCAGCGTCGGTATACGCCGCGGCCAGTTCACGGCGATCATGGGACCGTCCGGTTCGGGCAAGTCGACCCTGATGCACATCATGGCGGGGCTCGATTCGCCCACCGAAGGGCGGGCGTGGATCGGTGACACCGAGATCACCGGCCTCGGAGACCTGGAGATGACCATTCTGCGGCGCCGTCGCGTGGGGTTCATCTTCCAGTCGTTCAACCTGGTGCCGACCCTCGATGCTCTCGGCAACATCCTGCTGCCGTTCGAACTCGACGGGCGCAGGCCGTCTGCGATCGAGCGCGCCCGCATCGACGGTCTGATCGAGACGCTGGGGCTCGGTGCTCGTCTGACGCACCGTCCGCACGAGCTCTCGGGTGGGCAGCAGCAGCGCGTCGCGATCGTCCGTGCGCTCGCCACCGCGCCCGACCTCGTCTTCGCCGATGAACCGACCGGCAACCTCGACTCGGCGACGGGACGCGAGGTGCTGCAGCTGCTCGCAATGGCCAGTCGCGAGCACGGGCAGTCGATCGCCATGGTGACGCACGACGCGGTGGCGGCAAGCCACGCCGACCGGGTGCTGTTCCTGGGCGATGGGCGCATCGTCGCAGACCACCCGCGGCAGAGCGCCGAGCAGATCTCGTCGTACATGCTCGCCGCCGAGGTGGCGGCATGACCGCCGTCGCTGCGGGGGCTACCGGCGCCAGCGTCACGGCGGGGGCCGACCTGTCGAGGCCACGTGCGTCGCGTCTGGCCTGGCTCCGTGAACGCGGCATGGGTGCCAGCATCCTCGTTGCCGCGCTCTCGGCCGCGTTCGGGGTGATCCTCGTCGAGACGACCGTCTACATCGGGGCCTTCCTGCAGGCCGACCCGTACATCGGCGACAGCGAGACTCTGGCCATCGTGGTCGCGATCCTGTCGGTGCTGCTGACCGGAGTGGCGATGTACGTCGCCGCGATCGTCACCGCCAACACCTTCTCGACGATCATCGCCGGGCGCACCCGGCGCATCGCGCTGGTACGGCTGATCGGTGCCTCGGCGCGGTCGCAACGCTCCGAGGTGTCGTCGCAGGGATTCGTGGTCGGCCTGCTGGGGGCGACCATCGGCCTCGTGATCGGGGTTGGCGCGTCGGCCACCGGGATGCTGCTTGCCGATCAGCTGCTCGCCGGGGCGCCCGAAGGCGTCAGCCCGATGCAGCCCGCGGTGCTGCTGCCGTTCATCGGTGTGGCGCTCACGACCTGGTTGGCGGCCTGGGTCGGCTCGCGGCGGGTGCTGACGGTGACACCGTTGCAGGCATTGGGCGGATCGGTCGAGCGCGCTCACGACGAGGTCTCATCGCGCACCGGGCGTCATGTCGGGGCGCTGATCCTGCTGATCCTGGGCGCGGCGCTGCTCGCATTCGGTGTGATGCTCGGCCTCGTCACACCGCTGGGTGTGGTGGTGGCGTTCTTCGGCGGACTGCTGTCGTTCACCGGACTCGCGCTCGGATCGGTGATGGTGATGCCGCCGATCCTGCGACTGGTGGGGCGCGCGTTCGGCCGTTCGGCCACGGCTCGTCTCGCAGCCGAGAACGCCCTGCGCTACCCCGAGCGCTCGAGCCGGATGGCGATCGGCGTGGTGATGGGGGTGACGCTGGTGACGATGTTCGCCGTCGCGCTGGAATCGACGAAGATGCTGCTGGGACGCCAGGCCGATGAGCAGACGCTGCAGACGACCTTCGCGGTGCTCGACGGGTTCGCCGCGGTGATGATGGTGCTCGTCGCGGTGTCGGGGGTGATCGCCGCGGTCGGGTTGGTGAACCTGCTGACGATCGGCGTGGTGCAGCGCACCCGCGAGCTGGGGTTGCTGCGGGCGATCGGTCTGACCGGCGGCCAGGTGCGGCGCATGGTGCTGCTGGAAGCCGTGCACGTCACCGTCGCCGCGACGCTCAGCGGCCTCGTGCTCGGAATTGTCTACGGTTGGGTGGCGGCGCAGTCGCTGCTGGGCTCGGTTCCGGTACTGCCCGACTTCGAGCCCGCCGGGCTCGTGGCTCCGGCCGTGCCGTGGATGCCCGTGGCGATCATCGTGGCCGCCACAGCCGTGCTCGCCCTCGTCGCCGCTGTCGCCCCGACGCGCTTGGCGACGCGCGTCGCACCCGTCGAGGCGCTCGCCGCCGAGTAAGCCGCCCGTACGGATGGCGGGAGTGTGTACGTCGGGCGGGGGACACGCCGCAGAATCTCCCGCCATTCGTACAAGCTCCCGCCATTCGTGCGGCGCCTGTCACATCGAGCGCCCCGAGCGCCCCGATTAGGCTGATCGGATGCCACAGCCGACGTCGCAGACACCGCTGACCCAGTCGTCGTACCAGGTGCGTTTCGAGTGGGGTGCCGACGGGCTCGCGCGGCTCGCCCCCGCCGACGTGGTCATCGTCGTCGATGTGCTGCGGTTCTCTTCGACGATGGCGGACGCCGTCGCGCAGGCTCCCATCGCACTGGAGCGTGCACTGGCCTGGTCGGCCAACGGCGCCCAGGTCGCGGGCGCCGCGGCGCGGGTGGCCCCAGTGGTGCTGATCGGTGGCATCCGCAACGCCTCGGCGACCGCGCGCGCGGTGATGACCCTGCAGGAGCGGCGCGGTGACCGTACCTCGGTCAGTGTCGTCGCGGCGGGGGAGCGTGATGCGGACGGGCGGCTGCGCTTCGCCGTCGAGGACCAGCTCGGGGCCGGCGCGGTGATCGCCGCGCTGTCTGATCTGGGCATCGATCACTCCTCTCCCGAGGCCGCGGTGTCGGCGGAATCGTTCCGTGCGCTGCGGCGCGGGCTGCGTCATCTGCTGATCGGAAGCGCCTCCGGGCGGGAACTGGCCGACGGTGTTGCGTCGACCGAGCGGATGCTGGCCGATGGCATCCGCCCCGCGACCATCGAGGAGTGCGCCGCTGCGGATGCCACCGAAACGGTGCCCGAGCTGCAGGGTGGCGTCTTCGTCCCGTTCGCTTGAGCCCGACAGACCAGCGCCCGCGCGCCGCCGCGCCGGGGCGCCGCAGGCGCGTAGGGTCTGATGACATGAGGTACCTGCCCGCGCTCATCGTCGACGCCGTTCTGGTGCTCGTTTTCGCCGCTATCGGACGGGCCTCGCATAATGAGGATCCCCTGGGATTCGTGCTCACCGCCTGGCCATTCCTGATCGCACTCGTGCTGGGTCATGCGATTGCCGCACTGGTTCCGGCGCGTCCGCGGCGTCCGTGGTCACTGGGCTGGGGAGTGATCGTGTGGGTGGTCACCGTCGCCGGAGGGATGCTGCTGCGCATCGCCACGGGGGACACCGCCGAGACGCCGTTCATCATCGTCGCGACGTTGGTGCTGGGTGCGTTCTTGCTGGGCTGGCGGCTGATCACGATGCTGGTGCGCAGGTTCCGGGCACCCGCCGAGGCGCCGACGACCGAGTCGTAGGTTTGCGTCAGCGCGGCATCTGCGCCGCGAGGCGATCGGCCGCGGTGATCTCGCGCCGACGCCATTCGAACAGGTATCGGCGGTCGAATCGCCGCGAGCACTTGGCGCACGACGTCTCGCGCGCCGGCCGCCGATGGCGGTAGGCGACATGGCCCGAGGGGCACTGGCCGACCCAGGGCGCCAGCTCGGTGGCCGTCTCGCCGTGATGCGTCGTGCCGCCGACGTACCCCAGGCGGCGCGCTACGCGCTTCCACTCCGCGCCGTGCCCGGCGCCGTGCCCGGCCAGCGCGTGGGCCACCTCGTGCAGCAGGGTCTGATGGATCTCGTCGTCATCGAAGCGGGCGGCCAGATAGCGCGACACGGTGATGCGCTTGCGCTGGTAGTCGCAGAGGCCCGCGCGGCGCTTGGCATGGTCGAAGTCGAAGGTCCACGAATCGTCGAGATGCATGCGGATCAGCGCTTCACCCCACACACGCACGCGGTTCAGATCGGCCATGTGATCAGAGTAGGGCGGGCGACCGACATCGGGCAGCCCCAATCCTCGGCGGGCTGCCGACCAGGTCGGCGGCGTCGACTCAGGCGAAGACGCTGGGCTCGACCGCGCTGCGGCGCTCGGCTGCCTCGATCGCGCGCAGGGCCTTCTCGAGTTCGCTGTCGTCGGCACCGGCCGAGCGACGCAGGAACAGCGACTGCTTGAAGCTGTCGCGCGCCTCGTCGAAGTCGCCGGCCTCGTAAGCGTTCTTGCCGTGGTGCTGGTAGGCGAAGGCGGCGATTCCGGCCCAGCCCTGCCCCTCAGCCTCATGCGCGCAAGTCGCGAGCTCCTGCGCGGCTGCGGCGTGGGATCCGCGGTTCTGCAGCACGGTGGCATGCAGCACGCGCGCCCGCAGCAGGTCCTTGCGGGTGCCGGCCATCCGAGCCTGACGCACGGTCTCTTCGGCCAGCGCGAGCGCCTCGTCAAGGCGGTCGAGCACCTTCAGCAACCACACGCGTTCCAGCAGCACCGGCAGGCTGCGCTGGTTCTCGATCTCGGCCAGGCGCGCCATGCACTCGCGCGCATCCACCAGTTCACGAAGCGTGTCGGGGTCGTATCCCTGGATCAAATTCACGACGTCGGCTCCTCTCCGTGACCGCTGTCCAGTCTGCCCCGCCGGACACGGAACCGGGGGAGCCACGCCCGACGCGCGCCAACCATCCGGCGCGTGTGAGGCGCCTCACTTCAGGAACAGACCGGAATCGGGTCGGGGGGACGCCACGGCGTCGGCATCCGTCACGATCGCGGCTCCGCGGGCGAAGGCCGCGACCTCGTCGCCCTGGGCGATCTTCGCGGGGTGGGGGCCGGCCGCAAGCAGCCGCGGCAACCACTCGGTGGGCAGTTCGCTCGTCGAAGCGACCAGGACGAGATTGCCGAAGCGGCGTCCCTTCAGCACCTGGGTGTCGGCGAGCAGGGCCACCTCGCGGAACACGTTCGAGACCGTCGCGACCTGGCGCCGGGCGAACGCGAGCCCGGGGCCGTCGGCGACGTTGACCAGCAGCACGCCGGTGGGCGAGAGCAGGCCGGCGATCTCGCGGTAGAACTCGATGCTCGTCAGGTGTGCCGGGGTCTGCGCCCCCGAGAACACATCCGAGACGACGAGGTCGCAGTGGCCGGTCAGCGCGGGTGGCATCCGACTCAGCCCCTCCCGGGCGTCGCCGATGCGCACGCGGATCGCCGCGCCCCGCGGCAGCGGCAGGTGCTCGCGTACGAGTGCGACGAGCGGGGCCTCCCACTCGATGACCTGTTGGCGCGAGCCCGGGCGGGTGGTGGCGATGTACCGGGGGAGGGTCATTGCGCCGGCGCCGAGGTGCACCGCGCTGAGTGGGGCGGATGCTGTCGCGCCGAGCTGGTCGATGACGGCGCCCATCCGCACGATGTACTCGAAGTGCAGGTGCGTGGGATCGTCGAGGTCGACGTGCGACTGCGGTGTGCCGTCGACGATCAGCTCGAACCCGCTCGTGAACTCGGACGCTGCGATCTCGGCCGATCCGCCGTGGTCGAGCCGCGCCTGCGGGTTCTCGTGCTCGCGCCCGCGTGATCTGCCCATGCCAGAAGCCTAGCCAGCCCGCTGCGCGCCTTTCCGCGCATGGGCGAGGTGCTGCACTGTGCGTTCGGAAGGAATTATCACGACTCGGCCACGCCGCTGGGAACAACTTGCAGTGAATTAATTAGTAATGGATACTTTCTAATACGGAGGCGCTGGGCGCCATAGGACGTTTCAAAGAGGAGATCACCCGATGCACAAGCGCATTCTTCCGGTCATTGCTCTCGGAGCAGTGGCCACCCTCGGCCTCGCGGCATGCACCGGCGGCAGCGGTTCCGCCGACGGCGCCACCGACGGCGAGGGTCAGGAGCTCACCGTCTGGATCATGAAGGGCACCAACCCCGACGCATCCGCATTCTACGACGCCGTCTCGGACGCCTTCGAAGAGAAGACCGGCGCCACGGTCACCATCGAGGAAGTGCAGTGGGCCGACGCTCACGACCGCTTCGTGACCTCGATCGCCGGTGGCACCACCCCCGACATCGCCGAGACCGGCACCACCTGGACCGCCGAGTTCGCCGACGCCGGCGCGCTGCTGCCGATCGACGAGTACGTCGACGCCGAGTCGGGCCTGCGTGATGACCTGGTCGAGGGCCTGGCCGTGGCCGGCACCTACGGCGAAGAGCTCTACGGCATGCCCTGGTACGCCGGTGTGCGCGCCCTCATGTACCGGACCGACGTGTTCGAAGAGCTGGGCCTCGAGGTCCCCACCACGTGGGACGAGATCGTCACCGCGGGTGAGGCCATCAAGGCCGCCAAGCCCGAGATGATGGCCTTCCCGGTTCCCGGTGACGCCGAGTTCCAGGTCTACCCCTGGGTCTGGGGCGCGGGCGGCGAGATCGCCACGCTCGAGGGCGACACCTGGACCAGCGAGCTCGACAGCGCCGAGTCGCGCGCCGGCCTGCAGTTCTACACCGACCTGGCCACCAAGCACGGCTTCTCGTCGGCCGGTGCCACCACGTGGCGCGAGACCGACCTCAGCGACGCCTTCTCGCAGGGCAACGTCGCGATGATGCTGAACGGCTCGTGGACCCCGAACGCACTCGTCGAGGCCAACCCCGAGCTCGAGGGCAAGATCGGCGCGGCGACCATCCCGGCGCAGGACGGCGGCGTCGCCCCGTCGGTTCTGGGTGGCTCGCACCTCTCGGTGTTCAACACCACCAAGAACGCCGACCTGGCTTGGGAGTTCGTCAAGCTGATGACCACGGGCGAGTTCGCCGAGCAGTGGGCTGCCGAGACCGGCTACTTCCCCGGCGTCGCCTCGGCGATGGAAGAGGCACTCGCCTCGACCGACCCGCTGATCGCCCCGTTCGCACAGCAGATGGTCGAGGGTGGCGCATCCGTGCCGGTGACCCCGAACTTCGGTGCCGTCCAGGCCAAGAAGACCACCAACGCAATGCTGCAGTCCATCCTCAGCGGCCAGAAGGACGTCGAGACGGCGACCAAGGAAGCCGCCGTTGAGATGACCGACCTGCTCAACAAGTAAGGCACGACACCCCCATGTCAATGGTGCAAGCACCACCGCTGGCCACGGAAGCGGAGAACTCTCCCGCTCCCGTGGCCGGCGGCCGCAACCGCAAGGGCCTGTCCCTGGTCGCGGCACGTCCCTGGCTTCTGCTGGCCCCCGGGCTGATCATCCTCGCGGTGCTCATGCTCTGGCCGCTCGTCCAGGTGTTCATCTACTCGCTGCAGGACTACGGCCTGCGCCAGATCAACACCGGCGAGAACAACTGGATCGGACTCGGCAACTACGTCGAGGCACTCAGCGATCCAACGCTGTGGACTGTGGTGCTGCCCAACACGGTCGGCTTCGCGGCCGTGGCGGTGTTCGTCACGGTCGCGGTCGGCACGCTCGTCGCGCTGCTTCTTGCGCGCCTGAGCACGCTGTGGCGGACCATCGTGTCCAGCTGCATCATGATCGCCTGGGCGATGCCGGCCGTCACCGGCACGTACGTCTGGACGTTCATCTTCGATGCCGACCGCGGCATCTTCAACGCGGTCCTCAAGGACCTCGGCCTGATCGACCAGTCGGTGAACTGGTTCACCAACCAGTGGTCGTTCTACGCGATCGTCCTGCTGAACGTCGTCCACCACGGCTTCCCGTTCGTGGCCATCACGGTGCTCGCCGGTCTGCTGGGCGTCTCGAAAGAGATGCTCGAGGCAGCCGCGATCGATGGCGCCAACGCCTGGACGCGCTTCTGGCGCATCACCTTCCCGACCCTGCGCCCCGTGTTCGCCGTGGTCATCATCCTGTCGACGATCTGGGACTTCAAGGTCTTCGCGCAGGTGTACCTGATGCCGGGTGGTAGCGGCGGCAACCGCGCCGTGCTCAACCTCGGTGTCTGGTCGTACGTCGAGTCGTTCGGGCAGAACCGGTACGGCTTCGGAGCCGCACTGGCCGTGCTGCTCACCCTGGTGCTGATCGGCATCACGATCGTCTATATCCGCTTCCTCATGAAGGAGGACGAGCTGTGAACCCCCGCCCTCGTCTCAGCTCGCGCATCGGCGTCGGAGTCGCGGTCGTCGCCGTCCTCGTCTTCACGCTCTTCCCGGTGTACTGGATGGTCTCCAGCGCGCTCGACGCCAAGGCCTCCAGTGGTGGCCAGTCGCTCGTGCCGCAGGAGTTCACGTTCGACAACTTCGCCTACGTGCTCACCGACGGCGGTTTCGGCACCTACCTACGTAACTCGGCGATCGTGGCGCTGGTCACCGTGCTGGTCAGCGCGCTCGTGTGCCTGCTCGCGGCCGTCGCGGTCGCCCGCTTCCGGTTCAAGTTCCGCACCATGATCCTGATGATGATCCTCATCGTGCAGATGGTGCCGCTCGAAGCGCTCGTGATCCCGCTGTTCCTGCAGGTCAAGAGCCTGGGCCTGCTCAACAGCATCCTCGGCCTGATGGTCGTCTACGTCGCCCTCTCGCTCGCATTCGGCATCTGGATGCTGCGCGGCTTCGTCGCCGCCGTTCCGGTCGAGCTCGAAGAAGCCGCCTATATCGACGGCGCCAGCTGGTGGCGCATGTTCCGCTCGGTGCTGCTGCCGCTGGTCATGCCGGGTCTGGTCGCTACGAGCATCTTCAGCTTCATCACCGCCTGGAACGAGTTCATCTTCGCGATGACGATCCTCGGCGGAGCGACTGACCAGTACACCGTCTCGATCGGTCTGAAGTCGTTCTTCGGATTGCACTCCAACGAGTGGGGCTACATCATGGCCGCCTCGACGATCATCACCGTGCCGGTCATGATCTTCTTCATCATCGTTCAGCGCCGGCTTTCGGCCGGCATGGTTGCAGGGGCGGTCAAGGGATGAACATCGACGAACTCGAGCGCCTCGCGAACGGTGTGCTGTGGCCGGGCTTCCTCGGCACGACCGCTCCGGACTGGCTGCAGCACGAGCTGGGCCGTGGCCTCGCCGGCGTGGTGTACTTCGGGCAGAACCTCGGCCCCGGCCTGTCGGATCTCAGCACCGAGATCCTCACCGCCAACCCGGACGCCCTGATCGGCGTCGATGAGGAGGGCGGCAGCGTCACCCGCCTCGAGGCGGTCGACGGATCGACCCTGCCCAGCGCCTACCAGCTGGGCCGTCTGGATGACGTCGCCGCCACGAAGGCGAACGGCGTTGAGATCGCGCGCCGCGTTCAGGCCGTGGGTGGCAACGTCGCGCTGGCGCCCGTCGCCGACGTCAACACCGACCCGCGCAACCCCGTGATCGGGGCGCGCTCTTTCGGCTCGGATGAGGCCGTCGTCGCGCGTCACACCGTGGCCGCGCTCGAGGGCATCCAGGGCACGGGTGTCGCCGCGTGTGTCAAGCACTTCCCTGGGCACGGTGACACCCACCTCGACTCGCACCATGATCTTCCGGTGATCACTCTCGACGTCGACGAGTTCGACCGGGTGCATGTCGAGCCGTTCCGCGCCGCGGTCGCGGCCGGAGTGGATGCCGTCATGACCGCTCACATCGTCATTCCGGCGTGGGGCGAGCAGCCCGCGACGCTGAACGCGCACGTGCTGGGTATGCTGCGCGAGGCCGGTTTCGAGGGCGTCATCATCACGGATGCCCTCGACATGGCCGCCATTCGCGAGACGGTCGGCCTGGGTGGGGGAGCAGCCCGCGCCCTCGCCGCCGGCGCCGACCTGCTCTGCATCGGCAACCCGACCAACCCCGGCGACGCCGCGTTCCCCGATCAGGACGAGCGTGACTTCCACGCCGCCCGCAACGGCATCATCGCGGCCCTGCGCGACGGTTCGCTCTCTCGGGAGCGGGTTGAAGAAGCAGCAGCCCGTGTGGCTGCGCTGGCGACCAAGCTCCGTGGCGAGTCCCCGAACGAAGGCGCCGAGCCACTCGACCTCGACCCGATCGTGCGTCGTGCGATCTCGGTCACGGGCGCCCTGCCGGCAGCATCCGACCTGTACGTGCTCGACGCACGTCGACGCTCGACCCTCGCGGTCGACAGCGCCGCATCGTATGTCTCGCGGACGCTGGCCGGCGATGGCGCGTGCGTGCGACTGGATGTCACCACGGCCTCGGCCGACGAGCAGGACGCCGCTGTGGATGCTGCGCACGTGGCATCCGCTCTGCCGGTCATCCTGGTGGATTCGCCCGACACCAGCGCTGCGCAGCGCGAGCTGGTCGAGCGTGCCGCCGTACGTGCACCGGGTGCCGTCGTCGTTAACGTGGGCCTGGCAGCGCGGGAGCCGCTGCCGTTGCCGACGGTCGAGGTCGGAGCAGCCAGCCGGATCAGCGCGCGCCTCACACGGGAGATGCTGCTCGGGCGCACGGGGTGAAGCCGTGAACCTCCGTGGACGATGACGTTCTTGAGCAGGTTCGGCGCTCGATACCCGGACTGAGCGCAGCTGAGAAGAAGGTTGCCGAGCGGTTGCTCGTCGACCCGTCGGTTGTGATCGATCTCGCGATCAACGACCTGGCGAAGCTGTGCTCGACCTCGATCTCCACCGTCGCACGCTTCGCGCAGTCACTCGGCTTCAGCGGATACCGGGAACTGCGGGTCGCGGTGGCGCGCTCGCTCACGCTGCAGCAGGCGCAGCAGGTGCGATTCGGTCTGGAGACCACCGCGATCTCGTGCGACGACAGCACCGCACAGGTCGCCGCGAAGCTGGCTGCGCGTGAGATCGACGCGATCGAGACGGCCGCGCGGACGCTCGACGTCGCGGCGCTCGATCGGGTCGCCGAGGCGGTCGCGGATGCCAGGTGCGTCGACGTCTTCGGCCAGGGTGGATCGTCTCTGGTGGCTCAGGACCTGCAGTTCAAGCTCGCGCGGATCGGGTGCGTGGCGTCGCACTCGGCAGATCCGCACATGGCGCTGACGATGGCGGCTCTGCGCGGCCCGCGAGACGTCGCGATCGGCGTCTCGCACACGGGCGAGACGATCGAGACCATTCGCGTGCTCGAGGCTGCGCGCGCGGCAGGCGCACTGACGGTGGCGATCACGAGCGCCGCCGGTGCTCCGGTCGCGACGGTCGCCGACGTCGTGCTGATCACGCACGCACGCGACTCGTCGTTCCGTGGCGCGGCGATGTCGAGTCGGATCGCGTTGCTCGCACTCGTCGATGTGCTGTTCGTCCGCGTCGCGCAGCGCCGCGGATAGTCGTCGCGACCGGGAGCGCGACGGCTGCGACGGGGTCCGGCTCAAGCCGATACCGGATCGCAACCTTCGGAGGTTTGGAATCCCCGCGTCGGCTGGGTACCTTCGGAGCATCACGTGTGAGGGTGCGATGCTGCACCCGGACCGCGCAATGAAGCGTTCACAAGAGAGGTTCATCATGACCCACAGCCCCCTGCGCCGACGAGGGCTCGCCCTCGCAGCCGGAGCCGGTGTCGCGGCCCTGCTGCTGACCGGATGCGTCGCCAGCGAGCGCGACGACAGCGCCGATGACGGTGGCGGATCCGACGTTGACACGACGTTCGTCTTTGCGGCGTCGTCCGACCCGGCCAGCCTTGACCCCTCCCTCGCCCAGGACGGCGAGACCTTCCGCGTCTCGCGTCAGATCTTCGAGGGTCTGGTGGGCACCGAGCCGGGCACCGCTGACCCGGCTCCGCTGCTCGCCGAGGAATGGGACTCATCCGAGGACGGCATGTCGCACACCTTCACGCTGAAGCAGGACGTGACCTTCCACGACGGCACGCCGTTCAACGCCGAGGCCGTGTGCTTCAACTTCGACCGCTGGTACAACTGGACCGGCGTGCTGGCCTCCGAGGCTGTGGGCTACTACTACAACAAGCTCTTCAAGGGCTACGCGTCCAACCCCGACGATGCCGTGTACAAGTCGTGCACGACGGACGGCGACGACAAGGTCACGATCGAGCTGAACAAGCCGTTCGCCGGCTTCGTAGCATCCCTCTCGCTCCCCGCCTTCGCCATGCAGAGTCCCTCGGCGCTCGAGGAGTTCTCGGCCGACGAGGTCGGCGGCACCGCCGAGGCGCCCGTGCTCTCGGAGTACGCGCAGGGCCACCCGGTCGGTACCGGTCCCTTCCAGTTCGACTCGTGGGCCCCGGGTGAGAACGTCACCCTGACCGCCTACAGCGACTACTGGGGCGAGCAGGGCCAGATCGAAGAGGTCATCTTCCGCGTGATCGGCGACCCGACGGCGCGCCGCCAGGCGCTCGAGGCCGGCGATATCGACGGCTACGACCTGGTCGGCCCGGCCGACACGCAGGCGCTCGAAGACAAGGGCTTCACCATGGTGTCGCGCCCGCCGTTCACGGTGCTCTACCTCGCCTTCAACCAGGCCGTTCCCGAGCTGCAGGACCTCGAGGTGCGTCAGGCGCTGTCGTACGCCATCGACAAGGACGCGCTGATCAAGCAGGTGCTGCCCGAGGGTACCGAGAAGGCGACGCAGTTCGTGCCGCCGGTCGTCAACGGCTACAACGAGGGCGTCACCACGTACGACTACGACCCCGACATGGCCAAGTCGTTGCTCGAGGATGCCGGTTACACGGCCGACAACCCGCTGTCGCTGACCTTCAACTACCCGGTCAACGTCTCGCGCCCCTACATGCCGGACCCCGAGCAGATCTTCACCGTGCTGGCCCGCCAGCTCGAAGAGGTCGGCGTGCAGATCACGCCCGAGACCGACGCATGGAACCCGGACTACCTCGAGAAGATCACCGCGACGCCCGACCACGGCATCCACCTGCTCGGCTGGACCGGTGACTACAACGACACCGACAACTTCGTCGGCGTCTTCTTCGGCCAGCAGAGCTCCGAGTGGGGCTTCGACAACCCCGAGCTGTTCACAGCCCTGTCCGAGGCCCGCGGTGTGTCGAGCATCGACGAGCAGACGCCGTTGTACGAGGCGATCAACGAGCAGGTCGCGCAGTTCATCCCCGGCGTGCCGATCGCGCACCCGGCTCCGACCCTGGCATTCGACGAGCGGGTGGAGAGCTACCCGGCGAGCCCGGTGAACGACGAGGTCTTCACCGACATCGTGCTCACCAAGTAAGCCGTCCACGCGGCGATCACGCGTCCTGACGCCCCACGAGGGCGCCAGGACGCGTGATCCCGCCATACCCGGAGACCACCTTGCTGCGAACCATCGGCAAGCGGCTTCTGCTGCTCATCCCCACCCTTTTCGGCCTCAGCATTCTGCTGTTCGCCTGGGTCCGTGCTCTTCCCGGAGGGCCGGCCGTCGCCCTCCTCGGTGAGAAGGCGACACCCGAGGCGATCGAGCAGGTCAACGAGCTCTACGGCTTCAATCGTCCGCTGTACGAGCAGTACTTCATCTGGGTCAGTCGCCTGCTGCAGGGCGACTTCGGCTCATCCATCGTCACGGGGCGTCCCGTGACCGAGGAGTTCTTCCGCCGGTTCCCGGCGACCATCGAGCTCAGTGTGCTCGCGCTGATCTTCGCGATCGGCATCGGCGTTCCTCTGGGCTACTGGGCGGCGCGCCGCCACGGCAAATGGACGGATCACACCGCGGTCGTGTTCAGCCTGATCGGCATCACGATCCCGGTGTTCTTCCTGGCGTTCATCCTGAAGTACATCTTCGCGGTGCAGCTGGGATGGCTTCCCTCGGACGGCCGCCAGAGCGCGCGAATAGATGCCACACACGTCACCGGCTTCTACGTCTGGGACGGCATCATCACCGGCGAGTTCGACGCGTCATGGGATGCCATCCAGCATCTGATCCTGCCGGCGTTGGCTCTCGGCACGATCCCGCTGGCGATCATCGTGCGCATCACGAGAGCCAGCGTGCTCGAAGTGCAGAACGCCGACTACGTGCGCACCGGCAAGGCCAAGGGCGTCTCGACGCCCACGCTGCGCAACCGCTTCATCCTGCGCAACGCGATGCTGCCGGTGATCACCACGATCGGCCTGCAGACCGGGCTGCTGATCTCGGGGGCGGTGCTCACCGAGACGGTGTTCGCCTTCCCCGGCATCGGCTCGTTCCTGGCGCGATCGATCTTCGCGCGAGACTTCCCGGTGCTGCAGGGGTTCATCATCTTCATCGCCATCGCGTACGCGCTGATCAACCTCGCCGTTGACGTGTCGTACAGCCTGATCGATCCGAGAGTGAGGGTTCAGTGATGAGCGCAGTGCTTCCCCCCGCACAGGGTCCGGGCGCGGGCCCGCAGAGCGGCGGATCGCCCGAGACGGTCACCGTCGCCCAGGCCGAGCTGCACAAGAGCGGCAGCTTCTGGAGCGACGTGCTGCGTCGGCTGCGACACAATGTCACGGCGTGGATCGGCGGGGCGATCGTCGTGCTGTTCATCGCAGTTGCGGTGCTGGCTCCGCTGATCGCGCCGTACCCCGAGACGGCGCTGCCCGGCGCCGAGTACATCACCCCGACGCACATCCCCGGGCCCGGCGAGCTGCCGCAGTTCCCGCTCGGCCTCGACCGCTTCGGCGGCGATGTGCTGTCGAAACTCATCTGGGGTGCGCAGGCGTCGTTGATGGTCGGTGTGGTCTCGACCGCGCTGGGTCTACTCGGCGGCATGCTGCTGGGACTCATCGCCGGCACCTTCGGCGGCTGGGTCGACACCGTCATCATGCGCATCGTCGACATCATCCTGTCGGTGCCCAACCTGCTGCTGGCCGTGTCGATCGCCGCGATCCTGGGGCAGACGCCCCAGGCGGTGATGATCGCCATCGGAGCGTCGCAGGTGCCCATCTTCGCGCGTCTGCTGCGGGCCTCCATGCTGCAGCAGCGCACCAGCGAGTACGTGCTGTCGGCGCAGACCCTCGGTCTCGGACGCGGCCGCATCACGATGTCGCACGTGCTGCCCAACGCGATCGGTCCGGTCATCGTGCAGGCGACCCTGACGCTGGCGACGGCGGTGATCGACGCCGCCGCGCTGTCGTTCCTGGGTCTCGGCGGTGGCGGTCCCGACACGGCGGAGTGGGGGCGGATGCTGACCTACGCGCAGAGCGAGTTGGCGATCGCGCCATGGCTGGCGTTCCTGCCCGGTATCTGCATCGCCGTGACCGCGCTGGGCTTCACCCTGTTCGGTGAGGCGCTGCGCGAGGCGATGGACCCGAGGACGAGAGCGCGATGACCGAGAAGGAGAAGCAGATGAGCGCGCAGCCGCTGCTGCAGGTGTCGGGCCTGGCCGTGGACTTCACGACCATGGACGGCGTCGTGCACGCCGTCGAGGGCGTAGACCTGGAGATCGCGCCCGGTGAGACGGTTGCGATCGTCGGCGAGTCGGGCTCGGGCAAGTCGACCACGGCGATGGCCGTGATCGGTCTGCTCGCGTCGGGTGGACGGGTGGCCGACGGCAGCATCCGTCTCGACGGACGCGAACTGGTCGGGGCATCCGAATCCGAGATGCAGAAGATCCGCGGACGTGACATCGGCATGGTTCCGCAGGACCCGATGTCGAATCTGAACCCCGTGGCGAAGATCGGCACGCAGGTCGCCGAGACGTTGCTCGCGCACGGCCTCGCCACGCGCTCAGACGTCAAGCAGAAGGTCGTCGAGGCGCTGTCGGCGGCCGGCCTGCCCGATCCCGAGCGGCGGGCCAAGCAGTACCCGCACGAGCTGTCGGGCGGCCTGCGCCAGCGCGCGCTGATCGCGATCGGACTCGCGTGCCGGCCGCGGCTGCTCATCGCCGATGAGCCGACCAGCGCGCTCGACGTCACGGTGCAGCAGACGATCCTCGATCAGCTCGGCGAGATGACGCGTGAGCTGGGCACCGCGGTGCTGCTGATCACGCACGACCTGGGGCTGGCCGCCGAGCGGGCGCAGCGCGTCGTGGTGATGCACCGCGGACGTGTGGTCGAGCAGGGCAACGCCCGCCAGATCCTCGAGAACCCGCAACACGCGTACACGCAGAGCCTGGTCAGTGCGGCGCCGTCGATCGCGGCGGCGCGCCTGCAACCAGAGGTCTTCGAAGGCGCGCAGGTCGCCGAGAGCGCAGAAGCGGATGCCGGTGCGGCGACGCCCGAGGGGAGCGAAGCCGCGAATATCGTCGAGATCGAGGGGCTGCGCAAGGTGTACCCGGTGCGCGGCCGTGCCGACGACTTCATCGCGGTCGACGATGTCTCGCTCGCGATCCCGCGCGGAAAGACCGTGGCGATCGTGGGGGAGTCCGGCTCGGGCAAGACCACGACGGCGCGGATGCTGCTGAAGCTGATCGAGCCGACGGCGGGCACGATCCGTTTCGAGGGGCGCGACATTCAGAGCTTCGACAAGGCGCAGGACCGTGAGTTCCGGCAGCGCGTGCAGCCGATCTTCCAGGACCCGTACTCGAGCCTGAATCCGATGTTCACCATCGGGCGACTGATCGGTGAGCCGTTGGAGTTCTACAAGCGCGGCAATCGTGCCGAGCGCCGCGCCAGGGTGCTCAAGCTGCTCGATGACGTCGCGCTGCCGGGATCCATGATGCAGCGCTACCCGTCCGAGCTCTCCGGTGGGCAGCGCCAGCGCGTTGCGATCGCGAGAGCGCTGGCGCTCTCGCCCGACCTGATCGTGTGCGACGAGCCCGTCTCGGCGCTGGACGTGCTGGTGCAGGACCAGATCCTCACGCTGCTGGGCGACCTGCAGAAGGAGTACGGCCTGAGCTACCTGTTCATCTCGCACGACCTGGCCGTTGTGCGTCTGATCAGCGACTACGTGTGCGTCATGAAGGACGGCGCACTGGTCGAGGCGGCCACCAGCGAAGAGATCTTCACCAACCCGCGTGACCCCTATACGCGCACGCTGCTGGCATCCATCCCCGGCAACGAGCTGGGTATCGCGTCGTGACCACGGGGCGGGCGCGATGCGCCCGCCCCGTGCCAATACCGCAGGTTGCGGAATTGGTCAAGGATTACGCTTGCCATGTCGCACAATCGGGCTTATAGTAAAGAGTTGCGCTCGCTTCTCCGTGCCCTCATATGGTGGTCGGCATCCCGTTGAGTTTTCGAGCGCACTCACCGACGTCCAGGAATCGACCAGCCCCTTGCCCGGGCTGACGGAGGTTACTCCCTTGGCTGCTGCTCCCAACGCATCCACATCCACCACCAACAAGAACGGCCGCGGAGTCTCCCGCCTCTCGTTCGCCAAGATCTCCGACACGCTGACGGTCCCCGACCTGCTGGCGCTGCAGACCGAATCGTTCGGCTGGCTCGTCGGCAACGACGACTGGAAGGCCCGCGTGGCCGAGGCCAAGAAGGCCGGCCGCACCGACGTCGCCGAGATCTCGGGTCTGGGTGAGATCTTCGAAGAGATCTCGCCGATCGAGGACCTCGGCGAGACGATGCAGCTGTCGTTCACGAACCCGTACCTCGAGCCCGAGAAGTACTCGATCGACGAGTGCAAGGAGCGCGGCAAGACCTACGCCGCGCCGCTGTACGTCGAGGCCGAGTTCATGAACCACCAGACCGGTGAGATCAAGACTCAGACGGTCTTCATGGGCGACTTCCCGCTGCAGACCGACAAGGGAACGTTCATCATCAACGGCTCCGAGCGCGTCGTCGTCTCGCAGCTGGTGCGTTCGCCCGGTGTCTACTTCGACAAGACTCCCGACAAGACCAGTGACAAGGACATCGTCACCGCTCGCGTCATCCCCAGTCGTGGTGCCTGGCTCGAGTTCGAGATCGACAAGCGCGACCAGGTCGGTGTGCGCATCGACCGCAAGCGCAAGCAGTCCGTCACCGTCTTCCTGAAGGCGCTTGGCCTGACCAGCGAAGAGATCCTCACCGAGTTCGCCGGCTACCCCTCGATCGAGGAGACGCTCGCGAAGGACACCATCCTCACGCAGGAAGACGCCCTCCGCGACATCTACCGCAAGCTGCGCCCGGGCGAGCAGGTCGCCGCCGAGGCCGCGCGTTCGCTGCTGGACAACTTCTACTTCAACCCGAAGCGCTACGACCTGGCCAAGGTGGGTCGTTACAAGATCAACCACAAGCTGGGCCTCGCCAACCCGCTCACCGACTCGGTGCTCACGCGCGACGACATCGTCGCGACGATCAAGTACCTGGTGCGCGTGCACAGCGGCGACGAGACCTTCGAGGGCATCCGCGGCGGCAAGAAGACCGAGATCCGCATCGCCACCGATGACATCGACAACTTCGGCAACCGTCGCATCCGCGCCGTCGGTGAGCTGATCCAGAACCAGGTCCGCACCGGTCTGTCGCGCATGGAGCGCGTCGTCCGCGAGCGTATGACCACGCAGGACATCGAGGCGATCACGCCGCAGACCCTGATCAACGTGCGTCCCGTCGTGGCAGCGATCAAGGAGTTCTTCGGAACGTCGCAGCTGTCGCAGTTCATGGACCAGAACAACCCGCTGGCCGGCCTCACCAACAAGCGCCGTCTGTCGGCGCTCGGCCCCGGTGGTCTCTCGCGTGACCGCGCCGGTGTCGAGGTCCGTGACGTCCACCCGTCGCACTACGGCCGCATGTGCCCGATCGAGACGCCGGAAGGCCCGAACATCGGTCTGATCGGTGCGCTCGCGACGTTCGCGCGCATCAACTCGTTCGGCTTCATCGAGACCCCGTACCGCAAGGTCGAGAACGGTGTCGTCACCGACCAGATCGACTACCTCACGGCAGCCGAAGAGGTCGACTTCAACATCGCGCAGGCCAACGCGCCGCTGGACGCGGAGCGTCGCTTCCGCGAGAGCCACGTGCTGGCCCGCCCCCGCGGCGGTAGCGGTGAGGTCGACCTGTTCCTGCCCGAAGAGATCGGCTACATGGACGTCTCGCCGCGCCAGATGGTGTCGGTGGCGACCTCGCTCGTTCCGTTCCTCGAGCACGACGACGCGCAGCGCGCACTCATGGGTGCCAACATGCAGCGCCAGGCCGTGCCGCTGCTGCGCTCGGACTCGCCGCTGGTCGGTACCGGTATGGAGGGCTACACGGCCATCGACGCCGGTGACGTGGTCACCGCCGCCAAGGCCGGTGTCGTCAGCGAGGTCTCGGCCGACAAGGTCGTGGTCATGCTCGACGAGGGCGGCACGCAGGAGTACTACCTGCGCAAGTTCGCGCGCTCGAACCAGGGCACGTCGTACAACCAGCGCGTGATCGTCAACGCCGGTGAGCGCGTCGAGGCCGGCGAGGTCATCGCCGACGGTCCCGCCACCGAGAACGGCGAGCTGGCGCTCGGAAAGAACCTGCTCGTGGCGTTCATGCCGTGGGAAGGTCACAACTTCGAGGACGCCATCATCCTCAGCCAGGAGCTGGTGAAGGACGACACCCTCTCGTCGATCCACATCGAGGAGTACGAGGTCGACGCCCGCGACACCAAGCTGGGTAAGGAGGAGATCACCCGTGACCTCCCCAACGTCAGCCCCGAGCTGCTGAAGGACCTCGACGAGCGCGGCATCATCCGCATCGGTGCCGAGGTGCGCCCCGGCGACATCCTGGTCGGAAAGGTCACGCCGAAGGGCGAGACCGAGCTCTCGGCCGAGGAGCGCCTGCTGCGCGCCATCTTCAACGAGAAGAGCCGTGAGGTTCGCGACACCTCGCTGAAGGTCCCGCACGGTGAGCAGGGCACGATCATCGCCGTCAAGGAGTTCAACGCCGAAGAGGGCGACGACGAGCTGGGCTCGGGCGTCAACCGCCGCGTTGTGGTCTACATCGCCCAGAAGCGCAAGATCACCGAGGGTGACAAGCTCGCCGGCCGCCACGGCAACAAGGGTGTCATCGCCAAGATCCTGCCCGTCGAGGACATGCCGTTCCTCGCGGACGGCACGTCGGTCGACGTCGTGCTGAACCCGCTGGGTATCCCGGGTCGAATGAACTTCGGTCAGGTGCTGGAGACCCACCTCGGGTGGATCGCCAAGCAGGGCTGGAAGATCGAGGGCAACCCGGAGTGGGCAGCGGCGCTGCCCGAGGAGGCCTACGACGTCGCCCCGAACACCAAGGTGGCCACGCCGGTGTTCGACGGCGCCACCGAGTACGAGATCTCGGGTCTGCTCGACTCGACGCGCGAGACGCGCGACGGTGAGCGCCTGATCGACCGCTCGGGCAAGACGCGTCTGTTCGACGGCCGCTCCGGCGAGCCGTTCCCGGACCCCATCTCGGTCGGCTACATGTACATCCTGAAGCTGCACCACCTCGTCGACGACAAGATCCACGCGCGTTCGACGGGTCCGTACTCGATGATCACCCAGCAGCCGCTCGGTGGTAAGGCGCAGTTCGGTGGACAGCGCTTCGGTGAGATGGAGGTGTGGGCCCTCGAGGCCTACGGCGCCGCGTACGCACTGCAGGAGCTGCTGACGATCAAGTCCGACGACATCCTTGGCCGCGTCAAGGTGTACGAGGCCATCGTCAAGGGCGAGAACATCCAGGAGCCCGGCATCCCTGAGTCCTTCAAGGTGCTCATGAAGGAGATGCAGTCGCTCTGCCTGAACGTTGAGGTGCTCTCGGCCGATGGCACCGCCGTCAACCTGCGGGACACCGACGACGAGGCCTTCCGTGCAGCGGAAGAGCTCGGCATCAACATCTCCAGCCGGTTCGAAGCCGCATCGATCGACGAGATCTGATCGCAGGCACAGCTCAGGGACCGCGTCCCTAAATACATAGATTTTTCTAACTAGGAGAACTAGTGCTCGACGCAACTACATTCGATGAGCTTCGAATCGGCCTGGCCACCGCTGAAGACATTCGCGGCTGGTCCTACGGTGAGGTCAAGAAGCCCGAGACGATCAACTACCGCACGCTGAAGCCCGAGAAGGACGGGCTCTTCGGCGAGCAGATCTTCGGCCCCTCCCGCGACTGGGAGTGCGGCTGTGGCAAGTACAAGCGTGTCCGCTTCAAGGGCATCGTCTGCGAGCGCTGCGGCGTGGAGGTCACCAAGAGCTCCGTCCGTCGCGAGCGCATGGGTCACATCGAGCTGGCCGCCCCCGTGACGCACATCTGGTACTTCAAGGGTGTGCCGTCGCGACTGGGCTACCTGCTCGACATGGCGCCGAAGGACCTCGAGAAGGTCATCTACTTCGCCGCGTACATGGTCATCTCGGTCGACGAGGACGCACGTCACCGCGACCTGGCCACGCAGGAGAACAACATCCGGCTCGAGCTGAAGACGCTCGGCGACCGCCGCGACGCGAAGATCTCCGAGCGCATGGCCAAGCTGGAAGAGGAGCTCGCGGCCCTTGAGGCCGAGGGTGCCAAGGCCGACGCGAAGAAGAAGGTCAAGGACGCCGCCGAGAAGGAGATGACCCTCACCCGCAAGGGTGCCGACGAGGCCATCGCCAAGCTCGAGCGCGTGTGGGAGGACTTCCGCACGCTCGAGGTCGGCGCGCTGCGCCCCGAGGACGACGTCTTCCACGAGCTGCAGGACCGCTTCGGTCAGTACTTCGAGGCCCACATGGGCGCCGAGGCGATCCAGCGCCGTCTGCAGAGCTTCGACCTGAAGGCCGAGGCGGAGAGCCTGCACCTGCAGATCTCTGAGGGCAAGGGTCAGCGCAAGATCCGTGCGATCAAGCGCCTGAAGGTCGTCAACTCGTTCCTCGAGACCGGCATGAGCCCGGCCGCGATGGTGCTCGACGTCGTTCCGGTGATCCCGCCGGAGCTGCGTCCGATGGTGCAGCTGGACGGTGGCCGCTTCGCGACCAGCGACCTGAACGACCTGTACCGCCGTGTGATCAACCGCAACAACCGTCTGCGTCGTCTGATCGACCTCGGTGCTCCCGAGATCATCGTCAACAACGAGAAGCGGATGCTGCAGGAGGCCGTCGACGCGCTGTTCGACAACGGCCGTCGTGGTCGCCCCGTCACCGGTACCGGCAACCGCGCCCTGAAGTCTCTCAGCGACATGCTGAAGGGTAAGCAGGGTCGTTTCCGTCAGAACCTGCTCGGTAAGCGTGTCGACTACTCGGGCCGTTCGGTCATTGTCGTCGGTCCGCAGCTGAAGCTGCACCAGTGTGGTCTGCCCAAGCAGATGGCCCTGGAGCTGTTCAAGCCGTTCGTGATCAAGCGTCTGATCGACCTGGGTCACTCGCAGAACATCAAGGCGGCCAAGCGTGCCGTCGAGCGCACCCGCGGCGAGGTCTGGGACGTTCTCGAAGAGATCATCCGCGAGCGCCCCGTGCTGCTGAACCGTGCACCCACGCTGCACCGTCTCGGCATCCAGGCGTTCGAGCCGCAGCTCGTCGAGGGTAAGGCCATCCAGCTGCACCCGCTCGTCTGCGCGGCCTTCAACGCCGACTTCGACGGTGACCAGATGGCTGTGCACCTGCCGCTGTCGGTCGAGGCGCAGGCCGAGGCCCGCGTGCTGATGCTCGCCTCGAACAACATCCTCAAGCCGTCGGACGGCCGTCCGGTGACCCTGCCTTCGCAGGACATGATCATCGGTCTGCACCACCTGACCACGGTCAAGGAGGGCGCAGCCGGTGAGGGCCGTGCGTTCGGCTCGGTCTCCGAGGCGATCCTGGCCCGCGACGAGGGCACGCTCGACCTGCAGGCCAAGGCGCGCATCCGCATCCCCGGTCTCACCTTCCTCGAGGGTGAGGCTCCCGAGGGCTACGAACGTCACGGCCTCGTCGACGCTTCGCTCGGTCAGGCGATCTTCAACGGCGCGCTTCCGAAGGGCTACCCCTTCGTGCGCGGCGTCGCCGACAAGGGCAAGCTGTCGCAGATCGTGAACAAGCTGGCCGAGGAGTACCCGAAGGTCGAGACGGCCGCCACGCTGGACCGCATCAAGGATGCCGGTTTCCACTGGGCGACCCGCTCGGGCGTCACGGTCGCGCTGAGCGACATCCTCACCCCGCCGAACAAGGCCGAGATCGTTGCGACCTACGAGAAGCAGGCCGCGAAGGTCCAGTCGCAGTACGACAAGGGTCTGACCACCGATGCTGAGCGCCGCCAGGAGCTCATCAAGATCTGGACCGAGGCGACCGACGAGGTGCAGGCCGCGATGCGCGCGCACTTCCCGGACGACAACACCATCAACCGCATGGTGACCTCGGGTGCTCGTGGTAACTGGCTGCAGATCCGCAACATCGCGGGTATGCGTGGTCTGGTGAACAACCCCAAGGGTGAGATCATCCCGCGTCCGATCATCTCCTCGTACCGCGAGGGTCTGTCGGTGGCGGAGTACTTCATCGCGACGCACGGTACCCGTAAGGGTCTGGCCGACACCGCTCTGCGTACCGCCGACTCGGGTTACCTGACCCGTCGTCTGGTGGACGTGTCGCAGGACGTCATCATCCGCGAGCAGGACTGTGGCACGTCGAAGGGCCTCGCCCTGCCGATCGCCGCACCGAACTCGCAGGGTGTTCTGGTCCGCGACCCGAACGTAGAGAACTCGGTGTTCGCTCGCACGCTGGCATCCGCTGTGGTCAACGAGGCCGGCGAGGTCGTCGCCGAGGCCGGCGACGACGTGGGCGACGTGCTCATCGACAAGCTGGTCGAGGCCGGTATCGAGACCATCAAGGTGCGCTCGGTGCTGACCTGTGACTCGGCCGTCGGTGTCTGCGCGCAGTGCTATGGCCGTTCGCTCGCGACCGGTAAGACGGTCGACATCGGTGAGGCCGTCGGCATCATCGCGGCGCAGTCGATCGGTGAGCCCGGTACCCAGCTGACGATGCGTACGTTCCACACCGGTGGTTCGGCATCGGCTGATGACATCACCCAGGGTCTGCCCCGTGTGCAGGAGCTCTTCGAGGCTCGTACGCCCAAGGGTGCCTCTCCGATCGCTGAGGCCGACGGCCGCATCACGATCGAAGAGAACGACAAGGGCAAGAAGGTCATCCTCACGCCCGACAACGGTGACGAAGAAGTGGTCTACCCGGTGCTGAAGCGTGCGACGCTTCTCGTCGAGGACGGCCAGCACGTCGAGGTCGGTCAGCCCCTGCAGGTCGGAACGCTCGACCCCAAGGAGGTCATGCGCGTCATGGGTGCCCGCGAGGTGCAGCGTTACCTCGTCAACGGCGTCCAGGGTGTGTACCGCTCGCAGGGTGTGCCGATCCACGACAAGCACATCGAGGTCATCGTGCGCCAGATGCTGCGTAAGGTCACCGTGGTCGACCACGGCGACACCACGCTGCTGCCGGGTGAGATGGTCGACCTGAAGCGCTACCAGACGATCAACCGCGAGGCCGTGACCGGTGGTCAGCGCCCCGCATCGGGTCGTCCCGAGCTGATGGGTATCACGAAGGCGTCGCTCGCGACCGAATCGTGGCTGTCGGCCGCATCGTTCCAGGAGACGACCCGCGTGCTCACGCAGGCCGCCATGGAGGGCAAGAGCGACCCGCTGATCGGTCTCAAGGAGAACGTCATCATCGGTAAGCTCATCCCCGCCGGAACCGGTCTGCGTCGCTACCGTGACATCACGGTCGAGGCAACGGAAGAGGCCAAGAGCGAGCGCTACCCGAACCGGATCTTCGCATCCGACGGTGCGTACGCCGACGGTGACTTCGGTTACGTCGACTTCGACGCGTTCTCGACGGACGACATCACGCCCGGCTCGTACAACTGAGTCAGTGAGTGTCGGTGAGGCCCCGGGTTCTTCGGAACCCGGGGCCTCGCCCCGTTTTCGGGGTGTGTGGCTGCGCGTGAGAGCCGCACGGGGCGCTTGCGTCATCGAGAACAGGACGGATGCCGAGAACAGGCTGATTCTGCGGAATTGAGCCTGTTCTCGTGAACGAGCCTGTTCTGGGTGACGGTTCCGGCCCCGGGGCGGCGCTTCCGGGCCCGATGCTGCATGTCGCCGGCTCGCGATAGTCTCACGGAATGAGCGAGACACAGCGACGGGCGGTCGTGATCGGTGACGCCCTGATCGACGAGATCCGGGATGCCGGTGGTGTGCGCGAACTGGTCGGCGGTGCTGCGCTGAATGTGGCCGTGGGGCTGCGGCGGCTGGGCGTCCCGACGACGCTGATCGCGATGGTCGGCGATGATGAACCGGGCGAGCACATCCGTGAGTACCTGCGTGATCACGGTGTGGAGCTCATCGCCAGCCCGGCGCCGCGGGGGTCATCCCGCGCTGTGGTCACGTGGTCGCCGAGCGGCGAACCCCAGTACGCGTTCAACGAGGCCGCGCAGCGGCGTAGCATCCGATACGGTGTCGACGCGCGCGCGGCGCTGTCCGCAGCCGACGTCGTGGCGATCAGTTGCTTTCCCTTCGACGTGCCGTCTGAGGTCGACGCGCTCGTCGACGCGCTTGGCGATTCTCGTGTCACGGTCGATCCGAATCCGCGTGCGGGCATGCTCAGCGACCGCGCGGAGTTCGTGCGCGGCTTCGAGCGCCTTGCGGCGACGGCCGACCTGGTCAAGGTGGGCGGCGACGACGTCGAGTTGCTCTACGAAGGCGATCTTGACGCTCTGCGCGCTCGCTTGCGTGCGATGGGGGCGGGTGCGGTGCTGGCGACGGCGGGAGCGGCCGGGGCGGTGCTGGAGTCGGATGCCGGTGTCTTCACGGCGCCGGTGGCGAGCCTGCCCGGTGCGATTGTCGACACGGTGGGCGCGGGTGATGCCACGCTCGCGGCCGTGGCTGCGGGGCTCGCCGACGGTGCGCCGATGTCGGATGCCGGGTGGCAGGAGCTACTGGACCGGGCCATGCAGATCGCGGCGGCGACGGTGCGTTCCGAGGGAGGACTGCTGCGCACGCCCGACGCTCTGGGCGACCCCGAGCGCGGTGTATTCGGTAGCTGACGGCTCGATTTCTTGAGACCGCCGCTGACCGGTATGCTTGATACTCGCGCCCCCGGTTGGCTGGAAAAGCCGGACGGGTGTGCACTGGCGAGTTACCCAAGCGGCCAAAGGGAGCTGACTGTAAATCAGCCTGCATTGCATTCGGGGGTTCGAATCCCTCACTCGCCACACACCTGACTGAGGGCCTCCGCATCGCGGGGGCCCTCAGTCGCTCACGGCGTCAGTCGTTCGCGGATGTTCAGCTCTTGCTGTCCGTCCGGGTGGCCTGCGGTCGTGCTGCCGCAGCTCGCGAGTCGTGGTCGGCGCTCGGCTGAGTGGGTGCGCTGCACGCGCATCCGCCGTTTCCGACCGTCTGGTTGTGCGCCTCCGAGCGCGAGCGATGGATCTCGATGCTGCCCATGGGTTCTCCGTCTCTGTCGGCGAGGGGTGCATCCACGATCTTAGGCACCGGCGTCCCGGCGTCCAGGTGTCCGCGTCGCTGAGAAACCACGTCCCGTGTGAGAAACCACGTGCCAGGTGGTGTTTCGAACGGGAAGTGGTTTCTCGCCGGCGTGAGAAGCGTGAGAAGCGTGAGAGTCGCGAGAGGCGGGCGCGCGGGGGCGGAGGGTAGGGCTGGTACTGGGGTGCGTTGTCGGCCACACTGAGTGCCATGGGATCAGCGTTGACCACCATCGGATTACCCGTCGCCCTCGGGATCATCATGCTCGGCCTCGGGCTGAGCCTCACGCCCGCCGACTTCGCGCGCGTTCTCAAACAGCCGAAAGCGGTGGTCGTCGCGCTGGCGTGCCAGCTGCTGCTGTTGCCGGTCATCTGCTTCGGGCTGGTGCTGGCGTTCCAGCTGCCGCCCGTGCTGGCGGTGGGCATGATGATGCTCGCGGCGAGCCCTGGCGGCACCACCGCGAATCTCTACAGCCACCTGTTCCGGGGTGATGTCGCGCTGAACATCTCGCTGACGGCGGTCAACTCGGTGATCGCGGTGATCACGCTGCCGGTGATCACCAACTTCGCGATCTGGTACTTCGAGCCGTTCGATGATCAGCTGGGGTTGCAGTGGTCGAAGGCGCTGGAGGTGTTCGCGATCGTGCTGCTGCCGGTGGCGGCGGGAATGCTGATCCGCCGGTTCTGGCCGCGCTTCGCACAGGGCATGGACAAGCCGGTGCGCATCGCGAGCGTGATCATCCTGGTCGTTGTCATCGCCGGCGCCGTCGCGTCGAACTGGCAGCTGCTGGTCGACAATTTCGCCCGCCTCGCGCTGATCACGGTGCTGTTCTGCGTCATCAGTCTCGCAGTCGGCTACTGGGTGCCGCGGATGCTGAAGATCGGCACCCGCCAGGCGATCGCGTCGTCGTTCGAGATCGGCATCCACAACGCCACGCTCGCGATCGTGATCGCGCAGTCGGTGCTCGGCTCGATGGAGCTGAGCTTGCCGGCAGCGGTCTATGGCGTGCTGATGTTCTTCGTGGCGTTCGGGTTCGGCTTCCTGATCCGTGAGAAGCGGCCCGTAACGGAGCCGGTGCCGGAGGCGGCTTCATAGACTGGTTCGATGCGACCGCTGACCGAAGAACAGGTGCGTGCGGCGATCCGCAACGCGGATGCCGACGAGATCGCTGAGATCGGGATGCCCCATGACTTCCTCCTCACCGATTGGGACTACCTGGATTTCCTCGCCTGGCGGGACCCCGAGTCCAGCCGGCGCGGCATCGTGATCGTCGAGCGGGATGGCCTCGCGCAGGGGATCGTGCTGCGTGCCACCGACCCGGCGCGGGTGCGTTCAGGTATGTGCAACATCTGCCGGTCGTTGCAGCCGGGTAATCAGGTGGCGCTGCTCACTGCGCGCCGTGCCGGTGCGAAGGGGCGACGTGGCGATAGCGCGGGCACCTACATCTGCGCAGACCTGTCGTGCCACGAGAACGTGCGCCTGGCGCATCCGCTGGCTCCGAATGAGGTGCGGGCTTCGGGCCAGGCCGATCGGCGGCTCGACGGAACCCGGCATCGCATGGAGGACTTCGTCGCCCGCGTCCTCGCCGATGATTGAACTTGAGTCCCGGGTAGGCTGAGACTCCGTCCTGCGTATCGAAGGAGATCCATGAGCGACCCGATCCTGTTCACCGTCGACGATGGCCTTGCCCGTCTCACGCTGAACCGTCCCGCCAGCCTGAACGCGTTCGACGCCGATCTGGCCATGGCGTGGCGCGATGTCACCGCCGAGGCGGTCGGCCGCGACGACGTGCGGGCGATCCTGCTCGATGCCGCCGGCCGCGCGTTCTGCGCCGGCGGAGACGTGGTCGCGATGGCCACCACCATGGGCAGCGGAGCTGACATCACCTCGCTCGCACATGTGATCAATGAGGGCATCCTCTCGTTGACGCAGTCGGCGATCCCGGTGGTCGCCGCCGCGCACGGCACCACCGCGGGCGGTGGCCTGGGCATCCTGATGTGCAGTGACTACGCCGTCGTCGGCGCGAGCTCGAAGATCGGCAGCCTGTACGCGAACATCGGTCTCACACCCGACCTGTCGGTCTCGGCGCAGCTCGCGCGCGCCGTCGGCGAGCGCCGCGCGCTGCAACTGGTGCTGCAAGATCGCCTGCTGAGCGCCGAGGAGGCCGTGGAATGGGGGCTTGTCGCCGAAGCCGTCGCGGCGGCCGATGCTGATGCAGAGGCGGATGCCGTTCGCGCGCGTGCCGAGCAGATCGCCCGATTCTGGCTGACCGGAGCTGCCGGCGCATACGGACAGGCGAAGCGTCTGGTGCGCTCGCAGCCGTCGCGCTCGTTCGCAGAGCAGCTCGCCGAGGAGGCGCGTTCGATCGGTGCGGCGTTCGAGACGGCGGATGCCAAGGCTCGCGTCGCCGGGTTCGCTGCGTCGCGCGCGGGCGGTCGCTGAGACGTTGTCCACAGGCCCCCGCGGGACGTGGGCGCACGTGGGAGGATGAGACCCGACACCGCCGGGAGGTTCTCATGACAGACGTCACGCCCCGTGCCGACGAACAGCAGCCGATGAACTCGAAGCTGTTGCGCGGCGCCATCTGGATCGCGATCGGGGCGCTGATCGCATCAGCGCTGGTGTGCGTCGTGTGGGTGCTGATCGGTAATCAGGACGGCATCATCGCGCGTGCGTTCCTGACGATCCTGTTGCTGGCGCTGTTCGCGGGCGTCGCGATCGCGGAGTCGCACCTGGCGGAGCGACGGCCGGAGTGGTTGGCGTTGGCGAGCATGGTGACGTGGATCGTCGCGCTGCTGGTCGGATCGGTGAAGATCTGGATGCCCGAGCCGTCCCCGATGTTCGGGTGGATGAGTGAGCGGCTGTTCCAGTTCGTGTTGGTGATCGGCATCATGCAGCTCGCGTTGGTGCACGTGCGTCTGTTCCTGAAGGCGTCGCAGCGGTACGTCACCACGTTCACCCGGGTGATCGTGATCGTCACGTTCGTGATGCTCGGTGCGCTGGTGGCGATGCTGGTGTTCTACCTCACCTTCCCCGAGGTGTTCGACTATCGCGACATCTACTGGCGCATCGTGATCGCGCTGGCGATCCTGGCGGCTGTGGGCACGACGCTGATCCCGCTGCTGAACGCGTTGTTCGCACCGCGCCGGCGTCCGCGTCCGATGCCCTCGGGGCCGATGCCGACGTCGTTCGAGCCCGCGATCGCGCGCACGCCCGTAGCGCACCACCCGGCGACGCCGCCGGTGCCCACGGAACCGCTGAGCGCGTGGCCGACGTATTCGGACGGACGCACCCCGCTGCCCGTGATGCCCGACGGATCGCCCGACTGGGGCGCGTACTACACGGGATACCCGACGCCTGTGCCCCCGTCAGCCCAGGTGGCCTACTACGCTCCGCGGGCGAGCGATGCGCCGGCGTACCCCGTGTACTCGGAGGGCGCTGCGCCCGCGTCACAGGCGCCCGACGCGGTTGCGGCACCACCTGCGCCGCCCGCGCCTCCCGTCCCGCCGGCTCCGGGAGCAGGTCAGTGACCGCGGTGCAGGTCGGTGAGCTCGTCGCCGACATCGCCCGCGAAGCCGGCGACCTCGCCAAGCGCCGGCGCGCCGAGGGCGTCTCGCTGGCCGCGACGAAGTCGACGCTGGCCGATATCGTGACCGAAGCTGACCGCGAGGTCGAGCAGCTCATCCGCGATCGGATCCGCACTGAGCGTCCGGACGATGGCTTTCTGGGGGAGGAGACCGGCGCTGAGCGCGGAGCCAGCGGGCTGACCTGGGTCGTCGATCCCATCGACGGCACCGTCAACTACGCCTACGGCATCCCCACGTACTCGGTCAGCATCGCCGTCGTCGAGGGTGAGCCGAACCCCGAGAGCTGGCAGGGGGTGGCGGCCGCCGTGTGCGCCCCCGGCCTCGGCGAGCTGTTCACAGCTGCGCGCGGCGAGGGGGCCTGGCTCGACGGCGTCCGACTTTCCGTCACGACCGAGACGCCCGCCGGAGCCCTGCTGGCGACCGGCTTCGGGTACGACCCGGCCACGCACGACGGTGACCTGGCGATGGTGCGGCAGGTGATGCCGATCGCGCGCGACCTGCGCCGGATGGGGTCGGCCGCGATCGATCTGGCCTACGTCGCGGCCGGACGCCTGGACGGTTTCTTCGAGCGCGGTCTGAACCCGTGGGACTTCGCGGCCGGTGCGATCCTGGTGCACGAAGCAGGCGGTCTCGTCAGCAGGCTGGAGCTCGATGCGCCCCGTCCGATGGTGATCGCGGGTGGCCCGGTGGTTCATGCCGAACTGCAGCGCTTGATCGGGGGCGCGCAGAACAACATGTGATTGAATTCGTATAGTTCATGGCTTTCCCAGCATGGAACATGTACGGTTTATCCGATCGTTACTTTCGCCGACCCGAGGCGAAGTGATCAAGTACCGGCTTGACTTCTACCCGAGAGATCTGATTTGCACCCTGAACGCTCCGAGGACGGCGCTGTGCCCACGCGTCGTGCCAATCGACTTCGCGCCGCCTCACAGGCGGGTTCAGCGGACTCGGCTACCCCGGACGCCGCACAGATCGTGACAGACGCAGCCGCTGCGGCCGAGAAAGTCGCGACCGCCGTGTCGACGGCCGCAACCAGTCGCCGCGCACGACGTCTGGCGGCCTCCGGCACGCCGACCGCGCAACCGATGACCGCTCCCGCTGAGGTCGTTGCCAGCCCCACGCAGTCCGCTCCCGTCGAGTCGGTCACCGTTGTTCCTGAACCGATTTCTCTAGCGCGTCCGATCTTCGAAGAGGCGGTTCCCACCGGAACGGCCCCCGTCGCGGTCGAGTCCGCTCCTCAGGCCACCACCGCAGCCGTTGCGGCGCCCGTCGTCGCGTCCGACGATGTTGCCTCGGATGTCGACGCGTTCGCGGCGGCATCCGAGATGTTCGGCTTTGTGACTATCGAGGACGACACCGAGGCAGTCTCAGAGGCTGAGGCCGAGGCGTCGTCTGAGTCGACCGTTCCCGTCGCGGACGAGCCGGTTGTCGAGGGCGCAGCGCCGCTGCACATGGTGAAGCCACGCCCACGGCGGATGCTTCGACGCGTCGTCGCAGCGGGAGCCAGCTTCGGTGTGATGGGCGTTGCTGGATTGATCGCCGTCTCGATGACGCTTCCGGTCAGTGCCGTGGCTGCGTCGCAGGGAGCGGATGCTCGCACATCGACCTCGCTGGCCACAGCCGGTGATCAGGCGAGTCAGCAGGTCGCGGACGGTGAGATCCAGGCGTTCGTCGCCTCGTCGGACGTCGAGGGCGACGCTCTCGCGCGGTCGGATGACTTCTCCAGCGTGTCGCTCAGTCAGGTGGCCGCAGAAGAGGGCATCAAGTTCTCGGAGAGTCTGTACACGAACGATCCCGATGCGGCGATCCAGTGGCCGTTCATCGTCGGTGTAGCGATGAGCTCGCCGTACGGGCCGCGCTGGGGTCGTCTGCACGCGGGTATCGACCTCGTGCCCGGCAACGGTGCTCCGATCCAGGCGATCGCCGATGGTGTCGTGCGCACGGCGACCGAGGCGGGTGGCGCGTACGGAGTGAACGTCTACATCGATCACGTCATCGATGGTCAGGTCATCACGAGCCACTACGCGCACATGCAGTACGGCTCGTTGCAGGTTCAGTCCGGCCAGAAGGTCAAGGTCGGCGACATCATCGGCAAGGTCGGCAACACCGGTCGGTCGTACGGTGCGCACCTGCATTTCGAGATCATCATCAACGGTTCGCAGATCGATCCGCTGCCGTGGATGCGCGAAAATGCGGGTCGATACGAGTACTGATTCGCTCGATTTCGCGAGATGCACCGAGAGGTGATAATCTCATCTGGTTGCCCCGCGAGGGGCAGCACGCCCCGATAGCTCAGTGGCAGAGCACTTCCATGGTAAGGAAGGGGTCGTCAGTTCAATCCTGACTCGGGGCTCGTACCGTCTGCACTTTGGTTCGGGCGATTGCGGCGGAGTAGCTCAGATGGTGAGAGCGCACGACTCATAATCGTGAGGTCGCGGGTTCGAGTCCCGCCTCCGCTACAGAAACAAAACCCTCGGCAAACCGCCGGGGGTTTTCTCGTCCCCGGCCTCCGGCCCGGGCCGGGGTTATAGGCCGCACTCGCGCGCGGCCCCCGCGCCCGATCCTGCACCTTCGTTGGAGGGTGCACAGGGACCCCGGGTAGGCTTCTCAGGTGACAGGTACGCGTGCCGAGGCGGCATACATCCGCTCTCTTGCAGCGTTCAGAACCCCGACCCTGGGGCTGCTGCACGGTCGCCACGCGCCGTTCGTCGTCTCAGCGTTGACGACGCTGTTCTCAGCGGATCGCCCCGCGGTGCCGATCGCCGACGCGCACGCCGAGGTCGCTGCGGCGCTCGACGACCTGCGCGCGGCGGGCTACGACGACGATGACAGGCGCATTCCGGCGGGCGCGGGGCGTGAGGTGTGCCGCACGTGGGCCAAGCAGGGCTGGCTGGTGCAGCAGATCGATGACGACGTCGAGGTGTACCGACTCTCGGCGCACGCGGTCGAGGCGCTCGAGATCACCGGGCGCACCGGCGCTGGGCGCACGCGCGTGTCGAACTCGCGGGTGCGCACGCTGCTCGAGACGGTCGAGCGACTGTCGGACAGCGCCGAGGCTGACCCGATCAAGCGCATCGTGCGACTGACGGCCGAGCGTGATGCCCTCGACGCCGAGATCCTGCGCGTGCAGGCCGAGGGCACGGTGGACGTCGACGACGAGGAACTGCATGAGCAGGCCGAGAACGTGCTGCACCTGGCGCGTGAGCTGCCCGCCGATTTCACCCGTGTCGCGGAATCGCTGAAGCAGATGCAGCGTGATGTCGTGGCGCACCTGCGGCGCGACGAGCGTCCCACGGGGGAGGTGCTGCGCGAATACCTGCAGCGCGCCCGCGACGTGATGCAGTCGACTCCCGAAGGGCGGGCCTTCGCGGGGGCCCTGCGCCTGATCGGCGACCCCGAGCGCATTGACGCGCTCAACGAGCAGCTGCACACGCTGCTCGCGCAGCCGTTCGCCCGCCACATGGATTCCGCGCAGCGCACCGAGTTCGACGCCATCGGCCGCCGTGTCGAGCTGGGTGTCGAAGAGGTTCTGGCCGCGCAGCGGCGGGCATCCCACGTCATCACCGGCCAGGTGAAGACCCACGACCCGCTGCGTGACCGCCAGATCGACGATCTGCTGCGCGACGTCATCTCTGGGTTGCACGACTGGGCCAGGACGGCTCCGGCCACGGCTCCGGTCGATCCGGTGCGCAGCCTGCCGCTGATCGACCTCGGTCGGCTGAGGCAGAGCGTGGGAGACGTGCGTCCGCCGGGCGCTCCGGCTCCGCTGGCGGATGCTGACGACGTCGAGTACGTCGAGGGCGACTCGCGTTCGTGGGGCGGGCCGCGCTACGACGAGCTGGAGGCGTATGTCGCCGGGCTCGGCGACGTGTTCGATCTGGGTGAGGCCTTCGCCGGCGCTCCGGACGACACCCGCCGGCCGGTCGACCTCGTCGGCTTGCTGGAGATCGCGCACCGCAACGGCATGACCGAGGGTGACCAGGTGTCGACCGTCGAGACGCTGCGTCCCGACGGCACGACGAGGCGGTTCGCATTCGCGTCGGTCACGGCCCACGCACTGAAGGAGGACGACGATGACTGACACGACGACCGTTTCCGACACCGACGGGCGCGTCGACGCGCCCGCGCAGACGACGTCGGATGCTGACATGCGCGCCGTATCGGATGCTGACGTACGCGATCCGTTCGTCACCCCCGTCGCGATGGAGGACGACCTCGTCGAGCACTTCCCGGGGGATCGCGGCACGCTTGATCCCGAGGTGCGCCGGGTTTTGGCGCAGGTGCTGCAGAAGCGGTTCCTGAGTGCTGAGGGCAACCGTGCCGAGTGGGCGCTGCTGCTCGAGCACCAGCAGATCATCGAGTCGCGTCTGCACGATCTCTACCTGCGTCTCGTGGTTGATCCGGGTCGCGGATTGGCCTACAAGCAGCAGGTGCGCTCTGACGAGTTCGAGGTACCGATTCTGCTGAAGGACCTGCCGTACAACCGCACCGAGACGCTGGTGCTGGTGCACCTGCGCACGGTCTTCCAGCGTGAGACGGCTGCCGGGGAGTCCGCTCCGCGTATCGACATCGAAGACGTCGAGCAGACCGTGCTCAGCTACCTCACCGACGCCGACGGCAGCACGGCGCGGCAGCAGCGGGCGATCCGCGCGGCGCTCGACCGGCTCGACCGCGAGGGCGTCGTCGACGAGGAGACCACCGGACGCTACCGGATCAGCTCGCTCGTCGAGGTCGTGCTCAGCGCCGAGAAGCTCGCCGAGCTGCGCGCCTGGCTGCGCGCCCAGCAGGCCCAGCCCCAGCAGACCCAAACCCAGCAGGCCCAGCCCCAGCCCCAGAACGTGCAGCCGGAGGCCGCCCTGTGACGATGCTCGACACTCTCTTCGGTCTCATCCCTGCGCAGTCGCGCGGTCAGCAGTGGGTCGCCGAGGACCTGCAGTTGGTGAACTGGGGCGGTTACGATGGCGGCCCGCATCGGGTGCGTTTCTCGCCGAACGCGACGATGCTCTGCGGTGGTTCCGGCTCGGGCAAATCCACGTTGATGGACGCCTACATCGCTCTGATGATGCCGCACACCACGCCGTTCAACGGTGCGTCCAATGGTGGCATCACCGGGCGTCCTCGCGGTGAGGAGCAGCGCAACATCCTGTCGTACGGACGCGGCAAGATCGACGAGTCCCGCACCGATGAGGGCACGAAGCTGCGGGTGCTGCGCGGTGACGGTGAAGACACCTGGACTGCCATTGCCATGACCTGGGCCGACCATGACGGGTCGCGGTTCACCGCCGTGCGGGCCTGGTACATCCCCGCCGGCGCACGCATTCTCGAGGACACCGTGCGGGTGCGCGCGACGTGCGAGGGGCGCTTTGATCTCGCCGAACTCGAATCCGCCGCCGCACAGCGGTTGACGGACGCGTCGTTGCGTGAGCGCGGCCTCGAACCGGTCGGAACAGACCGGGAGTTCACGGCGCGCCTGCACACGGTGCTCGGCATCGGCGCCGCGGGGTCGGGTGGCAAGGCGATGAGCCTGCTGGCGCGCATCCAGGCCGGTCAGCAGATCACGACGGTCGATGACCTGTACAAGCGTCTCGTGCTCGAAGAGCCTGAGACGATGGCGACGGCAGATGCTGTCGTGGCCCACTTCGATGAGCTCGAGGGCACGCGCACGAGCATGATCACCGCGCGGCAGCAGGTGAGCGCGCTGGAGCCGATCGCGGGCATCCGTGAACGCATCACGGGCGCGGCCGAGCGGGTGCGTCTGATCGACGAGGTCGGTGACCTTGATGAGCCGTCGTCGCGCGCGGCGCTGTGGCGGGCGCAGCGGCGTCTGGATCTGCTGCGCGAGGTCGAGTCCGAGCTGGGGGAGCGCAAGAGGGCGCTCGATCTCAGCATCCGAGAGAAGCACGCGCTTGTCGACGGTGCCGAGGCGGAGCGCGATGGCCTGCTCGACCTGCTTCGTCAGTCGGGCGGTGACCGTCTGGAGACCGCCCAGCGTGAGTTGCGCGGGGTCGAGCGTCGCCTGGCCGATGTGCGGCGCGAGCGTGATCGCGTCGACGCGGCGCTGCGCGCACTCGGCGTGCAGGCCGAGACATCAGAGCAGTTCGCCGAGGTGGCCGCGCAGGCACGCGCCGCGCAGGCCGACGGTGGGCGCCGGGCGGCGCGGGCGGCGTTCGCCGATGCCGAGACGGCGCGGCGCGCGCTCGTGCGCGAACGCGAGCAGATGGATGTCGAGCGCGAGGGCGCCGGGCAGCTGCGCGGCAGCATCCCGTCGGCTCTGCATGAGGCGCGGATGCTGCTGGCCGAGGCTGCCGGGCTCGATGCCGATGAGCTGCTGTTCGTCGGCGAGCTCATCGAGGTGCGCACCGAGTTCGAGCCGTGGCGCGAGGCGTTCAACCTCGCCCTCGGTGGTTTCGCGACCACGCTGCTGATCGACAGTGAAAACCTGCCGGCGTTCCGCGCGGCGATTGACGAGCTGCGCAGCCCGGTGCGGCTGCGCTACGAGGGGGTTACGGCGGGCATCGCAGAGTCGAAGCCGGCATCCGATCGCACGCTTCCGGGGCGGCTCGAGCACCGGGCGACGCCCTTCACGGGGTGGCTGCAGCAGCGGCTTGAGGAGCGGTTCGACTTCGTGTGCGTCGACTCGTCGGCGCAGCTCGGCGAGCACCGGATGGCGCTGACCATCACGGGGCAGATGTCGCAGGGCAGCCGGGGTGCACACGGCGGTCACGGCCGTGAGAACGTGCTGGGTTTCTCGAACGAGCGCCGACTGCGCGATCTTGACGAGCTCGTTGCCGGTGCCGACGCCCGGCTCGCGGCGGCCACCGAGACGGCCGAGGCCGCCGAGGCGGCGCTGGATGCCATCGAGAACCGGTTGAAGGCGTTCGCGTTGATCGAGGACGTCACCTGGAAGCAGATCGACGTGGCGTCGTTGGAGGCCGAGCGCGAGCGCTGGGCTTCCGTCGAGGCCGAGGTGACAGATGCGAGCCCCGAGGTGGGGCAGTTGAAGGAACGCGCCGAGGGGCTGCGCGTGACGGCATCCGAGCTGCGTTCTCAGATCGGCGCCCTCGTCGCCGAGCGCGACCGCGTCGAGGCGCAGTGGGGCGAGGTGACCGACGATGTCGACGATTGTCAGCGCATCGTGGATGCCGGTTCGGACGCAGAACTTGTGCTCGATGCCACACAGGCGGCGTTCCTCGATGAGCGGTTCCTGCTCGGGGGAGACGCCGACGCCGGCAGCGCTTCGGACCGGCTGGCACGGCTGGATCTGGCGCTGAAGACCGCTGCGGCGCGGCTGACGGCGGATCGCCGCGCGGCACTCGACGGGCATGACGAGCAGCGTGAGCGGATGCGTCAGCTGATGGTGTCGTTCCTGGAACGCTGGCCGAACCTGAACCTGCTGCCTGACCCCGACGAATCGGTCGACGAATTCGTGCGGATTCTTGAGGCGCTGCGCACCAGCGGCCTGCATGAGCTCGAGAGCGAATGGCGCGACAGCCTGCTGCGCCTGTCGGGCAACGACCTGACCAGCCTGGATTCGACGCTGAGCCGGTCGGTGCGCGAGATCAGGGACCGCATCGAGCCGATCAACCGCATCATGCAAGAACTGCCGTTCTACGACGACGACCACCGACTGCAGATCACACCGCGTGAGAACCAGTCCGAGGCGCGCAAGCGCTTCCGTCGTGACCTGCGCGAGGTGCGCGGACTGATCGAGACGGCGTCGACCGACGAGGAACGTGAGAACGCCTACCGGCGGATGAGCCGTCTGATCGCCAAGATGCGGCGCTCGGCGCCCGACTTCGCCGAGCTGATCGACGTGCGCAATCACGTGCGGGTCAGCGCCGAGCGGGTTCGGGCCGACACTCGCGAGCACGTCGCGCTGTACGACCACATCGGTGAGAAGTCGGGTGGTGAGTCGCAGGAGCTGGTGGCGTTCATCGTCGGGGCCGCGTTGCGCTACCAGCTCGGGGATGCTGGGGCCGAGCGTCCGCGCTATGCGCCGGTGTTCATGGACGAGGCGCTGATCAAGGCCGATGCCCACTTCACGCGACGGGCGATCGGTGCTTGGCGGGGACTGGGCTTCCAACTGGTGATCGGCGCGCCGAACGACAAGTACAGTGCGATCGAGCCGCACGTCGATGCCGAGTACACGATCCTCAAAGACACTCGCGGACGCTCGTGGGCCAAGCCCAAGGTGGCCGTGGCCTGATCGGGGTTCGGGCCTGTGCCAGCCTCAAACCGTGTGGGAAATCCCAGACCATTCGGGTTGTGTACGGCGTGTCCCGCACCGACACGCCGACCGGCAGGCGGGTGGTCTGTGATTTCCCACCGGGTCGGTCAGCACCAATGCAGGGCCGGCGTTCAGCATCCGCGTGTGGGAACTCGTGCGTGCGCGGGAACGCGCGGTTTAGGCTGGTTCGGTGCGCATCCGCCTCGACATCGCCTATGACGGCACCCACTTCCGCGGCTGGGCGACCCAGCCCGGCATGCGCACGGTGCAGGGCACGCTGGAGGCGGCCCTGGCGCGCATCGTCGGTTCCGAGGCGCGGCTCGTGGTCGCCGGGCGGACGGATGCCGGAGTGCACGCCTCTGACCAAGTGGCGCACGTGGACCTCGATGAGACGCAGTGGGCGCGCGTGCGTACGCGACACGGGCAGGCAGCATCCGATCCTGCCGGGTCTCTGGCGCGTCGCATCCGCGGTGTCCTCGGCAACTATCCCGACGTCACGGTGACGCGCACGAGCCTCGCGCCCGAAGGCTTCGACGCGCGCTTCTCGGCGGTCTGGCGGCGCTACCGCTACCGCCTCGCCGACAATCGGGTCGGATACGACCCGATGCGGCGCAACGACACGACGACGCTGCGTGCCGATCTCGACGAGAAGCGGATGGATGCTGCCGCTCAGACCCTCATCGGACTCCACGACTTCGCGGCGTACTGCAAACCGCGCGAGGAGGCCACGACGATCCGCACACTGCTGGACTACCGCTGGCACCGCGACGTCGAGGGCGTGCTCATCGCCGAGGTGAAGGCCGACGCGTTCTGCCACAGCATGGTGCGCGCGCTGGTGGGCGCCTGTGCCGCCGTGGGGGAGGGGCGCCTCGAGGTCGCCGACGTCGCCCGGCTGCGCGACGAGCTCACCCGCACGAGCGCGTTCAAGGTGCTGCCGGCGCGCGGGCTGACGCTGGCAGAGGTCGGGTATCCGGCCGATGAACTGCTGGCAACCCGGGCCGAGCAGACTCGTGCGCGGCGTGACCGCGAGCACGACGACAACGCACCACGCGACGGCGGTACGTTTGACGCATGAGGGTCATCTCGTACAACCTGCGCAAGCACCGCGCGGCGCGTGAGCTCGCCGATCTGGTCAGCGCGCACGACCCCGACATCCTGTGCCTGCAGGAGTGCGACACGCAGGACCTTCCCGAGAGCATCGGCGGGCTCTCGCTGGTCGAGGCGACCAGCGGCAACCGGCTGGGGCTCGCGATGTACCTGCGCCGCAACACGTTCCGCGTCGAGTCGGTGCGCACGATCGGGCTGAAGAAGTCGCTGCACGACATGGTGCTCAAACCCGCGCACGAGCGGGTGCTGGGGGCGCGGCTGCTCGATATCGACACCGGCCGCGGTGTGATCGTGGCGTCGTTCCACGCCGCGCCGCTGACCGCGCTGAACTCGCTGCGGCGCAATCAGATCCGTGCGGCGCTCGGCGAACTGCAGGCGCTCGGCCCCGACCTGCCCGTGCTGATGGTGGGGGATTACAACTACCCGGTGTTCAAAGAGAACCTCGGGCAGACCGTGCGCGAACACGGATACATGCTCACCCTCAGTGACGACCACACGTACACGCGGTACCGGGTGTTCCGCGGGCACTACGACTTCGCGACCTCGGTGGGCATAGACATTTCGAAGATCACGACGCTGCCCCAAGGCACCAGCGACCACCGGCCGATTCTGGTCACGGCTGAGACGGCGTAGGCGGCGGAGCCCGGGCTGTGCCGCCGACGCCGCACGGTTGGTTGCGTGCATCGGATGCTGTAAGCTAACCCTTTGGTGCCTGCATCCGACTCGCTCGGGTGTCCGGCACGACGAACGTGAGCCCTCCACTGGCGCGTGTTTCGCTGAGGCGAAACCCACCCCGGAGTGGGATTCACGAACCTCTCCGTTCGAATCTATGAAAGCAGCACTATCGTGACGCGCACTTACACCCCGAAGGCCGGGCAGGTCCAGCGTGACTGGATCGTCATCGACGCCACCGACGTCGTTCTCGGCCGCCTGGCTTCGCACGCAGCAGCAATCCTGCGTGGCAAGCACAAGCCGACCTTCGCTCCCCACGTCGACACCGGCGACTTCGTCGTCATCGTCAACGCCGACAAGGTCGCCCTCACGGGTCAGAAGCTCCAGAAGAAGATGGCTTACCGTCACTCGGGTTACCCGGGCGGCCTGAAGTCTGTCTCGTACGCCGAGCTGCTCGAGAAGAACCCGGTTCGCGCCGTGGAGAAGGCCGTCCGCGGCATGCTCCCGAAGAACACCCTGGGCCGTGAGCAGCTGTCGAAGCTGAAGGTGTACGCCGGTGCCGAGCACCCGCACGCCGCTCAGCAGCCCACGCCGTACACCCTCGACCAGGTCGCCCAGTAAGCGCCGTAAAGACTAAGGACATACTCGTGGCTGACATCCAGGAAACCACTGACTTCCCGCAGAACTTCTCCACCTCGACCCCTGAGGCCGAGACGGTGGAGTCGGCTCCTCGCCCCGTTCTCTCGGTTCCCGGCGCTGCCGTGGGCCGTCGCAAGCAGGCCATCGCCCGCGTGCGCCTGGTTCCCGGCTCGGGCACCATCACGGTCAACGGCCGTACGCTCGAGGACTACTTCCCGAACAAGCTGCACCAGCAGTTGATCAACGACCCGTTCACGGTGCTGAACCTCACGGGTGCGTACGATGTCATCGCGCGCATCTCGGGTGGCGGCGACTCGGGCCAGGCCGGCGCTCTGCGTCTCGGCATCGCTCGCGCGCTGAACAACATCGACGCCGAGAACAACCGCCCGACCCTGAAGAAGGCCGGCTTCCTCTCGCGCGACGCTCGCGTCATCGAGCGCAAGAAGGCCGGTCTCAAGAAGGCCCGTAAGGCTCCTCAGTACTCGAAGCGCTGATCCGCTCAGTTCCTTCCATGGCACTGTTCGGTACAGATGGCGTGCGGGGGCTGGCCAACGGCCCCCTCACCGCCGAACTCGCGCTCACCCTGGCCCAGGCGACTGCTGTCGTCCTGGGCCAGGGCCGTATTGCCGAGGCGCGTCGTGTCGCCGGCAAGCGGCTCACCGCTGTGGTCGCTCGCGACCCGCGGATCTCCGGTCACTTCCTCAGCGCCGCGGTCGAGGCGGGTCTCGCGTCGTCGGGTGTGGATGTGCTGGATGCTGGCACCCTGCCGACCCCGGCAGCGGCCTTTCTGATCTCTGACATCGACGCCGACTTCGGCGTGATGATCTCGGCGTCGCACAACCCGGCGCCCGACAACGGCATCAAGATCTTCGCTCGTGGTGGTGTGAAGCTGCCCGACGAGGTCGAGCAGCGCATCGAGCACACGATGCAAGCCGGCACCAAACTGCAGCCGACGGGCGCGGATGTCGGGCGCGTGAGCCGCTTCTCCGACGCAGAAGACCGCTACGTCATGCACCTGCTGGCGTCGCTGCCGCATCGCCTTGATGGCCTGCACGTCGTGCTCGACTGCGCCAACGGCGCAGCTTCCGGGGCATCCCCTGAGGTGTTCCGCAACGCGGGCGCCAAGGTGACTGTCATCGGGGCCGACCCCGACGGGCTCAACATCAACGACGGCGTGGGCTCGACCCACCTCGACAAGCTGGCCGCCGAGGTCGTGCGCGTCGGCGCCGACGTGGGCATCGCCCACGATGGCGACGCCGACCGCTGCCTGGCGGTGGATGCTGACGGCACCATCGTCGACGGCGATCAGATCATGGCGATCCTCGCGGTGGCGATGAAGAGCCGCGGCAAGCTCGTTGACGACACCCTGGTCGCGACGGTGATGAGCAACCTCGGGCTGCACATCGCCATGCGCGAGAACGGCATCACGGTGCGCAAGACCGCTGTCGGTGACCGGTACGTGCTCGAAGACATGAACGCCGGCGGCTACTCGCTCGGCGGCGAACAGTCGGGCCACGTCATCATGAGCGACTTCGCCACCACCGGCGACGGACTGCTCACGGGTCTGCACCTGGTCGCCGAGATGGCCCGTCAGAAGAAGACGCTGGCCGAGCTCGCATCGATCATGACGGTGTACCCGCAGGTGATGATCAACGTCACGGGTGTCGACAAGGATGCCGTATCCGATCACCTCGGCGTGCAAGAGGCGGTCAAGTCGGTCGAGGCCAGCCTCGGCGAGTCGGGCCGCGTGCTGCTGCGCAAGTCGGGCACCGAGCCGCTCGTGCGTGTGATGGTCGAGGCGGCGGATGCGGAAACCGCGAATGCCCACGCCGCATCACTCGCCGATGTCGTGCGCAAGCACCTGACGCTCTGAGATCACGCGTTGAAGAAGGCGGTCACCGTTGGTGGCCGCCTTCGTTCGTTGTCTCGGATGCGGGATGCTGATCGTCGTGTCCTTCCCGTGGGCGAGTGCGATACTGAGACGTTGAGGGGCTCCGCGGGGAAGGGGAACGCAATGGTGCTTCGTCGTACTGCCGTTGTCGATGCCCTCGGCCGCGCCTGGGCGAACCTCTGGCGTTGGACGTTGTTCGCCATCGCCACGTTGCTGGCTGTGTACTTCTTGCTCGACCGGGGGCTCGCAGACGGGGCCACCACCGCGATCGCGCTCGCGGTGATCGTCATCGGGGTGGTGCTCACCCCCCGGCATCCGATGATCCTGCCTCTGCTGGCCATTCCCGGTGCGTTCGTGACTGCCCGCGTGAGCATCGGCGTCGGCGATCTCACCGTCTCTGACCTGGCGATCGCTCTCGGCTTCGTCATCGTCGTGCTGCTGTCGCGTCGGGATTTCAGTCCGACCATGCGCGCGATGCTGTGGCTGAACGCGGTCTACCAGTTCGCCACACTGTTCACCGTCATCGTGAACCCGTATCCACAGAACACGGTCGAGTGGTTCCACGCGTGGATGCTGATCAGCGGAGCCCTGTTGCTCGGTTGGGGGATCGGCCGGGCAGGACTCATGCGTACCGGGCTCATCCTGATCGTCGCCACTGGCCTCGTGGTTGCGCTCGGAACGATCGCCACCGGCGCCATCGTGTTCGTCACCGAGGGAGTGCGGCCAATCTACCCCCGGTGGCCGTGGCCGATGCACAAGAACTTCGCGGGCGCAGCGCTGGCGTTCGCGATCCTGGTCGTCTTCATCAAACCGCCACATGCCCACCTGCCTCGAAAGCTGACAGTCCCGTCTCTGTGGGTCATGCTCGCGGCATTGGCGCTGACGCAGTCCCGGCAAGCGGTGATCGGACTCATCGTCGGTATGTTGCTGTACGTGCTGCGTTCCGGTGCGGGACGGCACAAGCTACTGGTCGTACTTCTCGCTGTACCCGGTGCCGCACTCATCATCGACAGCGTGATCGGTCAGATCGAGTCGCAGAACAGGTTCAACTCGACGTATCAGCGCCTGGAATGGATGCGTGAGGTCTACGCGCTCTGGAAGCACGAGCCGATCTTCGGCCATGGACTGCGCTACTGGTACGTGCATCCGACGGCGAACTTCCAGCCGCCACAGGCAGAACTCGAAGTCGTCGCATCGGCAGGGCTCGTCGGTCTCGCGGGTTTCGGCGTCATGTGGCTTGGCATCCTGATCGTGCTGTGGAAGTTCTGGACCGCGCACCCTTCCTTCGGAGCCCTCGCGTTCGCCGTCGTGATCTCACGTCTGGTGACCGCTCAGTTCGACCTGTTCTGGGTTGCCGCGCAGGTGTCGATCCCGTTCCTGATCGCCGGAATCTGCCTGGGGGGCCACGTGTGGTGGCGTGAGCAGAATCCGAATACGTGGGAACAACCACTCGGCGGTCGTCGCGCGCAGTCTTCTAAGATCGAGACCCAGGGGAAGATGGGGGTGGCATGGAACTCCGCGACTATGCGAACGCGCTGAAGCGACACTGGCTCGGCATCGTGCTGATGACGATATTCGGGCTGGCGGCAGGGTACGGCTGGGCCGCGCTGCAGACACCGGTGTACCAGGCCGATGCGAGCGGTGTGGTCACGGTCGCTACGGATCCTGATCCCGAGATGCAGCTCATTCCGGGAGCGAACGACTCCATCGCGAAGTCGCGCGTGCCGACGTTCGTCGAGATGGCGACCTGGCGCAATGTCGCAGAGAAGGCAGCTGACGCGCTGGGACTCGACGTGGCGCCAGAGCAACTTGTGCGGCGTATCACTGTCGATAACCCGGATGGCACACCCATCATCAAGATCACCGCCGAAGGCCCGACGGCAGAGGGCGCACGCGACCTTGCTGAGGCCTGGGTCGTCGGACTCGCTGCGACGATCGACGAGCGCGAGGGGGTCGAAGAGCTGGGGTCGGCGCTGATCACCGTCGAACTGGCTGAGTCGGCGGCGCTGCCGTCGGCGCCATCGTTCCCCGACGAGCGCATGGCACTGATGGTCGGGGGCGTGCTCGGCCTGGGCATGGGGATCGCGTTCGCCCTCGTGCGTGCAGTCTCGGATCGCCGTGTTCGTGCCCGCGATGACGTGGAAGCGCGTCTGGGATTGGCCGTCGTCGGCACGTTGCCCGCCGCTGGCGAGGTGCAGGACGGGCAGCGACTTCTGGCTGGCGATCAGACGGGAACGAAGTCGAGCTATGCGATGCGCGAGGCGCTGCGCGTGCTGCGGACGAATCTGCAGTTCATGAACGTCGATGATCCGCCGCGAGTGATCGTCGTGAGCAGCGCCTTGCCCGGCGAGGGCAAGTCGACCGTTTCGGCCAACCTGGCTGCCACACTCGCCGCCAACGGTGTGCCCGTCGTGCTCGTCGACGGTGATCTGCGGCGTCCCACGGTCGCCAAGACAACCGGGGTGTCGGGAACTGCCGGGCTCACGGATGTGCTCGCGGGGCGGGCGAAGCTCGTGGACGTCTTGCAGAGTTCGCCGCATGAACCGAACCTGAACGTGCTCGTCGCCGGCACCATCCCACCGAACCCGAGCGAGGTGCTTGGGTCGGCGAAGATGAAAGCCACGCTTGACGAACTCGCCGAGTACGCGACGGTGATCGTCGACGCGCCGCCGTTGCTCGCCGTCACCGACGGCGCTGTGCTTGCGCACCAGGCCGACGGCGCGTTGATCGTCGTCTCGGTGGGAAAGACCACCTACGATCTGGTGGAGAAGGCGCAGGATGCCCTGACCAAGGTGCACGGTCGACTGCTCGGCGTGGTGCTCAACCGGGCCCCGCTGACGGGCTCGGAGTCGTCTGTCTACACGTACGAGTACGCGTCAGGGACGGGGCACAAGAAGCGTGGATGGCCGTCGAAGCCGAGCACGTCGAAGCAGAGCAGCTTGTCGTCCGTAGCGCAAGAAGACGACGATCCGCTACCGGAGCCCGCCCCTGCGCCGAAACCGTCCCGCCCACGGCCCGCCAAGAAGAGCTCGGCCCCGGAACCCGCGAGCGAGGACGCCGCCGACGCCGAGGACTTCGACGAGCTGTTGCGCGGCGCGGCGGTCGAGGCCCCTGTGCGCCGCAAGCAGCGCAGCTCGAAGAATGGCTGATAGTGCCGCGCATCGCATCGCGCTGATTACGTCGTCCTTCGCCCCGCATGTTGGCGGCGTCGAAGAGCACGTCGCGCAGGTCGCACGCGAGTTGACCGCGCGCGGACACGTCGTCGAGGTCTGGACCGTCGATCGAGGAGCGGCCCCGCAGCATCCGTTGCTCGGTGCGGACGGTGTCGAGATAGCCGTGCGATACCTGCCCACGCCTCTTCCCGCGCGTTCGCTTCCCGCAATGCTGCGATTCGCAGGGCGCTGGCCGGCTGCCTGGGCGGCCTGGCGCCGCGCGCACCGGCGCCTGCGTCCGGATCTGCTGCACGTGCACTGCTTCGGCCCGAACGGTATCTACGCGGAGGCGCTTCACCGTCAGCGCCACACTCCGCTCATCATCACCTCGCACGGAGAGACGATGGGCGACGACAACGGCGTCTACGAGAGATCAGCGTTGCTACGGGCGGGTCTGCGCCGCGCCATCGTCTCGGCGCAGACGGTCACCGCTCCCAGCGAGTACGTGCTTGATGACCTTCGGGCACGGTACGGCCTGCACTCCGGCGTCGTCGTGCCGAACGGAGTGGATCTCGCGGTCCGGCAGGGGGACACCCCGGACGAAGGGGACTACCTGTTCGCCGTCGGGCGCCTCGGGTACGTCAAAGGCTTCGATCTGCTCATCGAGGCATTCGCGCGGCTGCAGCACGAAGGCGTTCGGCTTGTGATCGGCGGTGATGGACCCGAGCGCGATGCGCTGCAGAAGCAGTCCGAAGCGGCAGGGCTCGCGGAGCGCGTGTCGTTCGTCGGTCAGCTCGCGTCCGAGCAGGTCGACGCCTATATGCGCGGCGCCGTCGCCGTGGTCGTTCCCTCGCGTTCCGAAGCCTTCGGCATCGTCGCATTGGAGGCCTGGCGTGCGGGGGCGCCGCTGGTGATGACCAGCCGCGGTGGCGCTGCCGAGTTCGTGCGTGACGGTGAGGACGGCGTTCTCGTCGACCCGACCGACGTCGAGGCGTTGAGCGAAGCGCTCGCACAGGTGGGGAACGATCCGAAGCTCGCCGACCGACTGCGGGCGAACGGGCCGGCGCGGGTGCGCGACTTCACCTGGCCTGCTGTGGTTTCGCAGTACCTGCGGTTGTACGACCAACTGCCAACGGAGCCCTCCCGATGAGATACGAAGGTGCAGTGCGACGACGCATGCGCCAGGCGCGTCGGCTGGGGGCAGCGGCGCTGCAACCCCGCGCCTGGGGCGCGCCGGTCGTGCCGACGTACTGGTGGGATGGCCACCCGAACTTCGGAGATGCCCTCACTCCGTGGCTGCTACCGAAATACGGGATCGTGCCGCTGTACCGTGAGCCGCGCCATGCGCGCCTGATCGGCGTCGGCAGCTTGCTGGAGTTCTGCGCAGAAGACTACGACGGAGCCGTCTGGGGCACGGGGCTGATGACCGATGTCGAACGGCGGATGCCCAACGTGCAGGTGCTCGCCGTGCGCGGCCCGCTGACCGCGGAACGTATCGATGTGTCGGGGGTGGCATACGGTGATCCGGGTCTACTGGTCTCCCGTCACGTCGCCCGACCCGCGCGCCGCGCCGCCATCGCAGTGGTGCCGCACGGACATCACCGCTCTCATGCCGGTCTGACCGCGTTGCTGAAGAGCGAGCCGGGGCGCGTGCGCGATGTGAACGTGCACCGTGAGGCGGCGCCGACTGTGCGCGAGATCGTCATGTGCGAGACCGTGCTCACGACGTCGTTGCACGGGCTGATCACCGCCGACGCGTACGGCATCCCCGCGGTGTGGACCGCTCTCGAACCGGCGCTCACCGGCGGCACCTTCAAGTTCCACGACTACGAGGCAGCCGTCACTCCCGGACGCACCCGCTACGTCGACTTCGACGACCTGCGCACCCTGGACGACGTGCAGCGCTTTGCGTGGGCGGCCGATGCGTCACGTGTGGCGGAGCTGTTGCGAGGACTGGAAGCGTCGCTCGCCGGCCTGACACACGCTGGCCCCCGCTTTCCGCTCGGGGTGCGCGGCGCGTAGGCGTCAAGCGAGCGAACGCCACACCTCGGCGTGGCCCGCGGCTGAGCGCTCCCAGGTGAATTCGGCGGCGCGAGAGCGACCCGCGTCGATGAGTGCAGAGACCGCGGCATCCGCCGACGTCACCTGCAGCAGGCCGTCGGCCACACCTTCAGCAGTCGGGGCGACCAGGAGTCCCGCCTTGCCGACCACTTCGGGAAGGCTGCTGGTGTCCGCTGCGACCACCGGCACGCCCGCGGCCATGGCCTCGAGCGCCGGCAACCCGAATCCTTCGTAGAGCGAGGGCACGACGACCGCCGCCGCTGACGCCACGACGCCCGGCATCAGCTCATCGGGGAGCCGCCCCAGCAGGGCGGTGCCCGGCATACCGTCGAACAACTGCGTACGGCGGGGGTGGGCCGGGCCGGCAAGGGCGAGCGTCCAGCCGGGACGTTCACAGTGCACCCGTGGCCAAGCCTCGGCGAGTGCCGCGAGATTCTTGCGCGTAGCGGCTCCTCCAGCGTGCAACACGTAGGGCCGTTCGAGGCCGAGCCGTGCGCGATCTGCGGCGTCGAGTGGTGCCGCGGTGAAATAGCGCGGATCGACACCATTCGGAACGACATGCGGATCTCGCACCCCCAAGAACTCGACGGCTTCGGTGGCCGTGAACTCCGATACGCAGATGACTGCGGCCGCCCGCCGTGCTTCTTCGGCGGCGGCGGGTACGGGAGCCGACTCGTCGGCGAAGCGCCACGCGACCACATCGTGCAGCGTGATCACGTCGGCGTGCGGTGACGGTGGCAGCTCGAGCGAGGTACGGTGCGACACCGCGTCGCCGCGGAACAATGCGCGGCCCAGCTCACGGCGGACGGATGCCGGTGCCTTCGCCACTCGCCCCATGGGCAGGCGCCGATTGCCGGGTAAGGGGGAGCGCATCGACCGGAACACCAGCTCACGCATCGACCACGCCGGTCCCATGGCATCCGCCGCGCGCGCGATCACCTGCCCTTCGTAAGCTTGCGCACCCATCGGTGTGTCTGTCGCGATGCGCGCGATGCTGAGCCGTGGCTGTGACATATGGACCCCCGAGTGTTCTCGCCCCGTTCCATCATGGATGAGGGACGGGCTCGTCTGCTCTGCGCACTACGTGGGGGAAGCGCCGCACCGCATACCTGTGGCTGGGGCGCTCGACGAGCCGATACAGCGCCTCGGCAGCACAGCTCACGATCACCAACACCACCACGCCGCCGTACAGGAGCACCACGACCGGGTTCCCCGGAAGCACGGCGATGATCGGCCACATCAGCAGCACGATCGGCTGATGCATCAGGTAGAAGCTGTACGAACGCGTGCCCGCCTTGTCGAGGGTGCGCACCACCGGGGATTGAGCGAAGAGCGCGAACAGCCAGACCAGAGCTGCACCGCATACGCCCCACAACGTCAGGTTGATGCCCGGTGGCACGTCCAGGGTGCTCGCCGCGACCGCAGCGAGCGTCGTCGCGCCGACCGCGAGCATCGCCAGGGTGCGGTTTCGGTGCGTCGGATCGAGCGCCGTCGACCCCGGCCGCATCAACACCATGGCGAGCACCATGCCCATCACGAACTGCACGAGGCGAATCGGCAGGGTATGACTGGAGCTGAAGAATGCGTCGACGGCATTGCCGGAACTCAGTTGTGAACCGACCCACCAGGTGCTGAAACTCAGCGCGATAGCAGCGAGCACGAGGACCGTACCGCCGACGCGGTGCAACAGCACGATGAGTAGTGGGAACAGCAGATACAGCAGGATCTCCAGCGAGACGCTCCACAGCGAACCGTTGATCGCACCGAGGTTCGATGGGAACACGGTCTGAATGGCGAAGATATGAAGCAGCAGATCTCGCACGCTCGCCCGCTCTGCCACCACGAGATCCCAGGCCGGGCCCAGCGCGAGGACTGCGGCGATCGCGAGCGCCGTCCAGTACGCGGGGAGGATACGCCACATGCGGCGCCCATAGAACTGTCCGACGTTCAAAGACCGGCCACGTGCCACGAGCGGCAGCGTCAGGACGAAGCCGGACAGCACGATGAAGACGTCGACACCGTGGGCTCCGACCTGCGTGGCGGAAGAGACAAGCCGCGGAAGGCCGAGCCCACCCCAGTATGCAGCGGCGTGGCAGATGAACACGGCCAGCGCTGCCAACCCGCGCAACGCGTCGAGCCCCCCGATCCGAGGTCGCTTCATGTTCGTTCCCCTTTACACGCACACGTGACTTGAGGATAAGTCACGGCGGCGCTCAGGAGGAGCGTCGCATGACTCGACGCACGCGTTCGGCGATAGCGCGCCGCGATGGAAACAACGATTGTGCGAGCCCCCAGGGCGTGTGCGAGGTCGCGCGAACGCCGAACTCGGCAGCGACCGCCTGTGAGATCGGCCGGCCTTGGCCACCCAGAGCATTTCCGGACTGGGAGTTCGACGTACCGACCTGATAGAGCGCGCCGGCGAAAGGCAGCGAGGTGAGGGGCAGATCGTCGTGGAGGAACATGTGCGAGCCCATCCAACGTTCGAGCTTGTCGCCATAGGCCTCGTAGAGCTGCGTCTGCGAGGCATCAACGCTGAGGCCGGAGTCGGGCAACAGATCACTCCGAACGATATGCGAGGTTCCGCACTGCAGATGGAAGTCACCGCGATGGGCTCTGATCGTTCTGCGCGCACGGCTGTATCGCCACCCGGCGGTGATCGTCCAGCCAGGATGATCGGGATGCGCTGCGCAATGCGCGGCGAGCTTGCGGGAGACGAAGTCGTCTGCGTCGGCGAACATGATGTGCCGTGCTCCGAAGTGCTTCGCGACGCTCAGCCCGATCGCGTTCTTGCAGCCTTTGTCTCGCAGTACTGCGGCGTCTCCGGTCCTCGCAGTGCGTTCCGCTGAAGGTGGCGGGAAATCTACGGTCACTACCGTGATGCGCGGGTCATCCGGCAGCGGCGGGTGCTCGGAGGCAACCACGATGACGATGATGTTGGGGTCGGTCTGCTTCAGCCATGCGTCCACAGATTCCCGGAGCGTCTGCTCCACCGCGCCATAGTCGACGCTGTTGAGCGGGTGGCGTACGGGGGTGATCAGCGCGAGGCTCGGAGAAGGAGGCAAGCGACGGGCAGATCGACGGTCGAGTTCGCGATCCGCGGGCTGCGGGTTGCCGTACCGTCGAACGCTCGACGGCGAACCCCCGCGGACCGTACCGAGATGGAAGGCCGCCGACTCGCCGCCCGCAAGCACCCTTGTCGAGAGACGACCTTGCCCACGCACGACGCACAACAACGGCTGCCAGAACGCGCTCGCCACACGTCTCATGCTCGATGGGGGCGACGGGTACACGTGCGGATGTCGCGACCATTGGATCGCGTGCGAGAGGCCGCCTCGGAAACGTCGAATCACCCGGTGCCGCCAGCCTCGGGTGAGCCGGTACGCAACGGTCATGCGCTCGTTGAACCCGATATCGATACCTGCCCCGACCAGGCGTATACCGATGTCGGTATCGTCGCTTCCGTACGGAGGAAACCCCGCATCGAACCCGCCGACGCGTGTGAACACCGATCGCGTGATGGCGAAGTTGCACCCTCGGAAGAAGGGGAGCGCTCGGACAGCTCCGGCGTCTGGCGGGAGCGCGTCGACGCCAGCGAACAGAAGCTGCCCGGGAGAGCCATCCGGGGTGAGCTCGAAGATGGGGCCCGTCACAACGGACTCGCCCGCCGCGATGCTCTCTGCTGCTGCGGATACCCATCGCGGCCCGACCACGTCATCGCTGTCGCAGAACGCCATCACGGCGGCGGAGCAGGATGCTGCACCGACGTTTCGGGCGAACCCGACTCCCTCCTGGTCGGAGGCGTCGACCACGAACGCATCTGCAGCGCTTCCGATACCCGAACGGATCCACTCGTACGCGACCGCAGCGGTCCCATCGGTCGAGCCGTTGTCGACGATGACGACTTCGAAGGGTGGGGCATCGACTTGGGCTGCAAGGGCATCCAGTTGTTGCCGGAGCGTTCTGGCCCTGTTTCGTGCGCAGATGACCACAGACACCGCGGGGAACGTCATGACAAGGCCGGCACTGTGTGGGCTCTCGGACGACTGCGCATGGCACAAGTATGCACGCGGGTGGATACCCACGGTGGCCGGCGACGGTTCGCCTATGGTAGACGGGGGCCTCGGAGTAGAGGAAGAGGATGGGGATCTTGTGAACGAACGTAGTGCGGTCGTCGTCGTCGCAACGTACAAGCGACCGGATCACGTCCGGACGTGCCTCGAGCACATCCGGCAGCAGACACGGAAACCGCAACGTATCGTGGTCGTCGATGCGTCGCCAGACATCCTCACCGAGGCAGTAGTCGAAGAGTTCCCCGAAGTCGACTACCGGCGCAATGATCTCGGTATCGGGACGCTGGCTGCGTCGCGGGCCATCGGTGTTCAGGGCGCGACAGAGGACGTCATCGCGTTTATCGATGACGACGCATATGCAGAGCCGCAATGGCTCGCCGAGATTCTGAGAGCCTTTGAGACGCCCGGGGTGGGCGCGGTCGGCGGCAGGGCAGATAACAACCGTCCGGAAGAGGAACGGGAAGGCTGGGACCGCATCGGTCGTTTTCTGCCCAACGGCACTCTGACGGGCAACTTCGGCGCGGACCCCGGGCGGATCGTCGAGACCGATCACATGCTCGGAGCCAACATGAGCGTGAGCTCGAACGCACTGCGCGCCATCGGAGGTATACACGACTACTACCCCGGCACATGTCTGCGCGAGGATTCCGACCTCGCCTTGCGCGTCAAGCTCGCCGGATACCGTGTGGTGTTCGCACCCCGAGCGGTCGTCCTGCATGTTGCGGGCGAGTACGCCAAGGGCAAGCGCTTCGATCTGCGCTACCGGTTCTATGCGGCGCGCAACCATGTCCTTCTGTTGACCACGGTGCTCGGCTGGCGGGACCCCCACCTGCTGCGGCACATCGCCCGAGTGCTGCGTATGGCTGTACGTGAAATGTGGGAAGGCGTGACCGGAACAGTCGCCAAGCCGACCGCTCGGGCGAAGGTGCGTCGGCTCGGCGGAGGGCTGGCGCGAGCCGGTGCCGATCTCGTCGGTACCTGTGTCGGTCTTGGCGCGTCACTCAAACCGAACGACCGCGCGCACTCAGCGTCGTCGGAATGGAAGGCGAGTTGAACGACGGCCCTGTCCGGGCCGTGTATGTCGTGCTGACTCACCGGAACTGGGCGCAGGTGCGCCGCCTCGCCGGCGCGATACTGGCTTCCAGCCCGGACGCGCGTGTGCTGCTCGCGCACGATGCGCGGAGCGAAGTGTTTCCCGCGCACGTTGATGACCCGCGTATTCGCGTGTTCGTGCACGGGCTCGAGTGCGACTGGGGCTCGTGGGAGCTTGTCGAGGCGACGCTACGCGCGATGGAGCGGGCGCGGGAGCTCTGGGACCCGCAACTGGTTACCTTGATCTCGGGCGACGATTATCCGATGCGCCGCCTGCCGGATTGGGAACGAGAGGCGCTCGCGGCGTCCGGCTGGATCGGAGAAGCTCATGCGCTGACGTATCGGCCTCGCTGGGGTCGTCGGCGTGGCGAGGGCGACGACCGGCTGAACCGATACACGTTCTTCTGGTTTCGTGCGTCCGACGAGAACAGGGCGTTCGGTCTGCCCGAATGGCTCCGCGCGTTTGCGTCTCGTGTGCGCAGGGCACTCGCCGTCCGGCTCGAACCGGTGTTCGGGGTTCGCTACGTTACTCGAGGGCGCGGACGGTACTTCGGAGTGCGGCGCCCGACGCCGTTCACCCGTGCGATGCCCTGCCATATCGGCGCGCAGTGGGTAGCTCTTCGCCGGCACGAGCTTGACGTTCTTCTGGACGAGGACTTGGCGCCGCGCTCACGGTTGCGGCGGTTCTACCGAAGGACCATCATCCCCGACGAGTCTGCGTTGGTAACCCCCCTCAGTTGGCGAGGTGCGCCCGCGGATCTGCCGCCGGTGACCCTGTATCAGTGGGACCCTGTGCTTGATACCACGATCACCTGGACGCATAATGATCTCGATCGACTCCTCGCATCCGGTGCGCCGTTCTGCCGCAAGATCGATGCAGACCGTAGCGGTGCGCTGATGGACTCTCTCGACAGGCTGATTGCATGAGCGACCCAGACGCACTGCGGATCAACGCCTACGTGCTCGTCGCTGATCCGAGCTATCTGCGCGAGAGCCTGGGCGCGTATTACTCCAGCGTGGAGCGCATAGTGGTGTCGTACGATCGCACCGCGACCTCGTGGACGGGCACCCCGTTGCCGATCGAGCAGTGTCTCGAGATCATCTCTGAGGTCGATGTCGAGGGCAAGTGCATACTTGCCCCGGGCGATTTTGCGCGCCTCGAACACACGCCGCTGGAGAACGATACGCATCAGAGACAGGTGGCGCTCGACCAGGCATCGGACGGTGCGGACTGGGTGATGCAGCTCGATACGGACGAGGTTCTCAGCGACCCGCAGACCTTCTTCGTGATGCTGCGGCGGGCGGCCGCAGCGGGAGCTGGAGGGCTCGACTATCCGGCTCGCTGGCTCTACACCCGCACGGGACGCGGACGATATCTCGAAGCGAGCAATAGATGGTGGCGACGAGCAGCCTCGTACCCGGGCCCGGTCGCAGTGCGAGCCGGAACCCGGTTGCGTCACGCGCGTCAGGCCGACGTGCCTCTGTTCCGGGTCGACTTCAGGACACGGAACACAGACCCGTGGCGCAGGAGGGATTCGCCGGTGCACACGACTGTGGATGCGTCGCAGGCCATCCTGCACTTCTCTTGGGTGCGCGATCTGGATGTCCTCCGTCGCAAGTTCGGGTGGTCCGGGCACACGCACGCCATGCGCCCTCCTGCCGTCTTGAGGCGGTGGCTCTGGCGAACGAAGCACCCGCTGCTGACGGTGCTGATGACGCCGTTGCGTCGAAAGGGCGACGCGCGGTATCGGCTCGTGCGTGTCGCGGAACCACCGGGCGGTAGCCCGATTCGGGTGGACTACTCGGTGAGGACTGCGGCGGGTGAATAGTGATGGGCTTCGCGCGCCGCGTGAAGCGGCTGACCCGGCACAGTATCGACAACGGTCGACAGCGCCTGGGCGCCGCTGCTGACACGCTCAGGCGAGGCGAGAACTCTGTGGTGTGGGCGCCACAAGCGGGCCTCAGGCTCGGAAACCTGCTGTACTTGTGGCTGCATGCGCATCAACAGTCGGCGATCGGATCACCCGTCGTCGTCGTGGAGACACAAGGCATGCAGGATTGGTGGGAGCAGTTCCCTGCGCTGCGGTCGTTGAGTGCCACACGGGCAGAAGTCCGGTTCTCAGACCGACGCGAATGGGACGCGAACTGGCTTTACCAGCGTTTCGGCGTGGACTTCGAGCGCGCGGAGCTTCGGGCGTTCATCCATGACGTGTTCGCGGATCGTGCTGCGGGCGTCGTGGACGAGAGACTGGTCGTCAACGTTCGGCGCGGAGACTTCTATGGAACGGAGTTCGAGGCGAAGCACGGTTTCGACGTCATCGGCTACACGACGGCGGCAGTGGAGCGCTTCCCTGCTGAGCAGCGCGTACTGGTCGTCTCAGACGACCCGGAGTGGTGTCGGTGCCACCTCGGAGATCGCCTGAGGTCGCGGTTCCGTGGCGTCGAGTACGCCGCTCCCGATCCGCTGCAGAATCTTCTGGCACTCGCCAGCGCGCGGCGGCTTATCGGCGCCAACTCCACGTTCTCGTACTGGGGTGCGTACATCGCCGACGCCCTGCACCCCGACGTAGAGATCGTGATGCCCCGCTTTCACGCGCGAATGGCGCACGGCACCGACGCGCACCAGCTCGATCCCAGATGGACTGCGCTCGCGGGCTTCCACTGAGTCGGCGCCCGGCTACTCGAGCTTTCCCAGCTCCACGAGCCGCGCGAACTCCTCGTTCGCCTGACGCACTTCGTCGAACGTGCCACGCGTCGCGATGCGACCCGACTCCAAGAAGATCAGCGTGTCGGCGTTTCGCACGGTCGACAGCCGGTGCGCGACGATCAGCACCGTCATGCTTCCCCGCAGACGATCCAAGGTCGTCGCGATCTCGTGCTCGGTCGCGTTGTCGAGCGCGCTCGTCGCCTCATCGAGCACCAGCACCCGGGGCCGACGGTACAGCGCCCGTGCCAGGCCGATGCGCTGGCGCTGCCCTCCCGACAGGCGCACGCCGCGATCGCCGACCATCGTGTCGAATCCGTGCGGCAGGTCCGCGATGAGCGCATCGAGTTGCGCGACCGAGGCTACCTCCCGCATGCGGTCGGGATCGATGTCCTTCGGGGCGATGCCGAAGGCGATGTTCGCGGCGACAGTGTCGTCCGATAGGAAGACTTCCTGCGGCACGACACCGAGTCCTGAGTACCAGGTCGCCAGATCCTCGTCGATCGGGCGTCCACCGCAGCAGATGGTTCCTGAGGTGGGGGAGAGCAGTCCGAGGATCAGATCAAGCAGAGTGCTCTTGCCGGCACCGCTCGAACCGACGAACGCGGTCGTCTCGTTCGCCGGGATGCGCAGCGAGAGCCCGTCCAGCACCGGGCGATCCGCGTCGGCGTATTGGAACGTCACGTGGTCGAGCTCGATGTCGCCGCGGTACGGCGCGCCGACCGTCGCGCGTGCGTCGTGTACGCCGTCGGACTCGAGCTCTGCGAGCGCCTCGGTGAAGATGCGGAGTCCGGCGCGCCCCGCGCGCATGGTCCCGACGTTCGCGGTGATGCGGTTGAGAGTCGGTAGCGCGCGCATGGATGCCGCAGCGAACAGTCCGAGGACGGGCAGGACCTGGTCGGCCTGGCCCGTCGCGAACAACAGCACGGCGATGCCGACGATCGCCAGGATGAAGCTGACCTCGAGCAGGTACCGCGGGATGTCCGAGAGTACGGCCATCAGCCGAGACTGGTGCGCTCCGTCGAGCTTGGCTCGGCGATATCCGTCGATGAACCGGTCGGCGCTGCCTGTCAGACGGGTCTCGCGAAACCCGTCGAGCCCCGGCATCAGCGATTGCCACGCCCGCAGTCCGGCTTCGGCGAGGTTCTCTCCGATGCGCAGCTGGCGTCGGCGCAGCACGTGCTGAACGCCGAACACCAAAAGGCCGAAGAGCGCGACCGCGAAAATGGTGACACCGGGTGAGCTGACCAGGAGCACTGCGACGATCGCGGTGAGAACCAGCGCATCCGTGAACAGCGTCAGCCCGGCCAGCAGTACGCTGGCCGACTGGTTGGTCGCGTCATTGATGTTGCGGTAGACCGTGCTCAGACTGCGCTGACGATGCTGACCGTAGGGGGCGAGCACATACCGCCGCATCAGTTCGACCGATGCCAGAGCCGACAGTCGCGTCGTGCGACCCAGCAGCCACCAGCGGAAGAGCAAAGAGCCTGCGCTCTTGAAGACGAATGCCAGCGCGACACCACCCGCCACGACGGGAATGAGGACCTGCAGGTCGGTCGTGCCGAGCAGATCGGCGATGAGTCGGTTCGCGCCCTCCAACGGACCCGACGAGGTGACGAGCTGCATCAGCGGGATCATGGCGGCCACGCCGACCAGATCGAGCGCGGCGAGAATGACCGAGGCGATCACGGTGGTGACGATCCAGCGTGATGGCTTTGCGCCGGTGACTCTCAGCAGCGCCAGCATCTGCGCGACTACACCCGGGTTGTTGTGCACGTCAGCCATCCCGGAACCCCTACATTTCGCGGCATCACGGGGTTTCCGTGGGCCTTGCCATACGCTAGCATTGTCGCGTTGGCGCGGCCGCGTCATGGGATTCTGCATCACGCACTGGGGCAAACGGCGGGATGCATGACACTGGGGGCATCACATGTCTGAAACCGAACAGAACGGCATCAGCCGGCGCACGGTGACCAAGGCTATGGCCTGGGCAGTTCCGGCTGTGGCCGTCGCATCGACGGTACCGACGGCAGCCGCGTCGTGCATTCCGACAATCAGTCTGGGGCCGGGTAGCTGTAAGTGTCCGGGGCAGAGCACCAACAGCCCCTGGTACTACTTCCTCCGCGTGTGCGCAGGCGGAACGGCCTGCCCGATCGGATCGCTGACGATCACGATCACGAAGGTTGTGTCGAACAGTGGCATCACCATCTGGCAAGGCTCCGAGCAGGTCGGCGTCGACGGTTGCGTGATCATCCAAGGAAGTTCGTCGAATAGCGCGAACTTCCTCGACATCTACTACAGCATCGACGGTGACGCGCAGAGCCCGACTCGTGTCAACGCCCCGCCGGACTGCGACAAGACCCCCGACCCGATCGGACGTTGCGCGCGCTGATCGCGAGGAAGCTCCTGCGATGCGTGCGCGGGAGCTACCGCCGGTCGGACGTCGGCGTGATGAGTTTCTCGAAGACTTCGCGGAGCTGATCCACCCGATCCGTCCAGCCCGCCGAAGCCAGGGCATCGGTTGAGGCCATGGCTTCAAGGGAGTCCGCCGCGAGGCGAGCAAGGAGGTCGGCGACCTCACCGGAGAACGACGACGACGCATTGCCGACGACAACGTTCGGGGCGTCTCGGAACCCCGCGACCGGCGTCGACACGACCGGCTTGCCGACGGCCTGGTACTCATAGAGCTTGATCGGGTCGAGGCTCTCGGTGAAGTCGGTCACCACGTGCGGCACAACGAGCACGTCGGCGTGTTGCAGATACGCCGGCACCGCATCGCGAGGCTTGGCCCCGAGCACCACGACGCCGTTCCTCTGCAAGGCTGCGGTGTCTTCGACGCCCAGGGCGTTCGGTCCGACGAGCACCAGCGTGCCCTCCGCGCCCAGCGCTCGGGCGGTCTCGACACACAACTCCACATCCAACCGGTCGCGGTGCAGAGTCCCGACGTACACCGCGGTGCGTCCTGCGGGCAGATCAGCCGGCCGTTCCATCGGCACCCGGTAGCGCTCCACATCGACCGCGTTGCGCACCAGCACGATGTCATCACGCTGGCCGCTCTTGCGGCGCACCAACTCCGGCGAGCAGGCAACCACGCTTGCCGCGTGCTGCAACAACCACTCTTCGCCACCGACCAACCGTGCGCGCTCGGCATCCGGACGATCGGCGACCACCCAGTCGTCAGTCATGTCGTACAGCGTCGGCCAGTCGGTCAGCTGCGCAACGGCGGCAGCGCCCGGATCGTTGATCCACAGCAGCGGCTGACTCATACCGAGTCGCTGCGCCGCACGAATCACGGCCCGAGCGATCCGGGCATCCGCCGCACGATCCACCCGTCGGGGCAGGGGCTTGACCGGACGGAACGTCCACAGCCGCTCCATCACCTCACGCGGCGCGTGCCCGAACGAGGGTCGTGACCCGCCGCGCACGGCGTGCAGCGGGTCATCCGATGGCTCGACGAACAGCACGCGCAGCTCGGGGTCACGCGCGAGCAGCCCCGACACCAGGTACTGATTGCGCCGCCAGACGTCGTCCCACGCCTCGAGTGACACCACGACAAGTTCGGTCATCGACGTTCTCCCGCGATTGCGGCGCGGTAGACCGCCTCGGTCTGATCGGCCTGCGCGCGCAACGTGAACCTGCTGCGTTGCACGTCCCGTTGTGCGGCGCCCAGTTCGTCGCGCCGCTGCGCGTCTGATGCCAACTCCCGCAACCGTAAAGCCGCCCCGTCGACGTCTGCGGCAGCGAACAGCGCGCCACCCTCGACGCCTCCGATCGTGTCGAGGTGCCCTCCCGCCGCGCTCGCGACAACCGGTAGTCCCGACGCCATCGCCTCGATGACGGTCAGCCCGAGTCCCTCGTTCGGCGTCGTCGCCACGAGCATTCCCGACGTCTGCATCAGGTGCGGCAGATCGTCTCGAAAGCCGAGAAAATCGACGGCGTCCGCAATGTCCAGCTCGGCGACGAGCGCGCGCAACTCGGCCTCCTGCGCCCCGATACCCGCGATCTGCAACGTCCACCCATCGGCGGCGATCCCCGACGCCGCGAATGCTCGGATGCCCAGCGCGGTCTGCTTCTCGGGCTGCAGTCGCTGCGCCATCAGCACCGTTCGCGTGCGTTCGAGGCCGGAGAGTTCTACCGGATCCACCCCGGAGTGCACGACTGTCGACGGCACGTGGATCGAGTCGGCGACGGCGCGGCTGATCGCGATCTCGGCATCCAGCATCCGCTCCACCACGCGATACGGCAGCCCCGGTCCGCGGGTTCCGCGACGCAGTGCAAAGTGCCGCGTCGACACCAACGCAGCCTGTCGCGGACCGCCAAGGCGACTTGTCGCCGCTGCGATGTCGGCGGCGGTCATATGCGAGTTGACGACGTCGACGTCGATCGAGCGGATCGCTTTCACCGCCGCGCGGATGCTCGTCACCGGCACGAACCGTACGCCCGCGTCGCGCAGGGGACCGGCCAGCGCATCGGACGCACCACCGGCGACGAACACGTCGTGCCCGTCGGTGGCCTGCACGATCGCCAGGCGACGTACGAACTGCTCGACCCCTGCGAACCGGTCCGAGACGATCACGTGCAGAATCCGCAGAGGCGTCATGAGGCCACCCGCCCGGCACGCTCGGGCGCCACACGTTCGAGTAGCGTGACGTACTGCTCGGCCGTGGCCCGCCACGACAGGTGCTCGACGCTCGCCCGGCAGGCCTCGTGCCAGTCCGCGACGTCCGTCGCGGCGAGGCGCTCCATGGCGTCGGCGAAGGCCGCTGCCGAGCGCTCGACCAGGTAGCCGTTCTCGCCGTCCGCGATCACATCGGGCGCGCACCCCACCGGCGCCGAGATCACCGGCACACCGCTAGCGAGTGCCTCGGTGATCACCAAACCGTACGACTCGTAGACGCTCGGGAAGACGAACATGTCGGATGCCGCGAAGTAGGCCGGCAGGTCGGATCGCGGCCCGACGAACAGCACTCGATCGGCGACGCCGGCTGCCTCGGCGCGCTTGCGCATCCGCTCGATGGCCGATGCATACCCGCCGACGATCAGCAGCAGCACGGTGGGCGCGTGCACGAGCGCGTCGATCGCGATGGGCACGCCCTTGCGGTCGAGCTCGTGCCCGATGAACAGCGCCACGCGGTGCTCGTCGTCGAGGTTCAACGCGGCGCGCGCCTGCGCCCGCTGCTCGAACGTCGGGGGAGCGAAACGGTCGAGGTCGACGCCATGGGGAATCACGGTCACCGGGGGCGTGACCCGGCCGTACACGTCGCGCAGCACGTCGACCTCGCGGTCGGTGAGCGCGACGATGCCACGGTGCGCGTGCCCTCGGTAGCGCAGGCGATCACGCACGAACGTGAAGGTATGCAGGGGATTGCGCAGCATCCGCCACACGGTGTCGCCGCGGGCGCGCATCGCCGCCATCACCACCCCGTGGTTGACGTAGAGATCGCCGGTCATCACCGCGTTGTGGCAGATCGAGACCGCGCCGGGCCGCTCGGCGAGGAATCGCTTGGCCTTGCGCGTGCCGGCGATCGAGAAGTCGATGGCGTACCAGACGCGTGAGAGGCGGTGCAGGAACAATGAACGGAACCGTTTGCGCGCATGCCCGCGCGCGTCGTCGGCGGTGAACGATTCGACCGTGTGCCCGAGTTCGCGCAGGTGCGCGCCCAGTTGGTTCGCGCTGCCGGCGACGCCGGACCCCGATCCGATCACGGGGATGATCTGCACGATGTGCATCACGCCTCCTTTCGGAAGCGCGCCTCGACGCGCACCGGGCCGAGGCGGTACAGCGCGGCGCGACGTCGCGCGGCGGCACCGCGCTCGCCGCGCAACACGAGCGCACGAACGGATGCCCCCCACCACGCGGCCAGGCGAGCGGATGCCCACCCTCCGGCGCCGAAGTGCTTGCGCAGATAACGTTCCTGCGAGGCGAAGAACATCGCATCCCGGCGGCGCGGATCCGAGCTCGTGCCCGCTCCCACGTGCATCGCCTGCACCTCTTCGACGACACCGTGTCGCCAACCGAGCAGGTGTGCCCGGTACGCCCAGTCGGTCTCCTCGGCGTACAGGAAGAACCGCTCGTCGAGCCCGCCGACCTGCGCGAGCGCCTCGGCGCGCAGCAGCAGCACCGAACCGATGACGAATCCGTGGCGGTCCGAGCGCATCCGCCCGAGCCCGAGGGCATCCACCCACGACCCGAACGGCGACGGGAAGGGCCACCGCACCCGCGCGGACGTGCCGCTCTCATCGACCTGCGCCGGTCCGACGCTCGCGAGCGTCGGACCCGCGCGCAGCCGCTGGTGCAGGAGCCGCACGTCTTCGGCACCGATCACGGCGTCGGGGTTCAGCAGCAGCACATCGGCATCCGCGTGGTCCGGTTCGCGCAGGGCGAGGTTCACGGCCGCGCCGAAGCCGAGGTTCGCGCCGGGATCGATGTAGCGCACGCCGAGGTCGGCGCACAGCTCGCGGATCTCGGGCATCGACGAATTGTCGACGACCGTCACAGGTAGTCCGCTGACCGGTTCGAGCGCGCGCCGCAGCATCTCGGGCCCGCCGTAGGCGACCACGACGATCCGCAGCTCGCGGTGGCCGGCATCCGTCGACGTTCTGGCCGCCGCACGGTAGAGCCGCTGGTACTGGTCAGTGACGGCATCCCACGAACACTCCGCGGCGCGCGTGAAGCCCGCCGCGCGCAATGCGTCGCGTTCGGAACCGGCCGCCCGCAGCAGAGCGCCGGCGAGTGCGGTCGGGTCACCGTGCGGCACGACGAGGCCCGCCCCACCGACCACGTCGGGCAGGGCACCCGCGTCGCTGGACACCACCGGAACACCGGTCGCCATCGCCTCGACGGCCACGCGGCCGAACTGCTCGGTCCAGCGCGCGGTCGGCACAGACGGGACGGCGAGCACGTCGAGCGACGCGTAGAACTCACCCATTCGTTCGGGGGCCACGGCGCCGACGAGCTCGACGCGATCGGCGACGCCCAACACCTCAGCCCGCGACGTGATCTCGGCGGCCAGCGGCCCGCTGCCGGCCAGACGTGCCCGCAGCCGCGGCTGCGCGGACACCGCCTCGAGCAGCACCTGCACGCCCTTCTCTTCGACGAGACGCCCGACGAATCCGACCACAACCGGGCCGCCGTCACGCGGATACCCGCGATCGGCGTCCACGCCGGCATCCGCAGGAGCGCCCGCCTCGGCATCCGTCGAGGCATCCACCCCGAGCGGGATCAGCGTCGGTGCCCCGGGGAACCCCTTCGCGACGCAGATCTCACCGGCCGCGCTGTTGCACACCGATAGTCCCGCCGCGCCGCGCAGCGCGGCCCGCTCGAACCACCGGAACGGCACCGGGTAGCGCTTGGCGATGTTCTGTGCGGAGTAGAGCACGTAAGGTGCCCGTTGGCGGCGCAGCCAACGAAGCAGCAGCACCTCGGCGGTCACGACGGCGAATGGCTCCTCGTGGAGGTCGATCACATCCCAGTCGCCACCCAGCGCACGCCACAGCGCGAGGGGGGAGTAGAGGAACAATGCAGGGTGCCGTCCGAAGGTGCGAGCCGGCAGCACCCACTGCTCGGCATCGGTATCAAGTGACACCGGCACCCCACCGGCATGCCATTTTCGGGCAGTGACCAGCCGGATGTCCTCTCCGCGGCGAGCCAGTGTTCGCTCCCGCGTGCGCCACGGCCCCACCGTGGCGCTGTGAGAAATTCTCAGTACGCGCAACCCGACTCCCCTGTAGGCTAAGCACCACAATAGACTGCGCTTCTTCTTCCTGTGGGCGCGGACTGCATGCAGATGTCGTCGGGGGATGACATCTGTTCTGGGGACAGGAAGCACGGCTGGGGAGCCGTGATCTGGGGATTGCTGGGGAATTCTGGGGATGGGACTCTCACGTTCCGCGAGCCCGCACATCGTGCACCTCGCGCACACGACCGCAGCCGGCGGCGCAGAGCTGGCGCTCAAGCGACTGCTCGACACCAAGCCCGACTGGGAGCCGAGCCTGCTCATCCCCGCCGAAGAAGAGGAGAACGTCTTCGTCGGCGTCAGCACCTCGACCGGCGGTGTGCGTCAACTGTCCGGAGCCAGCCGCAGCGGAGCACTGCGTGCGCTCGGACTCGGCACGCGGCTGCTCGTGCAGGCCGGCATCACACGCTGGCATCCGGCCGTCCGCCACAGCGATCTCGTCGTCGCCAACTCCACGCGTTCGGCCGCCTATGGTGCGCTTGCGGTGCTGGGCACGCGGCGACCGTTCGTCGTGCACCTGCGCGACCACATCTCTCCTGAGGCACTCGGCGCAGTCGGCTACCGCATTATGACGCGCCTGGTGCTGCCGCGCGCCAACGGTGTGGTCGCCAACTCGCGAGGCACGCTCGACACGGCCCGTGAGTTCCTCCACGACGACGCTGTCGTCGCGGTCATCCCGAGCCCGTCCGGCCTCGGACGCCTGCAGCGGCACTCGCGCGGCGACGGGCCGCTGCGCATCGGGATGCTGGCGCGCCTCGACCCCTGGAAAGGTCAGCTCGCGCTGCTCGATGCGTTCGCGCAGGCGTTCCCCGATGGCGACGAACAGCTCGACCTGGCCGGTGCCGCGCTGTTCGAGCACGCCGAGTTCGCCGACGAGCTCCGCGTGCATGCCGAGGAGCTGGGCATCGCCGATCGGGTCAATCTGCTGGGACACGTGCACGACATCGCCCCCTTGCTGGCGACGTGGGACGTCGCCGTGCAGTACTCGCTGCGCGCCGAGCCGATGGGGCAGAACGTGTTGCAGTGCCTGGCAGCCGGCACCGCGGTCGTCGTCGCCGACGAGGGCGGGCCGACCGAATGGGTGCGGCACGAGCACAACGGCCTGCGGGCCGCGCCGCGCGACACCGGTGCCCTGGCTGACGCACTGCGTCGTCTCGCTGACGACCCCGTGCTGCGACAGCGTTTGAGTGCCACCGCCGTGCGCACCCCGGGTCTGCTCGGTGATGCCGAGATCGCCGCGATTCACGCGGGCGTCTACCGCGACGTGATCACCCTGGCGGCCGCCGACCGCCACACAGCAACAGGACGTGCCGCCCGCAGCACGGCGCCGAGCATGCGCACGGTCGGCGCATCGCTCGCCGCGCTCCAGGTGCCCGACGCTCAGCCCGTGGTGGCTCGCACCCCGTGATCGTCTAGGCTGACGGCGTGATCGAACCCGCGCCGGAGGCGGCTGCCGAGCGCCGTGCAGGTGCGGTGCCCGCCAGCATCCGACTGCGCCTCGCCCGCGCCGCGGTGCAGGCGCTGGCCGAGGAAGCCGGGGCGCGGATGCTGCACATCAAGGGCGACGCGATCGATCCCTCCCTGCGTGCCGTACCGCGGTACGGCACCGACGTCGACGCACTGGTCGACCCGCGCCGGATCCGTGCGATGCACGACACGCTGCTCGCGCACGGATGGCGCGTCTACAGCACGTTCCGGTTCGGTTCATCGTTCGAACACGCGCAGACCTATCTGCACGACACCTGGGGCTACTTCGACCTGCATCGCCGGTTTCCGGGCATCGGGCTCGCCGATCAGCAGGCATTCGACCTGCTGTGGGCGCAGCGCTCGCCGCGGGCATCCGCCGGCAGAACCTATTGGGCCCCCGGCATCGATGCGCAGGCCATGATCCTGGTGCTCAACGCCGCGCGCGGAAAAGGCGGGATGCCCCCGGTCTGGCACGAACTCGACGACGACGCGCGCGCACGTGTGCGCGGGCTCGTCGAGGAGCTACACGCCGACGTCGCGTTCGCCGCTGCCTCGGGAGATCTTGACGACTACCGCGACCACCGCGAGTACCTGTTGTGGAAGGTGACGTCGCAGGGCGGGCCACGCGTGGTCGAATGGTGGGCGCGCGTGCGCGCACAGCCGACGATCGGTGGGAGTCTGCGCGTTGCGGTTCAGGCACCGTTGGTGAACACCGACCGACTCAGCCGCAGGCTCGGTCATGCGCCGACCCGGCGCCAGGTGATCGTGGAGTTCTTTCACCGTGCGGCACGCGGGTTCGGCGAGACGGCGAGCATGATCGGCCGCAGACTGCGAGGCCGGCGATGAAGCGTGTACGCCCGAGCGACCTGTGCGCCGTCATCGACGAAGATGACATCGTGTACGTCGCGCCGTTGCCCGACGGGCCCGTCCTCGTGCTCGACGGAGTCTCGGCACTGATCTGGCAGACCGCGCTTGATCCGCAGATCGACGACACTGTGGCATATGTGGCGGATGCTACCGGGCAGCGCCCCGAAGATATCGCCGGGCATGTCGAGGCGTTCGTCACCGATCTCGTGCGCCGTGGCGCGCTTGTGGTCGACGACCACGACTGATCGCGCCGACGCTACCCCCGCAGAGCCACGCGGATCACCCGGGCGACCTCATCGATCGCGGGGAGCAGTTCGTTCGCCATCTGTTCGTAGACGGCATCCGACTGCCGATAAGGGTCGATAACGTCCTGCGCCTCCGACAGCGTGCGCGACCGCGTCACCGCCGCGACAGCAGCGGCGACGCGCTGCGCGGGAATCGGGCCCGCCGCGTGGGCGGTCGCGGCGATCTGGTCATCGGTCAACGTCGCGCTCAGCGCGGCGAACTCGCGCACCGCCAGTACGTTCCGCTGCTTGCGTGGCATCAGATGCACGGCCGCGTCTCGGTGCTCGGCGGTCATGCCCAGGACCAGATCGGCCTCGGCGATCATCGGTTCGACGAGGTACCGCGCGCGATGACTCGCGATGGCGTCGTCGTCTGCCCCGGCACGGGCGGCGATGCGCCCGGACTGCGGTGTGATGCTCTGCCCGACCGGGGCGTGCGTGCCGGCGCTGTGCACCACGACCGGAAGATCGGCCAGCCGCGCGGCCAATACGGTCGCGGCGACGGGGGACCGGCAGACATTGCCCGTGCACACCGTCAGGATGCGCACGAGGGCTCCCTCTTGCATGCGACGGCGATCACGGCGCGTCAGCGGGCGCGGCGCCGAGCCCGCTGTCATCCGCTCGGCGTGTTCTGACATCTGCTCAGCCTAGGCGTCGACGGATTCGCGCAGCGGCGGCACGCGGCGCGAACGCGCTGGATGGCGCCGCACGAACAGGCGGGCGACGAGGCATCCGATCGCTGTGCCGAGTGTGTTCGCGATGAGGTCAGACAGGGTCGGGTAGCGGCTGGGCATCATGGTCTGCACCAGTTCGATCGTCGCACTCGTGGCGTAACCCAGCAGAAGGACCACCCATGCGCTGTTTCGGGGGAAGGCCGCGACCAGCAACAATCCGAGCGGCATGAACAGGGCGATGTTCGCCAGGAACTCGAACAGCGTGTAGGTCGTCGTCATCGACACGTCCAACCGGGAACTGACGAACTGCGCGAGCCGGTAGACGATGCCGGTGACCTTTGAGGCCGCCGTCGCCGGCAACCACACGATCAGCGCGAGCGCGACGCCGTAGGGCACGAGCATGACGCGCGCGACGATCGCGAGGAACGGAAGACGTGCAGACGGCATGCGACTCAGCCTATGGATGCTGCATGGGAGCGCCCTGAGCCGCGAGTGGAGCCGCGGCAGCTCGCGACCCGCACACCTGCTGAGCCTGTCCACAGGCATGGTGGCTCGGCGAGTTGTCCCCAGCGGCCGCCTTCCGAGCAGTCGCGCGGCCGACGGCATCCATAGTCTCGAATACGCCGCCCGAACTGGCGGACGCTGGGGCACAATGAAGGGGTGTACATGTCCGTCGATAGCATCACGATCCTGATCGGGATCGCGTCTGTGCTGCTCGCGATCGCCGGCGGGTTCGGCTGGATGATTCACCGAATGGATGGCATCGCAAGAGATCTCGATGCACGGATGGGCCGCATGAGCGCGGGTCTCGATGCACGGATGGACCGCATGAGTGATGAGCTCGGCGCGCGAATGGACCGCATGAGTGATGAGCTCGTCGAGGTGAAGATCGCGATCGCCCGCGTCGAAGGACCACCGCGACATCTGCAGACCGGCCGCTGAGCGTCAGCGCAGGTACTCGGCGAGTCGGATCGCGCTGTCTGCGGGCACGAAGCCGGTCGCCCCGATTTTGCGGAGATCGAGCACACTGTTGCCCGGTCGCGCAGCGATCGGGTCGGTGGCGTCGGCAAAATACTCCGCGGTGCTGACAAGTCTCACGCGCGCCGGGTCGTGGCCGGTGAGGCGGTAGACGTCGCGGGCGACGTCGGCCCACGTCTGCGGTTCGCCGCCGCCGGTGAGGTTGTACGTGCCGTACGGCGCCGCCGTGCCGAGCAGGTGGCGGATGCCGCGGGCGATGTCGTCGGCGAAGGTGAGCCGCCCGGTCTGATCGTTCACAACCCTGGGGTCGATGCCGCGCTCGGCCAGTGACGCCATGGTGCGCACGAAGTTGTCGCCGTCGCCGATCAGCCACGAGGTGCGCACGATGTAGTGCCGGGGTGCGGTGGCTACCGCGAGGTCGCCGGCAGCCTTGCTCTGCCCGTAGACGCCGAGCGGCGCGAACGGCGTGTCTTCGTCGTACGCGCCTGCGGCGCTGCCGTCGAAGACGTAGTCGCTGGAGATGTGCACGAGGGTGAGTGCGAACTCGGTTGCGATCGCGGCGAGGCGAGCGGATGCTGCCGCATTGACCTGCCAGGCCGCTAGGCGCCCCTCGGTTGTCTCGGCGCGGTCGACGGCGGTGTAGGCGGCCGCATTGATGATCGCCCCGTAGTCCCGCCACCGGCGTGCCGTGCCCAGCTCGGGGTCGGTGAGGTCCAGCTGCTCACGGCCGGCGTACTCGATGTGCGCGGCGTCACCGAACTCTGCGCGCAGTGCCCGACCGACCTGGCCGTCGGCGCCGGTGATCAGGATCTTGCGCGGGGCGATCGGAGTGACATTCTGCAGACGCGGGTGGTTCTTGTCTTTGGCAGAGATCTCGACCTGGTCGAGCGGGATCGGCCAGTCGATCGCGGCGGTCTCATCAGCGAGGTTCAGAAATGCGTAGTCGGTGTTCTCGGCCGACCAGTGATCGTTGACCAGGTACGTATACGCGGTGCCGGGTTCAAGTGTCTGGTAGGCGTTGCCGACTCCGCGGGGCACGAAGATCGCCCGTGACGGGTCGAGTTCGGCGGTGAACACGGCACCGAAGGTGGGGCCTTCACGCAGGTCGACCCAGGCGCCGAAAATGCGACCGGTGGCGAGCGAGACGAACTTGTCCCATGGCTCGGCATGGATCCCTCGGGTGGTGCCGACCGCATCGTTGAACGAGATGTTGTTCTGCACCGGCCCGAAGTCGGGCAGCCCCGCCGCGATCATCTTCTCGCGCTGCCAGTTCTCTTTGAACCATCCGCGGTTATCGCCGTGCAGGGGCAGGTCGACCAGCACCAGCCCCGGAATCCTCGTCTCAGTGATCGCCATCAGCGGCCCGCCCCCACCCGGTCGTTGAGCGAGCGCAGCGAGACGAAACGCGTTCGCCTGGGTGTCCCTACCCGGTCGTTGAGCGAGCGCAGCGAGACGAAACGCATCGGCATCACTGCCCCCGCTCCGCATAGAACGCCTCGGTCGCGTCTTTCGCCGGCGCCCACCACGCCTCGTTGCCGCGGTACCAGTCGATGGTCGCGGCCAATCCCGCCTCGAAGTCGCCATACTGCGGGGTCCAGCCGAGTTCGTCGCGCAGTTTCGACGCATCGATCGCGTAGCGCAGGTCGTGCCCGGCCCGGTCGGTGACGTGGTCGTACGCGTCGGGACTCTGCCCCATCTGCGTGAGGATCAGCTCGATCACTGACTTGTTGTCTTTCTCGCCGTCGGCGCCGATCAGATACGTCTCGCCGATGCGCCCCCGATCGAGCACCGCGAGCACCGCCGACGAATGATCATCGGCGTGAATCCAGTCCCGCACGTTGTGTCCCGCTCCGTAGAGCTTGGGGCGGATGCCACGGATCACATTCGTGATCTGGCGGGGGATGAACTTCTCGACGTGCTGGTACGCCCCGTAATTGTTCGAACAGTTGCTGATCGTGGCGTGCACACCGAACGAACGCACCCACGCCCGCACAAGCAAATCGGACGCCGCCTTCGTCGACGAGTACGGCGACGACGGGTTGTACGGGGTCGTATCGGTGAACCGCTCGGGGTCGTCGAGCTCGAGGTCGCCGTACACCTCATCGGTCGAGATGTGATGAAACCGCACATCGTGCCGGCGCACCGCTTCGAGCAGTGTGTACGTGCCGACGATATTGGTATCGAGGAACGGCCGCGGATCAGCCAGCGAATTGTCGTTGTGCGACTCGGCGGCGTAGTGCACGACAGCATCCGCCCCCGCCACCAACCCGTCCACCAACTCGGCGTCCGCGATATCACCGCGCACGAACGTGACACGGTCATCGGGCAGCCCCGCCAGCGACGCACGGTTTCCCGCGTAGGTCAGCTTGTCGAGCACCGTGACGTGGTGGTCGGTGTGCGCTACGACGTGGTGCACGAAGTTCGCTCCGATGAACCCGGCCCCGCCGGTGACGAGCATCCTCACCGCTCGCCCCTCTCGAGTAACTGCAGCAGGTAGGTGCCGTATCCCGACCTGACCAGCTTCTCGGCACGCTCGCGCAGCTGGCCGTCTGAGAGGAGCCCCTGCCGCCAGGCGACCTCTTCGGGCGCACCGATCTTCATGCCCGTGCGGCGTTCGATGGTGCGCACGTAGTCGGCGGCATCGGTCATCTGGTCGAACGTGCCGGTATCGAGCCACGCCGTTCCGCGTGGGAGCACCTCGACGTGCAGCTTGCCGCGTCGCAGGTACTCGCGGTTCACATCCGTGATCTCGTACTCACCACGGGCGCTCGGCTGCAGTGACCGGGCGATCTCGACCACATCGTTGTCGTAGAAGTACAAGCCCGGCACCGCGTAGTTGCTCTTCGGCACGGCCGGCTTCTCCTCGAGCGAGACGGCGTGGCCGTCGCCGTCGAACTCGACCACGCCGTAGGCTTGCGGTTCGGCGACCCAGTACGCGAAGACGGCACCGCCGTCGATATCGCGGAACCGCGCCAGCTGGGTGCCGAGGCCGGGGCCGTAGAGCAGATTGTCGCCGAGCACGAGGGCGACCGAATCGTCGCCGATGAAGTCGGCGCCGATCGTGAATGCCTGCGCGAGCCCGTCGGGCGAGGGCTGTTGTGCGAACGACAGGCGGATGCCGAACTGTGAGCCGTCACCGAGCAGACGCTCGAAATGCGCCGCGTCATGCGGCGTCGTGATCACCAGGATGTCGTCGATACCCGCCAACATCAGCGTCGACAGGGGGTAGTAGACCATCGGCTTGTCGTATATCGGCACCAGCTGCTTCGAGACGCCGAGCGTGACCGGATGCAGACGGGTTCCCGAGCCGCCGGCGAGAATGATCCCCTTCATGTGTTCATCGTGGCACGTCGTGCCCGAGAACCGCGGGAATCCGGCACATACCGATCAGTACGCACCGCGGCGCTCGGCGACGGCGCGCACGGTGCGCCAGATGATCACCAGGTCGCCGGCCAGCGACCAGTTCTCGACGTAGTACAGGTCGAGGCGCAGGCTCTCTTCCCACGACAGGTCTGAGCGCCCGCTGACCTGCCACAGCCCAGTGATGCCCGGCTTGACGAGCAGACGGCGTTCGGCCCAGCTCTCGTAGTCGCTGACCTCGCTCAGCAACGGCGGGCGTGGACCGACCAGCGACATGTCTCCGCGGACCACGTTGATCAGCTGGGGCAGCTCGTCGAGGCTGAGGCGGCGCAGCACGCGCCCGATCGGCGTCACGCGCGGGTCGTCGCGCATCTTGAACAGCACGCCATTGCCGTCGTTGTGCGCGAGCAGTTCGGGCAGGCGTGCTTCAGCGTCGGGCACCATCGACCGGAACTTGAGCATCGTGAACGTGCGACCGTCGAGGCCAACGCGCTGCTGACGGAACAGCGCGGGACCGCCGTCGGCGCGCACGCGCAGGGCGATGAACAACAGCAGTGGGCTGAGCATGATGAGTCCGAGCCCCGCGGCGATGATGTCGAACGCGCGCTTGGTGATGTAGCGCGAGCCGGTGAACTCGGGGGAGTCGACGTGCAGCAGCGAGAGACCTGCGACCGGCCGCGCATGCAAACGGGGGCCCGCGACGTCGGTCAGCGCGGCCGCGAGCACCAGCTCGATGCCGTGCGACTGAAGATCCCAGCCGAACTGGCGCAGTTTGGCGGGCGAGATCAGGTCGGAACCGCTGTACACGACGGTGTCGGCGCCCGAGCGTTCGACCGCGGCGACGATGTCGTCGAGTCCGCCGATCAGCGGCACACCGGGAAGCAGCTCGTCGTCGGCACGGTTGGTGATCGCGCCCGAGACGACGATCCCGGCGGCGCGGTCGCGGGCCAGCTCACCCGCGACATGCTGGGCGTTGCCATGCTCGCCGACGACGATCGCGCGGGCGAGATAGCGGCCGTGTGCACGTTGTCTGCCGAGCCATTGGCGCCATACCCAGCGGCTGACGACCAGGGCGACCAGGCCGACCGGCATGGCCAGCAGCAGGTAGCCGCGGGCGAGGTCGACACGCAGCAGGAACGCCGCGATCGCGAACAGACCGAACATGCGCAGGCTGGCGTCGACGACCAGGCGGTACTCGTCCCAGCCGCTGGCGACCCGCTGTACCGAGCGCGTGCCGAGCAGTTTCAGCGTCGCCAGCCAGGCGATGATGACGATCAGCGAGACGAATGTGTAGGCGAGATTGAAGCCGTCGCCCGAGAGCCCGGGGATGTGCAGTCCGGCGGGGGCGCCGAAGCGCAACTGCTGCGCGCCGAACACGGCGGCGATGACGATGATCGTGTCGGTGAACGCCAGACGGCGGCTGTACGTGCGCTGCCAGCTGACAGTGGATGCTGCCGCGGCGGCGCTACCGCGGGTCGGCGCCTCGACCGGCCGCACTGTAGCCGGGCGCGCTTCGAACGACGGTGTGGCTATGCGCGGTTTGCCGCGCAGAGCGAAGTCCCCAGAAAAAACCACGACCCCTCCCCAGAGGATCCGTACTTCACACATCTCTGCCCCCGCAGAGATGAACCTCGATGTTCGAGTCATCGAGCGACGATCCCGCCCCAAACGGGATCTTCGGCCGAGTCTAACCCCTCGACGGGCGATGTGGTAGGTGCGCGTCGAGTATGCGGTAGCATCAGCGTGCGCCGCGAGCCCACCGGATCTCGTCGCGTTCGCCTGTCGATCATCCTGGGGGATGGGGCGAGGGATCATCCGGAGGGGAACTCGATGTCTGAGAACGTAGAGCCGGGCGGCGTCAGCCGTCGCACCGTGACCAGGGCGATGGCGTGGGCAGTGCCCGCCGTCGCCGTTGCCGCCGCCGTGCCGATCGCCGCCGCGTCGGTGAACGAACCGCCGCCGCCGGTCTTCGCGTGGTCGAGCGGCTGCGCCACGACCGGCAGCGGAGGCGGTTGCGCGGGTGCGCGGAAGACGCCCCAGGTGCCGTTCACGATCACCAATCCGACCGCGATGACCGTGCAGTTCCAGGTGCTCGGCCAGAAGTCGTGGATCGGACACGGAGCTCCGCCGGCGAACTGGTCGCCGCTGGGCGGCATCTACGCCAACCACGGCACGCAGCACAGTTGCGGCCCGCGTCTCGACGTCGTCGGATGCGACGGATACCGCAGCATCGTGCTCGCCCCCGGTGCGAGCCTCAACCTCTGGTTCGTCGGTTCCGAGATGGGCAGCGCCAACGAGTTCTCGATGCGCGTCCACTATCGCTGGGTGACGTCCACCTGCGGGATTCTCGTGGCGCCGGCCGAGATCGGCGCGCACATGTCGTCGAGCACCAACTGCAAGTGAGGCGTGGCCGGCCCGTGTGATCTCATTCGCGAGAGAATGAAGCTGTGCCAGGACCGTTGACCGTCATTTCGCCACTGCTGCTCGCCGCCGTGCTGGTCGCCAGCGGAGTCGCCAAGCTCCGTCGACCCGACGATCTCGCCGGATGGGTCGACCTGGGTGTTCCGGCGGTGTTCCGGCGCACCTGGTTGCTCAGACTGCACCCGTGGGGTGAGATCGCGCTCGGTCTGGCGTTGGCGCTACTCGGCGGCCTGCTCGGCGAACTCGCCGCCCTCGCCGCCGTAGCGCTGATGGCGGGTTATCTGGTCTTCGTCGCGCGCATCGTGCGCAGCGGCACCGATGCGAGTTGCGCCTGCTTCGGCGCGCGCAAGCGCGTCACCGGTGCGACGGTGACGCGCAACGCCTGGTACGTGGCGCTCGCCGTCACGGCCGCCGCGACGACCTGGGCGAACCCGCTGTGGGGCGGCCCGATGCTGGCGCTGCGTGGCGACAGCTGGCTGTGGGCGCTCGGCCTGCTTGCGGCCGCCATCACGGTTGCCATCACGATGTGGCCCGCACCTGAAGAGACCTCGACCGGCGCACAGCCGATGACCGAGGTGGGCGGCGCATCGGCATCCGATGACGATCTCGACTACATCCGCTCGCGCACTCCCGCCGTCCCGGTAACGCTCGCCGGAGGCGAGCTGACCGATCTGCGCACGCTGAGCATGACAGGCCGTCCGCTCCTGACGCTGCAGGTGAACCCCGGATGCGGCTCGTGTGTCGACATCTACGAGCGTCTGGATGCGATCCGCACGACTTTGCCCGAGGTCAGCGTTCGTCTGCTGCTCACCCAGGAGCCGGGTGATTCCGCGTGGACCGAGAAGGGCGAGTCGCCCTCGCTGCACGACCCGCACCGATACGTGGGCCAGACGATCGGGCAGAACGCCACGCCGACCGCGGTGCTCTTCGGCCTGGACGGCCTGCTGGCCGGAGGGCCGGTGGTCGGATCGCACGATATCTTCGGGTTCGTCGACGACATCTACGAGAGTCTGCACGGCGAACGTCCCGCACAGCCCCTCGCCGCCGAAGCGGGGCAGAGCTGATGCGCGTTCTGGGACTGCTCTCGGGCACCTCGCACGATGGCATCGACGCGGCTGTCGTCGATCTCGTGGTGAGCGGTGCGGATGCCACGGGCAGGGTCGATCTGCGCGGCACGGTGATCGCCGCTGCGAGTGTGCCGTACGACGCGCCGTTGCGTGCACGCTTGATCGACGCGCTGCCCCCGGCACCGACGACCTTGGCCGAGGTGTGCGAACTCGACACGCTCATCGGGCAGGCGTTCGCCGAGGTCGCCGCTCAGGTGGCCGACAGCGCGGGTGGGGTGGATGCCGTGTGCTCGCACGGGCAGACCGTCTACCACTGGGTGCAGGGCGCGCACGCGCTCGGCACGCTGCAGATCGGGCAGCCCGCGTGGATCGCCGAGCGGGTCGGCGCCCCCGTCGTCTCGGATGTGCGCGTGCGCGACATCACCGCCGGAGGTCACGGCGCGCCGCTGGTGTCGTTCCTCGATGATCTGCTGCTGCGCTCGCGCGCGGGCACGTCGGCGGCGCTCAACCTCGGCGGCATCGCGAACATGACCGTGGTGGGCCCGAACGCTCTGAGCGCCTACGACATCGGCCCCGCCAATGCCCTGATCGACGCGATGATCGTCGCCGAAGAGCTCAACGATCTCGGCTACGACGATGACGCGCGCATCGCCCGCTCCGGTCGCATCGACGAGTCGCTGCTCGCCGCGATGCTCGACGACCCGTACTACGCACTGACACCGCCGAAGAGCACGGGCAAGGAGCACTTCCACCTCGACTACGTGCGGCAGCATCTGGCTGCGCAGCAGCGCTCCATCCCGGTGGCAGACGTGGTGCGCACGCTCACGGAGCTCACGGTGCGCACGGTGGCTCAGGACGTGCGTGCAGCCGGGATCGACTACCTCGCGGTGTCGGGTGGCGGATGCCACAATCCGCTGATCATGGACGGATTGCGCGCCGCGCTGCCCGAGACCGAGGTCGTGCTGTCGGACGCGCTGGGCCTGCCGGCGGATGCCAAAGAGGCGATCCTGTTCGCCGTGATCGGCTGGTGCACGATGAACGGCGTCGCCGCGGTCGTACCGGGCGGAACCGGGGCGCCGCAACCGCGCATCCTCGGCACGATCACACCGGGGGCTGGGCCGTTGGAGATGCCGGCGCCGGCCGCGGGCATCCGATCGCTGACTCTTACAGACCGCCCCACCGCGACGCCGGCCACAGAATAGCGCTCGCTCGGCCGACGATGTCTTCGTCGCGGGCCCACAGCCAGCATCCGCTGTCGTTGTCCGCGTCTCTGCGACAGTGCTGGGCGCTGTCGGCGGACAGCGAGCGGTGATCACCGAGCACGAGGTAGCGCCCCTCGGGAACCGTGACCTCAGGCAGACACCGGGGCGATGCCGGTGTGGTCGTGCAATCGAGCACGCCGGGTTCGAAGTCGAGATCGTCGAACACGTACGGTTCGTCCAGCGGCTCGCCGTCGACGATCACTGCGCCCTCTGCGGTGCAGCACGCGACGGTCTGACCGGGACCGGCGATCACCCGCTTGACGAGGGTGTGCGGACCCGACGGGCCGAATCCGCTCACCTCGCCCAGCCAGCGCAGCGCGCTCTTGACGGGACCCTCGTCGAGGTGGGCCTCGGCACCCCAGGTCTCGTCGGCGTCGAAGACGATGATCTCGCCGGTGCTCGGGTGTGCGTCGCCGACGTACGCGAGTCGATTGACGAGCACGCGGTCGCCGACGAGCAGGGTCTGCTCCATCGACCCCGACGGTACCCAGTACGGTTTTGCGACGAACGAGAGCAACGCACCCACCACCACGCACGCCAGCGCCAGGTGGAACCACGCGCTGCCGGTGACGCGTCGCCATCGGGTGGGGGAGGGGCGTTCAGCGTCGGTCATGCTCCCATCCTGCCCTGCCGTCGCCGCGCCCGGCAGAGCCGCCGCGCCGCTGTAGTAGGTTCAGAGCGGATGCTCGATCGGGGAGCAAGGGGGAGTCGCGCACATGACGAACGTGTTCGATATCGCGGCTCTCGGCTCCCGAGTGCGGCTGGCCTTCGACGACGACGTACCCACCGCGACCGTCGAGGCCGTGCGCAGCGCATGGATCGACGCGGCGCTGCGTACACCCGGAGCACCGGATGCCCTCGTGCCGGTCACCGCCGAACGCGAACCGGACGCCATGGCCGAGCGCCTCACCGTCGAGGTGACGCTCGCGGCATTGCGGCAGCGGCGCGGAGAGCTGCTGATGTTCCATGCGGCGGGGATCGCCGATGCGCGCGGCCGGGTCGCGGCGTTCGTGGGCCCGTCCGGTCGCGGCAAGACCACCCTCGCTCGCACGCTCGGGCAGCACTTCGGGTACGTCTCGGACGAGACGGTCGGTGCCGAACCGGGCGGGCGCGTGCTGCCGTACCGCAAGCCGCTGTCGGTGGTGCGCCGCGGTGCGCCCAAGCAGCAGGTCGCGCCCCGCGCGTTCGGTTTGGTGGATGCGGGTGATGTTCGCCTGCGTTTGGAGGCGCTCACGATTCTTGATCGGGATGCCACGGTCGAGACGCCTATTGTCGAGTCGGTCGATTTCTGCGATGCGGTCGCCGAGATCGTGCCGCAGATGAGCTATCTGGCCGACCTGTCCGTGCCGCTGCAGACCCTCGCGTCAACGGTCGATCGCATCGGCGGCTTCACGCGGCTGCGGTACTCGGATGTCGGCGCGGTGGCTCCGCTGGTGCCGGGGCTGCTCGACCACCGCGGCGCGGGTGAGACGTGGCACGCGGTTCCCGCTCCGCAGGGCACGGTGCTCGGCGGCAAGTACACCGCGGCCCCCGTGCTCGATGCGGTGCGTTTCGGCGACCGTGCCGTGCTGTTCACCGGCCGGCGCGTGCAGGTGCTCGACGGCATTGCCCCGGTGATGTGGGATGCGCTTCGCGCCGGCCACGACCTTGACGGCGTCGTCAGCGCGGTCACTGACGAGTTCGGGGAGCCGCCGCACGGCGACGCGCGCGTGATCGTGGAGTCGACGATGGATCAGCTGACCGGCGAGGGCATCCTCACCGGTGCTTGATCGCGGCCGTTGCCGTCAGTGCGCCCCGGAGGGTTTGACGACCGCGGCGGCCGTGCGGGCGACGACGATAACGTCGCTGGCCACAGACCAGTTCTCGACATAGTAGAGATCGAGTCGGATGGCATCGTTCCACGACAGGTCAGACCTGCCACCGACCTGCCACAGTCCCGTGATGCCCGGCTTCATGTGCAGACGCCGGTGAGCGTCATCGTCGTACAGTTCGACCTCCGCGGCACGCTGCGGTCGCGGCCCCACCAGACTCATCGTGCCGAGGAGAGCGTTGAAGAACTGCGGGAGCTCGTCGAGCGAGTATCGACGGATGAAACGCCCGACCGGTGTGATGCGCGGGTCATCGGTGACTTTGAAGAGTGGCTGATCGGACGTGCCCTGCTGGTCGAGCAGGGACTGCAGATGGTCATCGGCACCGACGATCATCGACCGGAACTTGAACATTCTGAACGGCTTCCCGCGCAGACCGACACGTTCCTGGCTGTAGAAGACCGGGCCCTTGCTCGTGGCTTTGACGGCGACCGCGACGGCTGCCATGACGGGGGCGAAGAGGACGATCAGCGCCAGCGATCCGATGATGTCGAAGCTGCGCTTGGCCAGCCGTTGGCGTCCTTCGAATCGTGGGTACTCGACGTGGATCAAGGGCAGGCCGGCGACCGGTCGGGTGTGGATCCGCGGCCCGGCGACATCGGTGAGGGAGGGGGCAACGATCAGATCGATGCGCTTCTGATCGAGCATCCACCCGAACCTGCGGACGCGCTCAGGAGTGATCGCATCCGCCGTCGAGAGGATCACAGCGTCGACATCGACGTCATCGAGCACGTCCAGCACGTGATCGAAGTCGCCCAGCACCGGGACCCCGTCGACGAGGTCTTCGTGCGTGCCGTGGGTGGTCACCGCTCCGATGATCCGAATGCCCGCTTCGGGGTCCGACCGGATCTGAGACGCGATGTGCGTCGCTTTCGGTCGATCTCCGACGACGAGCGCGTGCTGCAGGAATCGTCCCTGCGTACGGCGCGTTCGCAACCAGGTGCGCCACATCCATCGACTGAGAATCAGAAGGATCAGTCCGCTGGGCAGCGCGATCAGCAAGTACCAGCGGGCGAACTCGATCTGGAAGACGAGTGACAGGATCGCGAGCACCCCGAAGACGCGCACTGTCGCATCCGAGATCCGTCGGTACTCCAGTGAGCCGCTCCCGACGACCTTGCTGTCTCGGGTGCCGAACAGCTGCAGGGCGAACAGCCAGCCGGATACGAACAGCAACGACGTGACCAGATAGCCCACCTCGACGTTGACATCGAGGATGCTGTCACCGATGACGAGCGGCTCATTGCTGAACCCGAATCGCAGCAGGTGCGCACCGAACACGGCGCCGGTGACGACCACCGCGTCGGTCACCGCGAGACGCGCGATGTATCCGGTGAGCCTCTTCTCGGTCTGTCGTGGCGCCGGCATCCGCGATGCCGTCGTCGATGCCGTCACGAGGCACACTCATTGCGTCGCATTCTCGCCAATCTCGCGGTGTCTGAGAAATCGTGAAATCAGCGGTACGCAGAATACTGACCCGCCATTTACCCCAGTATTCTGGCACATTGCGGGGAGTCGCAGATGCGTCGCCGACGGGCCTGCCGACAGTGACGTGTCAGACTTGTCCGGGCACGCGAGCAGGCCGGCGCAGCGGCCCGGCAGCTCGAACGAAACACGCATAACGGGAACGGAAGAAGTCTGGTGGTCACAGTCCTACACACCGTCGTGCCGTCGGACGACAAGACCAACCCCTTCGTGAATCTGATGGTCGATTCCCTTCCACCGACCGTCGACTCGTCGTTCTTCTCCTGGCGGCGAGCATTGGCCGGCCGCGACGAGGTCATCCACTTTCAATGGCCGGAGAAACTGGTTCACGGACGCGGCGCGCTCAGATCACTGCTCAAGCGCATCGCGTTCAGGCTCGTGCTGCTGCGGGCTGCTCAGCGCAGGAACGCGATCGTGCTCACCCTTCACAATCTTGAATCCCACGAGCAGATGAACCGCGGGAGCTCCCGGGCGCTCGGCGCGCTGATGAGACAAGTTGATCACGTCGTGCTGCTGAACGGCTCACACGATCCTGGGGTGCCGAACGCGATCACAACGGTCATCCCGCACGGGCACTACCGAACCACAATCCGTGAACGCAGCTTTCCGACCGAGAACCCGCAATCACTGCTGTTCTTCGGCTTGATCCGGGCCTACAAGAACGTCCCCCAGGTCGTGCGCGCCTTCCAACAGAGCGGCCTGCGAGGTCGTGGAGTGACTCTCGATATCGTGGGCCGCGCCTGGGATCAGACGCAGCACGATGACGTCACACGGGCCGTGGAGCAGGGAGCAGACGGGATATCCGTGCACCTCGAGGCCGTGACAGATGCGGAGCTGCACGAGCGCATCCTGGCCTCGGGACTCATCGTGCTCCCGTACCGTCGGCTCTACAACTCGGGCGTCGTGCTCCTCGCACTCTCGTTGGATCGTCCTGTGCTCGTTCCGGAGTGCCCGGCGGCAGCCGACCTGCAACGCGAGTTCGGTCGGGAATGGGTGATGACCTTCGACGGCGACCTCGATGGCCCGGCGCTCGCAGCGGCATACACCGAGTACAGCGAGGCCGCGCAGTATCGCAGGCCACTTGAGATGGAGGAGCGCTCCTGGGAGCACCTCGGCCGCCGCTACCGCGACGTCTACGCCGATGCTGTGGCGCACCGCACCGGAACCGCCCCGGCCGCATCCCCGCGGGTGGGGACGTGACCGGGACTGCGCGAGAAACGACCTGGGCGAGCAGCGCCCGTGTGACGCTCGCCAGCCAATGGGCTCGGCTGGTGTTGCAGGTGGTGGGCTTCGTCGTGCTGTCGCGGCTCCTGCCACCGAGCGACTTCGGCCTCATCGCCATGGTGGTCGTCGTGGCGAATCTCGCAGGATTGGTGGCTGATTTCGGTCTTTCGCTTGCGGGTCTGCAGGCCGACGAACTCACGAACGGGCAGAAGAACAACCTATTCTGGCTGAACACGGCGGCGGGGGCCATCGGCGCTGTGCTGGTCGTCGCGGGCTCGCCGGCCCTGGTGCTGTTCTACGACGAGCCCCGGTTGTGGGGAATCGGCTGCGTCATCGCCGGGTCGCTGTTGATCGGCGGGATCGGCGTGCAGTTCCGGGTCGAGATCAACAGAGCCCGCCGATTCTTCGCGCTCGCCGTCCAGGACGTTGTCGCCGCGTGCGCCGGGCTGGTCGCGGCGGTCGCGGGGGCCCTGCTGGGCTGGGGCTATTGGGCGCTGGTACTGCTCACCGTCGTTCCCGTGGTGTTGACCACTGCGCTCGCTGTGGCGACGGCGGGCTGGCGCCCTGGGCGATATGCCCGTGCGGAACCTATTGCGGGGCTGCTGCGTTTCGGCAGCCACAACCTGCTGCTGCAGCTCGCCAACATGCTCAGCCGAAGCGTCGATGTGATGGCCGTGGGGCGTGCTCAGGGGGCTACCGAGCTCGGCTTGTACTCCCGGGCCACCCAGTTGATCGCCATGGCGTTCCAGCAGCTCGTGACGCCCCTGACGCGCGTGGTTCTGCCCCGTCTCGTCGAGCTGCGAAAGGACCGGGAGCGCTTCGATGCTCAACTGGTGCGGCTGCAGGGAATGATCTCCACTGTGCTGCCCCTCCTGATCTCACTGCTCGCCGCGGTGTCGACGCCCTTGGTGGTCGTCTTCCTCGGTCCGCCGTGGGAGAAGACCGGAGAGATACTGCTCATCCTCTGCATCGGTGCGCTGATGCAGGCCGTTGCATACATCTTCTACTGGGCGTATCTCGCGGATGGGCGTTCTGGTGTGCTGCTGCTCTCTGAACTGCCGGGCAGGGCGGTCATGATCATCGGAGCAATCGTGGCGGCGCCCGCGGGCGTGACCGCCGTCGCCTGGGTGATGACCGCTGGGCAGGCCGTCATGCTCGTGACAGGAACCGTCTTCGCGCAGCGCCTTGGGTTGCCCGGCCTGCGGTTGCTGCGCGCCGCGGTCGTTCCCGTCCTCGTATGCGGTCTGGCGTTCGGCGCATCCGTGGGCGCTCAGGCGCTGATCTCGCAGAGCACATCCTTCACGCGGCTCCTGGTCGGAGCCGTCGCATGGGCCTTGCCCGTTGGTGCGTTCGCCCTGGTACCGCCCGTCCGTCGGCACATCGCCGCGATGATCGGCACACTGCGCAGATGAGGAAGGAACGAGACGTGTCTGAGGCGCCGCCACCCCGAGACGCCGCGCGTTCCCGCATCTCACTGCGGGAACGCTACACCACGGGCGCTGTGATCCTCACGTTGCTGGTCGCAACCGTCGCGGGTCGCAACGCGGTGACCGTCTTCGTCGACGGGCGCCGCGTGCGCACGCTCGGTGAGGAGGTCGCGTCCTCGTCGTCGTTCGGTCGGATGGCGACATTGGCGGTTCTGCTCTCCTTGGCGCTGTTCGCCGCCTATGTCCTCCTGCGTTTCCTTCGGCAGTCCCGCCGACCGGTATGGACGCTGTTGCTTCTCGAAGCGCCACTGGTGCTGCTGATGGTGAGGGACTACGCGACCGTTGGCACGGTCGCCCCGGCGACGATCGCCTCAGCGGGGCTGCTGGTCGCGTTGTGGATGGTCTCGCCGCCGATGCAGGTGTTCAGGGTCTTGGGGATGCTCGCCGTGGCGACGGCGATTCTCAGCATCGCGATGGGACTGTTCTGGCCCGGCTTCGCCATGGTCGCGGAGTCTGCCGCCAACGACAAGGCGCTGATCGGAGGACGGCTGCTCGCGGGTCCGTTCACGCACCCGAACCTGCTCGGTCTGTTCCTGGCGTTGTCGGCACCATTCGTCCTGCTGCTGCGCCGCTGGTTCTGGGCGCTCGCGATCGTCGCGGCCGCACTGCTGTGGACGGCGTCGCGGACCGCGCTCCTGGCTGCGGGGATCGGGCTCGCAATCGGTGCTGTCCTGTTGCTGTTCGCGCCGCGTCGCCAGCGCCTTTTCGGCGGCGCGGCGGTGCTTGTGCTCCTCGGCGCCGCGGTCTACATCCCGGTGGTGACGAAGGATCCTGCCGCGCTGACCCGCCGCGGCGAGATCTGGATGTTCAGCCTGCAGCATCTTCGTGGAGAGGCACTCTGGGGGCTGTCCCCGTCCTGGTACGACAAGATCGTGCCGACAGAGGTCGGTATCTTCAACGCCGCAGCTTTCCACGGACACAACGACATGATCACGATGCTGGTGAGGATCGGGGTCGTCGGGCTGCTCCTCGTCGTGCTCGCGTACGTGCTCGCGTGGCACCGAGCGACGCACAGCCGCAGCATCCCGCCCTTGCCCTTCGTGGTGTTCTTCGTCGTGGCGCTCACCGCGGGAATCAGCGAGACGGTCTGGCGACCGGAGAGCGACAACGTGCTATTCACCGTCTCGGTGATCCCCGTGGCACTCGCCCTCTTCGGAACAGACGAAGCCGTTCCGCCGCGCACACGGCGACTGTCGCGGAGCGCGCGCCGCGAACGACACGAACCGTCGGATGCCGGTCAGCTCAGCAACGCGAGCATCGCACTCTCGAAGTCGCGCGCCAGCGCGGCATCCGTGAAGCGCGATGCCGAAGAGCAGCCCGCTTCGGCGACGGAGCTCGCCGTGCGGGAGTCGTTCAGAGCCGCCGCCAGGACCCTGTGGAGCCCCGACGCGTCATCGGGGGGAAAGGTCAATCCCGTGCGCTGATCCTCGACGATCTCGAGCGAGCCACCATGCGCTGACACCACAGTGAGGCAGCCGGCGGCGAGAGACTGCACGGTCACCTGACCGAACGGCTCGGGCAGCCGGCTCGGCATGATCACGATGTCGACGTCCTGCATCGCGGTGAGCACGTCGTCGACATGCCCCGCGAAGACCACTTCGGCTCCGGAGCGCTGCGCCGTCTGCCGGAGCTCGGCGGCGTAGTCCGGTTCCGACTGTGCTTCGCCTCCGAAGATCGTCAGCTGAACAGGTCTGTCACCGCTGGTGAGCCGCCCGACCGCGTCGATCGCCAGGTCGAGTCCCTTCCAGCGCGCAGCACGGCTGAAGCACGCGATGCGCACCGTCGGCTCCTCGAGCACGGGGGTGCTTCTCTGCGCCGTGCGCTGCACCCCCGATAGCGGGTACGCCAGCCGTACGGGGATCGTCCGCAGCGACGCGGGAATGGTCGATGACGTCCATTCACTGTTGGACAGGAACCCATCGAAGCGCGGAAAGATCAGACGGAAATAGGCGAGGCTCTTGATGCCTCGCTGCTGATACCGCTGCATGTCCTCGCTCAAGCGCAGCAGCCGAGGCCTGCGACCGCGCGGCACGAGCGCGAGCACCTGTGCGGCCGCGGTGCTCATCGCGACGACGGGAACACTCGGGTCCACCGTGCGCAGGTACTGCGCCGCTGTGCGGGCGTAGCGGAACAGCGCGGCTGTCGAGAAGTCGCCGGTCGGTTCGAGGACGGTGGTGCGGATGCCACTCTCGCGCATCTGCTCGGCGACGGATCCGCCGGTCAGATAGAGGGCGATCGGCTCGACCTCCTGCAACAGGGGCAGCAGCCTTGCTGCGGAGAGCTGACCGCCTCCGGGGGTACCGGCATGATCGAAGAAGATGACACGACGGCTCATTCGATGACCTCCGCAGTTGCCGGGGCGTGACGCCCCGCGTGCACGGCATCGTCGAGGAGCGCCGAGACGAGCCGCGTCGATTCGCCCCACGAGTACCGCGCGGCATTCGCGAATCCGAGGTCGCGCAGTCGGTCGCGTTCGGTGCGACTCGTGTCGAGGGTGGCCAGGGCCTTGATCATGGATTCCTCATCGTCGGGAGGGAAGAAGAGCGCGGAGTGCCCCAGCACTTCCCGCGCCGGGGGAATATCCGATGCCGCGACCGGAGACCCCGCCGATTGTGCCTCCAACGGCGGTACACCGAAGCCCTCGTACAGGGAGGGGAAGACGAAGCCGCGGGCGCCTGCGTAGAGATCCTGCAGGCGGCTGTCGTCGACGCGCCCGAGCATCTCGACGCCGTCCGCGCTGCGCGGTGATCCGTTCGTCCCCGCCATCGCGGCGGGGCGGGCGCTCCCGACCAGCTTCAACACCGTCGAGGTGCCGGATCTCGCGCGATACGTCTCGAATGCGTGAACGAGCCGGTCGATGTTCTTGTGCGGCAGGAAGGAAGCGACAGCGAGCAGGTACGGGGGCGTCGCCTCCTGATGGGTGCGCGCGAACTCGGCACCGGCCGCGTTCGGCACGACCGAGATGCGTCGCGGATTCAGGCGGTAGGCGGCAGCGATCTCCTGACGCGAGAACTCGCTGACCGTGATGATGCGGTTCGCCCGCGTCAACGTCATGGCCGATAGCAGCCGGTACGAGAGCCGGAAGCCGAGGGCGTAGGTGCGCGGGTGGCGCACGTAAGTGACATCGTGATGCGTGACGATCTGAGGGCGGTACAGCACCGGCCCGGTGTTCATCAGCGACAGCAACAGGGGTGCTCCCAGGTCGCGCCGCAGCAGCCGGGGCAGATCCCACTGCTCCCACCGATGCCCCGTGGTCGAGCCGATCTGCTCGACGACGCGCCCTCCGAGCGTGCTGTGCCGCAGCTCTCCGGGCGGGGCGACCAGGCGCACATCGTCGCGGGACTGCGCGAGGTGCGTCGTGATCTCTTCGGCGAATCTCTGCACACCGGTGAGGTCCTGGGTCAGGAACCTGCAGTTGATCGCGATCATGCGACGAACTGCTCGATGCGTTGGCGGAAGGCATTCTCGCTGAACGCAGCGGTTGCGGTGCGCGGATCGAAAGCGTCGAGGTCGAGTGCGCGACGGATGCCACGGGCGAGGTCTGCGGCGGATGCAGAATCCGCGCTCACTCCGCTCACGCCGGCGCGGAACGTCTCGACCTGTCCGCCGACGGGGCCGGTGACCACCGGCGTACCCGCCGCCTGCGCTTCGACAGGGACGATTCCGAAGTCTTCCACCGGAGGGAAGACGAAGACCTGCGCCTGCTGCAGTAGGGCGTAGAGCATCGCGTCGGAGGGGGAGACGACGATCTCGACGGGGACGGTCGCCCGCTCGGCGAGCGCTCTCAACCGGCTCTCTTCCGGCCCGCGGCCGGCGATGACGGCGGGCATACCCGCCTGCTCTGCGGCGGCGATCACCAGATCGAGACGCTTGTACGGAACGAACCGCGATGCGCCGAGGATGAACGGGCGTGAGAGCGCGTCGAGCAGACGGCGCTCCGAATCATCCGTCACCTGCGTCCGCCAGTCGGGGTGCGAGAGGATCCGTTCGACGGCGACGGGCGGGTGAATGACCTCGGCGTCGCGGTCCCAGGCATCACGGATGCGCTGGCGGACGAACTCGCTGTTGGCGGCGATCGCCGTCGCCTCTTGCGCGCGGCGGCGGTCGATGCGGCGGAAGAACGGTGAGACGCTCCGTACAGCTGCGCTGCTGCCTCGCTCGTCCAGCTCGGGATTCCAGATGTAGCGGGCGGGCGTGTGCGCGTACACGTATTTGGGAACGTCCTGCCGCTTCAGCGTCGCGTGATGCGCGAACAGGTGCGAGCTGACCAGCATCCACTCGTAGTCGCCGCCCGCTTCAAGGCCGCGCCATGCGCCGAGCGCGAAGGGAAGTGCCAGCGCTTTGTGTCGGCGCAGTGGCGTGCGTGCGAGCCAGGTCTCGCGCACCGTGCGCTCGGCGAATCGCTGAGGTGCGTCGTTCCACAGGCATTGCACGTCGGCGTCCGGAAAGGTGCGGGCCATCGCCTCGAGGACGTTCTCGGCGCCGCCGGAGGACTCGATCCACTCGTGAACGAGGAGACCCGTCACTAGGGGCGTCCCATGCCGTGGTACTGCCACCCAGCGGCTCGCCAGGCCGCGGCGTCGAGGCCGTTTCTGCCATCGACCACCACTCGTCCCGATGTCAGCGACGACGCGTGCTCGGGAGTGAGCTCTCGCCGATACTCGTCCCATTCGGTGACCAGGGCGATCGCGTCGGCATCGCGGATCGCGGTATCACGGTCCGGTTCGTACGCCAGTTGCGGGTGCAGGCGCCGTGCGTTGTCGATGGCCTGTGGATCCGTGACCATCACATCGGCACCGAGTCCTCGTAGTCGCACGGCCACGTCGAGCGCGGGGGAGTCCCTGACATCGTCGCTGTGCGGTTTGAAGGCTGCGCCGAGCACCGTCACCTTCTTTCCGAAGACGCTCCCGCCCAGGGCCTGAACCACCAACTCGACCGCGCGGTCACGACGGCGCAGATTGATCGCATCCACTTCGCGCAGGAACGTCACCGACTCGCTCTTGCCGAGCTCCTCCGCTCGAGCGGCGAACGCACGGATGTCCTTCGGCAGGCAACCTCCGCCGAAGCCGATTCCCGCCCCGAGGAAACGTCGGCCGATGCGCTCGTCGTGCCCGATCGCGTCGGCGAGCTGCGTCACGTCCGCGCCGGAGGCCTCGGCGATCTCCGCCATCGCATTGATGAATGAGATCTTCGTCGCCAGAAATGCGTTGGCCGCGACCTTGACCAGTTCGGACGTGGCGTAGTCGGTGACGATGAACGGGATACCGCTGGCCACTGCGGGGTGGTACACCTCACGCAGCACTTCCGCAGCGCGTTCGCCGGAGGGCCCGTCCGGTACTCCGGCCACCAGCCGATCCGGAGTGATGGTGTCTGCGACCGCCCACCCCTCGCGCAGGAACTCCGGATTCCACACGAGCGTGGCGCCTGTCGCGGCAACACGGGGAGCGAGGCTCGCCGCGGTGCCGACGGGCACGGTCGACTTGCCGGCGACCACATCGCCTTCAGAGAGGTGGGGCAGGAGGGAATCGACAGCCGTGTGAACGTACGTGAGATCCGCGGCATGTCCGCCGGGTTGCTGAGGCGTTCCGACACCGATGAAGTGCACGTCGGCTCCGGCCGCCGCCGCGAACTCCGTCGAGAATGACAGCCGCCCGGAAGCGATGCCCTCTGTGAGGATCTGCTGCAATCCCGGTTCGAAGAACGGAGCGTCGCCGTCGGACAGGGTCTTGATCTTGCCCGGGTCGATGTCGATACCGACCACCTCATGACCGATGGATGCCATTGCCGCCGCATGCACGGCTCCCAGGTAGCCGCAGCCAATGACAGACAGACGCATGCCTTATCCTCCCGTGCCGGACATCTCACTCATTGTCGCCCATGTGCGGGGGCGACGCGCCGCAGTGCGACGAAGGGCGCGCCTCCACGGGAAGCGCGCCCTTCGTCGTCGAGGGAACTCAGCTGGCCGAGCAGAGGACCAGCGTCTGCTCGACGCCGCCGGAGCTCTTGGCGCCGGTGCCGGCGGTGTAGCCCGCGGGCAGGGTCAGCACAGCGGTCATCGTCGAACCGACACCGAGCGACACCAGCGAGCGGAGGTCTGCGGTCGCGCCGGCGGCGAGCGGTGCCGTCAGCTCGACCCGGTTGCCCGTGCTGCCGATGAGCTGGATGTCGGCCAGGCCACCCGTGATCGAGAACAGACCGATGTTCGCGATACCCGAGGTCGAGATGGTGATGACCGTGCCCGCCGGGAGCGCTTCCGCGCCCGCCGTGATGGTGAAGCCCGGGCCGAGGAGGCCGAGGACGCCACACGAGCCATCGACCTGGAAGTCGCCGACGTTGGTGACCGTCGACGCGGCGGCCATCGGCGTCGCTGCAACAGCGGCGATGACGGGCAGCGACCACGCGGCGCCCTTGACGAGGGTGCGGCGCGAAAGTTCAGTGCTCTCAGCAGTCATGATTCTCCTGGGGATCAGGCCGGCGGCCTTCGAAGATGGAGGCCTCTCGCGGCGGTCGTAGTCACAGCGACACGATCGAGGTTGGCGGAGTCGGCCCGGCGGCCGTGCTGCAATGTCGCGCAATGATCGAAAGCCGACGGAAAGTGATCGCTGCGCCCGTGACCGCTCCACCGGGTGCGGCGCGATTGGCGCTAGGCTCGTGTACAGCGGGTACGTGTGCATGGGGATGCTGCTCGCGGGGGATCTGGGGAGGTCCGCGTTGGGGAATCCGGCCGATGAAGCCGTTGCCAGGCGTCTGCTGGGCAATGCGTGGAATCCGCGCGCCGCGGCCCGTGCGTACGACGGCGTTCTGGTGACGCGGCACGCGATGTCTCGCAGAGGCGAGTGGACGTGGACCGCGGGTACCGCGTCCCTTGCGGGCATGCTCTTCTCGGACGCCTCCCTGCGAGTGCGTGCGCCACACGCGGCCGTCGACGTGTACCCGGACGACGCGCTCCTTCTGCTCCCCGACCGCGAAACCACCGTCGTCGCGCCCCGCGGCGCGATCATCGTCGCCCTGTGGATTCCGTGGAGCGACCTCGCCGCGAGCGGCCCGCAGTTCCCTGGGATCGCACTGCCCGGCACCTCTTTGACCGCGGGAGTCCGCGCATTCATCGGCTCTCTGGTCGAACAGAAGCCGGTCGGGAACCCACCCGCGGATCCCTTCATCAGCAGGGTGGCGACCCGAATGGTGCGAGCGGTTCTGCACGAAGCGACATCGCCGCAGTTCCCGACCGCCGACCGCATGTGACGCATCGGGCGGACGCCTGAGCGGCCGTTCGCTCGTGAGGTGACTGATAGATTCGGGGGCGCTGTCGCGTTCGTGAATCATGAGAGGGCCGCGCCCACATGGAATTGAGGGACTACCTGCGTGTCGTCCGGGCCCACTGGTTGGGCATGGTGCTCATCGTCGCCGCCGCACTCCTGATCACCTTCGGGTGGGCTCTTCTGCAGCCGAAGGTGTACACGGCCGATGCCACCGCGATCGTGCAGGCCAAGACCGTTGCCGATGACCTCGGTTCGCAGTCGGTCGGCAACACGATCGCGAATCAGAAGGTCAAGACGTATGTCGAGCTCGGTAGCTCTCGGGCTGTCGCCGAGATCGTCATCGACGAGCTGGGATTCGATCGGTCGCCGGCCGCGCTGGTCGGCGATGTCAGCGTCTCGAACCCGCTCAACACGACGTCCCTGCGTGTGTCCGCCGAGGCGGGCAGCCCGCAGGCCGCGCGCGATATCGCCGAGGCATGGGTGCGCGGCATGGCGGCAGTCGTCAATGAGCTCGAGACCTCCAATGCGACTACGACCGGGGCGGTCTATCTCAGCCCGGTCGACTCGGCGCGACTCCCAGAGAGCCCGTCGTCTCCCAACATGCGCCTCGTGCTCGCAATCGGAGGGTTCGCCGGTATCGTCCTCGCGGTCGGATACGGCCTGCTCCGCCACACTCTCGACAGGCGCATCCGAAGCGTGGACGCGGTGGAACGCGAGACCGGAGTCGCAGTCGTCGGAACAGTCCCCGAAGAGAAGACCTTCACGGTCGACAACCGACTGATACCGTTCGACGGCGGCAACTCGTCGGGCAGCGCCAACGCGCACCTGTTCTCGATCGCCGAGGCGATGCGCGAACTGCGCACGAACATCCAGTACATGGATGTCGACAACCCTCCTCGAGTCATGGTCGTCACGAGCCCGTTGCCTGGTGACGGCAAATCGACGACGGCATCGAACCTCGCGATCACCCTTGCGTCGAGCGGTCAGCGGGTCGCGCTGATCGATGGCGACCTGCGGCGCCCGATGATCGACACCATCTTCGGGCTTCCTCGTGGAGCGGGTCTGTCGGATGTGCTCGCCGGGCGCGCGGATCTCGCCGATGTCGCACACCGTGTGGGCGCGCACGGCCGGTTGCTGGTGATCGGAGCCGGAAAGATCCCCCCGAACCCCAGCGAGGTGCTCGGCTCGCAGCGCATGAAGGACCTGCTCGATGCGATTGCGGCCGAGGCGATCGTTATCATCGATGCGCCGCCCCTGATCCCTGTGACCGATGCGTCCGTGCTCGCGCATCGTGCGGATGGCGCGATCGTCGTGTCGACGATCGGAAAGACCACCTACGAGGTGCTTGGCAAGGCGCTGGGGAACCTGGAGCGGGCTGGCGCGAGGGCGCTGGGTATCGTGCTCAACCGCGTGCCTAAACGTGGTGCCGGGGCCGCGTACTACGGGTACCAGTACCACGGCGACTACTATCGCGCGCCGGACGAGGCGCTCGCATCGGATGAAGCGCCCGCGTCAGCCGAGTCGGTGCTCGGTCGCACGGATACGGCCGAGGGGACACGAGACGCCGAAGCGCCGGACGCTCCGCTTCGGCGGTCGACTCACCGCGTGTCATGACGGCTCCGTTCGACGTCGACGCGTTCGGCGTGCGCGTACGGGTGCACGGAACCGGGGCGCCCGCGGCGGACGGCGCATTGCGGGCCGCGTGGGCCGGAGCGCTGAGCACGGACCGGGGAGACGCCGAACGCGAGGTGCACCTGCGCGCGGATGAACCGTTCGATGCGGCCATGGAACGCATCACAGTGGACGTCACGCTCGCCGCATTGGAGGCCCGGCGAGGACGCGCGTTGCTGTTCCATGCCGGCGGCGTCGCCGATCCTCAGGGACGTGTCGCGGCGCTCGTCGGTCCCTCCGGGCGGGGGAAGACCACGTTGAGCCGCGAGCTCGGTACGCACTTCGGCTACGTGTCGGACGAGACCATCGCTGTGGACGCGGAGCACCGAGTCCAGGCATACCGCAAGCCGCTCTCGCTCGTACGCGACGCTGCGCCGAAGCAGCAGGTCTCACCCCAGCAGGCAGGGCTGCGCAGCCTGCCGGACGCCCCACTGCGGCTTGGCACACTGATCATCCTCGACCGCGCGGACGAGTACCAGACACCGACGCTCGAAGCGGTGTCGCTCGTCGAGGCTCTACCGGAACTCGTCACGCAGATGAGCTACCTCTGCGCGCACGCCGAACCGCTGCAACGGATCGCGCGCTTGTGCGATGCCGTCGGCGGCGTGCGCCGGCTCCGCTACGCGGAGGCCTCGGACGTCGTCGCTCTGATGCCCGAGGTCTTCGAGCCCTCGGCACATGCCAGTACGTGGCGGTCATGGCCGCGTCAGACGTCGGCGGGGCCGTTCACGACGGATGCTGTCAGCGATGCGATCATCTCGGACGGCGCCGTCGTGGTCATGGTCGGCGATCGGCTTCAGGTGCTCGGTGGCGTCGCGCCCGTCATCTGGCAGGCCGCGGCAACCGGATCGGATCTCGACGCGATCACTGAAGACGTCGTGGCCGCGTACGGTCTGCCTCCCCGCGGCGATGTGCGCGTCCTGGTCGGCGAAGCGCTCGAACAGCTCCTTGAAGCGGGGGCGCTCAACCGTCGGTGAGCGCGATCGCGCGCAGGTGGTGCTCAGGTGACGGTCTTCGGGGTACCCATGGCTCGACGCAGCTCAGTCGGCGTCGGTACGCCGGCAGCATGCAGCGCTCGCCGCATCTGCAACGACGAGGTGAATCCCGAGAACTGTGAGACCTCATCCACGGTGAGGCTCGCGTACAGCGGGTTGCGCAGCATCGACTCGGCCAGCTCCGCACGCATTCTGCGCAGCAGATCCCCGGGGGTCTCGCCGATGGCGGCAAACGCTCGCTGCAGTTGGCGCGGTGAAACGTGCAGCTCGGCAGCCAACTGCGACGTCGAGAAACCGGCATCTTCCCGCCGCATCAGAATGACGGTGCGTGCCCGCTCGATCAGTGAACTGGGCCGTCTCTCTGCTTCGACGGACTGCTGTTCGACCAACGAACCGAATGTCATCTCGGCGAGTAGTCGTTCGACCGCGTACCGCGACATCGAAGAACCTTCGTCGTTGTGGCGGAGCACAGAATGGGCGAAGGTGCGGAAACCGACCGTGAGCGGCGATGAGACCAGCGGGGTCGTCGGAGGCCGTATTCCGTCCGTGAACTCGCTCAACAGCAGCTCGGGAACCCAGAGCACAAGAGCCTCGGCCCCCGACGTCCACGAGACCGTCTCGGCGGCATCCGATGGCAGCACGCAGCCGATCGGCGCGGGGCGGATCGTCGTTGTCGGTCCGGTCGGCAGCGATGCGCCGTCGGTGGCGAAGACGACGGCCGCATGCGGCGAAGGCGGGGGAGACGAGGGCCATCGCCACGGCGCCTGAGGCGTCTGATGGTGAGTGACGACGATCGAACGAAATCTTCGGGTGCTCACCAGACCCGCATCGTGGGCGCTGAGGCCCAGATGCGACGACAGGAGCGAAGCTACGCGCGAATGTGTCATGTGCAGAGGCGGAGTGTCCGAGACTGACAACCGGCACGGCGCGCGGTCGACTATCGCTAGGCTACCAAGCGACGGGAACGGGGGTGAGCAGGCGTGCGCATCGCGGACAGTGTGGCATGGACCCACAACGGCGGACGTGTGGTCGTTCTGGACCTCGCGGAGCCTGCGTCGGCCCCGATTGCGCTGGAGGCGAGCGCGGCGTCGATCTGGCACGAGATAGCGGAGCGCGACGACATCTGTATCGATGCGTTGCTGACGAGTCTGGCCTCGGCCTTCGAGACGACCGAGAGCGAGATCCGGCAGGACGTCGAGACCGTCGTGGCGCGGTTGGTCGAGAGTCGGCTGTTGGTGCCATGACGTTGGCCGCCGATCCCGCCGTGGGGGGCTTCTCGCTCGACGAGGCGAACGAGCTCGCTCACGCACAGGTCGCGCATGTCGCGGCGGAGAACGGCATTCGTGTGCTGTCGATCAAGGGGCTGGTCGCCGACCGCTACCGGCTGCGTGTGCCGCGTGTGGCGGCGGATGCCGACGTGTGGGTCGACCCCGCTCGACGCGATGATCTCTGCGAGTTGCTCGCGCTTCGCGGGTGGCACGTGCGACGAGAGAGGGAGGTCCCCTCGCTCACCGGCCAGCACTCTGTCACGTTGATCCGTGATGACTGGCCGAATGACATCGACGCGCATCATCGCTTTCCCGGCTTCTTCGCCACGGATGCTTCGGTCTTCGAACGTCTGTGGCAGAGCCGGGAGCAGATGATCATCGCCAACACCACCGTCGCCGTACCGTCGCGGGGCGCCAGCGCGGTGATCGCAGCGCTGCACGCGGTGCGCTATTCGAAGTCTGAACGGCATTCGCTGGAGCTGCGAGACGTCGTTGAACGGCTGCGCGACGACTTCAGTTCCCAGGAACGGACGGAATTCTTCGACGTCGCCCGGGTGGGGTGTGCGCAGTGGGTGCTGCGCGATCTCTACGACCAGCTCGGAGAACGCTGGCAGACCGATGCCGATGAACATCAGCGCCGCGTCTGGCAGCTCAACAGGGAAACCGTCGAGGACGGGGCCACGGTCTCGTGGCTCGATGCTGTCCGCTCCGCACCGCTGGCGCGAAAACCGGCCGTGATCCTGCGCGCCGCGTGGATCTCGCGCGCGGACATCCCACGAAACGACCCGGACCGCCTGCCGACGCGCCGCGAAGCGTGGCAGCACCGGGCGCTACGGTGGCGTCGGGGGTTCGCCGCGCTGCTGAGGTACGCGCGGGTCACCCTGCGTTGAGTCGATGAAGGTCAGCCCAGCGCCGCACGCAGGACGCGCTCGGCGGCGTTGAGCCCCGGCGCCATCTGCTCGGCAGACTCCCGATACACCGCATCCGACTGGCGGAACGGGTCGACGACGTCTTCGTCACCCGTCGCACGCGGCGCGGTGGCGCGCTGGTCCGCGACATGCTGCAGGACCGCGTTGAGACGTGGCCGGGCTTCGGCGAAGGAGGCCGCGGCGTCACGCAACTGCTCGTCGTCCAATGTCGCAACGAGCCGCGCGAACTCGCGCACGGTGAAGATACGGTGCATGCGGCTCGGCGCGAGCTGCATCGCGTGCGCGCTGTGCTGCGCCGTCATCGTCAGCACCAGATCGGCATCCCGCAGCATCGTCTCTGTCAGCATGCGCGCCGTGTGCGACGTGGTGCGCTCCGCCGCGACGCCATCCAGTTCAGCGAGGCCGCGAGCAGGTGCAGGCATCCCGCGCCCGACCAGCGCATGCGTTCCCGCGCTGTGCACGCGCAGGTCCAGGTCGTCCACACGCGTCGCGAGCACGGATTCCGCAAGCGCGGAGCGACAGATATTGCCGGTGCAGACGGTGAGGATGTTCGGTTGCCCGTCCGGCACCCGTTCGGCATCGCCGGAGAACACGGAGGCAAGCGAGAACTCGGAGCGCGACGTCGATGACACAGGAGCTTCACCCACAGGTCGTTTTGCCGTGGGCGGGCTGGGGGTGGCCTCTCGGAGCCGGCGTTCGCGCCGGGTGAGCGCCATCGTGGGTTCGGGGTTCGGGGGAGATGGCCGAGTCGCGCGTCCGGGGGCTTCGTGAGTCGAAGGAAGGTCGGTTCGGCTCGATACCGGGTGCATCGAACGCGTGGTGTCAGTCACAGCTACAGGCTAGCGACAGCCTGCCACGCCCTTCGCCGTGTCACCGGAAGTCGATGAGCCCTGCGCGTGCCGCCACGACCAGTATCTGCACGCGGTCGCGCACATGCCATTTCGCCATAATGCGCCCCAGGTGTGCCTTGACCGTCCCCTCAGACACGATCAGCGAGTGCGCCATCTCGGCGTTCGACATGCCCTGCGACAGCCGTTGCAGCACCTCGGTCTCGCGCTCGGTCAACTTCTCCAGCGCGCCCGCTTCGCTCGAGGGTGCCGTGCTGCGCACATGACGCACGAGCAGTGAGGCGATCCGCGGCGACAGCGAGCTCGCGCCGCTGTGCACCTCGCGCACTCCAGCGAGGATGTTCTCGGCGCTGGAGTCTTTGAGCATGTACCCGGATGCCCCCGCGCTCAGCATCGGAAGCACCGTCTCGCTGCCGTCCAGCGTGGTCACCGCGAGGATGCGCACGTCGGGCCAGCGCTTGGCGATCACCGTCGTCGCCTCGATGCCGTTCATCTCGGGCATCTGCACGTCCATCATCACCACGTCGGGCAGATCGCGTTCGAGGAAGGCGATCGCCTCGCGCCCGTTCTCGGCTTGGCCCACGACCTCGACCTCGGGATCGCGTGACACGAAGTGCGACAGCGCGGAGCGCACCAGCGGGTCGTCGTCGACGATGAGGACTCTGATCTCGGGCATGGCTCGAGCCTAATAGGGCTGCCAGAAGGTCAGAAAGAGATGTAGACGTTTGGGCAATCAAGTATGGCCACGAGACAGATGTGCTCTCTCGGCCCAACCGAGAGGATCAATAGGTACCTGGCCAAATGTTCACTTGTGGAGGTGAATTCCATGTCCTTCTGGGAGCGTCTTGCCCGCCTTTTCGGTGCTATCGGATGAGTCTATCCGCCAGGGTTGTCGACCTGGGCGATACTGGGGCGATGTCCCTCCGCCTGCCATCGCGCGACGATCAGGGTCGCCTGCGGCTGAACCGAGGTGAACGTCTGACCGCCGTCGAGCGGATCGTCGTGCTCTGCTTCCTCGTCGTTGTGATCGGCATCGACATCCTCAACCTTGTCGTCACGTCGGGCGCGGATCTTGCGGGCTCGCTGTTCAGCCTCACTGCTACGGCGGTATTCATTCTGTACCTCTGGTGGCCTGCCACGGCCACGGCGGTTCTCGGGCTCGTATTCGTCGTCTCGGTCGGTGCTGGAGAGCAGGCCGCAGTGCTCTTCACCGCAGCGATTGCTGCTGGATTGGTGTTGCGCCTGGGGGCGACGGCACTCGTACTGTCCTACGCCGCTGGCTTTCTTGTCGCCGCCGCTGTGGTCGCCCTCGTCGATTCCGATGAGGCAGCGAACATCGGCATCAATCTTGTCGTGGCCGCCGTCGCCGGCGCCATCGGTTTCGCGCTGCGACTCGCTTCTGCCCGAGGCGAGCGCCTGGAGCAGCAACTGGCTGAGCGCGCCGAGCAGGAGCGGCAGGCCGTCCTCGCCGAGCGACGGTGGATCGCCGGCGAACTGCATGACAGCATCGCCCACCATCTCACTGTCGTGTCCCTGCACGTCCAGCTGCTCGACGACCCGAGCGCACGTGCGGAGTCTCAGGATGCGATCCGCATCGCCGCCCGCAAGGCGATGGCCGACCTTCGCTTCGTGATCGACCTCGCTGACGACGGGCCGCGTTCCGCAGTGCACTCCGGTGACCTCGCCACGGCGATCGCCGAGGCCTCAGGCGAGATCGAGGCTGCCGGTCACACGGTGCGTACCGAGGGTGCGCCGGATGATGCCCGAATTCCGCGGATGGCCGAGATCGTACTGGCTCGTATCGTCCGCGAGTCGACCACGAACATCCTCAAGTACGCAGGTCACGGCGATGTGGTCATCCGTGTCGAGACGGACGACGACACCGTCTCGCTCACCATGCTGAGCCCGCTCGCCGAGACACCTCGCAAAGATGTGCCTTCGAGCGGAACCGGGCTGAACCGGATGGCAGAGCGCGTGATCGGTGCCAGCGGAGACTTTGCCACCGGCGCCGAGGGGCAGCAATGGCGCGTCTCCGCACGCCTTCCCGTGACCTGACGCGCACGCCCCTGACAGCGACCTAGACGAAAGTCCACTGCAGTCTCGCCGTTCGGACGTACCATCGGCGATCGCGGCCGCAATATCCTGGCATCTCCCCAGTAACGGCGTCCCCCAGCGCCACGATCGCGGGCGCACACCCCAGGGCTTCGAATCTATTGCGCCCGCGATCAACTGGTTAACGCGCGGGTCAGCCCGCCGCAGCGAACTCGGGAACGGTGTCGTTCTTGAGCGCCTCAGACAGAGCCGCCAGGCCCTCCCAATCGGGCCGTACGATCGACTGATCGCCCACCATGCCGGTGCCCAGCGTCGGCGACGTCATGAACATGATGTCGCCCTGATCGATACCGCGCAGGCTGAAACCGAGTGCGCCGATCGTGGCCACATCGAGTCCGGAATCCACCGTCAGGTATGGGGACATCGCATCCACCGACGCGGCGATACGGCCCGGATCGGTCAGCGTCTCGCGACTGAGCATCTTGTCGATCACGCCCTTGATGAACGACTGCTGGTTGCGCACCCGCTGATAGTCGCCGTCCGTGAACGGATACCGGGCGCGCACGAACGCCAACGCTTCGTCACCGCGCACATCGACGACGCCCCGCTCGAACGTGAAGCCCTCAGACGTGAACGGGATCGAGTTGTTCACCGAGACACCATCGAGCGCCTCGGTGAGTCCCTTGAACCCCTCGAAATCCGTGATCGCCACGTGATCGATCGGCACGTCGATAATGCCCTCGAGCGTCTCGATCAGCAGCGGCACGCCGCCCAGAGCCAGTGCCGCGTTGAGCTTGTGCTCGCCGTGCCCCGGGATCTCGACCCAGTTGTCTCGCATGAACGAGATCACCTGCGCACCCGAACGATCCGCGGGGATGTGCACGAGCAGGATCGAGTCGGCACGCTGACCGCGGATGCCCTCGAGATCGCCCTCCAAGCCGCTGCGCGAATCCGAACCGAGCATCAGGATGTTCACCGCTTCAGGGTTCGCCGCCGTCGGACGCACCGTGGGGAACACCTTCGCGGCCGGGAGCTTCTCGGCCTTCTCGAACGACGCGTTCAGATTCCACAGGTAAACGCCAGCGGTCGCAGCGGCGGCCAGCAGCGCGCCGACCAGCACGAACACGATCACCCACGGCCAGCGACGCCGACGACGCGGCGTTGCGTCGAGGGCGAAATCGGAATCGCTCGAAGTCATGCACTCAGTATGAACGGTCGAGGTGCATTGATTCTGTGTAACGCAACAGCACACCCTCGCGCAGCGCCCACGGAGACACCTCCAGCTCGTCGATGCTCAGCATCTTCATAGCGGTGTGCAGGCACACCGCGGCCGCGACGATCTGAAAAGTGCGGTCGGGCGTGATGCCCGGAAGCTCCTGGCGGGCGGATGCCGGAAGCCGGGCCAACCGCGGAATCCACGACTTCAGCGCCGAGCGCGACATCACCGTGCGATCGAACCCCAGACCTGACACCTCTCGTCCCGCGAGGTTCGCCAATGACCGGATCGCCTTGGACGAACCGACCAGGTGATCCGGAGCATCCAACGTTCTCAACTTCGCCACCACCGGAGCCAGCACGCTGCGCGCGTGCGCACGAAGCTGCTCGACAGCATCCTCCCCCGGAGGATCTTGCGGCATGAACTCCACTGTCATGCGTCCTGCCCCCAGCGGAACCGACTCGGCCACCTCGGGCACCTCGTCGCCGCCGGCGGCGAACTCGAACGACCCACCGCCGATGTCGAGCAGCAGGATGCGCCCGGCATCCCAGCCGAACCAGCGTCGCACAGCCAGGAACGTCAGCTCGGCCTCTTCGACGCCGGTGAGCACCTGCAGCGGTTGGCCGAGGGCATCCTCGATGCGCGCGATCACGTCCTCGCCGTTGCGCGCCTCACGCACCGCGCTCGTCGCCGTCGCCAGCAGCGTCTCGACGCGCTCCTGTTCAGCGACCTGCCGGGCGCGACGCACCGCCGAGACCAGGGCGTGAACACCTTCTTCGCTGATCGACCCATCGGAAGTCAGAAAGCGCATCAGGCGCACGACGCTGCGATCGCTCGTCGTCGCCTGCGGACGGCCCCCTGGGCGGGCATCCGCCGCCAGCAGGTGCACCGTGTTCGAACCGATGTCGAGAATTCCCAAACGCACGGAAAGAGACTACTCGCCGGGGGCTTGCGCGTCCGCCGTTACGATGGAGCGCGTGACCGCCGCAGACCCGACCCTGCCCCTGTCTCCGTACCGCGAGATAGACAGAGCTGACTGGGCGCGCCTGGCCGCAGGGCTCACCCAGCCGCTCAGCGAGACTGAGATCGTCGAACTGCGCGGAATCGGTGACCGCCTCGACCTCACCGAGGTGCGCGAGGTGTACCTGCCGCTCAGTCGACTGCTCAGTCTCTACGCCAGCTCGACCCGTGCACTCGGCGCAGCAACCAGCGCCTTCCTGCAAGAAGAGGACACCACTACGCCGTTCGTCGTCGGCGTCGCTGGATCGGTCGCCGTCGGCAAATCGACCATCGCCCGCCTGCTGCGTGAACTGATGAGCCGCTGGCCCGGCACCCCCCGCGTCGAACTCGTCACCACCGACGGATTCCTGTACCCGAACGCCGAGCTCGAGCGCCGCGGGATCATGGACCGCAAGGGCTTCCCCGAGGCCTACGACCGACGTGCACTGCTGCAGTTCCTGACCGAGGTCAAGAGCGGCGCCCCCGAGGTGCGTGCACCCTTCTACTCGCACATGCGCTACGACATCGTGCCCGACGCACACGTCGTGCTGCGTCGCCCCGACGTCGTCATCGTCGAAGGTCTCAACGTGCTGCAACCGCCGCCCGCGCCGCACGATCCCGCCGTCAGTGATCTGTTCGACTTCTCGATCTTCGTCGACGCCGACACCGAACACATCGAGCGCTGGTACATCGACCGGTTCCTCGCGCTGCGCAAGGGGGCCTTCAGCAACCCCTCGTCGTACTTCAACGTGTTCGCGCACCTCACCGACGACGAAGCCGTCGCCACGGCATTGGGGTACTGGAACGAGATCAACATGCCCAACCTCGTCGAGAACGTCATGCCCACCAAACACCGCGCCACCCTCGTGCTGCGCAAGGGCGCCGACCACGCCGTCGAGAGCGTGCAACTGCGCAAGGTGTGAGCGACTCAGTCTTGAACGCCGGCTGTCGATCCCGCTAGGGTCGGAATCGCGTGTGTGTCGAATAGCTCGTGGGGAGCCACCGCACACGCGGACTGGGGAAACATATGAACAATGACGTTGAGCGCGCCCAAGAAACGGGTATCAGCCGCCGAACCGTCGCCAAGGCCGTCGCCTGGAGCGTGCCGGCCATCGCCGTCGCCGCCACCGTTCCGATCGCCGCGGCCTCGTGCGTCGAGACCACGAGCTTCGACAACCTGCGGGTCGGATCACGCCCCTCGATGCTGACGTTCGAGCCATCTGGCGTCACCGCGAGCCTCAGCTACACCGCCAGCGGCGGGGATTCGACGCCAGGCGACACCGGCAAGGTGGCTGCGACGTCGACCAGCCCAAGCTGGCGATACCTCGAGCTGCAGCTCGTCGAGGACCTCGACGGAGGCGATTGGGTCGAGATGACGATCGCGCTGAGCCAGCCCGTGACGGGGCTGTCGTTCATCATCCACGACATCGACAAGTCCCGATCGGGTGGGCGCGTCAGCTGGGTCGACGAGGTCGTGGTCTCGCCGGCCGGGTTCACGCCCCAGCGCGGCAGCAACGTCGTCGGCAACGGCACCACGTCCGCGCCGTTCACCGCGGACGCCTGGGGAGACACGCCGATCAGCGGTGGTGCGGGACGCGTCACGCTGACGTGGAGCAACACGGTGCAGCAGGTGACGGTGCGGTACCGCGCGGGCCGCGACGGCAGAGCGCGGTCGCAGCACGTCGGCATCGGCGCGTTGCGCTATGACGCGTGCCTCCCGCCGACGCAGCAGGCGCGTTCGATCGCGCCGCGGAGCGCTCCTATTCCGCTCGACGGAGACATCTCGGTGGGTGAGCCGCCCGCGGCGCTGCACGACGCACACGTCGACAGCTGACCACCGGGCTCCGCACCAGTCAGGGTGCCCGCCGTGTCCACACGGCGGGCACCCTGTCTGCGTTCGCCGATTTGTGCAGACCGCCAGCATTTACGCATGGATCCCTCGCAAAAAGCGACGTTTACGCTGTAGTCCATGTGTGGAATCGTCGGATACGTCGGCCTGCGGCCCAGCCAGGACATCCTTCTCTCAGGGCTCTCGCGACTCGAGTACCGCGGCTACGACTCGGCAGGAATCGCCGTGATCGACGAGCGGGGCGAACTCGGCATGCGCAAGAAGGCCGGTAAGCTCTCGGCGCTGCGCGACTCGCTCGCCGATAGCGCCCTTCCCGATGGCAGCACCGGCATCGGGCACACCCGGTGGGCCACCCACGGCGGACCCACCGACCTCAACGCCCACCCGCACCTCTCTGACAACGACAAGCTCGCTGTCATCCACAACGGCATCATCGAGAACTTCGCCGCACTGCGCGCCGAGCTCGAAGCCGAAGGCGTCACCTTCCGCAGCGAGACCGACACCGAGGTCGCCGCCGCACTGCTCGGGCGCGAGTACCGGGCATCCGAGAACCTGGAATCCGCGTTCCGCAACGTCGTCAACCGCCTCGAAGGCGCGTTCACCCTGCTCGCCATGCACGAGGACCAGCCCGGCCTCGTCGTCGGAGCGCGTCGCAACTCGCCGCTGGTGATCGGCCTCGGAGACGGCGAGAACTTCCTCGGTTCCGACGTCGCCGCCTTCGTCGAGCACACCCGCAACGCACTCGCGATCGGGCAAGACCAGATCGTCGCGATCACTCCGTCCGAGGTGACCGTCACCGACTTCGATGGCAACCCGGTGGAGGCGCAGCCGTTCGAAGTCTCGTGGGACGCCGCCGCCGCCGAGAAGGGCGGCTGGCCGTCGTTCATGGCCAAGGAAGTCGCCGAGCAGCCCGATGCCGTCGCTAACACCATCCGCGGACGCATCGCCGACGGCGAGGTCGTCATCCCCGAGCTCGACGGACTGGACGCCCTGTTCACCGGCATCCGCCGCATCATCATCACCGCCTGCGGCACCGCGTCCTACGCTGCGCTCGTCGGAAAGTACGCCATCGAGCAGTGGGCGCGCGTGCCCGTCGACGTCGAACTCGCCCACGAGTTCCGCTACCGCGACCCGGTGATCGGCGAGGACACCCTCGTCGTGTCGATCAGCCAGTCGGGCGAGACCATGGACACCCTGATGGCCGTGAAGTACGCGCGCGAGCGCGGGGCGCGCACGCTGTCGGTCTGCAACACGCAAGGCGCGACGATCCCGCGCGAATCGGATGCCGTCGTCTACACCCACGCCGGACCCGAGGTCGCTGTCGCCTCGACCAAGGCATTCTCGGCGCAGATCACCGCACTGCTGCTGCTCGGCCTGCACATGGGGCGCGTGCGCGGGGTTCTTCCCGCCTCTGCCTCGGATGTCGTCGCCGAACTGCAGGAGCTGCCCGGACACGTGGCGCACGTGCTCGCTGAAGAGACCGAGCACGTCACCCAGCTCGCGGGCTGGATGGCCGATACCCGCTCGGTGCTGTTCCTCGGACGACACGTCGGTTACCCGATCGCCCTCGAAGGTGCGCTCAAGCTCAAGGAGATCTCGTACATCCACGCCGAGGGCTTCGCGGCCGGTGAGCTCAAGCACGGCCCGATCGCCCTGATCGAGCCCGGCCAGCCCGTGTTCGTGCTCGTGCCGTCGCCGCGCCACTCGGCGCTGATCCACTCGAAGGTCGTCTCGAACATCCAGGAGATCCGCGCCCGCGGTGCCCGCGTGATCGTCATCGCAGAAGAGGGCGACGCCGCCGTGCTGCCGTACGCCGACGAGGTCATCCGCATTCCGCTCGCTTCGCCGATGCTCGAGCCGCTGCTGGCCGTCGTGCCGCTGCAGATCTTCGCCATGGCGCTCGCCACCGCGAAGGGCCTCGACGTCGACCAGCCGAGGAACCTGGCGAAGTCCGTCACCGTCGAGTGAGGGGCGTCCCGCTGTACGTTTGGCGGGAGTTTGTACGTTTGGCGGGGGAGTCGGCGGTAGTTTCACTTGCATCCGTACGATTTCCCGCCAAACGTACGGGGCTATCGGGGCGTTCGGGGCATTAGTCAGTCCTGGTTGCGTCGTAGCGCGGCGAGGATCGCGGACAGCACGGATGGCCAGTGCTTGATGATCTGGTCGTAGTCGAAGCGCAGGGTCTCGTACCCCAGGGCGGATGCTGCAGCATCCCGAACCCGATCCCTGTGCATCTTGTCTTCGGCCTCGTGATTCGCGCGGCCGTCCGTTTCGATGATCAGCCGTCCTGCGACGACGATGTCGACCTTGCCGACGCCCGACAGGACGACCTGGGTCTGCACCGCGATGCCGAGCAGATGCAACCGCAGGCGCACCAGCGACTCCAGCCCGCTTTGCGCGCCGTCGTGAGCGAAGTCGACGAGCCAGTGCGCCGCGCGGGGGAGTGCCGCACGGACCCGCGCCCGTGCACTCGGCGAGAGGAGCCTCTTGTTCCACGCCGACTCGAATGCACAGAAGAAGAACTCCTCTCCGTAGCAATGGAATGCATGCACCAGAGCGTGCTCCACGTCGGCGACGCCGAGCGCCATGTGGCCCGGACGGAAGTGGGCGACGCACGAGCATCCGACGTGGTGCTCCCGTCCCGCCGCACCCATCCACACGTGCGCAACGGCGTCGTCTCGAAGTGTCCAGATGCCGTGGAGGCGCAACGCACCCGCGCACGTGAGCGCGCCGCCGTGGCTCGCGGCTGTGCGCACCTGCGGTGATAGAGCATCGGTCGCGAACACGCCGCGGCGGATCCTGGATATCTCGCCACGCGCGACAGCATCCGCAAGATCGCGGCGAGTGAATCCGAACGCGGTGAGCTGGCGCCCGCGCGCGAGCGCCCCGAACCGATTGACGAGTTCACGGGCGGTGATGGCAGTCGGAGCGGGCATGCGGTCAGCCTGCAGGTTCGTGTGGCTTTTCGGATGCTCGATCGCAGCGCCCGGGGAGAACTCGGGTGACGCTAGTGACTGGGGACAGCGACTGTGCACCGTACGTTTGGCGGGAGTGTGTACGTCTGCCGGGGGACACGCCGGTGGTTTCGCCTGCATCCGTACGAACTCCTGGCAAACGTACGTAGGGCGAGGTGGGGGAGAGAGCGTGCGCGGCGCGCGGTAGTGTCGCCCTAAGCGCTGTACGCTTTTTGTTCGTAAGGGTTGCTAACAAAGGTGTGAGATGAACAGACCCCACGACACCCGTGGTGATCGCTTCGGCAGTGCCTTCGGGCCCTCGCGTGAGTTGCGCTCCCGGGTCAAGCTGCTGCCCGAATACGCCCGCGCGCACAATCGCGCCCTCGTGCTGCAGACGCTGTACCACGCGGGCGAGCTCAGTCGCGCCGACCTCGCCCGTGAGACCGGGCTGACCAGGGTCACGATCTCCGACCTCGTCTCTGAGCTCATCGCTGACGAGATCGTCAAAGAGAAGGGCACCCGAGAGTCGTCTGGGCCCGGCAAACCCGCGACGTTGATCGACATCGACCGTGGCGGGCATCAGATCATCGGCATCGACCTCTCCGGTCCGTCACGGTTCGAAGGTGCGGTCATGAACCTCGACGGCGAGGTCATCGCGCGAGACACGATCGACCGTCCGCCGGGAGATGACGGCGAAGCCGGATTCGCCGGGATGCTCGAGCTTGCCAGGCGCATGATCGCAGCATCCGATCGCCCCATTCTCGGCGTCGGCATCGGCACCCAGGGAGTCGTCAGCGCCGACGGTGTCGTCCTCAGCTCGCCCAACCTGGGGTGGCAGGGGATGCCGCTGCGCGACCGCACCCGCGACGAACTCGATCTGCCCGTCATCGTCGGCAACGACGCCAATGCGGCCGTGCTCGCCGAGTACACCTTCGGCGGCGACCGCAGTGACTTCATGCTCATCAAGGTCGGACGAGGCGTCGGCGCGGGGCTGATCACCGGCGGCCAACCCCTGACCGGCAGCCGCTTCGCGGCGGGCGAGATCGGTCACGTCGTCGTCGGAACCGACGGGGGGCCGCGGTGCGTGTGCGGCAGGGACGGATGCCTGGAAGCCTGGGTCAATGTCGTGCGCCTGCGCTCGGCGATCGCCGACGACCCCGCCTCACGCGAGGAGATTCTGCGGGATGCCGGAGCGCGCCTGGCGATCGGCATCGCCCCCATCGTGGCAGCGCTCGATCTGTCGGACATCATCCTGTCCGGGCCGGCGGAGCTGCTCGACGACGTCTTCATCGCCGCTGCGCTCGAGACGCTGCATGAGCGCACCCTCGACGGCGTGTTCGACGACATCACGATCCACCGCACCGTTCAGCCCGACATCGTGCTGCACGGCGCTGCGGTGATGGTGCTCGCCGCGCAGCTCGGCATCTCGTGATCGCCCGGTAGCAGGCATCCGCCACGGCGTTCTCCCCACGCGGAGGGCGCTGCTTCGGCATGCCCTCGCGCCTGTTCGACGCGCCCGGCCGGGCGCCCTGCGGACGCGCGATCGGGGGTTTTGTCGCCGAGTCCCAATCGTTATCGGAGGGCAGGTGGCTCCACTCGTCTTTATTTGTTAGGTTGCTGTCCTAACAAACCCCATCCCGCGGGTTTGCCTCCGCCCGGAGGGCTCCCTCCTGCAATGCAGCACCGAGAGGAATCTGAAATGATCCGCACCAAGACGCGCAAGATCGCGTTGACCACCGCCGCGGGGGCATCCGTCCTCGCCATGGCACTCACCGGCTGTTCCCCCGCCGACGCGGGTGACTCGGGAGAGGCGAATGAGCGCCCGCTGCGCGTCTGGGCAGGTAGCCAGACGCCCATCACCGCGAACTACAACCCGTTCGCGCCCACCGTCCTGCACGGCGCCCTTGGTCCGATCTACGAACCGCTGTTCTTCTTCAACAAGACCGCCGACACCGAGCCGGTCGGCCTGATCGGCGAGTCGTACGAGTACAACGAAGACGGCACGCAGATCACCATCAAGGTCAAGAGCGGCCTGAAATGGTCGGACGGTGAGCCGCTGACGGCAGAAGACGTCGCCTTCTCGTTCAACTACGAGGCCAACAACCCCACCGGCAACGGACTGACCTCGGCCGAGGCCACGGACGACACCACCGTCGTGCTGACCTACGCATCGGCGCAGTACACCACCGAGTTCCAGCGCCTCGGTTCGACCTACATCCTGCCCGCGCACATCTGGAGCGAGGTCGACGATTTCGCGAACTTCGCCAACGAAGAGCCCGTCGGATCCGGCCCGTACGTGGTGAAGACCACCAACAGCGAGTCGTACATGCTGGTCGCCAACGAGAACTTCCGCGACGCGGACGAGCTCGGTGTCAAGACCGTGCAGTACGTCGGTGTCGACAACAACCAGACCGCACAGGACCTGCTCGCCGCCGGCAAGCTCGACTGGGCCGGCATGTTCATCCCGAACCCCGACTCGGTTACCAGCAACGGCAAGATCGAGTGGCTGAACACCCCGCAAGACCCGGTGGTGCTCTACACGTGCTCGAATGCCGACCTCGGTTGCGCCGGTGCGCAGACCGACGTCGCCGTCCGCCAGGCGCTGAACGTCGCCGTCGACCGCGGCACCATCAAGGAGAAGGCGTTCGTCGGCCTGACCGGCGACATCTCGCCCACCTACGCGCTCCTGCCGCGTGACGAGAAGTGGGTTGCAGACCCCGCCAACCAGCTCAGCCCGCAAGAGGCCGACGCCGCTGCGGCCGGTGAGATCCTCGAGGCGGCCGGCTACGCCAAGGGCTCGGACGGTTTCTACGCCAAGGACGGCAAGACGCTCGAGCTCAGCCTGACCTCGGTCGACGGCTGGACCGACTTCAACGACGCCGCCAAGCTGATCGGTGAGCAGGCCAAGGCCGCTGGCATCAAGATCAACGTCTCGACCGTGCAGTGGCAGGAGTTCTCGGATGCCCGTCAGAGCGGCCAGTACGAGCTGATCGTCGGTGGCTCCATCGGCACCTCGGTGGCCGACCCGTTCCAGATCTACCGCGACTGGTTCGGCGGTGAGCTCGTCGAGTCCACCTCGGTGGTCGGCGAAGAGGTGCCCCCGGGGCGCTGGAACTTCAGCCGCTACAGCAACCCGATCGTCGACGAGGCGATCCTGGCGGCGACCAGCACCAACGATGAAGCCACCAAGCAGGAGCTGTATGGCACCATCCAGGAAGAGATCGTCAACGACGTTCCCTACATTCCGCTGGTGATCAACGCCACCCAGACCTTCTACAACTCGAAGGACTTCACCGGCTGGCCCACCGAGGACGACCTGTACGCGTTCCCGCCCTCGTGGGGTTCGATCGCCACCGGCTACATCCTGCAGCAGCTCGAGCCGGTCGGCTGAGGCCGGTAAAGACCACATGATGTCCAGTCGGGGAAGTAGGAAGTCCAGGTAGATGAAGTTCTATGCACGAAGGATCGGGTTCTACGCGTTCACGCTGTGGGCCGCGATCTCACTCAACTTCCTGCTTCCCCGGCTCATGCCGGGGAACCCGGCAGACATCATGATCGCCAAGATGCAGCGAGCCGGCGGTGAGGTCTCCGAGACCACCATCCGCAACATCCAGCTGCTGCTCGGAAGCGAAGACATCCCCCTCTGGCAGCAGTACTTCCAGTACTGGGGCCAGATGTTCCGCGGCGACCTCGGCGTCTCGGTCACGGACTTCCCCAAGCCCGTCGCCGAACTCATCGCCGAGGCGCTGCCGTGGACGCTGATCCTCGTCGGCACCGCCACGCTCATCTCGTTCATCCTCGGTGTCGGCCTCGGCGCCTTCGCCGGCTGGAAGCGCGGCACCTGGGTCGACCACCTCATCCCGGCCACCACTGTGCTGCAGTCCATTCCGTACTTCTGGATGGCACTGGTGCTGGTGTTCGTCTTCGCCGTGACGCTGGGATGGTTCCCCATCTTCGGCGGGTACGACGTCTTCGAGTTCCCGTTCGGACCAGAGGCGAGTTGGGCGTTCTTCGCGGATGCTGTTCGACATGCCATCCTGCCGGCGCTGACGATCGTGATCAGCTCGGTCGGCGGCTGGCTGTTCGGCATGCGCAACATGATGGTGTCGACCCTCGCCGAGGACTACGTCCTCACCGCTGAGGCCAAGGGACTGCATCCGCGTCGCGTCATGACCACCTACGCCGCGCGTAACGCGGCCATCCCGTCGATCTCAGGCTTCTCGATCACGCTCGGCTTCGTCGTCGCCGGCTCCATCGTCATGGAGCAGGTGTTCACCTACCCGGGTGTCGGAAAGCTGATGTTCCAGGCGGTCACCATGAACGATTACGCCCTCATGCAGGGGCTGTTCCTCGTCATCACGATCGCCGTGCTCGGCGCCAACTTCTTCATGGACCTGGTGTACGGGTTCATCGACCCGAGGGCTCGCCAGAATGTCTGAAACCAAGATCGCACCCGCCCAAGCGCAGGAGAGCACCGTCGACGCGCCGACCACCGGCCCGGCCAGCACGACCGCGCTCGCCACCTCGCGCATCCGCCGTGTGCGCAGCGGATCCCCGTTGCGCTCGGCCAAGTTCGTCACGGGCCTCGCGCTCGTGCTCGGCATCACGCTGTTCGCGGTCATCGCGCCGATGTTCGCTCAGGATCCGACCTTCACCGGCAACGAGTCCATGCAGCCGCCGTCCGCAGAGCACTGGCTGGGCACCACCAAGCTCGGCAACGACATGTTCTCGCAGCTGGCCACCGGCGCCCGCGGCTCGCTGCTGGTAGGCGTTCTCGCCGGTGGCATCGCCATCGTGTTGTCACTGATCTTCGGTGTGCTGGCCGGTTACCTCGCCGGCTGGCGTGAAGACGCCCTCGCCCTGATCACCAACGTCATGATCGTCATCCCCGGCCTGCCGCTGGTGATGGTCATCGCCTCGTTCGTCTCGAACCGCAGCTGGCAGCTCGTCGCCGTCATCCTCGGCATCACCTCCTGGGCCGGCGCCGCCTACGTGCTGCGCCTGCAGGCGCGCTCGCTGCGCTCGCGCGACTATGTCTACGCCGCGAAGGTCGCCGGTGAGAAGTCGTGGCGCACGATCCTCGTCGAGCTCATGCCCAACCTGCTGCCGCTGCTGACGGCTCAGTTCCTGTTCGCGATCATCTTCGCCATCCTCAACGAGGCAGGGCTGTCGTACCTCGGGCTCGGACCCAACTCGTCTATCACGTGGGGCACGATCCTCAACGATGCGCAGTCCGGTCAGGCGCTCAGTCGCGGCGCCTGGTGGTGGTTCGTCCCACCGGGGGTCATGATCGCCGGGCTCGGCGCCGGCCTCGCGCTGATCAACTTCTCGATCGACGAGGTCATCAACCCCAAGCTGCGCAACGCGCCGCAGGCCGCCCGCAGCGTTCGCAAGGCTGCCAAGACGAAGGGGGCATCGGCATGACCGCGACAGCGCTCGAACCCGTGCTGACCGCACGCAACGTCTCGATCGAGTACGAGGTCGACCCACCTGTGAAGGCTGTGCGCGACGTGTCGCTCACCCTGCACCGTGGCGAGATCCTGGGCCTTGCCGGCGAGTCCGGCTGCGGCAAGACGACACTCGCATACGGACTGAACCGCCTGCTCAAGGCACCGGCCCTGATGGAGTCGGGCGAGATCGTCTTCCACGACCGCAGCGGCGAGGACATCGACGTGGTCTCGCTCGGAAACGAGCAGCTGCGCGCGTTCCGCTGGGACAAGATCTCGATGGTGTTCCAGGGGGCGATGAACTCGCTCAACCCGGTGATCAGCGTCAAGGCGCAGATCTACGACATCTTCGACACGCACCGTCCCGGCACTTCGCGCGCCGAGAAGAAGCGCCGCGCCGAAGAGCTGCTCACCCTGGTGGGCGTCGATCCCGACCGGCTCACCAGCTTTCCGCACGAGCTGTCGGGTGGCATGCGCCAGCGCATGATGATCGCGATGGCGCTCGCGCTCGACCCGCAGGTCATGATCATGGACGAGCCGACCACTGCGCTCGACGTGGTCGTGCAGCGCGACATCATCCGCGAGATCATGCGCCTGCGCGAGAAGCTCGGGTTCGCGGTGATCTTCATCACCCACGACCTGCCGATGCTGATCGAGATCAGCGACCGCATCGCGGTGATGCTGCAGGGAAAGATCGTCGAGCAGGGCAGCGCGGAGGAGATCTACCGCAACCCCCAGCACGAGTACACCAAGAAGCTGCTCTCCAGCTTCCCGAGTCTGCGGGGCGAGCGCGGCGACTTCGTGCGCCATGGCAGCCGACCCAGTCAGGAGCAGGTGCGATGAGCACTCCGGCCACTCTCGAAGCCCGCGACCTGAACAAGGTCTTCACTTTGCGCTCGGGCCTGCGCACCCGCCAGCTGAAGGCCGTCAACGACGTGTCGTTCACGCTCGAGGCGGGTAAGACGATCGCGCTGGTGGGCGAGTCGGGGTCGGGCAAGTCCACGATCGCGCGGATGCTGATGAAGCTCGAGACGCCCACGTCGGGCAAGATCCTGCTGAACGGCCGCGAGACCGGAACCGGTGGACGCGATGTCGCCCGCTACCGCTCCGACGTGCAGATGGTCTTCCAGGACCCGTTCGCGTCGCTGAACCCGTACCACTCGATCGGGCATCACCTCGCGCGTCCGCTGCGCATCCACCACCCCGAGCTGAGCCGCGACCAGGTGCGCGCGCGTGTGCTGGAGTTGCTCGAGCGCGTGCGCCTGAGCCCGGCCGAGAGCTTCGCCGACCGGCGTCCGCACGAGCTCTCGGGTGGTCAGCGTCAGCGCGTCGCCATCGCCCGCGCTCTCGCGCCCAGCGCCCGGTTCATCGTCGCCGACGAGCCGGTGTCGATGCTCGATGTGTCGATCCGTCTCGGTGTGCTGAACCTGCTGGCCGATCTGCAACGCGAAGACGACCTCGGAGTGCTGTACATCACCCATGATCTGGCCACGGCCCGCCACTTCAGCGACGAGATCATGGTGCTCTACCGCGGAGACGTCGTCGAACGTGGGCCCAGCGACGAGGTCATCCTCAACCCGCAGCACGACTACACCAAGCGCCTGCTGAACGCGGCGCCCGAGCCCGAGAACCTCGGACGCCTGCGCGACGAGGTGCGCAAAGAACTCGCCGGAGCCTGACCGGCGCAAGATCCCGGATGCCGGGTGCGGATGCTACGAGGGGTGGCGGCCGCGCCCGGCATTCGGTTTTTCACTCGGGCATCCGCGTTCTTCGCCGGGCATCCGCGCTTCTCACCCGGCTCCGCGCCCCGAGTAGGCTGATCGGGTGATCATCGGTACCGGCATCGACCTCGTGGACATCGCGCGGTTCGAGCGTTCGGTCACTCGCACGCCCCGCCTGCTGGAGCGCCTGTTCACTCCGGCCGAGCAGCAGCTCAAGCTGCGCTCGCTCGCTGCGCGCTATGCCGCGAAGGAAGCGCTGATCAAGGCTCTCGGCGGTAGCGACGGTGTGTACTGGACCGAGATCGAGATCGCCTCCGAACCTTCCGGGCGCCCGCACTTCGTCCTCAGCGGTTCGACGGCTGCCGTCGTCGCCGAGCGCGGCATCACCGCCCTGCACCTGACCATGACGCACGACGCGGGCCTTGCCGCCGCGTACGTCATCGCCGAGCGGACGGACGCCCGATGAACCGGCATCCTCTCGCCGACACCCCTACTTCGCGTCGACACCCCCACGTGTGGGCGCCCGCAGGTGGGGGTCTGGGCGACAACTGGGGGTCTCGGCGAAGGCAACGGGGCGAGACGGCGCCGACCCAGCACCGGCACCAGCACAAGACACAGACCCCGACCGGACGCACGATGACGGGAGCAACCCGATGAACCCCTTCCGCGAAGCGACGATCAGCCTCGACGCCATCGCCGACAACGTGCGACACTTGCGCGCGCTGACGGGTGTCGAGGTGTTCGGCATCGTCAAGGCCGATGCGTATGGTCATGGTGCGCCGGCGGTTGCGACGGCCGCACTGGCGGGCGGTGCCACCCGCCTGGGCACGGCCACCCTCGACGAGTCCTTCGCGCTTCGCCGCGCCGGCATCACGGCACCGCTGATGGCCTGGCTGCATGAGCCCGGCCGCCGGTTCGACGACGCCGTCGAGGCCGGCATCGAGATCGGCGTGTCGTCGATGGATCAACTCGTCGCGGCATCCGAGGTCGGCCGGCCGCCGGCATCCGTGCACCTCAAGGTCGATACCGGGCTCTCACGCAACGGCATCGCGACCCACGCTCTCGAGCATGTGCTCGCGGAAGCCGCCCGGCTGGAACGCATCGGCCGCATCCGCATCGTCGGCATCTTCAGCCACCTCTCCGGCACCAGCCGGGACGACGATCTCGCTCAGCTCGCCCGCTATCAGGACGTGATCGCGCAGGCCGAGTCGGTCGGCATCCGCCCCGAGTTCCGTCACCTCGCTGCCACGGCCGGTGCCATCGACATCCCCGAGGCGCGCCTGGACGCCGTGCGCATCGGCATCGGTCTGTACGGGCTGTCGCCGTTCGCCGACCGAAGCTCGTCGGATCTGGGCCTGCGTCCTGCCATGACGCTGCGGGCATCGGTCGCCGCGGTGCGCCGCGTCTCTGCCGGCGCCGGAGTCTCGTACGACTACGCCTACCGCTGCGAGAACGAGACCACCCTCGCTCTCGTGCCACTCGGCTACGCCGACGGCATTCCGCGCCAAGCCTCGGGCGCCGGACCCGTGCTGATCGGTGGGCGCCCGCATACTGTTGCGGGGCGCATCGCGATGGACCAGTTCGTCGTCGATGTCGGCGATCAGCCGGTATCGGTGGGCGACGAGGTGATCGTCTTCGGTGACCCGACGCTCGGGCAGCCGAGCGCCACCGACTGGGCCGATGCCGCCGGCACCATCAACTACGAGATCGTCACCCGCATCGGCGCGCGGGTGCCCCGCCGGAGCGCGTCATGAGCATCGACCCCGCCTTTCTCGGTCGGCACGAGATCGCCACATCGGATGCCATGGAGAACCTCGGTTTCCGCATCGGCGAGCAGCTGCAGGCCGGTGACCTGATCGTGCTGACCGGCCCGCTCGGCGCCGGCAAGACCACCTTCACCCGCGGCCTGGCCGACGGCCTCGGCGTGCGCGGGCCCGTGCAGAGCCCCACTTTCGTGCTCGCCCGCACCCACCCGTCGCTCGTCGAGGGCGCGCCGCTGGTGCACGTCGACGCCTACCGGCTGGCATCCGCCGCCGAGCTCGACGACCTCGACATCGACTTCGCGCGTTCGGTCGTCGTCATCGAGTGGGGGCGCGGGATGGCATCCGCCGTCGCCGACACGTGGTGGGACATCGAGATCGAACGCCCCGTCGGTGGAGCCGACGTCGCCGACGAGGACCTCGACGCCGACGCGCCCCGCTTCGTGACGATCACCCACCCGATCGACTGAGCGGCACTCTCTGCGGAGACGCCCCAGGCGGGGCGACTAATCTGGAGGAGTGATCCTCGCCGTCGATACTTCTCTCGGCACGGCCGTCGCCGTGATCGATGCTGACGGGCGCACGCTCGCCGCGTCGGCCACCACCGACCCGCTCGGGCACGCCGAGGTGATCGGCGACCTGATGGCCGAGGTCACCCGCCCCGGCATCACGCATGTCGTCGCCGGCATGGGGCCAGGACCCTTCACGGGGCTGCGCATCGGCATTGCCGCGGCCCGCGCCTTCGCGCTCGGCCGCGGCATCGAGGTGATTCCCGTGCCCAGCCACTTCGCCATCGCACAGGCCGCGCTTGACGACGGCGCGACCGGTCCGATCACCGTGATCACCGATGCGCGGCGACGCGAGATCGCGGTGAGCGTTTTCGACGGGGTGGATGCTGATGGCATCCCGCGCCTGGTCGAACCCGCCCATCTGCGAAAGCGCGACGGTGAACAGGTGACCGAGGTGCTGTCGGCATCCGCTCTTGCCACGGTCGGTGCCCGCGCTCTCGCTGCGGGCCGCCTGCTCGCCGACGCCGAACCGCTTTACCTGCGCTCACCCGACGTGGTGCAGCCGGGCGCACCGAAGCGGGTGGGCGCATGACTCTGCGCCTCGCCACACTCGCTGATCTCGACGCCGTCATGGCGCTGGAGCGCCGCAACTTTCCCACCGACGCGTGGAGCGAACAGACCATGGGCACCGAGATCGCCAGTGCTCACAACCACTACCTCGTCGACGAGCAGGACGGCCGCATCGTCGGCTACGGCGGGCTGCGCGCCCTGCCGGGTGGGACAGATGCCGACATTCAGACCATCGCGCTCGACGCTGAGGTGCGCGGGCAGGGCCGGGGGCGGATGCTGCTGCGCGCCCTGCTGGACGAGGCCGTCGAGCGCGGCGCGAAAGAGGTGTTCCTGGAGGTGCGGGCCGACAACCCTGTCGCAATGGGCCTGTACCTGTCGGAGGGCTTCGCCGAACTGGGGCGCCGCCCGCGCTACTACCAGCCCGACGACGTGGATGCCGTCGTGATGCGGCTCGATCTGCGCCGGTGGGCGAGGGTTGAGGAGGCCACCGCATGACCACTGAGCCCCTGGTGCTGGGCATCGAGACCAGCTGTGATGAGACCGGCATCGGTATCGTTCGCGGACGCCGCCTGCTGTCGAACACGATCGCGTCGAGCATGGACGAGCATGCCCGATATGGCGGTGTGGTGCCCGAGGTCGCTGCGCGCGCCCACCTGGAGGCACTGCAACCGTCGATCGACCGCGCGCTCGCCGAGGCCCAGGTGCGTCTGGAAGACCTCGATGCCGTGGCCGTGACCAGTGGGCCCGGACTGGCCGGTGCGCTCATGGTCGGCGTCGGCGCCGCGAAGGGACTGGCCGTCTCGCTCGACAAGCCGCTGTACGCCGTGAATCACCTGGTGGGGCACATCGCGGCGGACATCCTGCACGATGGTGCCGATGAGTCGGCGCCGCTGGAGTATCCGACGATCGCGCTGCTCGTCTCGGGCGGGCACACCTCGCTGCTGCACGTGCGCGACCTCACCACCGACGTCGAGCTGCTCGGCGAGACCGTCGATGACGCCGCGGGCGAGGCTTTCGACAAGGTTGCCCGCCTGCTCGGACTGCCATACCCGGGCGGACCCCACATCGACCGGGTCGCTGCCGACGGCGACCCCAAGGCGATCCGCTTTCCGCGCGGCCTGTCGAAGGCATCTGACATGGCGAAGCACCGCTACGACTTCTCGTTCTCGGGTCTGAAGACCGCCGTGGCGCGCTGGGTGGAGCGAGCCGAGGCGAACGGCGACGACGTGCCGCTCGCCGACGTCGCCGCGAGCTTCCGCGAGGCGGTCGTCGACGTGCTCGTCACCAAGGCGCTCGCCGCGTGCGAGGACCGCGGGGTGCCCCGGCTGCTGCTCGGCGGCGGCGTGATCGCGAACCGGCGTCTACGCGATGTGGCACTCGAACGCGCGGCGGCGGCCGGCGTGGCCGTGCGCATCCCACCGCTGTCGCTGTGCACCGACAACGGCGCCATGATCGCGGGGCTGGCAGCCGAGCTGATCTCCAGCGGTCGCCGCCCGTCGACTCTGGCGTTCGGCGCCGACTCGACTCTGCCGGTGACCGAGATCCAGGTGAGTCCGGCATGACCGAGCCGCGCATCGAGGGGCCGACACCCGAGGTCGTCAGACCCGAGGGGGCGGCCTCGTTGCCCGGTGCGTCGAAGGGGTACGGCGAACTGCCGACCGGGCCGGTGCCCACCGATGCGACCCGATTCACGGCGCCCGAGGCCGACGAGTTCACGCCGCGTGAATGGACTCCGGAACCCGCCGATGACGGACGGTTGGCGCCCTGGGCGCTGTTCGCCGCGATCGTCGCGCTGGCGACGTCGATGTTCGTCGGCTGGGGGATTCCGGTGGCGATCGTTGCCGTGATCGCGTCGATCATGTCGCTGCGCAGCCCGGTCGAGACCCGCGGCGTGGCGGTCTGGGCGCTCGTGCTGGGGTGCTGCGCGACGCTGTTCAGCGCAGGGTGGCTGATCTGGGCCACGATGCAGTTCGAGATGATGGGGTGAGCAATGCCGCACAGCGCACGACGACGTGAGCTGGAACGCCGGGCCTACGCTCCCGGCGGTGGACTGACGGATGCTGAAGCTCACGAACTGCAGGTGCTGAGCCGGCGGGAACCCGTGCCCCAGCAAGAGCCCGTGGTCGAGCAAGAGCCGGTGGCTGAGCAAGCACCGGTGTCGGAGAGCGCGGCGCCCGAGGACACGGCTCCAGAGCCCGTTGTGCAGGGTCAGCACACTCTTTTCGATGAGTCTGCAGCATCCGAGTCTGTGGCATCCGACGACCCGGCGTCCGAAGACCCGGCGTCCGGCGCAACGCGCCGGCGCTGGCTGGCGCCCCTGGCGATCCTGGCCGCGCTGGTGCTCGGGTTCGGCGGAGGCTGGCTCGTATTCGGGCGGGGCGACCCCGTGCCGATGACCGACGCTCAGCGCGAGAGTTGGGCGCAGCTGCGGGGCAGCGGCGACTATGACGATGGATCGATACAGCTGTTGGGCGCGGAGCTCGGCGCCGATGCCTGGTACGCCACGCGTCAGGAGGAGACGCTCGAGTGCCTGGTGCTCACCGTCGGTGAGCGCACGGTTCCCACCTGCGAGCCGGTGAGCGCGGAGGGCTCCGACACGGGACTGGGCCTGCACGCCGTGACTACGGTCAAGAGGGACGGCGAGCATCTCAACCTGTGGGCGTCGCTGGGGCGCGATGTGCGCGGCGAATTGACCGTGCTCATGCAGTACCAGAGTGCAACGTGGGACTGGCGCTCGGTGTATTCCGAGACCGAGCTGCCGATCGCCGAGTTCCTCGATGCGGCGGGCTACGACGGTCAGGTGCTCCAGGTCATGGGCTACGACGGCGACACGCCCATCTGGCTGCATCAGTCCGACCGCGCCTGCATTCTTGTCGCGACAGCGGACGAGCTGATCGCCGAGGCCTGCGGGCAACCGACCGCGACCGAGCCACTGGGCCTGGTCATGCCCCATGCGACCTACAGTGTGCTGATGACCGACCCCCGCGGGCCCGTGCTGACGGTCATCCGCGATGCAGCCGAGGCGACGATCGACGACACCACCGGCGACATCATCGACTGATCAGCCGCTCACACCCGGTCGGCGAGGATCGCCACGCGACCTGCTCCCGTGCGGGTGAGGATCAGCGTCGCCGCCTGCGAGCCCTTCAGAGACAGCTTCTTGCGGAAGACCGCCGGGTCGACGTCCATGCCGCGCTTCTTGATCTCCAGACGCCCGATATCGTTCGCGCGCAGCACCGCGTTGATCGCCTTCACGTGGGCGGGCATCGTCTCGCGCACCCGGAACGACTGCACGAACGGGCTCGTCAGTGCGGCATCGCCGGTGAGGTACGCGATCTTCTCGTCGAGCATGCCGGCCTGCAGCATCCGCCCGGCCTCGCCGATCAGGCGGGCGCGGATCACCGCGCCGTCGGGCTCGTGCACGAACGCGCCCAGCTCGCGCAGGGGTGCGTCGTCGGCATCCGCGGGGGCGGTGAGTTCGTGCGTCTCACCGTCGCGCACGATGAGCGCGGAACGTCGGATGCCCTCGCGCGCCAGCGCGCCGCTCCACAGCACCAGCTCGACGACGCTGCCGTCGGCGCTGACCCACTGCGCCTCGACATCGTCGGGGATGAGATCGCGATCCAGTCCCGGCCCGAGCTTGATGCCGGTCGGGTGGGCGCGGGCGACCTCGAGGCACCACGCCAAGGACGGCGACCAATCGGATGCTGCTGTGCGCCGCGTCTCGGCATGACCGGCCGTACGGCGGGCGGGGTCGAGCCACACAGCGCCATCGTTGGGGACGGCGTCCTCGGCCAGCCCCTGCCGCACCGTCGCCCCGAAGGGGGCCAGATTGTAGGAGGCGATCGCCGCGGTGACCTCATCGGCATCCACGGCCGTTATGGCGAGCCCGGCCGCCGCGAACGCCAGACTGTCGCCGCCGATGCCGCAGCCCAGATCGGTCACGCGCGTGATGCCGGCCCGGCGCATGCGCACGGCGTGCAGTGTTGCGACGTTCAGGCGGGTGGCCTGTTCGAGCCCGGCGCGGGTGAACAGCATCCGTCCGGCGAACTCGCCGAACTTCGCTCGCGCGCGCACGCGCAGGTGCGCTTGCCCGACCACGGCCGAGACCAGGTCGGGGGAGTGGCCCTCGGCGCGCAGTCGCGAGACGGCGCTCGCCACCTCGGCCGATGACTCCAACGGCCCGACCGCCTCGAGCAGGTCGAGCCCTTCGCGGGTGAGCAACGCGGTCAGCTCAGACATCTCCACAGGTCAAGCCTATTGCGCACCATCATTGGGTTGGCACTCGCATTGCATGAGTGCCAGCCATCGGCATACACTGGAGTTAGCACCCTCGGCATGAGAGTGCTAACAGTCTTCTGATCTCAGTCACGAAAGAAGAGGTACACCGTGTCGGTTTCCATCAAGCCGCTCGAGGACCGCATCGTCATCCAGCAGGTCGAGGCAGAGCAGACCACCGCAAGCGGTCTGGTCATCCCCGACACTGCGAAGGAGAAGCCCCAGGAGGGCCAGGTCGTGGCAGTGGGCCCCGGCCGCATCGACGACAACGGCAACCGCGTTCCGCTGGACGTCGCCGTCGGCGACCGCGTGCTCTACAGCAAGTACGGCGGCACCGAGGTCAAGTTCGGCGCTGACGAGTACCTCGTGCTCTCGGCCCGCGACGTGCTGGCGGTCGTCGTCCGCTGACGAACCCCGCTCTCAGAAAGACCCGGATGCTTCGGCATCCGGGTCTTTCTGCGTTTCCCCTACCGTCCCCCATGACACCCCCATCGAACCCCCGGGGGGTCCCGACAATGCTCGGGATGGCCCCCGATGCCGCATCGACGCAGACGCCGCACACTCTAATCAAGCGCCAACTGGCACTCACGATGAAGGGGAATCAATCATGGCTGCTGATGACAACATCAACGTCCTCGGAGCTCAGTGGAATCTGGGCCTGGACGTGTCCGACTCGGGGAACGACAACTCGATGACCGACAACTCGGACCACTCCGACAACTCGGATCACTCGGACAACTCCGACAACTCGGACTGGATGTCACACAATGACACCGACGTCAAGGACTCGTTCAACGACAACTCCGACAACTCCGACAACTCGGACTGGATGTCGCACAATGACACCGATGTCAGGGACTCGTTCAACAACGACGAATCCACCAACGACTCCTACAACGACAACTCCGTGCACGACTCGGGCAACCAGACGCTCAACGACCACTCGGTCAACGCCGGCATCCGCCAGTACGACACGGGTATCAACGAGCTCAACATCGGCCTCTCTGGTGGCGGCGGTGGCGGATGGTCGAAGATGATGGGCGGTGGCGGTGCTGACGTCGACGTCGACATCGATGCCCGTTCCACGGTCAACGACCAGTCGGTCAATCAGAACATCTCGACCTCGTCGGGTAGCGGTGGCGCAGCCATCGCGGTCGGCGGAGACGCGGACGGCGGCTGGGGAGGCCCCGCGCTCTCGGGTGCGGCCGGTGGTGACAGCGGCAACGGCGGTGCTGGCGGAGACGGCGGTGACGGCATCGGCGGACTCGGCAGCGGCACCGGTGGCTCGGGCGGCGACGGCGGGGCGACCGGTGATGCCGGCGGCGCTGGATCGCTGGGCCTCGGCGGTGGCGGCGGAGACGCCACGACCGGTCACACCGGAGCGATGGGCGGAGACGCGACCGGCGGCAACGTCGGACAGTACTTCGGCCAGAGCAGCGTCATCTCGTCGGGCGACAACTCGGTGGCGGCCGGTGACGATGTCACCATCAACAACATCGACACCGACATCTCGGTGGGGGACATCTCAATCGGGAACACGTGGAACACCGACTCGTTCAACGACGACTTCTCGGACAACTGGTCGGTGAACGACTCGTTCAACGATCACTCGATGAACGCCGAGTTGGACGTAGAGGTAGAGAACTCGAACATCGGCAGCCCGTTCGGCGACGCCAACGAGCTCGACATCGACCTCTGAGCCGCGCAACTCGCACGACCGGCCCGGCTGTCCACTCTGGTGGACGGCCGGGCACACCACTACACTCCTGAAACACCCGATCCGGAGCGAGAGCGATGTCTTACGAACACGACGACCGAGGGGCAGAAGGCCTGCCGGGCCCCGTCTGGGGAGACGGCGCCCTGTTCGACCCGCTCTCCACCGACTCGTTCAGTCAGGAGCTGGCAGGCATCGACGAATCCGTCTGGGGAAATGCCGATTTGCTCTGGGAAGACGACGCCGTGGGAATCGTCGACCCGGGCGGTGACGCACCCGACGCCGATCCGCTCGCCTGACGGGCGCAAGAGGGGGACACGTGCCGGAGCAGCGCAGATCCACAGACAACAAGATCGTCGACGTCATCCACGAGGTCGGCGATCTCGCCGCGTCGGCGGGACGCGACGACCTCGCCACTCGGCTCGCGAACACACGCGCCCGCTTGGCGGACCCAGCCGTGCGCGTGATCGTCGTGGGTGAGTTCAAACAGGGCAAGAGCAAGCTCATCAACGCACTCGTCAATGCCCCGGCCTGCCCCGTTGACGACGACGTCGCGACCAGCGTGCCGACCACGGTCGGGTACGCCGACCAGCCGTCGGCATGGGTGCTCGAACGCGACGACGACCAGAGCGAACCGCAGCGGCGGCAGATATCGCTCGAATCGCTCGCCGAGTACGTCTCGGAGCGCGGCAATCCCGACAATGAACGCGGAGTGCTCGCGGCAGAGGTACTGCTGCCGCGCGAGATCCTGCGCGGCGGACTGACGCTCGTCGACTCGCCGGGGGTCGGCGGGCTGGAGTCGTCGAACTCGTTGGCCACGCTCGCTGCGCTCTCGTCCGCGCATGCCGTACTGCTGGTCTCGGACGCCTCGCAGGAGTACACCGAACCCGAGGTACAGTTCCTGCAACACGCCATGCGGATCTCGCCGAACGTGGCCGCCGTGCTCGCCAAGACCGACCTGTACCCCGAGTGGCGGCGCATCGAACGAATAGACCGCGAGCACCTGACCGGCCACGACGACGTGCCGATCTTCTCGGTCTCCAGCGACCTGCGCCTGCTCGCGGCCGAGTTGCAGGACCGCACGCTCAACGAGGAGTCCGGCTTTCCAGCCCTCGTCACGCATCTGCGGCGAGAGGTTCTGGGCCGTGCCGAGGTGATCCATGAGCGCAGCGCTGTACATGAACTCGCTTCGGTCGTCGACCAGTTGGAGATGTCGCTGAAGGCCGAACTGAACGCCCTGGTGAACCCAGAAGACACCCCACGCATGATCGCCGAGCTCGAGAACGCGAAGGCGAAGGCCGACGAGTTCCGCGGCCGCTCGGCCCGATGGCAGGTCACCCTCACCGACGGCATCGCCGACCTCGTCGCCGATATGGAACACGATGTGCGCGATCGGCTGCGCAAGGTGCAGCGCGAGGCCGAGAAGGCGATCGACGACGGCGATCCGGGGCCGGTCTGGGACCAGATCAGGGAGTGGTTGGACCAGCGGGTGACCGCGGCGGTGTCGGAGACGTTCGTCTGGACCGATGAGCGTTCGCGATGGCTGGCCGAAGAGGTCGCCGACCTGTTCAGCCAGGACCAATCCGAGATCCCGATCCACGATGTCTCCGACATCCAGGGCGTGCTGGACCCGGTCGATGACATCGCCGGTCTGGACCCCGGACAGCTCAGCGCGACCGAGAAGATGTACATCGGCGTGCGCGGGTCGTATGGCGGTGTGCTGATGGTGGGCCTGGCGACCGGACTGATCGGTATGGCGCTGATCAACCCGCTGTCGCTGCTGGCCGGTGTGCTCGTCGGCCGCCGTGCCTACCGCGAGGACATGAGCAATCGGCTCAGTCGCCGCCAGCAGGAGGCGAAGGTGATCGTACGCAAGTACATCGACGAGGTGACATTCCAAGTCGGCAAACAGCTCAAGGACCGGTTGCGCCTGGTGCAACGGGGAACACGCGATCACTTCGGCGCTCTCGCCGAGGAACTGCACAGTTCGCTGGCCGAGGCGCTCCAACGGGCCAAGCAGGCAGCATCCGGATTCACCACCACCCGTGACCAACGGGTCGTCGCACTGCGCTCGCGCCTGGCGGAGCTCGAGAGCGTGCGCAAGGCCATCCCGGCGCTGCCACCCGTACCGGAACCCGCCGTGCGGGCCGGTGCGCAACCCGCCGGCGCGATCGGTGCGAAGGCGGCACGATGATCGCAACGGCCGCCGAGCCGGTGACGGACGACGTGATCGCCGACACCGAAGAGCTGTTGCGCACCAGTCGCATCGTCTACCAGGGTGACCGCGAGGCGACCGCGTTGATCGACCAGCTCGAGGTGCGGCTGCACGAACCGTTGCGGCTGGCGCTGGCCGGGATCGTCAAGGCAGGCAAATCCACGTTGCTGAACGCCCTGCTGGGCGAGCGGATTGCCGCGACCGACACCGCTGAGTGCACGCGGATCGTCACCTGGTACCGCTATTCATCGACCCCCGTCATCACGGTGCACCTCCGGGATGGGCGTACCGAGCGGATGCCCATCCGGCGTGACCAGGGCCTGCTCGTGTTCGACCTCGGTGGCCGCACCGCCGAGGATATCGACTGGATCGACGTCGGGTGGCCGCTGGACGGGCTGGAGTCGCTGATCCTCATCGACACTCCCGGCATCGCCTCGCTGTCGGGCGACACCTCGGCGCGGACGGCCCGCTTTCTGACCCCCGAGGACTCGCCCTCAGCGGCCGACGCGGTCGTCTATCTCATGCGGCATCTGCATGGTTCGGACGTGCGGTTCCTCGAGGCGTTCCGTGACACCGCCGCCGGCGCCGCGCAGAGCGTGTGCGCGGTGGCCGTGCTCTCGCGCACCGATGAGATCGGCTCGGGCCGCATCGACTCGCTGCTGTCGGCACGCCGCGTCGCCGCGCGCTACGAGCGCGACGGAGCCCTGTCGGCACTCGCCCTCGGCGTCGTCCCTGTCGCGGGGCTGCTGGCCGAGGGGGCGCGCACCCTGCGTGAGAGTGAGTTCATCGCCCTCCGCACACTCGCCGGGCTCGAACGCGACGAACGTGAGCGGCTGCTCGTCTCGGCCGACCGCTTCACCCGCCCCAGCGAGGCGACCGGACTCAGCGTCACGGTGCGTGAAGAGCTGCTCGCGCGCTTCGGCATCTTCGGGGTGCGCTTGGCGACCGCGATCATCCGCGGCGGTGTCACGACCTCGTCAGAGCTGTCGGATGCCCTCGTGCAGCAGAGCGGGCTGATCGAACTGCAGCAGTTCGTGTATACGCAGTTCCAGCCCCGTTCTGAGACGTTGAAGGCGCGCGGTGTCGTCCTGCAGCTGCAGGCACTGGTGCAACGCGCTCCGCGTCCCGGCACCGATCGCATCCGCGCAGGTATTGAGCGGTTCACCGCCTCCGCGCACGTCCTGCGTGAACTCGCATTGCTTGCCGAGGCGCGTTCCACTGGCTTGCCGTTGGGCGAAGCGGAAGCAGCCGACGCGGCACGCATCCTCGGGGCGGGCGGCGTGACGGCGTCCGATCGCCTCGCCCTGCCTGCCGACGCCACTCCGGTGGACATCGGTGAACGTGCCTTCGCAGAGATGGATCGGTGGCGCGCGCTCGCCGCGTCACCGTTGGTCGAACGTAACGCGGCAGCGGTGTACGAAGCCGTTCTTCGGACCCTGGCAGGGATCGTCTCAGAGCTCGGGTTGGCCCGGGCCCTCCGGCCCGCGGCGCACATCGAATCGGCGAGCGGACCAGGCGATGGCGCGGGGCATGACGCTGGCCAGCAGAGCCAGAGCGACAAGCGCGGCTTGCGCCGCAAGAAGCGGCTGCAGTGGTTCCCCTTTGGCGCCCAGCGCGATCCACTCGGGTGACATCAGCACCATCAACGCCAGCAGCCCGAAGGTCAGCAACTGCCACCAGCGGATGTGCGGGCGTCGGCCCATGAACGACACCAGCAGTGTCAGCTGGATGAACAGCACCGCCACCAGCAGCCCGAACACGACCCAGAAGACGATGTCGGCAGCGCTCTCATAGGTGGCCTCGGCCCGATCCTCGGTCACCGTTTGAGCGACCTCGACGATCTCGGGCAGCAGATCCTCTCGGATGACGAACAGGTAGACGATGGTGAAGGCACCGACCGCGAAGCTGATGATCCACAGGAACTGACTCAGTCGGATCGAGAACGGCGGAGTCGCCTTGATCACCACCGGAGGCTGGTTGGGGCTCGCCAGCGTCGGCCGGGCTGGCAACTCGCGCGCGCCATACCGCGCGACCGACCCGCCGGCCCCCTCCCGAGAAGGAGGAGGCGGCGGGTCGGTCCTGCGGGATGCGTCAGTCATCCTCGAGCGGTGCATCCAGCGGTGCGTCGTCCACGGGGGCGGAGGACTCCGCACCGTACGAGTCGCCCTCGCCAGCGGTCATGTCGCTCTCGAGTACGTCCGCGGGCTCCGGTACATCGGCCGGTGGCGGCGGGGGAGCGGCGGCGGGGGCCGCGGCCTCGGTGACCTGGGTGACGGCGGCATCCGTCGTCGCCGCGGCCGTTTGAGGCGTGGCTTCCTCCGGCGCCGTTGCGTCGGCAGCCTCGCCGCTCGCGGCGCCCTCGACCACAGCGCCCTCTTCGGGCACCGTGCCGGTCTGGTTGAAGCTGCCGTCGTTGGTCTCGTTGCCGATCGAGACGTCGCCGACCGTCATGTCGACGTCGGAGTCGACGACCGACACATCGTCGCCCGCGGCGATCGAATCGTCGCCCGAAGCGACCACGGCCTCTTGATCGAACAGCTGCGTGACGTCGCCGCCCTCGGTCCAGATGTTCTGGTTCACCGACTGGTCAACGATCGTCGAGCGGGCATCCACAGTGGTGTACTGCTGCACCATGCGGACGATCTCGCGCACCGTCTCGTGGTTGTCCGGGCCGGGAGGCGGCGGCGGAGGTGGAGTGTCGTGATGGATCACCCGTGGGTGATCGACGATGACCGGCCGTACGGCCGCGACATCGGCCATGCAGACGTCCTGCAGGCCATTGTCGGCGAGCGTAGCGGTGGGCCGCGCGACGAACTCGTCGGCGGCCTCCTGATCTCTGAGCAGACTCAAGATGAACGCGAACAGTGCGTCCGCGATCGTCTCAACTGGTGAAGTCATCTGCAGCCCCCTTCAACATGTGTGATCATTTCTCGCATCCCGGCTCTACCCCCTCCGGCGGCCGGAACCACATCTTGTTTGGATCGTATGCGCCCTCGTCCTCGCACGGCATCGGGGGATTGCCCGATACCGCGTAGGGGGGTCACGGGGGTTCGGTCGAATACCCCGCGCCGATCCCGCCGTCACCGAGCAACTGACGCAACCGCGCCAGCAACTCGGACCGGGAGGTCGCACCGAGCCGGCGTCGGATGTGTGCGATGTGGTGTTCGGCTGTGCGCGGCGAGATGAAGATCGACTCGCCGATCTCGGCGTAGGTCTTGCCCTGCACGACCAGCCTGGCGACTTCGATCTCGCGTTCGCTGAGCACCTCTTCCGGCGGTGACTGCGCTGCGCTCTCGGCGTCATCGCCCGCGTTCGGAGCGGGCCGGCGCGTGCCGTCGTTGGGATGAAGCTCCCGTGCACAGGCGAGCAACTGCGTTGCCGTCTTGCGGTCGTCGGTCTTGGCCGCGCCATGTCCGGCCAGTCGTGCCGCGTCCCACATCAGGCCCACCGAGGCCAGACCTTCGGCGGCGCTCGCGACGGCATCCGCATCGACCGAGCCAGCGAGCACGTCGGTCCAGACCCTGCCGGCGCGCGCCATGCTCGCCGCCACACGGCTACGGCCGGCAGCGGCGACCAGCGCCTTCGCATGCGGAGCGAGCAGATCGGGTCGGCTCAGCAGAATGCCCTGCTGGATGCCCGCCCAGTGGACGTGCGCCGCCCAGGTCGACGGATCGCCGAGACCCGCGACGATCCGCTGTGCGCGGTCGAGCAGAGGCGCCACCCGGGTTGCGTCGCCGACGCGCGCCGCGGCGCTGATCAACTCGGCCAGCGGATGCAACAGATACAGGTCGACATCGATTCGCAGCAGGCTACCGCGCGCCTCACGCCAGACAGCTTCGAGCCCCGCTGCGTCATCGTAGCGGCGTGCAATCGCGACACGGACGCTGTGCAACAGGACTGCATCGCGGGCGCTCAATGCCGCGGGGGCCGTCGCCATCGCCCGTTCGAGCAGCTCCTTGGCGTCGACCGGGTGCGCGCGCTGCACCGCGACCCACGCGCTCCACAGCAGTAGTCGCGTGCGCGCCCACGGGCCGCCATGGTCGCGCTCCACGGCATCTTCGAGCACGCTCTGTGCGGTCGTGAGGCGGCCCAGATTGAGCGCGACGATCGTGGTGATCACCGCGGGAAGCTCGACGACGGCATCCGTGCGCTGCGCACTGGAGTACATCTCGGCGGCGCGCACCAGCTCGGGCAACGCGGCCTCGGGAGCGCCCGGCGACACGGTGCCCAGCAGGCCCGTGCGCAGCAATCGCATCGAGACCCCGGCCGCGGTCGGCAACTCCGGGTCGTCAGGAGGGACGGATGCCGGTTGTTCGCCGACGCCGAGGGCCGCGATCGTGGCGTTCATGAGGGCGCTGACGGTGCTCGGGCGTACGAGCTGATACACCTCGTGCGCCTGCGCCATCATGCCGCGCGACGACCACATCGCCGCGGACACGTCCGCCATCGGCGAGAGCTCGTCGGGCGATGCCGAGCGCACCCCCTCATCGACGAAGCCTGTGGCCCCTTCGAGATCACCCGTCGCCCAGGCCGCATGCGCGCGGCGGGCCGCCAGTTGCCGGGGCGGGGCGCCGTACTCGGCGGCGGTGTCGTAGAGCTCGGCCGCGCGGTCGGGGCGGTCCGCCAGCATCCGGTCGGCCGACGCGATCAGCGCCTCAGCCAGCCGCGGATCGCGCAGCGCCCGTTCATCCTCGCGCTGAGTCAGTGCGTCGGGGTGGTGCGCGTACAGATCGATGAGACGGCGCGTCGGCATCGCCTCGCGTACGGCGGTGCGCACCAGTGGTGCGGCGTCGCCGCTGCGCAGCAGCAACCCCTGCGCGTACCCCTGCAACGCCCAGTCATCCGCGCCGGCGGCAGCGTCGGATGCGGGATACGCCTCACCCGCCGCGCTCACGCACACCGTCTCGACAGCGCGCCGCAGCGCGTCGTCGAGGCTGTCGAGGCGGTGCGCCACCAACTCGCTCAGCGCACGATCGAGCGCCACATGAGAGCCATCGAACGCGCAGTCGCGCTGATCATGGTGCTGCACGGCGGCGGCGACCAACCACGACATGCCGCACGTGCTGCGCAGCACGTGGCTGATGCACTCGTCGCTCATCGTCAGATCGAGGGCTTCGAGATGGTCGAGCACGTCCGAGCGCGACACGTGGCCGAGCACGATGGCAGGAACCTGCTGCTCGAGGCGCCGGGTGATGGCGCGTACCGCGGGCCGTGCCGGCCAGGGGCGTCGGGCGATGATCAGCGCCGCTGACGGATCCTCGGCGCGCGCGCCCAGTTGCGTCAGCTCGGTCTCGGAGAGCAGATGCAGGTCGTCGACCAGCAGCACGTGCTCGGCGGGCACGTCGTCGAGCGCGTCGACGGCATCGTGGGCGAGTACGACCTCTCGCGAGTCCTCGACGAGCAGATCATGAAGGTGATTCAGCCCTGTCGACTTTCCGGATCCCGCGGTGCCCACCAGCGCGGCTCGGGGGATGCGGTGAGTGACGGCGTCGAGTGCAGGGCGCAACGGGCGCTCCCATGTCAGCGGCCCGCCCGTGGACGGACTCTCGACGATGAGCGTAGACATGCGACTCAGCACTTCCGGTCAGGGGGTCGGATTCACGGTGGGAGCGTCTGAGGGTGTTGGCTCGGGATCAGTCGGGGCAGCCGAGGACGTCGGGTCGGGTGTGGGATCCGGCGTCGGGTCGGGCGCGGGATCGGGTGTCGGGTCGGGTGCCGGCGCAGGGTCGGGATCGGGTGCGGGGTCGGGTGTCGGATCGGGTGCGGGGTCGGGAGTGGGATCGGGCGTCGGGTCGGGAGTGGGATCTGGCGCGGGGTCGGGCGTCGGGTCGGGTGCCGGATTCGAGGTCGGGTCAGGCGCGGGGGCCGGTGTCGGATCCGGTGTGGGTGTGGGAGTCGGGTCGGGGTTCTCGACCTGCGGGCCGCCCGCCGACGCGGGCTGCGGGGCCGGGGGAGCGGGATCCGAACCGAGCTCCTCAGGCGCCTCCACCGTGGGACCGCCCACGCCGGGCGCCGACTTCGGAATGCGGGAAGAGTCGGATGCCGACGACTCATCCGCAGCATCCGCGCGCGACTCAGCGCTGCTCGCGTCGTCAGCATCCGCGACCGTCGTCGCCTCGTGGGCCGAGTACGCCGACGCCGAACGCAGCAACGACATCGTCCCCGGCCCCTCCCCGCTCTCGGCCGAAGCGCCCTTGGCCGCCTCCGCGCCACCGCCCAGCGGCGTCGTCGAGGCGAACACGATCCCCGTCGCCACGACCACCGCGCCGGCCGCCAGCGCCGCCGCACCGCCGTACGAGATCCGGAACCTCGACGGACGCACCACCGCAGCACCCGCGTCCCCGGCAGGTACTCGATCTGATGCGCTCGCCGCCGGCACCACGTCCGTCGCGCTCGCCGCTGTCATCGCCGAGGCTGACGCCGGCACCATCGCCGACGTCCCGGCTCCCACTGCAGCGGATGCCGGTGCCTGGCCCACCGGCAGGCCGGCGACAGCATCCGATCGTTCGAGACGCGTCCACGCGGCGTGCGCCGCGCCCGTCGCGGCGGCGTACTGCGGGTTCTCCGGCATCGTCAGCGGCAGGTCGAACCGCTCCGACAACAGCTGAGCGATGAGCGGCATCCGCGCCGCACCACCAATCAGGATCAGCTCGTCGAGCGCCAACATATCGAGCCCGGCCGCCTCGACGGCTTGCTCCAGTGCCTCGATCGTCGCATCGATCGTGGGCCGCGCCATGGCATCCAACTCGGACCGCGTCACACGCACGCTCGGGGTCGCCCCCGCGAGCGTGATCGCCACCGACGCACCGGTGCTGAACGACAACGCCTCCTTCGCCGTGACGATCGCGCGGTGCGTACCACGCAACTCGGCGCGCGTGCTGTCGGCGATCGCCCCGCCAACGCCCGTCAACGGCAGCACATGCCGCAGCAGCGCCGCATCGATGTCGGCGCCCCCGATCGGGAGCGGCTGCGGGTCGTTCAACAGGTCGAGCCCGCGCAGGGCGCTGGCCTCGAACGTACTGCCGCCCAGGTCGTAGACGCCGACGCGATGGGCGCGCGTCTCACCCGTGGCGAACTGCTCGGCGGCCACCACCGCCGACGGAACCAGCAGCACATCGTCGAGGCCCGCCTCGCGCAGTCGCCGGCGAACGGCATCCATGCGGTGCCCCGCCCACGACGTGGGGTGCGCGATCGCGACGGCGCCGGGACGCAAACCGCGCTCGGCGACCACCGTCGACACGATCCACAGCGCCATCCGCGCGACCAGCTCCTCGGCGTGCACGGCGTAGCCGCCCGCGACGATCGGTACCGCATCGCCGACCGAACGCGTGAACTCGCGCACCAGCCGCTCGGGGTGATCGAGCCCGCGCTCGGCGGCCTCGGCGCCGAAGAGCACGTCACCTTCTTCGGTGACATACGCGGCCACCGCGATATCGGCCCTCTCGCGTCCCACCGCGAGGGGCACCACCTGCAACCCTCCACGCGCAGCGGCGCTGGCCGACACCGTCGTCACACTGGTCGTGCCTACGTCGAGCGCGAGTACGTACTCCGACTCGCCCATCACTTCCGCCGAATCCCCAGTCGTCCAGAAATTGGATCTGGCGCCCACTATAGGACTTTCCTCAGGCGTTGGGAAGAGTGATCTACGCGCGTAGGCGCCCCCGGTGTGGCGCCCAGGCAATAGGGTGCAAGGGTGACATCCGACCTCTCCGTGTCGGGCCCTGCGGCCCGCGGAACCTCGCGCAGTGGTGTCGCTTACACCATCGGTGCCTACCTGATGTGGGGTGTGCTGCCGCTGTACTTCGTGCTGCTCGCACCGATGGGGCCGTGGGAGGTGGTCGCCTGGCGCGTGCTGCTGTCGTTCGCCTTCTGCCTGGTGCTCCTGACCGTCACACGGGGGTGGCGGCCGCTCTGGGGCATTCTGCAACGGCCGAAGCTGCTCGGATGGACGGTGCTGGCCGGGCTGCTCATCTACGTCAACTGGCAGGTGTTCCTCATCGGAGCGCTCAGTGATCGGGTCATCGAGACGAGCCTCGGCTATTTCATCAACCCGATCTTCACGGTCCTTCTCGGGGTGCTCGTGCTGCGCGAGCGGATCACCCGGTTGCAGACCGCCGCGATCGGCATCGCGGCGATCGCCGTCGTCGTGATCGTCGTCGCCTACGGCGACTTCCCCTGGATCGCGGTGGGGCTGACGCTGACGTTCGGCCTGTACGGGTTGGTCAAGAAGCGGATCGGCTCGGCGGTGGATGCCGTCAGCGGGCTGACGCTCGAGTCGTTCTGGCTGATTCCGGTAGCCGTCGTCTCGCTGGTCGTCGTCGGGCAGGCCGCAGGGTTGACGCTGGGAACGGTGTCGCCGGTGCACACGCTACTGGTCGCCTTCGTTGGTGTCGCCACGGCAGTGCCGTTGCTGCTGTTCGCCGCCGGCACGCGACGCATCGACTTGAGCCTGGTCGGGCTGCTGCAGTTCATCGCACCGGTGATGCAGTTCCTCGTCGGCTGGGCGGTGCTCGGTGAGCCCATGCCGCTCGAGCGCTGGGCCGGGTTCGTGCTGGTGTGGATCGCCATCGTCGTGTTCGTGGTGGATCTGCTGCTGCAGCGCCGTCGGGGACGACGTCAGCGGCCTGCGCCTCTGGTGTGAGAGCGGTTCAGATCGTTAAGCGACCGAGACAGAAGACCCGTTGCGACGGGCAGCCAACGTCCTAAGGTGAGAGTCACCCGCAAGTGGTAAACCACGTTCAGTTACGCAAGGGAGCAACATGAACGCAATGAAGGGCTCGCGCACCGCGCGGATCTTCGCGGCCGCGGCAATGGTCAGCGCGTCCGCACTCGTCATCTCGGGCTGCAGCAGCACGCCCTCCGAAGAGCCGGATGATTCCGCCGAAAAGCCCGCAGCGGTCGACCTGACGCTCAGCATGGGTTCGTTGCTGCCGGCCACCGGTACGCTCGCGTTCTTGGGCGCGCCGATGGAGGCCGGTGTGCAGCTGGCCATCGCGCAGATCAACGAGGCCGACGCCGGCATCACCGTCGAACTGTCCGCCGCCGATGAGGGCGACCTCGACAACAAGGCCTACGAGACCTCGGTGTCGCGTCTGCAGAGCGAGGGCATCACTGCCATGGTCGGCGCCGCGTCGTCGAGCGTGTCGAAGCTGATCCTCGACGGCAACGTCGGTGCCGGCATCGTCACCGTCTCGCCGTCGAACACCTCGGCGGACTTCACCGGTCTCAGCCCGATGTACTTCCGCACCGCTCCGAGCGACAACCTGCAGGGCGAGGTGCTCGGCAACCAGATCGCTGAGGACGGTCACACGACCCTCGGCATCATCTACCAGAACGACCCGTACGGTACGGGCCTGGCCGAGGCCATCGGTGCCACATTCGCCGCCGCCGGTGGCGAGGTCGTCGCCGAGGCGTCGTACAACCAGGGCGATGGCCAGTACAACGCCCAGGTCGAGACGGTCGCCGCAGCCAACCCCGACGCGGTCGCCATCGTCTCGTACGACCAGTTCGCCACGATCGCCCCGCTGCTCGGCAACGCGGGCGTCGACACCGGCAGCCTGTACCTGGTCGACGGCAACCTGAAGGACTGGCCCGACCTGCCGGTCGACCTGACCGGATCGAAGGGCACCCGCGCCGGTGCTGTGCTGCCCGATGACTTCATCGACCAGCTCAACGAGATCTGGACCGGCCAGGGCAACGACCCGATCGACGCCGTGACCTACTCGGCCGAGGCGTACGACGCCACGATGCTGATCGCACTGTCGGCACTGGCCGCACAGTCGGTCGAGGGCGCCGACATCGCCAGCAAGATGCGGGAGGTCTCGGGTGGCGAGGGCGACGGCGAACAGTGCACGACGTTCGCCGATTGCGCCGCGATCATCAACGACGGCGGCGTCGCCGACTACGAGGGCCTGTCCGGATCGATCACGTTCGATGAGAACAACGACCCGAAGGGCGCAGCCATCGGCGTCTACGAGTACGGCGAGGGCAACATCCACACCCGCATCAAGTAAGTCGCGGTAGAAGAGGCCCCGGATGCCAGCATCCGGGGCCTTTTCGCGCGCCGCGCCGCTCTTCGCTCCGTGCTTCGCGCGCCGCTTCGCGCCTTTCCGCTGAGAAACCACTTCCCGTACGAAACACCACCTCCCGCGTGGTTTCTCACACGGGAAGTGGTTTCTCAACGGGGTGGACGGGGCGCGAGGCGGGGCAGCGCGGCGCGGCGCGCAGGCTGCGGCAGGAGACGTAGGGCTGGCCGCCGGCATCCGCTCGTCATCCGGTGAGAAACCACTTGTCGCACGAAAAACCACCTCCCACGTGGTTTCTCACACGGGAGGTGGTTTCTCAGCGGAAGGCGTGGTGCGACGACCGCGACGGCGGCGCGACGGCGGCGGCGCGGCTATGCGGCGTCTTGGCCCAGCGTGCCGAGGTAGAGGCCGATCACCTTCGGATCCTCCAGCAGCTCGCGGCCGGTGCCCTCATAGGCGTCACGGCCCTGATCGAGCACGTAGCCACGGTCGCAGATCTGCAGGCAACGCCGTGCATTCTGCTCGACCATGATCGTCGTGACGCCGGCCTTGTTGATGTCTGAGACACGGATGAAGGCGTCATCCTGCCGCACGGGGGAGAGGCCGGCTGAGGGCTCGTCGAGCAGCAGCACCGACGGATCCATCATCAGAGCGCGCGACATCGCCACCATTTGGCGCTCACCACCCGACAGCGAACCGGCGCGCTGATTCAACCGCGCGCCCAGCTCGGCGAAGATGTCGGTGACGAACGCCAACCGCTCCTTGTAGATCTTGGGGTTCTGGTACAACCCCATCTGCAGGTTCTCGGCGATCGTCAACGACGGGAAGACATTGTTGGTCTGCGGCACGAACGCCACGCCCTTCGACACCAGCTTGTCGGCCTTCAGCCCGACGATGCTGTCGCCGTTGACGGTGATGTCTCCCTCGCGCACCTGCACCATGCCGAAGATCGACTTCAACAGCGTCGACTTTCCGGCGCCGTTCGGGCCGATGATTCCAATTAGCTCACCCTGGCGGGCGACGAGGTTCGCGCCGTTGAGGATGTTCACGCCCGGAAGATACCCGGCGTGCACGTTCTTCAGCTCGACGACGACATCGCGGTCATCCTCGGGTGCGGCGCCTGCGTCAGCATCCGTCATTTCTTCTCCTCCTCTTCGAGCTCAGCCTCGGCCTCGGCCTCGATCTTCTTGCGTACGCGCGACGCGTCGGCATCCGACACGACGCTGATGCGTCCAGTGACCTCGCCGAGGTCGACATCCTGATGGGCCCCCAGGTACGCGTCGACGACAGCGGGATCCTCCATGACCGTCTCGGGCGGACCCTCGGCGACCACACGGCCCTCGGCCATCACCACCACCCAGTCGGCGATGTGACGCACCATGTGCATGTCGTGCTCGACGAACAAGACCGTCATGCCGCGATCCTTCAAACCGAGGATGTGATCGAGCAATGACTGCGTCAGGGCCGGGTTGACCCCGGCCATCGGCTCATCGAGCATCACCAGTTGCGGATCACTCATCAGCGCGCGTGCCATCTCGAGCAGCTTGCGTTGCCCGCCCGAGAGCGCGGCGGCGAAGTCCTTCTCCTTCGCATCGAGCTTGAACAGCGTCAGCAGCTCGCGCGCCTTCTGCTCGATCTCGGCTTCCTTCTTGCGCCACAGTCCGGGAAACAGGCTCACCCAGAACCGCTCTCCGGGCTGCTCGGGCGAACCGAGCTTCATGTTCTCGAGCACGGTCAGCAGCGACAGGGCTTTGGTCAGCTGGAACGTGCGCACCTGGCCCATGCGGGCCACCTTGAACGACGGGACGCCGGCAAGGTTCTTGCCGTTGTACTGCCATGTGCCGCTATTGGGCTTGTCGAATCCGCAGAGCAGGTTGAACAGGGTGGTCTTGCCGGCACCGTTCGGGCCGATCAGTGCGGTGATCGCCCCGCGAGGGATCTCGAGGTGTTCGACGTTGACGGCGGTCAGGCCGCCGAAGTGCCGCTCGACGCCGTCGGCGACGAGGATCGGGTCGACTTTTGCGACACCGGGCTTAGCCGGACCGGCCGCGAGGCCGGTCGACTTCTGACGCTTCTCACTTGACAAAGGTCATCTCCCTCTTGTCTCCGAGGATGCCCTGCGGGCGGTAGATCACGATGAGCATCAGTGCCACGCCGGCGAGGATCCAGCGCACCACCTCGGCCTGTGTGGTCGACATCGGCAGGTATCCGGCCGACGCCATCTGCGGCAGCAGGTTGCCGAGGAAGGCGAACAGCACCCAGAACAGCACGGCTCCCAGCGTCGGACCGAACACGGTCGCGGCACCACCGAGCAGCAGCACGGTCCACAGGAAGAACGTCAGCGACGTCGAGTAGCTGCCCGGCACGACCGCGGAGGGCAGTACGAACACGATGCCGCCGGCGGCACCCATGACACCGCCGATGACGAGCGCCTGCATCTTGTATGAGAAGACGTTCTTGCCGAGCGAACGCACGGCGTCCTCATCTTCGCGGATGCCCTTGAGCACGCGCCCCCACGGGCTGCGCATCAGCGCCCAGACCAGCAGGATGGCGACGGCCAGCAGAAACAGCCCGAACACGCGATCCCACAGCTCGGTGGCACTGTACGTCCACGGGCCGAAGCCGTAGACGCCCTCGGGGAAGGGGTTCGCCGCGCGGAAGCTGCTGTGATAACCGGAGCGGCCACCGGCCGCGCCGGTGACGTCCTCGAACAGCTGGGTGAGGAACAGCAGCCGTACCACTTCTGCCGTCGCGATCGTCGCGATGGCGAGGTAGTCGGCGCGTAGACGCAGAGTCGGGATGCCCAGAAGCAGGGCGAACACGGCGCCGCCGAACAGCCCGATGAGCATGCCCACCCACCACGGAACCCCGAGCATCAGGACGGGGATGGCGTAGCCGTACGCCCCGATGGCCATGAAGGCGGCCATACCGAAGTTGAGCAGTCCGGCGTAGCCGAAGTGCACGGCGAGGCCGGTCGCCGCCAGCGCGTAGGCGATGGTGACGGGGCTGAACAGGTAGGCGGCGGTGTTGCCGAAGATCGATCCGAAGTCCATGTGTCAGCCCAGCCTTTCCTTGCGCCCGAGCAGACCCTGCGGCCTGACCAGCAGGATGACGATCAGCGCCACCAGAGCGGATGCGTACTTCAGATCCGACGGCACTCCCAGCAATGTCGAGACCTCGACGGCGATGCCGACGATGAGCGATCCGATCAGAGCGCCGATCGCCGAACCCAGGCCGCCGAGCGTGATCGCGCAGAAGATCAGCAGCAGCATCTGCATACCCATGTCCCACTTCACGCCGGGACGGAAGTAGGTCCACAGGATGCCCGAGAGCGCCGCCAGCGAACCGGCGATGATCCACACGATCCGCACGACCTTGTCGACGTCGATGCCCGAGGCCGCAGCCAGTTGCGGGTTGTCGGAGATCGCCCTGGTCGCTTTACCGATGCGGGTGCGGGTGAGGAAGTACGCCATCGCGAGGATCACGACGATGCTGATCGCCATGCCGATGAGGTCGATGTACGACAGGGTGATCGGCCCCAGCTTCATGGGCGTCGGGCTGGCGCCGGGCGCCTGGTGCGTGCCGCCACCGATCATGTACTGCATCGTGTAGCGCAGCGCGAGCGAGAGGCCGATGCTGACGATCATCAGCTGCACGATGCCCAGACCACGCCGGCGCAACGGGCGCCAGAGGCCGGCATCCATCGCCCAGCCCAGGGCTCCACCTGCGACCACCGCTGCGATCAGGCCGAGCCACAGTGGCAGCTGCCAGAACGAGGTGACCAGCACCACGACGACGCCACCCCAGGTGACCATCTCGCCGTGTGCGAAGTTCGACAACCTCGTGGTGCCGTAGATGAGCGCGGCGCCCATCGACGCCAGACCCAGCAGCAGACCGAAGTTGATGCCGCCGACGGTGCGCGAGATCAGCTGGTCGAGGAACGATACGGTGACCCGCTCGCCCTGGCCGAGGAAGAGGTTCACGATCTTCGTGCCGGTGAGGCCGAACTCGGCCTCGAACGACCCGCTCGTGCCCTCGACGGCACTCACACCTTCCGGAAGCAGTGCCGGATCGACGATCACGCCGTCGGGCAGCGTGTCTTCATCGATCGAGATCGTGTACTGCTCCTTCTCGGGCACATAGAGGCGCCAACGGCCTTCGGCATCCGTTGTGGTCTCGCCTTCGAAACCGTTGCCCTCGACTGATACGCCGACGCCGTCGATCGGCTGGCCTTCGAAGGTTATGTTGCCGGCGAAGTAGAAGTCCGTCACCTCCTGCCCGTCATCGGTCGTCTCTGCGAAAGCAGATCCCGCGGGTATCGCGAGCACGAGAAAGGCGGCCAGTAGCGCTGTCAACAGCGCGATCAGCCCGTTTCGGGGACGCCGAAGCGCCGTTGATCTGAGTCCCACGCATCCTCCACATCGAGTGCTCCGAACAGCTCCGGGTGGCTGTTCGGTGACGGACGTCGCACTGAGCGTAACCCGCCCGATACGAAATCCGCACCATCCGTGTCCGTATCGAGATTCCGGGCGGGTTCATTCTCGGAATACCTGCAGGCGTCTGGCGCTTAGAATCGATAACACGACGGAGTCGGGCCGTCCCCGCTCCGCCGAAGCGCATCCGCCACGACACGGCGCCGATACGGCGCAGAGGAGCAAGTCTCATGCAGCAGAACGACCCCTTCGGCTTCGTCGGGCTCACCTACGATGATGTGCTGCTGCTGCCGGGTCATACCGATGTGATCCCCAGCGACGCTGACACCTCGTCGCGGATCACCCGCCGCATCTCCGTCGCCACCCCCCTGCTCTCCAGCGCTATGGACACCGTCACCGAGGCGCGCATGGCCATCGCCATGGCACGGGCCGGCGGCATCGGCATCCTGCACCGCAACCTGTCGATCGCCGATCAGGCCGCCGACGTCGACCGCGTCAAGCGCAGCGAGTCGGGCATGATCACCGACCCGATCACGACCGATCCCGAGGCGACCGTCGAAGAGGTTGACGGACTCTGCGCCAAGTACCGCATCTCGGGTCTGCCCGTCGTCGACGGCGACGGACGCCTGGTGGGTATCGTCACCAACCGCGACATGCGATTCGTGACCGGTCGCGAGCGTCAGACCACCAAGGTCAAGGACGTCATGACCAGCGAGAACCTGGTCACCGCCAAGGTCGGCGTCGCCGCGGGCGAGGTCATCTCGCTGTTCGCGAAGCACCGCGTCGAGAAGCTGCCGCTGATCGACGACGCCGGCAAGCTCGCCGGGCTCATCACCATCAAGGACTTCGACAAGAGCGAGAAGTACCCGCTGGCGACCAAGGACGACCAGGGACGCCTGCGCGTGGGCGCAGCGATCGGCTTCTTCGGCGACGCGTGGGAGCGCGCCGAGGCACTGCGTGACGCCGGCGTGGATGTGCTCGTCGTCGATACCGCCAACGGCCAGTCGCAGGGTGTGATCGACCTGGTTCAGCGTCTCAAGGCCGACGCCTCGTTCGACCACATCGACGTCATCGGCGGCAACGTCGCGACGCGTGAGGGTGCGCAGGCGCTGGTGGATGCCGGTGTCGACGCGGTCAAGGTCGGCGTGGGCCCCGGCTCGATCTGCACCACCCGCGTGGTCGCGGGTGTCGGCGTGCCGCAGGTGACCGCCGTCTACGAGGCCTCGCTCGCAGCCGGCCCCGCCGGTGTTCCGGTGATCGCCGACGGTGGGCTGCAGTACTCCGGCGACATCGCCAAGGCGCTCGTCGCGGGTGCGGATGCTGTCATGCTGGGCTCGCTGCTGGCGGGCACCGACGAGTCGCCGGGCGAGATCGTCTTCCAGGCGGGCAAGCAGTTCAAGCAGTACCGCGGCATGGGCTCGCTGGGCGCGATGCAGACCCGCGGCAAGCAGACCTCGTACTCGAAGGACCGCTACTTCCAGGCTGACGTCCCCAGCGACGACAAGCTGATCCCCGAGGGCATCGAGGGCCAGGTGCCCTACCGTGGCCCGCTGTCGGCGGTGGCGTACCAGCTCATCGGTGGCCTGCGTCAGTCGATGTTCTACGTCGGCGCTCGCACCATTGAAGAGCTCAAGCAGCGCGGCAAGTTCGTGCGCATCACCGCCGCCGGACTCAAGGAGTCGCACCCGCACGACGTGCAGATCGTCGTCGAGGCGCCGAACTACAAGAAGTGAGTCTGCGCGTGGGCCGCTGACCCGGCTCGCGCTGCATGAGAACAGGCTCGTTGTTGAGAACAGGACGATTCCGCGGGAATCGTCCTGTTCTCGTTAACCGTCCTGTTCTCGGGTGCAGGCAGCGGGGTGCGCCCCGAAGGCAAGGGCGGATGCCACAGGCGGGCCCGTGTGTTGCATCCTGTGACGGCGTGTTGCGGGGCATGACGGATGCCGTGGCGCCGGCGTCGGGCATCCGATTACCGTCTCGGCATGACCCTTCTCACCCAGCAACTCGCCGCCATCTCTGACGTCACCGCCGCCGAGCGCTCGCAGCGCCTCGCCGAGGCCGGCACCACCTGGAACGAGCGCATCGCACGCGACGCCGGTAACGCGCAGCTGACCTACCGGGTCACGGGGCGCGGGGTTGGGGCGGTCGGCACTGAGATCCGTGCCGGCAAGCACCGCTTCCTCGTCGATGAGCCCGGCGCGCTCGCCGGTGATGACGCCGCCGCGAGTCCGGTCGAGTACGCGCTCGGTGCGCTGATCTCGTGTCAGATCGTCGTTTTCCGGCTGTACGCCGAGGCGCTCGGCCTGACCATCGACGACATCGAGATCGAGGCTGAGGGCGACCTCGATGTGCGCAAGCTGTTCGGCATCGACGAGTCCGGCCGTGCCGGTTTCCACGATGTGCGCGTGCGCGTCGACATCACCGGACCCGATAGCGCCGAGCAGTACGAGAAGCTGCGCACGCTCGTCGAGGAGCGCTGCCCCGTGCTCGATCTGTTCGCCAACACCGTCCCGGTCTCGGGCCGTCTCAGCTGAGTCTGCTGCGGGCGAGCGCAGGGCGCGTCGGGCCCGGCTCGCCCTGATCAGAGCGTCGGATGCCCGTCGATAGAGTGGGCTCATGGATTCAGCGTCGAACCTGACCCGCGGGCAGGTGGCCAGATACGCCATGGGGTCACTGGGTACCGGCGGGTTCGCCACCCTGCCCGGTCTGGTGCTCGTCTACTACCTCACCGACTCGTTGGGGGTGACGGCGCTTGCCGCGGGGGCGATCGTGACCGCGGCCAAGGTCTGGGACGTGCTGATCGATCCGGTCATCGGCGGGCTCAGCGACAACGGCCTCGCCCGCACCGGAAGCAGACGCGGGCTGATGCGGATCGGCGCGATCGGCTTGCCGATCGCTTTCGTGCTGACCTTCGCGGTGCCAGCGGGGATCGGCCCTGCGGCATCCGCGATCTGGGTGCTGATCGCATTCATCGCCGCGGCGACCTGCTTCAGCCTGTTCCAGGTGCCTTACATCGCCCTGCCTGCCGAACTCACCGACGGCTACCGTGAGCGCACGCGGCTGCTGACCTGGCGGGTGGTGATGCTCACCGTCGCGATCCTGTTGTTCGGCGCCGGCGGCCCCGAGATCCGGGGCATGTTCCCGGACGACCCGTTGCTGGGGTATCTGGTGATGGCGCTGGTCGCCGCTGTGGTGCTGGGGATCGGGCTCTACATCGCGTCGACGGTTGCGCCGCAGCGTCCGCTGCTTCCGGTGCACCCGGGGGCGTCGATCGGCACCCATTACCGCGACGGAATCGCGGTGCTGCGGCAGAGCCAGCCGTTCCGCGCGCTGCTGGCGACGTTCATGCTGCAGGGTCTCGCCACGGGCCTGATGCTGGCCGCCGCGCAGTTCGTCGCTCGGTGGGTGCTGAACGATGAGGATGCCGTCACGCCGCTGTTCGCGTCATTGATCGCGCCCGCCCTGCTGATGGCCCCGGTCTGGAAGAAGATCGCCGACCGGGTCGGCAAGGAACGCGGGTTCCGCCTGGCCAGCATGATCTTCCTGGTCGCCACGTTGGTGCTCACGGCGATGGTGTGGATGCCCGGGTGGTGGATCCTGTTGCCGGTCGCGCTCGCCGGCGCGGCCTACGCGGGCATGCAGACGCTGCCGATGGCGATGCTGCCGGATGTGATCGCCCACGACCGCAGCGAGACCGGTGGCGCGAACCGCTCCGGCATCTTCGGCGGGGTGTGGACCGCGGGTGAGACCACCGGCATGGCGCTGGGTGCGACGGTGCTGTCGATCGTGCTCGCGGCCACCGGGTACATCGAGACGACCGCGAACGTCGAGGTCGTCCAGCCGGATGCCGCCGTCACCGGCATCGCGGTCGCGTTCAGCCTGCTGCCCGCCGCACTGATGCTGGTCAGTCTCGCGACGTTGGCCCGCTATCGCCTGCGCGAGCACGACATCATCGGGACGTCGGCATGAGCGCGGGGGAGCCGCGTCCGGCCGACGTTCTCGACCGGCTGCACCACCTGCGCGCCGCTGACGCGCCGACGCACGGTGGGCGAGTGCTCTCGTATGTCTACGACTCGGGCGTGACCGAGCTCGATGAGTTGGCGGATGCCGCCGCGCGCCTGGCGCGGCCGCTGAACGGCCTCGACCCCACGGTGTTCCCGTCGATCGCCGCGATGGAGCGTGACGTGATCGGTTTCGCGCGGCGGATGCTGCACGGCCGGCGCTCTGTCGTCGGCACGGTCACCAGTGGCGGGACCGAGAGCTGCCTGCTCGCGGTCAAGTCCGCCCGCGATCTCTGGCGTGCCGAGAACCCGACGGATGCCGCACGAAAGCGGCCGCGGCTGGTGGCTCCGGCCACTGCTCACGCCGCGTTCCAGAAAGCCGCGGCGCTGTTCGACCTCGACTTCGATCCGGTGCCGTGCGCGCCGGACGGGTCGGTTGATCCGGCCGAGATCATTGGGCGGATGGGCAACGATGTGGCGCTGGTGGTCGTCTCTGCACCGAGCTATCCGACGGGCCTGCTCGACCCGGTCGGCGCCGTCGCCCCCGCCGCCGCCGACCGGGGCATCCCGTGCCATGTCGATGCCTGCTTCGGAGGTTTCGTCCTGCCGTGGTGGCCGAAGCTGCCGGCGTGGGACTTTCGGGTGCGCGGTGTCACCAGCATCTCGGCCGATCTGCACAAGTTCGGCTACGCACCCAAGGGCGTCTCGGTGCTGCTGCACGGCGGACCCCAGGCGCGCCGGCGCCGCCGCGCCCAGTTCTTCGCCACCACACGCTGGGCGGGGTACCCGGTCGTCAATCCGACGCTGCTGGGTTCGCGCTCGGCCTCTCCGCTCGCCGCCGCCTGGGCGATCACGCAGCATCTGGGTGGCGACGGCTACGCCGAGTTGACCGATGCGATCCGCCGTGCCGCGACAGCCGTGCGGCGTGCGGTGCACGAGATTCCGGGGCTCGCGGTGCTCGGCGATCCGGTCGGACCCGCGATCGCCGTCGTCGCCGATGAGTCCGTTCCGTCCGCGCACCGCGTGGACCCGCATCGCCTGGCGGATGCCCTCACCCGGCACGGCTGGAAGATCCAGCACCAGCCAGGATTCACGCAGTCCGACGGCGTGCGCATTCTGCACAGCGCGCACCTCACGCTCACACCGGCGCTCGACGACGGCATCGACGAGTTCACCGGGGCGCTGGCTGCGGCATCCGATGAGGTGCGCGGTGTGCCGCCCGCTGACGCGCGGGCTCTCGCCCGGGTCGTGACGGCGCTCGGGTACGGTCACGGCGGTCGCGTGCCGGGGCCGCGCGCTGCGTGGACCCTGCTGCGCCTGGCCGGGGCCGCGAAGGTATCGGCCGATGCGCCGCTGGCCACGTTGATGGCGCTGGTCGAGCTTCTCCCGGCGCCGGTCGCCGAGGCGCTCCTGTCAGAGTTGCTGGCGCGGCTGTCGGATCCGCGCTGATCGGGGCTGGGCCGGCGGCCGTGCCGTGGGCCGTGTGGTCCTAGCCCGGTGACCTGCGCCCCGCACGAGAACAGGCTCTTTGCCGAGAACAGGCTGGATTTCGAGCATCCATCCTGCTCTCGGGATTTGTCCTGTTCTCGGTGCAGGGAAGTGCGCGGTGGGGACGAGTAGCGAACGGTGAGGGACGCGCGGTACGCGGGGAGCGTGAGCGCGACGGCGTCGGATGCCCGCGGCTGATAGCCTGGCAGGCTCGCCACTCGGTGGGCGGAAGGAAACCACCGTGGCCCACATCGACGTCAGTGCTCTTTCACTGACCCTCCCTGACGGACGCCCCCTGCTCGATGAGGTGACGTTCCGCGTCGGCTCCGGCGTGACCAGCGCGCTGATCGGGCCGAACGGCGCCGGCAAATCGACGCTGCTGCGCATCATCCGCGGCGAACTCGCAGTGGATGCCGGTGCGGTGACCATCGACGGTTCCCTCGGGGTGATGGATCAGTTCGTCGGTCACGGCGACGGCGAGATGACCGTCCAGGATCTTCTGGCGAGCGTCGCGCCCACGCGCATCCGGGCCGCCGCCGAAGCACTCGATGCCGCCGAGAACGCGCTCATCGACGCCGAGAACGAGCGCACGCAGATGGCCTACGCGACCGCGCTCGCCGACTACGCGGATGCCGGTGGCTACGAGCACGAGACCGTGTGGGACCAGTGCACGGTGGCCGCGCTCGGTGTGCCCTACGACCGTGCCCGGTATCGCTCTCTCGACAGCCTTTCGGGTGGCGAGCAGAAGCGGCTCGCCCTGGAGGCACTGCTGCGCGGTCCCGACGACGTGCTGCTTCTGGACGAGCCCGACAACTACCTCGATGTACCGGGAAAGCGCTGGTTGGAGCAATCTCTGCGCGACAGCGCGAAGACCGTGCTGCTGGTCTCGCACGATCGCGAGCTGCTGGCCAGAGCGGCCGATCGCATCATCACCCTGGAGGTCGGGGGAGCGGGCGCTACGGCGTGGGTGCACGGCGGTGGGTTCGCCACGTACCATCAGGCGCGCAGCGATCGCATGGACCGCCTCGACGAGCTGCGGCGCCGCTGGGACGAACAGCACGCCAAGCTCAAGGCACTCGTCGCCACTCTCAAGGTCAAGGCGTCCGCCAACGACGGATTCGCCTCGCGCTACCAAGCGGCGCAGACCCGACTGCGCCGGTTCGAAGAGGCGGGCCCGCCCGAGGAGCGCCCACCCGCACAGGACTTTGACATGCGTCTGCGTGGTGCGCGCACCGGTAAACGGGCGCTGGTGTGCACCGGGCTCGAGCTCACGGGCTTGATGCGGCCGTTCGATGCCGAGATCTGGTTCGGCGATCGGGTGGCCGTGCTCGGCTCGAACGGCTCTGGCAAGTCGCACTTCCTGCGCCTGCTGGCCCGCGGCGGCAGCGACCCTGATCCCACCCGGGGACATCTCACGACAGCATCCGAGGCATTGCTTCCCGTTCCGCACGGCGGCGCGGCCGTGCTCGGAGCACGCGTCGTGCCCGGCCTGTTCGCGCAGACCCACGCCCACCCGGAGTTCGTCGGACGCACCCTGCTCGACATCCTGCACCGCGGCGATGACCGGCGCGCGGGGATGCCTCGCGATGCGGCCAGCTCGGCCCTCGACCGCTACGGTCTGGTCCGGCAGGCGCAGCAGGCGTTCGAGCAGCTTTCCGGAGGTCAGCAGGCACGCTTCCAGGTGTTGTTGCTGGAGCTCAGCGGGGCCACCATGCTGCTTCTCGATGAGCCCACCGACAACCTCGACCTGGAATCCGCCGAGGCACTCGAACAGGCCATCGCGCGCTTCGAGGGCACCGTGCTGGCCGTCACCCATGACCGGTGGTTCGCGCGTTCGTTCGACCGGTTCCTGGTCTTCGGCGAGGACGGTGACGTGTACGAGTCGGATGCCCCGGTCTGGGACGAGAAACGGGTGGTCCGCGCCCGGTGAGGAGCGGGCGGGGGCTTCCGCACCCGGCCGGCGTGCGCCCGTGAACGAGAACAGGCTCGTTACCGAGAACAGGCTGGATTTCGGGCATCCGTCCTGTTCTCGGGATTCGTCCTGCTCTCGGTGACGCGATGCCCACACCTCACCTGCGCGCCCGGTGCAGCCCCTGGGCGACGGCGTTGATGATCGTCTGCTGCACGTAGGTCGGGTCGAACATCACTTGTTGGTAGTCGAAGCGCAACACGGTGTACCCGAGCAAGGCCAGCCGGGCGTCCTGACGCAGGTCTCGGCGGCGGTCCTTCGGCTTGCGGTGATGTGTGAACCCGTCCAGCTGCACCACCAGACGTTCGCCGATCAGCGCGTCCACAGGGTGCCCGTCGATGACCACCTGCTGCTGCACCGCGACTCCGCAGCTGCGCGCAATCGCCAGGAACCGGGTCTCCACACCAGAGTCCGACAGGGTGCCGACGACGTCGAGCACGTTCTGCACCGCGGTGCTGTGCCATGCCGTGCGGCGCAGCTGGGGGAGCGTCACGAGACCGATGCGCAGGGCCGACTCCCAGATCGCGGTCGCATCCGAGGGTTCCTGGCATCGACCCACGTGGTAGAGCACGTTCAGTATCGGATCCTCCACGGCGAAGCGCGCGACGGGCGCCGGGCCCGGTGCCCAGTGCAGCACATGCTCGTGATCCCCGATCCGCGACGACGTCGACGGGATCGCGAGGTGCACCCGGGGATCATCGGTAGACCACAGTCCGAGCCGCTTCGCCGCCGTCACACACGTCACACGGCCGCTCACCTCAGCCGCCGCGCGGTGCGCACGAGAACACTGCGGCGTGACGAGCCAGGAGCGTCGCACCCGCTCGGCCCTGCTGGCCTCGACTGCGCTCCGCATCTCGTGCACGGAGTAGCCGGCGGCGCGCAGATCGCTACTGTGTGCGACGCCGCCCCGCGCCGCGTCGCCGGGTGGCGGCGCCACCGAGAACAGGACGGATGCTGAGAACAGGGCGGATGCCGCAGAATCAGCCTGTTCTCAGCAACGGGCCTGTTCTCGTGCGGGCAGCGCGGGCAAGTGCGAGCACGCCCGGCGAGATCGGGGCGGTGACCGCACGGAAGGGCGATGTCGGCCCGACGGGTAGGGTGGAGGGGTGAGCATGGACATCGAGATCGGCCGAGGCAAGCGTGCGCGACGCGCCTACACGTTCGACGACATTGCGGTCGTGCCGTCGCGACGCACCCGCAACCCCGAAGACGTGTCGACGGCCTGGACGATCGACGCGTTCTCGTTCGACATCCCGGTGATCGGCGCGCCGATGGACTCGGTGATCAGCCCGCAGACGGCGATCATGCTGGGCCAGCTCGGCGGCGTCGGCGTGCTCGACCTCGAGGGCCTGTGGACCCGGTACGAGAACCCGCAGCCGATGCTCGACGAGATCGCCGCTCTGCCTGCCGAGCAGGCGACCGTGCGCATGCAGCAGCTCTACTCCGAGCCGATCAAGCCCGAGCTCATCAAACAGCGCCTCGCCGAGATCCGCGAAGCCGGTGTCACCGTGGCCGGCTCGCTGACCCCGCAGCGCACGCAGGAGCTGTACGAGACCGTCGTGGCCGCCGGTGTCGACCTGTTCGTGATCCGCGGCACCACCGTGTCGGCCGAGCACGTCTCCAGCGTCACCGAGCCGCTGAACCTGAAGAAGTTCATCTACGACCTCGATGTGCCCGTCATCGTCGGCGGCGCGTCGACCTACACCGCGGCGCTGCACCTGATGCGCACCGGAGCGGCTGGTGTGCTCGTCGGTTTCGGTGGGGGAGCAGCATCCACGACGCGCGTGACCCTCGGCATCCACGCCCCCATGGCGACGGCCGTCTCGGACGTCGCCGCGGCGCGCCGCGACTACCTCGACGAGTCGGGCGGACGCTACGTGCACGTGATCGCCGACGGCGGCGTGGGCACTTCCGGCGACATGGTCAAGGCTCTCGCGATGGGTGCGGATGCCGTCATGCTGGGCGTCGCGCTCTCGCGTGCCACGGATGCACCCGGTCAGGGCTTCCACTGGGGTGCTGAGGCGCACCACCCGCAGCTTCCGCGCGGACGCCGTGTGGCGGTCGACCGCGTCGCGAACCTTGAAGAGATCCTGTACGGCCCGGCCCCGGTCGCGGACGGCACCGCCAACCTGATCGGCGCGCTGCGCAAGTCGATGGCCACCACCGGCTACTCCGACCTGAAGGAGTTCCAGCGGGTCGAGGTCGTGCTGGCGCCGTACGAACTGGGATGACGACACGAGCCGGGATGAGCACGACGGAGCCCGACGCGACACCGCGATTCGCCCCCACGCTGCGCGAGGTCATGCTGCGTCCGCGCTGGATGGGCGTGCTCGGGCTGTGCTTGATCGTCGCCGGCGTGTTCGCCTGGCTCGGACAGTGGCAGCTGGCCAGTGCGATCGATACCGACCCGCCTCCGCCCGGTGCGACCGAGCAGGTGCTCTCGCTGACCGAGGTCATCGAACCGGGCACATACCTCGCTGAGGAACTGGGCGGGCAGAAGGTCACCACCAGCGGCACGTGGGTGCCCGAGGACTTCATCGTCATCTCGTCGCGCGTGAACGACGGTGCCGAGGGCTACTGGGTCAGCGGCCAGTTGCGGGTCGCTGAGCGCACGTCGATCGCCGTGGCGCTCGGGTGGGCTCCGACGCGCGAGCAGGCGGATGCCGCCGTCGCGTCCCTCACGCAGGCGGGCGCCGTACCGGCTGAGCTGCAGGGGCGACTCATCGACGACGAGGGTGTTCAGGTGCCGCCGAGTACCGAGCCGATGCGGCTGGATCGGATGTCTCCCGCAGCGCTGCTGAGCCGCTGGCACGACACCGAGCAGCTCGATGTCTACCGGCCGTACCTGGCCTCGATCGAGGCTCCGCAGGGGCTGGTCGACATCAGCTCGCCGGCACCCGAGCTGAAGTCGCCGATCAACTGGCTCAACATCTTCTACGCCATCGAGTGGGCGGTCTTCGCCGGCTTCGCGTTCTACCTCTGGTATCGCCTTGCGCGCGATGCGTGGGAGCGCGAGGTCGAGGAGTTCGAGGACGCCACGAGTAGCGCAGCCTGAGCGGGTTCTTCGCACCAGGCCGCGCCGCAGGCTGACGCGCGCGACAGCTGTTCCGCTGCCGTTCACCCCGGCGACGCTTTGGTGCTTGCCCGGTGTCGGCGCCGACCCCTATGGTCGCATTCATGCGCGTGTTCCCGTGGCACGCGTCGGTCGCGGGGTTCACAGCACCTCCTGACCGTTCACCGATGGAGGAGACTGCAACGATGATGCCCGATCTCCGGGACGCGAGCCGCACGGCTTCCGCACCCCGACACCGGATGCGAGCGCGCTGGGGCGCACTCGCACTGACGACCGCATGCGCGATGAGCCTCGGAACGCTCGTCGCCACCCCCGCCTTCGCCAACCCGGCAGGCACGGGCGTGGTCATCAACGAGGCGTACCTGTCCGGCGGAAGCGCCGGCGCTGCGTTCACGCACAAGTTCGTCGAGCTGTACAACCCGACCGACCAGGACATCGTCCTCGACGGCATGTCGCTGCAGTACCGCTCTTCGGGCGGCACGGGGGAGTTCACCGGGCTCGGTGTGCTGACCGGCACGATTCCTGCCGGTGGCTACTTCCTGGTGCAGGCGAACAGCAACGGATCCAACGGTGCAGCACTGCCGACGGCCGATGCCGAGACCTCCCTCTCGCCGAGCGGCACGAAGGGCACCCTCGCGCTGGTGCAGGGCACCACGGCGATCACGCTGACGCCCGGTTCCTCCGCGGGTGCTGAGAACGTCATCGACCTGCTCGGCTACGGCACCTCCAACACGTTCGAGACCGCCGCGGCGACGGCGCCGTCGAGCAACACCGACGTCAAGTCGCTGAACCGCACCGACGCGGTCGATACCGACGACAACAGCGCCGACTTCTCGCTGTCCGTCGACATCACTCCGACCAACGCCGCCGGCGAGACCAGCGGCGAGACCGACGGTGGTGACGGCGGCGACGGGGGTGACGGTGGCGCCGTGATCGAGGCGACCATCGCCGAGGTGCAGGGCACCGGCGGTGCGTCTCCGTGGGTCAACGAGACCGTCAAGGTCGAGGGCGTCATCACCGCCGACCACCGCACCGGTGGATACAACGGCATCGTCATCCAGACCGCCGGTTCCGGTGGCAGCGACGCCGCGCGCGAAGCATCCGACGGCGTGTTCGTCTACCTCAACGGCAAGAGTGTTCCTGGTGAGATCGGCGATCTCGTCTCGGTGACGGGAGTGGTCGGAGAGTACTTCGGTCAGACCCAGATCACGCCGGCGTCGGCATCCGATGTCACCGTCGTGACCGCCGAGGCGGGCCTGCCCGCGCTCACCCCGCTGCCCGCCACGGTCGTCGGCGACGACCGCGAGGCCTACGAGAGCATGCTCGTCGTGCCGACCGGCGACTACGCGGTGGCTTCCAGCCACCAGCTGTACAACTACGGAACGCTGTGGCTGAACCCCGGCGAGCTGAACGTCAAGAGCACAGAGATGCACCGGCCCGGTGCCGACGCCGACGCCGTCGCGGCGGCCAACCGTGCTGAGCGCATCCTGCTCGACGACGGCTACAGCATCCAGGTCAGCAACGCGGCCCACCCGGGCGGTCAGCCGTACTTCACGAAGGATGTCGTCGTGCGCAACGGCGACGTCGTCGACTTCGGCGACAACGGCTTCGTGCTGCAGTACGGCTTCAACGACTGGCGTCTGCAGCCCACGACTCCGCTGAACAGCGAGTCGCCCGCGGCACAGAAGGTCACCTTCGAGACGAAGAACCCGCGCCCCGAGGTTCCGGCCGTCGGTGGCGACGTGCAGGTCGCGGCGTTCAACGTCTACAACTACTTCACGACGCTGCGCTCCGAGAACTCGGATGCCCGTGGCGCCGGCGACGCGGCGCAGTTCGCGATCCAGAAGTCGAAGATCGTCACGGCGATCAACGATCTGGACGCTGAGATCGTCGCGCTGATGGAGATCGAGAACTCGGTCAAGTTCGGCGACCCCGTCGACACAGCGCTCGCCGACCTCGTCGACGGGCTCAACGCCGCCGCCGGCAGTGAGGTCTGGGACTACGTGCCCACGCCCGAGGTGCTGGACAACGCCGCGATCACCGACTTCATCACGAACGCGATCATCTACAAGAAGGATGCGGTCTCGACCATCGGCGACAGCGCCTCGATCGTCGACGAGACGGTGTGGAACATCGCTCGTGAGCCGATCGCGCAGGCGTTCGACATCGACGGCCGCACCGTCACCGTGGTCGCGAACCACTTCAAGTCCAAGGGCGGTAGCGGTGCTGAGCCGGCCGACGGACAGGGGCGTTTCAACGCCGAGCGCGTCGAGCAGGCCGAGTCGCTGCTGGACTTCACCGAGCAGCTCGCCGATGACGCGGGCAGCGAGGACATCCTGCTGATCGGCGACTTCAACGCCTACAGCGAAGAAGACCCGATCGACGTGTTCGCCTCGGAGGGGTGGAGCAGCCTGGTCGCTGACCGCACCGACGGCCAGTACACCTACACGTTCGACGGTGAGCTCGGCTCGCTCGACCACGTGATCGCCTCGCCGTCGCTGGCGCCGTCGATCACCGACGCGGCCGTATGGTCCATCAACTCGCCCGAGTGGAGCGACCGGGGCTACGCCTTCGGCGCCGCCGAGACCGGCACCCCCTACCGCTCGAGCGACCACGACCCGATTCTGGTCGGCGTCTCGGCGTCGGCCCCGCCGGTGAGCATCGACATCGCTACGATCAACGACTTCCACGGTCGGATCGAAGCCGATGGTGCTGCGGCTGGTGCCGCGGTCCTGGCCGGTGCGGTGCAGCACGTGCGCGACGAGAACCCGAACACGATCTTCGCCGCCGCCGGTGACCTGATCGGCGCATCGACGTTCACGTCGTTCATCAACAACGACGAGCCGACCATCGACGCGCTCAACGCCGCCGGGCTCGATGTGAGCGCCGCGGGCAACCACGAGTTCGACCAGGGCTGGGAAGACCTGCGAGACCGTGTGCAGGACCGGGCCGACTGGGAGTACATCGCGGCGAACGTGTTCCTGACCGACACCGGTCAGCCTGCGCTCGCCCCGGCCTGGGTCAAGGAGATGGACGGCGTGCGCGTCGGCTTCGTTGGCGCCGTGACCGAGGATCTTGGTTCGCTGGTCCGCCCCGAGGGCATCGCCGACCTCGAGGTGCGCAGCATCGTCGACTCGGTCAACGCCGTGGCCGACGACCTGCGTGACGGCAACAGCGCCAACGGCGAAGCCGACGTGGTCATCCTGCTGGTGCACGAGGGCGCGTCGACCGTCGTGGTCGAGGACATCACCCCAGACACCCCGCTGGGCGAGATCGTCTACGGCGTCGACGGCGACGTGGATGCCATCGTCTCGGCCCACACCCACCTGGCCTACAACCACGTGATCGACGGACGCCCGGTGATCTCGGCCGGTGAGTACGGCAAGAACCTCGGTGTGATGAACCTGCAGGTCGACCGCGACACCAAGGAGCTGCTCTCGATCGAGAACGAGATCCGTCCGCTGGCCACCGAGGTCGCACCGCGCCAGTGGGAGGGCAACTACCCGGCCGTTCCCGAGGTGCAGCAGATCGTCGACGCCGCCGTAGCGGAGGCCGACGTGCTCGGTGCCGTCAAGGTGGGCGACATCACCGCCGACTTCCTGCGGGCACGCCAGAGCGACGGCACCACCGAGAACCGCGGTGGCGAGTCGACGATCGGAAACTTCGTCGCCGACGTGCAGCAGTGGGCGACCGACGCCGACGTCGCACTGATGAACCCGGGTGGTCTGCGGGCCAACCTCACCTTCGCGTCCTCGGGCGCCGAGGACCCGGATGGCAACGTGACCTACCGCGAGGCGGCGACGGTGCAGCCGTTCGCCAACACGCTGGTCACGCAGCAGCTCACCGGTGCGCAGCTCAAGAGCGTGCTCGAAGAGCAGTGGCAGCCCGAGGGCGCCAGCCGTCCGTTCCTCAAGCTCGGCGTCTCGGAGGGGCTGGTGTACACCTACGACCCGACCGCCGCTCAGGGCGAGCGCATCACCTCGATGATGCTCGACGGTGAGGAGATTGACATGTCGGCCAGCTACACCGTCGCGGCCAACTCGTTCCTCGCCGGTGGTGGCGACAACTTCGCCACGCTCGCCGAGGGCACCGACAAGCGCGACACCGGCCGCATCGATTTGCAGTCGATGGTCGACTGGTTCGACGCGAACGGCACCGCGACCCCCGACTACGCGCAGCGTGCAGTCGGCGTGGTGCTCGACCCGGCAGATGACGAGTTCAGCGCCGGCACCGAGGTGACCGTTTCGCTGTCGTCGCTGGCGTTCAGCGCCGGTGAGCCCGCACCGGGCGAGGTCACGCTGTCGCTGGGCGCGACTCAGCTGGCGTCGGGCGCGATCGACCCCGCCGTCGTCGACACCACCGACGAGGTCGGGCGTGCGAGCCTGACGTTCACGGTCCCGGACGACGTGACCGGTGCGCAGACGCTCACCGTCGCGGTCGCTTCGACCGGCACGGTCGTGCAGGTGCCGTTCCGCATCGCCGCCGAGGTTGCCGAGGGCACGATCTCGCTCGACCGCTCCACGGTCGCGGCGGGCGAGTCGGTGACGATCTCGGGTGAGGGCTTCCCCGCCGGCGAGAAGGTCATGCTCGAGCTGCGTTCCACGCCGGTTCAGCTCGGCTCGGCGACCGTTCGTGAGGACGGCACGCTGTCGGCCACGGTCATGATCCCGAAGGGCACCGCGGCCGGTGAGCACAGCATCGTCGCGATCCTGACCGATGGATCCGAGGCGAGCGCGAAGCTCACGGTCACCGCGGCCGGTGGCGACACGGGCTCCGGTGACGGCGACCTCGCCACCACGGGTGCCGACTCGACCGCCTTCATCGTGCTGGCCGTGCTTCTGCTGGTGGCCGGTGGGGCGCTCGTGCTGATCCGCCGCCGCATGCGGGCATGAGTGCATGCCGGCTGACGCTCGAGGGATGATTCCCCAGGGCTGAAAGCCACGGGCCCGCCGCAGACGACACGTCTGCGGCGGGCCTTCGCGTTGCCCCGCACAACGCGCCAATCGCCCGCGCGCTCGGCGGCTAGAATGGAGGGCATGCCCGAGCCCAGAGTCGCCAGCTTCCCGGCGATCCGCGGAGCGCTGAAGTTCTATCAGATCGCATCGATCATCACCGGCGTCATGCTGCTGTTGCTCGTCGCCGAGATGGTGCTGAAGTACACGCCGATCCGTCTCGAACTCTTCCTCGGAGGGTCCGGCGGATTCCTCTGGTTCGCCGATGTCATCGAAGGTCCCGAGGGCCTGGAATCGACCGGTGATGGGATCAACCTGTCGCTCGGCGTCCTCATCGTGCACGGCTGGTTCTACGTCGTGTACCTCTTCGCCTGCTTCCGCATGTGGAGCCTGATGCGCTGGAAGTTCCTGCGATTCATCTGGCTCGCCCTCGGTGGCGTCATCCCGTTCCTGTCGTTCATCATGGAGGCGCGGGTCGCGCGCGACGTGAAGACGTACCTCGCCGAGCGGGAGGCCGCCGACGTCGCGGCTGGAGCAGAACCTCAGAACTCTCAAACGGAAGGTGCCCGGTGACCGAGCAGACCGAGACCCAGCAGCGCCCCGCGCTCGTCGTCGATTTCGGCGCACAGTACGCCCAGCTGATCGCCCGCCGCGTCCGCGAGGCCGGCGTCTACAGCGAGATCGTGCCGCACACGGCGACGGCTGAAGAGATCGCCGCCAAGAACCCGGTGGCGCTGATCCTGTCGGGCGGTCCCTCGTCGGTGTACGAGGACGGCGCCCCCAAGCTCGACCCGGCCGTGTTCGATCTCGGTGTGCCCACGTTGGGCATTTGCTATGGGTTCCAGTACATGGCGCAGACGCTCGGCGGCGAGGTGGCACACACCGGCTTGCGCGAGTACGGCGCGACCGACGCCCACATCACGGCAGAGGGCAGCACGTTGCTGGGCGACCAGCCCGCCGAGCAGAACGTGTGGATGAGCCACGGTGACCAGGTCGCCCGCGCGCCCGAGGGCTTCGAGGTGCTCGCCTCGACCGATGCCACCAAGGTCGCGGCGTTCGCTGACGAGAACCGTCGTTTCTACGGTGTGCAGTGGCACCCCGAGGTGAAGCACTCCGATCACGGCCAGGCCATCATCGAGAACTTCCTGCACAAGGGGGCGGGCCTGCCCGCCGACTGGAACAGCGACAACGTCATCGCCGAGCAGATCGAGCGCATCCGCGAGCAGGTCGGCGACGCCCGCGTCATCTCGGCGCTCTCGGGCGGTGTCGACTCGGCGGTTTCGACCGCCCTGGTTCACCGTGCCATCGGCGACCAGCTGACCGCGGTCTTCGTCGACCACGGTCTGCTGCGCAAGGGCGAGCGCGAACAGGTCGAGAAGGACTACGTCGAGTCGACCGGTGTGCGTCTGATCACCGTCGATGCCGTCGACACGTTCCTGGGGCACCTGGCCGGGGTCACCGACCCCGAGACCAAGCGCAAGATCATCGGCCGTGAGTTCATCCGTGCGTTCGAGCAGGTGCAGCGCGATCTGGTCGAAGAGGCCAAGGCCACGGGTGGCGCGCCCGTGAAGTTCCTCGTGCAGGGCACGCTGTACCCCGACGTCGTCGAGTCCGGCGGCGGATCGGGTACCGCGAACATCAAGTCGCACCACAACGTCGGCGGCCTGCCGGACGACCTCGACTTCGAGCTCGTCGAGCCGCTGCGCGCGCTGTTCAAGGACGAGGTTCGTGCGATCGGTCGTGAGCTCGGCATTCCTGAGGCGATCGTCGGGCGTCAGCCCTTCCCGGGGCCCGGCCTCGGCATCCGCATCATCGGCGAGGTGACTCGCGAGCGCCTCGAGGTTCTGCGCGAGGCCGACGCCATCGCGCGCGAGGAGCTCACCAAGGCCGGCCTCGACCAGACGATCTGGCAGTGCCCGGTCGTGCTGCTCGCCGACGTCCGTTCGGTGGGCGTGCAGGGCGATGGACGCACCTACGGGCATCCGATCGTGCTGCGTCCGGTGTCGTCGGAAGACGCCATGACCGCCGACTGGACCCGCCTGCCCTACGACGTGCTCGCGAAGATCTCGAACCGCATCACCAACGAGGTGCGCGAGGTCAATCGGGTCGTGCTCGACGTCACGTCGAAGCCACCGGCAACCATCGAGTGGGAGTGAGAGAAGGGGTCGCGAGAGCGGCCCCTTCTTCGTCTCTGGCACCCGTCATCCGCTGAGAAACCACTTCCCGTCTGAGAAACCACGCGTGAGGTGGTTTCTCATGCGGGAAGTGGTTTCTCGGCGGGACGTGGTGACGACAACAATGCCCCGGGCACATGAAAAGGGCCGCCCTCTGAGGAGAGCGGCCCTTTCGAGAAGAACGTCCGTCAGTCGCTGCCGCGCAGGATCGCGATCATCCGCAGGATCTCGATGTACAGCCAGACGACGGTGACCATGATGCCGAAGCCTCCGAGCCAGCCGTACTTGCGGGGGGCGCCGTTGCGCACACCCTGCTGGATCTGGTCGAAGTCGAGCACCAGCGAGTACGCGGCCATGAAGACCACGAGCACGCCGATGATCAGGCCGAGCGGGATGCCCGCGACCTCGATGCTGCGCATACCGAAGGCGCCACCGGCCATCGGGACGCCGACCCACATCAGGATGAGGTTCAGCACCGAGAACGCCAGGTAGCCGAACATGGCGATCATGAAGATCTTGGTCATCTTCTTCGAGGCACGGATCTTGCCGCTGGCGAACAGGGCGAGGGTCACACCCACGACGGCGAGGGTAGCGAGGGTTGCCTGCATGACGATGCCGGGGAAGATGGTCTCGAACCAGGCCGAGATCGCACCGATGAACAGACCCTCGAAGGCGGCGTACGCCCAGATGAGCGCCGGACGCACCTTTTTGCGCGAGGTGAACGTCACGACCAGGGCGAGCACGAACCCGCCGAGGGCGCCGACAATCCACGGCGTGAGGTCAGCGCCGAGCTGCCCGGTGGTCGGGTCGATGTACAGCGTCGACATCGTCCACATCCAGCCCGCGACAGCGGTGACCAGCAGGATGCCGAACAGGCCGACGGTCTTCCAGATGGTGTCCTCGACGGTCATCCGGTCGGTCTCGATGGCGCCGGCGGGCGGAGCGGCGAACATGCCCTCCAGCTGCGCGTTCGCGGCGGCATCCGCAGCGGCGTGCTGAGCCGACGGCGGCGGCGGGGGCGCGTACTGCGTCGACGCGCCGTTGCCGCTGCGCGGCTCCTGGAACGCCGGGTTGTTGAATGCGAAGTTGCTCATTGGTGGCCTCTACTCCCGAGGGATCGGTCAACGCTTACCCCCACGATACCGGGACGAGGCTATGAGCACGCTCGTTTACGCTGAGAACGTGCCCAGGAGATCGCCACTTGTCATCGGGCACCGCGGTGCACCCGGATACCGCCCCGAACACAGCCGCTCGTCGTACGAACTCGCGTTCGCGATGGGCGTGGACGCTGTCGAGCCCGACGTCGTCGCCAGCAAGGACGGCGTGCTCGTGCTGAGGCATGAGAACGAGATCTCGGGCACCACCGACGTCGCTGACCGGCCGGAGTTCGCCGACCGCCGAACGACCAAGAAGATCGACGGGGAGTCGCTGACCGGCTGGTTCACCGAGGACTTCACCTGGGCCGAGCTTGCCACGCTGCGCACGCGCGAGCGGCTGCCGAAGATCCGCCGGTCGAGCGCGAGCTTCGATGACGCCCAGCCCATCCTGCGGCTGACCGACCTGCTCGAGATGGTGCGCCGGGCGTCGGCCGAGCACGGTCGCGAGATCGGGGTCGTGCTTGAGGTGAAGCACGCCACCTACTTCGCGGGCATCGGACTCGACCTGGTGCCGCTCATCGAGCGTGATCTGCGCGCGACCGGCTGGGCCGACGGCGCTCTGCCGCTGATCGTCGAGGCCTTCGAGTCGACGCTGCTGCACCGCCTCAGAAAGACCGGTATCGCGGCGTCCTTCATCTATCTCATCGAGGCGAAGGGCAAGCCCTTCGACCTCGTCACCGCGCACGGTCGTGCCGCTCCCAAGTACGCCGACGAGGTCACGCCGGCCGGGCTCGACGCGCTTGTGGGCACGGTGGATGGCATCAGTGTGAACAAGCGGATGCTACTGGCATCCGACTCCACGCTGGTGGCCGATGCGCACGCACGCGGCCTGCGCGTGTTCACGTGGACGTGCCGCCCCGAGAATGCGTTCCTGTCGGCGCCGTACCGCGCCGGTGGCGGCAAGGCCGCCTTCGGCGACTACGAGTCGGAGTGGGGCGTGATCGCCCGCACCGGCGTCGATGGCGTGTTCGTCGACCACCCCGACCTGGGCGTGGCGTTCTTCCGCGGCTGAGGGTTCGCGCCCGTCGTCAGCGCGTTGCGCGCACGATCTCTTTGCCGAGCGGCATGAGTGAGATCGGCACCATCTTGAACGCGGCGATGCCCATGGGGATGCCGATGATCGTCAGGCACATCGCCACACCGGTCACGATGTGCCCGATGGCGAGCCACCATCCGGCCAGCACGACCCAGATGATGTTGCCGAGCAGTGAGCCGACGCCCGAGGTGGAGCGGTCGACGACGTCGCGCCCGAAGGGCCAGAACGCGTAGTTCGCGAGGCGGAACGACGCGATCGCCCACGGGATCGTGATGATCGGAATGCACAGCAGTATGCCCGCGAGCACGTAGCCGAGGAACATGGACCACCCGGCGAAGATGACCCAGATGATGTTGAGGATGGTGCGCATGCCCTGATTCTCGCATCACCTGTCCTAGGCTTCGGGGCATGTGTGGAATCAGTGCGGAGGGGGTGCGCCGCTCATTCGGGTCGGTGCACGCAGTGTCGGATGCCACGTTCCGGGCGGAACCGGGGCGGGTCACAGGGCTGGTCGGCCCGAACGGAGCGGGAAAGACGACGCTGCTGCTGATGCTGGCGTCGCTGCTGGCGCCGGATGCCGGCAGCATCCGCATCGGTGATGTCGATCCGGTCGCGGACCCGGCGGCGGCACGGCGGATGCTGGGATGGATGCCCGATGCGCTGGGCGCCTGGCCGTCGCTGACCGCCCGCGAGAGCATCGTGACCACCGCGCGCCTGCATGACATGTCGCCGGCCGACGCGGCCGCCCGTGCGGATGAACTGCTGCATGTGGTCGGTCTCGCCGAGCTCGCGGCGTCACCGGCGCGGGTGCTCTCGCGCGGACAGAAGCAGAAGCTGGGGCTCGCCCGCGCGCTGGTGCACGACCCGCAGGTGCTGCTGCTCGATGAGCCGGCCTCCGGCCTCGATCCCGAGGCGCGCGTGCACCTGCGCGTGATGCTGCGCGATCTCGCCGCGCAGGGCAAGACCGTGCTGATCTCCAGTCACGTGCTCTCCGAGTTGGAGGAAGTCGTCGACGACGTCGTCTTCATGGTCGCCGGGGCAATGGTCGATGCCGCGGGAGCGCCCTCGGCGCGCGCGTATCGGGTGCGGGTGGCGGGTGCGGATGCCCGTGCCGGCGTCGCAGAGGCGCTGGGCCTGCCGGCGGAGAGCGTGGGGGCCGACCGGGGTGACGCGCTGGTGTCGTTCACCGATGACACCGCTGCCGTCGAGGGGCTGCGCCGCATGATCACGGCGGGACTGCCGGTGCTGGAGTTCGCACCGGCGCAGAGCGCCCTGGAGGAGTCCTTCCTGGCGCTGCGGCAGCCGGGCGGTCAGCATCCGACGCCGCCGCAGACCCCGGACGCACCCCAGGAAGGAGCGGGCGCATGAGCTTCGCACGCATCACCACCCTCGCCCGACTCGAACTCACGCAGCGCCTGCGCAGCGTGGGCTGGTACGTGCTGCTGGGCGTCTTCGTACTGCTGCTGATCGGCATCACGCTGCTGTCGTTCATGGTGTTCTCGTTCCAGAGCGAACCGAACGCGGGCGTCTACTCGATCGTGGTCAACTTCGTGTTGCTGCTGGTGGTGCTCGTCTCACCGACGTTGAGCGGCAACGCGATCAACGGCGACCGTGAGGCCGCCACCCTCGCACCCGTGCAGGTCACCGCAGCGACGACCGGTGACATCATGCTGGGCAAGCTGCTCGCCGCTGTCGCGACCGGCTCGATCTTCCTGCTGATCGCCGTGCCGTTCCTGCTCATCAGCATGCTCGGTGGTGGGGTGACGGCGGGGATGCTGATCGTGTCGTTGCTGGTGCTGCTGGCCGAGATCATCGTCGTCGCCGCGATCGGCGTGGGACTGAGCGGGCTGATCGCACGACCGCTCTTCTCGATCGCGACCACCTACCTCGCCGTGGCCGCGCTCGTCGTCGGAACGCTGATCGCCTTCGGACTCGGCGGCACGGCGATCCAGTCCGAGGCGCGTGGCTACGAGCGGCCGTGGGATGAGACGACCGGTGAGCCGGTGTGCGATGAGTGGGTGGAGGTCAATTACAACCAGCCCCGTTTCGACCTGGTGTGGGGATTCCTCGCGGCCAACCCGTTCGTGGTGCTCGCCGATGCGACCCCGACGACCTTCTCTCACGGGTATCCGAACGACCTCTTCGGACAGGTGAAGGTCGGCGTCCGTCTGGCCCAGCTGCCGCCCGAGATCGAGCGCTGGGACGCCTGCGAGAACGGGTGGATCGAGAGCCCGACGTCCCAGGAGCAGATCGAGGACACCGTACCGAGCTGGTTCGTGGGACTCGGGCTCCAGGCGCTGATCGCCGGCGGTCTGTTCGCGGGCGCCTGGGCGCGCACGAGAACGCCCGCGCGGCGCTTGCCGCCGGGTACCCGGATCGCCTGAGCGGTCGGCTGCGGCCGCGCCTCAGGCGCGGTCGCGGCGCACGTGGCGGCCCGAGATCGTCTCGGGCGTCAGCCGCAGCGCGCGCGAGCGGTCGCCGCCTGCCCACGGGTGCTTGTGTGCGGCGCCGGGAGCGGTCGCGACCTCCGCGGCGTCGATCTCGGATGCCCGAGTGCTCAGCAGTACGCTCCAGCCGCTGCCCGCAAGGTCGTCGTGGTGATCCACCTCGAAGGCGATGGGGGTGTCGGGGAGGGGGCTCAGGATGCCCTCGGGTGCCGTGCGGATGAGGACGTCGCGTCCGTCGAGCACGTAGTTGACGGGCAGGATGAGCACGCGATCGTCGGCGACGAATCCGACGCGACCGACCGTGGTCGTCGTGAGGAGTTCGAGGCACTCCTGCTCGGTGAGCTCCGCGATCATCATGGCCTCCCAGCGTTCACGTGGCTCGAGCGTACCCGGCGTCGGAGGCCCGCTCTAGACTCGTAATGACATGACCGACGCACCTCTCATCGTTTCCGGAACGCCCGATTCGACCCCGAACGGCGACCCGCTGCTCGCCGGGCTCAACCCGCAGCAGCTCGAAGCCGTCACTCATCGCGGCAGCGCGCTTCTGATCGTGGCCGGTGCCGGATCCGGCAAGACGAGTGTGCTCACGCGCAGGATCGCCCTGCTGCTGCGCCAGCGTGAGGCATGGCCCAGTCAGATCCTGGCCATCACGTTCACGAACAAGGCCGCCGGTGAGATGCGTGAACGCGTCGAAGGACTGGTGGGCGAGGCCGCGCGCGGCATGTGGATCTCGACCTTCCACTCGGCCTGCGTGCGGATCCTGCGCCGTGAGGCCGAGCAATTCGGGTTCACGAAGTCGTTCACGATCTACGACTCGGGCGACTCGCGCGCCCTGCTCAAGCGCCTGGTGAAAGAGCACGAGGCCGACGCGTACGGGCTGACCCCCGGAGCGGTGCAGTCGCGCATCTCGAAACTGAAGAACGAGCTCACCGATGCCGAGGGGCATGCCCGTCAGGCGAACCTGAGCGACCCCGCAGAGCGCAAGTTCGCCGACATCTTCAGCGACTACCAGCGGGCGCTGCAGAAGGCCAACGCCTTCGACTTCGACGACCTGATCGCGCAGACGGTGTTCCTGTTCCGGGCGTTCCCGAAGGTGGCAGACACGTACCGGCGCCGGTTCCGACACATTCTGGTCGACGAGTATCAGGACACCAACCACGCCCAGTACGCGCTCATCCATGAGCTCACCCGTCCGGTCGCCGCCGAGGCACCCGATCCGTATGCCTCGAACGGCATGATGATCTTCGAGCCCGAGACGGCCGAAGCCCAGGCCGGTGCGTCGCTGACCGTCGTGGGTGACTCAGACCAGTCGATCTACGCGTTCCGCGGAGCCGACATCCGCAACATCACCGAGTTCGAGCGCGACTTCCCGGGGGCGAAGGTCGTGCTGCTCGAGCAGAACTACCGGTCGACCCAGACGATCCTGTCGGCGGCCAACGCGGTGATCGGCAACAACTTCGACCGCAAGGCGAAGAACCTGTGGAGTGACCGCGGCGCGGGCGACAAGATCGTCGGCTTCACCGGGTACTCGCAGCACGACGAGGCGCAGTTCGTCGCCGATGAGGTCGAGGCGCTGCGTCGCACCGGAATGCCGTACTCCGAGATGGCGGTGTTCTACCGCACCAACTCGCAGTCTCGCGCGCTGGAAGAGATCTTCATCCGCGCCGCTGTGCCATACAAGATCATGGGTGGCACCAAGTTCTACGAGCGCGCCGAGATCAAGGATGCGCTGGCCTACCTGATCGCGGTGGCGAACCCGGCCGACGAGATGGCCGTGCGTCGCATCCTCAACCGGCCGCGCCGCGGCATCGGCGGGGTCACCGAAGCGTCCATCGCGATGTTCGCCGAGCAGCAGGGCATCAGCTTCCGCGATGCGCTGCGCTCGCCGGCGTCACTCGGCGTCGGGCCGAAGATCCAGGCGGCGATCACCCGCCTCGATGCCGTGCTCGACGAGGCGATCGAGATTCTGCTGCCTGCCTCGGGCGAGGTGCCGCCGTCGACCGCGGTCGCCGAGGCGCTGACGGTGCTGCTCGACAAGAGCGGCTACTTCGAGGCGCTGCGTGCGAGCCGCGACCCGCAGGACGAGGCGCGTCTGGAGAACCTCGACGAGTTCGTCGCCGTTGCGCGCGACTTCGCACGCAACAACCCCGACGGCACGATCGCCGACTTCCTCACCGAGGTGGCGCTGGTCTCGGATGCCGATGACCTCGACGACGAGTCGGGCTCGGTCTCGCTGATGACGATGCACACCGCCAAGGGACTCGAGTACGACGCGGTGTTCGTCACCGGTGTCGAAGAGGACCTCATTCCGCACCGCATCTCGGCGGGGGAGCCCGGTGGCCCTCAGGAGGAGCGGCGGCTGTTCTACGTCGGCATCACGCGGGCGCGCAAGCGCCTGCACCTGTCGTTGGCGATGACGCGCGCTCAGTTCGGCGAGGTGTCGGTCGCGATGCCGAGCCGGTTCCTGCAGGAGATCCCGGCCGACCTCGTCGACTGGCGGCAGTCGCCCGGAGACATCAACTCGCGCGGCGGCTCGCCCTCGCGGGCCGTCAATGCGCGCCGTTCCGGCGGAGGGTTCGGCGCGAGCGGCGGTCGCTCCGGTGATCGCTTCGCGCCGACGGCGCTGCCGAAGGGCGCCGGACTCAAGCCGCTTTCGACGGCGATGGATCGCTTTCCGAACAAAGTCACCGGCAAGGTGCGCGACAACGGCGATCTCGAACTGGCCGCCGGCGACCGGATCCGCCATGACGACTTCGGTGAGGGGCGCGTCGAGGCTGTCACGGGTGAGGGCGCCAAGCGCATCGCTCACGTGCGCTTCGATGGGGCCGGGCAGAAGAAGCTGCTCATCAAGATCGCGCCGATCACGAAGCTGTAGCCCGGGATGCGGTGCTCGTCGTCCGGCGCTCACCGCGCGGCAAGGCGGATAGGCTGGCTGATATGGCCCTCTTCTCTCGCCGCAAGAAGTCCGTCGATCAGCCCGCCGTCGGTGAAGACGCCGCAGCAGCGGAAGACACCACCGGCGAGGTGAGCCCGCAGCCGAGCGCCGCAGCTCCGATGGATGCCGAGACGGCTGCCGCGGGCGAGCAAGACGCCAAGAATGCCGAGTCTGCGGTCGACGACGCACCCGCGACCGAGGCCGTTCCCGCGGTCGGCATCTCGGTGCAGGCGTTCCGTGGCGTCGGGGCCGATGCTGGCCCGGAGGTCGCGTTGCCCGCCGACGAGGCCACGGCATCCGCGACGCCGCAGCGACCCGTGGCACCCGTCGCAGCCGCGCGCCCGACCTCTCCCGGCGATGCGATGCCCACCGAACAGCAGACCGTGCCGCGCCTGCCGCTGGCCGCGGCTGTGCCGCCCGAGCAGACGCACACCGTCGATGGGCTCAACGACAACGTGCTGCTGCGTGAGGCGCTGGCCGAGCTTGCCGAGGGCGCCACGAACGAGCAGCTCATCGGCGTGATGCGGCAGTCGCTGCAGAGCCACCTGTACCTGCGGGTCAACGGCGATGCCCGCGAGCAGCTCAAGAACGGTCAGCCCCTCGCCGTCGGCGTCATCCGCGACGGCGAGCGCTCGTTCATGCTCGCCTACAGCTCGGGCAAGGCGCTGCGCGACTCGGTCGAGGGGGCCGAAGACGCCGCGTCGACCTCGGCTATCGCACAGCCGGTCACCGCCGTCTACCAGCAGGTCGTCTCGGGCGGGTTCGCCGGGGTGATCATCGACAACTCCTCGGCCCCGCATCGTGCGGTCTTCCCGACCGAGTTGCTGCAGAAGGCGCTCGAGCAGGGCGATGAGAACATGGCGGTCAAGAGCCTGCTCGCCGCTCCCCGTGACGAGGGCACCCCGGTGCGCGTCGCCGAGGCACTGGCCAAGACCCGCAGCTGGGTCGCCGTGAACGACGGTTCCAACGGCAAGCCGGTGGGCATCGCCGAGGTGCACACCACCGACGGCAACCGGTACCTGCAGGTGTTCTCGCACCCGCTCGAGGTCGTCGCGCTCGGTCGCAACGACCGGCCGATGCCATTCCAGCCCGAGCAGCTGGCGAAGGTGCTGAGCGATCACAGCGAGATCGCGGGCGTGATCGTCGACCTCGGCGGCCCGTCGCTCGCGATCGACCGCGACGCACTGAGCGCACTGCTGGTGCTCGCGATCAACGTCGACGACTGATCACCCGGACGCGAAGGTCTGTCGCGGCGCGCACTCAGCGCCTAATGTCGGGGGCATGGCCTCCGAACGCGTGACCGTGACTGTGCACGACACCGACGGCGAGCGCGACGTGTCGCTGTCGAGCCTGAACAAGGTCATCTGGCCGGTCGACGGCGCCGACGGAATCACCAAGGCCGAGTACGCCGACTACGTGCAGCAGGTTTCGGTGCCGTTCCTGGCATCCAACGGACACCGGCCGGTGTCGCTGGAGCGGTTCCGTGAGGGGGTGACAACGGCATCCGGTGGCAGGGCCGAAGGGTTCTTCTCGAAGAACCCGCCCAAGGGCACACCCGACTATGTTGATGCCGTCACCGTCACCTACAACAGCGGCCGGCGGCATCCGCAGATCGTGTTGAACCGCGCCAGCGCGATCGTATGGGCCGTGCAGATGAACACGATCGTGTTCCATCCGTGGGCGTCGCTGGCCGGCGACACCGACAACCCGGTTGAGCTGCGCATCGACCTGGACCCGCAGCCGGGCACGGGGATCACCGAGACCGTGGCCGCGGCGCACGAGCTGCGCGCGGTGCTCGCCGAGGCGGGGCTGGAGGCCTTCATCAAGACCAGCGGCAACCGGGGACTGCACGTGTTCTGCCCCATCGAGCCCGCATGGGAGTTCCTCGTCGTCAGACATGCCGTGATCGCCGCCGGGCGTGAGCTGGAGCGGCGGATGCCCGACCGGGTGACGATGAACTGGTGGAAGGAGGAGCGCGGCCAGCGCGTCTTCGTGGACTTCAACCAGGCCAATCGCGACCGCACGATGGCCGGCGCATACAGTCCGCGGGCGATTCCGGGCGCACCGGTGTCGACACCGCTGCACTGGGACGAACTCGATGACGTCGATCCGACACGGCACACCGTGCGCAGCATCCCGCATCGGCTCGCCGAGGTGGGCGACCCGTGGGCCGACATGCATCGGGCGCCGGGGCGCATCGACACGCTGCTGGAATGGTGGGAGCGCGATCTCGCGAACGGGCTGGGCGAACTGCCCTTCCCTCCCGAGTTCCCCAAGATGCCCGGCGAGCCGCCGCGCGTGCAACCGAGCCGCAAGGTCGCCGCGCACTGGGATGACAGCGCCGAGTGAGGCGACTCAGATCAGCACCCTTGCCAGGTCGTACCCGGTCACCGTCTCGAGTTGCTCGTACGTGCACGAGCGCGCGTCGCGATCGGGACGCCACCGTGCGAACTGCACCGTGTGCCGGAACCGATCGCCCTCGAGCTGGTCGTAGCGCACCTCCAGAACGCGCTCCGGCCGCAGCCGTACGAACGACACGTCCTTCGCACCGCTGAATCGCGACCGTTCCCCCGCGCCGGTCACGGCCGCCCCCGAGTCGTCGCGTTCGACGAGGGGCTCCAGCTCGGTCACGAGCTGACGGCGCATGGCATCCGACCACGCCGCCACGCCGCCCACCTGACGCAGCGCACCGTCGGCGTCGTACAGGCCGACCAGCAGCGATCCGACGCCCGACCCGCTCTTGTGCATCCGATACCCGAGCGCGACAACGTCGGCGGTGCGGGCGTGCTTGATCTTGATCAGCGTCCGTTTGCCGGGGGCATACGCATCATCCAGGGGCTTCGCGACGACGCCGTCCAATCCGGCGCCCTCGAACTCGGCCAGCCACCGCCGGGCGAGATCGGGATCGTCAGTGGTGCGGGTCAGGTGCAGGGGAGGGGCGGTGCGTGCCAGCATCCGCTCCAACCGTGCCCGGCGCTCACAGAACGGCAGCGGCTGCAGATCGTCGGCACCCTCGGCGAGCAGATCGAAGGCGATGAACGACGCCGGCGTCTCGGCCGCGAGTCGCGCGACGCGCGAGGCGGCGGGATGGATGCGCTGGCTCAGCGCGATCCAGTCGAGTCGCTGCGCGCCCGCCTCGCCGGTGGCGACGACGATCTCACCGTCGAGCAGGCAGGGGCCGGGCAACAGCGCGGGCAGTTGCTCGACCAGCTCGGGGAAGTACCGGGTCAGCGGCTTCGCGCCGCGGGAGCCGATCCGAAGCTCCGTACCGTCCCACGCGATCAACCCGCGGAAGCCGTCCCACTTCGGTTCGTAGAGCAGCGGACGCTGCGTGGGATCGGGAACGGATGCCGCGGCCTTGGCCAGCATCGGTGCCGGGATCTCGTACATGGCATCCATTACCCCGCACGCGGCCGGCGCCCGCAACCCCGACGTGCCGCCGGCAGTTCGGGACGCCCACTTCTCAGGGGAACAGCGTGTCGAGCGCGACGGGCGTGCCGGCATCGCGCAGCGCGGTGCGGGCCGCGTGCCAACCGGCCATCCCGCTGACGCCGGGGCCGGGCGGGGTGGACGCCGACGCCAGGTACACCCCGCGCATCGGCGTGCGCCACGGCGAGGGCGAGAGCACGGGGCGGCGGAACGCCTGACGGATCGTGAACGCACCGCCGAAGATGTCACCGCCAATCTCGCTCGGGTTCAGCAGCGCGCGATCGGATGCGGCGACGGCGCGACTGGTCAGAATCCGGTCGCGGAAGCCGGGGGCGAAGCGCTCGATCTGGCGCGTGATCAGCTCGGTCGGGTCGAGCCGCGAACCAGCCGGCACGTGTATGTACGTCCACAGCACCGAGTGACCCGTCGGTGCCCTGCTGTCATCGAACACCGACGGTTGCACCGCCAACACGTACGGGCGATCGGCGACCGTGCCGCGGGCCAGGGCGTTCTCGCTCTCCCAGACCTCCTCGCGCGTGCCGCCGACATGCACGGTCGGAGCGTGCGCCACCTGCGCATTCGCCCACGGCACGGGGCCGTCGAGCGCGAAGTCGACCTTGGCGGCGGCCGGGCCGTAGCGGTAAGCGCGCAGCGCCCGGGCGTAGCCGGCGGGGATCCGCGGATGCGTCAGCGCCAGTCGCGGCGATGAGTTCAACAGCAGCAGATCCCCCTGCGCGGGGTCACCCCAGTCGAGCGCCGCCACGTCGTCGACGTACCGACCCGTGCGCACCCGGCCGCCGTGCGCTTCGAGGTCTGCGACCAGGGCATCCGCGATGCGCTGCGCCCCACCGCGCGGGTACGGCCAGCCGGCTGCGTGACCATGAGCGGCCAGCAGCAGTCCCGCCGCCGCTCCGCTGAGCGAGGGCAAGGGCACATTCGCATGCGCGATCACGCCGGACAGCAGCGCGGCACCGGCCTCGGTGCGCAGGGACGTCCGCGCCAACGGGGTGCCCTGTTCGAGCATCCGAATGCCGAAGCGCGCCGCCGCGACCGGGTCTCGGGGCAGGCGCAGCAGGGTGTCGCCGGTGAAGTCGACGACCCCCTCGATGCGTCCCACCAGGGGGCGCAGCAGGGCCCGCCAGTGTCGGCTGTCGGGGCCGAGGGCATCCGCCGTGCGCTCCAGATCGCGCCACGCAATCGCGGCGCGACCGTCGTCCAACGGATGCGCGTATGAGATCTCGGGAGTGATCCACTCCAGGCGGGAGGCCAGGTCGAAAGCGCGGAAGAACGGCGACGCGACCGTCGCCGGATGCACCGCCGAGCAGACATCCCACACGTATCCCGGCAGGGGTGCGGGCTCGGTGCGCACACCACCACCGACCGTCGCCGCGGCCTCGAGCACCTCGACCTCGTAGCCGGCGCGGGCCAGCGACACCGCCGCGACCAGCCCGTTCGGTCCGCTGCCGATGACTGTCGCCCGTGCCATGCCCTCAGTGTCGCACGGCGGTCGGCCAGGGGCGGGGAAACGGCTGTCGGCGCGGCTTACGGGGTGAGAGAATTGAAGCGATGAACGAAGTCCAGGGGCCGACCCCCGCAGGAACCTCCCGCCCGTACCGATCCCTCGCCGATGCGCTACGCGCGCACCGGATCCCCGACGAGAACCACGAGTTCATCGTCGCCGTCACCGACGCCGTCGGTGTCACCTCCTACATCGACCGCGGTCGCTACATCGAGGCGCTGCGTCGCGACGGCGCCGCACTGCACATCGGCCGCACCTACACCAACGGGTTCACCGAAGACGAGCAGGTGCTCGTCGCCGGACGCGCGCTGCCGCTGCTTCCCAGCGAAGGACGCGCGCCGTACTTCTACGTCAACCACCCCAGCGTGCTCCCCGGGGCACCGTCCGCAGGCCGCTCCGGTTCGCGCTCCGGCTCGTCGCGCGCGAGCTCGGCGGCAAAACCGAAGGCCGAGCCCCGCGCGGTCAAGCCCAAGCCGATTGAGCGCGACTACGGCGTGTGCGATACGTGCTTCATGGTCAAGACCGCGGCCGGCCGCTGCGGTTGCGACGAGTGAGCAGCGCTCACGACAGTTCGGCCTGAACCCGGCGTGAGATCTCGGCGATCGGCATCGATCGCGGGAAGACGGCCACCACGACATCATCGGATGCCGCCTCGGCAGCGCCCGGAAGCACGCCGTAGCGGCGGCGGACGTCGTCCAGGGCGGTGCGCAGCACCGTCACGGGCACGTCCGCCCCACGCAGCAGCTGCCGCAGTACGTGATTGTGCACCGCGGTGACCAGCGCCGAGAAACCGACCGCATCGATCGGCGCCAGGCCCGGCAGGGCGCTGCGCAGGTACTCGTCGAACAGTCGCTCGTAGCGGAACACGGTGATGATCTCGCGCTCGCGCAGCACCGGCACCTCACGGACGACCTCGTAGCGGCGCCGCGCCAGAACGGGGTTCTGCACGAACGCGGTGAACACCTGCTCGGAGGCCTCGCATACGGCGGCCCACGGGTCTTCGTGCGGGCGGTCGAGGAACTCGCGCAGGTCATTCAGCATCTGCTCGTGATCGGTGAAGATCACATCCTCTTTGCCGCCGAACTGGCGGAAGAAGGTCGAGCGCGAGACTCCGGCGGCCTTGGCGATCTGCTCGACGGAGGTCGCCTCGAAGCCCTGCGTGGCGAACAGCTCGAGGGCGGCGGCGACAACGCCGGAGTGGAGCGGGGTCGGATGCTGCATATCGGAAGCCTAGACCCGGCGTGCTCGCGTTGTCGCGGGGCGGTAGTAGGCTTGAGGATCGGGTCGAATGATATCGACACCCGACACATTTGTCGCGTCCCACCCGCCGCAACCAGCGAAGGACTGCAGAGTGGATCTCTACGAGTACCAGGCACGAGACCTTTTCGAATCGTACGGAGTGCCGGTTCTTGCCGGCATCGTCGCGGATACGCCGGAGGAGGTGAAGGCGGCGGCCGAGAAGATCGGCGGTGTTGTCGTCGTGAAGGCGCAGGTCAAGACCGGTGGTCGCGGCAAGGCCGGCGGCGTCAAGGTCGCGAAGACTCCTGACGAGGCGTACGAGGCGGCCAAGGCCATCCTCGGCCTCGACATCAAGGGCCACATCGTCAAGCGCGTCATGGTCGCCCAGGGCGCCGCGATCGCCGACGAGTACTACTTCTCGGTGCTGCTCGACCGCGCCAACCGCTCGTACCTGTCGCTGTGCAGCGTCGAGGGCGGCATGGAGATCGAGCAGCTCGCCGTCGAGAAGCCCGAGGCGCTCGCGCGCATCGAGGTCGACCCGCTGGTCGGCATCAACAAGACCAAGGCGATCGAGATCGCCAAGGCAGCGAACTTCCCCGACGACCTCGTCTCGAAGGTCGCCGATGTGTTCGTGAAGCTCTACGACGTCTACAAGGGCGAGGACGCCACCCTCGTCGAGGTCAACCCGCTGGTGCGCACCGAGTCCGGTGACATCATCGCCCTCGACGGCAAGGTCACCCTCGACGACAACGGCTCCGAGGTGCGCCACCCCGCGCACGAGGCGCTCGAAGACAAGGACGCCGCCGACCCGCTCGAGGCCAAGGCCAAGGCCGCAGGCCTGAACTACGTCAAGCTCGACGGCCAGGTGGGCATCATCGGCAACGGCGCGGGCCTGGTCATGTCGACGCTCGACGTCGTCGCCTACGCCGGCGAGAACCACGGCGGCGTCAAGCCCGCCAACTTCCTCGACATCGGTGGCGGCGCCAACGCGCAGGTCATGGCCAGCGGCCTTGACGTCATCCTGGGCGACGAGCAGGTCAAGAGCGTGTTCGTCAACGTCTTCGGTGGCATCACCTCGTGCGTCGCTGTCGCAGAGGGCATCGTCAAGGCGCTCGAGATCCTCGGCGACGCGGCGACCAAGCCGCTCGTCGTGCGTCTCGACGGCAACCAGGTCGAAGAGGGTCGTGCGATCCTCGCCGAGGCCAACCACCCGCTGGTCACCCTTGCCGCAGGCATGGATGAGGGTGCCGACAAGGCCGCCGAGCTGGCGAACGCCTGAGCCCGACTGAGACTGCGAAGGACAGAAGATATGTCGATCTACCTCAACAAGGACTCCAAGGTCATCGTCCAGGGAATCACTGGCGGTGAAGGCACCAAGCACACCGCACTGATGCTCAAGGCCGGCACCAACATCGTCGGCGGTGTCAACGCCCGCAAGGCCGGCACCACCGTCACGCACGAGAAGCCGCACGAGGGCGAGATCGAGCTGCCCGTGTTCGGCTCGGTCGCCGAGGCCATGCAGAAGACCGGTGCCGACGTCTCGGTCGCCTTCGTGCCGCCGAAGTTCGCCAAGGACGCGATGATCGAGGCCATCGATGCCGAGATCCCGCTGCTCGTGGTGATCACCGAGGGCATCCCGGTCGGCGACAGCGCCGAGGCCTGGGCGTACGCCAAGTCCAAGGGCAACAAGACCCGCATCATCGGCCCGAACTGCCCCGGCATCATCACCCCCGGTGAGGCGCTCGCCGGCATCACCCCGGCGAACATCACCGGCAGCGGTCCCATCGGCCTGGTGTCGAAGTCGGGCACGCTGACGTACCAGATGATGTTCGAGCTGAAGGACATCGGCTTCTCGACCGCCATCGGCATCGGCGGCGACCCGGTCATCGGCACCACGCACATCGACGCGCTCGCCGCGTTCGAGGCCGACCCCGACACCAAGGCGATCGTCATGATCGGTGAGATCGGTGGCGACGCTGAAGAGCGTGCGGCCGAGTACATCAAGGCGAACGTCACCAAGCCGGTCGTCGGCTACGTGGCGGGCTTCACCGCTCCCGAGGGCAAGACCATGGGCCACGCCGGCGCCATCGTCTCGGGCTCGGCGGGCACCGCTCAGGCGAAGAAGGAGGCCCTGGAGGCCGCCGGTGTCAAGGTCGGCAAGACGCCGTCCGAGACCGCCGAACTGATGCGCGCGATCGTCGAGGCGCTGTAAGCACTCTGAAGCGAGTAGACTGATTCACGAAGGCCCCGAGCTCCACCTCGGGGCCTTCGTCATTCCCGGGGGCCTTCGTCGTTTCCTGGGTCTTCGTCGTTTCCGGCGACGGGGCGCGGCACGTGCACGGACGCTGCGCCCGGCCTGGCAGAATGGAGACATGCGCCCGTCGAGACTCCCGCACCTGCTGCGGGGTTCGGCGGCGGCAGCGGTGGCCACCTTCACCGCCTTGCTCTCGCACGTCGCGGCGGGCGGTGAGATGCCCGGATGGTTGGGCGTACTCGTTCCGTTGCTGCTGTCGATGATGGTCAGCGTCGTGCTGGCCGGACGTCGACTCTCGCTGCTGCGCCTGTCGCTGTCGGTGACGGTCAGCCAGTTCCTGTTCCACACGCTCTTCGTGCTCGGGGCGATCACGCCGTCCGGCATGGCGCTGGGGCACCAGCACGGCGCACCGCTCGTGCTGCCCGCGGCGGTGGGAGACCTCGCCCTCGTGGCGCCGGATGCCGGGATGTGGCTGGGCCACGCCCTGGCGGCCGGTGCGACGACGCTGCTGCTCTACCGCGGCGAGCGGGCGATCCAGCAACTGCTGCATGCCGCACGCACCGTCGTCGGCTGGGTCGTCGCCGTGCTCGCGCGCGCCCTGGTGCTGCCGGTCGAGGCGCGTCCGCGCGCCGCGCGGCCCGCGCCGGAGGGCGATGTCCGTTCGCACATCGCGCTGCGCGTGGTGCATCAGCTGGGCCGTCGCGGCCCGCCACTGTTCGCGATTCTCTGAGCGCCCCCACCCTCCGAGTGGTGCGGGGCGACGCCCGTCGATCACGGGCGACCTGCACGCACGGCTGAGCCGGCGTGCGCGGTCGCGCGCCCGCGCGCCCGCAGAAGAGTCTCGAAAGGCACCACTGACATGAACACCAACACCCGCCTGCGCACCACCCGCCGCGTCTCGATCGTCGCCGCAGCGCTGCTCGTCCTGACCGGCTGCTCACCCGTGGCCGAGGCCTCGTCAGCAGCGGGCGAGAGCGTCACGATGACCGACGGCTGGGTCAAGGCGGCCCCCGAGGGGATGACCGCAGCGTTCGGCACGCTCACCAACGATTCCGATGAGGATGTCGTGGTCGTCTCGGCGACCACCGAGGTCGCCGGATCGACCGAGCTGCACGAGATCGTCGTGGACGACGCCGGCAAGTCGACCATGCGCGAGGTCGAGAACGGCTTCACGATTCCCGCCGACGGCTCGCTCACCCTTGAGCCCGGCGCGGACCACCTCATGCTGATGGGGCTGACCGGGCCCGTCGTCGCGGGGGAGGAGCTCTCGTTCACCCTCACCTTCGCGGATGACTCCACCATGACGTTCACCGCCCCGGTGAAGGACTACTCCGGCGCGCAGGAGGAGTACTCCGACCACGACATGGACCACGACATGGACCACGACTCGGATCACGAGATGGACGACGAGTCGGGCCACGAAGGGCACGGCGAGAACTGATGTCGGCGCACGAGGTCAACGGGCCTCGGCGCGGCGCCACCCGGCGGCAGCTCCTCCTCGGAGGGGCTGCCGCCGGTGCGGGCGCGGCCGTGGCACTCGGAATCGATCGCGGCATAGCCGCGCGCGCGGCCGCCACTCCGGCGCCGCTCAACGGTGATGGGATCGTGCCCTTCCACGGGACGCACCAGGCCGGCATCGGCACCGACGCGCAGGCGCACGCCACGCTGGTCGCCCTCGACCTGCTCCCTGAGGCGGACCGCGAGGCGCTGCGCCGAATGATGCGCCTGCTGTCGGACGACGCCGCACGGCTGACCGCGGGCATCCCCGCCCTCGCGGACTCCGAGCCGGAACTGGCGGCATCCCCGGCGAACCTGACGGTGACGTTCGGATTCGGCCCGGCGTTCGTCGCGCGGGCCGGAGCCTCGGCGCCGACCTGGTTGGCGCCGCTGCCGCCGTTCTCGATCGACGCGCTGCTCGACGAGTTCAGCCATGGCGACCTGCTGCTGCAGATCGCCGCCGACGACCCGCTCACCGTGGCGCACGCGACGCGGATGCTCCTGAAGGACACCCGCAGTTTCGCAACCGTGCGCTGGCTGCAGCACGGCTTCCGTCGCGCCCACGGCACCGTGGCGCCCGGAACGACCATGCGCAACCTGTTCGGGCAGGTCGACGGCACCGAGAACGTTCGCCCCGGTACAGAGGCGTTCGACGACATCGTCTGGAGCCGTGACGGCTGGCTCGCGGGCGGCACCGGGATGGTCGTGCGGCGCATCCGCATGGACGTGGACAAATGGGACGAGGCCGACCGCATCGCCCGGGAGTTCTCCATCGGTCGTACGCTCGGAAACGGCGCACCCCTGACTGGTACGGATGAGCACGACGAACCGGACTTCGAGGCCAAGGGCCCGCGCGGGTTCCCCGTGATCGACGATCTGGCGCACATCCGTCGGGCGCGCTCATCCGACCCGCGTGAGCGCATCTTCCGACGCGCGTACAACTACGACGTGCCGCCGACCGGGACGTCCGTGTCGGAGTCGGGACTCGTCTTCATCTCGTTCCAGGCCGATGTCGCCCGGCAGTTCACCCCGATGCAGGAGCGTCTGGCGCAGGCAGACCTGCTGAACCTGTGGACGACCCCGATCGGCAGCGCCGTGTTCGCGATCCCGCCCGGATGCCGTGAGGGTGGGTACATCGGCGAGACCCTGCTGGAGGGCTGACCTCCGCCGCTCGGGCGGTGGCGACCGCGTCGAGCAACGCCGGATACACGAAAGGGGTCGGATGCCAGCATCCGACCCCTTTCGTGTGAAGCGCCTCAGATACTGGCGCCGAAGAGCATCTCGATCGGCCCGCGGGCGAAGAAGATCAGGAAGCCTGCGCCGACCACCCACAGCAACGGGCTGATCTGCTTGGCGCGGCCCGAGAACGCGTGGATGATCACCCAGCTGACGAAGCCCGCGCCGATGCCGTTGGCGATCGAGTACGTCAGCGGCATCACCGTGACGGTCAGGAACACCGGCAGCAGCACGCGGAAGTCGGCGAAGTCGATGTGACGGATCTGCGCCATCATCATCGCACCCACGATGATCAGGGCGGCCGCGGCGATCTCGGTCGGCACGATCGAGGTCAGCGGGGTCAAGAACATCGCGATCAGGAACATGCCGCCCGTGACGAGGTTCGCGAATCCGGTGCGCGCGCCCTCACCGATGCCAGCGCCCGACTCGATGAACACCGTGCTCGACGACGACGAGGTCGCACCACCGGCGATCGCACCGACACCCTCGACGACCAGCGCCGACTTGATGCGCGGGAAGTCGCCCTTCTTATCGGCGATGTCGGCCTCCTTCGCCAGGCCCGTCATGGTGCCCATGGCGTCGAAGAAGTTCGTGAACAGCAGCGTGAAGACGATCATCACCAGGGCGACCGAGCTGACCTTGCCCAGGTCGAACGTGAAGTCGACGGCACCGATCAGGCTGAGGTCGGGCACGCTGATCGGGGAGCCGTTCAGCGCGGGAACCGTCAGACCCCACCCGCCCGGGTTGACGATGTTGCCCTCGGCGTCGAAGGTGCGCGGGCCGATCTTCCAGATCGCCTCGACGATGACGGCCAGCACCGTACCGGTGACCAGACCGATCAGCATGCCGCCCTTGACGCGCAGGGCGACCAGCACGCCCGTGATCAGCAGGGTCACCACGAACAGCAGGGTCGGCACGGTGGCGACCGAGCCGTTCACGCCCAGGCCCACCGGGGGAGAGTTGGCGCCGGTCGCGGTGACGAAGCCCGAGTTGACGAAGCCGATGAAGGCGATGAACAGGCCGATGCCGACGGTGATCGCGATCTTCAGCTCGAACGGCACGGCATCGAAGATGGCCTTGCGTAGACCGGTGGCCGCCAGCAGCACGATCAGCGCGCCGTTGATCATCACCAGCGCCATCGCCTCGGGCCAGGTGACCTGGCCGACGACGCTGAAGGCCACGAACGCGTTGATGCCGAGCCCTGCCGCGAAGCCGAACGGCAGGCGGCTGATGAGCCCGAACAGGATCGTCATGACACCCGCGGTCAGCGCGGTGGCCGCGCCGACGGCGTTGAAGTCGAGCATGTTGCCGGCGACATCGGGTTTGCCGGCGAGGATGATCGGGTTGAGGATGACGATGTACGCCATCGTCACGAAGGTGACCAGACCACCGCGGATCTCAGCGCCGAAGCTGGACCCTCGCTTGGTGATCTCGAAGTAGCGGTCGAGTGAGCCGGTGGGTTTGGGCTCGGTGTCGGGGCGGGTAGGGGCAGTTGTCATCGAGAACCTCCGCTGTGAATCTATCGTGTCGGCGCCCGCGCGCGTGGCCGGGGCGGATGCCAACGATCCACGTCGTAGGCTCGAACAGTCATGCAACGCGTCACCGTCCTGCTTCTCGCCGCTCTCGACGCCGCCATCGCGGCGGCCGTGGGGCTGGCGGTCGTGCTCGCGCCACTCACCCTGCTGTGGGTGCTCGCGTTCGGCGCGAGCGCGCAATGGGGCGAACTGTGGCCACTCACGGGTGCGCTGTGGCAGTTCGGCCATGGCGTGCCGCTCGAGGTGGTTCTGCCGGATGAAGTGCTGTCTGCACTGGCGATCCCGAAGAGCGCTGCCCAGTTCGCGCTGTCCGTGCCGCCGCTCGCATTGCTTGCCTTCGGAGCGCTCTTCGCGGCGCGCTCGGGTCGTCGCGCGGCCGTCGCGGGATCCTGGGCGTACGGCGTCGCGTCGGGCGCCGTCACCTTCACGCTGATCACCGTGATCGTCGCGCTGACCGCGCAGGCCACGCTGCTGCGCGCGCCGCTGTGGGCGGCGATCGCCATCCCGGCATCCGTGTATCTCGCGGGACTGCTGATCGGCGCGCTGGTGCATGCCTGGACCGAGGGCGACGGCGGCTTCATCGACTGGTTGCACGACATCGTCGACGGATGGGATGACTGGTCTCCGGTGCCCGGCGAGGCGATCCGCGGGGCGAGCATCGCCCTGCTCGCCTTGACCGGCGCCGCGGGGCTCGGGTTCGCCGTGATGACGCTGCTGCGCGGTGGCGAGGTCATCGCGCTGTTCGAGGCCGCGCACGTCGATGCGCTCGGGGCGACCATGCTCACGATCGTGCATCTGGCGTACGTGCCCACCCTGCTGGTGTGGGCGGCCGCGTGGATCGCCGGCCCCGGATTCGCGATCGGCACCGGCACCTCCGTGTCGCCGGTCGGCACCGAGCTCGGACCGCTCCCGGGGTTCCCCGTGCTCGGTCTGGTGCCCGAGAACTCGTCGATCTGGATGCTGGTGATCGTGCTCGTCCCCATCGGGTGCGGTGCGCTCGCCGGTTGGATGGTGCGCTCGCGACTGGTGTGGGAGGGCATGGGCGACGCGTTCGCACCCCGCGCGGCGATCTCTGGTGGGATCGCGTTGCTGTCGGCGGGAGCCGCCGCTCTTGCTGCGGTACTCGCGTCCGGATCCATCGGCCCCGGGCGCATGGCCGAGGCCGGGCCCCACGTCGGCGCGTTCGCCCTCGCGGTCGGCGTCGAGGTGCTGATCGGCAGCGCCATCCTGCTGCTGACGCCGCGCCATCCGGACGAACTCGCCGAGGAGCGCACCGACCGCTGGAACGAAGAGATGGCCGCCCTCACCGCCCCGGTAGACTGACCGGGTGCTGACGCTCGCCGTTCTCATCTCTGGTACCGGCTCGAATCTTCGGGCCCTGCTCGAGGCCGCCAGCCACCCCGATTTCCCGGCGCGTGTGGTCGCCGTCGGAGCCGATCGGGATGCGGCCGGTCTCGCGCACGCCGAGGAGTTCGGCATCCCCTCGTTCACGGTGCCCTACACGGCGTACGCCACCCGCGAGGACTGGGGCGCCGAGCTCGCCGCGCAGCTCGATGTCTGGCGGCCCGACCTGATCGTGCTCAGCGGACTCATGCGGCTGCTGCCCGCCGCTGTGGTCGACCGGTACGCCCCGAACATCATCAACACGCACCCCGCGTATCTGCCCGAGTTCCCCGGCGCCCACGGCGTGCGTGACGCGCTCGCCGCCGGGGTGACGCAGACCGGCGCCAGCGTGATCGTGGTCGACGCCGGGGTCGACAGCGGTCCCATCGTCGCCCAGGAGCGCATCCCGGTACTGCCCGGAGACACCGAGGCCACTCTGCACGAGCGCATCAAACCCGTCGAGCGGCGCCTGCTCATCGACGTGGTGCAGCGCATCGCGACCGGCGACCTGCCGCTGGCATCCTGACCGCCCGAACGACACCCGCACGAACGAAGGAGCACCCTCATGGCCGGCCCCCGCCTTGACCCCTCGCTGTACCGCGACCGCGACCTGGTCCCGATCCGGCGCGCGCTGGTGTCGGTCAGTGACAAGTCCGGCCTGCTCGAACTGGCCGCCGCGCTGGCGGCATCCGGTGTCGAGATCGTCTCGACCGGCTCGACCGCACAGACCATCCGCGACGCCGGGCACGAGGTGACCGACGTCGCCGCCGTCACCGGTGTCGCCGAGATGCTCGACGGCCGCGTGAAGACGCTGCACCCGAACGTGCATGGCGGCCTGCTCGCCGACCTGCGCCTGCAGGACCACGAGAGCCAGCTCGCCGACCTCGGCATCGAGCCCTTCGAACTCGTGGTGGTCAACCTGTACCCGTTCGTCGAGACGGTGGCATCCGGTGCCGAGCCCGACGCGATCGTCGAGCAGATAGACATCGGCGGCCCCGCGATGGTGCGCGCCGCGGCCAAGAACCACGCCAACGTCGCCATCGTCGTCTCGCCCGAGTCGTACCCGGCGATCATCGAATCGGTGACAGAGGGCGGCACGACGCTCGTGCAGCGCCGCGAACTCGCCGCCCGCGCGTTCGCGCACACCGCCAACTACGACTCCGCGGTCGCGCAGTGGTTCGCCGAGGGCACCCTCGCCGAGGCCGGCGATCTGCCCGCGCACCTCACCGTCAAGGCCGAGCGCCTGGCGACGCTGCGCTACGGCGAGAACTCGCATCAGCGCGGCGCCATCTACACCCGCGCGGGTGGTCACGGCATCGCCCAGGCCACGCAGCTGCAGGGCAAGGAGATGTCGTACAACAACTACGTCGATGCGGATGCCGCGCTGCGCGCCGCATACGACATGGTGTTGCCCGCGGTGGCGATCATCAAGCACGCCAACCCGTGCGGTATCGCCACGACCGCTCCCAACGCGCTCGACCCGATCGCCAGCGCGCACCTGCGCGCCCACGAGTGTGACCCGGTGTCGGCGTACGGCGGTGTGATCGCGGCGAACGGCACCGTGACGCTGAAGATGGCCGAGAACCTCAAGGACATCTTCACCGAGGTGATCGTGGCCCCCGCTTTCGAGCCGGCGGCACTGGAGGTCTTCAAGGCCAAGAAGAACCTGCGTCTGCTGCAGCTGCCCGACGACTGGCAGCAGGAGCGTATGGACGTGCGTCTCGTCTCGGGCGGTCTGCTGCTGCAGGACGCCGACCGGTTCCCCGACGACATCTTCTCGGTCGCCAAGGGCTGGGAGCTCGTCTCGGGCGAGCGCCCCCATGACGCCGAGATGGAGAACCTGATCTTCTCGTGGAAGGCGTGCCGCGCCGTCAAGTCGAACGCGATCGTGCTGGCCAAGGGCAACGCGACCGTCGGCGTCGGCATGGGGCAGGTCAACCGTGTCGACTCGTGCCGCCTCGCGGTCGAGCGCGCCGGTGACCGGGCAGCCGGTTCGGTGGCGGCATCCGATGCGTTCTTCCCGTTCGCCGACGGACCGCAGGTGCTCATCGACGCCGGGATCACGGCGATCGTGCAGCCGGGTGGATCGGTGCGCGACGCCGAGGTGATCGACGCGGCTCGCAAGGCGGGCGTGACGATGTTCTTCACCGGCGAGCGTCACTTCTTCCACTGACTCACGCGGGGCTCGGAGTCTGACGCTCCCCGGGTCAGCCCGCCGACACCCCTATCTATCGCCGAGACCCCCTGTTGCAGGCGCCTGCAGCAGGGGGTCTCGGCGTGTACTGGGGGTGTCGGCGATAGGGGCCGGCCGGGGTGGAGGCAGGGCGCGGTGAGGCGGCGGATCAGATCGTCGCGGAGCTCAGCAGGATGCTCGTCTCGCTGTCGCGGATGCCATCGATGCCGCGGATGACGCTCAGCGTCTCGTCGAATGAGGCCAGGCTGTCGCAGCTGATGTCGGCCACCAGGTCCCACCGCCCGTTGGTGGTGTGCAGCGACGCGATCTGCGGCACGCCCCGCAGGCTGCGGATCACCTCTCGGGTGTTGCGACCCTCGACGGCGATCAGCATGATGGCCCGCACGATCGAGGTCTCGGCAGGGTCGTGTACGCGCACCGAGAAACCGACGATCACCCCGCTCTCGACGAGCCGCTTCAAGCGGCTGTCGACGGTGGCACGGGTGACGCCCAGGCGGCGGGCGAGGTTGACCACCGACTCGCGACTGTTCGCGCGCAGCAGAGACAGCAGGCGGCGATCGAGGTCATCGAGGGAACTCATTCTTCAGAACTTACATCCTGACTAATCAGATTGCATGATCTGCGATGCAAATGATCCAGGTTGCTGATTGAAAGTGCCATCGCGGGCCTCGTAGATTGGGATCTCCACGAGAGAGAGGATGGGCGATGGTCCGTTTCGTCGATGTTCCGAACATGCGCCGCTGGCTGATCAGCACCGGTATCGAGCGTGCCATCGAGGGGATCGCCGACACTCTCGTGGAGGACTTCCGCCGCTGGGAGCAGTTCGACCGCACCGCACGCGTCGCCAGCCACTCCGACATCGGCGTGATCGAGCTGATGCCGACCAGCGATGGCGAGCAGTACGGCTTCAAGTACGTCAACGGCCACCCGAGCAACCCCGGGCGGGGCCTGCAGACCGTTACCGCCTTCGGTGTGCTGGCCGACGTCGACAGCGGCTACCCCACGCTGTGGACCGAGATGACCATCCTCACGGCACTGCGCACCGCCGCGACGTCTGCGATGGTCGCCCGCGTGCTCGCTCCGGCGGATGCCACGACGATGGCCATGATCGGCACCGGCAGCCAGGCCGAGTTCCAGGCTCTGGCCTTCCGCGCTCTACTGGGCATCACGCACCTGCGTGTGTGGGACACCGACCCGAACGCGCTCGACGTGTTCGCGCGCAACATGCGCCCGCTGGGCTTCGAGATCGTGCGTGCGTCGAGTGCCGCCGAGGCGGTCGCGGGTGCGCAGATCATCACGACCTGCACGGCCGACAAGGCCAACGCCACAGTGCTCACCGACGACATGGTGGGCCCCGGCGTGCACATCAACGCGATCGGTGGGGACTGCCCGGGCAAGACCGAGCTCGACGCCCGTATTCTGCACCGCGCCGAGATCTTCGTGGAGTACCCGCCGCAGACCCGCATCGAGGGCGAGGTCCAGCAGCTCGACCCCGAGCACCCCGTCACCGAGCTGTGGCGCGTGCTGCGCGGCGAGGCCGCGGGTCGGGCATCCGCCGACCAGATCACGGTGTTCGACTCGGTCGGCTTCGCCGTCGAGGACTTCTCGGCCCTGCGCTACCTCGCCGCCGCGATCGAGGGTACCGACTTCTACACCGAGGTCGACATCATCGCCGAGCCCGAAGACCCCAAGAACCTCTTCGCGCTCGTCGCCGAGGGCGCCGCCGCGCCCGCACTGGCGTGAGAGCAGCTTCGGCGCAGGCGCCGGGCGCGGTGGTGATGATCCGTCCCCACCGATTCCGTCCGAACCCGCAGACGGCCGCCGACAACACCTTCCAGCGTCCCGCCGACCACGACGTCTCGCGCGAGGCGTACGACGTGTGCACGCAGGTCGCCGAGCGTCTCACCGAGGCGGGTGTGCGCGTGCACGTGTTCGAGGACGAGGGCGACGCCCACCCCGACAGCGTCTTCCCGAACAACTGGTTCTCGACACACGCCGGCGGCCGGGTCGCGGTGTACCCCATGTACACGCCGAACCGGCGAGGTGAGCGTCGTGCCGACATCATCGAGATGCTCAAGGCGCAGTACCGGGTGCAGGAGGTCATCGACTACTCGGGGCTCGAACCCGACGACCTGTTCCTTGAGGGCACCGGAGCGATGGTGCTCGACCACGTTTCACGGATCGCCTATGCGGTGCGCTCGAACCGCTGCGACCCGGTGCTCGTGGAGCGCTTCTGCACGGTGTTCGGGTATGAACCGGTCGTCTTCGATGCGGTCGACCCCGACGGGGTGCCGATCTATCACACCAACGTCATGATGTGCATCGGCACCGACATCGCCCTCATCGGGCTGGACGCGATCGTCGGCGACGCGCGCCGCGACGAGATCGCGCGGCGCATCCGCGAGACCGGGCGCACGCTGATCGAGCTGACGGCTCAGCAGGTCGCCTCGTTCGCGGGGAACGCGCTGGAACTGCGTGGGCGCGGCGGCGAGCGGATGCTGGTGATCTCCGAGACCGGCTATCGCAGTCTGACCGATGAGCAGGTGCAGACACTGTCGGCATCGTGCCGGATCGTACCCGTCGATGTCGCGCCGATCGAGCTCGCCGGCGGTTCCGTGCGTTGCATGCTCGCAGGCATCCACCTCGACGCGCGCTGAGCACTCGTCCGAGAGCAGCGCGAACAGACCGTACTGCCGTGTCCGATTTCCGCCAGCCCGGCGGTCGTGACCGTGTCACGATGGACGTATGAGCCTCACAACCGAGCACGCCGAGCGGTACCGGGCGATCAGTGCGCGCGACACGCGGTTCGACGGGCAGTTCGTCACAGCGGTGCGCTCGACCGGCATCTACTGCCGGCCGAGTTGCCCCGCGCGCACCCCGAAGCCCGAGAACGTGACGTTCTACCCGACCAGTGCCGCCGCGCACGAAGCGGGGTACCGGGCCTGCAAGCGCTGCCTGCCCGAGGCTGCTCCGGGCTCGCCGGCATGGAACCTGCGCGGAGACGTGGCCGCGCGGGCGATGCGGCTGATCGCCGCCGGAACGGTGGAGCACGAGGGCGTGCCGGGGCTCGCGCAGCGTCTGGGATACTCGCCCCGGCATCTCACCCGTCTGCTGAACGCCGAACTCGGCGCCGGCCCTCTCGCCCTGGCTCGTGCGCACCGAGCGCATACCGCTCGCATGCTGCTGGTCGGCACCGATCTGCCGGTCGCCGAGGTCGCCTTCTCGGCCGGCTTCTCCAGCATCCGCCAGTGCAACGACACGATCCGCGAGGTCTTCGCGATGACTCCGGGTGAGCTGCGGGCCCGGCGTCGCGGCGCCATCGGCGCCGAGAGCGGAGTCATCGACCTGCTGCTGCCGCATCGCGCGCCGATGGATGCCGGTGGCGTGTTCGCCTGGATGGCCGACCGTGCGCTGCCCGGGATGGAGGTCGCCACCGCGACGTCCTTCGCGCGGAACCTGCGGATGCCCGGCGGACCCGCACATCTCGAGGTGCGGCAGACCCCAGAAGGGCAGTTGCGTCTGCGTGCTCGTGTCACCCGACTGGGAGACCTCGCCCCGCTCGTCTCGACCGCGCGGCGACTGTTCGACCTCGACGCCGATCCGCAGGCCGTTGACGAGGCGCTCAGCGCGCATCCGCAGCTCGCGCCCCGCGTGGCGGCGCTCGCCGGCATCCGCGTGCCCGGCGCCGCCGACCCGCACGAGATGCTCATCCGCGCCATGGTCGGCCAGCAGATCACCGTCGCGGCCGCGCGCACGGCGCTGACGGCGCTGGTCGAGCACCTGGGGGAGCGCACCGCTGACGGCGGAATGCTGTTCCCGACCATGGCTGCGATCGCCGAGCACGGTACCGACGTGCTGCGCGGCCCTGCCGCGCGCATCCGCGCGATCACCGGGGCAGCGGCGGCGCTCGCCGACGGGTCGCTGACCCTCACGGTCGGCGACGACGCGGCCGAGCAGCGGCAGCGGCTGCTCGCGATGCCGGGTATCGGACCGTGGACGGCGGACTATGTGCGGATGCGGGTGATCGGCGACCCCGATGTGTTCCTGCCCGGCGATGTCGCCATGCGCGCCGGAGCTGCCGCCTGCGGTCTACCGGGCGAGGCGAAGCCCCTCGCCGAGTGGGCCACGCGCGTGGCGCCCTGGCGCAGTTACCTCACCGCGCACCTCTGGCGCGCGGCGCCCGTGCGGGCGCCACGCCAGACGAAGACAACCCTGAAGGAGTCCTCATGACCGCTCTCATCCAGACCATCGACACCCCTGACGGCGCCCTGACGATCCTTGCCGACGCCCAGCAGCGCGTGCTCGCCTCTGGCTGGAGCGCCGATCACGCCCAGATCGTCGCGCGGGTGCATCCGTCGTTGCGCCCTGACGGAATCGCGGACGGGGCGACGGATGCTGCCGACGCTGCCCGCGCGTACTACGCGGGCGACCTGTCGGCGATCGACGGTGTCGTCGTGCGCCTGCACGGCACCGAACTGCAGCGAGCCGGTTGGGAGGCGCTGCGCCGGATCACGCCGGGCAGCCCGCTGACCTACAGCGAGTTCGCGGTCGAGCTCGGCAGCCCCCAGGCGGTGCGCGCAGCGGCATCCATCTGTGCCCGCAACGCACCCGCCCTGTTTGTACCGTGTCATCGCGTGCTGCGCGCCGACGGGACGCTCGGCGGCTTCGCCTGGGGGCTGGAGGTCAAGCAACGCCTGCTCGCGCGCGAAGCGGTGGGTGTCGGCTGAACTGCCGGGCGGTCAGCCGACGCGGGTCACATCCGCCAGGTGGATGTAGGCGCTCTCGGTGGCGTGCACGAGCGTGACGACCATGTCGTTGATCGGCGTCGGCACTCCGGCGCGGCGCCCTTCGCGGGCGACCGCGCCGTTGATCGCATCGATCTCGCTGCGCCGTCGCAGCACGCCGTCCAGCCGCACCGACGGATAGGCGTCGCCGATTCTGGTGCCGAGGTGCCGGATGTGGTCGATCGGGTCGCCGACATCGAGGGTGACCCCCAGCGCTGACGCGACGTCGATCGCCTCCTGTGCGCACCCGCCGCCGATCTCCCACGCGGCGGGCGTGTCGATGATGCGACCGATGGGCAGGCCGGTCAGGAACGAGGTTCCCGAGAACGCCGCGTTCATGATCAGCTTCTCCCACACCATCTGGTCGAGGTCGTCGAACAGTGCTACGCCGAAGCCTGCGCTGGTCCACACCTCTCCGCCTCGCTCGAGCGCTTCACGGGAGAGTCCACGGTACGAGCCGAACCGCGTGATCTCGCGACCGTTGTGGTGAGCCTCGCCGGGCGTCGGCACCGATGCCCCGAAGCCGCCGACGACACCGACGGCGATGCGGTCGGGGTCGATGTGCTCCGCAGCGATCTGCGGGGAACCGAGTCCGTTCTGCACGGTCTGAACGATGGTGTGCTCGGCGAGCAGCGGTGCCACCGACTGCGCTGCGGCGGCGATGTCGTATGCCTTGGTCGCGATGATCACCAGATCGCAGGTGCCGATGCCGTCGGTCGTCGTCGACATCGACGCGAGGCGTACCGTGCGGTCGCCGCTGTCGCCGTACACGCGCAGCCCGCGTTCGTTCACCGCGGCGACGTGGTCGGTCCACAGTGTGACTCCGTGCACTTCGTGACCGGCTTCTTGCATCAAGCCGGCATAGACAGAGCCCATGGCTCCGCATCCGACGACAGCGACCTTTGCCATGCGTATGTCCTCTCGAGTCAGTGGAAGCCAGTGGTCTTACCTCTGGGTGATCCCCATCATGACCGACGCGGCGCTGAGTTTCAATCAAAGTCCGGAGATTCCTCGCGAAATCGGGTCATCCGGCGGGGTTGGCACGGAATGCTGGCAAATTGTATCCAGAAGTTCTAGCATGAGGATTTCCAGCCTTCCCACGTGAGGAGATACCCATGACAGGCACGACGCCCACGAGCGCACTCGCAGGCCTGCGCGTGATCGACGCGGCCTCGCTCGCCGCCGCACCCCTGGTGGCCACCTATCTGGCCGAGTTCGGTGCCGAGGTGATCAAGGTCGAAGACCCGAACGCCGGCGACGCGTTGCGCGCCTGGGGCGTGCGCAAGGACGGCGTCGGCCTGATGTGGAAGAGCGTCGCGCGCAACAAGAAGCCCGTCACCGCGAATCTGCGCACCTCCGCGGGGCAGGAGCTGCTCAAGCAGCTCGCCGGTGAGGCCGACGTCATCATCTTCAACACTCGGCCGAGCACGCTCGAGAAGTGGGGGCTCGACTACGAGTCGCTTCGCGAGACGCATCCGCACCTGATCTACCTGCACATCACCGCATTCGGCGAGGGTGGCCCCGACACCGACCGTCCGGGGTTCGGAACGCTGGGCGAGGCGATGAGCGGGTTCGCCCACACCACGGGTGAGGCCGACGGCCCGCCCACGCTGCCGTCCTTCATGCTGGCGGATGGTGTCGCATCATTGAACGCGGTGTACGCCGTGCTGATCGCGCTCTACCACCGCGACGTGCGCGGAGGTGGCGGGCAGAAGATCGATGTGAATCTGGTCGAGCCGTTGGCGCGGCTGCTCGAGCAGTCGGTGCTGACCTTCGACCAGCTCGGCGAGAACCCGGCGCGCACGGGCAACCGCTGGGCGATCACCGTGCCGCGCAACACGTACAAGACCCAGGACGGGCGGTGGATCGTGATGTCGGGCAGTGCCCCGTCAATCGCGTTGCGCGTCTACAAGGCGATCGGTCGACCGGAGCTGGTCGACGACCCCGCCTACGCCGATCCGCAGCAGCGGTTGCAGCGCGCCGACGAGATCGATGCCATGGTCGCCGACTGGATCGGCGCGCACCCGTTCGATGACGTCATGCGCATCTTCGCCGACGAGCAGGTCGCCGTCGCCCCGGTCTACGACGCCGAGCAGCTTCTCGCCGACCCGCACCACCAGGCGCGTGGGACCTTCGTGCGGATGCCGGATGCCGACCTCGGCAGTATGCGTGTGCAGGTGCCCGTGCCCCGGTTGTCGGTCACGCCGGGACGAGTCGAGCATCTCGGGCGCGAGCTCGGCGCCGACAGCTCCGAGATCTACGCGTCGTGGCTCGGACTGGACGAGGCCCGAATCGGCGAACTGCGCGCCGCCGGCGCCGTCTGACCGGCAGCTGCCCGGAGATGCCGAAAGCCCCTTTCGCCTGAACGCAGGCGAAAGGGGCTTCGTGGTGGTGGTGAGCACTCGCTCGATCAGACCCCGAGGATCTTCTCGGCGCGCTCCACGATCGCGTAGTCGACCAGTCGGCCATCGTGCACGATGGCCCCCGAGCCGGCTGCCTCTGCGGCGGCGAACAGTTCGAGGATCATACGGGCGTTCGCCTTCTCGGCGTCAGACGCCTCGAACCCACGGTTGCTCAGGGGGACCTGGTTCGGGTGGATGAGCATCTTGCCGCGGAACCCGAACTGCCGTGCCTGGCGGCACATCGCGAGAAAACGCTCGTCCTCCTGGAACGCGATGAAGGGGCCGTCGAGGGGTTTGGAGACGCCCGCCGCGCGCGCCGCCAACACCAGTGCGGAGCGCGCGTAGAGCAGCTCCTCCGCGCTGTCGGAGTGGTCGAGTCCATCGATGTCGAGGTCGCGCATGAAGTCGTGTGCGCCGAAGATCGCCGTCTCGATGCGGGGGCTCGCCGCGAGGATCTGTCGTGCGTCGGCGATGCCCAGCGCCGACTCGATGAGGATCAGCATCCGCGTCGAGCCTGGGGCCACACCGTGCAAGCGCTCCGCCTCGCCGATCCACTCGTCTGCGGCGCGCACCGTCTCGACGTCCTCGACCTTCGGCAGCACGATGCCGTTCAGGTCGGGCTGGATGACGGCCTCGATGTCGGCCTGCGTGCGCCCGGTCGACGGGTGGTTGACCCGGACGTAGCTGCGCACGTCGGGGATGCTCGCGATGCCCGCTCTGGCCAGTGCTCGTGCCGCGGTCTTGTTGGCGTCGGCGACGGCATCCTCGAGGTCGAGGGCCGCGGCGTCGGGGCGGATCTCGTTCATCTTCTGCACCCGGCGTTCGTTGTCGGCCGGGCAGAAGAGCAGTGAGCGCAGCGGCGCCGGCGCTTCGGGGGCGGGTGCTTCAGTCATCAGACGACCTTGTCTCTCGTTCTTCGGCGATGGCATCGCCGATGCAATCTGGATACAATCGAAGATAGGGCGAGGGTGCGTGGTGGTCAAGTCTCGGACCTCGGGTGGATATCCGGCGCAGAAGCCTGAAAAATCAGCGAATCACAACGAAAGTGAGCATGCCATGTCTGAGATCGTTCGTCCTCGCCGCTCTGCTCTGTACGTGCCCGGTGCGAACTCCCGTGCCCTGGAGAAGTCTACTGGTCTAGCCGCTGACATGATCATTCTCGATCTGGAGGACGCCGTGGCGCCGGCAGAGAAAGAAGCGTCGCGCACGCGCGTCTGCGCCGCGATCGAATCCCGGGCCTTCGGCCGTCGCGAAGTTCTGGTGCGCGTGAACGCTCGCGGTACGTCCTGGCATTGGGACGACCTGCGCGCCGTCGCAGCGACGCCTGCGCACGGGGTTCTGGTTCCGAAGGTGGACTCACCGCACGAGGCCGCGCGACTCGCGGATGCCCTTGACGAGCTCGATGCGCCGCAGACGCTGAGGCTGTGGGTCATGATCGAGACCCCGCGCGCGGTGCTGGCCGCCGCCGAGATCGCCGCATCGAGCGACCGGATCGAGGGGCTCGTGATCGGCACGAACGACCTCGTGAACGATCTGGGTGCGCTGCATGTGCCGGGGCGGATGCCCGTGCTCTCGTCGCTGTCGCACACGATCCTTGCGGCCAGGGCGTCGGGCAAGGCGGTTCTGGACGGGGTCTACAACGCCGTGCGCGACACCGAGGGCTTCGTCGCCGAGGCCGCCCAGGGGCGTGCGCTGGGTTTCGACGGCAAGACGCTGGTGCACCCCGCGCAGATCGGGCCGGCCAACGCGGCCTTCGGCCCTTCAGAGGTTGATGTGCAACGGGCGCATGAGGTCATCGATGCCTTCTCGCAGGCCGAGGCCGCGGGCGAGGGCGTCACCGTGGTCGACGGTCAGATGATCGAGCACCTCCATGTCGTGCACGCTCGCCGCGTGCTTGCGCTGCAGGCGCAGATCGAGGCGTTGACGACCGCTGCGTGACGTGCGCGAGGGGCTCCGTGTGAGCATCCACGTCACGCGATAGCGTGAACGTGAAGGAGTCCCGATGAACAAGCGCCAACCGTTACCCGTCGACCCGATCGCCGAAGCGAAGCGGCAGTGGGTGCTTCACGGGTGGGCCGATGCCGCCTCGGGGATGTCGGCCGTGACCTCCATCATCCGCGCACAGCAGCTCATGCTCACCAGAGTGGAGCGCACCCTCAAGCCGTTCGACCTGTCGTTCGCGCGATTCGAGATGCTGCGCCTGCTCGCGTTCACCCGGGAGGGGCGGATGCCGATGGCGAGCGTCATCGCCCGCCTGCAGGTGCATCCGACGAGCGTCACGAACGCGGTGAACCGGCTGGTGAGCGACGGCCTGGTCGAGCGCGCTCCGCACCCCGAGGACGGCCGGGCCGCGATGGTCGTGCTCACGCCCTCGGGGCGCGAACTGATCGAAGAAGCCACCGTCGCCCTCAACGCCGTCTTCACCGAGCCGGGAATGCCCGACGACGACACTCTGGAGCTCGTGCGGATCCTGGCACGGTTCCGCAAGAGCGAGGGGGACTTCAGCGACCCCGTCGCACCGCCGGATCCGCTGTGATCGAACGGGCGGCCGTCAGCCGTCGATCGATGAGCTCTGCGCGCGGATCATCTCGATGATGCCGGAGAAGTCCCGGTGCGCACCATCGCCTTCGGCGTACGCACGGAACATGTCGCGCGCGTGGATGCCGAGTTGGGCGTCGACACCGGTGAGTGCGATCGCGGCCTCGGCCAGGCCCAGATCCTTCGACATCAAGGCGCCGGCGAACCCCGGTCGGTAGTCGTCGTTCGCCGGACTCGTGGTGACCGGGCCGGGTACAGGGCAGTTCGTGGTCAGGGCCCAGCACTGGCCCGAGGCGTTGGACGCCACATCGAACAGCGCTTGATGGCCCAGCCCGAGCCGCTCCCCGAGGACGAAGGCCTCAGCGACCGCGATCTGCGTGATGCCGAGGATCATGTTGTTGCACACCTTCGCCGCCTGCCCCAGGCCGGATCCGCCGCAGTGCACGATCCGTTCGCCCATGATCTGCAGCACCGGGAGCGCCGCGGCGAAGTCCTCGTCGCTGCCGCCGACCATGAACGCCAGTGTTCCGCGCTGCGCGCCGATCACACCACCCGACACCGGGGCATCCGCCGCACGGTGCCCGGCCGTCAGCGCGAGGTCGTGCGCGCGGCGTGCTTCATCGACGGCGATCGTCGAGCAGTCCAGGAAGAGCGTGCCCGGGGATGCCGAGGCGAGCAGGCCCGGAGTGTGCTCGTCGCCCTGGTAGGCCGCGATCACATGAGCGCCCGTCGGGAGCATGGTGATGACGATCTCGGCGCCGGCCACGGCGGCATTCGGATTGGCGGCGACCTCGATCCCGTTCGCGCGTGCGGCATCGCGCGCGGCCGAGACGGGATCGAAACCGAGAACACGGTGCCCGGCCGCCACGAGATTGGCGGCCATCGGGCCGCCCATGTGGCCCAGACCGAGAAAAGCGATGTCAGACATGAGGGTTCCCCTTCACGAGGTGAGTGCGGTGGTGAGTAGCAGGTCGTGATCGCCGTGCGGCGCGAAGTACGCGTCGACCAGCGCGCGGTCCTGTTCGTTGTAGGGCTGCCAGCGCGGCCGGCGGTCCTTGTCGATGACCTGTGCGCGCACACCCTCGACGAAGTCGGGTGCCGCGTGCGCGTGACGTGAGACGCGGTACTCCTGCCCGAGCGCCTGCTCCAGAGTGTCGAGCGTCGCGGCGCGCCGCAGCGACTCCAGGGTCACGGCCAGCGCCATCGGCGACTGCCGAGCCATCGCAGCGGCTGCGCGGTCGGCATCCGCCCCGCCGGTCATCCGCAGCCGGTGAGCGATGCCGCTGATCGAGTCGGCGGCGAACGCGGCGTCGATCCACTCGCGCGCCGAGGCCAACGGGGGAGCACCTGCGTCCGTGCTGAGCAGCAGCACGGCCTCACCCGCTTCCATGCTCTCCAGGGCGGTGAGCAGTCGCGGAATCCGCTCGGAGGGCACGAACGCATCGCTCAGGCCCAGGAGCATCGCATCCGCGGCATTCAGCGTGGCGGCGGTGAGCGCCGCGAATGTGCCCAGGTGTCCTGGCGCATTCGCGAGCAGCCAGGTCGCACCGACATCGGGGACGAAGCCGATGCTCACCTCGGGCAGCCCGAGTGAGCTGCGCTCGGTGACCACACGGTGAGAGGCGTGCGCCGAGATGCCGATCCCGCCGCCCAGCACGATGCCGTCCTGGACCGCCACGATCGGCTTGTCGTACCGGGCGATCTGCGCGTTGAGTCGGTACTCGTCGTACCAGAACGCGGCCGAGGCGGCGCCGTCACCCGAGCGGGCGTCGTGATACAGGCTGACGATGTCGCCACCCGCGCAGAGGCCGCGCTCGCCCGCACCCGTGATCGCGACCGTCCGAACCGAGTCGTCCTGCGCCCAGTCATCCAGGGCCGCGCGCATCGCAAGCACCATCGGGTGGGTGAGGGCGTTGATCGCGCGCGGGCGGTTCAGGGTGATCACCCCGACCCGCCCGCGCCGTTCGATCAGCACATCCGGTGTGGCATCCGCCGTCATCGTGCGCCCGCCAGCAGCCCGCGGCCCACGATCAGCCGCATGATCTCGTTCGTGCCCTCGAGGATCTGGTGCACGCGCAGATCGCGGACCACGCGTTCGATGCCGTACTCGTGCAGGTAGCCGTAGCCACCGTGCAGCTGCAGCGCCTCATTGGCGACCCGGAACCCTGCGTCGGTGGCGAACCTCTTGGCCAGTGCGCAGGCGGAAGCGGCATCCGACGACTTCTCGTCCATCTGGGCCGCCGCACGCGAGAGCAGCGCACGGGCCGCCTGCAGATCGGTCTCCATATCGGCCAACGCGAACATGATCGACTGGTTCGCCGCGAGCGGGGCGCCGAACGCCTCGCGGTCCTTCACATAGGCGATGGCCCGGTCGAGCGTCCACTGCGCCCCACCCAGCGAGCAGGCGCCCATGTTCACCCGCCCGCCGTTGAGGCCCTTCATGGCGATGGCGAAGCCCTCGCCCTCTTCACTCAGGCGATTGGTCACCGGCACGCGGACGCCGTCGAAGACCACCTGTCGCGTGGGCTGGGCGTTCCACCCCATCTTCCGCTCGTTCGGGCCGAACGAGAGGCCCGCCGCATCCGCGGGCACGAGGATCGCGCTGATGCCGCGCGCGCCGGAATCGGATGCCCCGGTGCGCGCCATCACGAGGTATACCGCCGAGGTGCCCGCGCCGGAGATGAACTGCTTGGTGCCGTTGAGCACGTACTCGTCGCCGTCGCGGGTCGCCGTCGTGGTGATCGCCGCGGCATCCGATCCGGCGCCGGGCTCGGTGAGGCAGTAGCTGCCGAGGTCGGTCATCGCGACCAGTCCGGGAAGCCACTGCTCGCGCTGCTGCTGATCACCGAACTCATCGATCATCCACGCCACCATGTTGTGGATCGAGATGTAGGCGGCGATCGTCGTGTCGCCCTTTGCGAGCTCCTCGAAGATCGCCACCGCGTCGAGACGCGACAGGCCGGAGCCGCCGACGTCCTCACGCACGTAGATGCCGCCGAGGCCGAGCTCTCCGGCATCCTGCAGGGCGTCGACCGGGAAGTGCTTGTCGGCATCCCAGTTCGCGGCGTGCGGTGCGAGCCGCGCGGTCGCGAAGTCGCGCACGGCGTCGACGAGCGCGGTGCGCTCTTCTGTCGTCAGTGTCGCGTACATGATCAGTGCATCGTCGGGATGACGAAGCTCGCGCCTTCCTTGAGATCGTGCGAGAGCCAGCGGCTGGTCACTGTCTTGGTCTTCGTGTAGAAGCGGAAGGCATCGGGGCCGTGCTGGTTCAGATCCCCGAAGCCGGACTTCTTCCAGCCGCCGAACGTGTGGTAGGCGATCGGTACCGGGATCGGCACGTTCACGCCCACCATGCCGACGTTCACGCGCGCAGCGAAGTCGCGAGCCGCGTCGCCGTCGCGGGTGAAGATCGACACGCCGTTGCCGTACTCATGATCGGTGGCCATTGCGAGTGCCTGCTCGAAGTCGTCGGCGCGGGCGATGAACAGCACCGGGCCGAACACCTCTTCCTTGTACACCGTCATGTCGGTGGTGACGTGGTCGAACAGGGTCGGGCCGAGATAGAAGCCCGATTCGTAGCCCTCGACGGTGTAGCCGCGGCCGTCGGCGAGCAGCTGAGCCCCCTCGTCGATGCCCTTCTGGATGTATCCCTCGACGCGGGCGAGCGCGTCGGCCGAGACCAGCGGGCCGTAGTCCACGCCGTCGGCGAGTGCGGGGCCGACGCGCAGTGCTGCGACGCGCTCGGCGAGCTTGACGGCAAGGGCATCCGCGGTCTGACGGCCCACCGGGACGGCGACCGAGATCGCCATGCAGCGCTCACCGGCCGAGCCGTAGCCGGCGCCGATCAGGGCGTCGGCGGCCTGGTCGAGATCGGCATCCGGCATGATGATCATGTGGTTCTTCGCACCGCCGAAGCACTGCGCCCGCTTGCCGTTCTGTGCGGCCGTCTCGTAGATGTACTGCGCGATGGGGGTCGAGCCGACGAAGCCCACCGCGTGCACGCGATCGTCGTGCAGGATCGCGTCGACGGATTCCTTGTCGCCGTTGACGACGTTCAGCACACCGGCGGGCAGGCCCGCCTCGAGGAACAGCTCCGCGATGCGCAGCGGGACCGAGGGGTCGCGCTCGCTGGGCTTGAGGATGAACGCGTTGCCCGCGGCGATCGCCGGGCCGATCTTCCACAGCGGGATCATGGCGGGGAAGTTGAACGGGGTGATGCCCGCCACGACGCCGAGTGGCTGACGCATCGAGTAGACATCGATTCCGGTGCCCGCGCCCGTGGAGTATTCGCCCTTGAGCAGGTGCGGCGCGCCTGCGGCGAACTCGATGACCTCGACCCCGCGCTGGATGTCGCCCAGCGAGTCCTCGTAGGTCTTGCCGTGCTCGCGGGACAGCGTCTTGGCCAGCTCCGGGGCCGCCTCTGCGATCAGTTCGAGGAACTTCAGCAGCACCCGTGCCCGCTTCTGCGGGTTCGTCGCACCCCACGCGATCTGCGCTTCTTCGGCGTTCGCGATGGCTGCCTGCACCTCGGCCGCGGTGGCGAGCGGCACGCGCGCCTGCACCTCGCCGGTGGACGGGTCGTACACGTCGCTGAAACGACCGGAGGTGCCGGCGACGTGCTCGCCGCCGATGAAGTGGGTGAGTTCACGGGTCATTGTGAAGCGTCCTTCCGTGATGCGGCATCGCATCGATTGCCTAGCGCCATTTGCGCGCCATTTGCCTAGTGCCCCCAACTATATAGTAGGAAGTCCAAGTAAAAGAACCCCCTCGGGCTTCGCGCCGCGGCGGCACCGCTCACAGGCGCGGGCACGCCGAACAGCCCCCTCGTGAGGGGGTGTTCGGCGTGCCGGTCAGTCGGTGGTGCGCCGGTCGGCTTCTGCGCGCAGCTCGGTGATGGTTCGATCGATGTGCGTGCGCGCCATCTGCTCGGCCCGCTCGGCGTCACCCGCCTCAATGGCGTCGACGATCTCGACGTGCTCCTGGATGGCCTGCACCGCGTTGCGCGGGCCGGTGTGCGCGATCGGGGCGAAGACCTGCCCGGTCATGCGCAGGATCGGACTCTGGGCGATGACGAACTGGTTGCCGGTCATCACCATGATCATCTCGTGGAAGTCGACGTTCAGCTTCGTGTACGCACGTGCGTCCCACGGCGTGACCGTGGCGCGCTGGGCCTCGATGAGTCGGCGCAGACTCCGCACATCCGAGGCGGTGGCCTCGGTCGCGGTCAGACGTGCGGCGAGGGCATCCACCGCACCGCGCAGTTCGTACGCGTCGATGAGGGTGGCCGCATCGCCGCTGACGATGCGCATGCCCCGGCCCGATTCGTGCGTGACGAGCCCCTCCTGTTCGAGACGCCGTAGCGCTTCGCGCAGCGGGGTGCGGCTGACGTTCAACTCGGCCGCCAGATGTTCCTGGCGGAGCCAGGCCCCGGTCGGATAGTGATGCGAGTAGATGCGCTCGCGGATCACCGCCGCGATCTCGTCGACCAGCGGAACGGCTCGCGCCACCGTCGTCGGCACCTCGCCCATGCTGCGTCCTTTCGCCGTCGTCGTGGTCACGTGTGTGAGGACGGCCCCGTCACGACCATCGGCTTGATGATAGTGCGTCGTGCCCGGACCGCCCCCGAGGCGGCATCAGGCGATCAGCGACCAATCCGGGGTTGCGTCTGCGCGAACGCTCTCGTACCAAGCGCAGGCAGCCAGCACGAGATCGTCCGATCCGATGCGCCCGGCGACCTGGAGCCCGATGGTGCGGCCGTCGGCGGTGAACCCGCAGTTGATGCTGGCCGCAGGCTGGCCCGACATGTTGTACGGCATCGTGAACGAGATGTGCGCCATCGGACGGTCGGGATCGTTCACCGGCATGGGGTCTTCGGCCGGGAACGCCGCCATGGGAGCGACGGGGGAGAGCACGAGGTCGAAGGGCGCGGTCGCCGCGCGGGTGGCCTGCTGGATCTGGCCGAATCTGCCGTAGTTCACCAGAGTCTGCGCGCCGTCGTACGCGGCACCCGCCCCGCACCAGCGAGCGATGTAGGGCAGCACGAGCGATCTGCCTTCATCATCGAGCGCGCTGTAGTCCACCCACGAGCGCGTGCGCCAGAAGGCGTCGACACCCGCCAGCTGCTCGGGCGTCATGAACGGCGCCAAGGGAACGACCGTGGCGCCGGCCGCCGCGAACAGATCCGCGGCCGCCTGCACCGCCGACAGCACCTCCGCGTCGACGTCGGCGCCCGACCCGGCATCCAACTGGAGGGCGATGCGCAGTCCGGCGACGTCGGGAAGGGTCTTGGACCAGTCCATCTGCGGGTACGGTCGAGCGGTGTAATCGCGTTCGTCCGGCTGGGCGATCACGCTCATGAGCGCCTGCGCGTCCGCGACAGTGCGCGTGAGCGGGCCGGCGGCCCGCCCCAGGTACGGTGCGTGCAACGGCACGAGGCCGTCGCTGGGCTTGAGAGTGGCCAGTCCAGACCATGTACCGGGAAGTCGAATCGACCCGCCGATGTCGGTGCCGACGTGCAACGGCCCATAGCCGGCCGCGGCTGCGGCGCTGCTGCCCGCACTCGACCCACCGGTGGTCAGCGCCGGGTTCCAGGCGTTGCGGGAGATGCCGTGCAAAGACGAGACGCCCGACGAGAGCATGCCCCAGTCAGGCATAGTCGTCGACCCCAGGATCACGAGCCCGGACTCGAGCAGCCGGTCGGTGATGGGGGCGTTCTGGGGTGCTGCCGGAGGATTCGGAATGGCCGTACCGGACGGCAACGGCTTTCCGGCGCGGGGGATGTTCTCCTTCACCGTGGCGGGCACGCCATCGAATGCGGAGAGCTGCGTGCCCGTTGCCCAGCGCTGGGCGGACGCCTCGGCATCGGCGCGCACCTGGCTCGGGTCGTGCAGATAGAAGGCGTTGAGCACCGGCTCCCGGTCGGCGATTCTGGCCAGCACCGCCTCGGCCACCTCCCGGGGATCCAGCCCGTCGGCGTAGCCGGCCGCCAGTTCATGGGCGGACATCTCGTGCAGGTTGCGCGACATGGTGACTCCTCCTTCTGCGCTGCGCGACATCATGCCGTGACCTCGGCGGCCAGGTGCTTGGTGCGGATCTCGGAGCGCAGGTTCATCGAGCTCGCGATGAGCTTCGCGGTGTACGGGTGCTGTGGATCGGTGTAGACGCTCTCGGTCTCGCCCGCTTCGACGATCACGCCCGACTGCATCACCACGACCTTGTCGCACAGATGGCGTACGACGGCCAGATCGTGCGAGACGAACACCAGCGTGAGCTGGTAGGCGTCGACCAGATCGGCGAGCAGGTTCAGCACCTGTGCGCGCACCGACACGTCGAGGGCCGATACCGGTTCGTCGGCGACGAGGACGCGGGGCCTGCAGATCAATGCCCGTGCGATCGAGATGCGCTGTCGCTGCCCTCCCGAGAACTGATGCGGATAGCGATCCAGCGCGTCGGCGCTCAGACCGACCGCCTGCAGCATCTCGGCGGCCATCTCCCGACGCCGTGCCGGCGTCTCGTCGCGTCCGGGAACCAGCAGTGGCTCCGTGATGATGTCGACGACCCGCATCCGCGGATTCAACGATCCCATCGGATCCTGGAAGACGATCTGCAACTGCTGTCGCAGCTGCACCAGCTCGGATTCCCGTGCGCCGGCGACCTCGTTGCCGCTGACGACGACCGAGCCTGACGTCGGCTGGTCGAGCCCAGCGAGGATCCGCAGCAGGGTGGACTTGCCGGATCCGGATTCACCGACCACACCGAGGCGCTCGCCCGGCATCACCCGGAAGTTGGCGTCTTGGAGCGCCTTGACCGTCACCGGCTTGCCGCGAAGGGACGAGCGTCCGCGCGTGTAGTGACGTGTGAGGTCCCTCACCTCGATGACGGGGGCATCGTCGGTCTCCGCCTCCGACTCGGTGGCCCGAGCGTCGGGCGCATCCGCCGGGGCGGGCGCGCTGGCGGTCGGAGCCTCGGGTGCGTCATCAAGCGTGGGCGGGACGTACGACGCGGCGGATGCGACCGTGAACAGGCGCCCGTCGCTGTCGGTGGCCTCCAGATCGCTCGCGGCCAGCAGCCCCCGGGTGTAGGGATGCTGGGGGCGGGTGAAGATGTCTTCGGTGCGCCCCTGCTCGACGACGCGACCGTTGTTCATGACGAGCACGCGGGTGCACATGTTGGCGACCACGGCCAGATCGTGCGTGATGAACAGCAGCCCAGTGCCACGTTCCACGACCGACTCGAGGACGAGGTCGAGCACCTGACGCTGGACGGTGACATCCAACGCGGTCGTGGGCTCGTCGGCCAGCAGCAGCCCCGGATCATTGGCCAGTGCCATCGCCAGCATCACGCGCTGACGTTGGCCACCCGACAGCTGATGAGGGTAAGCGCGCGCGGCTTCGGCGGGATCGGGCAGCTTGACCGACGCCAGCATCTCGATCGCCTTCGCGTTCGCCGCGCGCCGCGACGGGACGGTCTTGTGCTGGAGCATGACCTCGGCAACCTGCGCACCGGCGCGCATCAGGGGGTTCAGCGCCGTGAGCGGCTCCTGGAACACCATGCCGATGTCGCGTCCGCGGATGCGGCGCATGACAGCATCCGATGCGGTGACGAAATTGGCGTCGTGCCCCGCCATGCGCACGTTCCCGGTGGCGTGCAGGCCATCCGGAAGCAGGCCCATCAGGCTCGCCGTCGTCAGGGACTTGCCCGACCCGGACTCGCCGATCAGACCGATCCGTTCGCCGCGTGCGAGCGAGAAGTTCACGTCGGTCACCAGCGGCGCATCGCCGGTGAACACCGACAGGCCTTCGACTGAGAGGAGGTTTTCGTTGGCGGTCATGAACGCTCTCCGTTCAGCTTCGGGTCGAAGCGGTCCCGCAGGCCGTCTCCAAGCATGTTGAACCCCATCACGGCGATGGCGATGGCGATACCGGGCCAGACAGCCAGCATCGGGTTGATCCAGAGGTACTGCTGTGACTCCTGCAGCATCCGTCCCCACGACGCCGTCGGCGGCTGCGTGCCCAGGCCCAGGAACGACAGGGCTGCTTCGGCGAGAACGGCCAGGGCGAAGGTCACCGAGCACTGCACGACGACCATGCCGGCGATGTTCGGCAGGACGTGCCGGATCGCGACGCGGATGCCCGGCTGCGAGGACGCCCGGGCGGCGAGCACGTACTCCGTGCTCATGACCTGCAGGGTGCCCGAGCGGGCGACGCGGGCGAATCCCGGGATCGAGGCGATGCCGATCGCGACCATCGCCGACCCCGTGCCAGGGCCGTAGACCGCGGCGAACATGATCGCCAGCAGCAGCGCGGGGAACGCCAGCAGGATGTCGGCGAAGCGCATCGTGACCTCTTCGGTCGCGCCACGGCGCATGCCGGCGAGGATGCCGAGCGGCGTGCCGATGAGCAGGGCGATTCCCACAGCCACCAGACCGACGAGCAGGGTGATGCGAGCGCCGTAGAGAATGTTCGAGAACACGTCGCGGCCCAGGCGATCGGTGCCCATCGGATGGGTCAGGCTCGACCCCTGGTGGGCGTTGTCGAGGAACTGCTGGTACGGGTCGAATGGCGTCCAGATGAAGGAGATCACCGCGGCGGCCACGACGAGCGCCACCAGGATCGAGCCGACGAGCATACTCGTGTTGCGGCGTCGGGAAGGCTTCACGGACACGCCCGCGATCGACGTGGTGGTCATGCTCTGCTCCCTCGTGCGGAGTTGCGGATGCGCGGATCGACGACCGTGTAGAGCACATCGACCATCAGATTGACGAACAGGGTGATGCCGACGAGCACCATCACCACGGACTGCACGGTCAGCATGTCGCGGTTGCCGACCGCATCCAGCAGCATCGACCCGAGGCCCGGGATGACGAAGACGCGCTCGATGACGACGGCGCCGATGATCAGCGCCGCGAGCTGGATGGAGGTGACCGTGATCACCGGGATCGCGGCGTTGCGCAACCCGTGCTTGAGCAGTGCGCCCAGGGGTGAGAGGCCCTTCGCCCGGGCCGTGCGCAGGTAGTCCTCGCTCATCACCTCGAGAACCGCCGAGCGCACGTAGCGCGTCAGGATTGCCGCCTGCACCGACGCCAGCGCGACAACCGGAAGCGTCACTCGCGAGAGGAAGTCGGCGAAGTCCATGCCCGGCGGCGTCCAGCCGCTGGCCGGGAACCAGCCGAGCTGCAACGAGAACACGACCACCAGCAGCAGACCCGCGAGGAACCCGGGGATGGCGATGCCGAGCTGGCTGATCGCGCTGATCATCGCGCCGGAGACCCGGTTGTGACGCATGGCGGCGAACGTGCCGAACGGGATCGCGATGATCACGGCCAGCAGCATCGCCAGCAGCACCAGGATCAGCGACACCTGGAGCTTGTCGAGCACCATCGGGCTGATGTCCTGCTGGGTGAGATGCGACGTGCCGAAGTCACCGAACGGCAGGCCGGATGCCCAGTCCCAGTACTGCACGATGAGCGGTCGATCCGTGCCGAGCTCAGCGCGCTTGGCTTCGAGCAGCTCCGGGCTCGCGTCGATGCCGAGAACGACCTGTGCGGGATCGCCGGGGATGAGCCGGAGCACCACGAACACCATGACGCTCGCGGCGATGATGCTGATGATGAACCGGGCGAGGTTGGTCAGAATGCGCATGACCATGCCGTGGCCTCCTTCGTATGGTTCGTGCGTGCCGGGGGAGTGCCGGCCCCGTTGCGGGCCGGCACTCGCAGCCGTGCGGGCGACTAGTTCCAGCCGATGTCTCCGAGGAACAGGCCCTCGGAGACCGCGTTGGCGGGGATGCCGGTGACCTCGGCCTTGGCGACGACGGTGTTCGGGAAGAGGAAGAGGGTGTTGGACGCGGCGTCGTCGACGATGGTGCGCACGACCTCCTTCATGCCCGAGATGTAGCCCGCCTCGTCCGCCTGGTCCGCGGCCGCCGCGGCGTCGGCGATCTTCGAGTTGTCGTAGCCGATGTAGTAGTCGGGGTTGTTGAACATGGTCAGCACGTCGCGCTGCTCGACGGCGAGGATGATCGACATCTGGTAGTCGTGCTTGGTGAAGACCTCGTCGAGCCAGACCGCGGGGAACTCCGCCGAAGCGATCTTGGCGTCGATGCCGACGTCCTTGAGCTGCGCGACGACGATCTCCGAGATCGCGGTCGCATACGGACGGGTCGGGACGGTGAAGGTGATCGAGACGCCCTCCGCGCCGGCTTCCTTGAGCAGTTCCTTGGCCTTCGCCGGGTCGAACGGGTAGACGCCGTTGAGGTCCTCGTAGTACGGGTCGCTCGGCGGCACCGGGGCGCCGACCAGGGTGCCGTTGCCGTTCCACGCCGCATCCATCACCGCCTGGCGGTCAATCGCGTGCATCACCGCCTGGCGGACCCGGACGTCGTCGAAGGGGGCGACGCGGTTGTTCATCGACAGTACGATCTCGCCGGTCGACTCGCCGTTGAGCACCTGGAACTCGGGCTTGCCCTCGAACGCCGACAGCAGTGCGGGTGCCTGCATGTTGTAGATGACGTCGACATCGCCCGACTGCAGTGCGTTCGTCGTCGCGGTCGCCTCGGCGAAGTACTTCAGCGTCGCGGTGCTCACCTTCGGCGCATCGCCCCAGTAGTCGGAACGGGCGGCCATGTCGATCGCCTCGTTCGGCTTCCACGACTCGACCGTGAACGGCCCCGTGCCGATGGCCTGATTGGCAAGATCCGCGACGCCGCTCTCATCGAACATCGCACCCACACGCGTGGCCATGTCGTACAGCCAGACATTGCTGGGGCGCGAGAGCACCACCTCGACCTCGGTGTCGCTGAGCACGTTCACCGACTCGACGATGTCCATCTTCGTCTTGAGCCCGGACGTCCAGGCATCCGACTTCACGCGATCGATGCTGAACTTGACGTCTTCGGCGGTGAAGTCCGCGCCGTTCGAGAACGTCACGTCCGAACGCAGCGTGAACGTCACGACCGTGCGGTCATCGCTCAGCGACCAGGATTCCGCCAGCAGCGGCTCGAGCTCGCCGTCCTGGTTCACCTGGACGAGCCCCTCGTACACGTTGCCCAGGAGCGCCTGGGGGATGGCGGCGCCCGCGGTGGTGGTGAAGTCGAGGTTCGCGGGCGGGCCGGTGAGTGCGACGGTGATCGAGTCAGTGCCGGCCGGATCGGCGGTGGCACCGCCGGAGCTGCCGGCCGTGCACGACGTCAGAGCGAGGGTGGCGACGGCGAGCGTCGACACCGTGAGGGTCAGGGTACGAGCACGGGACATGTGGTGTTCTCCATCTGTATGCGACATTGCAGTGAACGGGTAAAGGTGAAGCGTGCAGCGACGTCAGGGGTGCGTCGTCACTGGGGTTTGACCTCGTCGGCCAGAGCACGCAGGGCCTCCTGCTGCTCAGGTTCGACGAAGTCGACGTAGTGCCAGTAGGTGTCGTCGCGGGTGAGCCAGGCGGCGCGCTTGCCGTCGCGTCGCCGGATCGCGTCGAGCATCTCCTCGTGGTGATGGATCAGCGATTGCATCAGCACGCGGCTGTCGGATGCCGAGGAGATCTTCTGCTCCATGAGCGATAGGACGGCGCCGCGCACGGCCTCGTTGACCAGCTCGAGCAGCGTGTTCCGACTGGCCTTGGCGAGCACCTTGTGGAACTCCAGGTCGGCTTCTCCGAAGGCGACCGGGTTCGTTCCGACGCTGGCGCGCATGCGTGCGTTGGCGCGTTCGAGTGCCGCGAGCTCTTCGTCATCGCGGTGGTGCGCGGCCAGGACGGCGGCGGCGCTGCTGATCACCATTCGGAACTGCAACAGCGACGAGAGATCCGCGCCGCTGAGCGCCGTCGCCTGCTTCAACGCCCGCTCCAGCGGGGCAGAGCTCAGAGGCAGAACCACGGGGCCGCGCCGATCGCCGAGACGCGACTCCACGACGTGGTTGCTCTGCAGCACCCGCAGTGCTTCTCGCACGGTCGGCCGGCTCACGCCGTACTGCTCGACGAGCTCGCGCTCACTGGGCAGGTGGTCACCCGGCCGGAGCTCACCGGACAGCACGGCCTGCTCGATGCGTTCGGCGATGACGCGGTACGCGGGTGGCGGCGAAGGGGCATTCATCGGGATCGTCTCCTGCTCGGGTGCGGGTTCGGGGTCGGCGGCCGGGTCTAGCTCATCGGGGGCGTGAACCGGCCGTCGACAGCCGTCCACCCGCCGTCCACGTACAGCACGCTGCCGGTGACGAACGTCGATGCGTCCGACGCGAGGTACACGACGGCGCCGGCGAGCTCGCTCGGCTTCGACCAGCGTCCCAGCGCGCTCTTCGAGGCATACGCGTCGTACCACTCGGGTGTCGCCTTGATGGTGTCGGTGAGAGGCGTGTCGACGCACCCGGGGGCAATCGCGTTCGCGCGCACGCCGGCGTGTCCGAACTCGGCCGCCGCGGTGCGGAGCAACTGGACAGTGGCCGCCTTGCTGGCCGCGTACACGCCCTGGCCGGGCTCGACGACGACGTGGCGGATCGAGGAGAACCCGATGATGCTGCCGCCCTGGCGCCCGACCATGTTCGCGCCGAACGCGCGGATGAGGTCGAAGCTCGAACGCTGGTTGAGCGCCACGACGCGGTCGTACTCGTCCGATGAGTAGTCGAGCAGCGGCTTGCGCACGTTGGTCGCGGCGGTGAACAGCAGCGTGTCGGCATCGTTGTGTTCAGCCGCCGCGTCGAAGACCTGCGCCGAGTCGAGCACGTCGAGCTGAAGAGCCTCGGCGGTGCCGCCCTGCTCGCGGATGAGCCGGCTCGTCTCCTCGGCACCGTCGAGGTTGCGGTCGGCGCAGACGACGTGCGCGCCGTGAGCGGCCAGGGCCAGCGCGCTCTCGCGGCCGATGCCGCTGGCGCTGCCGACGGCGACCGCCTTGCGGCCGTCGAGACGGAACAGGTTGGTGTAGTCCATGGGATCCTTCTTCGTTCTACGGCCGGATGACGGCCATGCGGGTGACGGTCAGCTCTTCGGCGGCGAATCGGGGACCTTCGCGACCGATGCCGGAGTCCTTGACACCGCCGTAGGGCATGACGTCGTTGCGGTAGCCGGGTACGTGGTTGACGATGACGCCACCGACCTCGAACTCCTCGACGGCGCGGAACGCCGTCTTGAGCGAGGTGGTGAACACGGCCGCCTGCAGCCCGTACCGGGAGTGGTTGACGGCAGCGACGGCCGCGTCGAAGTCCGGGACCGATTGGATGCAGATCACCGGACCGAAGATCTCCTCGTCCCAGACCCGTGCGCCCTGCGGAACATCGGTGAGAACGGTCGGCTCCAGGGCTGTGCCTCGACGGCCGCCGCCTGAGACCACCCGCGCTCCGCCGTCGACGGCCTCGGCGATCCACTCCAGGACGCGCTCGGTGGAGCGCTCATCGATCAGCGCGGCGACCTGCGTACTCTCGTCGCGGGGGTCTCCGACGGAGACATCCGCCATCCGCTGTGCGACGAGATCTGAGAACTCATCGACCACCGCGGCCTCGACGATGACGCGCTGCACCGAGATGCATGCCTGCCCGTTGGCGTAGAAGCCGCCCTGCACCGCGGCGTTCGCCGCCGCCGCGAGGTCGGCGTCGTGAGCCACGACCAGTGCCGCATTGGATCCAAGCTCCAGAAGTGCCTTGCGTGGAGCGCAGTCGCGAGCGATCTGATGGCCCACTGCGGCGGAGCCGGTGAAGCTGACCGCCCCGATGCGGGGGTCTGTCGTCAGCGTGCGTCCGACGTCGGGGCCGCCGGTCACGAGCTGCACCGCAGCGAGGGGAGCGCCGTGTCGTCGGAGCACCTCGCGCACGAGGTGGACGAGCCACAGCGTGGCCAGTGGCGTCTGCGGTGCCGGCTTGCAGATCACGGCGCACCCCGCGGCGATGCTGGGTGCGATCTTGTGGCTCGACAGCAGCAGGGGGTAGTTGAATCCGGCGATGCCGATGACGACGCCGATCGGCTTGCGGGTCCAGTACCCGATCAGTCCTTCGCCGCCGGACTGGATGTCCAGCGGCACCGTCTCGCCCCGCAGCTGAGCCACGGCCTCTGCGGCCGCATGCCAGGTGAACAGCGTGCGATCCACCTCGGTGCGGCAATCACGGAGCGGCTTGCCCGTCTCGAGCACGAGAACGTCTTCGAGTTCGGCGCGGTGCTGTTCGAGTTCGGCCGCCACATCGAGCAGGATCGAACGGCGCACTCCCGCGCTCAGGGCGGCCACCTCGGGCTGCACCGCGAGCGCCGCTTCGAGCGCCCGCTCGGCGTGGGCCACTTCTCCTACCGGCGCCTCGGCGACAACCGTGCCGTCATACGGGAAGACGATAGATTCGTTGCTGACGCCATCCGTTGTCCAGTCGTCCGCGAGGGGCAGGCCCGAGGGGAAAAGGGTAGGGAGAATGCCCATTACGGCTCCGCTCTGAAACGTAAGAATGATGCACGGCCACTGGTAAGACCGCTGGAGTCCCAAGCTAGGGTAAAGCGCTCCAGCGCGTCAACTTGTTCGCCGAAATACGCAGAACTTGGACTGGATACAAACTGTCGGCGACGGAGCGTAGACCGTCATCGGACGCAACGCGCATCACGAGGTCACCGCCGAGTGCGGTGCCGGTTCGGAAATTTCCCTTGCGGTAGATGCGTTAGCGGGAATATGCTCAAAGGCTGTCGCGCCGACCGGCCGACGAAGCCGAGCCTGAGGAGGACACCATGGCCACGACGATTGTCACGTTCATCGCCCTCGGCTCGCGCGCAGCCCGCCTGCGTGATTGATCGCGGTCCGCGCCACTGACACGGCGCGTCGCACTGCCTCACACCGGATGCCACGGGCATCCGCCATCGTCTTCGTCTTCCGCTCGCAACGCAACTGAGAGTCATGTCTGTCACCGCTTCTTCGTCGTCTCTGTCCACCGTCGCCGCGCTCCTGCGCCTGAAGCCCTTCGTCCGCCCGATCATCGGCCGGCTCATCGGCGGTGCGCTCAGTGCGCTCGCCGCCGCCGTCATCGCCCTGATGATCCCGATCGTCCTCGAACAGATCGTGAAGGGCCCGATCGCCTCGGGCGTCACCGGTCTGATCGCCGTCGGCGCTTTCGGAGTGCTCGCACTCGCGCTCGGCGAAGCGGCCATGGTGTGGCTGCGCCGCTGGTTCGTGCTGACCCCGGCCACCGAGGTCGAGTTCCAGATGCGCTCCGAGCTGTACTCGCGGTTGCAGAACCTGCCCGTCGCGTTCCACGACCGCTGGCAGTCCGGGCAGCTGCTGAGCCGCATGATGCAGGACATCGGCCTGATCCGGCGCTGGATCGCGTTCGGCCTCATCCTGCTGGTGGTCAATATCCTCACGATCGGCATCGGCGCCGTGCTGCTGTTCCGCTGGCACTGGCTGCTGGGCACGATCTTCCTGGTCACCGGCATCCCGATGTGGATCCAGGGCTACCTTTTCGAGAAGCGGTACGGCGTGCTCGCGCGCCGTAGCCAGGACCAGGCCGGCGACCTCGCGACCAGCGTCGAGGAGAGCGTGCACGGTATCCGGGTGCTCAAGGCGTTCGGCCGTGGCAAGCACGCGCTGACCCGCTTCAGCCGTCAAGCCGAGACCCTGCGCCAGACCGAGCTGAGCAAGGCTCGCGCCGTCGGAGAGATCTGGTTCTGGCTCGATCTGATGCCCCAGATCGCGTTCGGGCTGAGCCTGATCACCGGCATCTGGCTGATCGCCGATGGTGCGATCGACGTGCCGCAGCTGTTCGCGTTCTTCGCGATGGCGACCGTGCTGCGCTGGCCGATCGAATCGATCGGCTTCCTGTTCTCGTTCATGCTCGACGCCCGCACGGCGACCGATCGCGTGTTCGACATCTTCCAGGAGACCAACACGATCACTGATCCTGAGAGCCCGAAGCACATCGCCGAGCCCCGCGGACGCCTGGCCTTCGAGGGCGCACACTTCCGCTACCAGGACGCCGGCGCCGCCGAGCGCGACCTGCTCGACGGCATCGATCTCGTGCTCGAGCCCGGCGAGACCATGGCCCTGGTCGGACTCACCGGCAGCGGCAAGACCACGCTGACGACCTTGCCGGCCCGGCTCTACGACGTCACCGGCGGACGCGTGACGCTCGACGGCGTCGACGTTCGCGACCTGCAGCTGTCGGAACTGCGCCGCCACATCGCGATGGCCTTCGAGGACGCGACGTTGTTCTCGGCGTCCGTCCGTGAGAACGTGCTGCTCGGCCGTGCTGAGCTCGACCTGCACGGCGACGAGGCCGAGCGCGTGCTGCGCGAGGCGCTCGACGTCGCCCAGGCAGGCTTCGTCGATCAGCTCCCGGACGGCGTCGAGACGATCATCGGTGAAGAGGGTCTGAGCCTGTCGGGCGGACAGCGCCAGCGCCTGGCACTCGCCCGCGCCGTGGCCGCCGCACCCAAGGTGCTGGTGCTCGACGACCCCCTGTCGGCACTCGACGTCGACACCGAGGCCCTGGTCGAGGAAGCACTGCGTCACGTGCTCGCCGACACGACCGCACTGATCGTCGCGCACCGTCCTTCGACGGTCGCGCTCGCCGACCGGGTCGCTCTGCTCGAACGCGGGCGCATCAGCGCGGTCGGCACGCACTCCGAACTGCTGCGCACCAGCGCGCACTACCGGCACGTGATCTCCAGTCTTGAAGCCGAGGAGGCCGCCCGCACCGACGCGATCCCGATCATCACCGACGCCGTCGCCGAGGCACACGCGCGTCAGCAAGACGAGAAAGCGGGCAGCGCCCCGCACGACCAGACCCACGACGAGGAGGTGCAGGCATGAGCATCACCGGAACCCAGAACGAGGATCGTTCCGACTACACGCGGGAAGAGAGCCGCGCCATCCGCCAGCGCTCACTGCGTCTGCTCGGGTCGCTCGTGACGCCGCTTCGCCTGCGCATCGTCGTCGCCGCGCTCGTGCTCGTCGTGTCGACTGCGCTGCAGGTCGCCGGCCCCATCCTGATCGGCATCGCGCTCGACCGCGCACTCCCGCAACTGCTCCAGAACGCCGATTGGATGCCGGCGATCACCGTCACCATCGTGTACTTGGTGGCAGGCATCCTGGGGTCGGCGCTGATCGGCCTGTACGTCGTGCTCGCCGCCAAGATCACCCAGGCCGTGCTGCTCGACCTGCGCAAGCGCATCTTCGTGCACACCCAGCGGCTCAGCCTCGAGTTCCACGAGTCGTACACGTCGGGGCGCATCATCTCGCGCCAGACCAGCGACCTCGACTCGATCCGTGAGCTACTCGATGGCGGTCTGAACAACCTCGTCTCGGGCGTGTTGTTCGGCGTGTTCACCTTCATCGCCCTGGTGATCGCCGACTGGCAGTCCGGGCTCATCCTCGCGCTCGCCGGCATTCCGCTGGCACTGCTGATGCGCTGGTTCTACAAGCGCTCCCAGCTGGTGTACCGCGAGTCGCGCGTGATCAGTGCGAAGGTGATCGTGCAGTTCGTCGAGACGATGACCGGCATCCGCGCCGTGAAGTCGTTCCGCAAGGAACCGCGCAACGATGAGACATTCCGCAAGGTCGCCGGCGACTACCGCGACGTGAACCGCCGCTCGATGGTGCTGTTCGGCACGTTCGAACCGGGGCTCATGGCCGTGTCGGCGCTGACCATCGCTCTTGTGGTGCTGTGGGGCGGCATCCGCGTGTCGGACGGCGCTCTCGGCGTCGGCGTGCTGCTGGCCACGGTGCTGTACGTGCGCAACTTCTTCGCGCCCATGCAAGAGATCGCGATGTTCCTGAACTCCTACCAGTCCGCCACGGCGGCACTGGAGAAGGTGTCGGGAGTGCTTGACGAGGTGCCCACCGTTCCCGACCCCGACAAGCCGGTCGACCTGTGGGAGTCGCGTGGGGCGATCCGCTTCGACGAGGTCACCTTCGGGTACAACGGCGAGAAGACGATCCTCCCGAACTTCACGCTCGACATCCCCTCGGGGCAGACCATCGCCTTGGTGGGTACGACGGGAGCGGGCAAGTCGACGTTGGCCAAGCTCATCTCGCGGTTCTACGACCCGTCGATCGGCACGGTCACCCTCGACGGTGTCGACCTGCGCATGCTGCACCCCAAGGATCTGCGCCGCGCGATCGTCATGGTCACACAGGAGGCGTATCTGTTCAGCGGCACGGTCGCCGACAACATCGCGCTCGGCAAGCCGGACGCCACGCTCGATGAGATCCGCGCGGCTGCCCGCGCGGTCGGCGCGGACGGATTCATCGAGAATCTTCCCGACGGATACAACACCGACGTCAACAAGCGTGGCGGGCGCGTGTCCGCGGGGCAGCGTCAGCTGATCTCGTTCGCGCGGGCCTTCCTCGCCGATCCGGCGGTGCTGATCCTCGACGAGGCGACCGCGTCGCTGGACATCCCGTCCGAGCGCCTGATCCAGGATGCGCTGCAGACGCTGCTCGCCGACCGTACTGCGATCATCATCGCGCACCGACTGTCGACGGTCGCGATCGCCGACCGGGTGCTGGTGATGGAGCACGGCCGCATCATCGAGGACGACACCCCGCAGGCGCTGATCGGTGGCTCGGGCAAGTTCGCGCAGCTTCACGCGGCCTGGCAGCAGACTCTGGTGTGATTCTGTTCCGAGCGGTGCTGCACGTGGTTAGGTTGAAGGTGTGGATCCGTTCTGGGCGATGGCAGCAGAGCTGTGGTGGGTCGCACCCGTCGTCATCGGCGGGGCGACCACCGCTGTCGTGGTGTCACGGAGGGCCAGCGTGAGCAACAAGAGACTCGGTTACGACGCGGCGCGGCTCGAGCTGCGCCAGGCGCAGCAGGACGCCCGCGTCGCCGCCGACAACGCCCGTGTGGCTCGCGCCGAGGCGACGAGGGTCACGGCCGACCGTGCCGCCTCGCGGACGGATTCCGGCGCCGTGGCGGCCGCACGGCGCGCGCTACGCGAGGCACAGCTGGCCTCGAAGGCCGCGACGGCTCGGGTCAAGGCCGCCCGCGCACGGGTGGTCGCCGAGCGCACGGCGTTGAGCCATGGTGGGGGCGCCCCGCTGGAACGCATGCGCCACCGCCACGACGCCGTTCTCACTCGCTGGATGGAGTACGAGACCGACCCCGACAAACTGCTCGCGTTCCCCGCGATGTCGGATGCCCGTGCCCCCGCCACCGCGGCCTTCCTCGCCGCGGTGCAGGAGGCGCGGGAGCTCCGGCCGAACGAGGAGCAGCGGGTGACGGCATCCGACTACGGCGCGTACCGCGACGCAGTGGAGCGCCTCGAGCGCGCCTTCGATCTCGCCGAACGCAGTGTGCGCGGTGAGAAGCTGCAACCCGACGGGGCCGATGCGCTGCGCGATGCCGCGCGCACTCTCGTGGAACGCACCACCGACGTGATCAACCGCACGTCGGACGTGCTCGGGATGTGGACGCGCCCGCATCGTGACGATCCGCCGCGGGACAGCCGCTGACCCGGCTCACTTTTTCAGGACGATTGCACTTCTGCAGGATGCTGGTGGCAGTTTCGTCCTGAGAAGTTGCGATCGTCCTGGATTCTTGAGCGAGCAGACCGCTCTACCCGACCGGCGCCAGGTGCAACCCTCTGCTGATCGCGGCCGCGATCGTGCGCTCGACGTGTTCCCAGTCGTAGATGACCTGCGCGTACGAGAAGCGCAACACGGTGAACCCACGCATGCGCAATTCGGCATCGTGGGCGATATCGCGGGTGCGATCAGCGGATGACGAGTGGAACGACCAGCCGTCGATCTGCACGACGAGGTGGGTGCCGATCAGAAAGTCGACCGGATGCCCGGCGAGATGCACCTGGAAGCGCAACGGCACGCCCCACGAACTCAGCCGTACGTGAAACACCGTCTCCAACGAGGAGTCCGTGCCGGCCCGGGCATGCTGCATGCATCGCCGGGCGGCGGCGCTACGCCAGGGCACGCTGTGGAGCGCTTCCCACGTGGTGGCACCGGTGCGGATGGCCGACTCCCAGATCGCGACGGCCTGGTCCAGCGGGTGGCACTGGGCCGCATCCGCCAGGGCGTCTTCCACCGATGCCTCCAGCACACGGGGGCGTGGCGGACCGAGCGTCTTCGACCAGTGCGCGCGCACGTCGGCGCGCAGCGATTCATGTGGCGGAAGGTGCAGGTGCACGGTCTCATCAGCATCCGGTGGGACCCACCAGCCGCGTCGCCGCGCGAGCGTGGTGCAGGTCACGACACCACCGCTGTGCGCGGCGATCAACAGATCGTGCGGCGCCGACCGCAGTGCCACCCACTTGGCGCGCACCCGCAGCACCTCTCCGGAGCGGATGGCCGCCCGCACACGAGCGGGCGGGAATCCGGCATCCGATGCGTCATCGCGGTGGCCGATACCACCGCGATTACTGAGCCACGTCGTCAATCTCACCGGGCCAGCATGGCCCGGCGGGCGTGCACGTCGGATGCCCGTTTCCACGGCCTGTGCACAACTCATCGTTCCCGGGGCCTGTGCACGGCGACTGAGGGAGCACGATTTCAGGACGAATGCACTTCTGCAGGATGCTGGCGGCTGATTCGTCCTGAGAATTTGCGATCGTCCTGAGAAAAGGCGAGCGGCGACGGGGCCTCGATGGGGGAGGGGATTCGAGACCCCGCCGCCGGTTCAGTCCGTGACGCGGATCTCGGCGATGACCTCGGAGTACTCGGTCTCGCCGACCGGTTCGAAGCCGACGCGTCGGAAGAACGCCTCGGGGCCGCCATCACCGGCTTCATAGATCACGTTCACGTGATCGACGCCGCGGGCGCGGGCCTCGTCGATCAGAGCCTGCACAGCGAAGCGACCGACACCGCGGCCCTGATCATCGGCATCCACGTTGATGCGCCACAGCACGCTGCGGAAGTTCTCTTCCAACGCCTCGGGGTCGAAGCTCGCGCTGACGAAGCCCACGACCTGGTCGCCGTCGAGCACGACGCGCTGCCACGTGGTCTGGGGGTTCACGACCGTGGCGGCGATGCCGTAGGAGACCGGAGCGAGGAACTGCTCCTGTCCGGGCTTGAGCGACAGCTTGTTGACGGCGACGATCGTCGTCGCGGAGAGTTCGACCATACGCAGTTCCGACATGCCCCCAGGCTAGCCCCTACAGCGCGACGGTGCAGAGAATGCTGTCGTACGAATGCACTCGGGTATCTTGGTATCGAGATAAAAAGCCCTCGTGAACGGAGATCCGGTGACCGACGACGCCATCATCTACACCTACACAGACGAGGCGCCGGCACTGGCGACCGCGTCCTTCCTGCCGATCATCAAGGCATACACCAGCCAGGCAGGCATCGAGGTGGAGACGCGTGACATCTCGCTGGCAGGACGCATCCTCGCCGCCTTCCCCCAGAAGCTCACCCCCGAGCAGCAGATCGGTGATGCCCTCGCCGAGCTCGGCGGACTGGCCACGCTGCCCGAGGCCAACATCATCAAGCTGCCGAACATCTCGGCATCGATCCCGCAGTTGAAGGCGGCAATCGCCGAACTGCAGCAGCAGGGCTTCGACGTCCCGGACTACCCGGACGAGCCGAAGGACCTCGATGAGCGCGACGTGCGTGCCCGCTACGACCGCATCAAGGGCTCGGCCGTGAACCCCGTGCTGCGCGAGGGCAACAGCGACCGCCGTGCCCCGTTGGCCGTGAAGAACTACGCCAAGAAGCACCCGCACCGCAACAAGCCGTTCGCCGAGGGCTCGAAGACGCGTGTCGCCACGATGGGGCACGACGACTTCAAGTCGAACGAGCGCTCGTGGGTCGCCGCGCACGACGACGTCCTGAGCATCCGTCACATCGCCGCAGACGGAACCACCACCGTGCTGAAGGAGGGCCTGAAGGTCCTGCCGCGCGAGATCATCGACGCCACTTTCCTGTCGGCGAAGCACCTCGATGCCTTCCTCGCCGAGACGCTCGAAGCGGCCAAGAACGACGACGTGCTCTACTCGGTGCACCTCAAGGCCACCATGATGAAGGTCAGCGACCCGATCATCTTCGGCCACGTCGTCAAGGCGTTCTTCGCCGACGCCTTCAGCCGCTACGGCCAGCAGCTCGCCGACGCAGGCCTGAGCGCCAACGACGGTCTCGGCTCGATCCTCGCAGGTCTGTCGAACATCGCCGGGGGTGACGAGATCGCCGCCGCGTTCGAGGCAGCGATCGCCGATGGCCCGCGCCTGTCGTACGTGAACTCCGACAAGGGCATCACCAACCTGCACGTGCCCAGCGACGTGATCGTCGACGCCTCGATGCCTGCTCTCGTGCGCAACGGCGGCAAGATGTGGGGCATTGACGGCGCCGAGGGCGACACCCTTGCCGTGATCCCCGACTCGTCCTACGCCGGCGTCTACCAGACCGTGATCGATGATGTCATCGCCAACGGTCCGCTCGACCCCGCCACGATCGGCACCGTGCCGAACGTGGGCCTGATGGCGCAGGCCGCCGAGGAGTACGGCAGCCACGACAAGACCTTCGAGATCGCCGCGGACGGCGTGGTGCAGATCGTCGACAGCGAAGGCACCGTGCTCATCGAGCACACCGTCGGCGCCGGCGACATCTGGCGTGCCACGCAGACCAAGCACATTGCGGTCATGGACTGGGTCAAGCTCGCGGTCACGCGGGCACGCGCCACGGGTGCACCCGCCGTGTTCTGGCTGGACGCCAACCGTTCGCACGACGCGCAGATCATCGCCAAGGTGCACCAGGGCCTCGCGCTGCTCGACACCGCCGGCATTACGATCACGATCCTCGCGCCCGAAGAGGCGACTCGCTACACGTTGGCGCGCATGCGCCACGGCCTGGACACCATCTCGGTGACCGGCAACGTGCTGCGCGATTACCTGACCGACCTGTTCCCGATCCTCGAGGTCGGTACCAGCGCCAAGATGCTCTCGATCGTGCCGCTGCTCGCGGGCGGTGGGCTGTTCGAGACGGGCGCCGGTGGTTCCGCGCCGAAGCACGTGCAGCAGCTCGTCGAGCAGAACTACCTGCGCTGGGACTCGCTGGGTGAGTTCTTCGCCTTGGCCGCGTCGCTGGAACACCTGGCAGACCGCGTCGGCAACGAGCGTGCACGCATCCTCGCCGAGACGCTGGACGCTGCGACCGGCACGTTCCTCGAAGAGGACCGTTCGCCCGGCCGCGCCCTTGGCACGATCGACAACCGCGGCAGCCACTTCTACCTGGCGATGTACTGGGCACAGGAGCTGGCGAAGCAGACGAAGGACGCCGCGCTCGCCGCTGCATTCGCACCGGTCGCCGAGACCCTGGCTGCGAACGAGCAGACGATCGTCGACGAGCTGAACGCTGTGCAGGGTGCACCCGTCGAGATCGGCGGCTACTACCGGCCCGACGCGGCGAAGGTCGCGGCGGCCATGCGCCCCTCGCAGACCCTGAACGGTGTCATCGACGCACTGGCCTGATCGGGTCGCGTCCGAGACGCGGAAGAGGGCGGATGCTGACAGCATCCGCCCTCTTTACGTCTTCGTGCCGAGGTTACTCGCGCACCCACACCTCGAGTCCGAGGGGCGAGGCGTCGTACACCTGCTTGGCGGCGTCGAAGGTCATGTTGACGCAGCCGTGGCTCATGCGGTTGCCGAAGTTGGAGTGCCACCACGTGCCGTGGAAGGCCTCGTCGCCATTGAAGTAGAGCACCCAGGGCACGTCCTTGGTGACGTAGGTCGAGCCGTCCGCATTCGTGCCGCGCATGTCTTGGATGGGGACATGCGCGCGCACGCGGAAGTGCCCGAGGTCCGTCGGGGTGCCGGGCAGCCCGGTCGACACCAGCCACGACTTGACGACCTTGCCGTTCTCGATCAGATAGGTGCGCTGGTCGCTGATGTCGACCGTGAGGCTACGGGTGACATCGGTGGTCTCGAAAGGCGTCTCGGTGACCGTGAGCGGGTAGGCCGCGTCGCCCTTCTCAAGCGCGGTGGCGAACTCGGATGCCATACCGGCGGTGTCGGCGAGCTCGCGGCCGGTGGCGCCTTCTGTCTCCGTCCGCAGCACGTTTCCGTCCGAGTCGACGATGTTCTTGGCGGGCTCGGGCTCTCGGTTCACGGACTCCGCGAGCGTGTCGACGACAGTCTGGATCTGAGTGGAGTCAGCGGTGATCTGCAGTTCGCCGTCGACGGCCTCGACGCTCAGCCAGCTCGCGGCCACCTTCGGCTTCACCGGTACGGTGCGCTCGTCACCGACGTAGAAGCCGATCGTGCCGAGCATGCCATTGAGCTTCTCGACACCGGCGGCGGCCTTCTCATCGGTGATCGGGGGTTGCACGGGCGTCGGCGCTCCTGAGAATGTCAGGGTCGTCGCGCCCTCATTGACGGCGTCGGTGAAAGCGGCAGCGAGGTCGTCCACCGAGATGCCCGTGCCGGATGCGGCGGGCGTCGCGACGTACTCGGCCGCGCCGTCGTCGAACACGACGGCAGCATCCGTGGCGTCGATGAAGCTCTCCGGGGCCGCGGCGCGCAGCGCGCTGGTGGCGGTCTCGGCGTCGAGTGTCACCGTGGCGGCGACGGGCGCGCCCAGCCAGGCGCCGAGGTTCCACATCGGGCGTTCGGCGAACGCCTGCTCCGCGAGCAGCTTGGCGTCGATGTTCGCGCCGAGGTCAGCGCCGCTGACCTGCGACTCCTGACCGATGTCGGTCAGCGTGACGTCGGTGGTCGCAACGCGATTGATGATGGCGTCCATCGCCATGCCTGGAGTCATCCCGCCGACAGCCACTCCCGCAACGGTGGTACCCGGGGCGATCAGCACGAGCGATGCACCGACGGCGGCGATCAGCGCTGCGCCGCCGCCGAGGCCGATCCACAGGCCGAGGCGGCGCTTCTTCGGAGCGGGTTCAGCGGGCGCCCACTCCATGGGGCGGTCGATATCACCGGGGGGTCGCGTGTCGACCGACTCGGAGCCCTCGGAAGAGGCACCCGTATCGGGTCCGGAGATCACATCAGTCACGGAACAGCCCCCCAACGGATTGCGCGACGCAATGCACTCATGGTAGATGACGAGTGCTGCGGGTGGGGTGCATGGGGTGCTGAAGAAACGATGCGCGCCGTAACGTTTGGGTAACCCACGGGCTCCGCGGCGCGCCATGTTGCGCGAAAGGCGGTTCGTAAGGTGTACTAACAAATATGACGATCGTGAACCGATATCCAGGCGTGCGCATCGGCCTCGACATCGGCGGCACGAAGATCGCCGGAATCGCGCGTGCCGATGACGGCGCGATCCTCGCCGACGTCCGCCAGCCGACCGGCATCGGCGGCGACGCCGTCATCGCGGGCATCCTCGACGCTACTCGTGCCCTCCGCGACCAGCTGCCCGGTTCTGACATCCGCTCGATCGGCATCGGCATTCCCGGGCTCGTCGACGCGAGCGCGGGGAGAGTGCTGCACGCAGTCAACCTGGGGGTGGAATCGCTCGACATCGCGGCGCAGGTGCAGCGCGCTCTCGACCTGCCCTGCTTCGTCGAGAACGACGTCAAGGCCGCTGCCCTGGGTGCGGCGTCGTTGCGCGACGACAACACTCCGATCGCCTACCTCAACCTCGGCACGGGGGTCGCGGCCGGCATCGTCATCGACGGACGGATCTGGCGAGGGTCTCGCGGCATCGCCGGCGAGATCGGCCACCTTTCGGTCGATCCGCAGGGCCGCGTGTGCGGCTGCGGACAGCGCGGCTGCATCGAGACCATGTGCGGCGGGGGAGCGCTGGCTCGCGCCTGGGCACGCGAGGTCGATCTGCCGGTGAAAGACATCCTCGACGCCGCGGATGCCGGTGACCCGACTGCGACCGTGCTGCGCGACGACCTGTTCCGCGGCGTGGCGGCGGCGGTGCGGGCGCTCGTGCTGTCGGTGGATGTCGAGAGCGTCGTGATCGGCGGCGGACTCACCGCCCTCGCCGAACGGCTCGAGCCCGGCATCCGCACCGCGTTGCGAGCAGATGCGGCAACGTCACCGTTCCTGCGGTCGCTGCACCTCGATGAGAGGATAGAGATGCTTCCGGCGGACTCGCCGGTGGCGGCCATCGGGGCCGCCTTGCTGGGCAGCGCACCTGCAGATACCACCGCACTCGACAAGGAGATCGTCCCCCATGGCTGAAGTCGTCATCCTCCCCAGCAAGGCCGAAGCAGGCGCGCTCATCGCCGATGAGATCGTGCGACTGATCGACACGGTCGCCGAACCCGTGCTGGGTCTTGCCACGGGGTCGACGCCGTTGCCGGTCTACGAGGCATTGCGCGAGCGCCTGGCCGGCCACGACGTATCGCACCTGCGCGGATTCGCGCTCGACGAGTACGTAGGCATCGACCCGGCTCACCCCGAGAGCTACCGTTCGGTCATCACCCGCGAGGTCATCCAACCTCTGGGGCTGGACCCCGAGCTGATCCGCGTGCCCAACGGAGCCATCGAGAGCGTCGAGCACGCCGGTGCCGACTACGAGGCGGCGATCGCGGCCGCGGGCGGCGTCGACCTGCAGATCCTCGGGATCGGCACAGACGGCCACATCGGGTTCAACGAGCCCGGTTCGTCGTTCGCCTCCAGCACACGCGTCAAGACGCTCACCGAGCGCACCCGTGAGGACAACGCCCGGTTCTTCGACTCGATCGACGACGTGCCCCGGCACTGCGTCACCCAGGGACTGGGAACGATCCTGCGCGCCAAGCACCTCGTGCTGCTCGCGTTCGGTGAGGGCAAGGCGCGCGCCGTCGCCGGGGCCGTTGAAGGGCCCGTCAGTGCGATCCTGCCCGCCTCTGCCATCCAGCTGCATCCGCATGTGACGGTCGTCCTCGACGAGGCCGCCGCCAGCGAACTGAAGCTTGCCGACTACTACCGCTACAGCTACGAGAACAAGCCCGCCTGGCAGGGCATCTGAGCCAGCACCGGCCCTCGGGCGGGCATCTGCTTCCGCTCAGCGCCACGCGAGCGGAAGCAGATGCTCCACGCTGAGCGGGGCGAGCGGAACGCTGTGCATATCGCCCGGGGCGAGCCAACGCAGCTCGGCCAGTTCGGCCTGCACGACGACGTCCGAAGATTCCGCCCGCAGCGCGAATGCCTCGGCGACCACGCGGTGATCGGGCTCGTTCGCCGCTGCCGATACGAACCTTCCCAGCGGCTGCAGCGCCGTCTCGTCGACCCGCAGAGCGAGCTCCTCATCCAGTTCCCGAATGAGCGTCTGCGCGGCGGTCTCGCCGGGTTCGGGCTTGCCACCGGGCTGCATGAACCGGGTGGTGCCGTGCTTGCGCACCACGAGCGCGTGACCGGCGCGGTCGACGATCACCGCGGCGCTGACGTGGATATCAGGCATCGAACACCTTTCCCGGGTTGAGGATTCCTTGTGGATCGAACACGCGCACGATATCGCGTTGCAGCTGCCACTGGTCAGCGCCCAGCTCCTCGGCCAACCAGCGGCTCTTCAGCATGCCGATGCCGTGCTCACCGGTGAGGGTGCCGCCCAGCCGCACCGCCGTGCGGAAGAGATCGTCGGCGGCGGCCCAGACGTGATCGGGTACGTCCTCGCCGTCGAAGATGAAGTTCGGATGCAGGTTGCCATCGCCCGCGTGCGCGACGGTCGGGATGCTGACGCCGTGCTGTTGCTCGATCCGCTCAATCTCGTCGAACATCGCCGCCATCGCGCTGCGCGGAACAGCGACGTCCTCGATCAGCGTCGTGCCGAGTGCGGCCATCGCCGGGTGCATGGAGCGGCGCACGCGCAGGAGTTCCTCGCCGGCATCCGGATCGTCCGTGACCGCGACAGTGCCGCCGCACGCTTCGAGCACGTGTGCGATCGCGGCAGCCTCGTCGCGTGCGGCCGAGCCATCGGTCTGGATGGTCAGCTGCGCGGATCGCGCGGCTGGCAGCGGCATCCCGAGCAGATCGTGGACGGCGGCTAGTGCTGTGGCGTCCATGAGCTCCATGATCGACGGCTGCACGCCGGCGGCCGTCACCGCGGCCGCGCCCGCGGCCGCAGTGCTCACTGTCGGGAACGAAGCCGTGAGCGTGCAGACCACGCCCGCAGGGCGCCGGCGCAATTTGAGCGTCGCACCCACGATGACGCCCAGCCGGCCTTCGGAGCCGATCGCCAGCGAGGTCAGATCCAGGCCCGTGACGCCCTTCACCGTGCGGTGACCGAGGCGCAGCATCCGTCCGTCGGCGAGCACCAGATCCACCCCGAGCACCGCATCGCGTACGACGCCGTACTTTGCGCACAGCAGACCACCGGCACCGGTGGCGATGTTGCCGCCGACCGTGCTGATCTCGCGGCTGGCGGGGTCGGGTGCCCACCACAGGTCGTGCTGTGCCAGGTGCGCGTTCAGGTCGGCGTTGAGGATGCCCGGCTCGACGACCGCGATGAGATCATCGGGCCGTACTTCGAGGATGCCGGTCATCGCCGCTGTCGACAGCGCGATCTCGCCGGGGCCGGCGTTCGCGCCGCCTGCGAGGCCCGTACCCGCGCCGCGGGTCACGACCGGGGTCTCGGTCTGCGAGGCGATGCGCATCGTGCGCTGCACCTCGTCGACGGTCCTGGCATGCACCACGGCCAGAGGGCGCCCGGCAGAACGATGTCCGCTACGGTCGGCCCTGGCGGCTTCGAGCGCGCCGGACGTCGTATCGACGATATCGCCGAGTTCGCTCTGCAGCAGTGCGAGGACGTCGGTCATGGCCGCGCGGGGTTCAGCGGAAGGCGCGGCGCCCGGAGATGACCCCCGTTGCGACAGCCACCACGGCGAAAGCGATGCCGATCCACGTCGAGCCCATCGACCACCATGCCAGCGTGACACCCACGTAGATCAGCAGTTCGACCAGGGCGCGCAGGAACGGGTGCAGACGAAGAACAGGCTTCGATGAGAGCACGAGGGCCCACAGCACCAGCACGATCAGCGGCGCACCGATGCCGACGACGATGCTCCACGGCATCGCCCACGTGGCGAAGCCCCACAGGGCGAGGCTGGCAAGGGCCGCCAGCAGCACGAGCACGCGGACGATGTCGAGCGGGGTGACGTTCGGGCGGGTCACACCGGGTTCGGTGGCGGGATCCTGGGACATGAGTCCAGTCTATTCGGCGGGCGCGCTGGCCCACGCCGATGCCGGGTGAGCGGTCGCTACCGGCTGAGGAAGCCCTTGATGGTGAAGTACGTCCACTCACCGGGTTCGCCGTCGACGACATAGCGCAGTCCGAGCTCGGCGCCGAGCGCGATCTGCCAGGCGTTCGGGCGCAGGTCGATCAGGCCCTCGCCCTGGGAGTCGAGAGTGATCTCATCGCCTCCGCCGGGGCTGCCACCCAGCCATGCCTGTACGACGGCGTTCGGGGTGCCGCTGACGGGGAGGACGTAGTGGGTCTTGCCCTCGTCGTCGACCCAGACCTCGCGCTGACCGTCCCACACGATCGGTGCGAGATCCTGCTCTGGCTCAGGCACGGGCGTTGGCGTTGGCGTTGGGCGAACCGTCGGCGGGGCCGTCGGTGTGACGGTCGGCTTCGGCGTGACGGTCGGTGTCGGCTTCGGGGTGACGGTGAGCGTGGGGGTCGGCTTCGGCGTGACCGTCGGCTTCGGCGTGACGGTGGGAGTGGGCTCGGGCGTGACCGTCGGCTCCGGGCTCGGCTCGGGTGTGACCGTCGGCTCCGGGCTCGGGTCGGGCGCGGGGGCTGTCTCGGGTGCGGCGGGTTCGCTGGGGGTGGTCTCGTCGGCCGGAGGCGCAGCCTCGACGCCTGGCAGGGGTGACGGCGCCGCTGGCGGCTCGTCGTCGACCTCGATCACCAGCGGGTTCTCCAGTGGCTTCGAGGTGTCGGGGTTTACCTCGGAAGTGATCGCCGAAGAGTCCGACAGCGATGCGCTCGGTGAAGATGTGGCGCTGCCCGCCGACGTCAGCGCCGGCACCACCGCGACGGCGGCGACGACGCCGGCGACGACCAGTGCGGCTGAACCCGCACCGACCAATGCGCCGATTCCGGCGACGGAACCCGCACCCGCGCCAGTGCCGCCGGAGCCCGCGGCTCCCGCAGCTTCGGCGCCGCCCATGCTCGGCGGTACCGCACCCGCACCGGAGATCGTCGGTGCACCGACACTTGATGCCGTCCCGCCGATTGTGGCGACATCCACCACACCCGCGGGCATCGCGGCCAATGCGACGATCGGGGCACCGCCACCCTGCAAAGTGGCGAGGTAGCTGGAGGCGGCGCCAGCGCCCAGTACGAGCGGAAGGATGACGATCGCCAGGCGCCCGGAGACGTCCTTCGCCTCAGCGGCGACGATGATGCACCGCGTGCACGACGCGAGGTGCGCGTCGATACGCTGCTGCGCACGCGGCCCGAGATTGCCGCGTGAGTGAGCGCCGAGGTGTTCGATCGTCCACTGGCACTCGGAGCCCTCAGCGACGCTGCGCAGATGCGCTTGGATCCACGCTTCGCGCAGGCCCTCCCGCGCGCGGAAGGTCAACTGGGAGACCGCGCCGGCGGTCATCCCGAGCAGAGGTGCGATCTCGGCCGGCTTCATCTGCTCGATCTCGGAGTACCAGAGCACTTCCTGCCAGCGCGAGGGAAGTGACCGGAACGCTTGAGCGGTCAGCCCGCGATCCAACGCTTCATCGGCGGCCGAGTCGGTACTGTGCGGATCGACGACCGCGTCCATCTCATCGATGGGCACTTCGCGGCGGGAGCGCCCCCATGCCGCCGCGGTGTTGCGGATGCTGGTGAACAGGTACGCGCGGAACGACCCATTCGGGCCGCCCCCCTTGAGGATCGCCTGGTAGATGCGGGCGTAGGCCTCTTGCACCAGGTCGTCCGGGTCGATCGATGACGTCACCGACCGTGCCACGGTCAGGCCGGACACGTGGTGTCGTCGCCAGAGTTCCGCGAATGCCTCGGTGTCGCCCGATCGCGCACGCAACACCAGGTCTGCATCGGCGGATGCCGAATGATCGGCTTTCTGGTCTCCCACTTGATGTCCTCACCACGCGCCTATCGGAACGCGCTCACACGAAGAGACGCGTGAAGTGTCGTTTCATCACGCGTCCTCCCAATTCTGGTCACAAACGAGCATCGAAACCAACCCTGTGGAGAACTCCCCAACCGGGCAGCGGAACTTTCTCGAGAAATTTGTTGGGACTCGCGTAATGAACCCGATACAGCGGCGTCTCCTTACTCGGAGCGAACTGCAGCACCACCGGGGGGCGGCGTTGCAGCATCGATGCACGGGGTATCGCATCGATGACCCGGTTCGGGCCGAAGACCTCGGGGGAGGAGCCTTCGGTCCGACCGGCTCCTGGGGACGCGAGGCCGCCGTGCTGGGGAGTACGGCGGCCCGAACCCCGTTTTCTCAGCAAGAGCGCGTCGGCGCCGCTCCGACCCAGACGCCCTGCACGTCGAACCCGTCGCTCAGCAGCACCGCATCGGCGACGAAGCCCGGCTGCAATGTTCCCAGCGAAGCGCCGTATCCGATCGCGCCGGCAGGCGTCGACGTGAGGGCGCGGACGGCCTCGGCCAACGGCACACCCGCGGCGACGGCGTTGCGCAACGCCACGTCCTGCGTCAGCGTCGAACCCGCGATCGAGCCAGTGTCGTCGGTGCGCGCGACGCCGTCCTTCACCGTGACCTTCACCGCGCCGAGGTCGTAGTGACCGTCGGCGCTCCCGGCCGCCGCCATCGCATCGGTGATCAGCGCCACGCGACCTGGCGCGACGTCGAACAGCAGCTTGATGATGTTCGGGTGCAGGTGGATGTTGTCGGCGATGCCCTCGAGCACCACGCGGTGATCGGCCGCGGCAGTGATGACCGGCCCCGGCGTGCGGTGGTGAATGCCGTTCATGGCGTTGAACGCGTGCGTCAGGATCGATGCGCCCGCCTCGAAGGCCGCGCGTGCGGCATCCGCATCCGCGTCGGTGTGACCGATCGCGGCGACCGCGCCCGACGCGACGATCTGACGGACCGCGTCGAGGCCACCGGGCAGCTCCGGCGCGATCGTGACCTGACGCACCGTCCCGCGGCCGGCCTCCAGCAGGCGCGCCACGTCGGCCGTCTCCGGGTGGCGCAGCAGCGACGGCTCGTGCGCGCCCTGATGGCCGGGATCGAGGAAGGGGCCCTCCAGGTGGCTACCGAGGATCTCGGCATCCGACTCGGCGAGATCGGCGATCACGGCGGCCTGCTGCGCGAGCGCGTCGACGCTGGCGGTCACCAACGAGATCACGGCACGCGTCGTGCCGTGCGCGCGGTGCATCTTCCGGCCGGTGCGGATCGCCTCGGCGCCGTCGTCATAGGCAGCGCCGGCACCACCATGACCGTGGATGTCGATGAATCCAGGGCACAGCAGCGCACCGGGACCGGCGACCGACACGGCATCGACCACGTCGTCCGCATCGGTCCAGTCCGTTCCCGTACCGCGGGCGGCGACGTAGCCATCCTCGAAACGCACCCACGCGTTCTCGGTGATCGAACCATCTCCGTCGACTAGGCGTGCGGAATGGACGACCCGCGATCCGCGGAAGTCGGTGGTCGGGGTCATCAGGAGCTCCAGTCGATCTCAGCTGCGCGGTGGAAGTGGATGCCGTCAGCCTGCCACAGCGGGGCCATTGCTCCCAGTCGGGTGCGGAACGAGCCCCAGGTCAGCTGCGGCGATCCTGCGGGCGTCCATGCGCGCTCGGCGACGGCCGCGATGCGCGGGTAGATCAGCTGATCTGCGTCTTCGAAGGTGCGCACCGTCTCGGTCCACAGCGGTCCCTCGATGCCGAGGATCGCCTCGTCGGGCACATCGAGCATGTCGGTCGGTTCCCACTCGTACGAGCGGCGCACGTTGACCAGGCCCGCCCAGGCCAGGCCCAGCGGGTAGTCGGCGTCGTACTTCATATCGAGGTAGATCGTGTCGGACGGCGACAGGATCAGCCCACCGCCGCGCGCGACGAAATGCGCCGCCTCGGACGCGTGCAGCTCGGACGGCTTGAGGGCACCCCAGAACTGGCCGACCGTGCCCGAGGCGATCTCGGCGGCAGCGCCGGCCTCGTGCCACGCGACCGGAGTCTTTCCGATCTGCTGCACCATCGCCGTCGCGCGCTCGACGAAGTATGCGAAGTCCTCGGCCGAGGTGCCCAGCGACTCGTCACCACCGATGTGCAGGTACGGGCCGGGGGTGATCTCGGCGAGCTCGGTGAGCACGTCGCGCACGAAGTCGTACGTGCGCTCGTCGCGGATGCGCACGCTGGAGTGGCCCACGCCCCAGCCGGTGAACGGCTCGCCGCGTACGGGCAGCTGCTGCCCCCACGCCTCGGTGGCGCGCACGAGCTCGTCGTTGAGCACAGGCTCTTCGACGAGATCCGGGTAGGCGACGCCGATCGCGTGCGTGTGGCCGGGCAGGTCGATCTCGGGCACGATCGTGACATGCCGCGATGCCGCGTGCCCGACGATCTCGCGGTAGTCGTCCTTCGTGTAGAAGCCGCCGGCGTCGCCGTTGGCAGACGTCGTCGAGGCCTTCTCTGCCAGCAGCGGCCAGGCATCGATCTCGATGCGCCAGCCCTGGTCGTCGGTGAGGTGCAGGTGCAGGTGGTTGAACTTCAGCGCGGCAGCGCGGTCGATGACGGTCTTGACCTCGTCGACGGGGAAGAAGTGGCGGGTGACATCGAGCATCACACCGCGGTAGGCGAAGCGGGGGGCATCCGCCACCTCGGCGCGCTGCCAGCCCCAGCCGTCCTCGCCCTCGCACAGCAGCTGCAACAGGGTCTGGACGCCGTAGAACAGACCGGCCGCATCGGCGCCGACCACCTCGATGCTCTCGGCGACGCGCAGCGTGTAGCCCTCGGCGGCGGCCGCCGCCGGGTCGACCCGCAGAGCGATCGTGGTCGCGGCGTCATCGGTGGCATCCGACGTGGTGAGGCGGGTGCCGGTACGGCGCTCGACGGCATCGATCAGGGTGGCGGATGCTGCCTCGCACCCGTGCACGAGGGTGCCCGGCGTCAGTGCGAGGCGCCCCTCTCCGGCCGTGGCCGAGATCGGGGAGGGGATCAGGGGGAGGGAATCTGGAAGGGCCATGAACAAAACCTATCGGTTCACGGGAAACGCGCAACGGTCTAAGTCCGGCCGATCCGCTAGACTCATGTGCGTCGCGACTGGCGTCTGGGTGGGTCACCACCGGGGAGCGACCTCATGGGATTCGACCGCGCGCCTGGGCCGATGAGGAACATTCCCTATTTCCCCTGTGAACAGGAGACTGCCATGACCGACCGCTACTTCGACGCCCCGCTCGCCGAGGTCGACCCCGAGATCGCCGAGGTTCTCGAGCGCGAGCTGAACCGCCAGCGCACGTACCTCGAGATGATCGCCTCTGAGAACTTCGTGCCCGTCTCGGTTCTGCAGTCGCAGGGCTCGGTGCTCACCAACAAGTACGCCGAGGGCTACCCCGGCCGCCGCTACTACGGCGGTTGCGAAGAGGTCGACGTCGCCGAGTCGCTGGCCATCTCGCGCGCCAAGGAACTCTTCGGCGCCGAGTTCGCCAACGTCCAGCCCCACTCGGGCGCGACGGCCAACGCGGCCGTGCTGCACGCCATCGCCCGTCCCGGCGACACGCTGCTGGGCCTGTCGCTCGACCACGGCGGCCACCTCACCCACGGCATGAAGATCAACTTCTCGGGCCGGCTGTACGACATCGTCGCGTACGGCGTCGACCCCGAGACCTCGAAGATCGACATGGACGAGGTGCGTGCGCTCGCCATCGAGCACAAGCCCAAGGTGATCATCGCCGGCTGGTCGGCGTACCCGCGCACCCTCGACTTCGCCGCGTTCCGTGAGATCGCCGATGAGGTCGGCGCACTGCTCTGGGTCGACATGGCCCACTTCGCCGGTCTCGTCGCCGCGGGCCTGCACCCCAACCCGGTGCCGCACGCGCACGTGGTCTCGTCGACCGTGCACAAGACGATCGGTGGCCCCCGCTCGGGCTTCATCCTGACGAACGATGCCGACATCGCGAAGAAGATCAACTCGGCTGTCTTCCCCGGTCAGCAGGGCGGTCCGCTCATGCACGTCATCGCCGCCAAGGCGACGGCGTTCAAGATCGCCGGTTCGCCGGAGTTCAAGGAGCGTCAGGAGCGCGTGCTGCGCGGTGCGGCGATCATCGCCGACCGGCTGTCGCAGCAGGACGTCAAGGACGCCGGTGTCGCGGTGCGCTCGGGCGGCACCGACGTGCACCTCGTGCTGGTCGACCTGCGTGACGCCGAGATCGACGGCAAGCAGGCTGAAGACCTGCTGCACGAGATCCACATCACCGTCAACCGCAACGCGGTGCCCAACGACCCGCGCCCGCCGATGGTCACCTCGGGTCTGCGCATCGGCACGCCGGCGCTCGCCACGCGCGGCTTCGGCGACGCCGAGTTCACCGAGGTCGCCGATGTGATCGCCCTGGCACTGCAGCCGGGTGCCGACATCGACGCGCTGCGCGCCCGCGTGGATGCTCTCGCGACGGCCTTCCCGCTGTACCCCGACCTCCAGCAGTAACCCCCTCTCGTTCCCTCCCCGCGAGGGCCCGTCCCGCGCCACGAGGGGTCAAGAAACGTCGCCTGGGCATGCCCGGACCCGACGTTTTCTGACCCCTCGTGGGAGTGGACTCCTCGTGGGAGGGGAAGGGAACGACCGTGAAAGGAACCGTGACATGACGGCGAAGACCCTCGACGGCAAGGCCGCTGCGGCCGAGATCAAGAGCGAGCTGACCGAGCGCGTCGCGGCGCTGCGTGCCCGCGGCATCGTGCCCGGCATCGCCACCGTGCTGGTGGGGGCCGACCCGGCCTCGCAGCTCTACGTCGGCATGAAGCACCGCCAGTCCGAGGCGATCGGCATGAACTCCATCCAGCGCGAGCTGCCGGCGGATGCCACCCAGCAGCAGGTCGAAGCGCTGATCGATGAGCTCAACGCCGACCCGGCGTGCCACGGATACATCGTGCAGCTGCCGCTGCCGAAGCACCTCGACACCGATGCCATCCTCGAGCGCATCGACCCGGCCAAGGACGCCGACGGTCTGCATCCGACCAACCTCGGCCGGCTGGTGCTCAACGTCAACGCGCCGATCCACACACCGCTGCCGTGCACGCCGCGCGGCGTGATCGAGCTTCTTGTGCGCAACGGCTACGACTTCTCGGGCAAGCACGTCGTCGTCGTCGGTCGCGGCGTCACGATCGGCCGGCCGATGGGGCTGCTGCTCACGCGGCGAGACGTCAATGCCACGGTCACCCAGGTGCACACCGGCACGCCGGATATGGCGCCGTACCTGCGGATGGCCGATGTGATCGTCGCCGGCGCGGGGGTCAAGCACCTCATCCGCGCTGCCGACGTCAAGCCCGGCGCTGCTGTGCTCGACGTGGGAGTGACCCGTGAGGATGACCCCGAGACGGGCAAGTCGAAGGTGTACGGCGACGTGCATCCCAACGTTGCCGAGGTCGCCGGATTCCTCTCGCCCAACCCGGGCGGTGTCGGCCCGATGACCGTCGCGCTGCTGATGACGAACGTCGTCGAGGCCGCCGAGCGGGTGTAGCGAGACGCCGTACGCGCCGCCGCGGCGCGGCGTGCGTCACCCCAGGTCGTCGAGCATGCGGCGCTGTTCGGGTGTCAGTCCGTCGGCGAGCTCCTCGCGCCCCGCGCGGGTCGCGGGGGAGTCGGGAGCGGGAGCGTCGGATGCCGGAGACGGACGTCGCCCGGTGATCTTCGCCGAGGTCGCGTCGTAGATCTGGCCCGCCTTCGCGCGGAACCGGTCGTCGAGGCGGTCGTAGACGACCCAGCCGATCAGCAGCAGCACGGGCGGGAGCACCCAGCCCCAGAAGAATCCGCTGACGCGCACACCGCTCAGCAGCACGGTTACGATCCACACGATCAGCTCGACGGCGAAAACGCTGGCGTACTGCACTGCCTTCTCGCCGAGCTTCGTGCGCTCATGCGCTGACTTCGCGACGCCCTTGCGGAACGCCGCGCGCAGCGCGGGCTTGATCAGCAGTGCGGCGGCGGTGAGCACGACGGCGGCCCACAGGGCGTGCCAGCCCACGCGCACGCTCGGCAGCAGCAGACCGAGCAGCAGCAGTGCCGCCGCGTTGAAGACGTAGAGGGCACCGAACCGGATGATCGCGTTGCGCATGCCTCCAGGGTCGCACATCCGCCGGTTCAGGCGCCGGTGAGTGTGCTCTCGATGCCGGAGATTCGGGCGTGCTCGTCGAACCGGAATGTGGCGGTGCCGGTGGCATCCGATACGACGGCCGCCGAGAACGACTCATCGGCCCACTCGAGTCGCCACCCGGCCAGACGCGAGAGATCCCAGACGGATGCCCGCGGATCGCGCATCGTCAGGCCGGCGAGCACACGGGGGAGTGCCTGTACCGCGGTGCTGACGCTCAACGTCGGTACCGCAGCGTCGAGCAGGATCACCGCGCGCGTGTCTCCGACGTTGGCGATGTAGTACGGCGACAGCCCGGTGATCTCGACGGCCGCGCCGCCCACGAGGTGCGCGAGCGATGACAGCGCGGAGTCCCCGTCGTCGCCGTCGGGCAGAGCGACCTCGCCTGCCGTGAGCTCGGCGATGCCGTGCTGCTCGCCGTACGTCCGTAGGCGGTCGGCCACGGTGGTGTCGTAGCTTTCGGGCAGTGCCCACGACCACATCAGCGAGCGGGGGCCCGGTGCGATGGATGCGATCAGGTGCGGTGTCGCCTGCAGAGTGCGCGACGGGTCGGCATCGGCGACGAAGGTGAACACTCCTGCCGAGAGGTCGACGCTCCAGCGGTGTTCGCCCAGGTCGTCGACGGCGGCGACCAGCTGGTCCTGCCGGAGGGCCGTGAACAGGGCGGCGCGGTCGGCGAGGGCGCGCAGGGTGTCGAAGTTCATGTCTCCAGTGTGCGTGTCGAGGCTGTGCGATGCCAAAGCCGCAGCCGTGAATTCGCTATGGTCTTTGAGGCACGGACACGTGTGCCCAGAGACAAAGGAGTAGCTGTCATGCACACGACGCAGACACGCCCCGGCAAGCGCAGCTTCATGCGCCCCATCAACAGGTTCCTCGAACAGTGGATCCCCTCGGCGCTGACCTTCGCGATCGTCCTGACGTTCATCGTCGCCATCCTCGCGATGACACTGACACAGACGAGCCCTGTCGACGTCGTCGTCAGCTGGGGCGACGGTCTGGCGGGCCTGCTGGCCTTCATGACGCAGATGTGCCTGATCCTGCTGCTGGGGTACATGCTCGCCAACACCGGCCCCGTGCGCAAGCTGCTCGGCTGGCTCGCCCGTGTGCCCAGCAACGCGGCGTTCGCGTACGTCTTCGTCTTCATCGTCGCGGCCCTGGCCTGCCTGATCACCTGGGGGCTGGGACTCATCGTCGGCACCCTGCTGGCCCGTGAGGTCGCCGTACAGGCACGCAAGCGCGGCATGAAGGTGCACTTCCCGCTGCTGGTGGCCGCCGGCTACTCGGGCTTCGTCGTCTGGCACATGGGCTACTCGGGTTCGGGCCCACTGACCGCCGCGACGCCGGGGTCCTTCCTTGCACCGGCTCTGAACGACGAGGTCATTCCCGTCACCGAGACGCTGTTCTCGACGTGGAACCTGCTGGCCGCCGTCAGCGTGATCGTCGTCTGCTCGCTGCTGTTCTTCCTGATCCGTCCGCGCAAGGACGACCCGATCTTCGAGCTGCCGGTGCACGTCGGCTCCGAGGAGCATGATGAGGCCGACGACCAGGTCGTCACCCCCGCTGACCGCGTCGACGCGTCGCGCATCCTCACCCTCGCGCTCGGTGCGGCGCTCGCCGTCTACCTCGTCGTGCACTTCGTTCAGGGTGGCACGCTGACCCTCGACATCGTCAACTGGTCGTTCCTGGCGCTGATCCTGCTGCTGGTGCGCAACCCCTTCGAACTGATCCACCTGACCAAGAAGGCCGCATCGAACGTCGGCGAGATCCTCGTGCAGTTCCCGCTGTACGCGGGCATCCTGGGCATCATGGCCGGCTCGGGGCTGATCGAACTGTTCTCGAACTCGTTCGTCGCGATCGCCACGCCGGTCACGTTCGGCGTGCTGGCGTTCCTGGCCGCCGGTGTCGTGAACTTCTTCGTGCCCTCGGGTGGCGGGCAGTTCGCCGTACAGGGACCGATCATGCTCGATGCCGCCGACCAACTGGGTGTCGACCCCGCGGTGGCCGTCATGGCGGTCGCCTACGGCGACCAGTGGACGAACATGATCCAGCCGTTCTGGGCGCTGCCCGTGCTGGCGATCGCCGGTCTGAAGATGCGCGACATCCTCGGCTACACGTTCGTGACGCTGCTCGGCTCGGGCGTGGTGCTGATGACCGTGCTGGTGCTCGTCAGCCTGTGATCGGGACGGCGCGCGTGCGCCCCATGCGCCACACGCTCGGCACCAGCACGGTGCCGAGCGCGATGGACGCGTAGAGCACCGCCGAGGTGGTCAGCACGACAGCCGGATCGGCGTGCGTGATGAGCCAGCCGTAGACGAGCGTGCCGATGGGCATCACGACGAAGCTGCCCAGCATGTCATAGCTCGATACCCGGCTGAGCTTGTCGGTGGGGACGTTCTCCATCATCGCCACGCTCCAGCCCGTGCTGAACACCTCGGCGCCCGCCCCGGCGAGAAAAGCTGCGATCGCCACGAGCACAACCGCCGGATGCAGTCCGAGCGCGGTCAAGGGCAGGGCGAAGAGGCTGATGCCGATCATGCCCATCCGCAGCGGGCGTTTCAACGGCACCCACATCAGCACGAGCGTCATGAGCAGCACTCCGGCGCCTTCGGCGCTGACCACCCAGCCCCAGCCGGCGATGCCCAGGCGGTCATCGTTCTTGGCGATGTACGGCCCGACCACGCCCCAGGCGCCGACGTGGATCGCGTTCATGATCATGAACGCGAAGACGACCGCGACGAGCCAGGAACGGCTCCAGAACTCGGTCCATCCGATGCGCAGGTCGGCGAACAGTGAGAAGCTGCCGTCGCCGACCGGCGGGGGCAGCTTGACCAGCGCAAGGATGGGGATCGCGACGAGCCAGCCGATCACCTGCACGACCATCGCCCAGGCCGGACCGACCGTGGTGACCAGGATGCCGGCGATGACCGGACCGCCGATGGTCACCGCCGACCGGACGAAAGACAGCATGGCGTTGGCCTGCTGCAGCGTCTCGGGTGTCGTCAACTGGGGGATGATGCCCTGCATCGCGGGCAGGACGAACGCGGTCGACGCGCCGTTGACGGCGGCGAGGGCGATCACCACCGGAATCGTCGCCGTCTCGGTGAACAACAGGTAGGCGACCGTGCCGATCGAGAGGATGTCGATCACGTAGCAGACCTGGATGACCACGGCGCGGGGCAGCCGATCGGCGATCACGCCGCCGAACAGCACGAACACGATGTTCGCGACCGTGAACGCGGCGAGCACCAACGACAGACTGACGGGGTCGTTGTCGATCTGCAGCACGGCGAACGCCAGCGCGATCGACGACATCGATCCGGTCACCAGAGTGATGGCACGCGCCAGGAAGAACCAGCGGAAGTTGCGGTCGGTCAGTGCGGCCAGCCCGCGGTTCACCAGAAGGCGGTCAGCATCCGATCATCCAAGCACACACCGCGCCGTCGCCTTGAGCGGCGTCGTTCAGTACGCGTCGGAGGAGGAATCGGATGCCGGGATGAACCGCGCCGCAAGGGCTTCAGAACCGCGCGCGAGCAGGGTCACGTCGGCGCCGACCGTGACGAAACGGGCGCCGGCGTCGAGGTACGCGTCGGCCGCGGCGGGGTCGAAGGCGTTCACGCCCACGTACTTGCCCGCGGCATGCACCGCCGCGAAGACCCGGCGCACGGCGGCGACCACATCGGGATGCCCCTGCTGACCGGGTACTCCCATCGACGCGGCCAGATCCGCCGGGCCCACCAGCACGCCGTCCACACCGTCGACGCCGGCGATCTCGGCGGCGGCGTCGACAGCATCCGCCGATTCGATCTGCACGAACAGCGACACCGTCTCGGAGGCGTTGGGTACATACCCGACGACCCGGCCCCAGCGGCCGCTGCGGGCGAGCGCGGAGCCCACCCCACGCACGCCCTCGGGCGGATAACGCACCGCCGCGACGGCGTCGCGCGCCTCATCGGCCGACGCGACCATCGGCACCAGCAGGTTCTGCGCGCCGGTGTCGAGCACCTGCTTGATGATCACCGGATCGTTCACCGGCACCCGCACCACGCACGTGGCCGGGTAGGCGGCGACCACCTGCAGCTGCTGCTGCACAGTGGTGAGCGTGTTCGGCCCGTGCTCCATGTCGATCAGCAGCCAGTCCAGGCCCGAACCGGCGCAGATCTCGGCGTTCAGCGCCGAGCCGGTGCTCAGCCACATGCCGATCAGGGGGCGCTCGGCACGGGCGAGCGCCTCACGGAACGTGGGGTCTAGACGAAGCGGCATTCGATCGTTCCCATCTCGCGGTAGTCGCAGAGCACGGTGTCGCCGCGCTCGACCCACATCGGGCGTGTGAACGATCCTGCCAGGATGATCTCGCCCGCCTCCAGGCGCGCGCCGTGCTGATGGAACTTGTTCGCCAGCCAGGCCACACCGGTCGCCGGATGACCGAGCACGCCCGCAGCCACACCGGTCTCTTCGATCTGACCGTTGCGCGAGAGCACACCGGGTACCCAGCGCAGGTCGATCTCGTCGGGGCGCAGGCGCACGTCGCCGAGCACCATCGCCCCATACGCGGCGTTGTCGCTGATCGTGTCGACGATCGTGCGCCCCTGCAGCTCGATGTGCGAGTTGAGCACCTCCAGCGCCGGCACCGCGTAGTCGATCGCCGCGAGGGCATCATCGAGCGTGCAGTCGGGGCCTTCGAGCGGATGCTTCAGCACGAACGCCAGCTCGACCTCGATGCGCACGTTCGAGAAGTCGTCGAACGGGATCTCTGCGCCCGAGGAATACACGGTGTCATCGAACATCACGCCGTAATCGGGCTCGGAGATGCCCGTCGCCTGCTGCATGGCCTTCGAGGTGAGACCGATCTTGCGCCCCACCAGGCGGCGTCCGGCGGCGACCTGCGAGTCGCGCCAGACGCCCTGGATGGCGTACGAGTCCTCGATGGTGGCATCCGGATACCGGGCCGTGATCCGCGGGATCACCCCGCGGGTGCGCTCGGCCTCGGCGAGTTCCGCCGCCAACGCGGTGATGGTCTCGGCGGGCAGCGTCACAGCTGGTGTCCGAGCTTGTACTCGCCCTGCTTCCACTCGGGCATCGACTTCTCACCCTCATCGGGGCGGGTGTACGAGAACCCGTCGGCGCCGATCGTGACGGCCATCTCGCTGCTGTCGGTGCGCGCGACCACCGGCTGCGGGTTGCCGTCGAGGTCGAGCACGAGCGATGCATCGGTGTACCAGCTGGGCACCACGGGGTTTCCCCACCAGTCACGGCGCTGGTTGTCGTGCACATCCCACGTGATGACCGGGTTGTCGGGGTCGCCCGTGTAGTAGTCCTGCGTGTAGATCTCGACACGGTGGCCGTCGGGGTCGCGCAGGTACAGGTAGAACGCGTTGCTGACGCCGTGGCGGCCGGGGCCGCGCTCGATGGCATCCGATCGGCGCAGTGCGCCGAGCTTGTCGCAGATCGCGAGGATGTTGTGCTTCTCGTGCGTCGCGAAGGCGACGTGGTGCATGCGCGGGCCGTCACCGCCGGTCGCGGCCGTGTCGTGCACCGTCGGCTTACGGCGCATCCACGCGGCGTACACGGTGCCGGATTCGTCCTGGATGTCCTCGGTGACGCGGAACCCGAGGTCCTGGTAGTGGCGCACCGCGCGCGGCACGTCCGGGGTGACCTGGTTGAAGTGGTCCAGACGCACCAGCTCACCCGGGGTGTGCAGGTCGTAGCGCCACGACAACCGCTCGACGTGCGTGGTCTCGAAGAAGAACTCGTACGGGAAGCCCAGCGGGTCGACCACGCGCACCGAGTCGCCGATACCGAGTACGAACCCGTCGGGGTTGCGACGCACATCGCAGCCGAGCTCGGTGTAGAACGCCACTGCCCGGTCGAGGTCCTCGGCGCTGCGCACCCGGTACGAGAACGCTGCGACGGCCGCGACGGGGCCCTTGCGCAGCACCAGGTTGTGGTGGATGAACTCCTCGGTCGAGCGCAGGTAGATCGCCTCATCGTCCTCGGTGGTGACGTACAGGCCGAGCACGTCGACGTAGAACTCGCGTGACGCGGCGAGGTCGGTCACGACGAGCTCCATGTACGCGCAGCGCAGGATGTCGGGCGGGGTCGACGCGGGCGTCGCCACCGGGTTGTCGCTGCTGATGGGGGCCTCCTGGCTGACGTAGAAGCCAGAGGAGGTGAGGGTCTTCGCGGTCTTGTCGGTCATGACGGGCTTCCTTGCTCAGTTCTTGCCGAAGGTGGGGTTGTGGGGTTCGCCGAGAGTGATGTGCACGCTCTGCTGGTCGGTGTAGAAGTCGATCGAGCGGTAACCGCCCTCGTGGCCGAGGCCCGACGCCTTCACACCGCCGAAGGGGGTGCGCAGATCGCGGACGTTGTTCGAGTTCAGCCACACCATGCCCGCCTCGACGGACTGCGCGAAGTTGTGCCCGCGCTTGAGGTCATTCGTCCAGACGTACGCCGCCAGACCGTACTTGGTGTTGTTCGCCAGGGCCAGTGCCTCAGCATCCGATTCGAACGGCGTGATCGCCACGACCGGACCGAAGATCTCCTCCTGGAAGATGCGGGCGTCGGGCATGACATCGGCGAACACCGTCGGGGCGACGTAGTTGCCCGTCGGGAAGCCCTCGGGGCGGCCGCCGCCCGCGACCAGGCGTCCCTCGGTCTTGCCGATCTCGACGTAGCTCATCACCTTGTCGTAGTGCTCGGGGTGCACGAGCGCCCCGACCTCGGTCGCAGGGTCGTGCGGGTGGCCGACCTTCACACGACGTGCCTGGGCCGCGTAGCGCTCGACGAACTCGTCGTAGATCGCCCGCTCGACGAGGATGCGCGAACCCGCCGTGCAGCGCTCGCCGTTGAGCGAGAAGACGCCGAAGATGCAGGCGTCGATCGCCACGTCGAGGTCGGCGTCGGCGAAGACGATCGCCGGGCTCTTGCCGCCCAGCTCCATCGACAGCCCCTTCAGGAACGGTGCGGCGTTGCCGAAGATGAGCTGACCCGTGCTGCTTTCGCCGGTGAACGAGATCAGCGGCACGTCGGGGTGCTTCACCAGCGCATCGCCGGCGTCCTCACCCAGGCCGTTGACGAGGTTGAACACGCCCTTGGGCAGGCCGGCCTCTTCAAAGATGCCCGCCCACAGCGACGCCGACAGCGGCGTGAACTCGGCCGGCTTCAGCACGACCGTGTTGCCGGTGGCCAGCGCCGGGCCGAGCTTCCACGACTCGAGCATGAAGGGCGTGTTCCACGGCGTGATCAGGCCCGCGACGCCGATCGGCTTGCGGTTGACGTAGTTCATCTGGCGGCCCGGCACCTTGTAGGCGTCGTCGGCCTGCGCGACGATCAGATCCGCGAAGAACCGGAAGTTCTCGGCGGCGCGTCGGGCCTGACCGAGCGCCTGCGTGATCGGCAGGCCCGAGTCGAACGACTCCAGCTCGGCCAGACGCGCGTCGCGGGACTCGACGATGTCGGCGATACGGTGCAGCACCCGTGAGCGCTCGCGCGGCAGCATCCGCGGCCACGGGCCGTCCTCGAAGGCGGCCTTCGCCGCCGCGACGGCACGGTCGATGTCGGCCTTCTTGCCGGCGGCGGCGTGCACATAGGTCTCGTTGGTGACGGGGTTGAGCACCGCGAAGGTGTCGCCGTCGGCGGAATCGACGAACTCACCGTCGATGTAGTGCTGGATCTTCTGCGGCAGATCGGCCGGGGTGTACACGTCGGTCATCATCGTCCTTCTTCTTCGCGGTCGGGGTGGCGGGAGGCCAGGAACGCGTCCATGGTGCGCCAGCGGTGGTCTCGTGCGGCGAGCTCGATCGTGAGCGCATCGGCGCCGGAACGGATCAGCTCGAGGATGTGGGCGTGCTCTTCGACCGAGTGGCGGGCCCGGCCCGGCACAAAGGCGAACGTGGTGTCGCGGATGCCCGACAGCCTGCCCCACCCGCGGTGGACGAGGTCGAGGATGTGCGGGTTCGGGCACGGCTCGTAGAGCACGGAATGGAAGTCGCGGTTGAGCTCGGTGAAGCGGTGAGCGTCGAAGTGGTCGAGCAGTCGCAGCATCCGCTCATTGATCTCTTCGGCGCGCTCGAGCGCGCCCTCGTCGAGGAGCGGTGCCGACAGCGCGGTCGCGGCGCCCTCGACCAAGCCGAGCGTCTGCATCGTGTGGGCGTACTCGCCCTCGTCGACGAGCGACACGTGCGCCCCGACGTTGCGTTCGTAGGTGACGAGCCCCTCTGCTTCGAGTCGGCGGATCGCCTCGCGCACCGGGACGACGCTCATGCCGAGGTCTTCGGCGATGGTGCCCAGCACAAGGCGGTAGCCGGGGCCGTACCGGTGCGAGCTGATGCGCTCACGCAACCAGGTGTACGCCTGCTCCGACTTGCTGCCCTCACGCACGGTCGTCATCGCTGCTGCTCTGTCTGAGGCGCGGATCGCGCGTCGTACTGGGCGCGCCACTGGGCGTTCATCGGAAACAGCCCGTCGACGGGGTGGCCCGCCGCGACCTGCTCGGCGATCCAGGCATCCTCGTCCTCCTGCGCGAGGGCTGCGTCGGTGACCTCTTCGGCGAGGTGGGCGGGGATCACGATCACGCCGTCGCCGTCGCCGACGATGACATCGCCCGGTTGCACGGTCGCGCCGCCGCATCCGATGGTGACGTCGTGCTCCCAGGGCACGTGGCGTCGCCCGAGCACCGAGGGGTGCGCGCCCTGCGAGAACACCGGCAGGCCGATCTCGGCGACGGCGTCGAAGTCGCGTACGCCGCCGTCGGTGACGACGCCGGCCGCTCCGCGCGCAACCGCGCGCAGGGCCAGGATGTCGCCGAGCGTTCCGGTGGTGGCGTCGCCGCGAGCCTCGATGACGATGATCTCGCCCTCTTCGACGGCGTCAAAGGCGCGCTTCTGGGCGTTGTAGCCGCCGCCGTGGGTCTTGAACAGGTCTTCGCGGGCGGGCACGAAGCGCAGCGTCTTGGCGGTGCCGACGATCTTGCTGCCGGGGATGTTCGCCGAGACGCCGTCGATGAAGCACGAGTGCAGTCCGCGCTTGCGCAGCTGGCTCGACAGCCCGGCCGTTGGCGCCTCCATCAGCTTGGCGCGCAGCTCGGCCGAGAGCCCCGCGGCCGGCTCGACCGACGCTCCTCCCGACGTTCCTCCCGACGAGGGGTCAGAAACTGTCGGGTTGGGTGCTGCGGAGGGGACGTTTTTTGACCCCTCGTGGGTGGGGTGGGTGGTGACGGCGGCGGCGGCGGGCGCTGTGGGGGCGGATGCCGACGCGGACGCGGGGGCGGATGCTGGAAGGCCGGCGGCCTCGCGGGAGCCCCAGGCCTCTTCGCGCTGCAGGTCGTCGACGGCCGGCATCGAGCCGATCTGCGCGTCGAACGGGATCTCGCCCTGCGTCACGGTGGTGCGCAGGCGGCCCGAGGACGGAGCGCCGGGTGCGGCCGGGGCATCTACCTCGACCTCGACGACATCGCCGGGCACGATCACGCTGGACCCCGCCGGGGTGCCGGTGAGGATGATGTCGCCGGGCTCGAGCGTGAAATGCTGCGAGAGGTCGGCGATGAGCTGGGGGAGCGGGAACAGCAACCCGGCCGTGGTGTCGTCCTGCGCGAGCTCGCCGTTCACCCACGTGCGCACGCGCAACGCACCGGGGTCGACGTCGGCCGCCGCGATCAGGTTCGGCCCGACCGGGGTGTACCCGTCGCCGCCCTTCGAGCGGACGTTCGACCCCTTGTCGTTGGTGCGAAGGTCGTACAGTCCCAGGTCGTTCGAGGCTGTCACGTGTGCCACGTGCGCCCAGGCCTGCTCGACGGACACGCGCCGGGCGGCGGTGCCGATGATGAGGGCGATCTCGCCCTCGAAGGCAAGCAGCTCGGCTCCGGCAGGGCGTTCGACGGTGCCGTCGGTGCCCGCGATCGAGCTGGCCGGCTTGAAGAAGTACGACGGGGCGGCGGGGCGGCGCCCGCGCTGGTCGGAGCGCGAGACGTAGTTGAGATGGATCGCGATGATCTTGCCGGGACGGGTGATCTCGGTCACGGTGGGCGCCTCCTCGCGCTGGGTCGTTCGCCGATTCTGCCGGTCTGAACGATGTCTTGTGCGTCGTATTTGAAATCGTATATGATCACCGAACGGGTGGCAAGCAACTGCCGCCACCGACAACGACGTCACCGACGAGGAAGTCAAAGGAGCACCATGAGCGAACAGCCCGGGTTCACACCGACGGGAACCATCGCCAGCCCACGGGACCGCCGCAGAGTCGTGTTCGCCACGGTCGTCGGAACGACCGTCGAGTGGTACGACTTCTTCATCTACGCCACGGCCGTGGGGCTCGTCTTCGGCCAGCTCTTCTTCGCGCCGCTCGGCGCGAACAGTGCACTGATCGCCTTCGCCACCGTCGGTGTGAGCTTTCTGTTCCGCCCGCTCGGCGCGTTCCTCGCCGGACACTTCGGTGACAAGGTCGGCCGCAAGGCGGTGCTGATGTGGACGCTGATCCTGATGGGCGCGGCGACCGCCCTGATCGGTGTGCTGCCGACGTACGAGACGATCGGCTTCGCCGCGCCGCTGCTGCTGGTGCTGCTGCGCATTCTGCAGGGCATCTCGGCCGGTGGCGAGTGGGGCGGTGCCGTGCTGATGGCCGTCGAGCACGCACCCAAGACCAAGCGCGGCATCTTCGGAGCCTCGCCGCAGATCGGCGTTCCGCTCGGTCTGCTGCTGGCATCGGGCGTCATGGCGATCATGACGGCGATCGCCCCCGGTGAGCAGTTCCTCATCTGGGGCTGGCGCGTGCCGTTCCTGCTCAGCGTCGTGCTGATCCTGGTGGGCTACTACGTGCGCCGCAAGGTCGAGGAGAGCCCGGTGTTCACCGAGCTGGCCGAGCGCAAGGAAGAAGCCAAGATGCCGATCGTGCAACTGTTCCGCAAGCACACGCCGCTCGTCATCATCGCCGCGCTCGTCTTCGCCGGCAACAACGCCGTCGGCTACATGACCACCGGCGGCTACATCCAGGGCTACGCCACCAACCCCGAGGGTCCGCTGGCCATGGAGCGGGGCCCTGTGCTGTGGGCCGTCGCCGGCTCTGCCGTAACGTGGCTGGTCTCGACGCTGATCGCCGGCTGGGTCAGTGACCGGTTCGGCCGCCGCAACACGTACATCCTCGGATGGATCCTGCAGCTCGCGGGTGTGTTCACGCTGTTCCCGCTGGTGAACTCCGGCAACATCGGTCTGTTGTTCGCGGGGCTCGCCATCCTCACCATCGGTCTCGGCTTCACCTACGGTCCGCAGGCGGCGCTCTACACCGAGCTGTTCCCGGCCAGCATCCGCTTCTCGGGCGTCTCGATCTCGTACGCGATCGGTGCGATCGCTGGCGGTGCGTTCGCCCCCACGATCGCCACGGCCATCGTGCAGGCCACCGGCTCGACCGAGGCCGTCACCTGGTACCTCGCCGGCATGACCGTGATCGGCCTGCTGGCCACGCTGCTGCTGCGTGATCGCAGCGGCATCCCGCTCGGCCCCGACCACGAGGCCGAGCAGTCGAAGAGCCCGATCTACGGCCTGTCGAAGGCCTGACCCTCTGAGGGGCGGATGCAGACGGCATCCGCCCCACGACGTCCTGCTGAAGGAGAAGCGATGCAGTTCCACCACCACGGCTACGTCTCCCACGACCCGCGGGTGCTGCCCGCCGAGGGCCTGGGTGTCGACCGCCCCACCGATCTTCCCGACGAGGTGGACGTGCTCATCGTCGGCTCCGGACCGGCGGGCATGCTGCTGGCTGCGCAGATGTCGCAGTACCCCGACGTGAACACGCGCGTGATCGAGAAGCGCGAGGGGCGTCTGGTGCTGGGGCAGGCCGACGGCATCCAGCCGCGCAGCGTCGAGACGTTCCAGGCGTTCGGGTTCGCCGAGCGGATCATCGCCGAGGCCTACAACATCGGCTGGATGAACTTCTGGGGCCCCGACCCCGAGAACCCCCAGAACATCATCCGCACCGCGCGGACGGCCGACTACGCGTACGACATCTGTGAGTTCCCTCACCTGATTGTGAACCAGGCGCGCGTGCTCGACTACTTCGCCGAGGCCGCAGCCGACGGGCCGGGACGCATCGTGCCCGACTACGGCGTCGAGTTCGTGGGACTCACCGTGCACGAGGGCGGCGCGTTTCCGGTCGAGGTGCGCGTGCGCGACGGCGCGGGGGAGCGCACGATCCGTGCGAAGTACGTCGTCGGATGCGACGGTGCACGCAGCGGGGTGCGTGAGGCCATCGGACGCAAGCACGTCGGCGGCATCTCGGCGCACGCCTGGGGTGTCATGGACGTGCTGGTCAACACCGACTTTCCCGATTGGCGCACCAAGTGCGCGATCAATGCTGAGGCGGGCAACATCCTGCACATCCCGCGTGAGGGCGGTTATCTCAGCCGGATGTACATCGACCTCGGTGCGGTCGCCGAGGACGACGATCACCGCGTGCGGCAGACCCCGATCGACGAGATCATCCGACAGGCGAACGCGATCCTGCACCCGTACTCGATCGACGTCAAGGATGTCGCCTGGCACAGCGTCTACGAGGTGGGGCACCGCGTCACCGATGGCTTCGACGATGTGATCGACGGCTCGGGGCGCACGCCGCGCGTCTTCCTCACCGGCGACGCCTGCCACACGCACAGCGCGAAGGCCGGCCAGGGCATGAACGTCTCGATGCAGGACGGTTTCAACCTGGGCTGGAAGCTCGGTTCCGTGCTCACCGGGCGCAGCCCCGAGGAGTTGCTGGCGACGTACGGCGCCGAGCGCCGCCCGGTGGCGCAGCAGTTGATCGACTTCGATCGGGAGTGGTCAAGCCTGATGGCGCGCAAGCCCGAAGAGATCTCCGACCCCACCGAGCTGGCGACCTTCTACCTCGGCACGGCCGAGTTCCCCAGCGGATTCATGACGCAGTACACCTCGTCGATGATCACGGGCACCGACGCCCACCAGGCCCTCGCCGCGGGCTTCCCGCTCGGCAAGCGCTTCAAATCGGCCGAGGTCGTGCGCGTCTGTGACGGCAATGTCATCCACCTGGGGCACCATGCACGTGCCGATGGCCGGTGGCGCGTGTACGCGTTCGGTGACCGCACCGGCGCTGCGCTGGGTGCGTGGGCAGAGAAGGCCGCGCCGCTGTTCGCGCGCTTCACTCCGTCGGATGCTGATGTCGATGCCGTCTTCGATGTGAAGGCCGTGTTCCAGCAGCCGTTCGAAGAGGTCGAGGTGACCTCTGCGCCCGAGTTGTTCGCGCCCAAGACCGGACCGCTGGGGCTGACCGACTGGGAGAAGGTGTACGCAGCCGGGCCGAGCAAGTGGACCGACGTCGACATCTTCGAGGCGCGCGAGCTGTCGCGTGACGGCGTGGTGATCGTCGTGCGCCCCGACCAGTACGTGGCCGCGATTCTGCCGCTGGACGCGGTCGACGAGCTTGGGGCTTTCCTGGAGGGGATGCTGCTGCCAGCATCCTGATCGCCGTGGTTCGGCATGACAGATGTCATGCCGAACCCATGACATCGCCCTCCGGCATCCGCGACGCGCTCTCGCGATGCTGGAAGCATGCTCACCACAACGCAGACACAGACAGCGCAGACAGCAGCGCCGCCGGCCGACGCGGTGATCGAACTGCGCGGCATCAGCCGCCACTTCGGAATGGGCGCGGATCGTGTGCAGGCCGTCGACGGCGTCGATCTCAGCATCCGCCGCGGTGAGGTCGTCGCGCTGCTCGGTCCGAATGGGGCCGGCAAGACGACCGCGCTCGACATGTTGCTCGGACTCACCGATCCCGACGCGGGCACGGTGCGCGTGCGCGGACTCGCTCCCGCCCGCGCCGCACGCTCGGGCGTGATCGCGGCCGTGCTGCAGACCGGTGGCCTGCTCTCGGATCTCACGGTCGGCGAGACCGTTCAGTTGATCGCGTCGCTGCACGGTCGGGCCACGCTCGGCCGGGTGCCCGAGATCCTCGAGCGAACCGACCTCGCGCACCTGACCCGCCGACGCGTGTCGAAGTGCTCGGGCGGTGAGCAACAGCGCGTCAAATTCGCGCTCGCCCTCACTGCCGACCCCGACATCCTCGTGCTCGACGAGCCCACCGCGGGCATGGACGTCACCGCACGCCGCCGGTTCTGGGACGTGATGCGCGCGGATGCCGACGCCGGACGCACGATCGTCTTCGCCACCCACTATCTGGAGGAGGCCGAGCAGTTCGCACGGCGCACCGTCGTGATGCACCGCGGGCGCATCGTCGCCGATGCGCCGACGGCAGAACTGCGCGCCGGTCTCGGCGCGCGTTCCGTCGCCGCGACCCTTCCGGCGGAAGGTGCTGAGCAACTGCTGAGCGCACTGCAGCAGCACGCCGACGTCGTCGACCTGCGCGTCGACGCCGGTCGCGTCACGCTGCGCAGTGCCGATTCGGATGCTGTCGCGGGCGTGCTGCTCGGCGCCGGCGCGCACGCGCTGGAGATCACCGCGCCCACGCTGGAGACCGCCTTCACCACCCTCACGGAGGACTGACCGATGATGACCACGACGACGATGCTGCGGATCGAAGGGCTGCGTCAGCTGCGCAATCCCTACACGCTCGCCTTCATCCTGGCGATGCCGGTGGTGATGTACCTGCTGTTCGGGGCGAGCTCCGATTTCGGCTCACGACAGGCCGGCAACGGAAACGTCGCGTTCTACGTGATGACCTCGATGGCCGCGTACGGCAGTGCGGTGGCGATGAGCTCGCTCACCTCGCTCGCCTCGGCGGAGTCGAAGCAGGGGTGGGGGCGCCAGCTCGCGATGACGCCGCTGACGACTGCGGGCTACGTCGCCACCAAGGTGATCACCGCCCTGTCGTTCGCGGTGCTGTCTCTTCTTGCCGTCTTCACAGCCGGCGCGATGACGGGGGCGGCGGCCGACGACCTGTGGCGCTGGTTCGCCACCGCGGGGATCATCCTGGGCGTCGGCCTCATCTTCGGTCTGTTCGGGCTCGGTGTCGGGTTGTTCTTCACAGCCGATTCGGCCGCGGCTCTCGCGTCGATCTCGATGACGTTCTTCGCCTTCTTCGGGAATGTGTTCATGCCGCTGGACGGCGTGATGCTCGACATCGCCCGGTTCACGCCCCTGTACGGATTCGTCTCGTTGTCGCGCTGGCCGCTCACTGACGGAATGCTCACCACCGGGCAGACCGATCAGATGTGGGCGGTGCTTCTGAATGTCGCCGTCTGGGTGGGAGTGTTCGTCGCGCTGGTCGTCGCCGGTATCAAGCGCTCGAAGGCCCGCCGCTAGCGGCAATAGGGTGGGACGATGACCAGCCCGCAGCGCACCGCGCCGAGGCCGCCCGCCGAGAGGGACCCCTGGGACCGCTACGGCTGGGTGATGGCCGCCGTCTGGCTGATCTTCCTGATCTATCCGGCGCTGGCGCTGGTGCGGTCGACGGCGGACGTCGGGTGGATCGTGCTCGGCTGGGCCGCACTGGTGGTGTTCGTCGTGCTGTACATCGGCGGCTTCATCCGCGGGCTGCGTCTGGACAGCGGGCTCGGTCGGCCCGTCCCGGCCGGGCAGTGGTGGATCTTCGGAGCGCTGATCGCTTGCATGCTGCTGACCATCCCGGGGGCCGGTGTCAGCTACATCAGCTTTCTGCCGTTTCTGATGTCGTTCGCGTCGTACGGGCTGACCAGGGCGGCGCACTGGGTGACGATGGGCTGCGCCCTCGTGATCACCGCGCTGAGCGTGTTCCTGATCCCCGGGGGACTGCCGTACCTGACGGTGCTGGTCATCGTCGCCCTGCTCGGCGTCGTCAACACGGTCACCACGTGGCTGATCATCCGTTCTGCCGAGACCGAACGCCTGGGCCGGGAACTGGCGACCAGCGCCGGGCGCGAAGCGGCGGCCCGTGACGTGCACGACCTGATCGGGCACTCGCTGACCGTCGTGCAGCTCAAGGCCCAGCTCGCGCAGCGCTTGATCGAGACCGACCCCGAACGCGCCAAGGCCGAACTCGCCGACATCACCGCGCTCACCGCCGAGGCCATCGCCGGGGTGCGGGCCACGGTGGCGGGAGCCCGTGCCACAACGCTGGTCGAGCAGCTGGCATCCGGAGGTGATGCATTGCAGGCGGCCGGCGTCGACCTGCGCGTCGACGGCGAGCCTGCGGCGCTCTCGCCCGTCCAATCGTTGACGGCGAGCTGGGTGCTGCGCGAAGCGATCACGAACGTGCTCCGGCATGCCGGGGCGTCCGAGGTGAATGTCACGATCATCCCGGGCAGTCTGATCGTGGCCGACGACGGCCGGGGCCCGGCATCCGATGCTCCCGCGCACGGCGCGCCTGAGGGCAACGGCGTGCGCGGCATGCGCGAGCGCGCGGCGGCCGCCGGGGCCGCACTGGAGTTCGGGCCGGGGCCCGCGGGAGGAACACGAGTGGAGCTGAGATGGTGAATCGGATGCCCGATGCGGATCACCAGCCGGAACGCATCCGCCTGGTGATCGCCGACGATCAGGCACTTGTGCGGGGCGCCCTGGCCGCTCTGCTCGATCTGGAGAGCGACTTGGAAGTCGTGGGCGTCGCCGCCGACGGCGAACAGGCCGTGCAGACCGTCACCCGGCTGCGCCCCGATGTCTGCCTGATGGACATCCAGATGCCCGACGTCGACGGCATCGAGGCGACCCGTCGCGTGCGCGCCGCACACGACGGCACCCGCGTACTCATCGTCACGACCTTTGCCCGCCCCGGCTACCTGCGCTCGGCGCTCGACGCCGGTGCGAGCGGTTTCGTCGTGAAGGACACCCCGGCCGAGCAACTCGCCGAAGCGGTGCGGCGCGTGCACGCCGGGCTACGTGTGCTCGATCCGGCGCTCGTCGAGCAGAGCCTGTTCGACGGGGCCAGCCCGCTCAGCGAACGCGAGCAGCAGGTGCTGCGCCTGGCCGCCGACGGGCGGTCAGCCGGCGCGATAGCATCCGAAGTCTTCCTCTCGGCGGGCACCGTGCGCAACCACCTCTCGTCGGCCATCGGCAAGACCGGTGCGGCCAACCGTGCACAGGCCGTGCGGATCGCGCAGGACAAGGGGTGGATCTGAGGCTGGTGGCGACCGGCGTCAGGAGTTCACGCGGATGATCTCCTGCTGATACGGGGCGATCACCTTGCCCGAGATGCGCAGGTCGAGCACCAGAAAGCGGCGCTCGTCGGGGTTCTCGGTGCCCCAGGTGCGCAGCCGCTCCATGTCGGCGAGCGAGCGTACGACGACGCCTTCGGCACCGACGGCCGCGGCGAACGCGGCGAAGTCGACCTCGGGGATCAGCATCGGCCCCTCGGCCAGTCCCTTCAGCCCGTACAGGTTGACCTCGGCGCCGTACGCGGCGTCGTTCCAGACCACAGCGATCCCGTGGCCGGCGGCCGCACGCACGGCCGACTCCAGATCGGCGATCGCCATCAGGCCACCGCCGTCGCCCGAGGTGAGCACCACGGTCGACTCGGGGCGCGCACGGGTCGCGCCGACCACGCTCGGCCAGCCCTGCCCGATCGACTGGAACGCCGTGCCGATCATCATCATCCGGTCGGGTGAGGCGACGGGCCAGTACATGTTCGCCCAGCCGATGAAGTGCCCGCCGTCCGACACGACGACGCGGTCCTCGGGCAGCAACTCGGCCAGGCGGCGGGCGGCAGCGCGCGGGTCGAGGCGGCCGTCCTCGGCGAACTCGCCGGCGTCGGCCTGGGCGCGCGCGGCGGTGACGTCGACGGTTTCGCGCCAGGGTGTGCGCGCAACTCCGGAAGAACCGGCCTCCGGTGTGGTGTTCACCCGGTCTGCGGGCCGATCCGCCGGTGTTTCTCCGGAGTTGTGAACGGCGGCGAGCCGCGCAACGAGCGCCTCCGCGGCCAGACGTGCGTCGGCGCGGACGAATCCGCCCACATGCGCGTGGGTCGCGGCCGGGGCGACATCGACCTGGAACACCCGGGTGCCCGGCGCGAACAGGTCGCCGAAGCGCATCGTGAACTGGTTCAGTGACGCACCGAAGACGACGGCGACGTCGGCCTCGCGCACCAGCTCCATGGCCCCATCGGCGCCGAATCCGCCGGTCACGCCAAGGTCGTAACGTGCATCGGGGAAGACGCCTCGGCCGAGCGCCGTCGTCGCGGTGAGCGCACCGGTGGCTGCGGCAAGAGCACCGAGGGACTCGCCCGCACCCGCCAGCCAGGCGCCGCGACCGGCCAGCAGGAACGGACGCTCTGCCCGCGCGAGCGCATCGGCGATCTCATCGAGCATCCCCGCACCGAACTCGCCGCGAGGGGCGAGCGGTGCCGGAACCCGCGGCTCGGGGGCCTCGGGCACCGCACCGGCCTCGAGGGCTGCGACGTCGTAGGGGATGGCCAGCACCACCGGTACCCGGTAGGTCAGGGCGTGCTCGATGGCGATGACCGTGGTCGCCGCGGCATCCGCACGTCCGGTCGTATAGGTGCGTGCGCCGACGGCCGACGCGAGCGCAATCTGGTCGACGTCCCACGGACGTGGACCCGAGGTGGGCTCATCGCCCACGACGAGCACCAGCGGCACGTGCGCCTGCACGGCCTCGGCCAGCGCCGTCAGGGTGTTCGTGAAGCCGGCTCCGTACGTCGAGGTCGCGGCGGCAATGCGCCCGGATGCCCGGAAATGCGCGTCGGCGGCAACGACCGCACCTTGCTCGTGGCGCACGGCGGTGAAGACGGCATCGGTCTGCGTCTCGATGGCGTCGAGGAAGTAGGCGTTGCCATTGCCCATCACCCCGAAGACGTGGTCGATGTGCTGGGCGAGAGTGAGGGCGACGTGCGCGGAGACGCTGGGCATGACTGAGCCTTTCAAGACAGTGACGGAGGGAACCGTATGTGTCTGGCGGCTCACGCGACGGCGCGGAGTGCTGCGTGCCCCTTTTTCGGGCACCGGCCGCGAACGGCCGGACCTTCTGATACTAACTGCGCGAGAGGGCTGTCGGTGTCAGCTCGACGATCTCGCGGGAACGATCGGCGAGACGGATCGCGGTGACCGATTCGGCCGGTAGCGCTTGCCAGCCGTCGCCAGCGACCCCGGTCGAGCTAATGGCGACTGTGCCGTCGGGGGACTGGCGCCACCGCAGGGCGAAGTAGTCCTCGTTGTGGCCGGACGGCAGATCGTCGGCGAGGGGGCCCATGCGCGAGATGTCGTGCGCGGTGAGTGCGCTGGTTGCGCTGGCGTGCACGACGATGAGCTGCTCTCCGCTCAGCAGCAGCGCATTCAGGCTGGCATAGGGGAAGTGCTCGCGCAGCCGGCGCACCACCTGGACGGTGGCATCGAGCAGGGGAAGGCCCTGAGTGACCTGCTCGCGGATCAGCGCGAAGTACATCTCGCTGTCGGTCGTGCCCTTCAGCGCTGCGACACTGGCCGGTGAGAGCAGCGAGCGCAGGTCATCGAGCGGTGTGATCGTGCCGTTGTGACCGAACGTCAGGCCGTCGACCAGGAACGGGTGGGCGTTGTCGAGGTTGACCGGCAGACCTGCGGTCGCCCACCGCAGGTGCACCAGCGCGGCGTGCGCGGGTGTATCGATGGCCGAGGCGAAGCCGGCATCTGTGACGGCCGAGTGCGGTGAGCGCCGCATCGTGGGCGCGCTGTCATCGTCGACACCCGCCCACCCCCAGCCGTCGCCGTGCAGGCGCGCGAGCGAGAGCAGGCTGTCGAGTCCATCGGGGTGCAGCTCGCGGCGCGCGGTGGAGCGCGAGGGCGAGACGAAGGCGAACAAGCGGCACATGATCTTCCCAGATTAGGCGTCCCGCGCGCCCAGCGGTGTGCTCAGCTGCGAGTTGTCGTCTTTGCCAGACTCATCGAGACGTAGGTGGAGAAGCCCGCGCGTGCGGCGAACTTCACGGGGCGCGTGTCTGACACGGTGAATCCGAGCTTTCGGTACAGGCCGAGCGCCGGGGCGTTCGTGTCCTTGATGTCGCGCAGGACGAACTCGTCGTAGGGCAGCTTGAGCAGGTGCGTCATCAGCGCCGTGGCGACGCCCTTGCCCTGGTGCTGTGGTGCCGTGGTCACGAAGCCGATCTCGGCGAGCCCGGGACGCGCGCCCGGATAAGCGCCGAGGAACTGGCTGCGGACGATGGCGAAGCTGATCAGCCCATGGAACCATCCGAGGGTGCGTTGCATCTCGCGGCGGTCGGGGGCGAAGCACTCCTGATCGCCTTCGGTCACCGAGGCGATCGCTGCGGGCTCGCCGTCGACGAGCGCCACGAAGAAGCGTTCCAGGATGATCATGTGGGCGAAGGCGCCCGCAAGGGTCTGCGGGTTCTTCGAGAAGTACTCGAAGTCCTCGGCGAAGCCGTTCACCAGGACGTCGCTGATCTGTCGGCGATGACTTTCGCCGAGTGCGTCGCCGCGGGCGATCTCGATGTTCATGCGCGTTCCTTTCGAATGAGCAGGCGCAGCACGATGCCGACGGCGGTGTCGTCGGTCGCTGCGGGCATCGTGGAGTGCATGCCGGCGATGCCGGAGAGCGTGGCGAAGTAGAGGGTGGTGAGTTGGTCGGGGTCGCCCCCGGCGAAGTCGCCAGCCGCTTGCCCTCTGCGGACGAGCGCTGAGAAAGCATGCCAGAGCGGTCGCTGGGTGGTGTGCAGTCGCTCTCGGGTGCCGGCGGGCGTGTCGGTGAGGAAGCCCTGGTTCATCACGAGAAAGAACTCGGCTTCGCCGGAGCCTCGTCTCAGATCCGAGAGGAATGAGCGGGTGAACTCGCGCACCAGCTGGTGCGGGTCGGTGTCGCTCGCGAGAGCGAGGGCGGCTTCGCGTTGCCCGGCGGTCGCCTGATCGAGCAGTTCGTCGAAGAGCGCCTCTTTGCTGGCGTAGTGACGGTAGATCGAGCCGGTGCTGAGGTGGGCTTCTTCGGCGATGTGCCGGATGCTGGACGCGGCGAACCCGCGACGAGCGAAGACGCGCACCGCGGCCGTCTCGATCGTCTCGCGCGTCGCGTCGCGCAGAGCTTCGTTGTGCGCGGCGGTGCGCACTATTGCACCCTTAAAATGAACATGTGTTCATTTTAAGGTGATGGCCCTCTGTGGTGTCAATGCCCTCTGAAGGTGGGCCGGCGTTTCTGCTGGAAGGCGGCGAAGCCCTCGCGGTAGTCGTCCGTGTTGCACAGTGCCGCCTGCGCCGCGTTCTCGATATCGACCGCCTCCCACAGGGCGAGGCGCTCGTCGCGAATGCGGGCGATGAGCTGTTTGCTCGCCAGGAACGCCGCGGTCGCGCCGCTGGCCGCCGCGACCGCGGCGTCGTCGGTCGCCTGCCGCACCGCGTCATCGGGGAACACGCGTGAGAACAGACCGGATGCCACGGCCTCAGCCCCCGACATGAGCCGGCCGCTGTAGATGAGATCGAGTGTCTTGTGCGCACCGAGACGCTCGGCGAACAGGGCATGGCCGCCCGAGTCAAGCGTCGCCCCGAGCGCGGCGAACGGCGAACCGATCTTGGCCGACTCCGCGACATAGACCACGTCGGTGGCGATCAGCAGTCCCAGCCCGACTCCGAGACAGGCGCCGTGCGCGACGGCGAACGTCGGCGCGGGAAACGCCGCCATGCGCTTGAGCAGCGGGGTGACCGTGCCGCCCAGGTATCCGAGCACGTCGTCGTCTCGTGGGTCGACCCCCGAGATGTCGCGTCCGGCGCAGAACGCGCGCCCCTCGCCCCGCAGTACGAGCGCGCGCACGCCGGCCTGTTCGGCCTCGGTGTAGGCGCTGTCCAATCCGTGCAGTGCCTGTTCGTCGAGCGCGTTGAGGCGGTCGGGCGCGTTGAGCGTCACGTGCGCGACGTCATCGGCGATGGCGAGGTCGATCATGGCGTGTCCTCCTGCGGGCTGTCGGCGGATGCGGTCAGACGTCGTAGTCGACGACGAGGCGGTCGCTGGTGGGGTGCGACTGGCAGGTCAGCACGTAACCGCGTTCGATCTCATCGGGTTCGAGTGCGTAGTTCTCGGTCATCGTCACGCTGCCGTCGACGACGCGTGCGCGGCAGGTGCCACACACACCCCCCGAGCAGGCGAACGGGGCATCCGGGCGCACGCGCAGGGCGGCGTTGAGCACCGACTCGTGTGCATCGACCGGGCTCTCGACCGTCGACGAGACGCCGTCGAGGTTGATCTCGATGCGCACGGCCTTCTCGCCCTGCCGCACCTCGACTTTGCGGGGGCCGCGTTCTGCGGGCGCATCGCCGGTGGTGAACAGTTCGAAGCGCACGTGCTCCCGGGGCACGCCGAGGTCGGCGAGCACCTCGCGGCACAGGTCGACCAGCGCGAACGGGCCACAGAGGAACCACTCGTCGACGGTGTCGGGAAGGATGAGTGCGCCGAAGATGGTGCGTAGACGCTCTTCGTCGAGGCGCCCCGACATCAATGGCGCGGTGCGCTGTTCGCGCGAGAGCACATGGTGCAGCACGAGCCGGGTCGGGTAGCGGTCCTTGAGGTCGGCGAGGTCTTCGAGGAACATCACGTCGCTGGTCGCCTTGTTGGTGTACAACAGCGTGAACCTCGTCGAATCGGATGCTGTCAGCAGGCTTCTGGCGAGCGCCATCATCGGGGTGATGCCTGATCCTGCGGCGATGCCGACCACGTGCGCTCCGGCCAGCTCGGCCAGGCCCGAGGTGAACGTGCCCTGCGGGCTCATCACGTCGATCTCGAAGCCGGGGGTCAGTTCGGTCTGTGCCCACGTCGAGAACAGCCCGCCCTCGTCGCGTTTGACCGCGACGCTGAGCGTCGTGCCACCTTCGTCGGCCGGGATCGGCGGGCGGCACAGAGAGTACGAGCGCCGTACCTCCGCACCCTCCAGGTGCACCCGCAGTGCCACGTACTGACCCGGCAGGTAGGCGTAGTCGTCGACCAACTCGGGTGGCACGGCGAAGCTCACCTCGACGGCGTCCTTGGTGAGCGGACGTACTTGCGACACGGTCAGTGCGTGGAATCGCGCGCGGTGCCGGCCGCCGTCGCCGCTGGCGACTGTGACGGGGGCCTGCGCCGTGGGAACACGGAAGAGTGCCATCAGATCACCTTGAAATGGTCGAAGGGTTCCAGGCACGCGCGGCACTCGTAGAGTGCCTTGCACGAGGTCGAGCCGAAGCGCGACACCTCATGCGTGTCGAGGGAGCCGCAGCGCGGGCATCGGATGCTGAGGGCGAGCCGCACCGGACCCTGCCGGTGGGCCGCCCGTCCGCTGGGCGGGGCGATGCCGTACGCCGTCAGCTTGCGTTTGCCCTCCTCGCTCATCCAGTCCGTCGTCCACGCGGGGGAGAGCACGGTGCGCACCTCGACGTGGGCGAAGCCGTCGGCGGTCAGTGCCAGCACGACGTCGTCGCGGATGGCGTCCATCGCCGGGCATCCGCTGTAGGTCGGGGTGATGTCGACGACGACGCGCTCGCCGCGCTCCGACGCGTCGACGCGCACAGCGCGCAGCACGCCGAGGTCTTCGATCGTGAGCACGGGCACCTCGGGGTCGACGACCGTCGCGGCCACCCGCCACGCGTGCTGTTCGCGTGCGGTGCCGTGTTCGGGGGACGTCGCGAGGGCGGTCACCACGTCGCCCCCGGATGCCGTCGTGCGAGCACCTGCATCTCGGCGAGCAGGTGACCCATCGGTGTGGCGTGCGACCCACGGCGCCCGCCACCGCGCGAGTCGCCACCCGAGGGGATCTGCAGATCGGCGGCGCGGAAGACCTCGTCGATCACGGCGTCGAAACCGGGGCGCAGCGTCGAGGGCCGCACCGCGGCGCCTTCGAGCCGGTCGATCAGTGGTTCGTCGCGGAACAGTTCTGCCACGTACGGCCAGACGTCGCCGATCGCGCGGATCATGCGCTCGCGTGAGAGATCGGTGCCGCCCGCCAGGCGCAGCACCCACTGCACGGCGTGGTCGCGGTGGTAGTCGACCTCTTTCACCGACTTCGCGGCGATCGCGGCGAGAGTCTCGTCGGACGAGGCGCGCAGCGCCGAGTGCAGCTCGAACATGTACGCGGATGCGAACAGCTGACGGGCGATCGTCTGGGCGAAATCGCCGTTGGGCTGTTCCATCAGCCAGGCGCTGCGGAACTCGGGCTCGTCGCGGAAGTAGGCGAGGTCATCCTCGCTGCGGCCGTCCCACGTGCCGGCGTAGTGCAGTAGTGAGCGGGCGTGCCCCAGCAGATCGAGGGCGATGTTCGCCAGGGCGACGTCCTCTTCAAGCTCGGGGGCACGCGAGACCCAGGCGCCCAGTTGCTGTGACAGGATCAGCGCGTCATCGCCGAGCCAGAGCGCGTACTCGGCGATGTCGGCCGATGTCGCGCGGGCATCGGTGCCGGTCAGTTCGGCGGCCAGGTCGAGCTGGTCGACCGACACGGTGACGTTCTTGCTCACAGGTGCGGCACCCCCTCAGAGGCGGTGTAGTACACCGCGTGCCGGTAGTTCTTGCCGGCTGGGCTCTCGAAGAACGCGTCCTTGTCGTCGGGGTCGCTCGTGGTGATCGCCTCGGCGGGCACCACCCAAATCGATACGCCCTCGCTGCGGCGCGTATAGAGGTCGCGCGCGTTGCGCAGCGCCATATCGGCATCCGGTGCGTGCAGTGAGCCGACGTGCACGTGGTTCAGCCCGCGGTTCGCGCGGACGAACACCTCCCAGAGCGGCCAGGTCTCAGCATCCATCAGGCCACCCCGGTTCCGGTGGTTGAGCGAGCGAGGCGAGACGAAACCCGGGCGTACTCGGCTGCCGCCTCGCGGACCCAGGCGCCTTCTTCATGCGCCGTGCGACGGCGCTCGAGGCGCTCGGCGTTGCACGGCCCGTTGCCGCGCAGCACCTCGTAGAACTCGTCCCAGTCGATCTCACCCATCGCGTACTGGCCGGTCTGCTCGTCGTAGCGCAGATCGGGATCGGGCAGCGTGATGCCGAGGATCTCGGCCTGCGGCACCAGCATGCCGACGAAGCGCTGACGCAGGGCGTCGTTCGAGAAGCGCTTGATCTTCCACTTCATCGACTGCGCCGAGTTGGGCGATTCATCGTCGGGAGGGCCGAACATGGCCAGACTCGGCCAGTACCAGCGGTTGACGGCATCCTGGGCCATCTCGCGCTGCTCGTCGGTGCCCTGCATGAGCTGCAGCAGAATCTCGAACCCCTGGCGCTGGTGGAACGACTCCTCTTTGCAGATGCGCACCATCGCCCGGCCGTACGGGCCGTACGAGGCGCGGCACAGCGGCACCTGGTTGACGATCGCGGCGCCGTCGACGAGCCAACCGATCGCGCCCATATCGGCCCAGGTCGGGGTGGGGTAGTTGAAGATCGACGAGTACTTGGCCTTGCCGCTGATGAGCTGGTCCATCATCTCGTCGCGCGTGATGCCAAGGGTCTGCGCGGCCGAGTAGAGGTAGAGGCCGTGGCCGGCCTCGTCCTGCACCTTCGCCATCAGGATCGCCTTGCGCTTCAGGCTCGGCGCCCGGGTGATCCAGTTGCCCTCGGGCTGCATGCCGATGATCTCGGAGTGGGCGTGCTGTGAGATCTGGCGGATCAGCGTCTTGCGGTACGCCTCGGGCATCCAATCGCGCGGCTCGATGCGCTGCTCGTGCGCGACGAGATCGTCGAAGCGCTCCTGCGCGTCGGCGTCGCCCTCGACGAGAGAGAGGTCTGCGGGGGTTGTCATCATCGACTCCTGTTTACTGACCGATCGTTAGGTAATTCTGGCACGCGTGCCGGTGAGGTGCAAGGGATGCGCTGTCGGTGGCGTGCGGCAGAGTGGAGGTATGGCTTCCTCCGACACCCGCACGGCCGCCCTCGACGCGCTTCGCGAGCTGGTCGGGCGGCCCGATGCCGAGTTCCACGATGGCCAGTACGAGGCGATCGAGGCACTGGTCGACGGGCGGCGCCGGGCGCTGGTGGTGCAGCGCACCGGGTGGGGAAAGTCGGCGGTCTACTTCGTCGCCACGCTGCTGTTGCGTCGGCAGGGAGCGGGACCGACGGTGCTCGTGTCGCCGCTGCTGGCTCTGATGCGCGACCAGATCTCCGCGGCCGAGCGGGCCGGTGTGCGCGCGGTCGCCATCAACTCCACCAATGCCCACGAGTGGGACGAGGTGCTCGCCCAGCTCGACCGTGACGAGGTCGACGTCCTGCTGGTCTCTCCCGAGCGGCTGAACAACCCGGCGTTCCGCGAGCAGCAGCTGCCCGCGCTCGTGCAGCGTCTGGGCATGCTCGTGGTTGATGAGGCGCACTGCATCAGTGACTGGGGTCACGACTTTCGCCCGGACTATCGGCGGCTGCGCGACCTCATCAGTGCGATGCCCGCGGGTGTGCCCGTGCTCGCCACGACCGCGACGGCAAACAGCCGCGTTGTCGCCGACGTCGCCGAGCAGCTCGATGCGGTGGGGTCGGATGCCACGGGCGGGCCGTCCGGTGTGCTGACGATCCGCGGGCCGCTCGCGCGGACATCCCTGCGTCTGGGCGTGCTGCGTCTGCCTGGCTCGACGCAGCGGCTCGCCTGGCTGCTCAGCCACCTGAACGACCTTCCGGGCTCGGGCATCATCTACACGCTCACCGTGGCCGCAGCCGTCGACACCGCGCGGCTGCTGCGCGAGCACGGCCACGAGGTGCACGCGTACACCGGGCAGACCGATGCAGAGGAGCGGGCCGACCTCGAAGGCCGACTCAAGCGGAACGAGGTCAAGGCGCTCGTCGCCACGAGCGCACTGGGCATGGGGTTCGACAAGCCCGACCTCGGGTTCGTGCTGCACCTGGGTGCGCCATCGTCGCCGGTGGCGTACTACCAGCAGGTGGGCCGTGCAGGACGTGCCAGCGAGAGCGCCGACGTACTGCTGCTGCCGGGCGTGGAAGACCGCGACATCTGGCACTACTTCGCGACGGCCTCCATGCCCGACCTGGAGCGCGCCGAGCGGGTGATCGCCGCGCTCGGCGACGCGCCGATCTCGACGCCGGCACTGGAATCGATCGTCGACATCCGCCGTACCCCGCTGGAGCTGCTGCTGAAGGTGCTCGACGTCGACGGTGCGGTGCGGCGCGTGCAGGGCGGCTGGGTCGCGACCGGGCAGCCGTGGACGTACGACGCCGAACGCTACGAGCGCATCGCGGCCGAGCGCCGCGCAGAGCAGCAGCACATGATCGACTACGAGCACACCGACGGATGCCGGATGGAGTTTCTGCAGCGCTCGCTCGACGACGACACGGCGGCGCCGTGTGGGCGGTGCGACAACTGTGCGGGCGTGTGGTTCCCGGCCGAGATCGGAACGTCGGCCGCGGATGCCGCCGGCCAGTCGCTCGACCGCGTGGGCGTGCCGCTCGAACCGCGCAAACAATGGCCGACCGGCGCGGATCGCGTCGGCGTTCCGGTGAAGGGACGCATCCCGGCAGAGGAGCAGGCGGGGGAGGGCCGGGCGCTGGCGCGCCTGACCGATCTGGGCTGGGGCGGCACGCTGCGCGAGATGTTCGCCGCAGGAGCCGCGGACGCTCCTGTCTCTCCGCAGGTGCTCGGTGCCTGCGTGCGAGTGCTCGCGGATTGGGGCTGGGAGCGTCGGCCGGTCGCCGTTGTCGGGATGCCGTCGCGTTCGCATCCGCTGCTGGTCGAGTCACTCGCGCGCGGCATCGCCGAGATCGGGCGGCTGCCGTACCTGGGCTCGCTGGCGTTCGCCGGCGGCGGCCCGAGTGGACAGCCCGGCGGCAACAGCGTGTTCCGCCTCGCCGGGCTCTGGGAGCGCTTCAGCGCCGACGGTCTCGACGTCCCCGAGGGGCCCGTGCTGCTCGTCGATGATCAGGTCGACAGCCGCTGGACACTCACCGTCGCAGCCCGCGAGCTTCGGCGCGCCGGCGCGACCGAGGTGCTGCCGTTCGTCCTTGCGATGCGGGGGTGAGTGCGCGGGGAAACCCTCACTCCACCGCCCGGTTCGTGATCATCGACCGGCCTCGCACCTCGGCCACCACGGCGCCGGTTTCATCGCGCACGGTCACGTCGTAGAGGCCGGTGCGTCCGCTGACGACCCGTCGCACGGCCGTCGCGGACAGCACCTGACCGGCACCGGTCGACTTCAGGAAGGTGATGTCTGCACCGGATGCCACGGTGACCCGCTCGTCCTCGTTGCAGGCGATCGCGAAGGCCGTATCGGCGAGCGCGAACACCAGACCACCGTGGGTGATCGCGAAGCCGTTGAGCATGTCGTCGCGCACGATCATCGACACGACCGCGCGCCCCGGCTCGTCGACCTCGACGCTCATGCCGAGCATCGCCGAGGCGGCGTCGCGTCGCATCATCTCCCTCACGCCGTCACGACCTCGGCCGCCGCCTCCTTGGTGACCAGTGTCAGCACGTCGTACGTCGCGACGATCTCATCGTCCTGGTTGCGGATCACAGCGTCCCAGCGCACCTCGCCGTACTCGTCGGTCTCGCGCGGCGTGATCTGCTTGGCGGTCAGATCGACGCGGATGCTGTCACCCGGCGACACCGGTGTGATGAACCGCAGATTCTCGAGACCGTAGTTGGCCAGCACGGGCCCGGGCTCGGGGTCGACGAACAGCCCCGCTGCCCACGAGACCAACAGGTAACCATGTGCGACGCGGCCGGGGAAGAACGGGTTGGCCGCGGCGGACTCCTCGTCCATATGCGCGTAGAACGTGTCGCCGGTGAAGTGCGCGAACGTCTCGATGTCGTCGAGCGTGACTTCACGGGCATCCGATGAGATCCGGTCGCCGATACGCAGCTCCGACAGTGCCTTCCGGAACGGATGCCGGTCGCCGGCGTTCGCGCTGGCGCCGGCGTGCCAGATGCCGGTCAGAGCGGTGAGCATCTCGGGCGACCCCTGCACGGCGGTGCGCTGCATGTGGTGCAGCACCGCGCGGATGCCACCCAGCTCCTCGCCGCCGCCAGCACGGCCAGGGCCACCGTGCACCAGACCGGGCAGCGGAGAGCCGTGCCCCGTCGACGACCGCGCATCGTCGCGGTCGAGCAGTAGCATCCGACCGTTGAACGGCGCGATCCGCGTCGCCAACGCGACGGCCTGCGCGGGGTCGTGCGTGGCGATGCTGGTCACCAGCGAACCGCCGCCGCGTGCGACGATGTCGGCGGCCTCTGCGATCGTGTCGTAGGTGATCAGCGACGAGACTGGGCCGAATGCCTCGACGGCGTGCACGGCGTCGGCATCCGCGCGGTCGAAACGCAGCAGTACCGGCGAGACGAATGCGCCGCCGGTCGCGGTGCCGGTGGTGCCGTCGGCCAGACGCACCTCGGGGGCATCCGTTGTGCCGATCACGATCCGACCGCCGCCGTCGACCAGCTTCTGCACCTGCCTCCGCACCTCATCGCGTTGCGCGGACGAGGCCAGGGGGCCCATGGTGACGCCCTCTGCGCGGGGGTCGCCGATGACCGTCTTCGCCTCGATGCGCGAGCGCACGGCGTCGACGACGGCATCTGCGACGGCCGTGGGAATGACCGCGCGACGGATCGCGGTGCACTTCTGCCCGGCCTTCGTCGTCATCTCGACCACGAGTTGGCGCACGTAGGCGTCGAACTCGGGTGTGCCCTCGACCGCGTCGGTGCCCAATACCGAGGCGTTGATCGAATCGGTCTCGGCCGTGAACCGCACGCCGCCGGTCTGCACTGCGGGGTGGGCGCGCAGCATCTCGGCGGTCGCGGCGCTGCCGGTGAATCCGACGAGGTCGCCCAGCCGCAGGTGGTCGAACAGGTTCGGCACGCTGCCGCTGACCAGTTGCACCGAGCCTTCGGGCAGCAGGTTCGACTCGACGAGGATGCGCACCATCGCTTCGGTCAGATACCCCGTCGGCGTCGCGGGCTTGATCACCGTCGGCATTCCGGCGAGGAACGCCGGCGCGAGCTTCTCGAGCGGGCCCCACACCGGAAAGTTGAAGGCGTTGATCTGCACGGCGACGCCGGGCAGTGTCGTGTACACATGCCGGCCCAGGAACGAGCCGTCCTTCGACAGCGGTTCGATCGGCCCGTCGACGTGCACTGTGCTGTTCGGCAGCTCGCGCCGGCCCTTGCCCGAGTACGAGAACAGCACGCCGATGCCGCCGTCGATATCGACCCACGAGTCGGTCTTCGTCGCCCCGGTGCGGGCCGAAAGCGCGTACAGCTCGTCCTTGCGCTCGGTCAGCGCGAGCGCGAACTGCTTCAGCAGCAGCGCACGCTGATGAAAGGTCAGCGCCGCGAGGCTCTGCTGGCCGACCGTGCGGGCGTACTCCAGGGCACCCCCGAGATCAAGGCCCTCGGTGCTGACGTGCGTGACAACCTCACCGGTCGACGCATCGCGCACCGCGGTGCCGCCGGCGACGGCAGGGGTCCACCAGTCACCGCGGACGTAGCTGGGCAGAATCTCGGTGTTCATCATTCCTCGTTCCACGTGTAGAAGCCTTCGCCGCTCTTGCGGCCCAGTCGCCCCTCGGCGACCATCGTGCGCAGCAGCTGCGGGGGTGCGAACCGGTCGCCCAGTTCACGGGCGAGCTCCTCGGCGATGCCGAGTCGTACGTCCAGTCCGACGATGTCGGTCGTGCGCAGCGGACCCATCGGATGCCGGTAGCCGAGCGTCATCGCCGCGTCGATGTCCGACGCACTGGCGACGCCCTCTTCCAGCATCCGGATCGCCTCCAGGCCGAGCATCACCCCGAGCCGCGATGAGGCGAACCCGGCGGAGTCGCGCACCACGATCGGGGTCTTGCCGAGCGCCTCGACCCAGCCTCGCGCACTGTCGACGACGTCGGCATCCGTGTCCGCGCCGCGCACGATCTCGACCAGCGCCGATGCGGGCACCGGGTTGAAGAAGTGCATCCCCAGAAACCTGGTCGGGTCGCGGCGCTCGGCAGCCAGATCATCGATCGAGATCGACGAGGTGTTCGAAGCGAGCACCGCGCCGTCGCTGAGCACGGCATCGACGCGGGCGAGGGCATCCTGCTTCAGGCCGCGGTCCTCGGGAACCGCCTCGACCACCAGACCGGCGTCGGTGAACACCGTCAGATCGATGCCCGTCCGCAGCCGCGCAGACGCCTCGGCCGGGTCGAGCGTGGGGTTCCGCTCAGCGGAGCGGCGGATGCTCTCGGCGACACGGTGCGCGGCAGCATCCGCACTCTCATCGTCGCGCTCGACGATGCTCACGCGTGCCCCGGCGAGCAGGAAGGCGTGGGCGATGCCCGCGCCCATCCGGCCCCCACCCAGCACGCCGACGTGATCCGGTGCGTTCATCGCTTCGCCCTCCGCTGCAGGAACTCGGTCATGCGCCGCTCCTTCTCATCGCTCTCGAACAGCTCGGCCTGCAGCTCGCGCTCGATATCCGGGTGCTGATCGCGCGGGGCGCGCAGCGCCCGCTTGGTGTGCTGCGTCGCCCGCGGATCGTTCGCGGCGATGCGGTCGGCCATCGCATGCGCGGCCTCGATCAGGCCGTCGACCGGATGGATCGCCGAGATCAGGCCCCAGGTGAGCGCCTCATCGGCGTCAAGCACGCGACCGGTCAGCAGCAGCTCGGCCGCGCGCGCGTGACCGACGATCTCGGGCAGACGCCAGGTCGCCCCGGCGGCGGCCATGATGCCCAATCCCGTCTCGGGGTTGCCGATCTTCAGCGTCGGTGAGCTGATGCGCAGGTCGGCGGCGTAGGCGAGCTCGGCGCCGCCACCCAGCGCGTACCCGCTGACCGCGGCGATCACCGGCATCGGCAGCTCGTTGATGCGGATGAACGCGGTGGCGTTGATGGCGCGGCGGGCGTCTTCGGCGCGCCGTTCGCGCAACTGGGCGATGTCGGCTCCGGCCGCGAAGACGGTGTCGGAGCCCGCCAGGATCAGCGTGCGCGGATCGGCCTCAAGCTCGCCGCACAACGCGTGCAGTTCGTCGATCATGTCCTGATCGATCGCGTTGCGCTTGTCGGGCCGGTTCAGCGTCGCGACGACGCGGTCGGCGTGGCGCTCGATCAGCAGCGGCTCGGTCATCGGCTCCCTCCGCATCGCCAGAGGGACGCGTGCGGGTTCCGGTCGCAGTTTCTCCCGCATCCCGGCCGTTGATGCGTGAGAAAGTGCGACGGGAACGGCGCGCGAGCGCGTCTCGTGACCTCGGTTCCCGCGAGTCGGCCCGTCATGCGACCCGCTCCAGGATCATCGCGCTGCCCTGGCCCACGCCGACGCACATGGTCGCGAGGCCGAGGCCCGCGCCTTCGCGCTCCATGCGCCCCATCAGTGTGATGACGATGCGGCTGCCGCTTGAACCGAGCGGATGCCCGAGCGCGATCGCCCCGCCGTCGCCGTTGACGATGTCGGGATCCAACCCCAGACGCCGGATGGATGCCAGCGACTGCGTCGCGAACGCCTCGTTGAGCTCCACCGCTCCGATCGCCGACACGTCGAGCCCGGCCCGTTTCAGAGCGCGTTCACTGGCCGGCACCGGGCCGAGTCCCATGATCTCGGGGGCCAGTGCCGCCGTTGTCGCAGTGACGATGCGGGCACGCGGGCGCAGCCCGAATCGGCGCACGGCTTCTCCACTCGCGACCACGACCGCAGAGGCGCCGTCGTTCAACGAGCTCGAGTTGCCGGCCGTGACGACGCTGCCGCCGGGAACGACCGGGCGTAGCGCTGCGAGTGCTTCGAGGCTGGTGTCGCGCCGTGGGCCTTCATCGACGAGCACGTCGCCCGCGCGGGTCGGCACGGCCACGATCTCGTCGGCGAAGCGTCCGGCATCCACCGCCGCGATCGCCCGGTGCTGGCTGCGCAGGGCGAACGCATCGGCATCCTCACGGGTGATGCCTTCGCGCCGTGCCACCTCTTCGGCGGTCTCGGGCATCGAGAAGGTCGCCTTCTCGCGGGCGAGCAGGCGCGCATTCGTGAACCGCCACCCGATCGACGTGTCGAATGCCGCGCCGGGTTTTGCCCAGGCGCGCTCGGGTTTGGCCTGAACCCAGGGGGCCCGGGTCATCGATTCGACACCGCCCGCCACCATCACATCGACATCGCCCGCGCGGATCGCCTGCGCGGCCATGGCGATCGCCGACATCCCCGAGGCGCACAGCCGGTTCACGGTGATCGCGGGCACCTCATCGGGCAACCCGGCCAGCAGCACGGCCATGCGGGCGACGTTGCGGTTGTCCTCGCCGGCCTGGTTCGCCGCGCCGAGGATGACCTCGTCGACCTCGGCGTCGGGCACTCCGGCGCGATCGACGGCCGCGCGCACGACGAGCGCCGCGAGGTCGTCGGGGCGCACACCCGCCAGCGCGCCACCGTAGCGGCCGACCGCCGTGCGCGCGCCGCCGATGAGGAATGCGTCGGTCATATCTCTCCTTGTCAGCATCCGCCCCTCCCGTCTGTTCGGCGCCTATTGCCCTTATTCGGTCGTTTTTCGCCAGGTCTGTGACGAATAGACGGGGGAGGGGTGGGTCAGATTCTTCGGTAGGCGCGCAGCGGATGCTCGATCAACTCGACCACCCGGCGCAGGAAGCCGGCCGCATAGCCGCCGTCGCACACCCGGTGATCGAACACCAGCGACAACTGAGCGATGCGCCGGGCCACGATCTCGCCGTCGACCACCCACGGACGCTCGATCATGCGGCCGATACCGAGGATTGCGACATCGGGGTGATTGATGATCGCCGCGGATCCGTCAACGCCGAGGCTGCCGTAGTTGTTCAGCGTGAAGGTCGATCCGCGCAGGCGCTCCGGCGGCATGCGCCCTGAACGGGCATCATCGGCGAGCTCGCGCAACTGCGCGTCGAGCTCACCGACCGACAGCTCGTGGGCTCGCGCGATGACCGGCACCAGCAGGCCACGATCGGTATCGGCTGCGACCCCGAGGTTGATGCCGTCGAACGACAGAATCTCGGCGGCGTCGTCGCTGAGCCGTGAGGCCAGCAGCGGATATTCCGCCAGCGCAAGCACCGTGAACCGGGCGACGAGTGCGGTGAGCGACGGCGCCCGCTCACCCTCGGATGCCATCTCTGCGCGCAACTGCCAGAGTCGCGTGGCATCGACGTCGACCCACACCGTCGCCTCGGGAATCTCGGACCGGCTGCGCGTCAGCTTCGCACTGACGGCCTTGCGCAGCGGACTGAGCTTCTCGCGGGACGTCACGGCGAGGGCATCCGACGGTGAGACGGCGGATGCCACGGGAGCGGCCGCCCCGTCAACCGCCCCGTCGACGGCCGCGCGCAGCACGTCGCCGCGAGTGATCGCCTCATCGGAGCCTGTGCCGGTGATGGTGTGCACGTCGACGCCGAGGTCACGGGCGAGGCGGCGCACCAGCGGTGAGCGCACGGCCACGGTGCGACGCGGTGCGGCTTCGGCGGCCGGTGGCGCGGGAGCATCTGCGACGGGAGCGGATGCCACTGGCGCGGGCTTCTGCGAGCGTGGCACGGCACGGGCACGCCGACGTCCTGAGGAGGATCGTTCGGTGGTGCCGTAGCCGATCAGGACGTTGCCCGAGCCTCCGGCATCCGCACCTTTCGTGTCTGCAGCGCCCGCGCGTTCCTCGGCGCGGTACGCCTCTTTCTCGGCCGCCCCGGGCTTGTCTCCCGCCCCGTCAGCTCCCTCCCACGAGGGGTCAGAAAGAACGCTTTCCACCCCCGCGGACCCAGCGTTTCTTGACCCCTCGTGGGTGGGGGTTGACCCCTCGTGGGTGGGGGGTGATCCCTCGGGCGCGGAGGGTGACCCCTCGTGAGGGGAAGAGGCGGCGGGGGAGGACACCTCGAGTACGGGCGCGCCAACGGCGATCGTCTCGCCGGCCTGACCATGCAACGCCGTGACGGTGCCGGCGAACGGTGAGGGCAACTCCACCACGCTCTTCGCGGTCTCGACTTCGGCCACCGCCTGGTCGGTGCTGATCTCATCGCCCACCTGTACCAGCCACTGCACGAGCGCCGCCTCGGTGAGCCCTTCGCCGAGGTCGGGCAGGCGGAACACGCTTGCGGTCGTCGTGGTCATCGCGTCTCCTCGTCGTCGTCCCAGCGCAGCGAGTCGATAGCGTCGAGAACGCGATCCGCGTCGGGCAGGTAGAAGTGCTCCAGCTTCGGCGGCGCGAACGGGGTGTCGAACCCGGTTACACGGCGTACCGGAGCCTCGAGGTACTCGAAGCAGCGCTCGAAGACGCGTGCCTGGATCTCACCGGCGACGCTGACGTACCCGGGTGCCTCGGCGACGACCACGGCTCGCCCCGTTGCGCGCACCGCGGCGGTCACGAGTTGGTCGTCGAACGGCGACAGTGAGCGCACGTCGATGACCTGCACGCTGCGTCCCTCGGATGCTGCGATCTCGGCCGCCTCCAACGCGACCGGCACCATAGCGGCGTAGGCGAGCACGGTCACATCCGTGCCCTCGCGGGCGATGCGCGCTGTTCCGAGATGGGCGACCTGCGACGTGTCGACCTCGCCCTTGGTCCAGTACAGCTTCTTCGGCTCGATGAAGATCACCGGGTCGGGCGAGGAGATCGCCGCGCGCAGCATCGAGTAGGCGTCCTGCGGGGTGGACGGTGCGACCACCGTGAGCCCCGGAGTGTGCGCGTAGTACGCCTCGGACGAGTCGCAGTGATGCTCGACGCCGCCGATGCCGCCACCCGAGGGCATCCGGATCACCATCGGCAGGCGCACCGCGCCCCGGGTGCGGTTGCCGAGCTTGGCGACGTGGCTCACGACCTGTTCGAAGGCCGGCAGCGCGAAGGCGTCGAACTGCATCTCGACGACGGGACGCATGCCGTTCATAGCCATACCCACTGCGGTGCCGACGATGCCGGACTCGGCCAGCGGGGTGTCGAAGCAGCGTTCTTCACCGAAGCGTTCGGTCAGTCCGTCGGTGATGCGGAAGACGCCCCCGAGGGCGCCGACGTCCTCACCGAACACGACGACAGCGGGGTCGTCGCGGATCGCGTCGGCGAGGGCGAGATTGAGCGCGGCCGCCATCGTCATCGTCTGCGTGGTGGGGGCGCCGGCGTCGAGCCGGACGTCGTCGTGCGCGATGGTCATCGGGATCCTCCCGTCGGTGACACGGCATCGGATGCTGCCCCGCGGGCGATCTCGTCGCGCAGCATCTGCCACTGCTCGTCGAGCTGCGGGGTGCGATCGGTGGTGACGAAGCGGAACAGGTCTTCGGGGTCGAGGTCGGTGTCGGCGTTCAGCGCTGCGCGCAGATCGGCGGCGATCCGTTCGGCGTCAGCGGCGATCCGATCCTCGGTGGCCGTGTCGAGTGCGTCATGCGCGGTCAGGTAGGCGCGCATGCGGGTGAGCGGGTCGCGCTCGATCCAGGCCTGCACCTCGGCACGCTCGCGGTAGCGGGTGTCGTCGTCGGCGTTGGTGTGCGCCTGCATGCGGTAGGTGTGCGCCTCGATCAGCGATGGTCCTTCGCCGGCGCGCGCACGATCGACGGCGTCGCCGAGCACTGAGAGCACGGCGGCGACATCGTTGCCGTCCACACGCTGGCCGGGCATGCCGTAGCCGACCGCTTTGTGGGCGAGTGAGGGAGCGGCGCTCTGACGGGACAGCGGCACCGAGATGGCGAATTCGTTGTTCTGCACGAAGAAGACCACGGGTACGGCGAACACGGCGGCGAAGTTGAGCGCCTCGTGAAAGTCTCCCTCACTGGTGGCGCCGTCACCGCACAGGGCCAGCACCACGGTGTCTTCGCCGCGGTACTTGGCCGCTTGCGCGAAGCCCACGGCGTGCAGCAGTTGCGTGGCAAGGGGGGTGGTCTGCGGGGCGACGCGGTGCTCGGTGGGGTCGTAGCCCGAGTGCCAGTCGCCGGCGAGCAGCACCATGGCATCCGCCGGGCTCACCCCGCGGCCGATCACGGCGACCGAGTCACGGTACGTCGGGAACAGCCAGTCGCGTTCGCCGAGTACGAGCGAGGCGGCGACCTGGCACGCCTCCTGCCCGTGCGATGAGGGGTACACCGCCAGGCGGCCCTGGCGCACGAGCGCGCTGGCCTGATCGTTGATGCGCCGGCCCTCGACGAGCGCACGGTAGGCATCACGCAGATGCTCGAGGTCGGGCATCGGGTAGTGCTGGTCGGGTTCGGCGGTGCCGTCCGGGGCGATCAGGCGCACCGGCTCGTCACGGGGCAGCAGGGTCTCGGGGGTGAGCACGCGGTTGCTCATGTTCGCCTCCTTCGCCGAACGGGTGATCTCAGCATCCTCTCTCCGTGCCAGTCGTCCAACCGTTTCGCCTGATTCCTGAACGTCTGGTCAGGTATTGCGTGTACTGCGTGCAGAGTGTCAGGATTCTGTGACAGATCGAAGGAGCTCTGATGGCCGAGATGGATGCGACGGATCACGCGATCCTCGCCGAACTGCGCCGCGACGCGCGCGCCTCGATGACGGCGATCGCCGAGGCCGTGCACATCTCGCGTGCCGGGGCGCACGCCCGCATCAAACGACTCACCGACCTCGGTGTGATCACGGGGTACACGGTGCGTACCGACCCGGTGCAGCTCGGCCATCATGCGTCGGCCTACGTGATGCTCGCGATCGAACAGGCGACGTGGCAAGACGTGCAGGCCCGCCTGCGCGCGATCCCCGAGGTCGAGCACATGGCGTTGGTCGGCGGCGATTTCGATGTGATTCTGCTCGTGCGAGCCAGCGATGCCCGCGACCTGCGTCGCATCGTGCTGGAGGACATCCAGGCGATCCCGTCGATCCGCTCGACCCGCACCACCCTGATCTTCGAGGACTACACCCGCGACTGAGCGTCACTCGCATAGCCTGGGGGCGTGAAACGGGAGCCTCAGATCGACGACCTACTCGCCGGCGTGCGCGGGCGGCGCCTTCTGCTGGAGTACGCGATGGCCGTCGAGGAGCAGAAGGCGCAATGGCAGCTCTCGCGTGCTGTACGCGCCGCTACCCGCGCGTTCGAGTCGGCGGGGACCATGATCTGGATCGGCGACGGGCCGCCAGCAGAACCCGAAACGATGTCGCCCGCAGAAGCGGCACACGTGCTCGCACAGGTGACGTTCGCCGAGCCGTCGCAGGCGCACGCGAGATCGGCACTGGCGCGCTCGATCGACATGGCGCGGTACTGGCAGGAGCCCGACGGGGAGGACCAACTGGCGGCGACCTCCGAAATGCGTGATGCGTTGCAGCGGGTCGCCGTGCACCTGGCGCCGGCGTTTTCGTCGTGGTGGTGGCCGATGTTGCGAGAAGCACAGTGGGCTGTGCAGTGGGATGACGAAGGCAACGCCGCGCCTCGAGCGATCTCTGCCGAGGAGTTGCGCCAGCATCGCGCCCGAATGATCGAAGGCGAGCAGCAGGCACAACGCGACCGGCCGGTCGACCCCGCAGCGAACATGAGCGGTGACTGGTGGTCGATGCCGGCGTGGCTTGCCCCGTCGACAGCAGGCGAGACCTTCGACGGTAGCCCTGCCGCCCTGTGGTTCGTCGAGGACGGCTTGGGCTGGGAGCGCGGCTTCGCGCACCGCGCGACGATCGCACCCGATGCTCGCGTGTTCGAGATCGACGGGGCACAGGCGTGGGCAGACCTCTGCCGACGTTTCCCGCTGGTGGTCACGGCATCCCGGAGGCACGACTGGTATCGCACGACCGGGCGTGTGGGGGAGTGGGTGATCCCGGACTGGGCGTCCGTCGCCCAGCACTACGATGCCGTGCATCTGCAGACCGGAGCCTATCTCGCGGTCGCTGGCACAGCCATCGAGGTGGGTGATGGCCGTGCGTCGGTCATCGCAGGCTGGAATCCCGACGAGACCTACTGGCTGACCGCGGCGGTGCAGTTTGACGAGCCGCCGCAGACCTGGGTCTCACCCGATGGACAGAACGAGGAGTGGTGGCTCGAATGAGCGCCCGGGAGCGGCATAGAGCGAGCGCCTGAGCGTCACTCGACGAACAGGGCGATTCCCTCATCGGTCTCGGTGATCGTGACGTGCGTCAGGTCGGGCACGGCCAGCGTCGGGCCGTGTGCGGCGGCGTGCTGACCTACGCCGATCACGCGCATACCGGCGGCGAGTCCCGCCTCGACCCCGGCGGCCGAATCCTCGAAGACGATGCAGTCGGCCGGGTCGATGCCCAGGAGCGACGCGCCCTTCAAGAACCCCTCGGGGTGCGGCTTCGACGCCGACACGCTTTCAGCGGTGACCCGAAGCTCGGGGACCGCCAGGCCGGCGGCATCCATCCGCGCAGTCATCAGCGCGACATTCGCGCTTGTCACGATGGCATGGGGCTGCCCGCGCAGCGCCTCCAGAAGAGCGGCCGCACCGGCGATCGCGACGACCCCGTCGACATCGCCGGTCTCACGTGCGAGCATCTCGTCGTTCTCTCGCAGGTTGATCGCATGGTCGCGCTCGGGCAGCATGATCGCCATGCTCTGATGTCCTTGCCGTCCGTGCACGACCTCCAGCACGTGCGCCGGGTCGAGCCCGTGCGGCTCGGCCCACTTCAGCCAGATACGCTCCACCACCGCGGTCGAGTCGACGAGGGTGCCGTCCATGTCGAGCAGAACGGCGCGGGCATGCAACGTCGTGGTCATCGCACCAGGCTAGTCGTGCTCAGAGACTCCAGAGCGCCGGATGCGGCAATGCACCCATCTGCCGCTCGAGCCCTGCCGCCAGAGCGACGAGCTGAGCTTCGCCGCCGGGGCGACCGATCAACTGCACGCTCACCGGATGGCCTGAAGCGTCGACGGTCACCGGCAGCACGAGGGCGGGCAGGCCCGCGACGTTCACGAAGCTTGAGTACGGCGCGTACTGCACCTGCTGAGAGAAGCCGCGCGCGGCATCCGCCCGGTCGAACCAGCCGACGGGCTGCGGCGGCAGCGCGAGCGCGGGAGTGAGCACGGCGTCGAACGGCGCAAAGGCGGTGATCGTGTCGCGTTCGAATGCGGATGCTGCCGTGAGCGCCTCCAGCACCTGAGCGCCGCTGAGTGCGCGCCCCTCGCGCACCAGCCACGCCGTGATCGGCTCGACCAACTCCAACTCGGCATCGGTCAGCGTCATGCGCGCCGCGCTCATCCGCCAGATCGTCGTGAACATCTCGGCGTACCCGCGGGGTCGCCAATCGAACGGGTCGACGCCGTGCCCGCCATCCGACAGCAGTGCCGCCGCGACGTCGACGGCACGCGCCGCGTCGGGATCGAGTCGGATGTCTTCGTCGTCATCCCACGGCGAGACCGTGGTGACGCCGATGCGCGCGAAGGTCGTCGGATGCTGCGCCGCTTCGCCGAACGGCCCGGACCCTGGAGCGCGCGTGGCGTACCCGTACGGCCTCCCCGAGACCTGCACGTCGAGCAGCAGCGCGGCGTCGGCCACCGTGCGCGCGATCGGGCCGGCGACCGCGAGCCCGCCGGGGCTATCCAGCCCCGAGGCGAACGGCACTCGGCCCCGCGACGGCTTGATGCCGACGACGCCGACCGTCGCGGCAGGAATGCGGATGGATCCGCCGCCATCGGATGCCGGCGCAAGCGGCAGCAGACCGGCCGCAACAGCCGCGGCAGCGCCTCCGCTGGAGCCGCCTGCGCCGTTGTCGAGGTTCCAGGGGTCGCGCGTGGGCGGTCCGATCTGCGTCTCGGTGTACCCGGTCAGACCGAACTCGGGCGTACTCGTCTTGCCCAGGCTGATGCCGCCTGCCTCATCGAGCACGGCGGCCTGATCGGCAGTCTCGTCCGGAACGAGATCCTGATGCAGACGCGACCCGAACCGCGTCGGCACGCCGGCCCGCGGCACGAGGTCCTTGTCGGCGAACGGCAACCCCCACAGAGCGCCGACCGGCTCGGCCCGCGTCACACTCTCCGCGCGCTCGCGTGCAGCATCCGCCGTCACCTCGACGAACGCGCCAACACGGTCATCCAGGCGCGCGATCCGCGCCAGATAGTGCGTCACCACCTCGAGGGGCGAGAGTTCGCCGCGACGTAGCGCCGCCACCTGGTCGATCGCGGTCAGGTCGTGCAGTTCGGCCATGAGCCGAGCCTAGGCGCCGCCCGCGACATCGGGCGCGATGCGACCCGCACCCGTCCTCAGCAACCGGCGCAGAATCACGCGAATCCTCCGCGCAGCGGGCATCCGAATCGCGAAACTTAACGGGATCGTCGCAACCGTCGTTCTTGCGCACCGGATCCGCGCGACCTTTCAGGGGCGGGCTCGTACGCTGGAAGCGGGCAGATCCGCCCGTTCCCGCCGCGCCGCGCCCATCCGGCGCCCAGCACCACCGCAAGGACGCACATGTACGACATCGCGACGCATCGCGACGAATGGCAGGCAGACGAAGAACTCGCTGAGCGGATGATCCCGCTCATCGGCAAGCTCAACCGCACCCGTGACGTCGTCACGTCGCTGCACGGTCATCGTCTGCTCGGGCTCTCGACCACCGGCATCCTCGAAGTGCACGAGCGCGTCGCCGCGCTCGGCCACGGACGCCTCGAGCTCGACGACACCCTCGCCGTCCTCGAGGCCCTGTGCGAGATCAAGCCCGGCGCGTCGTCCATCGACGTGGCCCGTCTGATCGCCGAGCACGCCGGCAGCGACCGCGACCTGGTCGACTATCTGCGCGAGGCGCTCGCCCCGGCGCTCGGGGCCGAACCGGCCGAGCCCGTTGACGTCGTCCTGTACGGATTCGGACGTATCGGCCGACTGCTCGCGCGCATCCTCATCGCGCACACCGGGGGCGGAAGCGGGCTGCGCCTGCGCGCCGTCGTCGTGCGTCGCGGGGCCGAGAACGACCTCGTCAAGCGTGCATCGCTGCTGCTGCGCGACTCGGTGCACGGACGGTTCGAGGGCTCTGTCGACGTCGATGAGGAGAAGTCCCAGATCATCGCCAACGGCAACCGCATCCAGGTCATCTACTCCGACGACCCGTCCACGGTCGACTACACCGCCTACGGCATCCGCGACGCGATCATCGTCGACAACACCGGACGCTGGCGCGATGAAGAGGGCCTGAGCCGCCACCTGCAGGCCAAGGGCGCTGCCCGCGTGCTGCTGACGGCCCCCGGCAAGGGCGACCTGAAGAACATCGTGCACGGCATCAACGACTCGACCATCACCGACGATGACCGCATCGTCTCGGCTGCATCGTGCACCACGAATGCGATCACCCCGGTGCTCAAGGCGATGGACGAGGCATACGGGATCGTGCGCGGACACGTCGAGACCGTGCACTCGTTCACCAATGACCAGAACCTGATCGACAACTTCCACAAGGGCGACCGTCGCGGCCGCTCGGCGGTGCTGAACATGGTCATCACCGAGACCGGAGCGGCCAAGGCCGTCGCCCGCGCACTGCCCGAGCTGGCCGGCAAGCTCACCGGTTCGGCCATCCGCGTTCCCACGCCCGACGTCTCGCTCGCCGTGCTGCACCTCACGCTGGAGAACCCGGCCACCAAGGACCAGCTCAACGACTACCTGCGCCGCGCGTCGCTGCATTCCAAGCTGCGTCAGCAGATCGACTACGTCGAGAGCCCCGAGGTCGTCTCGACGGACTTCGTCGGCTCGCACCGTGCCGGCATCGTCGACGGTCTGGCAACCATCGCCAACGATCGCGATGTGGTGCTGTACGTCTGGTACGACAACGAGTACGGCTACTCGTGCCAGGTGGTGCGCGTGCTCGAAGTGATGGCTGGGGCGCACCCGGTGGTGCTTCCGCCGCGCCGCGAGGTGACGCTCAACGCCTGAGTCTGTTCGGCCGGCGCGAGGCGGGCGCGTGTCGGGCGGTGCGTGTCGGCCGGTGCGGGTCGGTCTCGTGTCGGAAATCCCAGATCGGATGCCGTCGCACCGGCGTGTCCGGTGGTGACATGCCGTGCGGGGCGCGGAACGTCTGGGATTTCCGACGCCCAGGTGCGAGAGGATGACCCTGTGAGCTGCTACTTCCGTCGACTGTCTGCGACCGAGTTCGAGCCCACCGACCATGTCGGCGGAGCATGGAACCCCGACGAGCAGCACGTCGCTCCGGTGCTGGGGCTGCTGGCGCACATCATCGAGGCCGATCACGCGGTGCGCCGCGCGGATACGCCGCTGGTGCTCGCTCGGGCCAACTACGACATCCTCGGTGTCATCCCGATGGCCGCGTTCGAGGTCAGCACCCGCGTGGTGCGGCCCGGCCGCACCATCGAACTCGTCGAGGCGACGCTCAGCCAGGGCGGGCGCGCGGCGCTGACACTGCGGGCGTGGATGCTGCAGACCGGCGACACGGCCGACCTCGCCGGCACGTCGCTGGCGTCCATGCCACCGCGCGCGGACCTGGCCGGCTGGAGGATGGACGCCGGCTGGCAGGGCGGGGCGATCCGTTCGGTGGAGTTCCGGCACCGCGATTTCGGGCCGGGGCGGGCTCAGAGCTGGCTTCGTCCGACGGTGCCGCTGCTGGCGGATGAAGCGGTGTCGGCGCGCGCGCGGATGCTCGGGGCGCTCGACTTCGCCAACGGTATCGCGATCCGCGTGTCACCCACCGACTTGCTCTATCCGAACGTCGACCTGACCGCGAGCCTGTTCCGCGAGCCACAGGGCGAGTGGATCGGTCTCGACACGTCGGTGTCGTTCGGCCCCGGCGGCATCGGACTGACAGAGTCGGTGCTCAGCGACGAGGCAGGGCCACTGGGTACGTCGTCACAGACCCTGACGCTGCGCCGACGCTGACACGCGTCCACGAGAAGAGGCTCGTTACCCGAAGCAGGCTGAATCGGCGGGATTCATCCTGTTCTCGTGAACGAGCCTGTTCTCAGTGACGCGTGCCGGCAACCGCCCCGGACAGGTGCGCCACGTGTTCTACTCGCCGGCGTGCCGGTCGAGGAACGAGTAGACCTCGCTGTCGTCGACTCCGGGGAAGGCGCCGCGCGGTAGCGGCGAGAACATGTGCGTGTGCACGCGGGCGCTCGGCCAGGCGCGCCCTTCCCAGCGCTGACTGATCGCGGCGGATGCCCGTCGGCAGCACGTCTCGTCGGGGCAGCTCGACTGTGCGCGGTGCTGGGTCTCGCGTCCGCGCCACCAGCGGGCGTCATCGAAGGGAACGCCCACGGTGATCGAGAACCCGCCGTCGCTGGCCGAACCGGTCTGCGTCGCGCACCAGTAGGTGCCCGACGGGGTGTCGGTGTACTGGTAGTGCTCCGTCGTACGGTTGCGCTGCTCGAACGCGGCGCGGGCCGAGAACTTGCGGCACGCCGGCTGGCCTTCGACCGCACCGGTGACGTCCATCGGCAGGGGGAGGTCATCGTTCTCGTACACCCGCGTGATGGCGCCGTTCTCGTCGACGCGCAGAAAGTGCAGGCGCATGTCGAGGTGGTGTGTCATCAGATTGGTCATGCGCATGGCCGCGGCCTCGTGGGTGACGCCGAACGCATCGCGGAAGTCCTCGACGGCGAGGTTGCGGTCCTTTTTCGCCTGCTGCAGGAAAGCGACGCCCGCGGTCTCGGGGATCAGACAGCAGGCCGCGAAGTAGTTGATCTCCAGGCGCTGTTGCAGGAAGTCGGCGTAGTCGGTCGGAGGGGTGTGGCCCAGCAGTCGGTGCGCCATCGCCTGCAGCGCCATCGATCGCAGTCCGTGACCGCCGGGAATGGACGCCGGTGGCAGGTAGATGCGGCCGTTCTCGAGGTCGGTGATGGAGCGGGTCGAGTGGGGTAGATCGTCGACGTAGATGAGTTCGAAACCGAGCTTCTCGGCCATGATGCTGACCGTGCGGTGCGTCAGCGCGCCCGAGATGTGCCCCGCGGCCTTGAGATGCTTCTCTGCGAGAGCCTCGATCTCGGGAAGGTAGTTGCCCTTCGAGCGCATCGTCAGACGCATCTCGGTGTTGGCGCGACGGGCTTCTTCCGGCGTGGCGATGGCCTCGCTCTCACGGCGGTGCAGTTCACGGTGCAGGCCGAGAACCGACTCGATGGTCTCGTCGCTCATGCCCTTCGACACCCGGATGGGTGAGATGCCGAGCTGGCGGAAGACCGGGCTGGCCTGCGCGCGGTCGAGTTCGATCTCGAGAGCGGCGCGCTTGTTCGGCGGCTCTCCCGAGATGAGGTCGGCGACGTCGGTGGCGCACGCATCGGCGATGGCCTGCAACAGCGACAGCTTCGGCTCGCGCTTGCCGTTCTCGATCAGGCTGAGCTGCGAACCGGCGATCCCCACTCGCGCGCCGAGGTCATCGAGAGTGAAGCCCTTCGCCGTGCGGTGGTGCCGGATGCGATGTCCGAGAGTGCTGAGTTCGAGTCCGCTGGTGCTCGCCATTCCTTGAGCATAGCCGAAAGATCAGCTTTTCTTTCAACGCAAACCGCCCGAAAGTGAAAGGAAAACTCACGGATGATGGACGTATCGCATCCCCTATCAAGGAGCAGACATGGCACTCGCCGAGACGTACGCACCCAGCATCCCTGCCGCCGCACCGCTGCGCAGCTTCGGTGCCGTGCCCGCGTATGACACCCCGGCCATGGCTGAGCTGCGCGAGTGGGTCGATGGCATCGCCGCGCTCACCCAGCCCGATCGCATCCACTGGATCGACGGGTCGCGCGCCGAGAACGACGCCCTGATGCACACCCTCGTCGACGAGGGCAAGCTCCTCAAACTCAACCCCGAGTGGCGCCCAGGCTCCTACCTCGCCCGCTCGCACCCCAGCGACGTCGCGCGCACCGAGGGACGCACCTACATCGCCTCCGAGCGTGAGCAAGACGCCGGCCCCACGAACAACTGGGTCGCCCCGGCCGAGATCCGCGCCACGCTCGATGGCGTCTTCGAAGGCTCGATGCGCGGCCGCACCATGTACGTCGTCCCGTTCTCGATGGGTCCCGTCGGCGGCAAGCTCTCGCACATCGGCGTCCAGGTCACCGACAGCGCCTACGCGGTGGCATCCATCGGCATCATGACGCGCGTCGGCGACGCAGTCACCCGCCAGATCGCGGAGGGCGCGCCGTGGGTCAAGACCGTGCACTCGGTGGGCGCTCCGCTCGAGTCGGGCCAGGCAGACGTCGAATGGCCCTGCAACGATGAGAAGTACATCGTGCACTTTCCCGACACGCTCGAGGTGTACTCGTACGGCTCGGGCTACGGCGGCAACGCCATTCTCGCCAAGAAGTGCTTCGCGTTGCGCATCGCGTCGGTGATCGCCCGCGATGAGGGCTGGCTTGCCGAGCACATGCTGCTCATCCGGGTCACCGACCCGAAGGGGCGTGCGTACCACGTCGCCGCGGCATTCCCCTCGGCGTGCGGCAAGACCAACCTGGCCATGCTGCGCCCCACCATTCCCGGCTGGAAGGTCGAGACGCTCGGCGACGACATCGTCTGGATCCGTCCCGGCGAGGACGGGCGGATGCACGCGATGAACCCCGAGGCGGGATTCTTCGGCGTGGCGCCCGGAACAGGCGAGTCGACCAACGTCACCGCGGTCGAGACGCTGTGGGGCAACACGATCTTCACGAACGTCGCGTTGCGTCCCGACGGAGACGTGTGGTGGGAGGGGCTGACCGAGACCCCGCCGCCGCATCTGATCGACTGGCAGGGCAACGACTGGACGCCGGACTCGGGTCGCCCGGCCGCGCACCCCAACTCGCGTTTCACGGTCTCTGCATCGCAGTGCCCGCAGATCGCCGAGGACTGGGAGGACCCCGAGGGCGTGCCGCTCGATGTCATCCTGTTCGGCGGACGCCGTGCCAGCAACGTGCCGCTCGTCGTCGAGGCGACCGACTGGACCCACGGCGTGTTCCTCGGGTCGACAATCTCGTCCGAGCGCACCGCCGCGGCCGAGGGCAAGGTCGGCGAACTGCGCCGCGACCCCTTCGCGATGCTGCCGTTCTGCGGCTACAACATGGGCGACTACTTCGGCCACTGGCTGAAGGTCGGCCGCTCGCTGCGGTTCGATCGCGCTCCGCGCATCTTCCAGGTCAACTGGTTCCGCCGCGGGGAGGACGGTCGGTTCCTCTGGCCCGGTTTCGGCGACAACTCGCGCGTGATCGACTGGATCATCCGCCGTATCTCGGGCGAAGTCGCAGCCGTCGACAGCCCGATCGGACGCCTGCCGTTGCGCGAAGACCTCAACCTCGACGGCCTCGACGTCACCGACGCCGATCTGGATGAGCTGTTCGACGTCGATGTCGATGCGTGGCTGGCCGAGGCAGATTCCACCGAGGAGTTCTACAAGGTCTTCGGCGACACGCTCCCGGCCGCGCTGCACAGCGAGCTGGAGGCACTGCGCTACCGCCTGAGCACCGCGCGCTGAACCTCCAACGCAGATTCGCGACGCCGGAATGCCGGAGACGACCCATGGCTGAGTGGTCGCCGGCATCCCGGCGTCGCGTCATGCTCTCGGTGCGTCCACGCGGGTGATCAGGCCGTCCAACGAGGCCACGATGGGCGTCGTGTCGACCGTTGTGGGCGAGGCTGCGAGGTACGCCTGGCGGAACGCCGCGACCTCGTCACGCAGGGCCGTCCGGTTATCACCCACGGCTACCGCTTCAATACGCATCAGCATCCGGATTGCGGCGTGCACGGCGAGAGGATGCCCCATCGCGTAGGTGCGCAGAGCCAGCATCACATCGGCGAGCACCTGCGCGGGGGTCGGCCACGCGCATAGTACGCGTGCACGGCCCGACGCGTCGGAGTGCACGGTCGCTGCCGGTGGGCGACGGAACAACTCGGTCAGAGCAACTCCGAGCGCATCGATCGCCGACACGGCGGTGTAAGGGTCGTTCGTGCCGCTGCCGAGTCCACGGATCCCGGTCTCGGTCAGCCCCTGCGCGGCATAGCGCAGGTCCTGCTGCGGCGTGCGGTAGCGCTCGATGGTAATCGCCGCCCGTACGGTTCTCTCAAGGCGATCCGCACCGGGATCGACGTTGTGCTCTGAAGAATGGAGGACCCGTGCGAGAGCGTCCCCGGCGAGCACATGACGCCCCGGAGGAGCCAGCACCTGGATGAGCGCATCCACTTGGCGCGCATACTCGGTGAGCGCGGGCAGATCGACGTGTTGCACGTACCCGGCTCGCGCAGCCGTGACGACTCCCGCCGCGCGCAGGCCGGCGAACTCGACGGCATCCTCGGTGCGCTCGCGCTCAGACGGGTACAGCAAGTCGATCGCGGCCATCAGCTCGTCGGACACCCGGGCCTGCAGCGTGGTGACCTGCACCGACCGAGCGATGTGGTGGATGAAGTACACCAGCACCGCGACATCGCACACGGCAAGGACGACGGCGAACCCGACAGCGAGGGCCGGCACGAACGCGTCGCTGGAGTCCTGTTCGGTGCGCACGGCGCGCAGCACGACGAGCGTGTACAAGAACGTCGAGGTGAGCACCGCCAGTACCACCTGGTTGCCCCGATCAGCCATGAAGTTGCGCACAAGGCGCGGTCCGTAGGTCGACGAAGCGGTGGCGAGCACGGCGATGGTGATCGAGAACGAGGTCGCGGCCACGCCCAGCATCGTGCCACCGATCACGGTGAGTATCGCGCGCCCACCGGTGGCGGAGAGGCCACCGGTCGCCAGAGGCACGGCCATGCCGGTCGCCAGCAGTAGGCGGTCGACCTCGATCAGTGCCAGAGCGAGTGCGACCGCGCCGAGAGCGAAGAGCGCGGGCACGAACCAGAACGACTCGCGCGCACGCAGGTACCAGGAACGCATGCTTCAGAGTACGCCCGCGTCCTGACTCGCCGAGACCCCTAGATACCGCCGAGACCCCGTCGTATGGACGTCCATACGACGGGGTCTCGGCGCGAAGTGGGGGTGTCGGCGCCACCCGATGCTCAGACGAGCAGCTGATGCCGTGCGAGATCCCGGTACAACGGTGTCGACTCGATCAACTCGTCGTGAGTGCCCTGTCCTTCGACGACGCCGTCACGCAGCACGACGATCAGATCGCTGTCGACGACGGTCGAGAGACGGTGGGCGATGACCAGCAGCGTGCGATCCTCGGCTGCGGCGTCGATCGCCTCTCGCATCCGTTGCTCATTCACACCGTCCAGAGACGAGGTCGATTCGTCCAGCAGCAGAATCGGCGCCTCGGTCAGCAGGGCACGTGCGATGGCCAGACGCTGGCGCTCACCACCCGAGAGCATCACGCCGTCCTCACCGACCGGCGCAGCCAGCCCCAGCGGACTGCGCTCGAGCACATCGCCGAGGTTCACCGAACGCAGCACCCGTTCGCACTCCTCGTCGGTGGCGTCCGGGGCGGCAAGACGCAGATTCTCGGCCAGCGTTCCGGCGAGCGTGGGGGCATCCTGCTCGACGTACCCGAACTGCGCGCGCAGCTGCTCACGCGGGTAGGTGCGCACATCGTGCCCGGCCAGGCGAATCGATCCGCCCGTCGGATCGTAAAATCGCTCGACAAGCGAGAGGATCGTGCTCTTGCCGGCGCCGCTCGGCCCGACCAACGCGACGCGTGCACCGCGCGGCACAGCGAACGAGACGCCCTTGAGTACGTCGCGGTCGATATCGGCCCGGACATCGTCCGAGGCGTGTTCCAGGTGTGCGTCGACCAGCAGGTTCTGTGCCTCCTTCGCGGCGGCCTCACGCGCGGCGATGACGTTGTCGGGGTAACGGAAGCGCACATCGCGGAACTCGATGGCCGGGGCGCCGACGACCGGGGCGGCGGTGACTGTGGCATCCGATTCGTCGTCCTGGCTCTCGGTCGGCAGATCCAGCACCTCTTGAATGCGACCCAGCGCACCGAGCGCCTGATTGACCGAGGTGATCGCGCCGAACGCCTGCCCCAGCGGCATGATCAGCATGAACAGGAACATGATGAAGGTCACCAACGACGCGATGGTCAGGGCGCCGGATGCCACCCGGAAACCGCCCACACCAAGCACGACGAGCAACGACAGCTGCAGGGCGATGCCGGCGATCGGGACGACCATCGACGAGATCTTCGCAATCCGCACACCGAGTCCGTACGCCTCGCCGGCGAGCTCATCGACCGCTGCGGTCTCGCGCGCCGTCGCACCGGAAGCGCGGATGGTGCGGATCGATGAGATACCCCGTTCGACGCCGGAGGCAAGTTCGCCCACCTTGTGCTGCTGGGCGGCGGATGCGGTGCGGATGCGGCCGCTGAGCCCCACGACCACGACGACCGAGGCACCGATGACGACGACGATCAGCAGCAACAGCAGCGGATCGATGATCAGCATCGCGATCAGCGCGCCGACGAACAGGATGCTGCTGCCGACGGCATCCGCCAGCCCCTGCGTCAGAACGGCGTAGAGCAGCGTCGTATCGGTGCCGACGCGCGAGACCAGGTCACCGGTGCGTCGCGAGTCGAACTCGCTGATCGGCAGGTGCAGGATTCGCGCGATGAGCTTGCGGCGGCTGGAGTACACCACGGCTGTGCCGGTGCGCTGCAGCAGGTAGTGCTGGTAGCCCGAGATCACCGAGGCGGCGATAACGAACGCGATCAGCAACCACACCAGCGTGCCGAGTGCCTCGTCACGCTGCACACGGTCGATCACCTGCCCGACCAGCAGCGGCTGCACGAGCGACGCCGCCGCGCCGACGATGCTGAGCACCGCGACCACGACGAGTACCTTCTTATGCTCGAACAGGAAGGGGAGGAGCTGGCGGAACGTGGCGCGCGGACCGTCCTGTTGCGCACGGCGTCCGCGTCGGCGTGCTGGCGCCGTGCGAGACATGAGGACCTCGATCTGGAGGGAGGATGCTTGGGGGATCCCCTCTATTCTCCGCCGAAGTTCTTATGCGGTGCCTGTCTGGTTACACCCGGCGCGCCGGGTCAGCCCAACCGCACCCGCCCACGCAGCTCGTTCACCGTCGACACGCCCGACAGCTGCATGGTGCGCACCGCTTCGGCGCGCATGATCTGCAGCATCCGATCCACCCCGCGCTCGCCGCCGGCCATCAGGCCATACAGGTACGCGCGGCCGACCATGCAGGCATCCGCACCCAGTCCGACGGCTGCGAGCACGTCGGCACCCGAGAGAATGCCCGTGTCAAGGAAGATCTCGGTGCGGTCACCGACCGCCGAGGCGACCTCGGGCAGCAGCCGCAGGGGAGTGGGCGCCCGGTCGAGCTGACGTCCGCCGTGGTTGGAGACCACCAGGGCATCGGCTCCGGCATCCACCACCCGCTCCGCGTCCGCGACCGACTGGATGCCCTTGACGACCAGCTTGCCGTCCCACTCCTCGCGCAGCCAAGCGAGGTCCTCGATCTTCAGACTCGGGTCGAACATCTTCGTCGCCAACTCTGCGACCGTGCCGTCGAACGAGCGCAGGCTGGCGAACTCGATCGGATCGGTGGTGAGGACGTTGAACCACCACGACGGATGCCAGGCCATGTCCCACATCGTCTTGAGATTCAGCGTCGGCGGGATGGTCAGCCCGTTGCGCGCATCCCGGAGTCGGTTTCCTGCGACGGGCGTGTCGACCGTCAGCACCAGCGTGTCGTAGCCGGTGCGGCGCGCTTCGTCGATGAGCTGCCGCGTGCCGTCGCGGTCCTTCCACAGGTAGAGCTGGAACCAGTTGGCGCCGTCCGGGACGGCGCCGCGCAGCTCACCCGGCGAGGTCGTCCCCATGGTCGATAGCGTGTACGGCACGCCGGCACGGGCCGCAGCCCGCGCGACGGCGATCTCGCCCTCGTGGTGCATCATGCGCGTGAACCCGGTGGGCGCCATGATCAGCGGGAACGAGGCGCGCGCTCCCAGGATCGTCGTGGAGGTGTCGACCTCGGCCACGTCGTGCAGTACGCGCGGCTCGAACTCGACGCCCGCGAACGCCTGCCGGGCACGGGCGATGCTCAGTTCGTCCTCGGCGGCGCCGTGGACGTAGTCGAAGACAGGGCGGGGAGTCGTGCGTCGCGCGATGCGCGCGAGGTCCTTCACCGACAGTGCCTGGGCGAGGCGGCGATCGACGCCGTTCCAAACCGGGCGACGGAATCCCAGCAACGGTGCGACGGCGCCCCAGGTGGGGATGCGGCGGGCGATGCGACGTCGGTCGGTCATTCCTTCTCCCGTCCGGTGCCCAGGTACGCCTGGATGATGTCGTCGTCGGCCAGCAGCGCCTCGGATGCCCCGGAACGGACGATCTCGCCGTTCTGCAGCACGTGCCCCTCGCTGGCCGCCTGCAGCGCACGACGGGCGTTCTGCTCGACGAGCAGCACGGTCGTGCCTCCGGCGAGCACCTCGTCGATCACGCCGAAGACCTCGTTGACGATCTTCGGTGCGAGCCCCATCGAAGGCTCATCCATCAGGATCAGCTTCGGACGCGCAAGCATCGCCCTGGCGATCGCCAGCATCTGTTGCTCACCGCCCGAGAGCGAACCGGCGGCGAGCTTGCGGCGCTCGCCGAGCACCGGGAACCGCTGGTACATCTCGTCGATGCCCGCGCTCGCACCGGCGCCGCAGAAACGGGCCCCCAGCTGCAGGTTCTCGGCGATGGTCATCGTCGCCAGAATCTGCCGACCCTCGGGTACCTGCACCAGGCCACGGGGCACGAGGTGGTGCGACTTCGACTTGGTGACGTCGACGCCGTCGAACACGATCTTGCCGGCCGACGGCTTGACCACACCGGCGATCGCATTGATGACCGATGACTTGCCGGCCCCGTTGGCACCGACGAGCGTGACCAGCGACCCAGGCGCGACGTCGAACGAGATGCCGCGGACGGCGTGCACGCGCCCGTACGAAACCGACAGGTCGGTGACGCTCAGCAGCGGATCAGTCATTGCTCTCCTCCGAACGAGCGACGGGCGTCGAGGTGTGCGGCGCGGAACTCTCGTCGGCGGCGCCCAGGTAGGCCTCGATGACGCGCTCGTCCGCGGCGATCTCGGCGGGCGTGCCGTCAGCGAGCACCTCACCGAAGTTCAACACGATGATGTGGTCGCACGTGTCGAGCACCATGCCGACGTTGTGCTCGATGAAGATGATCGTCAGACCATCGTCGGTGAGCGAGCGGATCAGCTCGGAAAGCCCCTCGGCTTCGACATGGTTCATGCCCGCGGCCGGTTCGTCGAGGATGAGCAGCGAAGGGTCGGCAGCCAGAGCGCGCGCGATCTCGAGCCGACGCTGGTCGCCGTAGGACAGGCCCTTGGCGGTGACATCGGCCTTATCGAGCAGGCCGACGCGGCGCAGGCAGCGGGCGGCGTGCTCGAGCGCGAGACGCTCGTCGCGGCGCGCCGACGGCAGCCACAGCAGACGGCGCAGGAAGGTCGGCTTCGCGACCAGGTGCGCACCGATCAGCACATTCTCGAGCGCCGTCAGCCGGTTGAACAGCTTCGAGTGCTGGAACGTGCGGGTGACACCCGCAGCCGCGATCTTGTGTACTGGCGTGCGCCCGATCGGCACGCCCAGCACCGTCGCCGAACCCGACGACGGCGGGGTCAGGCCGCTGATCATGTTCACCAGCGTGGTCTTGCCCGCACCGTTGGGGCCGATCAGACCGACCACGTCTCCACTGCGCACGGTGAGGTCGACACCGCGCACGGCGTGCACGCCGCCGTACTCCTTCGACAACCCCTTCAGCTCGGCGATGACCTCGCCCTTGGCGGGGTGCATGCGGCCGACGAACGGCTCGCCGCTGTCGAGCGTCGACACATCGATCCGCTGCTTGCGACGGGGGATGAGGCTGGCGATACCGCCCGGCAGGTACAGGATGACCAGCAGCAGCAGCAGGCTCGAGATGAACGGGCGGATCCACCCCGCCTCGATACCGATCACCCGCTGCAGCTCGGGCAGCAGCGTCTGGAAGCCGCTGCCGAGGATCGGGCCCAGGAAGTTGGCGGTGCCGCCGACCACGGCAGTGACCAGGCCGTCGATCGCCTTCTCGAACGCGAAATCCTCGGGGGCGATCAGCCGCAGGTAGTAGGCCCACATAACGCCGTACAGACCGGCGATGACGCCGGCCGCGACGAATGCGCTCAGCCGGTGCCCGCCGACGTTGATGCCGATCGAGCGCGCGGCGAGCTCATCCTCGCGGATCGCGTCCAGCGCCCGGCCATAGCGCGAACGCGCCTGCCGCCAGAACCAGTACGCGACCACCAGCAGGATGATCCACGCGGCCGCCGGGTTCATGATCTTGGGTACCGGCATGCCCTGAGCCCCGCCGGTCCATTCGGCATTGAGCAGGAAGATGCGGATGGCCTCGGCCGCGCCGAGCGTGGCGATCGCCAGGAAGACACCGCGCAGGCGCATGGTGGGAAGACCGAGGACGACGGCGGCGGCAGCACCGACCAGCATGCCGACAGTGATCGCGAACAGCAGTGTGGGGATCGGCCCCCACACCGTCGGCGCCGGCGTGATCGCCGCCGCGGTGAATGCGGCCAGGCCCGCGAACCCGGCCTGCGCCAGGCTCAGCTGGCCGGCGATGAGCACCGCGTAGAACGAGAACGCGAAGACCCCGTTGAGCGCGATGAAGACGAGCGTGGATTCGGTGAACAGCATCAGACCTCACGCACCTTCCGCTTGCCGAACAGACCCTGCGGACGCACCAGCAGGATGAGGAACAGCAGGGCGAAGGCGATCAGATCTCGCCAGCTCGAGCCGACGTACTGGATCGCGAAGACCTCGGCGACGCCGAGGATCAGACCGCCCACGAGTGCGCCGGGCAAGGACCCCATGCCGCCGACGATGATCACCGCCAAGCCCTTCAACTCGATCGCGGTGCCCATACCCAGTTGGGCGCTGTTCACACTGAGCGCGAACAGCACACCCGCCACCGCACCCAGTGCCGTCGAGATCGCGAACGTCGTCGCCGTGACCCGGTCGACGTTCACGCCGAGAACCCGGGCGGCGCCCGGGTTCTCGGCGACCGCGCGCATGGAACGCCCCAGAGAGGAGCGCCCCACCAGCACGGTCAGCCCGATCATCAGTCCCAGAGAGACCGCGACGATCACGATCTGCAGCACGCTGGCGGTCACGCCGGCACCGAAGTCGATCGTCTCGGCCGGCACGGTGTCGGCAGGGAACCGGCGCGTGTTCGGACCGAACACCGCCTGCAGCAGCGCGATGAGCATGCCACCGACCGCGATCGACGAGATCAGACCGGCGAAGTGCGCGTCGGGGCGATCCTTCAGCGGCCGGAACGCGATGCGCTCGATCAGAAGGCCCAGGAGCGCGCCGAAAGCGAACACGATCACCAGGACCAGGGCGATGGGCATGTCGAACGACTCGGTCAGCCAGATGCCGAAGAACGCCGAAGCGGCAAACGCGGCCGGGTGAGCCAGATTGAGTCGGTCGAGGATCCCGAACACCAACGTGAAACCGATGGCGAACAGGGCGTATATCGACCCGAGGAACAGGCCGTTCAACAACTGCTGCATGGGGAGTCTCTCTGCGTTGCGGCGATCAGTTCAGGACGGTGAACTTGCCGTCCTTCACGATCTGCACGACGGCCGGGTGCTCGGCGTCGCGGTCGCTGTTGATGCTGATCGCGCCGAGCGGCGTCGCCAGGTCGGTCACCTGGGTCAGGCCCGACTGCACGTCGGAACGCTCGCCCGAGCAGTTGGTGCGCACGGCGTGGTCGATGACCAGCAGCCCCGAGTACGCCTGCGCGGCGAACTGGTCGGGAGCCGAACCGAACTTCTCTTCGAAGTCGGCCATGAAAGCGGTGTTCTCGGGGCTGTCCGACGCGGAGTTCCACGCGGCACCCACGATGACGCCCTCGGCGGCCTCGCCGGCATCAGCCATCAGCTGCGGGTTGTTGAAGCCGTTGCCGCCGATGATCGGCTGGTCGATGCCCAGCTCGCGCGCCTGGGTCACCAGCGGGATAGCCGCCTCGATCAGGGCCGAGACGACGATGGCATCCGGGTTCTGCTGCTTCGCGGCCGTCAGCAGGCTGCGGAAGTCGGTGTCCTTGACCGAGAACGTGAGCGTGTCGAGCACCTCGACGCCCTCGTCATCCAGCGCCGACTGCATGACCTCGACACCCGACTCGGTGAACGCGTCGTCGTTGCTGTACATCACGACGACCTTCTCAAGGCCCAGGTTCTGCTTGGCGGCGGCGATCGTCTGCGGGATCACCTGAGCCTCGGTGAGCGAGTCGCGGAAGACGAAGTCACCCTGTGCGGTGATGCCCGTGGCGGTGTTCGAGATCGCGAGCACGGGAACGCCGGACTCCTGCGCGATGGGCTGCGCCTGGAACGCCGTGTTCGACAGGGTCGGGCCGATGATGGCGCTCGATCCCGCCGAGACGAAGCCCTCGAAGACGCTGATGGCCTGGCGCGGGTCGGTGCCGTCGTCCTCGACGGTGAGATCGTATGCGACGCCGTCCTTCTCGTTGAGGTGCTCCAGCGCGAGCTCGAGACCCATCTGCTGCGACTCGCCGTAGCTCGCCGCCCCACCGGTCAGGCTGAGCGCAGCACCCACGGGGACGGTCGCGTCGATGACGCAGCTGTCACCGCTGCCCGAGCCCTTCAGACCCTCGGCCGATGCGCCGCCGCCGGTGTCGCTGCTACTGCAGCCGGCGAGCACCAGAACGGAAGCGGACAGGAAAACAGCAGAACTGAGCAGCTTGCGCATGGGGATTCCAATCAGCGAGGCACACGGATTGCAGGGGAGTTCGCCGAAGGGGGCGAGTACAAGACGTTGTGCTCACCGGGCGCGCGCGTCAGCCTCATCGATGCGCGCGAAATCGGCGTTGGATCGAGCCTAGTGGGGGTCGCGGCCACCGGATGCCACACGACACGGATGTTACCGAGGCATAGCTGTAGCCCCGGAGCGTCGGGCGCTCCGGGGCTACAGCCGCGCTCAGCGGATCACCAGAGGACGGCGAGTCCCGCGTTCGTCAGCGTCAGGATGCCGATGCCCCAGAACAGAGCGGGCGGAACCGCGCCGTGCTTCTTCTGGCGCGCCTGGCCGATGCCCAGGAACGCGCCGATGACCAGCAGGATGACCAGCTTGACGCCGATCTTCATGTGGTTGAGCTCGGCGCCTTCGGGCATGCCCCAGGGGGCGGCGAGAGCGAGCCCCGCCACAGCCGCAATCGAGATGCCGATGTGCATCAGACGGGTCACTTCGCGCTTGCCGCCGAAGGCCTGCACGGCCCAGGCGCCGAACAGCACGGCGAAACCGATCAGGTGGATGAATACAACGATGTGCCGCAGGGTCTCCATGACCCCAGAGTAGCCATCCGCGAAAGAGAGTGGGATCTGCTACGCGGCGCGTATCAGCCGCGCAGCTCCCGCACCACCAGAGCAGTGCGCACGGCAGCATCCGCGGCCTCGGCGCCCTTGTCCTCCTTCGAGCCTTCCAGTCCTGCCCGGTCGAGGCCCTGCTGCTCGTCGTCCAGGGTGAGCAGTCCGAAGCCGACCGGCTTGCCGGCATCCAGCGATACCCGGTTCAGTCCATCGGTGGCTGCCGCCGAGACGTACTCGAAGTGCGGGGTGCCACCGCGGATGATCACGCCGAGCGCGACGACGGCATCCGCACCACCGGCGAAGGCGGCCTGCGCGGCGACTGCGAGCTCGAACGAGCCCGGCACGCGCACCAGCGAGTGCTCGGCTCCGGCGGCATCCAGCACGCGCTGGGCTCCGGCGATCAGGCCGTTCGAGATCGTCTCGTGCCAGGTGCCTGCGATCACGACGATGCGAAGACCGCTTCCGTCGATGGGTGCGGCGGCGGGGGCTCCGGCGTGGCTCATGCGTGGTCCTTTCCCTGCGCGAGCGCCTCGGCCAGCTCGGCTTCGCCGATGATGTGGCCCATGCGGTCGCGCTTGGTCTCGAGGTACTGGTGGTTGTTGGGGCCGACTCCGACGATCAGCGGCACCTGCTCGACGATATCGAGTCCGAGTTCGCGCAGCTTGTTCACCTTGTCGCTGTTGTTGGTCAGCAGGCGCACACGCGAGACACCGAGGTCGGTGAGGATGCCGGCGGCTGCCGCGTAGTCGCGGGCGTCGGCCGGCAGACCGAGGGCGAGATTGGCGTCGACCGTGTCGAGGCCCTCCTCCTGCAGGCTGTAGGCGCGCAGCTTGTTGATCAGCCCGATGCCGCGGCCCTCATGACCGCGCATGTAGATGACCACACCGCCCTCGTCGTCGATGCGATCGAGCGCCGACTGCAGCTGCGGGCCGCACTCGCACTTCAACGAACCGAACGCCTCACCCGACAGGCACTCCGAGTGCACCCGCACCAGAGCCGTCTCACCGAGCGTGCCCGAGACGATGGCGAGGTGATCGGTGCCCGTGACGCGGTCCTTGTACGCGAGCATGCGGAACGTGCCGTGCGCGGTGGGCACGGTGGCGTCAGCGCGCAGGCTCACCCGACGGTGCGGGGTGTGCGGTGCATCGGCGTCGAGCGGCTCATGCTTGTCGAGATGCGCGATCATCTGCTCGATCGTGATCACCGGAACATTGTCGCGAGCACCGAGCTCGAGCAGACCGGGCAGGCGCATCATGCTGCCGTCCTCGTCGACGACCTCGGCGATCGCGCCGACCGGTCGCAGACCGGCCATGCGCATCAGTTCGACGGCGGCCTCGGTGTGCCCCGCGCGCTCGCGCACGCCGCCGTCCACCGCGCGCAACGGCAAGATGTGACCGGGGCGGATGATGCTCGAACTGATCGAGTCGGGGTTGGCCAGCACGTTCAGAGTGAGTGCGCGATCGTGCGCGCTGATTCCGGTGGTCACGCCTTCGGCAGCATCCACGCTGACGGTGTACGCCGTCGACCGGGCATCTTCATTGGCCTCGACCATCGGCGGCAGGTTCAGGTGATCGGCGAGGTCGGCCGGCATCGGCGCGCAGATCAGCCCCGACGTCCAGCGCACCATCCACGCCATCACCTCGGGGGTGGCGAGCTCGGCCGAGATGATGATGTCGCCCTCGTTCTCGCGGTTCTCGTCGTCGGCGACGATCACCGGGCGGCCGGCGCGCAGCGCGTCGAGCGCGTCGGAGATGGGGGAAAGGCTCATCGCGAGCCTCCTTCCGGGTGGGAACGGAACGCCAGCAGGCGTTCGACGTGTCGGGCGAGGATGTCGGTCTCGAGGTTCACGGTGTCGCCCGCTTCGAGCGCGCCGAGCGTGGTGGCATCCAAGGTCTCGGGGATCAGCGACACCTCGAACCAGTGCCCGTCCGTGGCGGCTGAGGGCTCGCTCACGGCGCTCACGGTGAGCGACGTGCCGGCCACGCCGATCGACCCCTTGTCGACCACCAGCGGTGCGAGCTCGGCGGGCAGGCCGATGCGCAGCACCCGCCACTCGGCGCCGGGACGCACCTCGGCCACTGTGCCGATGCCATCGACGTGTCCCTGCACGATGTGTCCGCCCAGACGCGCACCCACTGGCATCGCCTTCTCGATGTTCACCCGGGTGCCGACCTGTGCGTCGGCGATCGCCGACACATCGAGCGTCTGCCGCATCACATCGGCGTCGAACGTGTCCTCGGTCGAGCCGACGACCGTCAAGCACACGCCGCTCACCGCGATGGACTCGCCATGGACGGCATCCGATGCGGCCTTGGGAGCGCGCACGGTGAGACGCCAACCGTCGCCCGAGGGCGCGATCGCGGCGATCTCGCCGATCTCTTCGATGATTCCGGTGAACATCAGCTTCCTTCCGGTGGGGAGACAGAGTCGACGCGCGTGGCGACGGGACGCGCCACGGCGAGCAGGTCGGCGCCGAGCGGAATCCACTCATCGACCCGAAGGCGGCGGGCGTCGCCGATCGTGGCGACGCCGATATCGGTCAGTGCCAGGCGGTCCCCGCCCAGCAGCACAGGGGCGATGTAGGCGAGCACACTGTCGGCCAGGCCCGCGGCGACGAACGCGCTGGCGAGCGTCGGTCCGCCCTCCACGAACACGCGCTGCACGCCGCGTTCGCCGAGCGCGGCGACGACGGCGGTGACGTCGTGCGTGGCGAAGAACAGAGGAGCGTGCGGATGCCGGTGCACGGTGGCATCCGAAGGTGTCGGCCGCGTTCCGATCACGACCGGCACCGGCTGGCGGGTGTGCAGGGCATCGCCGTCGCGTGCGGTGAGCGCGGGGTCGTCCGCGAGCACGGTTCCGGTGCCGACGACGATCGCGTCGGCCGCCGCGCGACGTCGGTGCAGGTCAGCACGCGCCTCGGGTCCGGTGATCCACTGGCTGGTGCCATCGGATGCCGCGGCCCGGCCGTCCAGACTCTGCGCCCACTTCACAGTGACGTGTGGGCGGCCCAGCCGTTGCAGCTCCAGCCAGTCGGTGATGAGGTCGTGGGCAGCGCCGGCCTGCTCGCCCGACACCACCTCGATACCGGCGGTGCGCAACCGTTCAGCGCCACCACTGGACTCGGCGCCCGGATCGTCGAGCGCGTAAACGACACGCGTGACTCCGGCATCAATCAGCGCCTGTGCGCACGGGCCGGTGCGACCGGTGTGGTTGCAGGGTTCGAGAGTGACCACGGCGGTGGCCCCGCGGGCGGCATCCGCTGTCAGCTTCGAGAGCGCGTCGACTTCGGCGTGCGCCGTGCCGGCGCCGCGGTGCCAGCCCTCGGCGAGCGTCTCACCGGAGGGGGAGAGGATGACCGCACCCACCTGCGGGTTCAGTCCGCGCGGGCCGCTCGTCGCGATCTCGAGCGCGCGGCGCATCGCGGTGCGCTCGGTCTCGGTCACTGCCATCGGTCATCCTTCTCTGGGATTCCGGGGACGGCAGCGAACGCGCACACGCGTTGCTCGTGCTGCCTCTCTTCCGGACTAGCGAGCTTCGCTCGCATCACCGTCGGTTCCGGATTTTCACCGGATCGGCGCCTGTCGCCAGGCGTTCGCGGACTGTCACCGCCGGTTCGGATTCTCACCGACCCCGGAGCACGTTGATGCTCAGAGTCTACTCAACGCCGCGCGTGCGATTGCATTCCCGCGAATCAACATTCCGGGGTTCTCATTTCAACAGCCGCGACAGGCGCCGGTCGGCGAGCACCTTGCCGCCCGTCTGGCACGTCGGGCAGTACTCCAGGCTGCGGTCGGCGAAGAACACACTGCGCACCTCGTCTGCGCAGACGGGGCAGGCCTGCCCTCGTCGTGCGTGCACCCGGAAGCCCGACCGCTTCGTATCCTTCAGATCGGCCGGGGGTTTTCCGGCGGCCTCGTCGATCGCCGTGCGCAGAGTAGTCTGCATCGCCTCGTACAGCCGATCGACATCGGCGTCGTCCAGGTTCGCCGCGGGTGCGTACGGCGACATCTTCGCGGCATGCAGAATCTCATCGCTGTAGGCATTGCCGATGCCCGCGATCAGACCCTGATCGCGCAGCAGCCCCTTGATCTGCGTGCGGCGGCCGGCCAACACGGCCGCGAACGCCTCCCGCGTGAACGCCGGGTCGAGCGGGTCGGGGCCCAGGCGCGCGATGCCGGGCACATCGAGCGGATCGCGCACCACCGAGACGGCGAGCGACTTCTTCGTGCCCGCCTCGGTCAGATCGAACCCGCTGCCGTCGTCGAGCGCGATGCGCAGGGCTATCGGACTCTTGCCCGGTTTGATGAGAGTCGTGGGCAGGTTCTCGTACCACCGCAGCCAGCCCGCCTTCGCCAAATGGACGACGAGGTGCAGCTGATCGCCGAGTGCGAGGTCGATGAACTTTCCGTGCCGGGCAGCGCCCGTGATCATGGCGCCCTGCAGCGCCGTGATCGGTGGGTCGAAGGTCTTCAGTGCGGCGATCGCCGAGACGCTCGCGCGCGTTATCGCTCGCCCCGTGGCGCGCTCGCCGAGGAAGTCGACCAGTCCCTGCACCTCCGGCATTTCGGGCATGCGGTCATCCTGGCACGCCCCGCCGACACGCGTCGAGACCCCCTTCACCTCCTCACGTGCCTCCCCACGAGGGGTCAAGAAATGTCGTGTGCGCACGCCCCAACTGCGCATTTTTTGACCCCTCGTGGGAGGAGGGAGCCACAGGGGAGAGCGTCAGCGCACGAGGGGTCAACAAATGTCGCGTGCGCACGCCCGGACTGCGCGTTTCTTGACCCCTCGTGGGGAGGGGGAGAGCACCTCAGGAGGAGAGCACCGGCCAGGGCACGGGGGTGCGATCGTCGGATGCCAGCAAGCCGGCCACCCAGCCGTCGTCACGCCCACGTGGACTCGTCAGGCCCTGCCGCACCAGCCCCTCGTAGCGGAAGCCGAGCGCCCGCGCCGTGCGGGCCGACGGGGTGTTGCCGACGACTGCGCGCCAGGCAAGCCGGGCCAGCTTCAACTCGTCGAACGCGAAGTCGACGACGGCGCGGGCGGCCTCGGTCATGATGCCCTGGCCACGGAAGGCCGCGATACCCCAGTAGCCGATCTCGGCCTCTCCGCCGTGCGGATGCGTCGTGATCCGGTGCAGCCCGACCATGCCGGCCAGCTCGCCGTCCTTGCGGATCGCCCACACCGTCTCGACGCCATCGGCCCACCATCCACTGACGAGGTCGATGAACTCGACGGCGTTCTGCCGCGAGTACGGGCTGGGGATGGTCGTCCAGCGCGGCACCTCGGGGTCTTGACAGCCCGCGGTGATCGCGTCGGCGTCGGCCTCGGTCGGGATGCTGAGGACGAGTCGTTCTGTGCGCAGGGCCACCGGTTCCATCGCGCCAGCGTAGCGGGCGCGCGAGTAGAATCAGGAACGCGGCTGTCAGCCGTTATCAGGGGAGGACGAGCCGTGGTCGTGCAGCGGTCATCGCCGCGAGGCGTGCTGTTCTCGCTGCTGGCATCGACCATCTTCGCCGGCATGTTCTACCTCGCCGGTTTCGTCAGCTCGTCCGCCGAGGTCGTCTTCGCCTGGCGCGTGCTGCTCACCGCCGTCTGCTACGCCGCGGCGCTGCTGCATCCCGCGGCCCGTCGCGCCGTCGCGGTGCTGTGGCGCCGACTGCGCACGCGGTGGTGGATGCCCCTGCTGAGCCTGCTGCTGGCCGCGATCGTCGGTGCACAGCTGTGGTTGTTCATGTGGGCGCCGATGCACGGGCACGGCCTCGATACCGCGTTGGGGTTCCTGCTGTTGCCGATCTGTCTCGTGCTCGGCGGCCGCTTTCTGCTGCACGCGCACGTCAGCACGGCGCAGTGGGTCGTCGTCGGTTTGGCCGCCGTCGCGGTCGCCGTCAAGTTGATCGCCACGCCTGCCCTGTCGTGGGTGACGCTCATGGTCTGCATTCCCTACACGGTGTACTTCGTGTTGCGCCAGCGGTTCGGGCTCGACGGTGCGATGGTCTTCGGTCTTGAGACCGCGTTGCTGTCGCCGCTCGCGGTGGCGCTGCTGGCGCTGGCCGAGCCGATGCAGCCGACCGCGGTAGAGGTCGCGGCGCTCGCCGCGATCGGTGTGGGCAGTGCCGTGGCGATGACGTTCTACCTGGGTGCGTCGTCGCTGCTGTCGATGCCGGTGTTCGGGCTCCTCGGCTACGCCGAGCCGGTGATGCTCGTCGGGGTGGCGCTGTTGCTGGGAGAGCGGATGCAGGGAGCGGATGCCCTGGTCTACGGCATCCTCGCGGTCGCCCTGGCGATCCTCGCAGTCGAGGGGTTCCGCGCGACGCGGCGCCCTCGGTCGGCGTCGGGGGCGGACCCCGAGGCGATCGGGCCGCGCTGACAGCGTGCGCTGCCGGCGAGGGCGGATGCCCGCGCTGACGTCGGATGCCCGCGATGTCGGCGCTCCGCGTAGACTTCTCCGGTGACTGTTCCGGGGATTCTGCGCGCCTTGGAAGAGGCGAACCTGTACCGTGACGCCCTCACCTGGGCGCAGACCGATGCCGATATCTCCGCCGTCGACGGACTCGACGTGCCGATCGTGGCGGGACTGCTGCACAAACGCGCAGCGTCCGGCAAACCGGCATCCGCTCTCATCGTCACCCCCACGGGCCGGCGCGCGGAGTCGGTCGCGACGGCGCTGGAGGCCTACCTCGCCGATGCTGAGGTGCTGACCTTCCCCGCGTGGGAGACCCTGCCGCACGAGCGCCTGAGCCCCAGCCCCGACACCGTCGGGCGGCGCTTGGAGACGCTGCGCCGCATCACCACCTGGAGTGGGGAGAAGCCGCTCGTCGTGGTCGCGTCGGTGCGCGCCGCACTGCAGCCGTTGGCCGCGAACCTGGGCGACGCAGCGCCGTTGGAACTCGCCGTGGGCGGTCGCGGACTCGAGCTCGAAGGCGCTGTCGAGCAGTTGGTCGAGCGTGCCTACACGCGGGTCGACATGGTGTCGCGCCGTGGTGAGTTCGCGGTGCGCGGTGGCATCCTCGACGTCTTCCCGCCCACCGCTGACCACCCGGTGCGGGTGGAGTTCTTCGGTGATGAGATCGACCAGATCCGCGCGTTCTCGGTCGCCGACCAGCGGTCACTACCCGGCGATGTCGCCGGGGTGTCGCTGCCCGCGAGCCGTGAGCTGCTGCTGACCGCTGAGGTGCGCGAGCGCGCGGGCGCCCTGGTGGCGGGGTTCCCGGCGATCGGCGGAATGCTCGAGAAGATGTCGGAGGGCATTCCGGTCGAGGGGATGGAGTCGCTGCTGCCGGCTGTCGCCGGCCCGTTGGTGACGCTTGCCGAGTACCTGCCCGCAGGGTCTGCCACGGCCGTGATCGACCCCGAGCGCGCCAGCGCGCGGGCGCAGAATCTGGGCGAGACGAACCGCGAGTTCCTGGATGCGGCGTGGAGCGCGGCGACCTCGGGCGCCTCGGCTCCGATCGACCTCGGCGCTGGTGATTTCATCTCGCTGGCCCGGCTGCGTGAGATCGTCCGTGACCGGGACGGCGTGTGGTGGCGGCTGAGCCCGTTCGCGACCGATGACGACGATGCCGCCAACCTCGACTCGTCGGTGATCCCGTCATTCCACGGCAACGTCGACGGGGCGATCGCGTTCGTCGAATCCAAGCTCGCCGAGAAGTGGCGCGTGGTCATCGTCGCCTCGGGGCAGGGGCTGGTCGAGCGGGCGCGCGACGTGCTCAGCGACCGCGGGCTCGCCGCGCGCATCGTCGACGATCTCGTCGACGCCCCCGAGGGTGGTGTGGCGTCGATCGCCGCCGCGACGATCGAGTCGGGATTCCAGGTGCCGGATGCCCGGCTCGCCGTGCTCACCGATAACGAGTTCTACGGCCGCACCGTCGGCGGCGATCAGCGGATGGTCAAGAAGCTGGCGTCGCGTCGTCGCAACGTCGTCGATCCGCTGCAGCTGAAGCCCGGCGACCACGTGGTGCATGCCACGCACGGCATCGGGCGCTTCGTCGAGATGGCGCAGCGCGAGGTGTCCAGCGGCGGCCGCAACGCCGTCAAGACCACACGTGACTATCTGGTGCTCGAGTACGCGCCTGCCAAGCGCGGCTACCCGGGCGACAAGTTGTTCGTGCCCACCGATCAGCTCGATCTGCTCTCGAAGTACGTCGGCGGCGAAGCCCCGACGCTGTCGAAGATGGGCGGGAGTGACTGGGCCGCGGCCAAGGGCAAGGCGCGCCGCGCGGTACGCGACATCGCCGTCGAACTGGTGAAGCTTTACTCGGCGCGCATGAGCGCGAAGGGGCACGCCTTCGGCCCCGACACGCCCTGGCAGCGCGAACTCGAAGAGGCCTTCCCGTTCGCCGAGACCCACGACCAGTTGCAGACGATCGATGAGATCAAGGCCGATATGGAACGGCCGATCCCGATGGACCGTCTGCTGTCGGGCGATGTGGGCTTCGGTAAGACCGAGGTCGCCGTCCGTGCTGCCTTCAAGGCGATCCAGGAGGGCAAGCAGGTCGCCATGCTCGTGCCGACCACGCTGCTGGTCAAGCAGCACCTTGAGACGTTCACCGAGCGTTTCGCCGGATTCCCGGTCAAGGTGCGCCCCCTGTCGCGTTTCCAGACCGACAAAGAGGCCCGGCTCACCCTGCAGGGACTCGTCGACGGTTCGGTCGACATGGTCATCGGCACGCATCGTGTGCTCACCGATCAGGTGATCTTCAAGGACCTCGGTCTGATGATCATCGACGAGGAGCAGCGCTTCGGCGTCGAGCACAAGGATGCCCTCAAGAAGATGAAGACGAACGTCGACATCCTCGCCATGAGCGCCACGCCGATCCCACGCACGCTCGAGATGGCCGTCACCGGCATCCGCGAGATGTCGACTCTGCAGACGCCGCCCGAGGACCGGCATCCGATCCTGTCGTTCGTCGGGGCGCGCAGCGACAAGCAGATCGCGGCGGCGATCCGCCGCGAGATTCTGCGCGAGGGTCAGGTGTTCTTCGTGCACAACCGCGTGCAGTCGATTCAGCGGGTCGCGGCCGAGCTCGCCGAGTTGGTGCCCGAGGCACGCATCGCCGTCGCACACGGCAAGATGGGCGAGCACCAGCTCGAGCAGGTCGTCGACGACTTCTGGGAGCGCAAGTACGACGTGCTCGTCTCGACCACGATCATCGAGACCGGTCTCGACATCTCCAACGCCAACACGATCATCATCGACCGCGCCGACAAGTACGGTCTGTCGCAGTTGCATCAGCTGCGTGGTCGCGTGGGTCGCGGACGCGAGCGCGCCTACGCATACTTCCTGTACGACGACGTTAAGCCGCTCAGCGAGACGGCCGCCGATCGCCTGCAGACCATCGCCGTCAACAACGACCTCGGTTCGGGTATGCAGGTCGCGCTGAAGGACCTCGAGCTGCGCGGTGCCGGAAACCTCCTGGGCGCCGAGCAGGCCGGTCACATCGCCGGTGTCGGATTCGACCTGTACCTGCGCATGATCGGCGAGGCCGTGGCGACGTTCCGCGGCGAGGACACCTCGGGCGAGACCGAACTGCGTCTTGAACTGCCCGTCGACGCGCGCATCCCCGAGTACTACATCGACAGTGAGCGCCTGCGCCTGGAGGCCTACCAGAAGCTGTCGGCCGCGGCCGGTGCGGGGGCGGCCGACGATGCGATCGATCTGGTCGTCGAAGAGCTGGTCGACCGGTACGGGGCGTTCCCCGACGAGGTGTCGACGCTGGTGAAAGTGGCGCGGCTGCGTCGCCGTGCGGCGAAGGCCGGCCTGTCGGATGTCGTCGCGATGGGCTCCAACCTGCGCATCGCCCCGGCACGCTTCGAGGACTCGATGAAGGTGCGTCTGCAGCGGCTGTATCCGAAGGCCAAGCTCGTGGGCGGGGGAGAGGCGCTTGTCGTGCCGATGCCGACCGCTGATGCGGGTTCGGATCAGACCGATCAGCTCATCGACTGGGTCGGGAACCTGTTCACCGCGATGTTCCCCGAACCCGTGAAAGCCGCAACCGCCGGCTAGGGCTGGTATGGCCGGTCGGGCGTGGTCTACGGTCGGAGCATGATCGCCGTCGATCGCACGCTGCACCGTCCCGGCGCGGAAGTGCGTTTTCACGACAGCGGCGGACGTGGGCGCGCAGTGGTGCTGCTGCACGGTGCGGGCATGGACCACACGATGTTCCGCGCGCAGGCGCACGCGGCCATCGCGATGGGGCACCGCGTCGTGCTGTGCGACCTGCGCGGTCATGGCGATTCCGAGCTGGGTACCGGGGTGCGCTTCACCGCGGCGGATGCCCTCGCCGACCTCATGGCACTCCTGGAGACCCTGGAACTCGATCGGCCCGTGCTCGTGGGGCACTCGCTGGGCGGCAATCTCGCGCAGGCGTTCGTGCGCGAGCATCCGGAGCGCGCGGGCGGGCTGATCGTCGTCGACGCGACCTGGAACGCCGGGCCTCTCACCGGGCGGGAGCGCTTCGCGCTCGCGCTCGCGGCCCCGGTGCTGGCGCTGATCCCCGCGTCACGATTGCCGCGGGTCATGGCGAGGGCGTCGGCGGTCGAGCCCGGCGCCGTCGAAGAGATCGAACGGATTTTCCATCGGATGCCGAAGAAGCGCTTCATGGACGTGTGGCGCGCCACGGCATCCTTCGCCGATCCCGATCCGCAGTACCGCACCCCGGTGCCGCTCGCTCTGATCCGCGGTGCGCGGGACAGCACCGGCAACATCGCTACGGCGATGCCGGCTTGGGCGGCGTTCGAGGGTGTGGCCGAGAGAATCGTCCCTGGCGCGGGCCACGTCGTCACGTGGGATGCCCCCGAGAGCAGCACGCGCGCGTTGGTGAGCGCGCTCGCCGAGGTCGGTGAGGCATGAACATACCGGCCGGGACGTGATTTCTACGCACTGTAGAATCGTCGCGTGAGCGTACAGCCGATCCCGAACGACCCGTGGGCCCTTGAAGCGGCCCGAGCCGCTCAGGCCCCCGGCTTCCGCCGCCCCGATCTCGGGCCCGTGCCGAAGCGCTCGTTGTACAGCCTGGGCGTGCTCGCCGCCGCACGCGCGGCCGGACTCGTGCTGATCGCCGAGGCCGTCGCCCGTGGTATCGCCGGGCTCGCGTCGGGCGGGCTCGCGCCGTCGACCGTGCAACTCGTCCTGGTGCTCGGCCTGGCCGGCGTACTGCTGCGCACCGGAGGGGAATGGGCCACCACCGTCGTCGCGCGCCGCGTCGCGACCGCCGTCAAGCGCGACCTGCGTCGGCAGATCTGGCGCCGCATCGCCGCGGGCGACCGCGCCGGCGGGGGCACGGCCGTGCTGGCATCCGACGCGCTCGACGATCTCGACGACTACTACACGCAGTCGCTGCCGGCTCTCGTATCGGCCGCCGTCATCCCACTGCTGGTGGGCCTGCGCATCTTGGGCGCCGACTGGCTGAGCGCTCTCATCATCGTGCTCACGGTGCCGCTGGTGCCGCTGTTCATGGTGCTGATCGGAAAGCACACGCAGCAGCGCACGGACGCTGCTCTCAACGCCCTGACCCGCCTCGCCGACCATCTCACCGAGCTCGCGCGCGGCCTGCCCGTGCTCGTCGGGCTCGGGCGCATCGATGAGCAGACCCGCGCGCTGGACGGCATCCAGAGCCGCTACCGTGCGCGCACCGAAGAGACACTGCGCTGGGCCTTTCTCTCGGCGCTCGCCCTGGAACTGATCGCGACGATCTCGGTGGCGATCGTCGCCGTGTTCCTCGGACTGCGGCTGCTCAACGGCACGATGGAGCTCGAGCCGGCACTGCTCGCCCTGATCCTCGCGCCGGAGTGCTTTCAGGCTCTGCGCGACGTCGGTACGGCGTTCCACGCCTCGCAGGACGGACTGTCTGCGCTCGACCGCGCCAAGGCGCTGCTCGCGCGTCCGTTCGCGCGCGATGCGCGCACCGCGACGGCGGATGCTGACGCCATCCACCTGGACGCACTCGCCGTGCGCTACGCCGGCCGCACCGAACCCGCGCTGCGAAGCGTCACCGCCGAACTGACCGGGATCGTCGCCGTCACCGGTCCCAGCGGTGCCGGCAAGTCGACGCTGCTGGGCGCGCTCGCCGGGGTGCTGCCCGTCGACACCGAGGTCTCGGGCGCCATCGAGGGCATCACGGCGGATGCCGTCGCGTGGGCGCCGCAGGCACCGCGCGCCTTCGCTGCGACGCCCCGCGATGAGCTCGCCCTGTACGGTGCCGGGCCGGCCGGGTTGGACGAGCTGGGATTGGGGGCTCTCGCCGATGCCGCCGTCGCCGAGCTGAGCCCCGGCGAGTTGCGTCGCCTCGCGGTCGCGCGAGCGCTGGCGCGAGTGGATGCCGGGGCTCGACTGCTCGTTCTGGATGAGCCCACCGCACACCTTGACAGCGACTCCGCCGAGCGCGTGCGCCGGGCGGTGCTGCGCCGCGCCGACCGGTGCACCGTCGTCTTCGCCAGCCATGAGGCCGAGACTCTGGCCCTGGCGACACAGCGGGTGCCGGTCGTCTCGACCGAGGACGATTCGGCCGTATCGCCGGTGCTCGGCGCAGCGCAGAACACCCCGGCATCCGCGTCTGTGGCATCCGATTCTGTGGCATCCGATTCTGCGGAAGCACTTCCCGTGGCATCTGTCCCGGGGGCGACCGGCGCATCCTCTGCGGAGGGCGCCACCGCGCCCCCGCGGAGTCAGCCCGGCCGGCGCGGCCTCACGCTGCGCTCGCTGTTGCGCCCGCACGCCTGGCTCTGGGCCGGCGCGGTCGGCCTCGCCGCACTCGCGGCCGGACTTGCCGCGGCGCTCACCGCCGTGTCGGGATGGCTGATCGTGCGCGCCAGCGTCGAGGAGTACATCATGTACCTGCTCGTCGCCATCGTCGCCGTCCGTGCCTTCGGTATCGGGCGGGCAGCCGGCCGCTACGCCGAACGACTCGTCACGCACCGGGCGGCGTTCCTCGTCGTTGACGACCTTCGCCTGCGCCTGTGGAAGGCGATCGCGGCGCGCGGCGCCGGCTCGCGCCGCCTGCTCGAAGGGGGCGCGCCCCTCGACTACCTCGTCACCCTCGCCGATGATCTGCGTGATCAGCTTCCGCGGGTGATCCCGCCGATCGGCGCCGGGCTGCTGGTGATCGCCGGAACGATCATCACCACGGCATACGTCACCCCGCACCTGACCATGCTCGTCGCACTCGTGCTGCTCGGTGCGGTCGCGCTGGCATCCGTGCTCGCCATCGCCGGAGAGCGACGCGCCGGCACCGCGCGCATCGCCGCCAGATCGGCGATCGTGCGCGGCACCTCGGCACTGGCATCCGCCGCCGACGACCTGCGCGGCAACGGTGTCGCCCGGCACGCGCTGGATGACCTGAACGCCGCCGCCGACGAACTCGCTGACGCCGAGCGGCGCGCCGCCTGGTCGGCGGGGCTGGGAGCGGCGGTGGTGACCGCCGCCACCGCGATCCTCGCCGTGCTGGTTCCCGTGCTGTCGCCCGGCGTCCCCGCCGAACTGGTGTCGGTGATCGCCCTGCTCGCGCTCGGTGTGCTCGAGCCGCTCGCCGAACTGGTGTCGGCGGTGCAGCGCACGCCCACGCTGCGTGCGCTGATCCGCCGTCTCGATCCGATCCTGCGGCCCGCACCCGTGGCCGAGTGGGGCGCGCAGAGCCCCGGCGAGATCGCCCGGGTCGGGTTGGAGCACATCACCATCCGCTACGCCGGAGCGGCGACGCCCGCGGTGCAGGACATCAGCGGTGCCGCCGAACGTGGACGGTGGCTGGTGATCGACGGGCCCTCCGGATCCGGGAAGTCGACCATCCTCTCGGCCGTGATGGGGTCGCTGCCGGTTGAAGCGGGCAGCATCCGCGCGGGGGAGTACCCCCTCACGCAACTGGATGAGCGCGGGTGGCGAGACCGCGTGGCCTGGTGCCCGCAGGACGCCTATGTGTTCGACTCGACGCTGCGGGGCAATCTGCTGCTGTCACGGTCGCGCGACGACGCGCCCGATGACGCCCTCATGCAACAGGCGCTGGAACGGGCCGGACTCACGCGCCTGCTCGACGGGCTCTCCGACGGGCTCGACACGCGCGTCGGCGCGGGCGGGTCGGCCCTGTCGGGTGGGGAGCGCCAGCGGCTCGCTGTGGCGCGTGCCCTGCTCACCCGGGCGGATGTCATCCTGCTCGACGAGCCGACCGCGCACCTGGACGAGCCCACGGCGGCGGCGATGATGGCCGACGTGCGCGCGGCGACGACCGATCGCATCGTGATGCTCGTCTCGCACCGCGCGGCCGACCGGCAGCCGGGGGACTCGGTCGTGCGTCTGAGCAGCGAGACGATCTCGCGGCCGATCGTCGAGCGCGTCGGCTAACGGCCCTTCGCGCGGATGCGTCAGGAGGCGAGGCGGCGGAAACGGTCGCTGACCCGCATCGAGCCCGAGACCGGTTGCTCGGCGACGGCGCCGCCGTTGATCCCGCCGGCGCCGACCTGCAGGATCGCACGGGCGAGAACCTCATCGCGCACCTCGCGGCGAGCGTGATCGTCGGCGAGCATCTCGACGAGGGCGGCGACCTCGACCTCGGCGCGCGCGGCGGTCGGGAACCACGGCAGCGCCGACCGCCAGGCACGGAAGGCGAGCAACAGCAGGTCGTGGCGCTGCTCGACGTGCGCGCGCTCATGCGCGATCACCGCGACGAGCTCGTCGGGGTCGAGCCGGTCGAGCAGACCCTGCGACAGTACGGTCACCGAGCCCGTTCCATTGGGCAGGCAGTAGGCCACCGGGACCGCGTCGTCGATCACGCGCGTGCGGGCCCGCGTCGGATGCGGTGAGGTGAGCAGTTCGAGCAGCGCGAGGTGGCGTCGGCGCTGGCGGGTCACCTGCACGACCGTCACGCCGAGGTGCACCAGCAGGTATGCCGTGAACAGCATCGCGGGGACAGCCGCGAGCCAGGGGTGCTGCGGCAGTGCGGCATAGCCGGTCAACGCCAGCGCACCGATCATCGACAGGCCGCCGACGAGCCCGATGCCCTGCCACAGCAGCAGCGTGATGACAGGGGCGCGCATCGGCCAGCCGGCGCGCGAGAGCGCTACCGGTACCGGCCAGGCGAGGGCGATCGCGATGGCTCCCAGCACCACGGCACCCGCGACGATGACCTCGTGAGGGATCACCAGCGCACCGTCGAGCGTCGGGTCGGCGGCGTTCAGCACCGCGGTCGCCAGCGGCAGCGGCACAGGCTCAGCTCGCGCGTCCGAGTAGTTGGCGCAGTACCGCGGCATCCTCGGTCGACACGCCGCCGACGAAGCGCTCCAGCACAGCCGTGCGATCGCGGGCGTCTCCCAGTACCGAGTGCATGAGCTCAGCGACGTGGTCGGCGCGCGAGGCGAGCGCGGTGTAACGGTGCGGGCGGGCGGAGCGGTCGGATGCCACGAACCCCTTCTTCTCGAGGCGTGACAGCACGGTCAGAAGGGTCGTTGCGGCGAGCGTGCGACCGCGCTCCTCGAGGGTGTGCTGCACGTCATAGGCGCTTTGCGCCCCGTTCGCGTCCCAGAGGGCATCCATGACGGCCCGCTCCAGTTCTCCCAGCGTTCCCATGTCGTCCTCCTTCCCTTTCGCGACGTATGGGTGACTTTGATTCTACCTGCTGTCGAATTTGTTCTATGCTTCGTCGAAATAGTTCTACGTGTCGTAGAATTCAAGAGGTCGGTAGAGCCGATCGCATTCCGCATCCAGAAGGAGACACCGCGTGGACGTGCTCGACATCGCAAGATGGCAGTTCGGAATCACAACCGTCTATCACTTCCTGATGGTCCCGCTCACGCTTGGGCTGGGCCTCATGGTGGCGATCATGCAGACCCGGTGGGTCCGCACGGGCGATGAGAAGTTCCTGCGTATGACCAAGTTCTGGGGCAAGGTCTACCTGATCAACTTCATCGTCGGCGTCGCGACAGGACTCGTCCAGGAGTTCCAGTTCGGCATGGCGTGGAGCGAGTACTCCCGCTTCGTCGGCGACGTCTTCGGTGCACCGCTGGCCATGGAGGGTCTGCTGGCGTTCTTCGTCGAGTCGACCTTCCTCGGCATCTGGATCTTCGGCTGGGGCCGCCTGCGCAAGGGGCTCCACCTCGCAGCACTGTGGTGCGCCGTGATCGGCTCGTGGATCTCGGCCTTCTTCATCATCGTCGCCAACTCCTGGATGCAGCACCCCGTCGGCGTGGAGCTCGGCGATGACGGACGCCCGGTCATGACCGACGTCTGGGCAGTGCTTACCAACAACACCGCCCTCGCCGCGTACACGCACACCATTCTGGGGGCCCTGGTCGTGGCGGGCATGTTCTTGCTCGGCATCTCGTGGTACCACCTGTGGCGTCGTCGTCACGACGGCATCGACACGGTCGATGACGCCGGCAACGTCGTCGTCGGAGAGGCCCAGGGCGTCCCCGGGCGTGACCGCACCGACCACGGTGTGTGGATCTGGTCGCTGCGCGTCGGTGCCATCGTCGCGATCGCCGGCTTCCTCGGCACCGTCGTGACCGGCGACATCCAGGGCAAGCTCATGTACGAACAGCAGCCCATGAAGATGGCCGCCGCAGAGGCCGCCTGCCACACCGGTTCGTCGTTCTCGGTGCTGTCGCTCGGTGACCCCGGCTCGACCGACTGCTCCGACGTCGTCACGCTCATCGAGATCCCCGGCGTGCTCGGCTTCCTCGGCACCGGTGAATGGGGTGCCGACATGCCCGGCATCAGCGACCTCGAACCCACGTACATCGACCAGTACGGCGCGACCATCCCCGACGACGAGCTCTACGGCATCCACGCGGGAGCCGAAGTCAACTACGTGCCCGTGATGTGGGTGACCTACTGGGGCTTCCGCCTCATGATCGGACTCGGTGGCATCGTCGCGCTGGGCGGCGTCGTCGCCCTCTGGCTCACCCGCCGCGGCACCGTGCCCCGCTCTCCCTGGATCATGCGCCTGGCGCTGCTCGGCATCGTCGCCCCGTTCGCCGCGAACATCGCGGGCTGGATCTTCACCGAGCTCGGACGCCAGCCCTTCGTCGTGGCGCCCAACCCCGACCCGACCGGCGTTGACGGCGTGTTCATGTTCACCGCGGCGGCCGTCTCTCCCGGAGTCACAGCGGGCGAGATGCTGTTCTCGGTCATCACCCTGACGCTCGTGTACGGCATCATGCTCGTGATCGAGGGATACCTGATGGTCAAATACATCCGCGGCGGTGTCGCGGCCTCCATGCCCGAGCTCGCGGCCGGTGACGGCCACGGTGACGACCCCGACGGCGACGAGAAGCGAGACGACGTGCTCGCGTTCGCGTACTGACCGGCTGACTCGAGAGGAACATCGAAATGGAACCGCTTCCCGTCGTCTGGTTCATCGCCATCGCCGTTCTGTGGATCGGCTACCTGCTGCTCGAAGGCTTCGACCTCGGTGTCGGCATGCACATGAGCTTCTCCACGCGCTCCGAGCGTGACCGTCGGGTCATGCTCAACACCATCGGCCCGGTCTGGGACGGCAACGAGGTGTGGCTGATCACCGCCGGCGCGGCGATGTTCGCCGCGTTCCCGGCCTGGTACGCCTCGTTGTTCTCGACGCTGTACGTACCGTTGACCATCGCCTTGGTGGGCCTGATCGTGCGAGCGGTCGGTATCGAGTACCGCGGCAAGATCCACACCGAAGGCTGGCGCACGTTCTGGACCTGGATGATCGGCCTCGGTTCGCTCATCGTCGCGTTCTGCATCGGTGCGGCGCTCGCGCTGACCTCCATCGGACTGCCGATCGACGGCAACGGCGACCGCGTGGGCGGACCGTTCGTCTGGCTCACCCCGACCGCCGTGCTCGGCGGACTCGCCGTGGTCGGCTTCTCGCTGGCCCACGCCGCCACCTTCCTCGGTCTCAAGGCCGACGGGCCCGTGCGCGAGAGGGCCGGCCGGTTCGCTGCTCGCTGGGCGCCGCTGTGCCTGGTGCCGGCCGCGCTCTGGGCGATCTGGGTGCAGATCGCGCACGGTGGCAGCATCCTCGCCTGGGTGTTCATCGCGCTCGCCGTCGTCTCGGCGGTGCTCGGCTGGGTGGCCGCCCGCAAGCGCAACGAGGGCTACGCCTTCGTCGGCTACGCCGGGTTCGGTCTGTTCGGCGCCGGTGCGATCTTCGCGGGCATGTTCCCGCTGGTGCTGCCATCGACCGTCGACTCGGCGTTCGACCTCACCGTCTGGAACGCCGCCAACGGCTCGTACACCCTGGGCGTGATGACGGTGGTCGCCGTCGTCGCTCTGCCGGTCATCCTGCTCTACCAGGCCTGGAGCTACTGGATCTTCCGCAAGCGCGTCACCCCGGGCATGATCCCCGAGGCACACATCGTGCTGCCGGCGGTGCTGCGCGCCCGCTGAGCCACTCGTCGAGGCGCCCTTGTTCGGACGATCACCTCCGGGCAAGGGCGCCTTGTGCTGCGTCGGCGTAGGCGCCGCCTCAGCGCAGCGTGAAGCCGCCGTCGCTGGTGAGCACCTGCCCGACCACCCACGAACCCGCATCGCTGCACAGCCACGCGATGAGTCGGGCCGGGTCATCGGGGCGCCCGAAACGTCCGAACGGGGTGGATGCGAGAAACCCGGGCACCCAGTCCAGATCACGATCGGTCGTGTCGGCGTCGAGATAGCCGGTGTTCACCGGGCCGGGGTTCACGGTGTTCAGCACGATGCCGACATCCAGCAGTTCGGCCGCCACTGTCTTGGTGATCCCGGCCAGTGCGGCTTTGCTGGTGGCGTACGCGACTTCGCCGCGCATCGGCCCGTCGAGCTGGCCGGAGGTCATCCAGACCACGTGGCCGGTGGGCTTCTCGAACGGTCGCGCTGAGGTCGTGCGATCGCCGGGACTCGCGCCCGTAGCATCCGAATGTCCGAGGTGTGCGCGCACCCGCCGCGCAAAGCCGGCGGTGAGCAGCAGCGATGCCCGCGCGTTCGTGTGCCAGTGCGCATCCAGGCTGTCTGCCGTCATGTCGAAAATGCTGCCGTCGCTGCCACTGAGCGCCTGATTGCACACCAGGGTGTCCAGCGAGCCGGTCAGGCTCGTGGCCGCGTCGAGCAGTGCATCGATGGCGGTCGGGTCGCGCAGGTCGGCATGAAGATCACCGAAGGTGGCGCCGGGGACGAGCGCCGCGCGGATGCCGTCGCGCACCGCGCCCAGTTCGTCGGCGCCCCACGGCTGTTCGTCGTCGTGCGGCTGGAAGTGATGGATGAACACGCTCGCCCCGAGGGCGGCGAGCTCGCGGGCGGTGGCGTAGCCGATGCCCTTGCGTCGGGAAGCGCCGGTGACCAGGGCTGAACGCCCCAAGAGTGGATGCTGCATGTGCGGGTCTTTCTGCCAGAACGGACCGCCGTGTGCGCGGCGGAGGGGATCAGAGAAGACTCAGTCGCATTGCATGGGCCTCACGTTAGCAGCTGGCCTCGGAACACCGCCCGCGGAACGCTAGTCTGGCCGCATGATGTACGAGCACCTCGGGGCTCGGCCCCGCATCCACGACACCGCCGTCGTGGCGCCGACCGCTGTGATCTCGGGCGATGTCGAGATCGGACCGAACTGCCAGGTGCTGCACGGCGCCGTGATCACGGCGGAAGGCGGGCCCATCACACTGGGCGAGTACGTGATCGTGATGGAGAATGCGTTGATTCGTGCCACGGCCGCCAACGCCGTGCATATCGGGGATCACACCCTGGTGGGCACCCTGGCCAGTATCGCCGGCGCGACCGTCGGTGAAGAGGTGTTCTTCGCCTCGGGTGCGCGGGTGTTCAACGGGGCGATCGTGGGGGCACGTTGCGAGATCCGGGTCAATGCGATCGTGCAGCGCCGGGCCGTGCTGCCCGAGGGAACCGTCGTTCCGATCGGATGGGTGGCAGTTGGCGACCCCGTGCGGTTGTTCTCACCCGACCAGGCCGATGAGATCGCCGCGGCGATGCCCGAGCTCGACTTTCCCGGGCACGTGTTCGGCGTTGACCGCGACACCCCTGACCTCATGGTGCAGCTCACTGAGCGCTACGGCACGTCACTGGCCCGCCACGCCGACGACCACAGGCTCTGACCGCGGCGTCCGCCCTCCGGCATCCGTCTATTTGTCACAAAGCCCCGGAATTCGGCCGGAATTCCAGGGCTTTGTGACAGATAGACGGGGGAGTGGGGGTTAGATCACGCCCTGGGCGAGCATCGCGTCGGCGACGCGCTCGAAGCCCGCGATGTTGGCGCCCGCGACGTAGTCGCCGGGGGTGCCGTAGCGCTCGGCGGCGCGGAACGACGCATCGTGGATGTCGGCCATGATGTCGCGCAGCTTCTGCTCGCTGTCGGCGAAGTTCCAGCGCTGACGCGAGGCGTTCTGGCTCATCTCCAGCGCCGACGTCGCAACGCCACCGGCATTCGCGGCCTTGCCCGGGGCGAACAGCACATCGGAATCCTGGAAGGCGCCGACGGCCTCAGGCGTGCACGGCATGTTGGCTCCCTCGGCGACGGCGCGCACGCCGTTGGCGATGAGCATCTGCGCCGACTCGAGGTTCAGCTCGTTCTGCGTGGCGGCCGGGATCGCGATGTCGACCGGGGTCTCCCAGACGTTTCCGCGTTCCACGAAGCGGGTGCCGGGGCGACGCTTGGCGTACTCGATGATGCGACCGCGCTCGACCTCCTTGATCTGGCGCAGCAGCCCCAGATCGATTCCCGCGTCGTCGACGATGTAGCCCGACGAGTCGGATGCCGTCACCGCACGCGCGCCGAGCTGGGTGGCCTTCTCGATCGCGTAGATCGCGACGTTGCCGGAGCCCGAGACGGCGACGCGCTTGCCCTCAAGGCTCTCGCCGTGCACCGCGAGCATCTCTTGCACGAAGAACACGGCACCGTAACCGGTCGCCTCGGTGCGCACCTGCGCGCCGCCCCAACCGATGCCCTTGCCGGTGAGGATTCCCGTCTCGGCGCGGTTGGTGATCTTGCGATACATGCCGTACATGTAGCCGATCTCGCGGCCGCCGACGCCGATGTCGCCCGCGGGCACATCGGTGTGCTCGCCGATGTGGCGGAACAGCTCGTTCATGAACGACTGGCAGAAGCGCATGACCTCGGCGTCGCTCTTGCCGTGCGGGTCGAAGTTCGAGCCGCCCTTGCCGCCGCCGATGCCCTGACCGGTCAGCGCGTTCTTGAAGATCTGCTCGAATCCGAGGAACTTGATGATCGAGATGTTCACCGACGGGTGGAAGCGCAGGCCGCCCTTATAGGGGCCGAGCACCGAGGAGTACTGCACGCGGTAGCCGCGGTTCACCTGCAGCTTGCCCGAGTCGTCCATCCACGGCACTCGGAAGATGATCTGCCGCTCGGGCTCGACCATGCGGTCGAGCACACCCTTGTCCAAGTACTCGGGACGGCGCTCGAGCACCGGGCCGATGGAGTGCAGCACCTCGTGCACTGCCTGGTGGAACTCCGGCTCGTTGGGGTTGACGTGCAGCACGGCGTCGAAGACGGGCTGAGCGGCAACGTTGAGCGGGTGGAAATCGGCAGTGGTATCGGTCACGCGGGGGAGCTTTCTGACGGGGGATGTGATGTATGCGATCGTGTCGCGTGATGCGTCGCCGGATCAGGCAGAGATCTCACTCTAACGCGCGAGATCCGCTGGTACCGACGACAAGACGCGGCGGATGCTGTCAGCCGGTGTTCTGCAGACCGGCGGCGACTCCGCTGACTGAGAGCAGCAGCAGGCGCTGCAGCTCCGGGTCGGCGGCGGGGGCATCTGCGTCGGCGCGCAGGGCGCGCAGCGCGCGCAACTGCAGCAACGAGAGGGCATCGACGTAGGGCGTGCGCAGCTGGACGGCGCGCTGCAGGATCGGCTTGTCGGCCAGCAGCTGCTCGCCACCGGTCAGACGGACCACCCACTCCCGTGTCAGTCGCAGTTCGTCGAGCACGATGCCGGCGAGGTCGTCGCGGTCGCCGAGCGACAGGTACTCGGCGGCGATGCGTTCGTCGGTCTTGGCGAGGCTCATGGCGACGTTGTCGATCATGGTGCGCAGCAACGGCCATTCGCGGTAGGCCTCGACCAGCGCCTGCTCGTCTCCGACGGCCTGCAGTGCCGTTCCGAGTCCGAACCAGCCGGCCAGGTTGATGCGCGCCTGCGTCCAGGCGAACACCCACGGGATCGCCCGCAGGTCTTCGAGCGACTCGACCGACAGGCCGCGGCGGGCCGGGCGGGAGCCGAGGGCGAGCAGACCGATCTCTTCCATCGGGGTGACGGTGGCGAACCACGGGGCAAAGCCGTCGGCGCCCACCAGTGAGAAGAATCGCTCGCGCGAGGCGACGTCCATCACCTTGGCGATGCCGGCGAAGCGTTCGGCGGCGCCGCTGGTGCGCTGCTCGACGCTGGGCGATGACGCCAGCAGCGTCGCCGCGGCGACCTGGTCGATGTGTCGCATGGCGATGGCCGGTTCGCCGTAGCGGGCGAAGATCACCTCTCCCTGCTCGGTGAGCTTGAAGCGGCCGTCGACGGAGTGCGGCGGCTGGGCGAGGATCGCCGAGTTCGCCGGTCCGCCGCCGCGCCCGAGGGCGCCGCCGCGACCGTGGAAGAGGGTGAGTCGGATGCCCGATTCCACGGCCCACTGCGCGATGTCGCGCTGCGCTTCGTACAGTGCCAGGTTCGCGGCGACCGGACCGACGTCCTTGGAGGAGTCCGAGTAGCCCAGCATGACTTCGAGTCGGTTGCCGGTCTCGTCCAGTCGCGCGCGGAACGCGGGCTGCTGCACGACCTCGGCCATGATGCCGGGCGCCGCCTGCAGGTCGGCGAAGGTCTCGAACAGCGGAACGACGTCGAGCACGGGAGCCTGGTCGCCGAGAGCGTAGTGGGCGAGCCGGTGCACGGCGGCGAGGTCGTCGGCCGAACGGGTGAACGAGACGACGTAGCGGCCCGCGGCGCGCAGCCCGTGGCGGCGCTGGATGTCGGCGATCGCGCGGAAGACCTCCAGGACCTCCTGCGTGCGCTCGCTCAGCTCGGCGCCGGCGTCGAGCTCTGCGAGCGCCTCGGCGTGTACCTGCGAGTGCTGGCGCACCTCGAGCTCGGTGAGGTGGAAGCCGTAGGTCTCGACCTGCCAGATCAGGTGCTGCAGGCCTCCGAACGCGTGTCGGCGGGCCCCGGATGCTGCGAGTGAGCTCTGCACGGCACGCAGATCGGTCAGCAGCTCTTCGGGAGCGGCGTAGGCGCTCTCGGTCTCGACGCGGGTGGCGTGTACGCGGTGAACGACCGCGAACATGGCACGGCGGTGCGGTTCGCCGGGCGAGCGCTTGGCGATCTCGGCCGCCGCGTCGGCGTGGTCTCGTGCGAAGGCATCCCAGAGATCGGTCACCTCGGCGGTCGGAGGCGTGCTCTCGGCATCGAGCGTCAGGGTGCGACCGATGCGCTCGATCGCGCGCTCCAGGCCGCGCAGCACGTGCTCCGAGGCGATCTCGGCCGCCTCACGGGTGACCGAAGCGGTCACGAACGGGTTCCCGTCGCGGTCGCCGCCGACCCACGAACCGATCCGCACGAACGCGGGCACCACGGGGGCGCTCGATCCGGAGCCCTCGCCGCGCAGAGCGTCGTCGATCCGGCGGTACACGTGAGGGACGGTGGTGAACAGCGTCTCGTCGAAGACGCCCATCACGGTGCGCACCTCGTCGGTGGGGGTGGGTTTCTCAGCCCGCAGGGGCGCGGTGCGCCACAGGGTGTCGATCTCTTCCAGCATCCGACGCACGGCGCGGCGCTGTTCGGAGCCGCCGGGGCTGGCCAGATCGTGCTGCCCGAGCAGGTCGGAGAGGCGGCGGATGCTGCCCGATACCGCCCGGCGACGAGCCTCGGTCGGGTGCGCGGTGAAGACGGGGTGGAAGCGCAGGTCGGCGAGGCGCTCGCGGGCGGCATCCTCTCCGATCTCTGCACGCAGCCGGGCGTAGGCGGTGGCGACGGTGTCGGCGACGTCCTCGCGACCGGGCTGTCCGGCGCGTTCCCGCAGCACGCGGACGCGCTGGTGCTCCTCGGCGAGGTTCACCAGGTGGAAGTAGCAGGTGAAGGCGCGGGCGACCTCATCGGCGCGTTCGATCGTGAACGCGTCGGCGATGGATGCGGCGCGTTCGAAGGCGTCGGTGCTGTCGGCATCCGCGGCCTGGATCGTCGCCAGGCGCAGGCGCTCGACGTCCTCGTACAGTCCGGGAGTGCCGGATTCGCGCAGCACCTGACCCAGCAGCCCGCCCAGCATGCGCACGTCGGCGCGCATCGCCTCGGGGATGCCGTTCGATGCCTCGAAGCGGGTGATGACGCGGATGGCTTCGGTGTTCGTAGGCTCGGGGGACATTCTTCGAGAGTATCCCCGTCGTGGATGTCGCCCGCGCCACGTGACACACGCCGCCTACGATGGACGCGATGCGCATTTCAGACAACCCCCTCCGCGGACAGCAGTTTCCCGCGGCGCTCCTGCTGATCGCCGCCGGGCTCGGACTGCTGCTGGCGAACCTGCCCACGCACGATGCGATCGGTGCCGTCCTCGACGCGCACATCGCGATCCCGGGTACGGCACTCGACCTGTCGATCGCCCACTGGGTGTCGGACGGACTGCTGGCGGTGTTCTTCTTCGTCGTCGCCATCGAGCTGCGCTACGAACTCACCCACGGTGAGCTCGACTCGCCCCGCAAGGCTGTGCAGCCGGCGATCGCCGCGACCGGTGGCGTGCTCGTGCCGATCGCCGTCTACCTGCTGATCGCCGGGGCAGAGCCCGCGACGGCGGGCGGCTGGCCCATTCCGACGGCCACCGATATCGCCTTTGCGCTCGGCGTACTCGCGATGTTCGGCAAGGGGCTGCCCACGTCGGTGCGCGTCTTCCTTCTTGCACTGGCGATCCTCGACGACATCATCGGCATCGTCTTCATCGCGGTGCTGTTCGCGCACGACGTCAACTGGGTGCAGCTGGGGCTCGCCGCCGTCGGCGTGATCGGGTTCGGCGTGCTCAGCCGCATCGTGGCCAAGAACGGCTCGTCGGGCATCGCCGTGGTCATGGGCGTCATCGCCGTCGCTACGTGGGGACTGGTCGCCTCGTCGGGCATCCACGCGACGATCGCGGGTGTGCTGCTGGGGCTCGTCATGTCGCCGGCGCCGGCCGAGCAGGTGCGGCACGGTCTCGAACCGACGGTGAACGGGGTCATCCTGCCGCTGTTCGCGTTCGTCGCGGCGTTCGTGGTGATCCCGCAGGTGGCGCCCAGCCAGCTCTCGCCCGCGTTCTGGGGCATTCTGGTGGCCCTGCCCGTGGGCAAGATCATCGGCATCGGTCTGTTCGGATGGATCGCCATGCGCATCCGCCCCAAGGGCACGCCGCCCGCACTGGAGCTGCCCGATCTGCTCGCCGCCGGTGCGCTGGGCGGTATCGGCTTCACCGTGTCGCTGCTGCTGGCCAACCTCGCGTTCGCCGGCGACGAGCTCGTGCGCGACGAGGCGATCCTCGGCGTGCTCGGCGGTTCGCTGATCGCACTGGTGCTGTCGGGCTTCATCGTCTCGTGGCGCGCGCGCCACTACCGTCGCGCCACGGTCGCCATTCTCGACTGAGGAGACACCCATGACCGACCCGTCGCACCTTTCGGACCCGCTGCGCGCTGCCGCCGAGACGATGCGGCAGGTGCGCGCGCGGTGCGTGTGGTCTCAGCAGATCACGCATCGCGACCTCGTGCCGTACCTCATCGAGGAATCGCACGAGGTCATCGAGGCGGTCGAGACCGGCGACGGCGCAGACCTGCGCGAAGAGCTCGGGGATCTGCTCTGGCAGGTCCTGTTCCACGCGGCCATCGCCGCGCAGGACGGCGCTTTCGACATCGACGACGTCGCGCGCGGCCTCACCGAGAAGATGGTGCGCCGGCATCCGCACGTCTTCTCGGATGCCATCGCTGAGACGCCCGAAGAGGTGCTGGTGCACTGGAACGCGGCGAAGGCCGCCGAGAAGCACGCGCGTCGCAGCGTGCTCGACGGGATTCCCGCAGGGATGCCTGTGCTGGCGCGAGCACAGAAGGTGCTCGGGCGCGTTCACCCGGTCGTTGAGCGAGCGAACGCAGCGACCGAGACGAAACACCCCCGCGACGAGCCGGCGCCGCTGCCGGCATCCGAGGCCGACCTCGGCGACGCGCTGCTGTCGCTGGTCGCCCACGCCCGCGCGAACGGATGGGACGCCGAGCGTGCCCTGCGCGAGCGCCTGCGTGTTCTCGAGAACGACGTGCGCGCCGCCGAGTCGGGCGGCTGACGCGCTCGGCCGCAGACCTGGAAAGATAGACCCGTGGCAACTGTGAACCCGCCGCGCGGAATGCGCGATTTCCTCCCCGCTGACAAGGCCCGTCGCGAGCGTGTGCTCGCCGTCATCCGCGAGCGCTATCGTGCGCACGGCTTCGACGAGATCGAGACGCCGGTGGTCGAGGAGCATGCGCGTCTGCATGCCGGAATCGGCGGCGACAACGAGAAGCTGTCGTACAGCATCCTGCGCCGTGGGCTCGATGCCGAGGGCATTCGTGCCGCGGCCGATAACCCGGCGGCGCTCAGCGATCTCGGGTTGCGCTACGACCTGACGGTGCCGCTGGCGCGTTTCTACGCGACCAACCGCGGTCAGCTGCCCGGCGTCTTCCGCTCGATCCAGATCGGGCCGGTGTGGCGCGCCGAGCGCCCGCAGAAGGGCCGCTACCGCCAGTTCGTGCAGTGCGACATCGACATCATGGGCGATGAGACCGCTCGCGCCGAGGCCGAGCTCATCGTCGCGTCGATCGACACGATCGACGCTCTGGGCCTCGAAGGCGGCATCGTGCGCGTGAACGACCGGCGCGCGCTGGACTGGATGCTGGATTCGTTCGGTTTCAGCGAGGATGAGCGCCCCGGTGTGCTGATCACGATCGACAAGCTCGACAAGATCGGACCCACGGGTGTCGCCGCCGAGCTGCGCGATCGCGGGGTCACCGCCGCGGCGGTCGACGCGTTCGAAGCGTTCCTGACGCGTCCGCAGACCATGGAGTACAACCCGTACGGCGAGCGGCAGATCCGCAAGGCACTTCCCGAGGGGGCCCCCGACGAGATCGTCGCGCACCTGGTCTCACTCGGCGAGGCGGTCAGTGCCGCGCGTCCGGATGCCGGCGAGCCGCCGCTGGTCTACGACCCCTTCCTCGTGCGGGGCATGGGGTACTACACGGGCACGATCTTCGAACTCGCCCACCCGTCGGTCGACTACTCGCTCGGCGGTGGCGGTCGCTATGACGGCATGATCGGCCGGTTCCTCGGCCAGCAGGTGCCCGCCGTCGGCTTCTCGATCGGGTTCGAGCGCATTGTCGATCTGGTCGCCGAGGTCGAGGCCGAGGCCGCGCAGGCGGTGGTGCTGGTGCACGATGCCGATGTTCCGGTGGGTGAGCTGCTGGCGCACAAGGCGGCGCTGCTGCGCGACGGTGGTGCGGCACGGGTGCGTCTGGAGCGCCGTCCGAAGAACATGAAGGCGCTGTTGGAGCGCGCGACGGCCGACGGCTACACCGGCTTCGCCGCGGTGCGGGCCGGAGACGTGGTCGGCGCGGTCGAGGTCAAGTCGCTCGGCTGAGGCAGGTCATCGCTGGTCGGCGACGCGCAACCGCACGGCGCGGTACGCCGCGCCGATCAGCAGCACCACCGTGCCGATCGCGGAGGCGATCAGCGGCAGGGTGCTGACCAGCATGAGGCATCCGAGCGCGCCGATCACCTGCAGGAACCGCGGGTAGCGGCGCGCAGCGCCGTGCTGGCGGAACGCCGCGGCATTCGCGATCAGGTAGTAGAGCAGAACGCCGAACGATGAGAAACCGATGGCTCCGCGCAGATCGGCGATCAGCACGATGCCGATGACCGCGAGGCCGATCGCGATCTCAGCCCGGCGCGGGACGTGCCATCGCGGGTCGACGTGCGCGAGGAATCGCGGCAGGTCATGTTCGCGCGCCATCGCCAGGGTGGTGCGTCCGATACCGGTCAGCAGAGCCAGCAGAGCCCCGAGCGATGCCGTCGCGGCTGCGACGCGCACGACGGGTTCTGCGCCTGCCCAGCCCGCGGCGGCGACGACATCGGCGAGCGGATGCACGCTGCCGATCGCGTCGGCTCCGAGAGTCGACACGACGGTGATCCCGATCACCACGTAGACGACGACTGCGCCCGAGAGGGCGAACACGATGGCGCGCGGGATCGTGCGGGCCGGGTCGGTGACCTCCTCGCCCATGGTGGCGATACGGGCGTAGCCGGCGAAGGCGAAGAAGAGCAGACCGGCGCCCTGCAGGATGCCGTACAGGGTGGCGTCGGGCAACGCGTCAGGGGTCGCGCCCGGGGCGGCGGTGGCGCCGGCGGCAGTGACGACAGCGAGCCCGAGCAGCGTGAGCACCACCAGGATGCGGGTCAGCAGGGCGGTACGCGTGATGCCGAAGCAGTTCACGGTCACCAGTGCGGCGACCGCGAGAACGGCCACCGGCACACGCCACCCCTCGGGAGCCGCGTAGGCGGCGAAGGTCATCGCCATCGCAGCGCTGCTGGCGATCTTGCCGATCACGAAGCACCACCCGGCGATGAACCCCGACCAGGGGCCGATCTCGGCGCGCGCATAGGCGTAGGTGCCGCCGGCGACCGGGTGCACCGCGGCGAGCTGTGCCGACGAAGTCGCGTTGGCGAAGGCGACGAACGCCGCGATCGCGAGGGCGATCAGGATGCCGGAGCCTGCCGCGCCGAGGGCGGGTGCCCAGACGGCGAACACGCCGGCACCGATCATCGAGCCGAGTCCGATGGCGATGGCGTCGGCGAGGTTCAGGCGGCGAGCGAGGGGCATCCGATCATGGTCCCACCGTCTGGTGAACGGGCGGTGACCTACGCGCCGCGGGCGTCGGTGACGCGCTTCTTCTCGCGCACGTACACCTCGCGCCGCACGCGTGCCACGGTGTCGCCGGTTGCGTCGGTGATCTCGGTCTCGAACCACTCGAGCACCTTCGCCCCGCCGTGCGCGCGCTCGCGCAGACGCTGCACCTGCTCAGGCGACACGTGGAAGTGGGCTGTCAGCACGCCGCGTCCGGGCTTGACGAACTCGATCTCGCCGCGGGTGTCCCAGACCACGTAATCGCGACCGAGCTGGTGCATCACGAGCATGAAGAAGTACGGGTCGGTCATGGCTGACATCGATCCGCCGAAGGCCGTCTTGACGTAGTTGCGGGTGAACACGTTGACGTGCAGTTCGACGGTGGCGTGCGTCCAGTCTTCCGAGAACCGACGCACGCGGATGCCGCTGAAGAGGTTCGGAGCCCACAGGCTCATGCCGAGGGCGAGGCGACGAGGGGTCATGCGCATGCGGTCAGTCTGCCGGGGGAGGCTCTGGTGGCCGTGATCGGCTGGATACTATCGACAACTGTTCTATTTGAACTAGAATAAACGTGTTGGAGGTGCTCATGTTGATCCGGATCGACCCCGAGAGTCCACGGCCGCTGTTCGAGCAGATCGCGGCGTCGGTGCGGGGTGACGTGCTCGCAGGGCGACTGCGCCCCGGCGATCGTCTGCCGGCGGCGCGCGAGTTGGCCGATGCGACCGACGTCAACGTCCACACCGTGCTGCGCGCCTACCAGGAACTGCGCGACGAGGGTCTTGTCGATCTGCGTCGTGGCCGGGGCGCGGTCATCTCAGCATCCGCCGCCCCTCTCGCCGCGCTTGCCGACGACATCACCGCCCTCGTGCGCCGTGCCGTCGGGCTCGGCGTCACGCCCACCACCCTCGCCGCCCTCATCAAGGAGACGAACCGATGAACGACCGTTCCCGCAGCAGCGATGCCCCCGAACTGTCCGTCACGGACGTGCGGCACGACGAACTGCGGCGCGCCCGCCGCGCCCTCGTCGTCGTCGGACTCGTGCTGCCTGTCATGCTCACGGCGATCGCGGCCGGGCTTGTGCTCGCGTGGTTGCCCGACGTGCCCGATCCGGCGGCGACCCACTGGGGGCCGGGCGGTGTGGACGGCTTCGGTGCGCCGGTGACGTACCTGTGGCTGTCGATCGGTTTCGGATTCGGCGTGCCGGTGCTGATGGTGATCACCGTGCTCAGCGTGGCGCGGGGGCAGTGGGGCGGCAGCGCGCGTCTGCTCGGTGCTGTTGCCCTGGGAATGTCGGGCTTCAGTGCCGTTCTCACCACCGGCTCGGTCTGGATGCAGCGCGGACTCGACGACGCGACGCAGGCGGGGTCGATCCTGCCGACCGTGATCGGCGGGTTCAGCGCGCTGCTCGTGCTCACCGCCGCCGGTTGGGTGCTGCAACCGGACGTGCATCCGACGCCGGCTGTGGCGCTGCAGCCTGCCCACCTCGCGTCGATCTCGGCGGGGGAGCGGATCGTCTGGTTGGCGACCGCGTCGATGGCGCGTGCGGGGATGATCGCGTTGGGTGTCGGCATCGCCGCGCTGGTCGGTATCGCTGCGGTGACAGCCGTGCAGGCGCCGGAGATCGTGTGGATCCCGCTGTTGGTGATCGTGCTCATCGGCGTCGCCGTCGGCGCCATGTCGTCGTTCCGAGTGCGGGCCGGTGCCGAGGGCCTTCGGGTGCGCTCGTTCCTCGGATTCCCGCGCATCGAGGTGCCGCTTGAGCAGATCGTCTCGGTGCGCGCCGTGCAGTGCCACCCCTTCGCCGAGTTCGGCGGCTGGGGATGGCGGCTCAGCACAGATGGCCGAAACGGTATCGTGCTTCGAACCGGACCGGCGATCGAGGTGCAGCGGCGCGGCAAGCGCACCCTGGTGGTGACCGTGGACGGCGCCGAGGTCGGCGCCGCGACGCTGCAGGCATATCTCGACCGTGCCCGGTCGGCGCAGGCGTGAAACCGGAGGAGAACAATGGATGCTGTACAACAGTCCACGACTCGTCAGAAGGTGACTATCGGGCTCAGCCCGATCCTCGCCTTCGTTCTGCTGGCCTGCGGCCTGGCCTGGCTGGTGGCGCTGCCGCTGTGGCTGGGTGACGGCCTCGCCTCGCCCCTGACCGGCGTACTGCTGCCCCTGATGATGTTCACGCCGGCTCTTGCACTGCTGATCGTGATGTTCACGATGCATCCGATTCCGAAGGGCGAGCGGCTGCGGTTTCTCGGAATGTGGCCGTTGCGCCCCGGGAAGCGGGTCGTGTGGATGATGGTGATCGGCCTGTTCGGCACGGTCGCCGTCGTCGTGGCGGCGATGCTCCTGTCGGTCGCGCTCGGGTGGCTCTCGGCCGACTTCATCGGGCTCTCCGGATTCGCGCAGACGCTCGAATCGTCGGTGCCCGCGGGAACGCCGCTGCCGCCCGCGTGGGTGCTGGTTGCCGTGCAGCTGGCCTCGATCCCGTTCGCGGCGGCGACCATCAACGCCGTGATGGCCTTCGGAGAAGAGTTGGGGTGGCGGGGATTCCTGGTGCCCGCACTGCGCCGCTACGGCACCTGGCCCGCACTGCTGATCAGCGGCGCGATCTGGGGCGTGTGGCATGCACCGGTCATTCTGCTCGGCTACAACTTCGGTCGCACCGACATCACCGGGGTGTTGCTGATGACGGCAGGTTGCATCGTCTGGGGCGTCCTGCTGGGGTGGTTGCGGCTGCGCAGCGCGTCGATGTGGCCGGCCGTGTTCGCGCACGGTGCGCTCAACGCGGCGGCCGGCCTGCCGATCGTGTTCCTCGCCGCAGGGGCTGTCACCGACCCGGCCCTGTCGCTGGCGCTGGGCGTCTCGGGCTGGATCGTCGGCGGCGCGATCATCGTCGTGTTGCTGCTGACCGGCCAGTTCCGTCAGCAGCCGAACCTGGCAGAGCCCAAGCCCCGGGCCTCCGTCGCCCCGCCGGTCGCGCCACCCGCCCCGCCGGTGGCCTGATCCCGTCGGAAATCCCAGACCATCCGGCATCCGATCGGTGTGTCGCGGCGCGGCGCGCAGCCGGCCGCGCGGACGGTCTGGGGTTTCCCACACAGCGCAGAGTCTTGACCGCGCGCGGCGCGCCGGGTTGGCTGAGGGCATGGCCGAATCCACACCGCAGAACTGGCACGACGTCGACCACTACCTCGCCGAGACGCTCGTCGGGCACGATCCCGCGCTCGAGGCGGCGCTCGCCGCACAGCGGGGCGCTGGGATGCCCGAGATCGAGGTCGCGCCCGTGGCCGGCAAGCTCCTGAACCTCCTGGTACGCATCAGCGGTGCCGAACGGGTGCTCGAGATCGGAACGCTCGGCGGCTACTCGACCATCTGGATGGCCCGCGCCGTGGGTGAGCGCGGGCGGGTGACCACGATCGAGGCCGAGAGCGGCAACGCCGCCGTGGCACGAGCGAGCATCGACGCGGCCGGGGTCGGTGACCGCGTCGACATCCGCATCGGACGCGCCGCCGACGTGTTGCCGACGCTCGTCGGCGGCTTCGACCTGGTGTTCATCGACGCCGACAAGGAATCGAACACCACCTATCTCGACTGGGCCGCGAAGCTCGGGCATCCGGGCACCGTCGTGATCGTCGACAACATCGGACGCAACGGCGATGTCGCCGACGCGTCGAGCACCGATCCGATGGTGGTCGGCACGCGCGCGGGACTGCGGATGCTGGCAGATGACCCACGCTTCGATGCCACGGCCCTGCAGACCGTCGGTCTGAAGGGATGGGACGGGGTCGCACTCGCCGTCGTCGTCTGAGCGAGACGACCGGGACGCACAAGACGCGGGAACGGCTGCCAGGGGAGTCACCCGGCAGTTCACCCGAGCGTGCATTCGTGTTCAGGTCGCGTCCCTAGCATCCGAGATCTACCCCCTGCGCCGCGCGATTCGCGCCAGGATCGCGCGCGCCGAAACGGAAGGATCTCCACCCCATGAACCGACGCCGCTCGCGTACCTCCACGGTCGCTCTGGGCGCCTTGCTCTGCGCCACACTCGCAGTGCCGCTCGCCTCGGCTGCCCACGCAGCCGAGGATCCGACGACCGACCCGGTGGGCGATCTCGCGCTGCTGAGCGATCCGTTCCTGCAACTCCCCACCGCCGACGGCGTGCGAGTGGTCTGGGCCACCGAGTACGCAGGTGATGGGAACGTCGTGCTCGTCGGTGAGGGCGTGTCGTCGCTGACCGTGGAGCAGGCACGCGCTGCGGCCACTGGGGTGACTTTCTCCGGTGTCACGGCCTACGCGGCGGAATCGTCCCGCTTCTCGCGACTTGCCGAGGACGCCTCCTCGCGCCTGCCGCAAGACCTCCTGCCCTCTGCCGAGGACGGCATCGCAGCGCGCGAGGTGTGGCGTCACGAAGCCGCCGTCGTAGGGCTCGCCGCCGGTGAACGCGTCGACTACCGCGTCGTCTCGACCGACGGCGACGGAACCGTCGTCTCAGGCACCTTCTCGCTCGCGCCGTCGCCGCAGGCCGGCGACGACCTGCGGGTGCTGATCACGAGCGATCACCAGGCGATGGCGAACACTCCCGCGAACCTGCAGATGGCGGCCGAGACGATCGGCGACATCGACGCGGTGTTCCTCGCCGGCGACCTCGTCAACCACCCCGACCGCGCATCGGAGTGGTTCGACGACACCCGCGGGAGCGCCTTCTTCGCCGCACTCCAGGGCAACGGCGGACGCATCGACAACAATGGCGTGCAACAGTACTCCGGTGGCGAGATCGTGCAGAACGCCGTGCTGTTCCCCGCGGTCGGCAACCACGAGGTGCAGGGCCGGGTAGACGGAAAGACCAAGATCGGGGCCTCGTTCGGCGCGCCGGTGCCGGTGGAGATCGCCGAGGCCGAGTACGAGAAGGTCGCCGCGGACGTGAATCCCACCGCCGACCCCGACGTGAAAGCGCAGTGGATCGAGAACAACTCGTTCAGCACGACCAGCTACGAGGAGATGTTCACGCTTCCCGATGACTCACCCGGCGGCGAGACTTACTACGCGGTGACCTTCGGTGACATCCGGCTCGTCTCGCTGTACTCGACGCGCATCTGGCGGGGCACCGCCGCGCAGGCCGACGCGCAGGAGCGCACCTCGACCAGCCGCTATCAGGAGGCGGCGGCGAACCTCGACGCGCCCCTGGAGCAGGGCTACGGCGAGTTCGTGTTCGAGTCGCTCGAAGAGGGCAGCGAGCAGTACGAATGGCTCGAGGCGGAACTCGCGAGTGACGACTTCCAAGACGCGCGCTTTCGGGTCGTCATGCTGCACGAGGGGCCGCAGGGGCTCGGTGACAACGTCATGCCGCACTTCGCCGAACCGACGCGCATCGAAGAGACCAACGCCGAGGGCGAGGTCGTCGGCGTGCGCTACGAGTACGAACCCGACAACAACATGCTGCTGAACGACCTGACGCCTCTGCTCGAGTCCGCCGGCGTCGATCTCGTGCACAACGGTCACTCCCACCTGTGGAACCGTTTCGTCTCCGAGAACGGAGTCAACTACCTCGAGACCAGCAATACCGGTAACTCCTACGGCGCGTATCACGAGCTGAGCGGTCGCAGCAGGCCCCTGCCGCCGGAGCCTTGGGATGCCTCGAACTACCTGTCGCAGGGCAACCCGGGCGGCCTTGAGGCCGTGGTGCCAAACGTCGCGCCGTTCCGCACGGAAACCGGAGACCCCCAGCCGTTCGTGCAGTCCAACGATCTGGCGGTGTTCGCGATGCTTGACACGGCCGCGAACGAGGTCGTCTCGTACGCGTACGACGTGCGCACCCCAGAGACCTCACCGTGGGTCATCGACCGGTTCGCGCTGGGTCGTGAGGCAGGGGAGCCGGTCGACCCGGAGCCCACGCCTGAGCCGACCGACCCGACTGACCCGACCGAGCCGACCGACCCGACTGAGCCTGGCGATGGCGGAGAGCTCGCGATCACCACGTCGGTGTCGTCGGTCGCTGCCGGTGGCGAGGTGACGATCTCGGCATCCGGCCTGGCCGCGGGCGAGGCGGCGACCATCGAGTTGCACTCCGATCCGGTCGTTCTGGGCACGGCGGTGGCAGATGCCTCGGGCGAACTCTCCGCAACGGTCACGATTCCCGCGACGACCGAGCCGGGGGCGCACGAGATCGTCCTCGTCGCCGCGTCGGGTGAGAGCGCAGGCGTCGAGATCATGGTGGTCGCGACCGACGTCGCGTCGCCCGGCGAGAGCGGTGACCTGGCCGCGACGGGCTCGTCCCTCCCGGTAGGGCTCCTGCTCGGGGGTGGCGTCCTGCTCGCCGTCGGCGGCGCGGTGACGTTCTTCGCCCTCCGTCGACGCGGCCGGATCGGCTGACCTTCTCTGCCGCGGACGCACGCGGCGATGATTGACGAATGACCATGCGGCTAATACCATTAGCCGCATGGTCATTCGCATCCTTTGGGGAACTCTCGCCGCCGCCGCGATCACGCTGTCCGTGATCTCATCGGTCGACTACGGCTGGATCGTCGGTGGTCCGGTGATCGCCTTTGCACTGCTGCCCGATGTCGCTCTCATCGGCGCCTTCGACCCGACCCGTTCGGGTGCGCTGCGCCCTGACCGGGTGGTGGGGTACAACATGCTGCACCTCGCACGCTTTCCGGTGCTGCTCATCGCGGGTGGCTCATTGATCACGCTTCCCGTGGTCGGAGGTGCGCCGGGAGGAGCCGTGGTCGTTGGCATGGGGCTCGCCTGGTTGGCACACATCGCCGTCGACCGTGCCGTCGGCTACGGACTGCGAGACCGCGACGGGTACATTCGATCGGTCGCCGGTACGCCGACGCCCGGCGCGTGCCAGGCATGAGCGCTCGCCGCGAGCAGATCCTCGACGTCGCCGAACGGGTGCTCGAAGACGTCGGGGCGGACCGCTTCGGAATCGGTGAACTCGCCCGTGCGCTCGATATCAAACCGCCGAGCCTGTACAAGCACTTCCGAGGCCTTGACGCCATCGTGCACGCGCTCATCTCTCGCGGCTTCGTGCGGCTCGGCGTTGCACTGGAGGGCGCTGACGGGCTGGCGGGATTCGCCGAGGTGTACCGTGCCCAGGCGCTCGCTGCACCGCAACTGTACTGTCTGATGACCCAGCATCCGCTCGACCGCACCCAGCTCGAACCCGGCGCGGAGGAGCGGGCGATGCGCGCACTGCTCGACCTGTTCGGCGAGAGCGTGCAGGATCACCCGCGGGCGCGGGCCGCATGGGCGTTCGCGCACGGCCTGGTCGCGCTCGAGATCGCCCAGCGCTTTCCACCCGGCGCGGATCCCGGGCCGTCCTGGGCGGTTCTGGTGTCATCGCTGGCGCCGCGTCATGCGTCCCCGGCGGGCTGAGCACCCCGGGTTAGACTGGGCCACGGATCGACGTCGCTCCACACCACCTTTCCTCTCTGAAAAGGAGCACATCTGTGGCACTCATCGAGGCAGTAGGCGCACGCGAGATTCTCGACTCGCGCGGAAACCCGACCGTCGAGGTGGAGGTGCTCCTCGATGACGGGATCGTGCAGCGCGCCGCCGTCCCGTCCGGTGCATCCACCGGCGCTTTCGAGGCATACGAGCTGCGCGACGGCGACAAGGGTCGCTACGGCGGCAAGGGCGTTCTGAAGGCCGTCGAGGCTGTGCTCGACGAGCTCGGCCCCGCCATCGAGGGCGTTGAGGCGAGCGAGCAGCGCATCGTCGACGAGATCCTCAACGAGGTCGACGGCACCGACAACAAGAAGCGCGTGGGCGCCAACGCCATCCTCGGCGTCAGCCTCGCTGTGGCCAAGGCCGCTGCCGATTCGGCCGACCTGCCGCTGTACCGCTACCTGGGCGGACCGAACGCGCACGTGCTGCCCGTTCCGCTGTTCAACGTCATCAACGGTGGCGAGCACGCCGACAACGGCATCGACATGCAGGAGTTCTTCCTCGCCCCGATCGGCGCCGACACCTACTCGGAGTCGCTGCGCTGGGGCGTCGAGACCTACCACGTGCTGCGCAGCGAGCTGCAGGCCGCCGGCTACGCCACCGGTCTCGGCGACGAGGGCGGCTTCGCTCCCGACCTGCCCAGCAACCGCGAGGGCCTGGAGTTCCTGATCAAGGCGATCGAGAAGGCGGGCTTCACTCCGGGCAAGGACATCGCCCTGGGTCTTGACGTCGCCGCGACCGAGTTCTTCAACGACGGCGTGTACCGCCTCGACAACAAGGACTGGACCGGCCCCGAGCTGATCGAGTACTACCAGGGCCTGGTCAACGACTTCCCGATCGTCACGATCGAGGACGCGCTGGCCGAGGACGACTGGGACAACTGGAAGCTGCTCACGGATGCCCTCGGCAGCAAGGTGCAGCTGGTCGGAGACGACCTGTTCGTCACCAACCCCGAGCGCCTCGCCGACGGCATCGCCCGTGGCGTCGGCAACTCGCTGCTGGTGAAGGTCAACCAGATCGGCACGCTCACCGAGACGTTCGACGCGGTCAGCCTGGCGCAGCGCTCCGGTTACACGGCCATGCTCTCGCACCGTTCGGGTGAGACCGAAGACACCACGATCGCCGACCTCGCTGTCGCGACCAACGCCGGTCAGATCAAGACCGGTGCGCCCGCCCGCAGCGAGCGCGTCGCGAAGTACAATCAGCTTCTGCGCATCGAAGAGGACCTCGGTGACGCCGCGGTGTTCGCCGGTGCATCGGCGTTCCCGCGCTTCGGCCGCTGAGCCAAGACACGCGGACGCTGAACGGCTGATACCGCACTGAGACGCTACGAAGGAGGGGGAGCATGGCACGACGACCGGCTCCCCCTTCATCGTCTCCGCACAGCGATGAGCCGCGCCCGCAGCACGCACCGCGCACCCCGGCATCCGCCCCGTCGAGCCGCAGAACGCGCACCCGTTTCGCCGACCGCGCCGTCGATGTGCGGGAGTGGGCCAGCGGCATCCGCCTCTCGGCCTTCGCAGCGATCATGCTCTCACTCGTGGTCTTGGGCACCTGGGTGCTCGTGCCGACCATCGGCACGTACCTCGACCAGCGCCAGAAGATCGCCGCCCTCGAGCACTCGGTGCAGCTGACCGAGGAGCAGATCGCCGAGCTCGAGCGCGAGCAGGCGCGCTGGGATGATCCGGTGTACATCACCACTCAGGCGCGTGAACGGCTCTACTACGTCAGGCCCGGTCAGGTGCCCTACCTCGTCGACTTCGATCTCGACCCCGCTGACCTGCCGCCCGCGCAGCAGGACGTCAGTGAGGAACTGCAGCAGCGCGGAGCAGACTGGATGCCACACTTGCTGCGCAGCATGACCGCCGCCGGGCTGGCACAGACCGCCGTCGGCACGCCCGCGCGCTGACCCGTGATGCCGCCGGAGGCGGACACCGTCGGAACACAGCCCGCGCTGAGTCGGCACACAGGCGCTCTCCCGTACTCTGGAGTAGTGACGAGACCGCCGTTTGAGCCACCGACCGCCGCCGAGATCGCCGTGGTCTCCGATCAGTTGGGGCGCCCCGCACGCGGTGTCGTCGGTATCGCCGCGCGCTGCGTGTGCGGAAACCCGACCGTCGTCGCGACGGCGCCGCGCCTGCACGACGGAACGCCCTTCCCGACCTTCTACTACCTGACCCATCCTGCGGCCACCGCAGCCATGTCGACGCTTGAGGCGACGCAGGTGATGCCCGAGCTGGCACAGATGCTCGATGAGGACGAGGACGTAGCCGCCGGGTACCAGCGTGCACACGAGGCGTACCTGGCCGACCGCGCCCAGTTCGGCGAGGTCCCCGAGATCGACGGCATCTCGGCGGGTGGCATGCCGACCCGTGTGAAGTGCCTGCACGCACTTGCCGGTCACGCCCTTGCGGCCGGGCCCGGTCTCAATCCGATCGGTGACGAAGCGCTGGTGCGATCGAGCTGGTCGCCCGAGCGGTGCGCATGCGCCGCGCCGGGCGCGGCTCTGCGCGACGCGGATGACACTCCGGCTTCCGAAGGGGACGCCTCGGAATGACGGCACGGCGGATGCTGTCGGGCATCGCCGCGATCGCGGTGATGACGAGCTCCGTGATCCTCGGCGCGGTGCCGGGGGAGTCGGCCGCCGCGCAGGTGCACGACGCCGAGACCGAAGAGACTCCGGCGCCGCTGCCGATTCCCGACGACCCATCGGATCCCGTGCGCGCCACCGAGTATTGGCTCGATGGTGCGAAGATCCGCGATGCGTGGCAGGTCACGCGCGGCGAAGGTGTCACCATCGCGGTGCTCGACACCGGTATCGGAGAGGCCGCGGGGATCTTCGGCGACGCTGTCATCGGCGGTACGGACGTGTCCGGGGCCGGTGCCAACGACGGACGCACACCGGTCGGTGTGGTCAACCGGGCCCACGGCACGCTGGTCGGCTCGATCGCGGCGGCACCGGGCAACGTCGACGGTACGGGCTTGATCGGTGTTGCGCCGCGCGCCGATCTGCTGTCGGTGTCTCTCGGGTTTCCTGGCACATCGGCCACGGTGCCGTTCAGCGACCAGGTGGCCGAGGGCATCAAGTGGGCGGTCGACAACGGTGCCGATGTCATCAACCTGTCGTTCACCACGAACACTCTCGACTGGGACAAGAGCTGGGATGAGGCCTTCCTCTACGCCTACGAGCACGACGTCGTCGTGGTCGCCGCAGCGGGCAACCGTGACAGCGGCACGACGATCATCGGTGCCCCGGCGACGATCCCCGGCGTGCTCACCGTCGGCGGCGTCGACCAGACCGGTGTGGCCAGCCAGGGGGCATCCACGCAGGGCATCACCATCGGTGTGATGGCGCCGAGCGAGTCGCTCATCGGCTACACGGCGGACGGCGAGATCGTCGGGTGGAACGGCACCAGCGGTGCCGCGCCGATCGTGGCCGGCGCCGTGGCGCTGGTGCGCGCGGCGCACCCTGACCTGGATGCCGCCAACGTCATCAACCGGATCGTCAAGACTGCGGTTCCCGTGCCCGAAATGCAGCGCACCCCCGACCCGCTGTACGGTTACGGGCTGCTCGACGTACACGCCGCAGTGACCGCGTCGGTGCCGCGCGTGGAGAGCAACCCGATGGGAGACCTGCAGGAGTGGGTTCGGGTGTACCGACGAGCGGATGCCCCGGATCGGCCGGATCCGCAGGACACGACCGAACCGGTGACCATCCCGCCGTTGCCGCCGCCGGAGCCGCCCACCGAGGCGGGCACCCCGTTGCTGCCGACAGCGGAGTCACTGCGATACGGTACCCTGCCGCTTCTGGCGCTCACGGTGCCTGGTATCCTGATAGCGCTTGGCGTCACCGCAGCTGCCCGGCGCATCCGAACGGAGCGCGGTCGACGCGTTCCCACCCCCTGACGACGAGGAGTTGTCCCCCTGTGCCTCAGAACAGCACTGCACCCCGCATTCTGATTGTCGGTGGAGGCTACGCAGGTTTCTACACCGCATGGAAGCTTGAGAAGCACCTTCGCAAGGGTGAAGCTGATGTGACGATGGTCGACCCGCTGCCGTACATGACGTACCAGCCGTTCCTGCCCGAGGTCGCCGCCGGTTCGATTGAGGCGCGCCACGCTGTCGTCGCGCACCGTCGCCACCTCAAGCGCACCAACGTGATCACCGCGAAGGTCACCGGCATCGACCACGCGAACAAGGTCGCCACGATCACGCCGCTGGTCGGCGAGCCGTACGAGTTCGCGTACGACCAGATCGTCGTCACCGCCGGTGCCGTCTCGCGTACGTTCCCGATCCCGGGCATCGCCGACAACGCCATCGGGCTCAAGACCATCGAAGAGGCCGTCGCCGTTCGCGACCGCCTGCTGTCGAACTTCGACAAGGCGGCCTCGGTGCCGGCCGGTCCCGAGCGCGACCGTCTGCTGACCGTTGTCGTCGTTGGTGGTGGCTTCGCGGGTATCGAGGCATTCGCCGAGCTGCGCTCGCTCGCCTCGTCGCTGATCGCGAAGTACCCGCAGCTGTCGTTCGAGGACACCCACTTCCACCTCATCGAGGCGATGGGCCGGATCATGCCCGAGGTCTCGCTGAAGACCAGCGAGTGGGTGCTGAAGGACCTCGCCAAGCGCGGCGCGAACGTTCACCTCGACACTCAGGTCACCGGTGCTGTCGATGGCAACGTCGAGCTCTCGACCGGCCAGGTCATCCCGACCGACCTGATCGTCTGGACGGCCGGCGTGATGGCCAACCCCACTGTCGTTCGTGGCGGCGACCTGCCCGTCGAAGAGCGCGGCCGTATCCAGACCCGTGCAGACCTGCGCGTCGGAACCGCCGAGGAGCCCGTCGAGGGTGCCTGGGCCGCCGGTGACGTTTCGGCTGTGCCGGACCTCTCGGGTGGCGGGGTCGGCGGCTACTGCGTGCCGAACGCCCAGCACGCCGTGCGTCAGGCGAAGGTGCTCGCGAAGAACCTGGTGGCCGTGTTGCGCGGCGAAGGCACCCGCGAGTACTTCCACAAGAACCTCGGCGCCGTGGCCGGTCTCGGCCTGTACAACGGTGTCTTCCAGTCGGGCAAGATCGCTCTGAAGGGCTTCGTCGCCTGGCTCGCGCACCGCGGATACCACGGACTGGCGATGCCGTCGTGGGAGCGCAAGTGGCGCGTGCTGTGGGGCTGGTGGAACAACCTGTGGCTCGGCCGCGACATCGTCAACCTCGAAGCCGTGCAGCAGCCGCGCGCGGTGTTCGAGGAGTTCGCGGCACGCCCGCGCCCGGCGGCCGCTGCGGCACCGGTCAAGGACGCTGCCGTGAAGGACGCACCCGCAAAGGACGCTGAGAAGACGTCGGCTGAGAAGCAGAAGGTCGCGGCGGGAGCCTGACCCTCTGATCGAACGCCTGCAGGGCCCGCGCGAGATGTCGCGCGGGCCCTTTGCGTGTCTCGGGCCTGGGTAGGCTGAGACCTGCGCCCCTATAGCCCAACGGCAGAGGCAGGCGACTTAAAATCGCTTCAGTCTGGGTTCGAATCCCAGTGGGGGCACGGAGTGACGCAACTCTGCGGGCTGCCGCTATCGTGTGCAGATGGAGTCTGTCGCGTTCTTTCGCAACATGAACCTGGGGCACGCGGGAAGCCCCGGCCGGGCCACGCTTCTTAGCGCCTTCGCCGATGCGGGAGCAGCTCAGGCCAGATCGTTTCAATCCAACGGCACAGTGATCTTCGACGCAGAAGATCCTGCCGCGACGGCGCAGCACGTCAGGCAGCTGTTGAGCGGGACCTATGACGACGCGGTGATGGTCCGCAGCCTCGACCGTGTCGAGCAGATCATCGCTGACTTCCCGCCTGTCGAAGCCGGCAACGATCATTACCGGGAGATGATCGTCTTCTACGATCGTGTCGTCCCCGGCGCCGACGCGCTGCGTGCCGGAGGGCGAGACGGACTCGTCCAGCTGCTGCGCGTCGATGCCGACGCGGTGAGTGGTCTCATATGGAAGCCGAAGAACACTGCCGGCAACATGACGGCTGTGGTCGAAGCAGCGCTCGCGCTGCCGTGTACTGCTCGCACGCTGGGCACGCTGCAACGTCTGTTGAAGCAGGTACGGGGCCGCGCCGACGTGGTCGCCCCGCACGGAGGCACAGGAAAGGAACTCCGATCATGATCGTTGCAGGGCTCGTTTTGGCATCCGCTGCCGCGCTGGTGCATGTCTTCATCTTCTATCTGGAGTCCATCGCGTGGACCAGCCCGCGTGCGCGAAAGATCTTCGGCACCGGCACCTTCGAGCAGGCCAAGACGCAGAAGGAGCTCGCGTTCAATCAGGGCTTCTACAACCTCTTCCTCGCAGTCATCACCATGCTCGGAACCGTGTTCTTCGCCGCGGGCGCGCACACGGTCGGCGCGACGCTGGTGTTCACGGGCACCGGCTCGATGGTCGCCGCGAGCCTTGTGCTGCTGCTGTCGAGCCCCGACAAAGCGGGAGCAGCGTTGAAGCAGGGCGTGATTCCGCTGCTCGGCGTCATCGCCCTGGCCCTCGGTCTCGCACTCTGACGACGCGATCGCCCCGTATGGTGGAGGGGTGCTCGACCTCACCGCTGAACGGAGTCCGAACGCCGACGCCCGCGCTGACGCACGTCCGCAGACGGCCGCGTGGCGGTCGCCAGAGCGTTATTGGCGCTCGCTGAGTGATGCGACGGCGCACCTGCCAGCGCCGGTCGCGATCATCGAACAGGATGCGCTGCGGTACAACGCGCTCGATCTTCTGGTCCGTGCCGGGGGGTTGCCGATCCGCGTCGCGACGAAGTCGGTGCGCGTGCGGGCCGTGCTCGATGCCGTACTCGCCATCCCGGGCTATCGCGGCATCCTGTCCTTCACGTTGGACGAGGCGCTGTGGCTCGCCCAGGAACACGACGACATCGTGCTCGGGTACCCCACGGTCGACCGCGCGGGGCTGGCGACGCTCGTCGCGGATGAGAAGCTCGCCTCACGCATCACACTGATGATCGACGACATCGCTCATCTCGATCTGATCGATGCCATCGCCGCTCCGGGTAGCCGTCCCGAGGTGCGCGTTGCGATCGATGTGGATGCGTCCTTGCGTTCTGCGACCATCGGGCACGTCGGGGTACGTAGGTCTCCGTTGCACACGGCTGCCGACGTCGCCGGGTTCGCGCGTCAGGTCGTCCGCCGCCCGGGGTTCCGGCTCGTCGGGTTGCAGATGTATGAGGCCCAGATCGCCGGACAGGGTGATGCTGCGGGTGCCGATGCTCCGCTGATCCGGATGGTGCAGGCGCGTTCACGCGAAGAACTGCGCCAGCGCCGTGCTGAGATCGCGGATGTCCTGCTTGGTATCGCGCCGTTGGAGTTCCTCAACGGCGGGGGAACCGGTTCGCTCGAGTTCACCGGCAGCGACCAGTCCCTGACCGAGGCGACGGCCGGTAGCGGCCTGCTCGCCGGGCACCTGTTCGACGGCTATCGGTCGTTTTCGCCAGCGCCCGCGACAGCATTCGCGTTCGACGTCGTGCGAAAGCCAGAGCGCGAGATCGCCACGGTACTCGGCGGCGGATGGATCGCCTCTGGCCCCGCCGCCGCCTCTCGGCAGCCCGCGCCGGTGTGGCCTCCGCGTCTGCGCACGCTCCCGAGAGAAGCAGCCGGTGAAGTGCAGACGCCGTTGCAGGGCACAGCCGCGGGCGATCTGCGGATCGGCGACCGGGTATGGTTCCGGCACGCGAAGAGCGGTGAACCCGCTGAACGCATCAACACGTACCATGTGATCGCCGACGGGGCCGTCATCGGAGAGGTCCCGACGTACCGAGGAGAGGGGAAGGCCTTCCTATGACGCGACCCGGGGGAGTCTGGCAGAACTGGGGCCGCTCAGCCACTGTGCGCCCGGTGCGCGTGGAACGGCCGCGATCCCCCGAGGGCGTGCAACGTGCGGTCAAGGCCGCCGTCTCGCAAGGCCTGACGGTGAAAGCCGTGGGCGCGAGTCACAGCTTCACCGGTATCGCTGTCGCCCCCGGCGTGCTACTGGAGCTCGACGACCTGCAGGGCCTCGTTTCGGCGGATGCCGCCAGCGGACGGGTCACACTGCTCGGCGGCACACGCCTGCATCGCATCCCGGGTCTGCTGCGCCATTACGGTCTCGCGATGGAGAACCTCGGCGACATCGACCGACAGTCGATCAGTGGGGCGATCTCGACGGGAACGCACGGCACCGGCACAGACTTCGGCGGGATCGCCACTCAGGTGCGCGGACTGACCCTCATCACGGCGGAGGGGGAGTTTCTGCGCATTGACGAGACGCACAACCCCGAGCTGCTGCCGGCGGCAGCACTTGGTCTCGGTGCGCTGGGCATCATCGTCGAGGTCACGCTGCAGTGCGTTCCCGCGTTCATCCTGCAAGCGATCGACGAGCCCGCCCCGCTCGACGACGTGCTCGCCTCGGTGCATGAGCGCGCCGTCGCGCACGATCATTTCGAGTTCTACTGGTTCCCGCACACCGAGGTGGCGCTGACCAAGACGCAGACCCGTCTGCCGGAATCGGCACGACGACAGCCGCTCCCGCGCCTCGGCAAGTGGGTGGATGAGACGCTGCTGTCCAACGGCGTGTACCGCGTCGTGTGCGCCGCGGCGCAGGCGGTGCCGGCCATCACCCCTCGGTTCAACCGGCTTGCCGTGCAGCTGACCGGTGACCGCGAGTACACCGACCGTTCCCACACCGTGCTCACACAACGTCGCACCGTGCGCTTCCGAGAGATGGAGTACGCCCTCCCCATCGACCAGCTGGTGCCCGCGTTCCGTGAGCTTCAGCAACTGATCGACGACCGAGGGTGGCGCATCGAGTTCCCGATCGAGGTAAGGTTCGCGGCGGCCGACGACCTGTGGATGTCGACCGCGAGCGGGCGGGCCAGCGCTTATGTCGCCGCGCACCGGTACTGGCGTGCCGATCCGCGCGAGTACTTCGAGGCCGTCGAACAGATCATGCTGCAGCACGGCGGGCGCCCGCACTGGGGAAAGCTGCACACGCTCGGCGCTGAGCAGCTGCGCGAGCGCTACCCGCGGTTCGACGACTTCGTGGCGTTGCGCGACCGCCTGGATCCCGAGCGACTCTTCGGCAACCGGCATCTGGAACGCATTCTCGGCGCGTGACGTACCGTGCCGCCCAGCGGACGTGCAGTGACGGGCGCATAGGATGGATCTCGATCCAAGAGGGGGACCGCATGGAATGGCTGTGGCCGGTACTGATCGTCGTCGGCGTGCTGGTGCTCGTCGGTATCTATCTCTGGTCGACGTACAACTCGCTGGTGCAGCTCAACGTCCGCGTCGACGAGGCCTGGAGCGGCATCACCGTGCAGCTCAAGCGGCGCGCCGACCTGATCCCCAACCTCATCGAGACGGTGCGCGGTTATGCGGCGCATGAAAAGGCCGTCTTCGAAGGAGTGACGCGCGCACGCGCCGAAACCCTTTCTGCCAGCGGCCCGGCTGAGGCCGGCGTCGCCGAAGGTCACCTGCAGCAGGCGCTGCGCAGCCTGTTCGCCGTCGCCGAGGCATATCCGCAACTTCAGGCGAGCCAGAACTACCTGCAGTTGCAGCACTCGCTCGTCGATACCGAGGACAAGATCCAGGCGGCCCGTCGCTACTACAACGGTGGCGTGCGCGAGCTGAATACGAAGATCAAGGTCTTCCCGAACAACATGTTCGCCCGGGGGATCGGCTTCAACGAGCGCGAGTTCTTCGAGGTCGCCGACGACGGTGCGGTCTCCGAACCGCCGCGCGTCCAGTTCTGAGCCGCGAACTCAGCACTCTTCTTCTGGCAGCAGAAGCTTCAGATCGCGCTGACCACTTCACGCGGGTGCTCGTGCCGATCAACCGGCGTCTCCTGGCCGTGCAGGGCGTGCGCGATAGCATCCGAGGCATCGCCCCAGCCCGAGACGCTCAGACGTTCCAATCCCTGCCAACGCGCCGCGCGCACCAACTCTTCCGCCACACGGGGAGCGTCGCGCTCGGCGACGGCGTGCGGTTCCCACCAAGCCGACTGCACACGCAACACCGACGCCGCACGGTCGGCCTTCAGATCCACGCGGGCGACAATCCGGTCACCGACCAGAACAGGTAGCGAGTAGTAGCCGTAGCGGCGCTTCGCCGCGGGCACGTAGATCTCGATGCGATAGTCGAGATCGAAGACGCGCAGCGCACGATCCCGGAACCAGATCACCGGATCGAACGGCGTCAGCAGCGCGGCTCGGTCGATGCGCCGAGCGAGCACGGCGTCGCGGTGTCGCCACGCGGGCAGAGGTCGACCGCCGCGCTCCCAGCCGCGCACCGACACCGGCTCGAGCTCACCGGAATCGACGAGCTCGTCGACCGCGGCGCGCACTCCGGCCTGATCCCGCAGCCGGTAGTAGTCGTTGAGATCGGCCACCGTCGCGACGCCGTACGAGCGCGCAGCGCGGCGCACCAGTTCGCGCACCGCATCGGCCCGCTCGATGTTCGTGTTGCGCAACTCGGCCGGGATGACCTGCTCGGCCAGGCCGTAACGGCGTTCGAACCCGATGCGTCCGGCGATCGCGACCTCGCCGCACCGCCACAGATGCTCCAGAGCGAGCTTCGCGTCGTCCCAGTCCCACCAACTGCCGCGTTCCCGGGGTGCGTCGTCGCGCAGATCGGCGGGACGCAACGGTCCGCGATCGCGCAACTCCGCGCGCACCCAGTCGAGGGTACGGGTATGCACGTGACCCCACTCGTCGGGGGAGGAGATCCGTTGCTGCCAGCCGCGCATGCGGAATCCCCACAACGGCCAGTCGTCGACGGGCATGAACGTCGCCTCGTGCGCGAGGTACTCGACGTAGTGGGTGGTGCGCGACAGGAACGTGCGATCCAGCATTGACGTCGGATACGCACCCAGCCGCGAGAACATCGGCATGTAATGCGAGCGCGCGAACACATTCACCGAGTCGATCTGCAGCACGCCCAGCCGATCCATCGTGCGGTGGAAGTGCCTGGGGGCGACGGCCGCGGGCATCCGACGTGAGAATCCCTGCGCCGCGAGCGTGATGCGCCGGGCTTCGGATGCTGTCAGCGTGTCCGCGCCGCGGCGCGGCGGCGTGCCGGTGGGGGTCATGCGGCCAGGCTAGCGGGCACCGCCGACATGGTTCCGGAACGCTCAGGCGCGCGTACGTAGAATTGCACAATGAGCGACAACCCCAGGCCGAGGTTCCGCAATCCGTTCCGTCATGAGCCGCCGTCCACTCATCGAACCGTGCAGATCGAGTCCGATGAGGCCGTGCCGTGGCCGCTGCGTGTGACGGCCGCCTACTCGTGGCGTCTGCTGGTCATCGCCGGGGCCGTCGCACTGTTCATCTGGCTGGTCATGCTGCTCAAGCTGCTGGTGATCCCCCTGATGATCGGCATTCTCATCACCGCCCTGGTGTGGCCCGGCTTCCAGCTGATGGTGCGCGCTCGCTTTCCCCGGTGGCTCGCGATCACGATCACCATCGCGGGCACGCTCGGCATCGTCGTCGGGCTCTTCTGGCTGGTCATCTGGCAGGTGCGCCTGCAGCTGCCAGACGTGCAGGCCAAGACACAGGAAGCACTGGACCAGTTCCGCCTGTTCCTCGTCGATGGTCCCCTGCACCTCTCGGCCGAGCAGATCGACGGGTACATCCAGCAGGGACTCAACTTGCTCACCGAGCAGGCTTCGCTGCTGTGGAATGCGGCCGGCGCGGTCACGGGCACGGCGGCGCACATCGTCACTGGAACACTGCTCGCGCTCTTCATCCTCATCTGCCTGCTCGCCGACGGCGGAGGGATCTGGCGCTGGACGCTGAAGGTCTTCCCGCGCCGCGCGCGGCCGGCCGTCGACGCCGCGGCGACCAACGGCTGGGCGACCGTCGTCAACTACGCCCGCACTCAGCTCGCCGTCGCGGCGATCGACGCGGTCGGTATCGGCGTGGGGGCGGCGCTGCTGGGCGTGCCGCTGGCCATCCCCGTCGCGGTGCTGGTGTTCCTCGGTGCGTTCGTCCCGATCGTCGGAGCGGTTCTGACCGGTACCTTCGCGGTGTTCCTCGCTCTGGTCTACAACGGCTGGTGGATCGCGCTCGCGATGCTCGGTGTCGTGCTGCTGGTGCAGCAGGTCGAGGGGCACGTGCTGCAGCCGATCATGATGGGCGCCGCCGTGAAGGTTCACCCGCTGGCTGTCGTTCTCGTCGTCACGGGCGGTGCGATGATCGCCGGCATCCCCGGCGCGTTGTTCGCCGTGCCGCTGGCCGCGTTCGTCAACGTCGCCGCCGTGACCATCAGCACTGGTGCCTGGCGCACCGGTGAAGAACCCCAAGCTGACCTGATCTGGAGCACTGTGCCGCGTGAGCGGCCGAGGAGGAACCGATGACCGCCGCCCCGAGCCTGGCCGAGTTCAGAGCCGCAGCAGACAGCCTGGATGGGGTGATCTCGCACACTCCCATCGAGCTCTCCCGCATGCTCAGCGATTCGCTCGGCGCGCCGGTGCTGCTGAAGATGGAGAACCTGCAGCGCACCGGATCGTTCAAGATCCGTGGGGCGACCTACCGCCTGGCGCAGCTGACGCCTGAGGAGCGCCTGCGCGGCGTGGTCGCGGCGTCGGCAGGAAACCACGCCCAGGGCGTCGCGCTCGCCGCACAGTCGCTCGGTATCCCGGCGACGATCTTCATGCCGCTCGGTGTGCCCGTCCCGAAGCTGTTGGCCACCCGTGGCTACGGTGCTGAGGTCGTGCTCGAAGGCGAGACCGTGGCGACCTCGCTGCGGCTGGCGGCCGAGTTCGCCGAGCGCACCGGCGCGGTTCTGATCCATCCCTTCGACCACCGCGACGTGGTGATCGGGCAGGGCACACTCGGACTCGAAGTGTTCGAAGACGTGCCTGACGTCGACACCGTCGTGATGGGGATCGGCGGAGGCGGTCTGATCGCCGGAGTCTCCGCGGCCATCAAACAGGCTGCGGCCGAGGCCGGACGCCCGGTGCGCATCGTCGGCGTGCAGGCAGAGAATGCCGCGGCGATGCCGTTGTCGCTCGCGGCCGGGCACCCGGTCGAGATCCAGACACAGCCGACGATCGCGGACGGCATCCTGGTCGCCCAGCCGGGGGCGGTGCCCTTCGAGATCATCAACGAGCTCGTCGACGAGGTCGTCACGGTGTCGGAGGACGACATCGCCCGAGCGCTGCTGGTGCTGCTCGAACACGCCAAGGTCGTCGTCGAGCCGGCAGGCGCGGTCGGCGTGGCCGCGATCCTCGCGGGCAAGGTGAAAGCCACCGGCACGACGGTGCCGATCCTCTCCGGCGGCAACATCGATCCGATGCTGTTGCAGCGCGTCGTCGCGCACGGTCTCGCGGCCTCGGGCCGCTACGCCACCGTGCGCATCCCGCTGCCCGACCGCCCCGGTCAGCTCGCCAAGGTCTCAGAGATCCTCTCCCAGGTGGGGGCGAACGTCATGGAAGTGCTGCACACGCGGCACGGGCACGGCCTGCAGATCAGCGACATGATCCTGCAGTTGTCCATTGAGACCCGCGGACCGGAGCACACGCAGCTCGCGTTCGACGCGCTGCGCGCCGCGGGGTTCGAACCCTCGGTGATGCCGGACTGATCGGCTCGCCGACCGCAAGCACGAAACACGGCGGGATGCGCATCCTAGGGATGCGCATCCCGCCGTGTCGCTGTCCTGCGGCGGGTCAGCCGGTGTAGGTCTCGACGCCGATGATCTCGACGGCGATCGCCCGGCCGTTGGGCGCCTCATAGCTCGACTTCGCGCCGATCTTGAGGCCCATGATGGCCTGACCGAGCGGGCTGGCCTCGCTGTAGACGTCGAGGTCGCCACTCGCCTCGATCTCACGGCTGCCCAGCAGGAAGACCTCTTCGTCTCCGGCGATGAGCGCGGTCACGACGGTGCCCGGCTCGACGATGCCACGACTGGTAGGCGCCTCGCCGACCTTGGCGGTCTTCAGCAGCTGCTGCAGGGTGCGGATGCGCGCCTCCTGCTTGCCCTGCTCATCCTTGGCGGCGTGGTATCCGCCGTTCTCCTTGAGGTCGCCTTCTTCGCGGGCGGCTTCGATGCGCGCCGCGATCTCGTCGCGGCCGACGGTCGAGAGGTGTTCGAGTTCTTCGACGAGGCGGTCGTATGCCTCCTGCGTGAGGAACGGTACCTGAGCGTCTGTGGACACAGCGTGCTCCTTCGTGCGGGCCCCTTCAGGGGCTTGAGGACTCCGGGACGTCAACCGACTCCCGGGAATATGCCAAGACGCCCCGGCACGGGCCGGGGCGTCGGTCATCTTGGGGTTGATTCTAAGCGACCCAGCAGGACTTCACCAAACCCGTGGTGGCCTCGGCGACGGTCGGGATGCTGACGTTGACCGCGCTGGTGTGCTCATCCGAGGCCGAGAACTCGACGATCTTCCAACCGACGACGCCGAACTCGACATCGAGCGCCTCGACCGCGCAGGCGACGTCCGCGCCGCGGGGCGCCGTGTACTGGAATGTGAGATCGACGCGGTGCTCATCGACCACCGAGAAGCCGAGGTCATCAGCATCCACGGCATTCATCTGACTCGAGACGGTGATCCATCCGAAGTACGCCACCACGGCGGCGGCGAGAATGCCGCCGATGATCCAGAGCAACGGTCGGCGACCGGTGCGGCCGTATCGCTCATCGAGTTCGCGTGCGGTGGTCACGGGTCTCCTGTGTCTCGAGCGGCGGATAGGCTGGTACTCCCAGGGTATTCGACCTGCGGAGAAAAGGCGGACTCATGATCCTGTTCGGCGAGCAGACCCCGATGCCGACGCCCACGATGACAGTCGATCCCGATTCGGTGACGCCCGGTTTCGCAGGCTTCGCGATCATCGTGCTGATCGTCGTCGCCGTCATCCTGCTCGTGTGGGACATGAACCGCCGCATCCGCCGGGTGCGTTACCGCGAAGAGATCCGCGAAGAGCTGGATGCTGAAGAGGCGGCCCAGCGGGAGGCATCCGACGACGAGGGCGACGCGCGCGCCTGACGTCGCCGGTCAGACGCCGACGCGTGCGAACGCGTCGAGGCTGATCCCCTGATCGAGGATGCGCTGCGACCATGCCTTTGCGGAGTGCAGGCTGTGGTCGCGGTAGTTGCCGCACTCCACAGCCGAGACACCGGGTACATCACTCCACTCGGCGGGCCCCGCGATGAACTCGAGTCCGGCGCGGATCGCGGTCACGACATCGGCGACTGCCGGTTCGCCCCACATGATCAGGTGGAAACCGGTGCGGCAGCCGAACGGCGAGATGTCGATGACACCGTCGATGTGGTCCCGCAGCACGCTCGCCAGCGTGTGCTCGATGGTGTGCAGCCCCGCCGTGGGGATCTCGCCCTCGTTGGGCTGGACGAACCGCACGTCGAAGTTCGAGATGGCATCGCCCTTCGGGCCGTGCTCGACGCCGATTAGGCGCACGTAGGGGGCGATGACTGCGGTGTGATCGAGGGTGAAGCTCTCGACGTCGGCCATGGGATGCTCCTTGCTGCGGGGTGTCTCTCGAGCGTAGTCGCGCGGCCGCGTGCGAGTGACAGCGGGTTACGCAGGAAGACCCAGCGACGGGGCGTGCGGCGCGATCGAGATCAGCAGGCACGCGGTCCAGTGGCACAGGAACGCCAGCACCGTGCAGACGTGGAAGATCTCGTGGAAGCCGAAGTGCCCCGGCCACGGGTTCGGCTTCTTCAACGCGTACACGATCGCGCCGGCCGTGTAGAGCAGGCCGCCCACGCACACCAGCACCATCATCGCCACGTTGGCGTTGACCAGATCGACCATGTACATCACGGCTGCCCATCCGAGTGCGAGGTACAGCGCGACGTACAGCCAGCGCGGCGCGTGGATCCAGAAGACGCGGAACAGGATGCCGAGAATCGCACCTCCCCAGACCAGGCACAGCAGAAGTACGCCCTTCTCGGGCGGCAACGCCAGCGTCGCGATCGGCGTGTAGGTGCCCGCGATCAGCAGCAGGATGTTCGCGTGATCGATGCGCTTGAGCACGACCTTGGTCTTGGGGCCCCAGTTGAAGCGGTGATAGACAGCCGAGTTGCCGAACAGCAGCAGCGAGGTCGTCATGAACACGGCGGCAGCCCACTTCGCAGGGGCGCCGTCGGCGAGCACGATCAGCACGACGCCGGCGGCGATCGCGATCGGGAACGTGGCGGCGTGGATCCAGCCCCGCCAGCTCGGTTTGATCTCGGCCACGGCATCGACCGCGGCGGCATCCATCAGAGGAAGCTGGGGGACATCGACGTTGTTCGCGGCTCGGGTGCTCACAGGTTCACTCTACGGTCGGCGGCATTCCCTGGGCCGTACATATCCTGGACGATCACAGGGAGCAGGTCGCGGTTGGGGGTAGCGTAGGCACGTGAGTGCACGCGAGAGCTCGGGGCAGGGACCCCTCTACCGGCTCTACGGAAATCGTCTTCGCCGGCGCATCGATCCGGCGTCCGTTCCGCACCATGTCGCGATGATGATCGACGGCAATCGGCGCTGGGCGCGGCAGTTGGGCTTCGAATCTGCGGCCGACGGGCACCGTGCCGGTGCCGCGAAGATGCGCGAGTTCCTCGGCTGGTGCGATGAGCTCGGCATCCGTGTCGTCTCGCTGTACCTGCTCTCGGCCGACAATCTGACCAAGCGCGACTCGCAGGAGATCAGCGACCTGATCGAGATCATCGCCGAGCTCGCCGACACGCTCTCGCAGCAGGGCAACTGGCGGGTGCAGCACGTGGGTCGCTCGGATCTGCTGCCCACCGAGCTGGCACGTGTTCTGGATGACGCGCAGCAGCGCACCAGCGGACACACCGGCCTGCACGTCAACCTCGCCGTCGGCTACGGCGGGCGCAACGAGATCGTCGATGCTGTGCGCAGCATCATCGGGGCGCACAACGAGTCCGGTGGCACGCTCGACGACCTGGCCGAGCACCTCACTCCCGAGATGATCGGCGAGCACCTCTACACCGGGGGACAGCCTGATCCCGACCTCGTGATCCGTACCAGCGGTGAACAGCGTCTGAGCGACTTCCTGCTGTGGCAGAGTGCGCACAGCGAGTTCTATTTCGTAGAGGCGTTGGGGCCGGACTTGCGCAAGGTCGACTTCCTGCGGGCCATCCGCGATTTCGCAGACCGCGACCGGCGCTTCGGGCGCTAGGACCCGGGCACACAGGTTCTCGGATGCCTCGTCGAGGGCATCCGATCACTTCCCGTTCCCTGAACGTTAAGGCGACACGCCCGCCGCGCCGGTGGCGATCACGGACGCGGCGGGCGTACCTTCAAGGCATCGGGTACCGTACCCGATCGGGTCGGCCACCAGGTTCGCGACTCGTGGCCCCTGGTCGACTCGCTGCAGAGCCGGGATCAGCTCCCGGGAAGTAGGAGTGGATCGTGACCACACGTACAGCGCAGCAGCCGGCCACCAACCGGACCAACGGGACTCGATCCGTGTCGCAGGACGACACGGATCTTCGCACTTATGTGCTCGACACCTCGGTGCTCCTCAGTGACCCGCAGGCATTGTTCCGCTTCGCGGAGCATTCGATCGTGTTGCCGGTGGTCGTGATCACCGAGCTTGAGGGCAAGCGCCACGACCCCGAGCTGGGCTACTTCGCCCGCCGCGCCCTGCGTCACCTGGATGACCTGCGCATCGAACACGGACGTCTTGACTTTCCTGTGGAGGTCGGTGACGGCGGCACGCTGCGTGTCGAACTCGGCAATGCCGACATGTCGCTCCTGCCTGCGGGCATCCGACTCACCGACAACGACAGTCGCATCCTCGCGACGGCCGCTCAGCTCGCGCAGGACGGGCAGCGCGTCACGATCGTCTCGAAGGATCTGCCGATGCGGGTCAAGGCCGCGTCGCTGGGGTTGGCCGCCGAGGAGTACCTCGCCGAGCAGGCGGTGGATTCGGGCTGGAACGGCATCACGACTCTCGATCTGTCGGGCGATGACATGAGCGACCTGTACGAGACCGAGGTGGGCCTCAGCGAGGACGTGCGCGGTGTACCGGTCAACACGGGCCTGATCATCCATTCCGAACGCGGGTCGGCACTGGGGCGCGTCGTCGGTGACGGCGAGTTCCGGCTGGTGCGCGGCGACCGCGAGGTGTTCGGGATGCATGGCCGTTCGGCCGAGCAGCGTATCGCGATCGATGTGCTGCTCGATCCCGAGGTGGGTATCGTCTCGCTCGGCGGACGAGCCGGCACGGGCAAGTCGGCGCTGGCGTTGTGCGCCGGTCTCGAATCGGTGTTGGAGCGCCAGCAGCAGAAGAAGATCATCGTCTTCCGTCCGTTGTTCGCCGTCGGCGGGCAGGAGCTCGGATATCTGCCCGGCGATCAGGGCGAGAAGATGAACCCATGGGGGCAGGCGGTCTTCGACACCCTCGGTTCGGTCGTGTCGGGCAACGTGCTCGACGAGGTCATCGAGCGGGGGGTGCTGGAGGTGCTGCCGCTCACGCACATTCGTGGACGCTCGTTGCACGACGCGTTCGTGATCGTCGATGAGGCGCAGTCGCTGGAACGCAACGTGCTGTTGACGGTGCTGAGCCGCATCGGACAGAACTCGCGGGTCGTGTTGACGCACGACGTCGGTCAGCGCGACAACCTGCGCGTGGGCCGGCACGACGGTGTCGCGAGTGTGATCGAGACGTTGAAGGGCCATGACCTGTTCGCACACGTGACGTTGCAGCGCTCGGAGCGTTCGGCGATCGCGGCGCTGGTCACTGATCTGCTGGAGGGCAGCGAGCTCAGCTGAGGGGGTCGAGCTCGCCCCGCGCCCGGTTGCCGCGCTGGCAGCCGGGCGCGACGGGGGGGTACAGTCTGGGGGCTGACACGCCAGATGTCGGACCGTTTCGCGGGTTTGGTCCGACATCTGGAGTGTCGGCCCCCGATTTGTTTCTGTGTCAGCAGCCGGGGGCGGTGGGGTTCTCGGTGCAGGTGTGGGCGACGAGCGCGGTGTGGGCTTCGTAGATGCGGATCGTTTGCGGGGTGCCGGGGATGTCGAGTTGCCCGGTGAGGGGGAACCAGCCGACGCCGAGGTCAATTTCGGCGCTGTAGGCCGTGTCGACGCGGGCTTGGTAGGTGCCGCGTTCGGCGTAGGTGTGGCTGGTGTCGGTGGGGGTGAACTGGGCTTGGTCGAGGGCGTCCCAGCTTGCGCCGGGGGTGTCGGATGCCTGTGATTGTCCGTCGCCGTAGTGGAAGGTGTGGGTGATGGGGGTGAATCGGACGCGGATGGGGAAGCCGAACAGTTCGCCGTCACGGGTGTGCTCGGCGGTGTCGGTGGTGAAGTTGGTGGGCAGGCCGGCGATCCCGAGGTTGTCGGGTTCGCCGGTGAGCGTGCCGGGATCGGGGGAGAAGGAGGCCAGGTCGGTGATCGTGACTTCGGGGATCGACGGGGTGCTGTCTTCGGGGTCGTCCTCACCGCGCTCGACGTGCTCCCAGCAACGGATCATCGAGTCCCAGTTGATCTTGCACTCTTCCGGCGTCGGCTGCCGCGGCGGGACGTAGTCGATTTGGTGGACGGGGTACTCGGGAGCCGGGCTACTCCCCGGCTGATGGCCGCTATCACCTCCGTGGGTTCGGCTTGCGGATGCATCGACGCCGTCATCTCCCATCTGCACACTGCAGAGTCCCGCTTCTAGCGCGGCAGTGGAACACGGACCCTTGGACTCTCCGTACGCAGTGGCCGGGAGCAACAGACCTGCCGCTAGTACTACTACCGCCGCGCCCGAAGCGGCTATGGCGCGCACGTTGGGTCCTCGACGGCAACTGCGTCCGTGAGTCGCAGGGTGCTCGCTTGAACTGTGAAGGTCAGATCAAGGGCATAGACATCTTGACGCTCGCTGGACACGATGGAGTTGCCATCTGTGCTCACGAAATCAGTCTCGCTCACGTCGTTGCACGTGCGCGCAACCACCGCCTCCGCTTCTGTATATGTTTCACCGCTGAAGTCGAGGATGTGAGTCGACCCTGTGCGTGTGTATCCCTCCGCGTGGAACCTACTGAGCGTCTTTCGTTCCTCGGTGGCGAAATCACCGCCAACGAACTCTCGAGTCGCTTCAAAAGTGGTGGGGTCCTGGATGTCGATGGCATTGTACGCCGTCATATACGCCCGATACGTCTCCTCCGCGGCCGCGAAGGCTTCTTCCTCGCTGGCAAAGAGCGGGGTCTCGGTCGGTGTCGGCTCGGGCTGGGGCGAGCAGCCTGCGAGCATCGCGAGCGTGATCCCGGCGCAGGTTAGTGCTGCTGCAGGTCGCAGGCGCAGTGTCGTCTTCGCAGGCGAGGTCATCATCGTCACCCGAACACGGTAGCCCGAACAGCACGACGCCCGCCGAAGTTATCCACAGCCGCGATCATGCGTGATCCCGCAATCTCCGGAGCGCGCCCAGTATGGCGGCCTGGACGGACGCCCAATCGTGGATGATCTGCGCATAGTCGAAGCGCAACGTCTCGTATCCCAGTCGGGATGCGGCAGCATCCCGTTGTAGATCCTTGTGCCGCTTGTCAGGCGCTTCGTGATTCTCCCTGCCATCGGCCTCAAGGATCAGTCGCCCTCCGATGACGAAGTCGACCTTGCCGACGCCGATGATCACGACCTGGCACTCCAATGAGATGCCGAGGATGTGCAGGCGGAGGCGCAGTAGCGATTCCAGACCGCTGTCGGCATCGGGGCGTGCGATCGCCAGCATCCACCGCGCACGAGCTGGCAATGCCTCGCCTATACGCCCCCGCGCCGCACGCGACAGCTTGCCGCGCCGCCACGCCGATTCGAACGAGGCGAAGAACGACTCGGCCCCTTCGCAGTGGTACAGGTGCACCAGCGCTGTCTCCACATCGACGGTGCCGAAAGCAGTTCGCCCGCGAAAGTAGTGGCTCGTGCACCGGCATCCGACATGCGCATGAGCGCGACCTCGCCGACCCAGCCACACGTGCGGAGGACCATCTTGGGCTGTCATCACCCACACGCCGTGCTGGCGCAGCGCGTGGGCGCACGTCAGGGCACCACCGTGCCGTGCGGCATCACGCACCGCGCCGCAGAGGCCCGTGGTGGCGAACACCCCCGGTCGTAGTCGTTCGAGGCGTCCGGACTGGACGGCTTTGCTGAGCTGACCGCGGCTGATGCCGTACTCCTGCAGGCGAACACCGCGCGCAAGGCCACCGAGTCGCGCGACGAGAACCTCTGGATCGAACATGCTTCCAGCATCCGACCGTGCGGCGACGCGAGAGGTGCCCAACCCCGGCAACAGGGGATAACTCGCTGTGTGTATCCGTCTGGGGACAGATACAGAACGGGGGCCGACACACCACCTGTCGGACCGAACCGCATGTTCGGTCCGACATCTGGCGTGTCGGCCTCCGGAATCAGAAACGCGCAGGCGCCCCGATCAACAGATATCAGCCGGCGTGCGTCATGCTCAGCAGGTCGAGCTTCTGGTCGAGCACCTCTTCAGTGATCTCGCCGCGCTCGACGTAGCCGAGCTCGATGACGGCCTCGCGCACGGTGATGCCCTTGGCGACGGAGTGCTTCGCGATCTTCGCGGCAGCCTCGTAGCCGATGACCTTGTTCAGCGGCGTGACGATCGACGGGCTCATGCCCGCGAAAGCGGCGGCGCGCTCGACGTTGGCCTGCAGGCCGTCGACGGTCTTGTCGGCCAGAACGCGCACGGCGTTCGAGAGCAGACGGATCGACTCCAGCAGCGAGGTGCCCATCACCGGGATCGCGACGTTCAGCTCGAACGAGCCGGAAGCACCGGCCCAGGCCACGGTCGCGTCGTTGCCGATCACGCGGGCGCAGACCATCAGCACGGCCTCGGGAACGACGGGGTTGACCTTGCCGGGCATGATCGACGAGCCGGGCTGCAGGTCGGGGATGTGCAGCTCACCGAGACCGGTGTTGGGGCCGGAGCCCATCCAGCGCAGGTCGTTGTTGATCTTGGTCAGCGAGACGGCGATGGTGCGCAGAGCGCCCGAAGCCTCGACGAGACCGTCGCGGTTCGCCTGCGCCTCGAAGTGGTCCTTCGCCTCGGTGATCGGCAGCTCGGTGTCGGCTGCGAGCAGCTCGATGACCTTCTGCGGGAAGCCGAGCGGCGTGTTGATGCCGGTGCCGACCGCGGTGCCACCGAGCGGAACCTCGGCGACGCGGGGGAGAGCCGACTGCACGCGCTCGATGCCCAGGCGCAGCTGACGGGCGTAGCCGCCGAACTCCTGGCCGAGGGTCACGGGCGTCGCGTCCATGAGGTGGGTGCGACCGGCCTTGACGACGTCCTTCCACAGGTCGGCCTTCGCTTCGAGGGCGACGGCGAGGTGATCGAGCGACGGGATCAGGGTGTCGATCAGCGCCTGCGTGACGGCGATGTGCACCGACGTCGGGAAGACGTCGTTCGACGACTGCGACGCGTTGACGTGGTCGTTCGGGTGCACGGTGGCACCCAGGATGCTGGTGGCCAGGTTCGCCAGCACCTCGTTCATGTTCATGTTCGACGACGTGCCAGAACCGGTCTGGTAGGTGTCGACGGGGAACTCGCCGTCGTGCTTTCCGGTGGCGACCTCGTCGGCTGCCTGTGCGATCGCGTCGGCGATGGCGCCGTCGAGCGTGCCGAGCTCCTTGTTGGCGAGAGCCGCGGCCTTCTTGATGCGGGCGAGCGCGGCGATCTGCGTCGACTCCAGGCCCGTGCCCGAGATCGGGAAGTTCTCGACGGCACGCTGGGTCTGTGCGCTGTAGAGCGCGTTGAGGGGCACACGCACCTCGCCCATGGTGTCGTGCTCGATGCGGTAGCCCTGCGAGCTGTCGCCGCTGTGCTGCTGCGTGCCGGTCATTCCGATTCCTCCTTGGACGCGGGGTCGTTCCCCTCGGTGTCGATGCCTACGGTTACTGCGGGTACTGCGGTGCCCTCGGCCAGCCGGTAGTTGGCGCCGACGATTCCGAGACGGCCCTCGGCGACGGCGTTGCTGATCAGCTCGGACGAGTGCAGCAGGTCTGCGACGGTGTTGCGCAGGTGCTCGCGGCCGACGAGTTCGGCGTCGATGTCGGCGGGAGTGGTGCCGCCGGTCTCAGCGAGCACCTTGCGGGCTGCGGGCACGATCGGGGCGATGAGCTTCCAGATGCCCGCGGGGAGCGGGGCGGCGTCGATCGCCGTACCGTCGATGGCCGCGCGCACAGCGCCGCAGGAGTCATGCGCCAGCACGACGATCAGCGGAACACCCAGGATCCCCACGGCGTACTCCAGGCTGGCGACGATCGACTCGCCGATCACCTGGCCGGCGTTGCGTACGACGAACAGGTCGCCCAGACCCTTGTCGAAGATGATCTCGGCAGCGAGGCGCGAGTCCGAGCATCCGAACAGCGTCGCGATCGGAGCCTGTCCGTCGGCGAGCTCATGGCGCTTGTTGACGTCCTGGTGGGGGTGCGCAGGCTCACCGGCGACGAAGCGCCGGTTGCCGTCGCGCATCTCCTGCCAGGCCTGTGCGGGCGTGAGCTTCGTGGTCATTCGGCTTCCTCCAGTGCGTCCAGCTGCGTGCTGAGCGATTCGGCGAGCTCCGCGGTCGACTCCGCCGAGCGCGAGCCGTACAGCAGCACATAATCGGGGCCGGCCTGGGTGCCGATCGCGTACGAGATGTTGGCGTCACCGCTCTCGCCGAGATTGAAGACGTCCCATTCGCGACCGTCGATGGTCGTGGTGTCGTCGGCAGCACGGCCCCCGAGCACCTGGGGTGCCCACGAGACATCGGCGCCGAACGCCTGTGCGACGCGGACGAAGCCGCGCTCGTCGTCGGCCGCGGGTGCGAGCGTGACGTTCCACACCGGCACGGCTCCGCCGCCGAGTTCGGCCGCGTTCACACGCCAGAACTCGTCGACGTCAGGAACGATCGCCGGGCGCTGCATGTTGGTCTCGACGTCGGCGGCGATGGCGGCGACATCGATCTCGGGCTTCGGCGTCGGCTCACCGCGGGGCACACCGAAGACAACGATCGCCACGACGCCGACGGTGACGATGAGGGCCGCGATCAGGTTGCGGAACGTCTGGCTGGAGCGGTAGACACGGCTTGCCTCTGCCTTGCGGTCGGCGGTCTCCTGCGGAGTCTCGGCGCGGTTGATGCCCGCGACGATCGGTCGCTCTTTGCTCATTCGTCGTCTCCGTCGGATGCTGACTCGCGGGCCGCATCGAGGCGGCGCTTCGCGCCGACCAGCCACTCCTCGCAGCGGGCGGCGAGGGCCTCACCGCGTTCCCAGAGGGCGAGGGAGTGTTCGAGCGTGGGGGAACCCTGTTCGAGTTCGGCGACAACGCGCACGAGCTCGTCGCGCGCGGCCTCGAACGACAGCGATTCGACGGGGGAGTCGTTGGGCGCGGTCACACGTCTCATCCTATCCGTCTTCGCTGAGGGCGCCTTCGGAGCGGGCGCGCAGCGCACCGTGCTCGACCGTCACCGTCAATTCCGTTCCGGTGGGCGCATCGGCAGCATCCGAGACGATGCGTCCGTCGGTCTGCTGCACGATCGCGTAGCCGCGGGCCAGCGTCGCCGCCGGCGACAGCGCCCGCAGGGACGCCCGCAACTCGGCGGTCGCCCGCTGCGCGGCATCCACTCCGCGTCCCACGGTGTCGCGGCCGCGCGACACGAGCAGCCAGACGTCTTGCGCGCGCTGCTCGATGATCGGGTCGGGCGAGCGCAGCACGGGGCGCGATCGCAGCTGTTCGAGCTGGGCGATATCGTGCGCGATCCGCTGCGTAAGGCGGGTCGTTGCGCGTGCGCGCAACTGCGCGACGATCGCGCGCTGCTCGCCGACGTCGGGCACGACGCGCTTGGCGGCATCCGTCGGGGTCGACGCGCGCAGGTCGGCGACGTCGTCGAGCAGGGGATGGTCGTTCTCGTGGCCGATCGCGCTCACCACGGGTGTGGATGCCGCTGCCACCGCGCGGATCAGACGTTCATCGCTGAAGCCCAGCAGAGTCTGCGGGTCGCCGCCACCGCGGGCGATGATGATCACATCGACCTCGGGATCGGCATCCAGACGTTGCAGCGCCGCGAGCACTTCGGGCACGCTCCGATCACCCTGCACCGCGACGTGCTCGGTGCGGAACCGCACGTGCGGCCAGCGCAACTCGGCATTGCGATGCACGTCCTTCTCAGCATCCGACTTCTCGCCCGTGATCAGCCCGATGCAATGCGGCAGGAACGGCAGCGGGCGCTTGCGACCGGCGTCGAACAGACCCTCTTGGCGCAACTGGGCGCGCAGCTTCTCGAGGCGCTCGAGTTGATCACCGAGACCGACGTGCTTCATCGCCGAGACGATGAAGCTGAAATCGCCGCCCTTGACGAAGTAGTCGGCCTTCACAGCAGCGACGACATGGTCGCCGACCGCCAGGTCGCCCGGAATCCGGGCGCGCACGCTCGACCACACCCGGATCGAGATGTGCGCGTCGGAGCGCACGTCCTTGAGCCGCGCGAACACGTTGCCGCCGCGCTGGTTCCACGAGGTGATCTCACCCTCGACCCACACCGTGTTCCAGCGCGCGATGAAGTCGCGGATGGTGCCGTTGAGCCGCGCGACCGATGTCGGGGCGTCCGCGGTCGAATCGCGGGGCGCGACCGAGTCGGCGGGCGGCGGCTCGCCGGGCACGGTGGCGGCTTCGAAGACGGTCATGCGTCCATTGTTCCGGATGCCACCGACGGGCCGGGCACCCAGAGCTGTCGCTCCCGGCCCTCGGACAGGCACGCTCGGTAGACTGGCGGCGTGAGTACACCCGCCATCTCGCTTCCCATGCCGCAGATCCCCGGACGCCGCCGCACGACCCCGCGCGAGCGCCTCGAGAACCGTCCTGTCGACGGTGAGAAGCGGGTGCTGCTGGCCGCTCCGCGCGGCTATTGCGCCGGTGTGGACCGCGCGGTCGTCGCCGTCGAGAAGGCCCTCGAGCGTTATGGTGCGCCGGTATACGTGCGCAAGCAGATCGTGCACAACATCCACGTCGTCACCGAGCTCGAGCAGAAGGGCGCGATCTTCGTCGAAGAGGTCGACGAGGTGCCCGAGGGAGCGCACATCGTCTTCAGCGCGCACGGTGTCTCACCGGCCGTCGTCGGGGCGGCATCCGATCGTGGCCTGCACGCGATCGACGCGACGTGCCCGCTGGTGACCAAGGTGCACCGCGAGGCCGTGCGCTTCGCGCGCGACGACTTCGAGATCCTGCTGATCGGTCACGATGGTCACGAAGAGGTCGAGGGTACCGCCGGTCACGCGCCTGAGCGGGTCACGATCGTCAACTCGCCTGAAGAGGCCGACACCGTCGAGGTGAAGGACCCGTCGAAGGTGGTCTGGCTGTCGCAGACCACGTTGTCGGTCGACGAGACGATGGAGACCGTCAATCGGCTGCGCACGCGTTTCCCCGAACTGCACAACCCGCCGTCGGATGACATCTGCTATGCCACGCAGAACCGTCAGGTGGCGATCAAGAAGGTCGCCAAGGACGCCGATCTGGTGATCGTGGTCGGTTCGGCGAACTCGTCCAACAGCGTGCGCCTGGTCGAGGTGGCGCTGGAGTACGGCGCCAAGGCCGCCTACCGAGTCGACTATGCCGATGAGGTCGACCAGGCGTGGCTCGACGGTGTCAATACCGTCGGGGTCACCAGCGGGGCCTCGGTGCCCGAGGTGCTTGTCGGCGAAGTGCTCGAGGCGCTCAGTGAGGCCGGCTACGTCGACGTCGAAGAGGTGCGCACGGCCGAGGAGGACCTCATGTTCTCGCTGCCCAAGGAGTTGCGTCAGGATCTCAACGGCAAGCGCGACGATCGCGCTCTCGGCGGCCGAGCGGCTCGCGCATGAGTACGGACCGGCCGCAGTACGGCGAGTACGCGACTCCCGAAGAGCAGCGCGCGCGGGCAGGGTTGCCACCGTTGGAGGCGGATGCTGCCGCATCCGCGCCGGTGATCGCGCCGCCCGCGGCGCAGGCTGTTTCTGCCGACGTCGCTCCGGCATCGCAGTCGGTGGACGCTCGGACGCCCGCAGGACCGATGAACCGTCTGATCACGATCGCGCTGCTGGCGCTCGGCCTGGTCAACGTGCTCACGTCGATCCCCGGGTTCGTCGACCTGGCGACGACGCTCAACCTCTCGCTGCAGATGCTCGGCATCGACGGCGAGTTCTCGAACTTCGCGGCGGCGCGTACCTGGGGTGTGATCTCGGTGCTCGTGATGCTGGCCGGGTACCTCGCCACGGCCTGGTTCTCGTTCCGTCTGCTCAAGCGCGGGCGCATGGCATGGTGGGTTCCGCTGGTCGGTGCCGTGGCCACGATGCTCGTGGTTTCGTTCTGCGTCTCGGTGCCGATGATGGGCGATCCGGCGTTCACGCAGAGCCTGCTGACGCCACCCGCCGGATAGCGCCGGGCGAGGTGTTCTGAACCGGTAGCCTCGAGCCATGGCAGCTGAGCAGACCGCGTTCCAGATCACCTACGCATCGGTCGAATCTCCCGACGGCGACGATCCGACGGTCGCGGCGGAGCGCATCCTGCGCGATGAACGGGTGCTCGCCGCACGACGTGAGTTCGACGGCGACGAGACGGTGCTGCTGATCCCGGTCACCGAGCAGGACGACATCGTTGCTCTCGATGACAACGGGCGGTTGCACTTCGACCTCTCGGCCCACCGGCTGATCGAGCTGTTCGAGGCCGCGGGTCTCATCCTGCACCTCGCGTACGGCGATGAGGAGGAGTTCGAAGAGGTCGATGCCGAGCTCGACGAGCAGTTCGGCGCGGCGTTCGAAGAGCTCGACGACTCGGCGGTCTCACCCGATGACCTTGCCGGCTTTGGAATGCCGGACGACGACGATGACGACGATGATGATGACGACGACCTGTTCCAGCCCGAGCCGGTGCGGGTCGCGGAGTTCTCACGCCGCGGCCCCTGGGCGGCGCGTGCCACCGCGCAGCTGCTGGGCACCGAGGTCGACTACCTCGAAGCGGGAACGTGGTCGATGTACGACTACCGCACCGGTCAGCCGCACGTCGCACTCACCAACGGACGCGCCGATCTGCCGGTGATCGAGGTCAACCGGCCCGAGTACGGCGAGGCGTGGGTCGAGGTGACCGCGCCGAACGGAGCGACCGCGATGGTGTGGCCGAACGCCGAGCAGCACACTCGCCCCGTGCTCGACATCGACGCGATCGAGGTGCCCGAGAGCGCCGAGGTGTACCGTCGCATGCTGACGGAGGCTGATGGCATCGGCGATGAGCTGATCGAACTCGGCATGGGCGCCGCGATCGACCTCGACGCCGCTCGTCGGGCGTGCCTGCCCGAGGTTCTCGGCGGTGTGGTCGGCGCAGATGAGCGGCTGCGTGCCTTCGTCGCGGCCTTCGACGTGCCCGTCGCGCTGATCGAGGCCGGCCTGGGCGAGCAGACGACGGGGCGGCGGTTCGTCGCCCGTGGGTGGGGACGCACGCTGGTGGACTTCTTCGTCGCGGGCATGGGCGAGACGACGGCGCTGACACGCCGCGATCGACCGGTCGCCCGTTTCTCGCGGTTCGTGCGCAAGCGCCCGCTGGTCGGCATCTCGATCGCCGTCGCCGAGCTCACCGCCGGTGTGGCTTTCACGCGGACGCGGTCGCGTATCGGTCGCGGAATGGGCATCCTTCTGATCATCGATGCGATCGCAGACCTCGCCATCTGGGTCGTGCGGCTGCGCCGCCGCCGCTGACCGCACCCCGCTGACGCTCTGTCCGTAGACAGCATCGTGCCCGCCCGGTGATTCCGGGCGGGCACGATGCGTGGAGCGCGCGGCCGCGCCTACAGTACAGCGGCGAGGAAGTCCTTCGTGCGCTGCTCCTGCGGGTCGGTGAAGATCTTCTCGGGCGATCCCTCTTCGACGATGCGTCCGCCGTCGAACATCATCACCCGGTTCGATACATCGCGGGCGAACTGCATTTCGTGGGTGACGATCAGCATTGTCACGTCGGTGTTGCGGGCGACGTCGCGCAGGATGTTCAGCACTTCACCGACCACCTCGGGGTCGAGGGCGCTGGTGACCTCGTCGAGCAAGAGGATCTCGGGTTCCATCGCCAGCGCGCGAGCGATTGCGACACGCTGCTGCTGTCCGCCGGAGAGCTGGGTCGGGTGGGCATCCGCCTTATCGGGCAGGCCGACCATCTCGAGCAGCTCATGTGCTCGTGCCACAGCCTTGGTCTTCGGCGTCTTCAGCACGTGCACCGGTGCTTCGATGATGTTCTCGAGCACGGTCATGTTCGGGAACAGGTTGAACTGCTGGAAGACCATGCCGATGCGTTTGCGCATCTCGTTGCGATGCTTCTCTTTGAGTTCGACGCGCTTGCCGTCGCGCTCGACATGCGTGAGCGGCTTGCCATCGATGAGGATGTAGCCCGCGTTGGCCTCTTCGAGAGTCATCACCAGGCGCAGAATCGTCGTCTTGCCCGAGCCACTGGGGCCGATGAGCGTGACGCGGTCACCCTTGCGCACGGTGAAGTCGAGGTCGTGTAGCACGATGTGGTCACCGAAGCGCTTCTCGACCTTGTCGAATCGGATGGCGGGCACCTCGCCGTTGTCCAGCGTGATCGCGCCGGTGTGAGTATCAGTTCGAGTAGGCAAGACGCTTCTCCAATCGTCCGACGAGCAGCGATGTCGGGTAGCTGGCGACGAGGAACAGGATCCCCGCCATGATGATGGCTTCGATGAACCGGAAGTTCTGGCCGCCGTAGAGCTGGGCGGCGCGCACCATGTCGGTCACGGTGATGACCGCGAGGAAGGGGGTCTCCTTGAACATCGAGATGACGTAATTGCCGAGCGCGGGAAGCGTCGAGCGCAGCGCCTGCGGGAACACCACCGCTGTCCAGGTGCGGCGACGCGACATCGACAGCGCGGTGGCGGCCTCCCACTGGCCGCGAGGTACCGCGTCGATTCCGGCACGGTACACCTCGGCCATGTAGGTGGCGTAGTGGATGCCGAAGATGATCACGCCGAGCGCGAGTGGCGGCATGGCGACGAACGCGTAGTTCGCGAAGAGCAGCTGCACGACCAAAGGTGTCATCCGGATGAAGTTCATCACGAACGTCAGCACGGCGGCGACCGGGCGGGGCGCGCTCCTTCTCGCCAGGGCGATGATCAGACCGAGGACAGCGGCGATGATGCTACCGAGTACGGTCACCACGAGCGTGACGGTGAGGAAGGCCCACAGCATGTCGGGCAGGGCAGCCAGGGCGTGGTCCCAGTCCCAGATGGCTCGTTCGTTCATGGCGTGTTCCCCTCTGCATCGACGGTGGGTGCGGCAACGGCCTCACGCAGCCGTGTGCCCTGACCCAGGCGGTGCTTGGCCCGCGCCTCGATTGCGTTCATGGCGAGGGTGAGCAGGTAGGCGATCACGAAGTAGACGACGAGTCCCAGGGAGTAGGCGAAGAACACGTCGGTGTCGATACGCAGCTTGTTGAGTTCGGCCGTGAAGTCGACGATCGTGATCAGGTACACGACGGCGGTGCCCTTCAGCAACTGGATCAGCAGGTTGGTGAGCGAGGGGATCATCAGCGCCCATGCCTGGGGAAAGACCACCCGCCACATGCGCTGCGTGCGCGACAGGCTGAGTGCGGTCGTGGCCTCCCACTGTCCGCGCGGCACCGCGTTGATCGATCCGCGCACGACTTCGGCACCGTAGGCGCCGTAGTTCAGCCCGAGCCCGAGGATGCCGACGAGGACGGGCGGAAGCTCGAGATTGAACGGGGGCAGCGGGAGGACGAAGAAGAAGAAGAACAACTGCACCAGCAGTGAGGTGCCGCGGAACACTTCGATCACCGTGCGTGCGAAGCCGCGGACGAGGATGTTGTCGAAGCGGGCGAGTAGCCCGAGTGAGATGGCTATGGCGAACGCCAGCAGGGCGCCGCCCACCGTGAGCTGAAGGGTGATCAACAACCCATCGAGCAGGTAGGGCAGCGCCCGCTGGAGCGCCTCGAGATTATCGGTCACGTGAGGTGCGGGGCGGTCAGCCGAGCTCGCCTGCGCACAACTGCGCGGTGGTCAGGTCTGCCGGCGGCAGGTTCTCGGCTGTGAACCCGAACGGCTCGACCAGGTCGAGGTAGGCCTGCTCGTCGCCGGTGATCTTCGCGAGTTCCTCGTTGTAGGCCGCGAGCAGATCACTGTCGTCCTGACGGAACACGGTTGACCCTGCGCCGACCTGCGCGACACCGTCGAGCTCTTGCACGAAAGCGCCGGTGGTCTCGAGGTCGGCGTTGTCCTGGGTCATCCAGTTCAGCGACACGGCGGTCAGTGCGAAAGCATCCGCGCGGCCGTACTGCACCGCCTCGAGGCCGGCGGCGGCGCTGTCGACCTTGATCACATCACTGATGCCCAGGGCGTCGGCGTAGCCCTCTTCGATCGCACCGGACTGCACGGCGAGCGTGACGTCACCGCTGTCGGCGACCGAGCCGAGATCGCTGAGCGATTCGGGGTTGCCGGTCGGCACGGCCAGGGTGGTGGTGTACATGATCTCGGGATCGCTGAACGCGGCCTGCTCGCAGCGGTCGGGCAGGATCGACATTCCCGCGCTGATGACATCCCAGCGACCGGCGTTGAGACCCGGGATCAGCGAGTTCCACTCGACTTCTTCGACCTTGATGTCGTCGATGCCGAGGTTGCTGAAGATCTGCTTGTGCAGCGCGATCGTCGCCCCGGTGGGCTCGCCGCCCTCGACCCACGAGTAGGGGCGCTCGGATGCGACGGCCAGCGTGATGGTGCCGGACTCCTGCGCCTTCTCGAGCGTGGTCTGGGCGTCTCCGCCGCCATCGCCGCCGGCAGAGCCGTTGTCGCCGGATGCGCAACCGGCGAGGGCGAGTGTGAGTACACCCAGGGTGGCGAGTGCGGTTCGGGTCGTGCGCTTGCTCATCATGCTCCTCTGTGTGGCTGTCTGTCGCGCCGGAGTGGGCGGCGACCGCGGAACACGATACGGGAAACTGTCGATCAACGTACAATCAGACGTGCAGATTGTCGACAATCCGACATGGAGATCGTCGCGGAGTCTGCGAGGAAAACACCGTTGAACGCGCGAGAATGAGAGACCGCGCGCACCGCGTTCTGTGGATGAGGAGACCCATATGCCCCGAGACCTGCCCCGCTCCGTCGGCCGGGCCGCAGTGCCGCGCGTGTCGCGGCTGTCGACCGTTGACCTCATCGCGATCGAGTTGCGCAAGGCGATCTTCTCGGGCGCGCTCGCGGTCGGCGCCTCACTGGGTGAGGTCGAGATCGCCGCGCAGCTGGGAGTGAGCCGCAGCCCGTTGCGTGAGGCCGCACAGCGGCTGGTGCAGGAGGGCATCCTCGTTGCGATTCCGGGGCGCGGGATGAGCGTCGCGGTGATCGAGGGGGATCAGATCGCCGACGTCTATGAGATGCGTCTGGCGATCGAAGCACAGGCCGCGCGGCGCGTCGCGCGCGCCGGCAACGCGGGGGCACTGCAACGCATCCGCAAGGCCTTCGACGACCTCGTCGCGGTCAGTGACGGAGAGGATGCCCGCGCGATCGGCGACGCCGATCTGGAGTTCCACCAGGTGCTCGTCGATGCGGCGGGCAGCGAGCGGATGACCCGCGCGATGGCCGCGTTGGTGATGCAGACCCGCATCATGAGCTTCAGCGTCGCCGACGGTTACTCCGTGCGCCGTTCGGTGTCACCGACGTACACGGTGCTGCTCGACGCGCTCGCCGCGGGCGACGCCGACGCCGCGGCCGCGGCTCTCGAGAAGCAGTTCTCGGATGCTGTCTCTCGCCTGCGCGGAGACGCAGACGTCGACACCGTCGAGGTCGACCTCGACGAGCAGCCGCAGGTGTTCCAGCCGATCGACGGAGCGATGCGCGACTGACTTCTGACGACGAAGCGCCGCCGGGGATCCGACGGCGCTTCGCTGTGGTGGGATGTGTCAGCTCTTGGACTGGCCGTACGAGCCGAGCTGCTTGGTCGACTCGACCACGCGAGCCGCCATGGCGGTCTCGGCGATCTTGCCCCAGGCGCGCGGGTCGTACTGCTTCTTGTTGCCGACCTCGCCATCGACCTTGAGCACGCCGTCGTAGTTCTTGAACATGTAGTCGGCGATCGCACGCGTGTATGCGTACTGGGTGTCGGTGTCGATGTTCATCTTGATCACGCCGTTGGCGACCGCGAGGGCGATCTCTTCGTCGGTCGAGCCGGACCCGCCGTGGAAGACCAGGTCGAGCGGCTTGGCGCCGGTGTTGTACTTCGCGGCGACCTCGGCCTGGATCTCGCCCAGCAGCTCGGGGCGCAGCTTGACGCCACCCGGCTTGTACACGCCGTGCACGTTGCCGAAGGTGAGCGCGGCGATGTAGCGACCCTGTTCGCCGAGGCCCAGTGCCTGGATGGCCTGGTCGACGTCGGCGAACGTCGTGTAGAGCGCGTCGTTGGAGCCCTCGTGGGCGACGCCGTCCTCTTCGCCGCCGACGACGCCGATCTCGACCTCGAGGATGGCGTTGATCGCCTTCATGCGGGGGAGGAGCTCCTTGGCGATGGCGATGTTCTCGTCGAGCGGCACAGCCGAGCCGTCCCACATGTGCGACTGGAAGATCGGGTTGCGTCCCGCCTTGACCTCTTCTTCGGAGGCTGCAATGAGCGGCTCGACGAAGCCGGCCAGTGCATCCTTCGGGCAGTGGTCGGTGTGCAGTGCCACGGTGACGGGGTAATTCTTGGCGACCTCGGTCGCGTAGCGCGCGAAGGCGAGTGCGCCGGTCGAGCGGGCCTTGACGGTGTGGCCGGCGAAGTAGTCGGCGCCACCGGTCGTGACCTGGATGATGCCGTCCGAGCCGGCCTCGGTCAGACCCTGAAGAACAGAGTTGATCGTCTGCGAGCTGGAGACGTTGAAGGCGGGGTATGCGAACCCGCCCGCCTTCGCTCGGTCGAGCATCTCTGCGTACTGTTCCGGAGTGGCGATGGGCATGAAATCTCCTGCTTCTGAAGGGCGGGGGTCAGCCTCAACTGTAGCCGCGCGCACGAGAGATCTTTCCGCTGTTGCGCGCGCTCGGGTCACATTCCTGCTCCCGCGTTAAGAACCGTGAATCCTTCATGTGGAAATCGCGAAAAGTCGCCGGTTTCGTCGCATCCGCTGGCTATGCTGACCGCATGGTGAGCCTTACAGCCGATCTCAGCCCTCTTCGCCCCGACCGCAACCTCGCTCTTGAGCTCGTCCGGGCGACCGAGGCGGCGGCGATCCGGGCCGTTCCGTTCATCGGCCGCGGTGACAAAGAGGCCGCCGACGGCGCCGCCGTCGACGCCATGCGCGCCTTCCTGGGCACCGTCGACTTCCAGGGCCGCGTCGTGATCGGTGAGGGTGAGAAGGACGACGCCCCGATGCTGTTCAACGGCGAGGAAGTCGGCAGGGGGCGTGGGCCGGAGTGCGACATCGCCGTCGATCCGATCGATGGCACCTCGCTCACCGCAGCCGGGCGCCAGAACGCCCTCTCGGTGCTCGCTGTCTCTGACCGCGGCTCGATGCTCGATGCCTCCAGCGTGTTCTACATGGACAAGCTCGTCACCGGACCCGCCGGAGTGGGCGTGGTCGACATCCGCCTGCCCATCGGCGAGAACATCCGCCGGCTGGCGAAGGCGCTCGACAAGCCCGTCGACGAGATGGTCGTCTCGGTGCTGAACCGTCCTCGCCACGAGAAGCTCATCAACGAGATCCGCGAGGCGGGCGCCGGTACCCGCCTGATGAGCGACGGCGACGTCGCCGGGGGCATCAACGCCGCCCGGCATGACGCACGAACCGACATGTGCGTCGGCATCGGCGGCAGCCCCGAAGGCATCGTCACCGCGTGCGCCATCAAGGCGCTGGGCGGTCACATCCAGGGCGTGCTCTGGCCACGCGACGACGAGGAGCGCCAGCGCGGCATCGACGCGGGGCTCGACGTCGACAAGGTCTACGAGGCCGACGATCTCGTGCAGGGCAACAACACGATCTTCGTCGCCACGGGTGTCACAGACGGGCAGCTCGTGCGCGGTGTGCGCCGTGAGGGCAACTACCTCTACACCGAGAGCGTCGTGCTGCGCAGCGCATCCGGAACGCTGCGTCGCATCGTCTCGGACCACCTCGTCTCGAAGTGGCTCTGACGGCAGATCCCCCGATTCCCAGGGCATCCTGGCACAATGGGTACGACCGATGCCCGCAGTGCACCGGCGAAGCCAGAACAGGAGAGCTCGGGATGTCGACGAACGAGCAGTCTGAGCAGCCGAGTCGCGTGCAGCAGATCACGACCAAGACGGGACGCATCCTGCGCGTGACCGACGAGCAGATCGCGGCGGCGCTCGCCCAGCAGACGGTCGTCGCCACGCAGCCGAAGGTCGACCCCGCCCGCCGGGCTGACGTTCTCTTCCGCGTGCGCCGTGACGAGGGGCACGAGCTGAGCTCCTGGTGGATGATCGGAGCGTTCGTCGTGACCTCTGGTGTCGTGATCGCGCTGTTGTCGTGGGTGCCCGGCGGCGCGTGATCTACGCGTTCTCGGCAGAAGCTACGCCCTAGTACGAGTCGAGTACCGCGCGCATACCGGTCAGTCCGAACTGGTCGGCGACCTGTTTTGCCGTGTGCGCTCCGGCGACCTGATCGGCTCCGGCATCGAGCAGCATCCGCAGCAGTGATTCGTTGCGGCGGAAGACCGCGCACGCGACGGCGGTCTGCCCGTTCGCGTTGACGGCGTCGAGGTCGGCGCCGCGGGCGACCAGATCGGCAACCGTCTCGGCCTGCTCGGCGTACGTCGCGACGATCAAGAGCGTGTCCTGCTTGGCGTTGCGCACGTCGATGGGCACACCGGCGTCGATCATCTCGCCCAGTGGGCCGGTTCGCCCTTGGCGGGCCAGGTCGAAGGTGCCGTCGATGACCTCTGGGCTCAGTCCGCTCGTCATCGCACCATTCTCGCCGATGGCGGCGGGATCAGGCGACTGCGCGCTGGGCGGGCTGAGGTGCGGAGGTGAGTTTCACGCCGAGTGCCGAGCCGAGGGCATCCACGTCGTGCACCGCGGCACGGCGGGCGGCGTCGATGACGATCTGCGCGCACGCACGCGCGTCGGCCAGAGCGTCGTGGTGGTCGAAGTCGCCGAACCCGGCGGCGGCCGCCGCGACAGGCAGGCGGTACGAGTCGAGATCGTAGGTCTTGCGTGCGACGGCGAGCGAGCACAGCGAGCGGTACGGGGGAGCGTCGAAGCCCGCGACTTCCGAAGAACGTCGCAGCACCTTCACGTCGAACCCGGCGTTGTGAGCCACGAGCACGTCGTCACCGGCGAAACCGCACAGGCGGTCGAGTTGCTGGGCCCACGTGTCGGCGCCTGCGACGTCGTGCGGGTGGATGCCGTGGATCTTGATGTTCCACTCATTGAACTCGTCATGTCCGACGGCGGGGCGGATCAGCCAGCCGGTCTGGGCGACGACCGCTCCGCCGCGCACACGCACCAGACCCACGGAGCAGGCCGAGGCAGGGCTGGAGTTCGCGGTCTCGAAGTCGATCGCAGTGAAATCCAGTGGCACGCAACAAGTCTCGGTGCGGAGTCTGTCGCATCCGATCAGGCGCGCCGCCGCGGCGGGTGATCCGGTCGTGACGGCGGCATGCGGGCATCCGGTGTGCGGAGGGCATCCGCTGTTCGAGAACAGGCGCTTCGACGAGAACAGGACCGTTCTGACGAAACCGTCCTGTTCTCGTGAACCGTCCTGTTCTCGGAAGGCGGCTTCCTGCTCGGCCGCGGTATGGACGGCAACGGCCCCCGGTAGACTTGGCTCCCGTGGCTCTTACTATCGGAATCGTCGGTCTGCCCAACGTCGGCAAGTCCACCCTCTTCAACGCGCTGACCAAGAACGACGTGCTCGCGGCGAACTACCCGTTCGCGACGATCGAGCCGAACGTCGGTGTGGTCAACCTGCCCGACCCGCGTCTGCAGACGCTGGCCGGCATCTTCGGTAGCGAGCGCATCCTGCCGGCGACGGTGTCGTTTGTCGACATCGCCGGCATCGTGCGCGGAGCGAGCGAGGGAGAAGGACTGGGCAACCAGTTCCTGGCGAACATCCGCGAGGCCGACGCCATCGCGCAGGTCGTGCGCGGCTTCGTCGACGACGACGTGGTGCACGTCGACGGTGCGGTGAACCCGCAGAACGACCTGGAGACCATCAACGCCGAGCTGATGCTCGCCGACCTGCAGACGATCGAGAAGGCGCTGCCTCGTTTCGAGAAGGAGGTCAAGCGCAAGACGATCGACGGCTCGGTGCTCGACGCGGCGCTCGCGGCGAAGGATGCGCTTGAGCGCGGTCAGCTGCTGTCGACCTCGGGTATCGATCTGGCGCCCGTGCGCGAGCTGGGCCTGCTCACCGCCAAACCGTACATCTACGTTTTCAACGTCGATGAGTCGGTGCTGACCGACGATGCCAAGAAGGGCGAACTCGAAGCTCTCGTCGCGCCCGCCAAGGCCGTCTTCCTCGACGCGAAGATCGAGTCGGAGCTCATCGACCTCGATCCCGAGGACGCTGCCGAGCTGCTCGAAGCGACCGGGCAGACCGAGTCGGGTCTCGACCAGCTCGCACGCATCGGCTTCGCGACCCTGGGGCTGCAGACCTACCTGACGGCCGGGCCGAAGGAGTCGCGCGCCTGGACGATCCCTCAGGGGGCCAAGGCGCCGCAGGCCGCAGGCGTGATCCACACCGACTTCGAGAAGGGCTTCATCAAGGCCGAGGTCATCTCGTTCGACGACCTCGTCGAGACCGGCTCCGTCGCCGAGGCCCGCGCCAAGGGCAAGGCCCGTCTTGAGGGCAAGGACTACGTCATGCAGGACGGCGACGTGGTGGAGTTCCGCTTCAACGTGTGACCCACCCCAGTCGTTGAGCGAGCCGCAGGCAAGACGAAACGCCTGCCTATGCTGGTCTCATGATCGATGAGTGGCGACGTGCGTATGAAGAGTCGACCATGGTCGGTTGGGACTTCTCGACTCTCGACGGACAGCTGATCGCGGACGAACCGTGGTGGGACTTCGAACGGGACTGTCGCTCCGCGATGGTTCGTGCGCGGCAGATCGTGGATCTTGGAACGGGTGGCGGCGAGAGGCTGTTGGATCTCGTGGGCACGGATGGCATCGCGGGCAAGAGCATCATCGCCACGGAGGGCTGGGAGTCGAACGTCGCAGTAGCGCAACAAGCTCTCGCCCCGAGGGGCATCACGGTCGTCAGATACGACTCGGAGCACGACGCGCGCATGCCACTTGCCGACAGCAGCCTTGACCTCGTGATGTCGCGTCATGAGTCGATTGATCCGCAGGAGATTTCACGGGTGCTCGCCCCTGGCGGTCGGCTGTTGACGCAGCAGGTCGACGGTCGCGATGCGGAGGAGATCCACGAGTGGTTTGACGAGCCATTTGAGTATCCGCACGTGACTTCGCGTCGTTTTGTCAACGACATAGAGGCGGCGGGGCTGCGCGTCGACGTCGTGGACGACTGGCACGGCACGATGGAGTTCGAGAATGTGACAGCCCTGATCACCTATCTTGCTTTGACACCTTGGGATGCACCGAACTTCTCCGTATCTGACCACGAGGCCAAGTTGGTGGCGCTGGACGAAGATCGCCCCATCAAGGTCACGCAGCGGCGTTTCCGCGTGTACGCGACCAAGGCGTAGGCCATTGACGTTGGGGTGCTCTGCAGGTGCCTATCTCTGATGTCACGCGTGTAGCGCGTCGTGGCAAGAGTCGCCTCGTGCGAGCGGTCGCTGACACCGCTAACGGTGACGTGACCCGGTGGAGTTCCGCTTCAACGTGTGACGTGCCCGGTCGTTGAGCGAGCGGAGCGAGCGGTGTACTGAGCGAGCGAAGCGAGTCGAAGTGACGAAACGCAGCTTGTAGGCTCCCTCGCATGGATGGTGTTCCCCAGCTCGGCGAGCGATTCGCCTGTTCCCTGACTACGGCCGCGATTGGCCGCTCTGGGAGAAGTCGACGCCCACCTGGGATGTCGGCTACACCACCACACCGGACATGTATGGGTTGTCGGAGGACCTGACGCGCGACATGGCTGAGTGGAACGCCCATTGGGACGCGAACTTCGATCCGTTCGGCGGTTGGAAGGATGATGCGGTGCGCGAGAGGTGGCGACAGGATGGCGCAGCCATCGCGAAGCGTCTGCAGGCGGAGGTCGCTGACTTCGCCGATGTGTCATACGAGCCGTGGCCGCTGCTGGGCGGCGATGAATAGCCGTACATCTGTGGCTTCATGACGGAGGCTGAGCCGACGGCGTCTCTCGACCTGCAGGGTCGGTTCTTGCCGGCCGGGGGCATCGGTAGCATCGTGCCATGCGCTCCTCCGAATCCATCTCTCGCCCACCGGCCACGCGCAATCGCCCCGTGGTTACCTTGCGCTCTTTCGAGATCGGTGACCGTGAGTTCTTCGCCTCGTTGGCGACGGATGAACGCGTCGTGAAGTTCGTGGGTGATGGGTCTCCCTGGTCTGCCGAGCAAATCGACTCGCGAATCGACCTCGCGCTTCGCGGCCTCCCAGCTTCAGAGCCGGGCGCTGTGCGCTGGCATGTTGCCGAGACGGAGGGCGAGCGGGCGGGTCTCTTCGTTGCGTCGCGACGCGAGGACACCGTTGAGATTGGGTACTGGCTCGCGCCTGCGAGGTGGGGGCAAGGCCTTGCCGGTGTCATGTTAGACGCCGGTCTCCTGGTCGTGCGTGAGCTCTTTGGTGCTCTTGATGTGGAGGCGCACATTGACCCGGCAAACGTGGCGTCGGTTGCGATGGTCGAGCGGCGCTCATTTCGCTTTGTGGGTCGTGCTGACGGCATCGGGCGCTACGTGCGCGCTCCTGGCGCATACGCAGAGTGAACCTACCCCCGCCCGGCGAACGTCAGCTCGTGCGTCTCGCGCGTCGGAATCTGCACGTGGTCATCGCCGAACGGCATGTAGTCGACGGAGTGCAGGTAGCCGTCGACGACCCAGAGCTCGATGAACCCGAGCGTCTCGCTGTGTGCTGAGACCTCGACCATGGCGAACGGGCCGCCGTCGTGGTCGATCGGCGCGAGGCCGGCCTTGCCTTCGAAGGTCAGCAGAAAGCACTCGCACTCGGCGTGGGGGTACCCGCCCCACTGCGCCTGCATCAGCTGCTCGCGGGCGATTGCTGATTGCGCATCCGTGCCCGAGCACAGCAACTCCATGAGCTGGCGCTCGGTGCGGGTCAGGCGGGTGCCGACTGGGCGCTGCTGTGCTGGCATCCGATCAGCGTAGTGCGTTCGCGACGTGCCGTCGCAGCGCATCCGCGGCGAAGTGTGCCGCGTTCTCCGAACCGAACGCGGCATGGAAGTCGGGGTGCGTCTCGTACTGATCCGCGAGGCCGAGGATCATCTCGGCCGACCTCGCGGCATCGCCCTCGTGCGTCGGCGTTCCGGGGATCTCCGACAGCCAGTCCACGTGCGAGACCGCGTGCGCCTGCGCGGCGGGGGAGTCGGTGGCGAGCCCCGCTTCGTGAAGCTCACGCCACCTGGCCAGCAGCGCCTCGCTGCGTGCCTTCCACTCGCGTTGCTGACGTAGTGACTTTTTATGCCACCACTGGTTCGACACCTCGAACGCATCGCGTCCCCACCGCTCGACGACCTCATGCTCGTAGCGGTCGTTGAACCCCTCGAGCATCACATCCATGCGCGGCTCGCGGCCCTCTCGGCGCATGTGCACGGTGTGCTCGACCGCGCGAATGCGCCGGTCGAGACTCTCCCGCTCCCGCGAGAGCTGCGCGAGGTGCGACTCGAGCGCGGCGACTTCTGCCTCGGGCCCAGCGGATGCTGCCAGTGTGGCCGCGATGTCGGCCAGGGGCATCCCGGTCTCCCTCAGCATCAGGATGCGCTGCAGGCGCGCGACCGCATGCGGCCCGTAGTAGCGGTATCCGTTCGAGCCGATGCGGTCCGGGGTGAGCAGATCGATCTGGTGGTAGTGACGCAACGTGCGACCACTGATGCCGGCGCGCTGCGCCAACTCGTTCACTGTCCACTCCACCGGCCGCCTCCTGCCTTGCGCTGTGCTCGTCAGTCTCGCAGAGCGTGCGCCAGACCGAGACGCCGCATGGCGACATCGACGATCTCGGCGGCGGGTGTGAAGATGCTCGCGGCGGCCGTCGTTCCGGCCGCGTCGAGGTACGCCCGCACCAGGCGCGCCCCCGCCGCATAGCCGGCCCCCGTGGGCAGGCCGACCGGTTCCGCGCCGAAGAGCCGCGCGGTGGCATCCCCGTGCACCCACGAGGCGAAGTTCTGCATTCCGGTCACGCTGAGACCCGACGCGACCTTCGCCAGCACGTCATCATCGCCGCGCACGCGATCGCTGACGAAATGAGTGAATCCGCGCTCGCCGTAGAGCTCGGCGGCGAACAGATCTGCGAGCCCCTCCGAGATCACCTGCTCGCCCACCGTCACGGTCAGCGGGTCCCAGATCACTCCGCCGGGGGAGTAGCGCACGTTGTGGTGCAACTCGTGGATGACGATGGCCTCCAGGCGGTCCATCACCTCCGGCGTCGGCCAGAGGGTGAGAGTGATGTAGCCGCTGATGCCGCCGAAGGCCGAGAGGCCCTTCACCTCGTTCATGAAGTGCTCATGTGTGTGGTCACCCAGCACGAGCAGCACCGTCATGTCGGGCACCTCGTGAGCGGGGTTCGCTGCTTTCAGCGCCGCCGCGCCGGTGTCGAGTGCGGTGCGGATGCGGTTCCAGGCATCCGCTTCGACGAGTCGAGCGAGCCCGTCCTGCGCGGCCTCGGTGGGGGAGTCCCAATCAAAACCGAAGCCTTGCCGGTGGACGGTGGCGAGGTCGACGCCGCCGGGGACGAAATGGTACATACCCGCCATCGGCGCCCACATCTCTCGTACGAGGTCGGCTCGAAGGTCGGATGCTGCTGTCAGCGCCTGGCGCATCATCGGCGCGCTGTCGATCATGGTGATGGTCATGCGACCGACGCTAAAGGTTGCCGTTGCGGCAAGGTCAATACAACCACTCGGCCTGCCGTCCCGGAGAACGGCAGGCCAAGCAGTAGGGCAACGGCGGTGTTACTGCATCGTGTTCACGATCAGGCCGATGTGGGTGTAGAAGTTCATCGCACCGAAAAGCAGGAACGCGGCACCGGAGACGGCCCAGACTCCGCCCATCCACTTCGCGATCTTGGTCAGCGGCTTGGTCGCGGTGAACGAGTTCAGCGCGAACGGGAAGAGCACGGCGCCGACGCCGACGAGGGCGAACAGGCCCGACATGAAGATCGCCTCAACGATCGGCCACTCCGCGAACATGCCAGAGATGGGCTCATCCGCGGGGGCGGCGAACAGCTGGAAGTACACACCCGCTGCGGCAATGCCGAACAGGGCGAGACCGAGACCGAAGATGAAGATGCCGAGGGGCTTGGCAACAGCTGCGACCTCAGCGGGGCGATCTTCGGCGGCGACGATCTGGTCGCCGCGCTTCCACAGGTACAGCGCCGCGGCGAGCAGCAGCACACCGAGGCCCAGGCTGGTCTCACCGAAGACGATGTTGTCGAAGGGGAAGTACTTCGCGAACGGCCAGGTCAACGTCATGTGAGCGCCGGTGAGGGTGAGGATTCCACCGAGCACGCCGGCGCTGAGCGCCCAGCCTTCCGCCTTGAACTGCTTGTCGCGGTGCAGCGTCCGCCCGAGCAGCACGAGCAGCAGCAGGCCGGCACCTGCGGCGAGCGACATGATCGTGTTGTAGGTGGGCATCTGCGTCCAGTCGATGACCAGACCTGTTTCGCTTCCACCGAGGAATTCGTCCATTGTTCCTGTCTTTCTTTCTCTGCTCGCGCGCGGGTATGGGGGCGCAACCAACGTCGACGCGCGTCGTGCGCGAGCCTGCAACGGTCGTCGGCGTTGGCCGTGAGTCGGGCTATTGAACCGTCGCAATCCGCCGGGTGCGGTCGAGTACTGACCGGCCCTGCGCGGTGGGGGTGAAAGAGCGGCACATCATGCGCGGCTCATGAGGGAGCATGCTCTTAACCCTATGCTCTTCCAATGTCTGCTGGGGGCGGTCGCTCAGGCCGAGCGCACCCCGAGCCGACTACCCTTGAGGCATGCGTCGAATCGCCCGGGTCCCCGTTCTTGCCGTCGGAGTGCTCGCGATCGGCGCACTCACCGGGTGCTCGTCGATCGCGCAGCTCACCGGCGAGGCCCTCGGCGTCGATGTCGAGCAGGTCTGCCAGTCGGTCGACGACATGTATGCACAGTACGAGGGACTGCTCGCGCAGGGTGATGCGACTGCGGAAGACCTTGCGGCAGCGCGGGACGGTCTCGTCATCACCCTCGAAGGCGTCGCTGATGACATCGGTGGCCAGGTCGGCGACGTCATCCGAACCAACGCCGACCGCCTCGCCGATGTGGCCGACCCGAACGCACCAGAGGCGATTCGGGCGATCGAGCAGGTGAAGTCCTCGCTCGAGCCGCTCTGCGGCTGACCATGGCCTGAGCACCGCTCCGCCGCTACGCTGGCCCGCATGGGCATCACGCTGGAGAACGTCGGAATCACCGTGCGCGACATCGAGGCCACGATCGCCTTCTTCACCGACTTGGGTCTGCACGTGGTCGGTCGAGACACCGTCAGCGGGGAGTGGTCTGAGGTCGTCACCGGTCTGGACGGCAACCACGCACGGATCGCGATGCTGCAGACGCCGGACGGGCAGGGGCAGCTCGAACTCATCGAGTACATCCACCCGGAAGCGATCGAGACGACGCCGACGAATCCGAACGACATCGGCATGCACCGCGTCGCGTTCTCGGTCGATGACCTCGACGAGGCACTGAAGGTCGCTGCGCGCCACGGATGCCACCCGCTTCGCGGCGTCGCCAACTACCAGGACATGTACCGGCTCGTTTACCTGCGTGGTCCCTCGGGCATCCTCGTGATGCTCGCGCAGGTGCTCTCACCGGCCTGACCGGGCATGCAGATTCTGCCGAACTTGTCGGCGAGTACCGTCGTTGCATACGGTGATGGGGGCGCTACACGCGTCGAGATCCGGTTCCACAGAAAGAGCACCACTGTGACAGAGAAGACCACCTTCGAGCCCGACGGCCGCGCCGTGCCGTTCATCGACGAGGGTGAGGGGCCCGTCACTCTGGTGCTGGTCACCAACCGTGAGCTCGAAGCCGACGGTCTCGGCGTGATCTCGCACTACCTCGCCGAAGAGGCCGGCTTCCGCGTCGTGCGCGTGGGGTCCCGTGCCCAGGCAGAAGGCGTGACCGTGCAGGAGCGTGCGGCGGATGCCCTCGCCGTGCTCGACCACCTCGGCATCGACGACACGTGGATCGGCGGTCACGGACACGGCAGCACGATCGCCCGTGTCTTCGCAGCCGACCACACCGACCGGGTCAACGGCCTGCTCATGCTCGGCGTCGAGGATGAGCCGATCGCGCTGGCATCCGGCATCCCCGTGCTCATCATCCAGGCCGAGCAGGACGACGTCACCCCGGCCGCCAATGCCGAGGCGCTGCGCGCCACGGCCCCCGAGCGCGCGAGCGTCACCACGATTCCCGGCGCCGATCACTACTTCCCGGCGACCCACCCCATTGAGACGGCGGTCGTCATCGAGGAGTACCTCGACTGGGACTGACCTGCTGAGCTCAGCGTGAGCGCGGTTCGTCGCGGAGTCGGGGCTCGACCCGGTGCTCCGGGCGCAGTCCCGACTTGTCGGCGTAGAACGCGCGGATGCGGTCCATATCGCCCGCGACATCTCCGGTGAGGTCGATTGTGGGGCCCAACCCGGTGGTCATCGTCGTGCGGTCGACGTAGCCCAGGGTCACGGGCATCCCGGTCTCGCGGGCGATCCGGTAGAAACCAGACTTCCAGTGGGTGTGCCCGCTCCGCGTACCGTCGGGAGTGACCACCAGTCCGAACACCTCGCCGGCGTGCGCCTGCGCGACCACATCGCCGACGATGCGGCTCGGGTCGTCGCGGTCGACAGCGATGCCGCCGAGCGCCCGCATCACAGGGCCGCGCCAGCCGCGGAACAGGCTCTTCTTGCCCAGCCAGTGCACCTCGATGCCCAGTCGCCAGGCGATGGCGAGCATGAGCACGAAGTCCCAGTTCGAGGTGTGCGGGGCGCCGATCAGCACCGTGGGACGAGTGGGTGCGGGCTGCGTGCTCAACGTCCAGCGCGAGAACGTCCAGTACACCCGCGCGATGAGGCGTCGAAGCATCCTTCCAGGTTAAGTGACGCCGCATGCATGCGAAGGCATGCACCGCATGTGCGTGGAGCGGAGACGACGAGAGCCGCCGCCCCGGGTGGGGACGACGGCTCTCGTGCGGCGCGGAATCAGGCCGGCTGCGGCAGCAGGGTGAAGGACACTGCGCCCTGCTCGTCGACGGCGGCGTCCAGCATCTTGTCGCCGAGTGCCTCTGCGGCCGTCTCTTCGAGGAAGACACGGGTGGTCTCGTCACCGACCACGGCGTCGCCGGGCTCGGGACTGGGGGCGACCGTGACCGCGAAGCGCGGCTCAGCCTCGGTGCCCGAGGAATGGATGCGCAGGCCGGCATCCGGGCCGGTGCTCTGCTGGGCGACGATGGTCGCCGCGATCGTGTTGGCGTTCTCGGTCAGGGTGAGCATCGCGCTCTCCTTCCGGTTGCGGACACCACGCCGTCCAGCGCGATGTCCCGGCCACGATTCCGCACCTGCCGCACGGGTTCAAGCTCAGCGCCTGACTCTGAGGGGTTTCCCACCTCGGGCGCGCAGGATCTGGATAATGCGGATGCTGTTCACCGACGCCGGCGCAGGAACAGAGGCCACAACACCCACAAGCAGATAATCGCGAAGATGCCGGCACCCCCGGCGATCAGTGCGAACGTGCGCGTGAACGTGACATCGATGATCAGCATCGTCACGCCCACCGTCACCGCGGCGATCACCACGAGGTTCGCTTTGACGATGCGGTTGGCCGCGCGTACGAGCTCGGTCTTGCGCCGCCTGCCGAAGAGCACCCGGTGCATGCCCACCGGAGCCAGCGCAAGGATCGTCGCGGTCGCCGCCAGCAGCACCAGCAGGATGTACAGCACCCGCTGGCTCTCGGTCAGCTCGTGGAACAGCGGCTGGAATGCGACCGCCAGCAGGAAGCCGGTGAGGATCTGCGTGCCCGTCTGCATGACCCGCAGCTCCTGCATCATCTCTTCCCAGTTGCGGTCCGCGCGCTCATCGGAGCTTTCACCGCGGCCATCGGAACGGCCAGCAGCGCCATCGCCGGCGGGCATACTGCTCATGCCACCGCACGGTACACCGCATCGGATGCCGGCGAAAGCGCGACCGGCGATGCCCGGTCACGCGGTGAGGCGTAGCATCGAGGCATGACTGATGCGCAGAGAGTCGACGGTGGCGAGGGCTTCGCGGCACTCCCCGGATTGCAGCTGCTGGGTGAGGACACCGCGATGGGCGCGTGCGTCGACGGCGTGTGCGCCGTACCCGGTGCATCACCGGCATCCGTCGGCGCAGAGAAGGCCGACTGAGCCGCACTCACGCAAACGGCGCCCCGCGTCGAGCGCGGGACGCCGTTCACGCCGAGCGGAAATCAGTGACCGGCGTGAGCCGGGGCTTCGTCGGTGTCATCGACCGGCTTGCGGATCAGGAACGCGCCGATGATCGTCACCGTTGCGATGATCGCCCCGATCAATACCGCTGCACGGGTGCCCGCTGCGACTGCACCGGGCACCTCCGTGCCGCCGCCTGCCGCGACGATCGCGGTGAAGACGGTCATCATGACGGCGATGCCCGCCGCGCCCGAGACCTGCTGCACGGTGCCGATGACGGCACTGCCGTACGAGTAGAACTTCGGCTTCAACGAGCCCAGTGCCGCCGTGAACAGCGGTGTGAACGACAGCGCCAGTCCGATCGACAGCAACGTCTGCGCGACCAGCACGAGCCACACGGAGCTGTTGGTGTCGAGCGTCGAGAACACCCACAGCATCGCCGAGGCGAGGAACGCACCGGGGATGAGCAGCACGCGCGTGCCGCGGCTGTCGTAGATGCGGCCGATCACGGGGCCGAGCAGACCCATCGCCAGGGCACCGGGCAGTACGACCAGGCCGGCGCTGGTGGCATCCAGCTGCAGGCCGTCCTGCAGGAACAGCGGGATGATCGTGATGCTGCCGAAGAAGGCCATCGAGAGCAGGAACATCTGCACCATGGCGAGCGAGAAGTCCTTCGACAGGAAGATACGCAGATCCAGCAGCGCATCGTCCTTGCGCTGCAGCACGACCTGGCGCCAGAGGAACAGACCCAGACCGACCACGCCGATCACGAGCGACAGCACCATCGGCACGGGGTTCGCGCCCGAGGCGAGACCGCCGATCTGCGTGAGACCGTACACCAGGCCGCCGAACCCGAAGGCCGACAGGACGATCGAGAGCACATCGATCGGCGCATGCGTGGTCTCGCCGACATCGGTCAGCCAGCGCCATCCGATGAACATCGCGATCAGGGCGATGGGCAGCACGACGACGAAGATCGCGCGCCATCCGAAGTGATCGAGCAGGAAGCCCGACATGGTGGGCCCGAGCGCCGGCGCCAGCGAGATCACGACGCTGACGCGTCCCATGATGCGGCCGCGTGAAGCCGGCGGGACGAGGTTCATGACCGTCGTCATCAGCAACGGCATCATGATCGCCGTGCCCGACGCCTGCACGATGCGCGCGCCGAGCAGCATGGGGAATCCCATGGCGAAGATCGCCAGCAACGTGCCCGCCGAGAACAGCGTGAGGGCTGCAAGGAACATCTGCCGCGTCGTGAACCGGCGCAACAGGAAGCCCGTCGTCGGAATGACCACAGCCATCGTCAGCATGAACGCGCTGGTCACCCATTGCGCCGCGATGGGCGTGATCTGCAGATCGGTGATGAGGTGCGGGATCGCCATGCCCATCGTCGTCTCGTTGAGGATCGCGACGAACGCGGCGATCAGCAGCACCCAGATGACTGCCATGTCCTTGCGCGGGATGTCGGCGCGCACCGTGGGGGATGGGCCGGTCTCTACGGCAGACATGGGTCTCCTCAGTGGTCGTGTGCGGATGGCTGACCGCGAGTCCTCGTGAGGTGGATGCCGAAGGCCAGCCGTCTATCGTAACCCGTCGGTTCCGGCGCGCATTCCCTTTTTCTGCGCCCAGTTCGGCGCACTACTCTGTGGACATGAGCATGGTTGGCGGCCGCGGCGGCCCATTCCGCGGAGTCGACATCGAAGCGCAGCGACGTCAGAACGCCAGCGCGCCGAAGATCGACGGCCTCGGCCGCCGTGTCGTCGCCCTGTTCGCCCCGTACCGGGGACGCCTGCTCATCACCGCAGCCCTGGTGATCGTCGGAGCGGGCCTGGCGGTGATCCCGCCCTTGCTGGTGCAGCGCGTGTTCGACGACGCGCTGTTCCCGGCGGGCGGCGATGGCCCGGTGATGTCGTTGCTGGTCGTGCTGGTCAGCGTGATGATCGGGCTGTTCCTGCTCTCCGCCGCGCTTGGCGTCGTGCAGACGTGGCTCACATCGACAGTCGGCAATCACGTCACCGGTGATCTGCGGGTGCGGCTGTTCGAACACCTGCAGGCAATGGAACTGGGCTTCTTCACCCGCACCAAGACGGGTGTGATCCAATCGCGCCTGCAGAATGACGTCGGCGGCGTCTCGGGCGTGCTCACCAACACGGTCACCAGCATTCTCGGCAACACCGTCACGGTGATCGCGTCGCTCGTGGCGATGATCCTCATCGACTGGCGTCTGACGATCATCGCCGTGGTCATGATGCCCTTCCTGGTGCTCGTGCAGCGGCGGGTCGGGCAGGTGCGGGCGCGCATCGCGAACGAGACACAGGAGTCGCTGTCCGAGCTGACGAGTATCACGCAGGAGACGCTGAGCGTCTCGGGCATCCTGCTGTCGAAGTCGTTCAACCGGCAGCGCACCGAGTCGGTGCGCTACCAGGAGGAGAACCGCAACCAGGTGCGTCTGCAGGTCAGGCGCGCGATGAGCGGTCAGGGGTTCTTCGCCGTCGTGCAGGTGTTGATGTCGAGTGTTCCCGCCATCATCTACCTCGTCGCGGGGTTCTTCTTGACCGGGGGTGCCCCCGACATCACGGCGGGTGCGATCGTCGCGTTCACCACGGTGCAGGCGCGGCTGCTCATGCCGCTGATGGGGCTGATGCGCGTCGCGCTCGACCTGCAGACCTCGGCGGCGCTGTTCGCGCGCATCTTCGAATACCTCGACATGGTGCCGCAGATCCGTGATGCGGCAACGGCGATCGACCTCGCCGACGCTCCAGGGCCCCGCGGTCGCATCGAGTTCGACGACGTCGTCTTCCGGTATCCGGATGCTGCGGCCGATGCCCGGCCGACACTGGACGGCGTCTCGTTCACAGCCGAACCGGGGGAGCACGTCGCGTTCGTCGGCCCCTCCGGGGCGGGCAAGACCACGATTCTCTATCTCGCGCCGCGGTTGTACGAGGCCTCGGAAGGCGAGGTGCGATTCGCCGGTGCCGATGTGCGCGACCTGACGCAGGAATCGGTCATCGACCACGTCGGGATCGTCTCGCAGGAGACGTACCTGTTCCACGCCAGCATCCGAGAGAACCTGCGGTACGCGAAGCCGGATGCCACGGACGAGCAGATCGAACGCGCGTGCCGCGCGGCCAACATCCACCACGTCATCGACGGTTTCGACGACGGCTACGACACGATCGTCGGCGAACGGGGCTACCGCCTATCGGGCGGCGAGAAGCAACGCATCGCGATTGCCCGGGTGCTGCTGAAGGATCCGCCCGTGCTGCTGCTCGATGAGGCGACCTCGGCGCTCGACACCGTGTCGGAGCGGGTTGTGCAAGACGCTCTGGATGCGGCATCCGAAGGCCGCACGACCCTGACGATCGCGCACCGCCTGTCGACGGTCATCGGCGCCGACATGATCCACGTGATCGATGCGGGCCGCATCGTCGAGTCGGGAACGCACGCCGAACTGCTCGCGGCCGGCGGTCTTTACGCCACGCTCGCGGCACAGCAACTGGCGGCATCGCGCGTGATCGACAACCGCGAGGACTGACGCGGGCCGAACCGATCTGTCAGTGCACCGAGAGCCCACCGTCGACGAATAGCGACTGTCCGGTGATGTAGCCGGACGAGCGTCCGGCGAGGAACACCGAGATGCCGGCGAAGTCGTCGGGCATCCCGTTGCGACCGACCATGGTGCGTTCGGCGAGGTGCTGCACCTTGTCGGGGTCCTGCTGCAATCGGGCGTTCAGCGGGGTCAGCACGAATCCCGGCACGAGTGTGTTCGCTGTGACGCCCTGTGAAGACCAGGCTTCCGCCTGGGAGCGGGCGAGTGACTCGAGCCCACCCTTGGAGACGCCGTACACGCCGCTGGTGACGAAGGCGCGATGCGCCTGCTGCGAGCTGACGTGGATCAAACGCCCGAAACCGCGTTCACGCATGTGCGGCGCGAAGCGCTGGCTGAGCAGGAAGGGTGCTTCGAGATTGACCGTCATGGTCGCGTCCCACACGTCCATGTCGATCTGCTCGAGCGGCGGACGCAGGTTGATTCCTGCGGAGTTCACGAGGATGTCGGGGTCTCCGAAGGGAACGATTGCCGCGTCGCCCGCCTCGGCGATGCCTTCCCGCGTGCTGAGGTCGGCGACGACACCGGCGGCGTGCCCGCCGGCGGCCTCGATCTCGGCGACGACAGCGCCGACGCGGTCGGCTCCGCGCGCGAGGACCACGGTGGATGCCCCGGCACCGGCCAGAGCGCGGGCGATGCCGCGGCCGATTCCCGAGGAGCCGCCGGTGACGACCGCGGTCAGACCCTGCAGCGAGAACAGTGCGTCGAGGTTCATGCGCTCAGCCTGGCAGAAGCCGCCCGGTCACCACGCCAGTGCGTCGACGAGGCGCGGGTCGGGATGCGCATCGGCGTGCTCGGGCATCGATTCGAGAGCCGCCTCGAACACCTGCAAAGTCGCGGAGTACGCCGGGTCGGGGTGCTGCGCAGCCAGATGCCGCAGCGGAGGGAGGTCCATCGCCCGAATCAAAGCGATGCGGTGTCTGATCGCCTCGGAGTGGCGTGCGCGTCGCAGCACATCCAGGCCGCCGTGCATCGCGGCGAGGTAGTCGCGCAGCACCGGCAGATGCCCCTTGCCCTGCGTGATAGAGGTGCCATCGGCGCGCACCCGCCAGTGCACGACGACATCGGGGATCACATCGAACGCGCGCGCCTGCGTGTACATCCGCTGCGCGACGACCTGGTCCTCATACGCGACGTTCTCAGGAAAACGCAGATCGTTCCACAGCGCCGTGCGGCTCAACTTCGACCAGGCGACGATGTTCGCCGCAGCCGCGGGATGCTCGGCGAGCGTCACACCGAGTCGGCGGGGATCGGTGGCATCCGCTACCCACGGCTGCACGCGGCCGGGGCGATAGACGCCGTCGATGAGACGTGAGCGCACATAGGCGGCGGCCACGAAGTCGCTGCCCGATTCGGCGAGAGTGGCGGTCCAGGTTGTGATGGCGTCGGGCGTGAGCTCATCGTCGGCATCCAGGAAACCGACGAACTCGGTGTCGACCCGCGACAGGCCGGCGTTGCGGGCGGCGCCCAATCCGAGCGGCTCGGCATGACGCAGCACCTCGAAGCGGGCATCCGCAGCGGCCGCCGCGTCGAAGACGGCACCGGTGCCGTCAAGCGAACCGTCGTCGATGAGCAGGGCGCGCCAGCGCGGCTCGCTCTGCGCCTGCAGCGAGGCGATCGCGGCCGGGGCGAAGCCCGCGACGTCGCGCCCGGGCACGATCATGGTCACCAAAGGAGAAGAACCGGGCACGGTGACGAGCTTACGACGCGGATGCACCCGTCGCGGCCGTTCACAACTCCGGAGAAAACAACCCGTCTGCGCGGCACCGGCCTTGGCTCCCGCGGGCAGATCTTCTGCTGGCTCAAGTTCTTCCGGAGTTGCGAACGCGGGACTCAGCGCACAGCGGCCATGGCCGCCGGAATCAGTGCACCGCGTCCACGGCTGCCGCGGTCAATGCCGCCAGGTGAGCCGCGGAGCCCGGGGGCAGTGGTGCGCGGCTGAACGTGAACCGCACCGAGGTCTGTGCAGTGGCAGCGGAGATGCCCAGGGCCAGCAGCACAGGGGAGGGGTCGTCACTGCCGGCCGCGCACGCCGAGCCGCTGGACGACACCACACCGCGGCGTTCGAGCTCGAGCAGCACGGCCTCGCCGCTGGTGCCCGCGAACGTGAAGCTGGCAAGATTCGGAAGCCGCTCATCGGGCGACCCGGTGAGCTCCGCCTGCGGAACGGAGCGCAGCACTGCGGCGATGAACTCCGCGGTCTGCGCGGCGACGGCGGCGACCGCCTGCTCTCGTTCGGATTCGATCAGGTCGAGTGCGGTGGCCAGCCCGACGGCGCCCGCGACGTTCTCGGTGCCGCTGCGCCGCCCGCGTTCCTGCCCACCGCCGTGCAACAGGGGCTCCAACGGCACCCTGCCGCGCACCCCCAGTGCACCGATTCCTTTGGGCGTGCCCAGTTTGTGCCCGGCGATCGACACCGCATCAGCACCGAGCCCAGACAGATCGAGCCATCCCGCCGACTGCACAGCATCGACGTGCACCGGCACTGCGAGCTCACGCGCGATGGCGATCAGGGCTGCAGCATCCTGCACCGTGCCGATCTCGTTGTTCGCGTGCCCGAAGCTGACCAGCGTGGCGCCGTCGGCGAGGGCCGCACCGAGGTCGGCAGGCGAGACGGTGCCAGCGGCGTCGACCGGCAGCAGAGTCACCCGAGCGTCGTGAAAACGCTGCAGGTAGTGCGCCGACTCCAGAATCGACTCGTGCTCGATCGGCGTCGTGATCACATGCGGGCGGCGGTGCTCCGCCGCCGACATCGCGCCGAGCACGATGCCCTTGACGGCCAGGTTGTTCGATTCCGTGCCGCCCGCGGTGAACACGACATCGCCGGTGCGCATGCCCATCGCCACCGCGACGCGCGAGCGTGCCCACTCCAACGCCTCGGCCGCGGCTTCGCCCACGGTGTGATGACTGGAGGGGTTGCCGAACACACCGGTGAGGTACGGGCGCATCGCCTCGAGCACCTCCGGCCGCACCGGAGACGTCGCGGCGTGATCCAGGTAGAGCACGTCAGTCGATCCGCAGGTCGAGCCCGAGGTCGAGGGCGCGTGCCGAATGAGTGAGGGCACCCACCGAGATCACCTGCACACCGGTCTCAGCGATGCTGCGCACCGTGTCGAGGGTGACACCACCGGAGGCCTCGGCCACGGCTCGCCCTGACAGCATCTGCACGCCTGCGCGCAGGTCGTCGAGGGAGAAGTTGTCGAGCAGCACGGTGTCGGCTCCGCCTTCGAGCACAGCGGCGATCTGGTCGAGTCGATCGACCTCGATCACGACGTGCGTCGTGTGCGGAAGACGTGCGAGCCCGGCCCGCAGGGCCGACGCGAGATCCTGGCCACTCGCCTGCAGCACCGCCAGATGGTTGTCCTTCGCCATCACGGCGTCCGACAACGAGCGCCGATGGTTGCTGCCCCCGCCCGAGAGCACCGCGTGCCGTTCGAACTCGCGCAGGCCCGGCGTCGTCTTTCGCGTATCGGCGATGCGCACACCGGTGCCGGCGACAGCATCCACGTAGCGCGCGGTGAGCGTCGCGATGCCGCACATCCGCTGGGTGAAGTTCAGCGCGACGCGCTCGGCGGTCAGCACGCTGCGGGCGGGTCCCGTGACCGTGGCGAGCACGTCGCCCGCCACGAAGCGCGCACCGTCGGCGACCAGGCCGTCGACCTGCACCGCGGAATCGGTGAGGCGGAAGGCGGCGGAGAACACGTCACCACCGCTGAAGACGCCGTCCTCACGCGCGACGAGGTCGGCTGTGGCCGTGGCCTCTTCCGGTAGCAGGGCGGTGCTGGTGATATCGCCCCAGGGGGCGTCCTCTTCCAGCGCGGCGCGCACCGTGCGTTCGAGTACGGCGGGGGTGATCATGCGGCTCCGATCAGGGCGGACGAGTGCGGGGACGACGAGAGATGGTGCGCGCCGCGCGACTGCGTGCGCGCGAGGGCGGCGGATGCCACGGCCCGGGCGACCGTCAGCAGATTGGCATCCTCCTGGGCGGTGGCGTCGCTGCCCGCTGGGACGTTCCAGGCGGACAGGCGCGCGCGGGCATCCGACATCCCGTCGGCATCGCGCAGCAGGCCGACGCTGTCCCACATGAGCTGCTGCAGGGCATTGCGGGAGAAGTCGGTGTGATTCCGGTCGCAGTTTCTCCCGCTTCGCGCGGGCGGTTGCGGGAGAAATTGCGACGGGAGTGCGGAGGTCGGTGCCGGTTGCGGGAGGAATTGCGACCGGAGCGGGGGAGTGGCCGCTTCGTCGGCCAGCGCATCCGCTGCCCGGGCGCCGAACACTGCGCCTTCGAGCAGTGAGTTCGAGGCGAGGCGGTTGGCGCCGTGCACTCCGGATCGCGCCGTCTCGCCGACAGCCCACAGCCCGGGCAGCGTGGTGCGCCCGTCGAGATCGGTCGCGATACCGCCCATCAGATAGTGCGCGGCCGGCGTCACGGGTACCGGATCGCGTGCCCAGTCGAGTCCTCGTGCGCGCAGTTTTGCGTCGATGGTGGGGAAACGGCGGGCGAGGGCCGTCGCGCCGAGCAATGTCGCGTCCAGTCGCACGGGAGCATTCTGCGCGGCCGCCTGCCGGGCGACGGCGCGCGCGACCACGTCCCGTGGCGCGAGTTCGGCATTCGGATGCTGATCGATCAGGAACCGGTGGCCGTCGGCATCCACCAACACGGCACCTGCCCCACGCACCGCTTCGGAGACGAGGAACGGCGAGCCGAGGGCCAGCACGGTGGGATGGAACTGCACGAACTCCAGGTCGGCGACGGCGGCCCCGGCCCGCAAGGCCATGGCGATGCCGTCGCCGGTCGCGCCAGACGGATTCGTCGTGTGCGCGAACAGCTGCCCGGCGCCGCCGGTCGCCAGCACGACGGCATCCGCCTCGAGGGTCGTGCCATCGAGGAGGCGGATGCCGCGGACTCGGCCGCCGACGACCAGAAGATCCGTCGCGAACGCCTGCTCGTGGATGCTGACCCCCGAGGCGCGCACCTGCGCGACCAATGCCCGGGAGATCGCCGCGCCGGTGGCGTCCCCGCCCGCGTGCGCGATGCGCGGTCGGCTGTGCGCCGCTTCCAGGCCGCGGGCTATCTCGCCCTGCGCTGTGCGATCGAACGGCACGCCGGCCGATAGCAGCCGGCCGAGTGCCGCCTGCGCTCCGTCGACGAGTGCGGCGATCGCCAGCGGATCGCCCAGGCCGTCTCCTGCCTGCAGCGTGTCGAGGGCGTGCAGGGCGGGGGAGTCAGACGGGCCGTAGCATCCGGCGATGCCGCCCTGCGCCAACGGGGTGCAGCCGTCCTGCAACCCGCCCTTGACGATGAGGTCGACGCGCTGACCCCGAGCCCGAGCGCGCAGCGCCGTGGTGAGCCCGGCGATGCCGGACCCCACGACGATCACACTGCGCCTGGCCACCGCGTCTCGGCTCATCGGGGCTTGGCGGCCAGCATGCGCTCCAGCGCGACCCGTGCGGGCGCCGCCACGTCATCGGCCACCCGGATGCGGTTCTGCACGCGGCCCGCCACGAGTTCTTCGAGCACCCAGGCGAGGTAGCCCGGGTGGATGCGGTACATCGTCGAGCACGGGCACACGACGGGGTCGAGGCAGAAGATCTCGTGCTGCGGGTGCTGGGCGGCCAGCCGCTTCACGAGGTTGATCTCGGTGCCGATTGCGAAGGTCGCAGGCGTGGTCGCGCCGGCGATGGCGCGGCGGATGTAGTCGGTGGATCCGGCCTCGTCGGCGGCGTCGACGACCTCCATGGGGCACTCGGGGTGCACGATGACGCGCACGCCGGGGTGCTCAGCGCGGGCGGTGTCGATCTGGTCGACGGTGAACCGCCGGTGCACTGAGCAGAAGCCGTGCCACAGGATGACCTGCGAGTCGATGAGCTCCTGCGCGGACGATCCGCCGAGTGGGCGGCGCGGGTTCCACATCGGCATGCGGTCCAGGGTGACGCCCATCGCCTTCGCGGTGTTGCGGCCGAGGTGCTGGTCGGGGAAGAACAGCACACGGCGGCCCCGCTCGAAGGCCCACTCCAGCACGGTGGCTGCATTGGACGATGTGCACACGATGCCGCCGTGGCGTCCGACGAAGCCCTTGATCGCGGCGGAGGAGTTCATGTACGTCACCGGAATCACCGGCACGCGGCCCTCGGCGTCGGGCTTGTCGAGGGGGCCCAGAACGTCGGCCAGCTGCTCCCAGCAGTCCTCGACCTGGTCGATGTCCGCCATGTCGGCCATTGAGCACCCCGCTGCCAGGTTGGGCAGGATCACTGACTGGTCGGGGCCCGAGAGCAGGTCTGCGGTCTCGGCCATGAAGTGCACGCCGCAGAACACGATCGCCTCGGCGTCGGGGTGTTCGAGCGCGGCGTTGGCGAGCTGGAACGAGTCGCCCACGTAGTCGGCGTGGCGCACGACCTCCTCGCGCTGATAGAAGTGGCCGAGTACGACGACGCGGTCGCCGAGCGTCGCCTTCGCTGCGCGGATGCGGTCTTCGAGCTGCTGTTCGTCGGCTTCGCGGTACTCGGTGGGCAGCTCACCCTGGCGTGGTGCGCCGGTGGGGATGACGTCGCCCATGGACGAGCCGGGACCGTACCCGGGCCGCACATCGAAATCCCACGGCCCTGCGGCCAGGTCGGTGGTGCAGGTGGCATCCGTCGAGGCGCCGGAGACGATCGCCTGAATGGCGTGGTCGACGGACGGATCGGTCGTAGTGGGCATCGCGGCGCCGCCTTCTGGTCACTTCGACACTTAGTGTGTCGGGTTCAGATTATGTCGAAGTGACACTAAGTGCAATCCGAGGCAGGGCTGATGACCGCGCCGGGGGAGGGGTGCGGATGCCGCCGGCGGGAATGGCGGGCTGGTTCAGGCCGTCGCGACGTAGCGGTACAACCGGGCGGGCCGGTGCTTGCCGGTGCGGAACGACTCGGTCGGCACCAGCTCGTCGGAGCCTTCGAGCAGCCGTCGGAAGTTCGACGGGTCGAGGCGCTGCCCGAGCACGGCCTCGTACACCTCACGCAGCTCGGTGAGGGTGAACTCATCCGGCAGGAGGCCTGCGGCGATGCGGCTGTATCCCACCTTGTTGCGCAGTCGCCAGAGGGCGTAGTCGGCGATGCGGTTGTGGTCGAAGGCGAGAGTGGGGATGGCGTCGACATCGAACCATTCGACGTTCTCGGGGGCGCCGGCGGCTGCGCGCTGCGCGTCGACGAGGTCGGAGCGCAGCAGTGCCCAGTAGACGATCGCGATCGCGCGGTCGGGCGCGCGGTCGACGTCGCCGAAGGTGTACAGCTGCTCGAGGTAGCTCGGCTTGAGCGCGGTGGTCTGCGCGAGGGTGCGGGATGCCGCGCTGTCGAGGTTCTCGGTCGGGTCGAGCCAGCCGCCCGGCAACGCCCACTGGCCGAGGTGGGGCTCTCGCGTGCGCCGGACGAGGGGGAGCATCAACCGATCGCCGCCCGGGGCGCTGCGGAGCGTGAAGATCACGGTCGAGACGGCGACGCGGATCGCACCGGTACGGGTTTCTGGCACGGTACCTCCTCGCCGACCGATCATAATCTCTCGGTGCCGCCCCTCCCGTTCACCGTCGTGTGCTCGTGTCGATGAAGCAGTATTCATAGGTGTTCCCGAGGAGTTCAAGAAAGGTATACAAGTCGTTCTGATCCGCGCACGAGAGTCGAGGCGTTCGCTCACCTCCCCTTCTGAACGGAGCACCATGTCTGCCCCTCGTATGGTCGCCGCCCTCGTCGGCGGCTCCCTCCTCTTCGCCGGTGCCGCCGCGCCGGCCGCCTTCGCCGCCGGCGGGGCCACCGCTGAAGCCGCACCACCGCGTGCGAGCGTCGACGGTGGTCGTCACATCGGCGCCCAGACCGTCACGCTGACCGCCGAGGCGGATGCCGAGATCCGCTACACGCTCGACGGTACGACGCCCACTCCGCGTAGCCCGCTCTACACCGAACCGCTGCGCATCGATGAGACGTCGACGCTCACAGCAGTGGCCTACACCGATGACGGGCCCAGCGCCCCGTTGCTGGAGGGGTACTTCATCAAGGCTGACGAGGAGCCCCTCGCACAGTTCGCCGTCATGAGCGACATCCACCTCTCGTCAGACCGCCCCGACCTCGTGGCGAAGTGGGAGACCTACTTCGACGCGCTCGCCCGCATCGCCCCGGAGCCCGACGCGATCATCTCCAACGGAGATCAGATCAACGACAACTACTACAACAGCGCCGCCGACCACCGCTTCCCGCGCGCCATGCTCGAGCAGAATCTCGCCCGTACCGGCATGGACGACACTCAGGTGCTGCTGAGCTTCGGCAACCATGACGACTACGTTCAGCGCATGGCAGCCGAGTACCCCGCCGACTGGTTTCCGCAGGAGACCGAGAACGGCGGGTACTACCAGACTGAGATCGCGGGCTTTCCCGCCTTCATCGTCAACACCGAGCGGTGGAACAGCACGCAGGCGTCCTGGCTGTACGGGCGTCTGTCGTCGTTGACCGCCGATCCCGAGACGACGGGGTCGCCGATCTTCGTCTTCGGTCACCGGCCGTTGCCGGCCACCGTGTGGGACGGCGCGCAGTCGTCGAACTCGGGGCTTCGCAGCAACCTCGCCGATTTTCCGCAGGTCGTCTACTTCTCGGGCCACTCGCACCTCAACATCAACGATGAGCGCTCGATCCACCAGGATGCCTTCACATCGGTCAATGACGGTTCCATGTCGTATGGCGAGACCGATTCGGTGTATCAGTCCTTCGGCAACGGGCTCGTCAAGAACGCCACCCTGGCTTCGGCGCAGTCGGTGCTTGTCGAGGTGTACGACGACCGCGTCGAGATCGACCGGATCAACTATGCGGCCGATGAGGGACGCACCTATGACGAGAACGGTGTCTGGGGTTTCCAGAAGAACCCGCCCTTCGCGTCGACGGGTACCGTCGCCGGTCCCACGTGGGTGATCGCCCGCGGCGCCGACGGCGCCGCGACCAAGGCCGCGTTCACCTACACCGCCGCCAACCGCAATGCCGTCGCACCGGTCTGGGCGGATGCTGCCGAGCCGACCGTGCGGCGCACCGACGACGGACTGGTGTTGCGGCTGCCGCAGGCTCAGGACGACCAGTACGTCAAGAGCTACTCCCTGGTGCTCAACGACGTCACTGCCGGTGAGCCCGCGAACTTCCTCACCGCCCGTGACCGCATCAATGCGCAGTACACCCAGATGCCCCGTCCCGACGTGCTGCAGATCCCGCTCGGGCTGCGGGCCGGCAACTCCGTGACCGGACCCATCGATCGCGAACTGACGCTCGGCCATGTCTATGAGGCGACCCTCGTGGCGTACGACTCATACGGCAACGCTGCAGAGCCTCGCTCGTTCCGCTTCGTCGCCGGTGCGCTCGACCGCGTCGCCCTCGACGCGGCGCTCGCCGAGGCGGAGGAGATCGCGGCGACCGTGCGCCGTGTGCTGGGGGAGGAGCTCGAGTCGGGCGCCGCGGACCTCGGCATCCACATCGCCGACCCGGCCGCCGCGCTCGCCGCGCTCGCCGAACTCGACGAGGCCCTTTCCCAGGCGCCCACCGAGATCCCGGCGGATGCCCCGAGCGGGCCCTCGCAGGATGCCGTCGACGCGTCGGCAGTGCACATCTCGGCGCTCAGCGACGGCATCGCCGACCACCTTGTGGCCGTCGACCGCGCGGGGTTGGCCGACGCTCTTGCCGCGGCCGGTGACACCGTCGCGACGGTGCGGGGCAAAGCTCCGTGGAAGCGGGCACTGGTCGATGCGTACGCGCATGCGGACGCGCTGCGGACGACCCTGAACGTCTCGCAGACACGCCTTGACGCAGCGACCGATGACCTCGAGGCGGCGCTGGCGCACTACCTGGCAAAGATCGACGACTGATCCGCACCACCAAGGCCCTCCCGCCGCTGTGCGGGAGGGCCTTCGCGCGTCGCATCGCAGTGCGGCATCCGGGTCGCACGCCGAGTGGGCTCTGCCGCTATGCTGGGACTGCTAATTGAACACAGGCCGTACGACCTGCGCGGGAGAGCTCGGTGAACGCAACCGGGCACCGAAGGAGCAAGCCTCCCCGCCAATCTCTCAGGTACAGATACCGTGCACGTCCGGCCGCTCTGGAAAGCGATGCGTCAGCATCCGCCGACGGTGAAAGCCCCCTCCAAGACGATCGTGATCGTCGACGGGCCAGGGCGAAGCTCTCAGGCCCGATGACAGAGGGGGAGTTCCGAGGATGCCGACGACGGCATCCTGCCCGAACCAGACCGGGAGAACTCCGTGACCGAACAGCTCGAACCGCAGGGCGACAGCCCGCGCTACACCCCGCTCCGCGAGCGCCATGAGGCGCTCGGGGCGACCTTCACCGACTTCGGTGGCTGGCAGATGCCGGTGCGCTACACGTCGGACCTCGCCGAGCACCGCGCCGTACGCGAGGCCGCCGGCATCTTCGACATCTCGCACATGGCCGAGTTCACGGTGCGCGGCGCTTCTGCGGCGGCGTACCTCGACTTCGCGCTCGCGGGACGTCTGTCGGCCATGACCGTCGGCAAGGCGAAGTACTCGCTGCTGCTGACTGCGGATGGCGGCATCGTCGACGACGTGATCGTGTACCGTCTCGCCGACGACGACTTCCTGGTCATCTCCAACGCCGGAAACCGCGACGCCGTCCGCGAGGCGCTGACCGCCCGCGTCGAGGGCTTCGACGTGACAGTCGAGGACGTCTCCGACGCCTACGGCCTGATCGCCGTGCAGGGCCCCGTCTCCGAGGCGATCCTCGCCGCGACCGAGGCCATTGCCGACGTCAGCGTGCCGTGGGCCGAGCAGAAGTACTACGCGTGGGCGAGCGCCACCTTCAACGGCAAGCCCCTGCTGCTGGCCCGCACCGGGTACACCGGTGAGGACGGCTTCGAACTGCTGGTGGATGCTGCCGACGCGGCGTCGCTGTGGGATGCCCTCGTCGCTGCGGGCGCGGAGCACGGCCTCGTTGCTGCCGGCCTCGCCGCCCGCGACAGCCTGCGTCTTGAGGCGGGCATGCCGCTGTACGGCAACGAGCTCTCGCGAGAGATCCGCCCCGCACAGGCCGGGCTCGGCCGCGTCGTCGTCGCCGACAAGGACGACTTCGTCGGCAAGGGCGCGCACGTCCCCGCTGATGACGCGCGCGTGCTGATCGGTCTCACCGCCGAAGGTCGCCGCGCCGGCCGCGCCGGCTACCCCGTGGTTCTCGCCGACGGAACCGTGGTGGGCGAGATCACCAGCGGGGCGCTCAGCCCCACCCTCGGCCACCCGATCGCGATGGCCTACGTCGACCCCTCCGCAGCCGCGGAGGGCACCGAGCTGTTCCTTGACGTCCGGGGAACGAAGATCCCCGCCGCCCGCACCGCCCTGCCTTTCTACCGGAGGAAGAAATGACCGATCTCAACACCCTCAAGTACAGCGAAGAGCACGAGTGGGTCGCCGTCGACGGCGCCACCGCGACGATCGGCATCACCGACTTCGCCGCGGACGCGCTCGGTGACATCGTCTTCGTCGAGCTGCCCGAGGTCGGCACCGACCTCACCCGCGGCGACGTGTTCGGCGAAGCCGAGTCGACCAAGTCGGTGTCCGAGCTGTACTCGCCCGTCACCGGCAAGGTCGTCGAGATCAACGACGCCGTCGTCGACGACCCGGCCCTCGTGAACTCCTCGCCGTTCGAGGACGCGTGGCTGATCAAGGTAGAGATCGCCGAGGGCGCGCTCGATGGTCTGCTCGACCGCGACGGCTACGTCGCGATCACGGAAGGCTGAGAGTGGTCTCTTTCGCGAACCGTCACATCGGTGTCACCGATGAGGCGCAGCAGCACATGCTCGCCGCCCTCGGCGTCGACGGAGACGCGCCGGTCGAGGCGCTGATGCGCCAGGCCGTGCCGCAGTCGATCTTCACCGAGCCGGCCGCCGACTCGGGCATCCCGACCGCCGCCAGCGAGGCCGAGGCGCTCGCCGAGTTGCGCGCGCTCGCTTCGCGCAACACCGTGAACCGGGCCATGATCGGCCTGGGCTACTACGGCACCTTCACGCCGAGCGTGATCCAGCGCAACGTCCTTGAGAACCCGTCCTGGTACACGGCGTACACGCCCTACCAGCCCGAGATCTCGCAGGGCCGTCTGGAAGCGCTGATCAACTTCCAGACCATGGTCGCCGACCTCACCGGGCTCACTACGGCCAACTCGTCGATGCTCGACGAGTCGACCGCCGTCGCCGAGGCGATGCTTCTCGCGCGTCGCGCCGCGAAGTCGAAGTCGAACGTGTTCGTCATCGACGCTGACGCGCTGCCGCAGACCAAGGCACTCCTGCACACCCGTGCGGATGCCGTCGGTATCGAGCTCGTCGAGCGCGACCTCGCCGGTGGCGAGCAGATGCCCGACGAACTGTTCGGCGCGTTCGTGCAGTACCCGGGCGCTTCGGGGCGCATCTGGGATCCGTCGGCCGTCTTCGATGCGGTACACGTCGCGAACGGCATCGCCGTCGCCGCGGCCGACCTGCTCGCGCTGACGATGCTGCGCTCGCCGGGCTCGCTCGGCGCCGATGTCGCCGTGGGCACCACCCAGCGCTTCGGCGTGCCGATGGGCTTCGGTGGTCCGCACGCCGGCTACATGGCCGTGCGCGGGGGCCTGGAGCGCCAGCTGCCCGGTCGCCTGGTCGGAGTGTCTCAGGACGCCACGGGGCACCCTGCGTACCGTCTGGCATTGCAGACCCGCGAGCAGCACATCCGCCGCGAGAAGGCCACGTCGAACATCTGCACCGCTCAGGTGCTGCTGGCCGTGATGGCCTCGATGTACGCCGTCTACCACGGCCCGGACGGGCTGCGTGCGATCGCTCAGCGCGTGGCGACGTACGCTCGTCTGCTGAAGACCGAGCTCGAGAAGGCAAGTGTCGAGGTTGTGCACGACGCTTTCTTCGATACGGTGCAGGTGCGCACGGCGGATGCCGCAGGTGTGGTTGCGCGTGCATACGAACGCGGTTTCCTGCTGCGCTTCGTCGACTCCGAGACGGTCTCGGTGTCGTTCGATGAGACCACCACGGTTTCAGAGGTGCTGAGCGTGGCAGGTCTGCTGGGTGCATCCGGTGGCGCGTTCGGCTTCATCGGTGGAGTGACCGCGCTGCCGCAGGAACTGCTGCGCGACGACGAGTACCTGACGCACCCGGTGTTCCACACGCACCGCTCCGAGACGGCGATGATGCGCTACCTCAAGCAGCTCGCCGACCGCGACTACGCGCTCGATCGCGGCATGATCCCCCTGGGATCGTGCACGATGAAGCTCAACGCCGCGACCGAGATGGCCGCTATCACCTGGCCCGAGATCGCCCAGCTGCACCCGTTCGCTCCGCGCGAGGACGTCGAGGGATCGCTGGCGCTGATCGATCAGCTCGAGGGGTGGCTCGCCGAGGTCACCGGTTACGACGCGGTCTCGCTGCAGCCGAACGCCGGTTCGCAGGGTGAGCTCGCGGGCCTCCTGGCCATCCGCGGCTACCACCTGTCGCGCGGTGATGAGCACCGCACGGTGTGCCTGATCCCGTCGTCGGCGCACGGCACGAACGCCGCGTCGGCAGTGCTCGCCGGTATGAAGGTCGTTGTCGTCGGTACCGACGAGTTCGGCAACGTCGACCTCGACGATCTGCGCGCCAAGATCGAGGTCCACGCCGAGTCGCTGTCGGCCCTGATGATCACCTACCCGTCCACGCACGGCGTGTACGAAGAGCTGGTGACCGAGATCACGGCGGCTGTGCACGCGGCCGGCGGACAGGTCTACGTCGACGGCGCGAACCTGAACGCCCTGGTCGGCTACGGCCGCCCGGGTGATCTGGGTGGCGACGTCTCGCACCTCAACCTGCACAAGACCTTCGCGATCCCTCACGGCGGTGGCGGTCCCGGTGTGGGTCCCGTGGCGGCGAAGGCGCACCTCGCGCCGTTCCTGCCCGGGCATCCGCAGGCGCAGAAGAGCGAGCACGCGGGCGGCTACGTCTTCGAGGGCGGTCCGGTCTCGGGCGCACCGTACGGCTCGGCGGGTGTGCTGCCGATCACGTGGGCGTACGTGCGCATGATGGGCGCGGATGGTCTGCGTCGTGCCACGGCGGCCGCCGTGGTGTCGGCAAACTACATCGCCGCGCGTCTGGCCGAGCACTATCCGGTGCTCTACACGGGTGAGCAGGGACGGGTCGCGCACGAGTGCATCCTCGACCTGCGTCCGCTCAAGGAAGCGACCGGTATCACCGTCGACGATGTGGCCAAGCGCCTGATCGACTACGGCTTCCATGCGCCGACCATGTCGTTCCCGGTGGCGGGAACGCTGATGGTCGAGCCGACCGAATCCGAGGACCTCGGCGAGGTCGACCGGTTCATCGAGGCCATGATCAGCATCAAGGCAGAGGCGGATGCCGTCGCCGCGGGCACCTGGCCCGCCGACGACAACCCGCTGGTGAACGCCCCGCACACCGCGGCGAGCCTGATCGCAGGGGAGTGGTCGCACGCCTACCCGCGTGAGATCGCCGCCTACCCGGTGCGCTCGCTCATCGCGACCAAGTACTGGCCGCCGGTGCGCCGCATCGATCAGGCGTTCGGTGACCGCAACCTGGTGTGCGCCTGCCCGCCGATCGAGGCATTCGCGTAGCATCCGATCGCACGGTACCGACACCCCCGCTGTTTTCGCAGCGGGGGTGTCGTCGTCTGTGAACTCAGTAACGGTTCATTAACGGCGGACCCGGGATCCGGTTCACGCAGGGTAGCCTGGCGGCATAGCGGTGCGACGTAGACGTCGTGCTCTTGTACCGGTCCACAGGAGGACATAGCAATGAAGCGAAACAAGATCACCCTCGTCGGGGTCGGTCTGCTCACGGCGGGCACCCTGGTGCTGGCCGGCTGCGCAGGCGGCGACGACGCCGATTCCGGAGACACGGGTGGGGGCGCCGGCGATGCGGGCGCGATCATCACGGCGAACGGCTCCGAGCCGCAGAACCCGCTGATCCCGACCAACACGAACGAGACCGGTGGCGGCAAGATCCTCGACTCGATCTTCGCGGGCCTGGTCGGCTACGCAGCAGACGGCTCGGTGTTCAACGACGTCGCTGAAGAGATCACGGTCGACGACCCGCAGAACCTGACGGTCAAGATCCGCGAAGGCCTCACCTTCACCGACGGTGAAGAGATCACCGCCGACAACTTCATCAAGGCGTGGAACTACGGTGCACTCGCCTCGAACGAGCAGCTCTCCAGCTACTTCTTCGAAGACATCGAGGGCTTCAGCTACGACGAGGACTCCGAGCTGAGCGGTCTGGAGCAGGTCGACGACTACACGTTCACGATCGCGCTGAACAAGCCGGCGTCGGACTTCGCGCAGCGCCTCGGCTACTCGGCCTACTACCCGCTGCCCGACGTGGCATTCGACGACCTCGACGCGTTCGGTGAGAATCCGATCGGCAACGGCCCCTACATGCTCGACGGCGAGGGCGCCTGGCAGCACGACGTCGGTATCGACCTGGTGGTCAACCCCGACTACGACGGCCCGCGCACCCCGGCCAACGGCGGACTGAACATCAAGTTCTACGCGTCGCAGGATGCCGCGTACGCCGACCTGCTCGGTGGCGAGCTCGACGTACTCGACGCTCTGCCCGACTCGGCCTTCGCGACCTTCGAGTCCGACCTGGGCGACCGTGCGGTCAACCAGCCGGCTGCGATCTTCCAGTCGTTCACGATCCCCGAGCGCCTTGAGCACTTCAGCGGCGAAGAGGGCAACCTGCGTCGCCAGGCCATCTCGATGGCGATCAACCGCGCTGAGATCACCGATGTGATCTTCCAGGGCACCCGCACCCCGGCCAGCGACTTCACCTCGCCGGTCATCGACGGCTGGTCCGACTCGCTCACCGGCTCTGAGGTGCTCGACTTCAACGAGGCCAAGGCACAGGAGCTGTGGGCCGCAGCTGACGGCATCAACCCGTGGAGCGGTGAGTTCCAGCTCGCCTACAACGCCGACGGTGGCCACCAGGCCTGGGTCGACGCCACGGTCAACTCGATCAAGAACGTGCTGGGCATCGAGGCATCGGGCGCTCCGTACCCGACCTTCGCCGAACTGCGCGGCAAGGTCACCGACCGCACGATCGAGACCGCGTTCCGCACCGGCTGGCAGGCCGACTACCCGGGTCTGTACAACTTCCTGGGACCGCTGTACGCGACCAACGCCGGCTCGAACGACGGTGACTACTCCAGCGCCGAGTTCGACGGTCTGATCGCCGACGGCATCTCGTCGACCGACCCCGACACCGCCAACGGCCTGTTCCAGCAGGCTCAGGAAGTGCTGCTGAAGGACCTGCCGGTTCTTCCGCTGTGGTACTCCAACGTCGTCGGAGGCTTCTCCGAGAACGTGGAGAACGTCGAGTTCGGCTGGAACTCGGTGCCGCTGTTCTACCAGATCACCAAGGGCTAACACCCCTCTGATGACGAGGCGGTGGTGTGAATCCACCACCGCCTCGTCATCTTTGTGCCTTACCCGAAGGGAGGTCGAGGGTGGCTCTTTACATCCTCAGACGGATCCTGCAGGCAATCCCGGTGTTCTTCGGCGCCACCCTGCTGATCTATTTCATGGTCTTCGCGATGCCCGGCGATCCGATCGCCGCACTGTTCGGAGATCGTCAGCCCAACCCGGCTCTGCTTGAGAGGCTGCGCGCGCAGTACCATCTCGACGAGCCGTTCGTCGTGCAGTACTTCTATTACATCGCCGGTATCTTCCGGCTCGACTTCGGCACCAGCTTCTCAGGACAGCCGGTCGGCGAGGTTCTCGCTCGTACCTTCCCCGTGACACTGCGCCTCGCCGTGATGGCCGTCGGTATCGCCTTCGTCCTCGCCATCGTGATCGGTCTGTTCTCGGCGCTCACCAAGGGCGGCCTCTTCGACAACTCGATGCTCGTCGTGGCACTGATCTTCGTGGCTCTGCCGATCTTCGTGCTCGCCTTCCTTGCGCAGTACTTCTTGGCAGTGCAACTGGGTTGGTTCAGACCCACGGTCGGCGCCAACAATGACTGGGGCGATCTCTGGTTGCCGGCGATCGTGCTGGGACTCAGCGTGTATGCGACCAGCATGAGGTTGACCCGCGCCTCGACGATCGAGACCCTCGGTCAGGACTGGGTGCGCACGGCGTACAGCAAGGGGCTGCCGCGCCGACGCGTCATCCCCGTGCACGTGTTGCGCAACTCACTGATCCCGATGGTCACCGATCTGGGCACCGTGTTCGGCGTGCTGATGGTCGGTGCCACCGTCACCGAGGGCATCTTCAATGTGCCCGGTGTGGGAAACACCCTGTACCAGGCGATCATTCGCGGCGAGAACCCGACCGTGGTGTCGTTTGTCACGGTGTTCGTCGTCGTGTACGTGTTCATCAACATCATCGTGGACCTGATCTACGGCCTGCTCGACCCGAGGATCCGCTATGTCTCGAACTGATTCGACTCCGGAGCACTACGTCGCTCCCGTCGAGACCACCACTGTGCGCGTCGATGCGGTGCGTGTCGACGCCAAGCCCAGCAACCTGTGGCTCGACGCGTGGCGCGACCTTCGGCGCAGGCCGATCTTCTGGATCTCGGCGGCCTTCGTGCTGCTGGTGATCGTCGTGTCGCTGTGGCCGTCGCTGTTCACAAACGTGGCGCCGAACAACGGCTGCCAGCTCGCCGACAGCAACGGCGGACCCGAACCGGGGCACCCGCTGGGATTCACCCGGTTGGGGTGCGACGTCTACTCGCGCATCATCTGGGGCACCCGCACGTCGCTCGTGGTCGGCGTGCTGGCGACCCTGATCGGCACGGTCATCGGCGTGGTGATGGGTGCGTTCGCCGGGTTCTACGGCGGTTGGCTCGACTCGTTCCTCTCGCGCGTCGGCGACATCTTCTTCACGATTCCCTACATCATCGCGGCGATCGTGGTGATGTCGGTGATGCCGGTGCGCAACGTGTTCGTCCTGGCCTTCGCCATCGGTGGATTCGCGTGGGCCTCGACGGCGCGCATCATGCGTGCCGAGATCCTGCGCGTGAAACAGGCCGACTTCGTGATGGGCGCCGAGGCCGTGGGCATGTCGCGGTTCAGGACGCTGCTCGTGCACGTACTGCCGAACGCGATGGCCCCGGTCATCGTGGTCGCGACTCTCGCACTCGCGGGGGCGATCGTCGCCGAGTCGGTGCTGTCGTTCCTCGGCGTCGGCCTCGGCGGCAGCACGATGTCGTGGGGGCTCGACATCGGTCAGGCACAGGCCAACATCCGCACCGCGCCCATGGCGCTGTTCTGGCCGTCGCTGGCTCTGACCCTGACGGTGCTGGCATTCATCACCCTCGGCGAGCTGCTGCGCGACGCCGTCGATCCGAAGGCGAGGGCACAGCGATGAGCGAACCTCTTCTCAGCATCCGCGACCTCAAGGTCGCCTTCCGCAGCGGCAAGAAGACGCGCCAGGTGCTGCACGGTGTCAGCTTCGACGTGATGGCGGGGGAGACCCTGGCGATCGTCGGCGAGTCCGGCTCGGGCAAATCGACGACGGCCGCGGCCATCATCGACCTGCTGCCGGGAACCGGTGAGGTCACGGGAGGCAGCATCACCCTCGACGGGCGTGAGCTGACCACGGCCGATCGCCGGCAGATGGAGCGCATCCGTGGTCGTGAGATCGGCTACGTGCCCCAGGACCCGATGTCGAACCTCAACCCCGTGTGGTCGATCGGCTTCCAGGTCAAAGAGGCCGTGCGGGCCAACGGGCTGGCGCAGGGCAAGAAGCAGGTGCACGACCGTGCGGTCGAGGTTCTGCAGCAAGCAGGGCTGGCCGACGCTGCCAAGCGTATGCATCAGTTCCCGCATCAGTTCTCGGGCGGTATGCGCCAGCGCGCGTTGATCGGCATCGGGCTCGCAGCTGATCCCAAGCTGCTGATCGCCGACGAGCCCACCAGTGCTCTCGACGTCACCGTGCAGCGGGTGATCCTCGACCACCTTGCCTCGCTCACCAGCGAGCGCGGCACTTCGGTGCTGCTCATCACACACGACCTGGGACTGGCCGCGGAGCGCGCCGACCGGATCATCGTGATGAACCAGGGCGAGATCGTCGAGGCCGGTCCGAGTGTCGAGATCCTCACCAACCCGAGGCATCCGTACACACAGCGTCTCGTCGCTGCGGCCCCGAGTCTGGCGTCGAAGCGGATCGGCAGCAGCACTCGTGCGGCCGAGTCCGTGGCGCCTGCGGATGACGCTCCGGCGGTCGTCGAGGTGCGCGGGCTCGTGAAGGACTACTCGATTCGTACCGGTGGGTTGCGTCACGAGCAGTTCCGGGCGGTCGACGATGTGTCGTTCAGCATCCCGCGGGGCAAGACCCTTGCGCTGGTGGGCGAGTCCGGTTCGGGCAAGTCGACCGTGGCAAAGATGCTGCTGCAATTGGAGAACCCCACCGATGGCGAGATCGTCATCGACGGCAATCCGACGAGCACGCTGTCGCGCGCCGAGGTGTTCGCACTGCGTCGCCGCATGCAGCCAGTGTTCCAGGATCCGTACGGCTCCCTCGATCCGCTGCGCAGCATCGGCAGTCTCATCACCGAGCCGTTGCACGTGCACCGGATCGGATCGAAAGACGAGCAGCACAAGCGTGCGCTCGAGTTGCTCGACCAGGTCGCGTTGCCGCAGGAGCTCGCATCGCGCTACCCGAACGAGTTGTCGGGTGGTCAGCGCCAGCGTGTGGCTATCGCACGGGCGCTGGCGCTCAAGCCCGACATCGTCGTGCTCGATGAGGCCGTCTCGGCGCTGGATGTGCTGGTGCAGGATCAGATTCTGAACCTGCTCTCAGACCTGCAGCAGGAGCTCGGGTTGACGTACCTGTTCATCACGCACGACCTGGCCGTGGTGCGCGTCGCCGCCGACCTGGTGTGCGTGATGGAGAAGGGGCGCATCGTCGAGCAGGGCACCGTCGATGACATCTTCTCGGCACCCCAGGAGGAGTACACCAGGCGACTGCTCGACGCGATCCCCGGGGCGTCGCTGACCCTCGGCGGTGGCGCGGCGTGACGACGGAGAACGACAGATGAGTCGCACGCGGCCGCCGCGGATGTTCCGACGCTCCGGGAGCATGCTGCTTCTGGTGCTGACATCCGTGGTGGCCGCGTTGCTGCTCGTCGACGCGGCCGTGCGGTCGGGCCTAGCGAACACGCTGCTGCTCGCCCCCTGGCCGTTGCTCGTGGTGTGGTGCGTGTACGTGGTCGGGTTGGCCTCGGACGTGCGTGCCGATGAGCGGGGAGTGCAGGTGCAGAACCTGTTGCGTCGCATCGAGATCCCGTGGAGTCGGGTGCAGCGCATCGCGATGCGCTGGCAGCTCGAGATCACTCTTGTCGATGACGCCGTCGTGTCGTGCTTCGGCGGTCCCTCGCGCACGCGCGCGCGGCGTCTTGCGCCGGGACGCGTCAAGGAAGAGGGCGTTGCCGAGACCGACGATGGCATCGCCGCGATGAAGCGGTTGCGTGCGGATGCCGCCGGCTCGGTCGATGCGGATGCCCGAGTGCAGCGCACCTGGGACTGGCCCGCGCTCACTGCGCTCGCGGTTCTTGTGGTCTGGGCCGCCGTCGCGGTGGCCGTCACCCGCTGACGATCGGCGCGGTGGGGCGTCAGCCGGGCAGTCCGAACAGGGACGGCCAGGTCGCTGCCGCCCAGGGGTAGCCCACGAACACGGTCGCGTCGATCAGGAAGTGCGCCACCAGGAACGGCAGCAACCTGCCGGTGCGGGCGAACAGCCAGCCGAACAGCAGGCCCATGGTGAAGTTGCCGATGAACGCACCTGGCCCCTGATACAGGTGATAGGTGGCGCGCAGCAGGCTGGTGGCGACGATGATCGGCCATGGTCCCCATCCCAGTTGGCGCAGGCGCGCGAAGAGATAGCCCAGCACCACGAACTCCTCTTGAATCGCAGCGCGTGCCGCCGACAGCAACAGGATGGGGACGGTCCACCAGTGCGCGTCGAGTCCGGCGGGGTCGACGGCGACGAACCAGCCGAGCGTCCGGCCGAGCAGGTAGAGGCCGAGCCCCGGGATGCCGATGGCGAGTAGGAGCAGGGCGCCGCGGCCGATGTCGCGGCCGGGGCGGGTGCCGTCCAGTCCGAGATCAGCGAGGTGCGGCGTACGCGGTTGCCAGAGCAGATAGCAGACGAGCAGCACGGGAACGATGCCGAAGCCGATGGAGAGCAGCTGATAGATGAGGTCGAAGAACTCGCGGTCGCTGCGAGAGGGGTTGAGCGTCGCGGTCTGATCGCCGAGCGGCGTCTCGTCGGTGAGGCGGTAGGCCAGCTGAACCACGGCGTACACCGCCGACTGCCCGAGCCCGAGCGCGAGCACGATTCCGATCTCCCACCAGATCCGTGCCCGACTCATCCCACCGATGCTAGTGCTCGGCACAGCGCGGGTACACGGTCAGCGGGCGGTCAGCGGCCGTGCGTTATTCTGTAACGTCGGCATCCCGGCGCATCCCACCAATTCTCTGAGGAATCCTCAATGGCGCACGCCCTCCGCTCTGATCTCCGAAACGTCGCGATCGTCGCACACGTCGATCACGGCAAGACCACGCTCGTTGACGCGATGCTCCGCCAGACGGGCTCCTTCGGCGAACACGCCCACGTCGACGAGCGCGCCATGGACTCCGGTGATCTTGAGCGTGAGAAGGGCATCACGATCCTCGCGAAGAACACCGCGATCACGTACAACGGTGCTCACACCGACGTGCCGGTGACGATCAACGTCATCGACACCCCCGGTCACGCCGACTTCGGTGGCGAGGTCGAGCGCGGCCTGTCAATGGTCGACGGCGTCGTGCTGCTGGTCGACTCGTCCGAGGGGCCGCTGCCGCAGACCCGCTTCGTGCTGCGCAAGGCGCTCGAGGCGAAGCTGCCGGTCATCCTGCTCGTGAACAAGACCGACCGCCCCGACGCGCGCATCGTCGAGGTCGAGGCCGAGGCACAGGACCTGCTGCTGGGTCTGGCATCCGATCTTGTCGACGACGTTCCCGACCTCGACGTCGACGCACTGCTCGACGTGCCCGTCGTCTACGCATCGGGTCGTGCCGGCGCTGCATCGCTCAACCGTCCCGCCAACGGTGACCTGCCCGACAACGACGACCTCGAGCCGCTGTTCGAGGCGATCCTCAAGCACATCCCCGCTCCGTCGTACGATGACGAGGCGCCGCTGCAGGCCTGGGTCACCAACCTCGACTCCAGCCCGTTCCTGGGCCGCCTTGCGCTGCTGCGCGTGTTCAACGGCACGCTGAAGAAGGGGCAGACGGTCGCCTGGGTGCGTGCCGACGGCACCACGGCCAATGCGCGTATCACCGAGCTGCTGATGACCCGTGCGCTGGAGCGCTACCCGGCCGAGTCCGCGGGCCCCGGTGACATCGTCGCGATCGCCGGCTTCGAGGACATCACCATCGGTGAGACGATCGCCGATCCCGACGACGTGCGCGCGCTGCCGCAGATCCATGTCGACGACCCCGCGATCTCGATGACCATCGGTACGAACACCTCGCCGCTGGTCGGCAAGGTGCGCGGCCACAAGCTCACCGCCCGTATGGTGAAGGACCGCCTCGACCGCGAGCTGATCGGTAACGTCTCGCTGAAGGTCGTCGACATCGGGCGCCCGGATGCCTGGGAGGTCCAGGGCCGCGGTGAGCTGGCGCTGGCGATCCTCGTCGAGAACATGCGACGCGAGGGCTTCGAGCTCACGGTCGGCAAGCCCCAGGTGGTGACCAAGAAGATCGACGGCAAGACGCATGAGCCGTTCGAGCACCTCACCATCGATGCCCCCGAGGAGTACCTCGGCGCGATCACCCAGCTGCTGGCGAACCGCAAGGGCCGCATGGAGGGCATGACCAACCACGGCACCGGTTGGGTGCGCATGGAGTTCGTCGTACCGGCCCGTGGTCTGATCGGGTTCCGCACCGAGTTCATGACCACGACGCGCGGCACCGGTATCGCCAACAGCATCTCGCACGGCTACGAGCCCTGGGCCGGCCTGATCACCACGCGCCAGAACGGCTCGATCGTGGCTGACCGTTCGGGTGTCGTCACGCCGTTCGCCATGATCGCCCTGCAGGAGCGCATGTCGTTCTTCGTCAAGCCGACGCAGGAGGTCTACGAGGGCATGGTCATCGGCGAGAACTCGCGTAGCGACGACATGGATGTGAACATCACCAAGGAGAAGAAGCTCACCAACATGCGTTCGGCGACCGCCGACTCGTTCGAGTCGATGACGCCGCCGCGTGAGCTGTCTCTGGAAGAGAGCCTCGAGTTCGCGCGCGACGACGAATGCGTCGAGGTGACCCCCGAGGTCGTGCGTATCCGCAAGGTGAACCTCGATCAGACCACCCGTGCACGTGAGGCCTCCCGCCTCAAGCGCCAGGACGCCAACGCGTAAGTCGCAACAGCTCTCGAAGGCCCCGCACGCCGTATCCGGCATGCGGGGCCTTCGCGCTGTCCGAGCGTCCGACACTACTAAAGTAACGAACCCATAACATATCTTCCCTTGAGGATGCGGCGCGGATTCTCGGGCGGTGGTCAAGGATTGTCCAGGTGAGGGCAGGGTTTCGTCCAGGTGGGTGCGTCAGACTCGTCTCTCGTGCCCGGGCGTTCGCTCCCGATGAGCAGCCCCCAGCGGGTCCGGGCCGACGACGACCCGAAAGTCGAACCCATGCCCCACCTTCAGATCAGCCGTGCGTCCCGTCGGGCCGCCGCCACAGCCCCTGCCCCGTCGACGAAGCGCCGCCCGATGATCGGACTCGCCGCGGGAGCCGCGATCCTCGCCGGTGTCGCCGCCGGAATCGTCTACGCGCCGGCCGCGCTCGGCGCCGTGCCGAGCGAGACGGCGCTGGAAGAGGCGGCGGATGCTGTCGAAGACGGCAAGCTCGCGCTCGTCAATGCGCAGGCACTGAACACGGTCGTGCTCGCCTCTGAGGTGCAGCCGGGGTCCGTGGCGACGGCGGTGGACTTCGTCGAGCTGCGTAGCAACGTCAACACGCTGTCCGACACCAACGGTCTGTCCGCGGACCGTGTCGCCGAGCTCACTGCGGCGGTCGCCCGCGAAGCGGATGCTGTACAGGGGCACACCTCTGCTCTGCAGAACGCGCTGACCACGGCGAAGGAGATGAAGGTCGCCGAGGATGCCCGGCTCAAGGCCGAGGCCGAACGTATCGCCGCGGAGAAGGCGGCGAAGAAGGCAGTCGAAGACGCCCGTCGTGCCGCTGAGGCGCAGGCGGCCGCCAATACGCCGGAGGGTGCGAAGGCGACGGCACGAGCGATGGCCGCCGAGCGCTATGGCTGGGGCGAGGGAGAGTTCTCGTGCCTGGTCTCGCTGTGGACCAAGGAATCCGGCTGGGACTACCAGGCGTACAACCCCAACGGCGGTGCCACGGGCATCCCGCAGTCACTCCCGGGCGACAAGATGGCCACTGCAGGCAGTGACTGGCGTACCAACGCGACCACGCAGATCTCGTGGGGGCTGGACTACATTCAGCGCGCGTATGGCTCGCCGTGCGCCGCGTGGGGGCATTCGCAGGCGGTCAACTGGTACTGACCTCGCTCGCCGCGCGTTAGCGCAGTTCAGACACCAGTACGGCGCTCGTGCCGGGAACGTGCGCCTCGAAGACGTGCGCCGCGTCGCCGGCGTATGAGAGGTAGTCGCCGGGATGCATGAGCACGGGTGCCTCGGCCGGGCCGATCAGCGCTTCACCGCTGATCAGAATGACGTGTTCGGTGGTGCCCGCGTGGTGGGGGAGCGAGCGGCGTGGTTCACCGGGCTCTGCCTGGATGAGGTAGATGTCGCGGCGGGTGCCGGGGGCCGCGGCTGACAGCAGCGTCGCCAGATACGGGGCTGCGGCGGAAGGGACGCCGGCGTGATCGCCCAGGCGGATCAGACGCGGTGCGCTCGTGCGCTCCTCGACCAGTGTCGCGAACGGCACGCCGAGGGCATCGCCGATGGCCCACAGCGTCTCGACGCTCGGGTTGCCGGATCCGCTCTCCAATTGCGAGATCGTCGCCTTTGACACCCCGGCGCGTCGCGCCAGCTCCGACACCGACAGCTCGGCCGCCTCGCGCTCGCGGCGCAGGGAGTGGGCGAGTCGTTCGCGCAGGTCCATCTGTTCAGTATGTCAAACGTTCGTTCGGTTTGACTGGACCACGCGCATCGTTCAGAATGATGGGCATGCGTTCAACGGATCGAACACCGGCGGTCATCGATGATCGCGCGGCCGCGCGTGAAGTGTGGCGCGAAGGGCTGGGCGTGGCCATCGCGACCAGCGCCTACGGCATCTCATTCGGCGCGCTCGCCGTCGCCTCTGGTCTTGATGTCTGGCAGACGTGCGTGCTGAGCCTGGTGATGTTTACCGGCGGATCGCAGTACGCCTTCATCGGCGTCTTCAGCGCCGGCGGGATGGCGGCCCTGCCATCAGCCGTCGCGTCGGCCGCGCTGCTCGGCGTGCGCAATATCGCCTACGGCATGCGCATGTCGCCGATCATCGGCGAGGGATTCTGGCGCCGCACGGCGGCTGCGCAGTTGACCATCGACGAGTCCACCGCCGTCGCGATCTCGCAGGGCTCGACGCGACTGCGCAGGCTCGGGTTCTGGATCACCGGACTCGGTGTCTTCATCGGGTGGAACCTGACGACCCTCGCCGGAGCACTGTTGGGCGACGTGCTCGGCGACCCGAAGGCCTGGGGACTCGATGCCGCCGCCGCGGCGGCCTTCCTGGCGCTACTGTGGCCGCGCCTGAAGCAGCGTCAGGCGATCGCCGTCGGCGTCGCCGCCGCTGTCGTGGCGGGCTCGCTCACCCCTTTTCTCATGCCCGGACTGCCGGTGCTGGTGGCCGCCGTCGTCGCGATCATCGTCGGGTGGTTCAACTGGTTCAGCCGCGAAGATGATCGGACCCCGTCCGAGGAGGTCACGGCATGAGCGTCTGGAGCGCGGTACTGCTCGCCGCATGCATCTGCGTGGGGTTGAAAGCGTTCGGCTATCTGATCCCCGCGCGCGTCCTCGAGGCACCGCGCCCGGCGCGCATCTCGGATCTGCTCACCGTGGCGCTGCTGTCAGCCCTCGTCGCCGTGCAATCGTTGGGCGCGGGGCAGGCCGTGGTGGTAGATGCCAGGCTGCCGGCCGTGCTGGTGGCCGCGGGGCTGCTGTGGATGCGTCAGTCGTTCATCGTCGTCGTCGCGGCCGCCGCCGCCGTGGCGGCACTGCTGCGCATGCTCGGCTGGGCGGCCTGACGGTAGCATCCGACGTTCCGACGCGCAGGTGCTCGCAGCCCGCGGGCGACTAGGGTTGAGCTGTGCGCAGCATCCTCTCCCGTGGCCTGTCCTGGCTGGCAGCAGCCCTCGTCGGCGCCGTTTACGGCGTCGCGGCCACCATCGCGCACAGCTTCATGCTCGGCCCCGTACCGGTCGGGATGATCGTCGGCGCCATCGGCTGCGCCGCGCTGCTGATCGCCCTGCGCGCGCTGACCGGCGACCGTTGGGCCGCGCTCGCCGCTGGGCTCGGCATGATGGCGCTGATCCTGATCATCTCCCAACGCGGGCCCGGGGGATCGGTCGTCGTGCCGAATACGCCGCTGGGCAACATCTGGATGTACGTCGCATCGGGGATCGTCCTGCTCACGGTGATGTGGCCGGACACGAGTCGGTTGCGCGCGCTCTCGTCATCGATGTCGACATCGACGACGCCGCGCACACCCGAGTCCTGACCGCCGCCCCGGGGCGCCCTGCGCCGCAGGGGTCGTAGACTGATCATGTGACGTACGTGATCGCCCTTCCCTGTGTCGATGTCAAGGACCGCGCCTGCGTCGACGAATGTCCCGTGGACTGCATCTACGAAGGGGATCGGATGCTGTACATCCACCCCGACGAGTGCGTGGACTGCGGCGCCTGCGAGCCGGTCTGCCCCGTCGAGGCGATCTACTACGAGGACGACCTGCCCGAGGAATGGGCCGACTACTACAAGGCGAACGTCGAGTTCTTCAACGAGATCGGCTCGCCCGGCGGCGCCGCGAAGGTCGGCGTCTACGACTTCGACCACCCCGTGGTCTCGGTACTTCCCCCGCAGGGGGAGTAGGTGAGCGTCCGCGACCTCGCCGACTACCCGTGGGACGCCGTCGTCCCGTACCGTGAGCGCGCATCCCAGCATCCCGACGGACTCGTCGACCTCTCGATCGGCTCGCCGGTCGACCCGACGCCGGAAGTGATCCGCGCGGCGCTCGCCGAGGCGACCGACGCGCACGCGTACCCGCAGACCACCGGAACACCCAGCGTGCGCCAAGCGATCGTCGACTGGTACGCCCGGCGACGCGGCGTGCCCGACCTGCGTGAAGCGAATGTGCTGCCCACGATCGGGTCGAAAGAACTCGTCGCCCTGCTGCCGACCCTGCTCGGGCTCGGTGAAGGCGACATCGTCGTGCACCCGCGGGTGGCGTATCCGACGTACGCCGTCGGCGCGACGGTCGCCGGCGCGACGCCCGTCGCCGCGGACGACCCGGCCGAATGGCCAGAGGGTTCCAAGCTGATCTGGATCAACACTCCGGGCAACCCCGACGGGCGCACCTGGACGCTTGACGAGCTCCGCGTCGCAGTGAAGCGCGCCCGTGAACTCGGCGCCGTGCTCGCGAGTGACGAGTGCTACGCCGAACTCGGGTGGGACGGCCCCTGGCGAAACGAGTCGATCCCGTCGGTTCTCGACCCACGGGTCACCGGTGGCACGCGATCGGACCTTCTGAGCGTGTACTCGCTGAGCAAGCAGTCCAACCTCGCCGGCTATCGTGCGGCATTCATCGCGGGCTGTGCACGCGTCGTCGGCGGTATTCTCACCGCGCGCAAGCACCTGGGACTCATGCCACCAGCACCCGTGCAGCACGCCATGGCCGTTGCCCTGGGCGATGACGCGCATGTCGCCGCCCAGAAAGAGCTCTACCGGCAACGCCGCGACGCGCTCGTACCGGCGCTGGAGGCCGCGGGGTTCCGCATCGACGGCTCCGAGGCGGGACTGTACCTCTGGGCGACCGAGGGGCGCGACGCCTGGGAATCGATGGGACGGCTCGCAGAGCTCGGCATCCTTGCGGGCCCCGGCCACTTCTACGGTGCGCACTCGGCACAGCACGTGCGCCTCTCGCTGACCGCACCGTCGGAGCGCGTGCAGCAGGCCGCGGCGCGGCTGATGGCATCCGCCTGAGGCTTTGTGTGGATCGCGCGCAAGCTGCGGTGATCTTTTGGTGGATGTCACAGTAGGCCGAACGCACGGCTAGGCTGTAAAAGCGATGTGAATGCGCGGAGCCCGCGGCCTCGTGTCGGTGCCCTGTGGCCATCGCCCCATGACGATACTGATTCAGCAGGAGGTTGGCGTGAGCGCAGCTCAGCCCGAGAAGGCGACTCTCTCGATCGGCGACACGACGGCGGAGTTCCCCCTGTTGCGCGCAACCAGCGGAATCGACAGCATCGATTTCTCGACGCTGACCCGCCAGACCGGGTACACCGGCCTCGACTACGGATTCGTCAACACCGCCTCGACCAAGTCGGCCGTCACCTACATCGACGGCGACAAGGGCATCCTGCGCTACCGCGGATACCCGATCGAGCAGGTCGCGAAGAACTGCTCGTACCTTGAGGTCGCCTGGTTGCTCATCTACGGCGAACTGCCCACACCCTCGGAACTTGCCGACTTCGACGAGCGCATCCGCCGGCACACGCTGCTGCACGAAGATCTCAAGCGCTTCTTCTCGGCGCTACCCCACACGGCGCATCCGATGTCGGTGCTCTCGTCGGCCGTCGCGGCGCTGTCGACCTACTATGAGGGGCAGACCGACCCGAACAACCCCGAGCACGTCGAGCTGAACATGGTGCGCATGCTCGCCAAGCTGCCGGTCATCGCCGCATACGCGCACAAGAAGAGCGTCGGGCAGGCGTTCCTGTACCCCGACAACTCGCTGAGCTTCGTCGACAACTTCCTCAAGCTGAACTTCGGTGTGCTCTCCGAGCCGTACGAGGTCAACCCCGTAATGTCGAAGGCGCTCGAGCTGCTGCTGATCCTGCACGAGGACCACGAGCAGAACGCCTCGACCTCGACCGTGCGCCTGGTCGGTTCCACCGGTGCCAACCAGTTCGCCTCGGTTTCGGCCGGGATTCAGGCGCTGTCGGGCCCGCTGCACGGCGGGGCCAACGAGGCCGTTCTCACGATGCTCGGCCAGATCCGCGAATCGGGTCAGAGCGTGCAGCGTTTCGTCGAGCGCGTGAAGAACAAAGAAGAGGGCGTCAAGCTCATGGGCTTCGGCCACCGGGTCTACAAGAACTACGACCCGCGCGCGAAGCTCGTCAAGGAGGCCGCGGACGAGGTGCTCGCATCGCTCGGCGTCAACGACCCGCTGCTCGACCTCGCCAAGGAACTCGAAGAGATCGCCCTCGCCGACGATTACTTCAAGGAGCGTCGCCTGTACCCGAACGTCGATTTCTACACCGGCGTCATCTACAAGGCCATGGGCTTCCCGACCCGCATGTTCACGGTGCTCTTCGCCATCGGTCGTCTGCCCGGTTGGCTGGCGCAGTGGCGCGAGCTCAACCTCGACCCGCAGAACAAGATCGGCCGCCCGCAGCAGCTGTACATCGGTTCGCCTGAGCGCACCTTCCCGACGCGCTGATCCGCGTCGTCACGCTCTGCCCCTGCCTCGACGGCGGGGGCTTTGTGTTTTCCTGCTCCCGTAGCAAAAGGTCCCGCTTGCCGGCGCGGCAAGCGGGACCCAGTGGGGCAGACGTCAGCGACCCTGGGGGCGGCTGACGCGCCGGGAGCCCTGCGGGCGTCCGGATCCTGCGGTCGGGCCGCCGTGGGCCGGACGGGACGAACCGCTCTGCTGCGCGCGCTCGGCGCGAGGAGCGTGCTGTCCGCGTGCAGCCTGATCGCGCGGAGCCTGACGCTCACCCCGAGGCTGCGGGGACGGGTTCTGCGCGCGCTGACCGTCGCCGCGCTGACCCTCGCCGCGCTGGCCGCGGGCGCCGCCCGTCGATGCGCTGTTCTGCGCACCAGCATGCGCGCCGGCCTGGGCGCCGCCACGTCCGCGGCGGCGTCGCGACGAACGGCCTGCGGCCTGTTCGCCGGTCGCGGTGCCGGCTCCCGTCTGGGCGTTGCTCTTCTTCTTGCCCTGCGGCTGCTTGGGCTGCGGCGGAGCGGGCTTGACGTGCGGTGCGCGCTCGCACACCAGCTCGGCGACGGCGTCTGCGGTCGCCGGCTCGGGGGCGACCTTGATGCCTGCCTTGCGCAGCAGGTCGTTCACATCGCGGCGCTGCTCGGGCAGCATCAGCGTGACGACGGTGCCCGCGGCGCCGGCGCGTGCGGTGCGGCCCGAGCGGTGCAGGTACGCCTTGTGCTCGACGGGCGGGTCGACGTGCACCACGAGCTCGACGTCGTCGACGTGCACACCGCGGGCGGCGACGTCGGTCGCCACCAGCACCCGCACGCCACCGGCGGAGGGGTCGGCACCGAAGGCCGCGAGGTTGCGCTCACGGGCGTTCTGGCCCAGGTTGCCGTGCAGATCAACGGAGGGGATGCCCGCCGCGGTGAGCTGCTTGGCGAGCTTCTTCGCGTGATGCTTGGTGCGGGTGAACAGGATGCGGCGGCCAAGGCCCGAGGCCAGATCCTGCACGAGCGCCTTCTTCGCGTCGGCGTCGGCGGCCACGAGCACGCGGTGAGTCATCTCGCCGACCGGCACGCTCGCCTCGTCGACCTCGTGGCTGACGGGGTTGTGCAGGAAGCGCTTGGCCAGTGCGTCGATGCCGCGGTCGAGGGTCGCGCTGAACAGCAGGCGCTGCCCGTTCTTCGGGGTCGCTGCGAGGATGCGGGTGACTCCGGGGAGGAAGCCGAGGTCGGCCATGTGATCGGCCTCGTCGAGCACGGCGATCTCGACGGCATCCAGCGAGACGACGCCCTGCTTCATCAGGTCCTCGAGCCGGCCGGGGCATGCCACGACGATGTCGACGCCGCCGCGCATCGCCTGCTCCTGCGGGCGCTGGCTGACGCCACCGAAGATGGTGGTGACGCGCATGCCGGTGGCTGCGGCGAGCGGGGTGATGGTCGCGGCGATCTGCGTCGCGAGCTCGCGGGTGGGGGCGAGCACGAGGCCGCGCGGGTGGCCCGGACGTCGCCGCGTCTCTGATTCTGCCAGGCGAGCGACGAGCGGCAGTGCGAAGGCGATGGTCTTGCCGCTGCCGGTGCGGCCGCGGCCGAGCAGATCGCGCCCGGCCAGGGAGTCGGGCAGCGTGTCGCGCTGAATGGCGAACGCCTCGGTCTTGCCGTCGGCCGCGAGAACGTTCGCGAGAGCGGCGGGCACGCCGAGTTCGAGGAAGGTAGGCATAGGAGAACTCCAGGAGGCACGCGAGAGCGTGCGGAAGGTCGAGGGTGGGCGACGGCGCAGGCGTGCGCATCGTTTCGCCGTGCGAAAGGCCGGTCGGATGCCGGTAGGGGAGCGTGATGCTCGCTGTCAGTCTTCGCAGACTCCGTGTCGACGACGCATCGCCCGCTGAGCGGACGACCTGTCAAGTCTAGCAACACCGCGTCGAGAGACCCGACGTGCGCTCACAGCTTGCCGCCTCACAACCAGCCGCGACGCACGGCAGCGACGCCGAGCTGCAGACGTGTGTCGACATCGGCCCGGTCCATCAGCTCGCGCACCCGGCGTTGCACGGTGCGCACCGAGCTGCCCATGCGCAGCCCGATCGCGCGATCGGTCAGTCCCGCATCCATCAGGGCGAGGACTTCGCGCTCCTCGGCGTCGAGGTCCACTTCTTCGATATCGCCGGTGTCGCGGGTGATCAGGTGCGATGAGGCCTGCCAGGTGCGCTCGAACAGTGAGAGGGCGAGTCCGACCAGTCCTCCGGCGTGCAGCAGCAGGGCGCCGCTGGATTGGTCTTCGCCGTCCGCAGCCGAGGGCACCATGGCGATCGTGCGGTCGACGATGAGCATGCGCGTGGGGAGCGAGCCGGCGACGCGCACGTCGAGGCCACCCTCGATGGCACCGCGCACGGCGTCGAGCATGCCGGGCGCTTCCAGGCGTGCGCGTTCGAGAACGTACCGATACCGGATGCCGCGCTGATGCGCGAGCTCCTCCTCGACGTTCTGTTCGCGGTCGATCGCGACGATGTCGCCCTTGACGAACAGCAGCACCTCGCTGCGTGCGCTGCGTTGCAGTTGGTTGAAACGGTGGCCGACGGCCTCGCTGCCGCGCACGACGTCTACGACGTCGGCCTCGCCCGTGCCGGCGTTGCGGTACAGCTGCTCCAGCGCGAGCATCTCTGCCTGTGCCTGTCGGAGGCGGTCCTCGTGGTCGAGGATCAGGCCGCCGAGGGCAACGTCGGGCGGTGCGGCGATGAGGCGGCCCGGCGCCGGACCTTCTCGCGCGACCAGCCCGCGCGTCGTGAGCGCGTCGATCGCCGAGCCGACCTGTGCGTCGCGCAGGCCGAGTTCGATCGCGAGGTCGGCGGCAGAGAGCGCGCGGTGACGCACGAGGTGCTCGTAGATGCGGTGTTCGACGATGCCGAGACCCAGCACGTCCAGTCCCATCATGTCCTCCACTCTCGCGGCTCGGACGTGGCCCCGTCGACGCCGGAGGGCGACGAGAAATGGCCATGTCGTATATGCGCCACCATACGCCCATTCATGAGTGGCACTGTTGTGCCAGACACCCGTTCACTCCCGAGGAGAGTCACCCATGTCCCCCCGCCCCCACACCCGCCGCCACATCGGCGCGGCAGCCGTCGCGGCGACGGCGATGATCGGCACAATGCTCGTGCCGTCGTCAGCGTTCGCCGCGCAGCCGGATGCCTCCGATGTGCTCACCGCCACGACGTCATCCCAACGGCACGCGCTCGCTGCATCCGTGCGACTCGAGCGTCCCGAAGAGATCCGGATCGCCGACGGCGTCGACCTGGAATCCGCCGAGGTCGCGGACTTCGTCGTCGTACTGCGCCAGCCCGCACCGGCCACCGCCCGAGCGCTCGCCAAGATCGACGGCGAGAAGCTCTCGGCGGCCGACGCGAAGCGCGCCGTTGCCGCCTCGCAGAAGCGTCTGCGCGCCCACGCACAGGGCAACGGCATCAAGGTCGTTCGCAGCTACGACCAGGCGATCAACGCCGTGGTCGTGCGTGCCAAGGGCACCGACGTCCGCGCGCTGCTCGCCTCATCCGACGTCGCGTCGGTGTGGCCGAATCAGACGTTCACTGTCGATCTTCCCGAGGCGGATGCCGAGGCCGGAATCACGGGTGGGGGCGCGACGTACGACGAGGTCGCCGCGCTGCGCGCCGAGGGGATCGATGGCGACGGTATCAAGGTCGGTGTGCTCGATACCGGCATCGACTACCGGCACCCGGCGCTCGCCGACGCCTACCGCGGGGGCTATGACGCCGTCGACGATGACGACGACCCGATGGAAACCACGTACGACGATTGGAAGGGCTCCGGCCGTCCCGAGAAGGTGCGCGGCGCCACCTACTACACCAGTCACGGCACGCATGTGGCGGGCATCATCGCCGGCCAGGACAAGACTTTCGGCGGCCGCAGCGCCTACGGAGTGGCGCCGGACGTCGACCTGTACGCCTATCGCGTGCTCGGCCCCTACGGCGGCGGCACCACCGAGGACATCCTCGAGGGCATGGAGCACGCTCTCGCCGACGGCATGGACATCGTGAACATGTCGCTCGGCGGCTCGTACAACGACCACCGCTCCCCGCTGAGCATCGCCGCTGACAACCTCACCCTGGCCGGCGTCACCACCGTTATTGCAGCGGGCAATGACGGTGAGGGCGGAGCGGCGACGCTCGGCTCTCCCGGTAGCTCGGCGCTCGCCCTCACCGTCGGCGCGAACGACAGCCCGCTCACGCTCGCCACCACCGACGCGACCGTGGGCTCAGCCGTCGCCGGACTGCGCGTGATCGCGCAGAAGCGCGATGATGCCTCGGTCACCGACCTCGCCGGGCGCACGGTCGCACTGGTCGACGTCGGTGACGGCAAACCCGCCGGCTACAGCGGAAAGGATGTCAAGGGCAAGATCGTCCTCATCCAGCGCGGTGCGATCACGTTCAACGACATGGTCGCCAACGCACGCAACCGCGGTGCCGTCGGTGCGATCGTCGTCAACAACCGCGCCGAAGGGCTCATCGATGTGTACCTCGGCGAGAATGACGGGTACGTTCCGACGTTCGGCACGACAGCAGACGCAGGCGAAGCGGTGCGCGGTGCGCTGGTCGACGGTGTCGGAGAGGTCACCTTCGGCGAGTTCGACACGGTGACGACCGAGGCCGACCGCCTGGCGGGCTTCAGCTCGAGGGGACCGGCCAACGGCACCACCGACATCAAACCCGAGATCACCGCTCCCGGCGTCTCGGTCATGTCGACCGTCCCGACCTGGGACGTCGACCCGAAGGCCGACATCCCCTACAGCGAGGCGTACGGCCGCAAGTCGGGCACGTCGATGGCGACGCCGTTCGTCGCCGGGCTCGCCGCACTCATGCTGCAGGCCGACTCCGAGCTGTCTCCTGCCGACATCAAGACGCGTCTGATGAACACCGCCGATGATCTTCGCGATGACAGCGGCGTGTTCGAATCGGGAGCCGGCCAGGTGGATCCGCGACAGGCCGTTGCCAGCACGGTCGACGTGCAGGTGATCGATGAGCTGTGGATGCCGGCACAGCGCGGCGTCAAGGCGATCGACGACATCACCGGAGCGCTGTCGCTGGGGATGGCACCCGCCACGGCCAAGAGCACGATCAGCCGCACGATCGAGGTCACCAACCACGGCTCGCGCACGCAGACGTACGAACTGTCGTACGACACCGCGCACGGTGCCGGCACCGGAGACATCGTCGCCTCGGGCATCCGCGTCGACGTTCCGTCGTCGGTCAAGGTCGGGGCAGGGAAGACGAAGAAGGTCACCGTGACCGTGGAGGTGCCCGCCGGCGTTGAGGACGGCACTTACGGGGCATTCGTCCTCGTGACCGTCCCCGACGACGACGAGCCGCTGCGCCTGCCGCTCGGCTTGCGCGTCGACGACGCCGAGATCTCGGACTTCACGATGATCAAGCCGGTGATGACGACCGTTGCCGACTCGTACGATCCCGCCGCGAAGTTCTCGCTGGGTGTGGCAACGCCGTCTCGTACGCTCGATCTCTTCCTCGTGGACGCCGACAGCGGGGCCGACATCGGCTACGTCGGCGGGATCGATCCGTCGCTGATGAAGGACGGCCTGCGCTACGGACCGTTCGCCTGGTACGGCGACTACCTGCCGCTGACAGGTGACAAGGACTTCCCGATCTCGCACAAGATCGCCACGGTCGCGCCCGGGTTGCACACGCTGCGTGCTGTCGGCAGCGACGACAACGGTGCCGAGTTCTCGCGAACGGTCGACTTCTACGTCGATGTCACGGCGCCGCAGTTCACCGCCGCGTACGAGACCGACTCGGTGCACGAGTTCACTCAGGGACAGTCGAGCTTCCCGCTGACGGGTTCGCTCGTCGACGGCGACGTCGAGACGATCCGTGCGGCGGGCATCGACATCGACCAGAGCGACAACAGCATCCAGCTGTTCTCGGCCCAGATCATGCCCTACAAGTCGATCGCCCCGGCCGCTGACGGTGGCTTCTCGACGGACATCGGGCTGCTGCCGAGCGCGGTGCAGTCGCACCGGTTCCTCGGCGTCGATGCGGCCGGCAACATCGGCGGACGCATCCAGACGATGTGGTTCAAGGACACGCAGGCGTACGTGCTCGGCGATGCTGACAAGACGTCGGCACGCGTCGGCGACACCGTCACGATGTCGTTCACCACGCACAATGCGAGTGACTTCGGCGAGATGCGATTCGAAGCATACTTCCAGCCCCGTGATACGACGAACATCCGCCCGGTCGCGCAGGACGCGTTCGCCGACTACGGGAGGATCGCCGGCGAGATGACCGTGACTGAGACGAGCTCGGGCGTCAGCAAGCTCAGCGTGCCGATCGTGTTCGACGGCCCGAAGGAGTACACCGGTGATGACCTTCCGCTGATCGACATGGTGTTCGAGGTGGCCGACACGGTCGCCGCCGAGACGACCGGATTCGCGACGGTCAGCACCTACGTGAAGACCACCGGCGGCGCGGGCGTGCAGATGCAGCGTGCGTTCGATCAGGTCGCGGCCGTGGCTCCGACCGGCCTTGCCAGCGGCGGATTCTTCGCCCAGGGGCTGCTGACCGATGCGGGCGCACCCGACCGCGACCTCGACCACTCGACCGTGGGTGCCGAGGGCACGCTGACGGCATCCGACGGCACGACGCGCTCGATGACCATCGGCGCGAGCGGATCGGTTGAGGCCGGTGGCGTTCCGCTGCGCGACCAGCCGTGGCGGATGACGATCACACTGCCGGGGCACTTCACGTGGTACCAGCCGCTCGCGCTGTCGACGAAGGACAGCGACGGCGGGCTCGCCGGCCGGACCGCGACCTTCACCGCCTCGATGGTCGCCGGTGATGTCAACGGCGACGACGTCGTCGACATTCTCGACGCCATCGCGATCCGCGATGCGCGGGGAACCGACGTGCGTGCCGCCGACGTCGATTTCAGTGGCACGGTGGATGCCGACGATCTCGCCTATGTCGAGATGAACTACCTCGTGCGCAACCCCACCGCCGACACGGTTCCGACTCCGAAGAGCAAGCACAAGGGCATCACGCTCGACGAGGTGCTCGCGTCGTTCGCGGACTGACTCGCGTCCTGAAGCAAGACAGCATCGGCGCCGTCGGGAACTCTCCCGGCGGCGCCGTTGCGGTGTGTTCGGTCTCGAAGAACCCGTGCGCTCAGGCGTGCAGCGCGTCGTTCAGCGTGACGCCGTGACCGGTGCGCGACTTCGCCTCGATCGCGCCGGTGACCGAGTTGCGCCAGAACAGGACGCCGGGGCGCCCCGACAACTCGGCCGCCTTGACCGTCGGGCGTGCGCCGTCGGCGGTGCGTGGAGCGTCGCTGAGCACCACCTTCGATCCGGCGGTGACATACAGCCCCGCCTCGACCACGCTGTCGTCGCCGAGCGAGATGCCGATGCCGGCGTTGGCACCGAGCAGGGCCCGCTCGCCGATCGACACCCGGTGGCTGCCGCCGCCCGACAGCGTGCCCATGATCGAGGCACCCGCACCGATGTCGCTGTTCGCTCCGACGACGACGCCCTGCGAGATACGCCCCTCGACCATCGCCGGTCCGAGGGTGCCGGCGTTGAAGTTCACGAAACCCTCGTGCATCACCGTCGTCCCCGGCGACAGGTGCGCGCCCAGGCGCACGCGCGACGCGTCGGCGATGCGCACACCCTCGGGCTGCACGTAGTCGGTCAGCCGGGGGAACTTGTCGAGGCCCTGCACCTGCAGGCCGTGGCGCAGCAGCATGGGGCGCAGGCGGGCAGCGTCCTGGGGCAGCATCGGGCCGCCGTTCGTCCACGCGTTCGTCGGAAGGTGAGCGAAAACGCCTTCAAGATTGATCTCGTTCGGACGCACCAGCAGATGCGAGAGCGCGTGCAGACGCAGATACGCGTCCGGTGTAGAGGCGACCGGAGCGTCGAGATCGAGCGACAGACGCACGATCTCGGTGCGCACGGCGCGGCGCTCATCGGCTCCGGCGTACGATTCGAGTGCGGGGTCGTCATCGGCATCCGACTCGCCGAGACCGACGCGGGCGAACCACGCGTCGAGCACGGTGTCGGGTGCGGCGGACTCCGCCGTCGTGATCGTCGCCAGACCGATGCCCCATACGCTGCTCATCCTTCTACGGTAACGCGCGCTCGCCGCGACAGCGCGCGCGTTCGCACCGGCGGCGCGCGGTGCGCGTCGATAGGCTGGAGCGCATGGTGCTCGATCTGACCGCATCCGCCGCCGACCTCACTCGCGCGCTGTGCGACATCCCCAGCGTCTCCGGCGGTGAGAGACCGCTCGCCGACGAGATCGAGACGGCGGTATCGCGCTGCGCCCACCTCGAGGTGAGTAGGCACGGCAACACGGTCGTCGCCCGCACGAACCTCCAACGCCCGCAGCGGGTGGTCATCGCCGGCCATATCGACACAGTGCCGATCAACGGCAACGTCCCGACGCGCGACGTCGTCATCGACGGCGAGGCGTACATTCACGGGCGCGGCACGGTCGACATGAAAGCGGGAGTGGCCGTACAGCTCAAGCTCGCCGCCGAGCTCGTCGATCCCGGTGTCGACATCACGTGGATGTGGTACGACAACGAAGAGGTGGATGAGTCGCAGAACGGCTTGTTCCTGCTGTCGGCATCGCGTCCTGACCTGTTCGCCGCCGATTTCGCCATCCTCGGCGAACCGTCGGACGGGCGGGTCGAGGGCGGGTGCAACGGCACACTGCGCGCCATCGTGCGCACGCACGGTGTGCGCGCCCACAGCGCGCGTTCGTGGGTGGGCGAGAACGCCATCCACGGGGCCGCTCCGATTCTCGCGCGGCTGGCCGAGTACCGCGCGCGCACGATCGACGTCGACGGGCTGTCGTACCGCGAAGGGCTGAGCGCCGTCGGCATCCGCGGCGGGATCGCCGGGAACGTCATCCCCGATCTCTGCGAGGTCGAGGTCAACTACCGCTTCGCCCCGAACAAGAGCATCGACGACGCGCAAGCGCATGTACGCAGCGCTTTCGAGGGGTTCGAGGTGGAGTTCACGGATGCTGCCGCCGGCGCGCGTCCTGGTCTGGACGCTCCGATCGCCCAGCGCTTCCTCGCCGCCGTCGGGGGAGAGGCTCACGCCAAATACGGCTGGACCGATGTGGCGCGCTTCTCGGCGATGGGCGTCCCCGCCGTCAACTACGGTCCCGGGGATCCTCACCTGGCCCACCACGACGAGGAGCGTGTGCCGGTCGCGCAGATCGACGACGTCGAGCGCGGGCTGCGGGCGTGGCTGAGCGGGTTCTGACCGCCGGCGGGCGCGGCGGATCGTCGGCGCTGCGCGCCTGGCAGCGGATGCCGGTGGTCGGCCGCATCGCGATCATCTATCTGTGCGCGCGACTGGCCACCACTGGCCTGCTGATGCTGGCATCGAGCCTGTCGTCATCGTCATCGAGGTTCGGCATCCAACCCACGCTCGGCGAGTACGTGCTCGGGTGGGACGCGCAGTGGTACTGGTGGGTGGCCGAGAACGGCTACCCGTCGACGCTGCCGCTGACCCCGTCGGGTGAGGTCACCGAGAACGCCTGGGCGTTCATGCCGGTCTACGCCTATCTCGCGAAGTTCGTCGGGCTGGGTGACTGGGGCGTCGGCGCCCTGCTGATCTCGCTGACCGCCGGTTTCTTCGCCTGTCTCGCGCTGTATCGCCTGCTCCGACGACGGATCGGGGTGACGGCGGCGCTGTGGGCGGTCGCGTTCTTCGCGAACGGTCCGCTCGCGGCACTGTTCCAGGTCGGCTACGCCGAGTCGCTCTTCCTCATGCTGTTGCTGATCGCGATCGACCTGGTCTCCCGGCACCGGTACGCGTGGGTGTACCTGCTGATTCCGGTCATGGGCTTCACGCGCCCCGGCATCCTCGCCTTCGCGCTGTTCCTCGGGCTGCACGGCATCGCGCGTTGGGTGCGCCGCACCAGCGAGCCGCTTCCCGTGCGCGACATGGTGCATATCGTCGCGCTCGGCGCGCTGGCCACGGTCGTCGGATTCAGCTGGCAGGTCATCGCCGGTGTCGTGACCCGAGACCCGGGCGCGTACCTGAAGACCGAGCTGTCGTGGCGCCGCAACTGGTTGGAAGACCCGAACCCGCACTTCTTCCCCTTCGAGGGGTTCGTGCGCGGTGCGGAGTTCTGGGCGCAGCAGTGGGGGATGCCGGCGTGGATGGGGTGGATCCTTCTGCTCGCGCTCGTCGCGGGGGCGGCATGGATGCTGTTGCGCGCGCGGGCCGTACGACGATTGGGCATCGATATCCGGCTGTGGAGCGCCAGCTACCTGCTGTATCTGCTGGCCGTGTTCTTCCCTCAGTCGAGTACGTTCCGCCTGCTGGTTCCACTGGCGCCGCTCGCGGGAGCACTGGGCGTGCCGAAATCGCGGATCTACCGGTGGGGAGTGCTGCTGCTGTGCCTGTTTCTTCAGGCGCTGTGGATCCTCGCAATGTACGGCTCAGCGCAGACCTACTGGCAGGTGCCCTAGCGTCATACCGCGATATATCGTGTGGTTACGCGCGTAGGACCCCATCCATACCGATAAAGTGGTCTCATACCACCGAGGAAAGGGAGCCACGATGGCAGCGATGAAGCCGAGGACCGGCGACGGACCGATGGAGGCCGTGAAGGAAGGGCGACTCATCATCGTGCGGGTTCCGCTTGAAGGCGGCGGCCGTCTGGTCGTCTCCGTGAACGACGATGAAGCGAAGGAGCTTCACGACGTGCTGGCTGCCGTTGTGAACGCGGCCTGACAACAACGCACAGAAGAAGGGCGATGGAGGATTCCATCGCCCTTCTTCGCGTCTTCGCTCTTGTTCGTGTCTGGGGGCCGGTATCAGTCGGCGACTCGCGCCAGCTGCAGCAGTCCTTCGCCGGTCGTCGACAGCGCGGCGATCACCGCCTGAGACTCCTGGGTCTCCTGGATGAGCGAGCGGTAGGCCGTCGTGACCGCATCGCGCTGCACAGGATCGGCGACTTTGCCTCCGGCGAGCACACGGGGGATCAGTACGAGCCCGCCGGTGCGCACCAGGCGCAGGCCGTGGGCCACATACTCGATGACGTTCTCGGGGTCGGCGTCGACGAGCACGATGTCGTAGGCGCCCTCGTTCATGCGGGGGAGCACATCAGCGGCACGACCGGTGATGAACCGCGTGCGCGACGGTGGCACCTTCGCCTCGGCGAGGCACTGGCGTGCGACGCCCAGGTGCTCGGGCTCGTTGTCGATCGTGGTCAGCACCGCTTGGGGAGCGCCACGCAGCAGCCACAGGCCGGAGACACCGGCGCCGGTACCGATCTCGACGATGGAGCGGGCTCCGACCGCAGCGGCCAGCACGGCGCACTGGGCGCCGACGCCGGGACTGATCGGGGTGGCGCCGAGCTCGAGGCCGTGCGCGCGGGCGCGGGCGATCGCCGACGGCTCCACGATGGTTTCGCGGGCGAATCGGGCGTTCGCGTCGTGCTCGCTCATGGTGCTTCTCCTGGAAAAACGGGTTACTGACAGCGTAGGCGCACCCGGTGGCTCAGAACGGGAGGCGCGGCGGGTAGCCTGGTGTGATGAATTGGGGCCTGGACATGGACAAGCTGCTGTTGATCGGCCTTGTCGCTGTGCTCATCATCGGCCCGGAGCGGCTGCCGAAGGCCGCCGAGGCGTTCTCGAAGTTCGTGCGGCGCGCGGGCGAGTATCTGCGTGACACCCGCAGCAAGATGCGCGACGAGCTGGGGCCCGAGATCGATGAGGTCGACTGGCGCAAGCTCGATCCGCGGCAGTACGACCCGCGCCGGATCATCCGCGATGCGCTGATCGAAGAGCCCGACTTCGAGCAGAAGCCGTCAGCGGCGGCGACCCCGGCCACGAGCAATCCCTTCACGAGCGACCCCACGGCGCCGGCGCGTCCGCCGATGACACGCACCGCGTTCTCACGAGCGACGCCGCCCCCGTTCGACGCCGAAGCCACCTGATCCGACCGGTGCGCGCGTCGGCCGGCCGGCTCAGTTCAGAGTCAGAGGCAATGGGCGACCGGCAAGACCGCGACCGTTGCGTGCGATGTCACGGGCCAGGGCGCTGATGGCCTGCGCGGCCACGTCGTCGGGCTGATCCAGGACGACGGGAACGCCCACGTCGCCCCCGTGTCGCAGCGTCGGGCTGAGCGGGATGGATGCCAGGAGTGGCACCTCCGCGGCATCCGCATCTGCGCTGAGCGCGGCAGCGACCTGCGCGCCGCCGCCCGCGCCGAAAAGATCGAGCACGGTGCCGTCGGGGAGGGTGAACCCCGACATGTTCTCGACGACGCCGATCACGCGCTGGCCCGTCTGGCGGGCGACCAGTCCCGAGCGGATCGCGACGTCGGATGCGGCCGGCTGCGGTGTCGTGACGACCAGAACCTCGGCGTGCGGCAGAAGCTGCCCGATCGAGATGGCGACGTCGCCCGTTCCCGGGGGCATATCGATCAGCAGCACATCGAGGTCGCCGAAGAACACGTCGGTGAGGAACTGCTGCACGGTGCGGTGCAGCATCGGCCCGCGCCATGCGACGGCCCCCTCGCCTTCGCGCAGGAACATACCGATTGAGACGGTCTTTACATCGTGCGCCACCGGCGGGAGCATCAGATCGTCGATGCGCGTCGGCTGCGTGCCCGGTGCGATGCCCAACAAGCCCGGGATGGAGAAGCCGTGCACGTCCGCATCCACCAGTCCCACGCGCAACCCCTGCCGGGCGAGCGAGACGGCGAGGTTGGCGGTGAGGGTCGACTTGCCGACGCCGCCCTTTCCGCTGGAGACGAGGATCACTCGGGTCAGTGAGTCGGGACCGAACGGCATCTGCCGGGCCGGGCGGCCCTCGCGGAGCTTCTCGGTCAGCGCACGGCGCTCGTCAGACGTCATGACACCGACCTCGACCGTGACCTGGGCGATGCCCGCAACGGACGCTGCCGCATCGTGCACGTCTCTCTCGATGCGCGCGGCGGCAGGGCATCCCACGATGGTGAGGACGATGCCCACGCGTGCGGTCTCGCCTTCGACGGTGATGTCGCGCACCATGTCGAGGTCGCCGATCGGGCGGCGCAGCTCGGGGTCGCTGACGGCGGCGACGGCGGTGCGTACGCGGTCAGCGAGCGTCATCTGTCTTCTCCTCGTCCTGCAGTTCGGCCAGCATGGCCTTCAGCTCGTGTCTCAGCACGTCGCGGGTCACCGTCTGCGAGCTGCGCTCCTCGAGGGCGAGTCGCAGGGCCACGATCTCGCGGGCCAGGTACTCGGTGTCGGCGAGGTTGCGCTCGGCGCGCTGCCGATCCTGTTCGATCTGCACGCGGTCGCGGTCATCCTGGCGGTTCTGCGCGAGCAGGATCAGCGGCGCCGCATACGAGGCCTGCAAGGACAGCATGAGGGTGAGCGCTGTGAAGCCCAGCGCCGCGTCGTCGAAGCGCACGGGCTCGGGCATGACCGTGTTCCACGTGATCCACGCCGCGCAGAACAGCGTGAGGATGACCAGGAACGCCGGGGTACCCATGGCGCGGGCGACCCACTCGGTGAACCGGCCGAACCTGTCACGCGAGGGAGCGGGCATGCGCCCGGTGGAGCGGCCGCCGGAGCGGTTGCGGGGCGTGTCCAGGCGAGGGGAGCGGGCCATCATCATGCACCGCCCTGGGGAGACTCGGACGGGTGCGCGGCGGTGCGCCAGTCGTCGGGCAGCAGGTAGTCGAGTACGTCGTCGACGCTGATGGCGCCGACCAGGCGGTGGGCGCCGTCGATGACCGGCAAGGACACCAGGTCGTAGCTGGCGAGCATGCGGGCGACCTCTTCGGCCGAGGCTCCCACCGATACCGGTTCGAGGCTGTCGTCGAGGATCGCTCCGAGGCGCTCATGCGGTGGGTAGCGCAGCATCCGTTGGAAGTGCACGACCCCCAGCAGGCGTCCGGTCGGGGTCTCGAACGGCGGCAGGGTGACGAACACGGCCGCCGCGAGGGCAGGGTGCAGCTCATGCCGGCGGATGAGCGCGAGCGCTTCGGCGACAGTCGCGTCGGCCGACAAGATGATCGGCTCGGTCGTCATCAGCCCGCCGGCGGTATCGGGCCCGTATCGCAGCAGGGTGCGCACATCAGCGGCCTCTTCGGGTTCCATCAGCGCGAGGAGATGCTCGAGGCGGTCCGGGGGCAGCTGCGCGAGAAGGTCGGCCGCGTCGTCGGGCTCCATCTCATCGAGCACGTCCGCGGCACGCTCGTCGCCGAGCCGGTCGATGATGCCGACCTGGTCGTCTTCGGGCATCTCTTCCAGCGCGTCGGCGAGGCGCTCGTCGGGAAGCTCACCGGCGACCTCGATGCGCCGCTGCTGGGGCAGGTCGAGCAACGAGGTGGCGAGGTCAGCGGCGTGCATCTCGGAGTACGAGGCGACGAGCTGCTCGGCGGACTGGCTCTCGCCGGGCATCCGCAGTTCCGCGACCTCGTTCCACGCAGCGAACGCGGTGGGGCCCTTCGCGAACGGCGAGGGGTTCGTCTTCGGTTTGCGCAGGAACAGTTGCGTGATCGCCCACTCGCCGTGGCGGTCCTGCTCAATCGCGGCGTCCTCGACGGTCGCTGTTTCTGAGCCGTCGATGAGGCGCACGCGCCGGCCGAGGAACTCGGCGAGCACGCGCACCTCGCCGTGCCGGGGCTGGAAGCGGCGCACGTTGATCAGACCGGTGCTGATGACCTGACCCGCGCGGATCGAGGTGACGCGTCCGATCGACAGGAACACCTGGCGGCGCCCGGGGATCTCGATCACGAGACCGATGACGCGCGGTGCGGCGGTGCTGCGATACACGACGACGACGTCGCGGACCTTGCCGACGCGATCGCCGGCGGGATCGAACACGGCGCATCCGGCCAATCGCGCGACGAAGACCCGTTGTGTGCTCACGGCTCCAGCGTAGTGCGGAGCTTCGGCGGGATCGGTGCTCTCTGATAGGTGTCGATGGGACAATGGCGGGATGAGCATGCTGAATCGTCCGGTGACCGGCAATGATCTCGGTGAGGTGATTGCGTCGACGCGCGACTACGAAGCCGCCCAGAAGACGGTGTCGAAGCTGATCGCGGGCGAGGTTCCTGCCCGGGACATCGCGATCGTCGGTGAGGGGGTGCGCACTGTCGAGCGGGTGACGGGCCGGCTCGGTTATGCAGCGGCGGCTCGCTCGGGGGCGATCAACGGTGTGCTGATCGGTCTGCTGCTGTCGGCGATCATGCTGTTCGGCAACCCCGAGGCCCCGATCACGCTGTTCCTCGGATTCCTGCTCGTCGGCGTCGCGCTGGGCATGATCATGAGTCTGATCACGTACGCGATCGTGCGGCGCCGTCGGGACTTTGCCAGTGTCTCGCAGATGATCGCCGACCACTACGAGGTGCGTGTGCAGGCGGCGTCGCTCGCCAAGGCACGTCAGGTGGTGGGGCACGTGCGGCCCGCCTCGACGCGGCCGCCGGTCGATCTGAGCGAGCCGCCGCGCTATGGCGAGCGGATCACCCCGGATGGAGCGCAGGGAGCCGGGGCGCCGGCGGCTGGTTCGCAGCCGTCGGGTGCGCAGTCGACTCCGCACGTGGCTGCGCCCGCTCCGCACACGGCTCCGCCGCCCCCGCCGCCGCTTCCGGCGCCGGTCGCTGAGTCGGCTGCCGGGGCTGGAAGCGCCTCCGGCTCGGAATCGGATGCTTCAGACGGTGCGAGTTCAGATGCCGCAGCCGGCGGTGACGTGTCGGATGCCGGTGACGGTGCGTCAGGTCAGCAGACCTCTGACCGCTGACGTCGACGTGACGATGAGCGTGCAGGTGGCGTTGCCGAGCGGCGATATCTCGGTATCGACGGCGTGGGAGCGCCCGGAGGGTGAGTCGCGTGGCGCCGTGGCCATCGCGCACGGTGCGGGCGCAGGGATGGATCATCCGTTCTTGGTGGGATTCGCGGCGGGGCTGCGTGATCGTGGTTTCACGACGGTGCGGTTCAATTTTCCGTACGTCGAGGCGGGGCGGCGTATGCCGGGTCCTGCCGCGCATGCGATCCTGACGTGGCGCGCGGTCGTGTCGGCGATTCGTGCCGATGCCGACGGGGCGTCCGGGGCCGTCTGGGCCTGCGGAAAGTCCTATGGCGGTCGCATGGCGTCGATGGCTGTCGCTGAGGGTCTGGAAGTGGATGGGCTGGTGTATCTCGGGTACCCGTTGCATCCGCCGGGCAAGCCTGAGAAGCCGCGGATCGAGCATCTGCCCGCCGTGCGTCCCGCACAATTGTTCGTCGAGGGAACGAACGACCCGTTCGTTCAGCCGGTGCAGCAGTTGGAGCAGGCGGTTACGGCGTGCCAGGATGCCCGGATCGCGTGGATCGAGGGCGGCGGGCATTCGTTCGAGGTGAAGGGGCGCAAGCGTCCCGCGGACGAGGTCGGTGCGTCACTGGCGCCGCTCGTCGCAGAGTTCATCGACGAGCGCGGCCGGTCTGCGACGGGGGAGTAGTTCTCTCTGACTTGCGCCGCAGCCTCACGCCGCGGGTGGCGGTCTGAATCTCTGAGGCGGCGGGTCGATGCCCGCCCACGCAGCGACGCGTGCGGCGCGCGGGCGAAGCGGCACAGGCGGTTCAGCGCCCGGCGGATGCAACACGAAATCGCCCTTGTGCTCGCGCGTGATGCTCCATCCCCCGTGGTGCAACTGGCCGTGATGGTAGCGGCAGAGCAGGATTCCGCGGTCGATATCGGTGCGGCCCTGCTGGGCGTTCCATTCGTCAATGTGGTGTGCTTCGCAGTACGAGGCGGGGCGATCGCAGCCTCGCCACCGGCATCCGCCGTCACGGATCGACAGGGCGACGCGCTGTGTCGGCGTGAACAGTCGATGCTCCCGTCCGACGTTCAGCGGGTTGCCCGTGGGGTCGACCGTGATCTGCACGGTCCCCGTGTCGCAGATGCGCTGTTCGACGGTGCCGAACGGCAACGGCATGCCGTAGTCCTCGGTGTGCGCGCTGACCGGTGCGCCGGTGCCGGCATCGTGTACCTGGACCAGTCGCACTCCGGCCTGTCGCGTGCCGAAGACGGTCTCTGATTCGGCGAGCGAACCTGCCCGCAGCAGGTCGATCAGCAGGTCGTACGACAGCTGGTCGTTGGTGCGCGTGTCGGCGCTGAGGCCGTCGGCCCGTTCTGTCTCTGACGCGTCGACGAATCGGGGGCCGCCCCGTCGTGGCCGCAGCGCGGCATCACGAATCGCACGCATCCAAGCGGCGCCTTCGTCCTCGAACTCGATCCGGCCGCACTCGCGCCCGTCCGCGTCGATCCACGTGCGGAAACTGCGCCGTTCGTACCGCTCCGCGAACCGGCGCGCAGCGCCGTCGGGGTCGAGCTGGTCGCGGATCGCTCGGGCCTGGGTACGCAACTCCTCGACGGTGCGTTCCGCTGCGTCGGCGATCAACTGTTCGGCGGCGGCGCTCCACGCCGCCTGGTTGTCTTCGGTGTCGTCGGGCGGGGCGCCGAGGCCCCGCTGGATCGCATCCTGCTGAGTGGACGAGATGAGCCCGCGCATCATGGCCGCCGACAGTGGTGCGTGCCACGGTGCCCGTGTCGCCGCGCGCACGCCTGCGGGCTGTTCATCGGTCGGGGATGCCGAGTCACCGGCATCCGATAGTCCTGCCTCGAGTACCGACAGGCCGAGCCGAACCTGCCGCTGCGCTTCTGCCCGGCTGATTCCGGTGAGATCCTGCACGAGTGCGGCCGGCGTGCGGTGGCCGCGTGCCTGCGCGAAGCCGCCGTGCCCGTCGTCGCGAGTCGATCGCCGCGCGGTGATGCCAGCACCGACGACGCTGATGCGCTCCAGGGAACGCACGAGCGTCGCGGCTGACGTGACCGCATCCATCAGTTCGTCGCCGGCAAGTTGCGACATGACCGCGCCGAGTTCGGCGCTCTCGACATCGTCACCGAGCAGCGCACGCAAAGCGGCGACATGCTGCTCGATCTCGGTGAAGAGTGCCATGACTTCATTGTGCGCCCGGCCGCCGACATTCGAACGTTTGATCTAGTCGCGGAGTGCTCGCGCCCACTGTTCCCGATGCGTGCGCACGTGGTCGGCGACCGCAGACCAGTGCGCCCCGTGTCCGTCAACGAGCGCACGCAGCCTCGCCGCGGATTCGCCGATCCTCTCGGTGCGGTCGTTCAACGTGAAAGCGGATGCCGAGTACGCGAGATCCCACAGGCGAGTGCTGGGGCCGGCGCCGTCCCAATCGATGAACAGCCAGCGCTCGCCGACGATGAGGTTCCACGGCGTCAAGTCGTTGTGGCAGATCAGTTCAGGCGCTCCCGGTGCGGGCAGCAGCACATCCCAGTCGGCGTCGCCGACGGAGTGGAAGTCGGCCGCGGCGTCGTGGATACTGCGCACCAGCGCTCCCACGCGCGCGAGGTCGGCGAGGTCGAGGTGGTCGGGGGCCACGCCGGGAACGAACTCAAGCACCTGTCGTCCCTGCGCGTCGAATCCGTACGGTTCCGGTGCGGCGACACCGCGCGCCCGAACCGCGCGCAGCAACGCGTGCACCGCGGGACTCGCGCCGGTCGCCGGCTTTCGCACCGAGCTGCCGATGCGCATCACCTCGTCCGCGACGTTGCCGCCCGTGAGCAGTTCCTCGTCTTCGAACACCGCACCAGCGTACGCGTGAGACGCTGGGACGCATGACGGCGCACACCCGGGGACGCAGAGCATGATTCGCGCGGTTGTCTTTGACCTCGATGGCGTGCTTCGTCACTTCGACCCGTCGCATGTGGGAGAGATCGAAGCGCGGCACGGTCTCGCGAGTGGGAGCATCCACTCTGCGGCTTTCGAAGAGACGCTGTTGTCCGCAGTCACGACGGGAGCGCTGACGCGGGCAGAGTGGATGCTACACGTCGGTGCCGTGCTGGGTAGTCCCGGTGCTGCGCAGGAGTGGGCGGCTCACCCGTCCGAGCCCGATGAGTCGATGCTGGCGCTCAGCGATGAGCTTCGGGCATCGGGCATCCGCACTGCTGTCCTGACGAACGGAACCGACACGATCCGCACGGAACTGCACGAGCTCGGAATTGCCTCTCGGGTCAACATCGTCTTCAACTCCGCGGAGATCGGCTTCGCCAAGCCTGATGTGCGGATCTTCCAACACCTGCTCGATGCGCTTGCGCTCGAGCCGGACGAGGTGTTCTTCACCGACGACTCGCACTCGAAACTCGCCGGCGCCGTCTCTCTCGGCATTCCGACGCACCACTTCGTCGGAATCGACGGACTGCGACAGGCGCTGCATGCTGCCGGGGTGCTTGAGTACGCGACGCCACGGGCGCCACTCGTGGGCGGCGTTCGCCGCTCCGACCGCACCCCATAGACACAGGAACTCGCGGGCGATCAGGTCGCCCGCGAGTTCCTCATCGACGGCCGGCGGGCCGTCGAGCACCTGTGACAGTGATCAGCCCTTCAGCCGCGCGATCCATGCCTCGACGTCGTCCGCGGTACGCGGGATGTCAGCCGAGAGGTTGACGGGGCCGTCCTCGGTCATGAGGATGTCGTCCTCGATGCGCACGCCGATACCGCGCAGCTCTTCGGGGACGGTGAGGTCGTCGATCTGGAAGTACAGACCCGGCTCGATCGTGAAGACCATGCCCGGCTCCAGCACGCCGTCGTAGTACATCTCGCGGCGCGCCTGGGCGCAGTCGTGCACATCGATGCCGAGGTGATGCGAGGTGCCGTGCACCATGTACCGGCGGTGCTGACCGCCCTTGTCAGCGTCGAGCGCCTCTTCGGCGGTCACCGGCAGCACGCCCCACTCGGCGGTGCGCTTAGCGATGATCGACATAGCGGTCTCGTGCACCTCGCGGAACTTGGCGCCGGGCTTCGCCGCAGCGAAGGCGGCATCCGCGGCCTCCAGCACGACGTCATAGACACGACGCTGCACCTCGGAGAACGTGCCGTTGACCGGCAGCGTGCGCGTGATGTCGGCCGTGTACTGGCTGTCGACCTCGACACCGGCGTCGATCAGGATCAGGTCGCCGGGCACGACGGCCCCGTCATTGCGGGTCCAGTGCAGGTAGCAGGCGTGGTGGCCCGAGGCGGCGATGGTGTCGTAGCCCTCCCAGTGCCCGTCGCTGCGTGCGCGCTGGTGGAACGCACCCTCGACGATGCGCTCGCCACGCGGGTGGGCGATCGCCTTGTCGAAGTCGCGGATGATGTCGTCGAATCCGGATGCCGTCACCGCGACCGCATGGCGCATCTCGGCGACTTCGTACTCATCCTTGACCAGCCGCAGCTCGGAGACGAAACGGGTCAGGTCGGCGTCGTTCTCGACGACCAGGTCGTCATCGCCGGCGACGAAGGTGTCGACGTGCGCGGTCGCGACGTCGAGATCAGCGGCAACACCGGCCAGCGACGGGCGCGGACCGATCCAGAACTCACCGATCGTGGCATCCGAGTAGAACTCGCTGGTGGTGCGGTCGGCGCGCTCGCGGAAGTACAGCGTGACGTCGTGGCCGTCGTCGGTCGGGTCGAAAACGAGCAGCGAGTCGGGCTCGGAGTCGTTCGCCCAGCCGGTCAGATGCACGAACGCCGAGTGGGCACGGAACGGGTAGTCGGTGTCGTTGCTGCGCTGCTTGAACGAACCGGCCGGAACCACCAGGCGCTTGCCGGGGAAAGCCGCAGAGACCTTCGCCCGCCGCGCCGCGGCGAACGGGGCCTGCGCACGGGCCGACGGCATCGACTCGGGGCGGTCGGCCCAACCCGTCGAGATGGTGTCGAGGAACCCCTGGGGGAACGGCTGCTTGCGAGGGTTCTCGGCGACGGCAGCGTCGTCGGAGGTCGTGGCGATCGTGTCGCTGTCAGCGGGAGTACTCATGCATCCATTCTCGCACCCTTCACTGACAGGGCCCGAGTGGGATCACTCGGGCCCTGCGTGCGTGAGATCAGATCACTGCACGGCCTTCAGGGCGTTGACGATCCCGTGACCGTAGTAGCTGTTCATCTCTTCCGTACCCTCGCAGGCCGGGCCATAGTCGTACTGCGGCGCAGAGCACGCCGTCGGTGTGGCATCGTCGCGCAGCTTGTCGATCATCTGCGCCGGCGTCAGCTCGGGGTGTACTGACTTCATCAGCGCGAGCACACCCGCGACGTGCGGTGACGCCATCGAGGTGCCGCTCTTGTACGCCCATCCGCCGGGAACGGTCGACGCGATGCGGGAACCGGGTGCGGCGACGTCGATCTCGCCGAGCCCGCGGTTCGAGAAGTACGACAGCTGCCCGGTGTCGGTGAGCGACGACACGGTCACGACGCCCGGCAACTGGGTCGGCAGATCCTTGCAGCCGGAGTTGATGGTGCGCTCCACGGCCTCGCTGTCGTTCGGGCTGCCCGTGTCGACCGTGTTCGTCCGCAGGTCGAGCGCCGAGTTGCCGGCAGCGGCGGCACTGACGACGCCCTTGTACGCCGACCACCTGACGGCGCGCGCCACGGCCTCCTGAACGGCGGCCTGGTCGGGCTGGTCATCGCACCAGAACTCGAACGGGTCGATGTAGTAGCTGTTGTTCGTCACGTCCATGCCCCGCTGGGCGGCCCACATGAAGCCGCAGATCGCGTACTCGGGATAGATGTATCCGTCGTCGTTGACGACCTTGACCGAAGCCAGACGCACATTCGGCGCGACGCCGACGATTCCGAGGTCGTTGCGCGCGGCGGCGATCGTGCCCGCCACATGGGTACCGTGGTCCGACGTGGTCGGGTACCAGCCGTCCTCGGACTGGTCGGGGCGACCGCCGACCGTGCAGTTGACCGACTCTGCCGGATCGATGTTGGCCACGAGATCGGGGTGCGTGGGGTCAATGCCCGAGTCGAGCACACCGACCAGCACATTGCGGCTGCCATCCGTGATCAGGTTGGCCTCGTCGGCCTGGATCATCTCCATGTCCCACTGCAGTTCGGAGTACAGGTCGGAGCTTGATCCGGGGATCGGTTCGGTGGGCTCATCGCCGTTCACGGGCTTGTTCTTCCCTTGGTTCCAGCCCGACGAACCCGGACCCCACGGGATTCCAGGTCCTGTGACCTTGTCCTTCACCTCTGCGGTGCGTGTGGCGCCCACCGAGGCGATGGCGTTCTTGCCGGCGACCGTGACGTCGTCGCGGAACGCCGCACGGTCGGACTGCGCGATGATGACGCCGATCTGCGGCCAGCTCTGTACGACGATGCCGCCCGCCGCGGCTACCGCGTTCTCGGCCTTGCGCGTTTGACCGGGGTTGGCCTGGCCGGTGTTGACGACATAGCTCATCACGGTGCCGTCCGGTGGGGAGATCGGAACGGGCGTTGAGGTCTCGGCGGTGGCGGCGGTGGCGCTCAGGCCACCCGCGACGACGAGTGCGAGTGCGGCGGCGGCACTGATCATGCAGCGCAGCGCTCGACGTGGGGATTGGGGTTTCATGACGGCCTTTCATCGTTGGAAGACCGGCTTCTGCCGGAAGGGCGGTGGCCCTCCTGAGCATTTCTATCGGTAGCTCACGGGCGATACAACGGCTTCTCAAAGATGCCGCCTACGGCGCGCTCAGTCCGCGGGCTCCAGCTGCGCAACGATCGCGCGGTGGTCGCTGCCACCGGCATCCGAGAGCACGATCGACCCGGACGCCCGCCACGTCTCACTGGCCATGATGTGGTCGATCGGCGCCCCGGCCAGACGGGGCAGGTCTGCGGGCCAGGTGCCGACCATGCCGTTGCCGGTGTCGATCGCCGCATCGCGGCAGTGCCCCATGGTGCCGTCATGCATGCCGAGCGCGGCCATATGGTCGACTGTGGCGTTGAAATCGCCCGCGAGGATGAAGTCGCCCTCGGGGCACTGGTCGGCGATCCAGGCGAGATCCGATCGCCACTGGTCCATCGCTGCGAGACGAGGGGCGATCGCGTGCACCGCGACGATCGTCGGGCCCTCGCCGTCGACGGGCATCGCGACGGCACTCGGCACGGATCCGGTGTTGCTCGTGCCGTCCGTCGAGGACTCGATCACCGAGTAGTCGCCCAGCTCGGCCGAGATGAGGATCGTCGTCTGCCACGCCTGCGGCCCGTCAGGCACATCGGGATGGATGTTGACGTGGTGCACCCACATCGGATTGCCCGACTCGCGCATCATGAGCGCGATCTGCTCACCGACCTCTTCCGACGTCTCGGGGAGGGTGACGACGTCGATCTGCTGCTCCTCGATCACCCCGGCGATCGTCTCGGCCGAAACCGCAGCGCCGGCGGTGTTCCACGTGAGCACGCGCAGGCTGGCATCCGACTTCGCGGGGAGGGCATCGTCGCCGAATCCTCGCACCGCCCCCACGATTCCGTTGGCCCCGGCGCCCAGCAGCGCGATGATCAGGATCGATGCGGCGAAGCCGCGCAGCGGCCTGGCGAGCATCAGCAGCAGCGCCAGCACGGCGACGACGAGGAACGCAGCGATCAGCACTGGGCGCGCGGCAATGACCTGCGCGATCGGGAACGTCGTCTCGAGCCGGAAGAACTGCGGCCACACGAGTATCGCCGTCGCGATCGCGAACAGCACCGAGATGAGGATTCCGACCGTGCGTAGCATCGGACGAAAGCCTAGGGGAATCGGCTGTGTCCGCCCTGGCGGTACGCTCAGAGGATGACGTCGGATGCTGCGTTCCGCTTCTCGGGGCCGAGTGACCTGCATCTGCATTCGAACCACTCCGATGGCACCGAATCACCTGCGGAGGTCGTGCGCCAGGCATATGCCCACGGGGTGCGCACCTTCGCGCTCACCGACCACGATCGCACCACCGGTTGGGGCGAGGCGGCCGCCGCAGCCGCAGCGCTGCGCATGACCTTCCTGCCCGGCATGGAGTTCTCTGCCAAGCACGAGTGGCGCAGTGTGCATGTGCTCGGCTACCTGTTCGATCCGACCGATCCGGCGTTGACGGCCGAGACGGCGCGCATCCGCGACGACCGGGTGGGCCGGGCCGAACGCATTGTGCGCAACATCTCGCGGGACTACGAACTGGTCTGGGAAGACGTGCTCGCGCACACCACCGCGGATGCCACGGTCGGCCGCCCGCACATCGCCGACGCGCTGATCACCCGCGGTTTCGTCCGCGACCGCACCGAGGCGTTCGAGAGCATCCTGCACCCGCGCAGCGGGTACTACGAGCCGCACTACGCTCCTGACCCACTGACGGCAGTGCGGTTGATCACGCGCGCCGGCGGAGTTGCGATCATCGCGCACCCCGCCACGGCGGGACGCGATCGGATGCTACCGGTGAGCTACCTCGAACGGCTCATCGCCGAGGGGCTGGCCGGATTCGAGATCGATCATCGTGAGAACACTGCAGCAGGCAAGCGGACACTGCGCGACCTCGCCGTGCGACACGACCTGATCGTCACCGGCTCCAGTGATTATCACGGCCTGACGGGCAAGCCGAACCGTCCCGGCGAGAACACGACGACGAACGAGATGGTGTCGCGTCTCATCGACCGCGCGACGGGGATTGCACCGCAGTACCCCTGAGCGAGCGCTGCGGACGGAGGCAGTCCAGCGAATGGTCGGGTTGTTCCCGGGGGCCGCTCGGGTGGTGCCGCTAGCGTCCGAACCATGCAATGGGGAACCGCGCTCGAGCAGCGCATCGACGCGATCGCCGATCGGATGCTGCAGGATGCGGCCGCCCGTGGAGCGCGCGCCGCCGCGATCGAGTTCATCGTCTTCGTGCTCAAGCAGGCGTGGGCGTGCATCTTCGGTGCGGCGCTGCTCGTGGCGCTCATCGCGGCGCGACTGCTCTATCCGGATGACGCCGCACTCGCGCGGAACGATGCGCTGACCCTCGCGGCAGTGCTCATCCAGGTTGCGATGCTGGTGTTCGGGCTGGAGACCGTGCGAGAACTGCGGGTGATCGTGCTGTTCCACATCACGGGGACGGTGATGGAACTGTTCAAGACGGATGTCGGGTCGTGGGCCTATGCGGCCGAAGGAGTCCTTCGCATCGGTGGCGTGCCCCTCTTCAGCGGTTTCATGTACGCGGCTGTGGGGTCGTACATGGTGCGGGTGTACCGGCTGTTCGACCTGCGCTTCTCCCGCTACCCCCGTCGGTGGCTGACTGCGATCGTGGCCGCGGCGATCTATGTCAACTTCTTCACGCATCACTTCTGGTGGGATGCCCGATGGGTGCTGTTCGGCGCGGTTGTCGTGCTGTGGGGCGGCACCGTGATGCACGCGCGGATTCGTGTGCGCATCGTACGTCTGCCGCTGTTGCTCGTGTTCGCGGGCGTCGCCCTGTTCCTCTGGGCGGCCGAGAACATCGGCACGTGGGCCGGAGCATGGGTGTACCCGGATCAGGTCGCCGGATGGCAGCCCGTCTCGCTCAGCAAGATGGGCTCGTGGTTCCTGTTGATGATCATCTCGGTGGTGCTGGTCGCATGGGTGTATCCACCGCGCGCGCCGATGGCGTCGTCCCCGGAACCGATCGAGGCCCCTCCCGTTCAGCAGGAGAGGCCTCGATGACGATCTGGTGTCAGGCACCGCTCGGAGCGGCACCCCCGCTGCGGCGACGACGGCGGCGGCGCTGCGGGGCCGGCTTGCCGTCGCGGTGCTCCGAGGTCGCGTCGCCGTCGTGCGTGCCCGCACCCTCGGCGTCGCGGTCGGTCGCGTGGGTGCCCGTCGACGGAGCGGATGCCTGAGCCTCTGCACCCTCGGCGCCCTCGACGAACGTGGCACCGACCTGCTCGGCAGGCGAGCTGCGGCGCCGGCGCCGACGGCGGCGCGTGGTGCCCTCGTCGGTGCCCTCAGCGGCAGCATCCGCCGCCTTCTGCGGCTGACGCTGCTTACGCTGCGCCGGCTTCTCGGCCTTCGGAGCCGTGCGCAGGCGCCCCTTCGTGCCCTCGGGGATGTCGAGGTCGGTGTACAGGTGCGGGCTCGACGAGTACGTCTCGACGGGCTCGGGCTGGCCGAACTCGAGCGCACGGTTGATCAAGGCCCACTTGTGCAGGTCTTCCCAGTCGACGAAGGTGACCGCGATGCCCGTGCGGCCCGCGCGGCCGGTGCGGCCGGCACGGTGCAGGTACGTCTTCTCCTCATCGGGAATGGTGTGGTTGATCACGTGCGTGATGTCGTCGACGTCGATACCGCGCGCGGCGACATCGGTGGCGACGAGAACATCGCGCTTGCCCGCCTTGAAGGCGGCCATGGAGCGCTCACGCTGCTCCTGGCCCATGTCGCCGTGCACCCCGCCGACATTGAAGCCGCGGTCGCTCAGCTCGTCGACGAGCTTCTGCGCCGCGCGCTTGGTGCGGGTGAAGATCACGGCCTTGCCGCGTCCCTCGGCCTGCAGGATGCGGGCGATGACCTCGTCCTTGTCGAGCGAGTGCGCCCGGTAGACGATGTGCTTGATGTTCGCCTGCGTCAGCCCCTCGTCGGGGTCGTTGGCGCGGATGTGGATCGGGTTGGTCATGAACCGGCGCGCGAGTGCGACGATCGGTCCGGGCATCGTGGCCGAGAACAGCTGCGTGTGACGCACCGGCGGCACCTTCGAGAAGATCTTCTCGATGTCGGCGAGGAAGCCCAGGTCAAGCATCTTGTCGGCCTCGTCGAGCACGACCTCGGTCGCGTTCGACAGGTCGAGCAGACGCTGGTTGGCCAGGTCGATCAGACGACCCGGGGTGCCGACGACGATCTGCGCGCCGGCCTTGAGCTGGTCGATCTGGCCCTCGTACGCCTTGCCGCCGTAGATCGCGACGACGCTCGTCGAGCGGTTCGAGGTCAGCAGGTCCATGTCTTCGTAGACCTGCACCGCCAGCTCGCGGGTGGGTACGACGATCAGAGCCTTGACGCCCGGCTCGGGGTTCTCGCCGAGGCGCTGCACCACGGGGATGCCGAAGCCGAAGGTCTTGCCGGTGCCGGTCTTGGCCTGGCCGATGATGTCCTGGCCCGGAAGGCCGAGGGGGATGGTCTGCTCCTGGATGGGGAACGCGTCGGCGATGCCCTTCGAGGCGAGTGCGTCGACGATGTCCTGATCAATTCCCAGATCAGCGAATGAGGTCACGGTATGTCATTGCCTGTCCGGCGCCCGGGCGGCGGTTGTCGTGCCAGCGGCGCCTCGTTACGGATCCACGCCGTCAACTGCTGCCACAGGCGCGGGGCCCTGCTCCGATGGCAGGACGCGACCAGCCTACCGGAGGGGGAGTCGGAAGCCCGAGAAAACCTGTGGTGCCCGGCCCGTGGCGGGCTGCCAGAATGCGGGGTGCGGTGGGTGAGGGCCCTGCCCGGTAACCTGATCACGTGGTCAACTGGTTCTGGAAGCGTAAACCGGCCCGGCGCACCCTGACGTTGCGCAGCAAGGGCGAGGGCAGTGGCGCGACCCGCGTCGACTTCGCCGAGCTCGCCCCTGAGCTGAACCGCTTCCTCGGACAGGCCGCCTACCTGCAGCTGGGGTACTTCGAGACGCTCACCCGTGGCATCCGCGGAACTCACGAGCTCGCCCGCAAAGAGGCCCTGTCTCGCGCCGCGGGTGCGGCGCTCGACAAGCACCGCGGCATCGTGGCGATCATCTCGGACCTGGGCGACGACCCCACCGAGGTCATGCTGCCCTTTCGTGAGAACCTCGACGCGTTTCGCCGCAAGACCATCGGCGTGCATCAGGAAGAGACGCTGCTGGCCGTGTACCTCACCGCCGGCATGCTCGACGATTTCTATCTCGCCCTCGCCTCGAGCTACGGCGAGACGGGGGAGCGCGTCGCCGCGATCCTGCGCGAGGACGATGGCGGCAGTGAGATCGTCTCGATCATCCAGCAGACGATCGAGAGCGACGACGAATGGCGTTCGCTGCTATCGATGTGGGGGCGACGCCTGGTCGGTGACACGTTGCTCGTGTGCCGAGGTGCGCTGCGTCCTGGACGCCTCGAAGCGGACGACACGCGTATCGAGCCGGTGTACACCGAGCTGATGGGTGCGCACGCGCGGCGCATGGACGCCATGGGGCTCGCTTCGTAGCATCCGACTCCGGCGCTTTCGTCGCGGGGGATTCCGCTGTCTCTGTCTGCGTGGGAAATCTCAGACGAGTCGCGGTGCGCGCGGCGTGTCGTTGGGCGACACACCGCAGGCGACGCGCTCCGTCTGGGATTTCCGACACTGCGGACGCGTGACGGATGCCGGAAGCGCGGGGCGGATGCCCGGTGCCGGTCTCAGATGCCGAGTGCCTGCTTCTGCGCTCGGTCGTGGTGCGCGCGCTGCGCGCTGATACCGGCCGTCGCGAGGCCGGCGAGCAGCAGACCTCCGCCGATGCTCGCCATCCACAGCCAGACGTTGCCCTCGCCGATGCCCGCCCACTGCATGATCGTGTAGATCGCGGCGGCCGCTGCCGTCGCGACAGCGGGCGTGACCGTGATGCCGCGCAGGTCTCGGCGCGGCATCAGGAAGTGCAGAGCGACGCCGAGCGCGCACGCGGCGATGAGCGCCAGCAGGATGTACATGTCAGGCGACGAAACCGACCCGGCGCGACTCTTCGCTGCCGAGCTCGACGTACGCGAGGTTCGCGGTGGGCACGATGTACGAGCTGCCCTTGGCGTCGGCGAAGCTGAGGTGGCTCGCGTTCTGCTCGAGTGCTTCAGTCACCTGCTTGCGCACCTCGTCGGCGCTGCTGCTGGTCTCGAAGCTGAGCTCACGGCCGGTGTTGACGATGCCGATGCGGATTTCCACGCGATCTCCTGACGTTCTGCGAACATCGGCAACTCTACCGGCTGGCGCCGCGGGGCAGGCGGCGTCAGACGGTGCGTTCGCCAGGGGCGCACAGCGCTCGGTGGTGTGCGCCGGGGGAGTGTCGGCACGCGCCGATAGCGTGGATCTCATGACACAGGATGCTGCGCAGCGGGCCCTCGTCGACGCGCCGGCGGCGACCTCCGGGGTGGTCATCGGCGCACCGGGCACGGGCAAGACGACGGCTCTCGTCGACCGTGTCGTGCACCTGCTCGACTCGGGGCTGCGCCCCGAACAGATGCTGGTTCTGACCCCGAGCCGGCAGGCGGCGACGGTGCTGCGCGACCGCATCGGCGTGCGCATCGATCAGGCGACGCCGGGGCCGCTGGCGCGGTCGCTCGCCTCGTTCGCCTTTCAGATCGTGCGTGGTGTCACGGTGCACCGCGGCGACGACCCGCCGGCGCTGCTGACCGGCGCCGATCAGGACCGCATCTTCGCCGACCTGCTCGCGGGCGACGCCGAGGACGGCCTCCGGGAATGGCCCGAGGCGCTGAGCCCCGGCGTGCGCGCATCGAAGGCGTTCCGTTCCGAGCTGCGCGCGTTCCTGGCCGAATGCACTGAACTGGCCGTCGAACCGGGCGAGCTGGAGCGTTCGGGGCGCGCGACCTGGCAGGCCGCCGCCGACTTCCTCGACGAGTATCGCGACGTCATGGGGGGCATGCGCGTCGCGCACCGCGACATTCCCGAACTGCTCGGTGAGGCCACCGGCATCCTGCACACGGCGGATGCTGCCTCGCTCGGCCCGCTCGCGCAGCTTCGCGTCGTGCTGATCGACGATGCCCAGGAACTCACCCGCGGCGGCATCCGCCTGGTGCGTGCGTTGCGTGCGCGCGAGATCGCGGTGCTCGCATTCGGAGACCCCGATATCTCGTCCGGTGCGTTCCGTGGGGCGAGCCCGCAGCTGTTCGCCGACCTCGCGCAGGCGCTGGGCGAGGTGTTCGTGCTCGACCGGGCGCATCGTCAGAGCCCGGAGCTGACCGCGCTCACCCGTACCATCACGCAGGCGATCGGCGTGGCGGGCCGGGTGGATCACCGGCGTCCTCCCGAGGCCACGGAACCGGTTGTCGGGCAGAGCAACGCCGGCGTGCGCACACTGATCGCGCCGTCGCCGTACGAAGAGGTCGATCGCATCGCCGCGACCTTGCGCGAGTGGCACCTGACGGACGGCATCCCGTGGAGCGGGATCGCCGTGATCGCACACGATACGCGGCAGATCGTCATGCTCGAAGCAGAGCTCGCCGCACGTGAGGTGCCCACCAGAGCCGCCGGTGTGCCGCGACCGCTCGGAAGCGAGCGGATCGTGCGCGAGATCACCGAGGTGGTGCGGCTCGGTCTCACGGCGCCCGAGGACCGCGAGGCCGATCTGCTCGCCGAACTGCTCACCTCGCCGTTCGGCGGTCTCGACGCGGTGGGTCTGCGGCGGCTGCGCGCACGGTTGCGGCATGTCGAACTCGAAGACGGGGGATCAACACCCGCCCGCGAGCTGCTGCGCGAAGCGATGCAGTTCCCGGTCGCGTTCGACCGAGTCGATGCGGCCGAGGCGCGCGTCGCCCAACGGTTCGCGCATACCCTCGCCCAGGTGCATGAGGCGGCGACGGCCGGTGCGACGGTGCACGAGCTGCTCTGGACGGTTTGGGACCGCGCCCGCACGATCGGCGGAACACCGTTGCAGAGCGCCTGGCGTGCCGCCGCTGACCAGCCCGGCGGAGCCGAGGTGGCGCGGTCGCTCGACAGTCTCGTCGCCCTGTTCGCCGCGGCCAAACGCTTCGTCGAGCGCACGCCGCACGAGAAGGCGGCACTCTTCATCCGCGACATCCTCGACAGCGAGGTTCCCGAAGACACCCTGTCCACCCCCGAGCGGCCCGGGCTGGTCACGCTGATGACACCCGCGGCCGCGCTGGGCGCCGAGTTCGAGGCCGTCGTCGTGGCGGGTGTGCAGGACGGCATCTGGCCCAACGTTCGGCTGCGTGGCGGAATGCTCGAGACGTGGCGTCTCGCCGAGGCCATCACGGCTGCGCGGGACGGCCTGCCCGAGGAGGTACCCGGGATTCTCGATCGGCGGCGCGCTGCACTGCACGACGAGCTGCGGTTGTTCGTGCGCGCCGTATCGCGGGCACGCACGCGCCTGGTCGTGACGGCGGTGGATGACGACGACATGTCGCCGAGCCCGTTCTTCTCGTTCCTGCCGCCGGCGCCGCCCGCCGAGCACGACGAGGAGCGCTACGCGCACCCGCTGACGTTGCGCGGCCTCGTCGCCCGCCATCGTCGTGCGCTGAGCACGACCGACGACCCCGCCGACCTCGCGCACGCTGCCGGACAACTGCGGGTCCTCGCCGAGTCCGGAGTTCCGGGAGCCGCTCCCGACGAGTGGTACGGGCTCACTCCGCCGTCCACCACGGCGCCGCTGCGCGACCTCGACGCGGCACCGGTGCGCGTGTCGCCCTCGCGTCTGGAGGCATTCGAGGAATGCGGATTGAACTGGGTGATCTCGTCGCTCGGGGGCGACACCGTCGCCCCGCCCTCTGCCGGCATCGGAACGATCGTGCACGAGGCGATGGAGAAGGTGCCCGATGGCGCGCTCGATGCCATGCGGGCCATCGTTGACGAGCACTGGCCCGAACTCGACTTCGAGACCGCGTGGATCGGACGCAAGGAACGTCGTCGGGCCGACCTCTACGTCGAGCGCGTGCACGACTACGTCGGTGAGGTCGCTCGTGACGGGGGACGGGTCGTCGGAGCCGAGGCGCGGTTCCGCTTCACCGTCGATCTCGAGACGGGGCAGGCGCAGGCGCTTCCCACCGAACCTGCTGCGGATGCTACGGCGACGACGCCCGGTGGAGCGGATGCGACGGTCATCGCTGAGCGTCCGCGTGCGCTGGTCAGCGGCGTGATCGACCGCGTGGAGGTCTACCCGGTGGACGGCGGCGAGCATGCTCCTGCGCGGGGGCAGAAGTGGCAGCGGATGGGTGATGGTGACGGAGAGCAACGGGTGATCGTGGTCGATCTCAAGACGGGCAAGTACGAACCCGACACGGAAGCCAATGTGCTCGAGCACGCGCAACTGGCGGCCTATCAGGTCGCGGTGCAGGAGGGGCTGCTCGACGACGCGCCGGCCGAGGCTCTGGCCGGAGCCCGGCTGGTGATCGTTTCGAAGACGGTGGGCAAGGCGAACTACCGGGTCGCCCATCAGCACACCCTGGATGACGACGCACGGGCAGCGTTTCTGCGCCGCGTCGCGGATGCCGGTCGCGGAATGGCCGCCAGCAGCTTCACCGCCCAGGTCGAGACGCACTGCGCTGACACCCAGGTGCGCGTCACACCGTGTCACATCCACACCGTGCCGGCGGTGAGCGCGTGAGCGCCGCGTGGGCGCGGCCGTCCGAGATCTCGGCCGAGCACATCGCCCTCGCGCTCGGGCTGCCCGTCCCCACCGAGGCACAACAGCGCGTCATCCATGCGCCGCCCGCGCCCGCGCTCGTGGTCGCCGGTGCCGGCAGCGGAAAGACCGAGACGATGTCCGGGCGCGTGGTGTGGCTGGTCGCGAACGGCCATGTGCGTCCGGACGAGGTGCTGGGCCTGACCTTCACCCGCAAAGCGGCCGGTGAGCTCGCCGAGCGCATCGGCCTCCGACTGGAGATGATCGATCATTTCGGTCGTCGTGGCCTCTTGCCGCACCTGCCCGAGATCGTGCGCACCGACGCCCTGCGCCGGGTGCACGACGCGGCAGCGGGAGCACAGCGCGATACGGTGCGCACACAGGTGCTCGACGACCTGGCCGAGCGCTTCGACACCGGCTGGGATCCGCGCACAGCACGCACGGCCGAGGACTTGCTCGTCAGACCACGCGTGTCGACGTACAACGCCTTCGCCGACAGCATCGTGCGCGAGCACGCCGCGCGGATCGGCCGTGACCCCGAGGCAGCGATGCTGAGCCAATCGGCATCCTGGCTGATCGCCCGAGCGGTCGTGCTGCGCGCCGACCTGCCGGGACTGGAAGAGATCGAACGGTCGCTCGGTTCCCTCATCGACGCCGTGCAGAAGCTCGCCGCGGACGTTCTCGATCACCGCGCCGACCTCGACGAGATCGAGCGCATCACGACCGCGCAGGCCGCCGCCTTCGAGCCGTACCGCACGAACCGCGACGTCGAGACCGCCGTGGTCAACCTGCTGGGGATGCCGGTGCTGGTGCGTCTGGTGCGCGACTACATCGCCGAGAAGCACCGCCGGGGCGTGCTCGATTTCGCCGATCAGGTCGGCGGCGCCTTCGACATCGTCGAGACGGCCCCCGATGTGCGTTCCGAACTGCGCGAGCAGCATCGTGTGGTGCTGCTCGACGAATACCAGGACACGTCGGTGATTCAGACGCGCTTCCTCGCGGCGCTCTTCCGTGACAGCGCCGTGATGGCGGTCGGCGACCCGCACCAGTCGATCTACGGCTGGCGCGGAGCGAGCGCCGACAACCTGTACGCGTTCGGACGCTCGTTCGCGCACGAGCAGTCGGCCACGACGTACAGCCTGATGACGAGCTGGCGCAACGACACCCGCATCCTCGACGTCGCCAACCGTGTGCTCGAACCGCTGCAGCGCGAGGGACTAGACGTTCCCGCGCTCGAACCGCGCCCCGGTGCGGGTGCGGGGCGGGTCGAGGTGCTCTTTCCGCACACCGTCGACGATGAGGCGGAGTGTGTGGCCGAGTGGTTCGGACAGCGGCGCGCGGCGCACGCCGCGTCCGGAGCCGATCGCGCCCACACCGGAGCCATCCTGTTCCGCTCGAAGCGGCACATGCAGACGTTCGCCGGAGCGCTGTCGCGCCACGGTATCCCGCACCGAATCCTCGGGCTCGGCGGGCTGCTGTCGACCCCCGAGGTCGTCGATGTCGTCTCGATGCTGCGCGTCATCCATGACCCGACCGCAGGATCGGCACTGATCCGACTGCTGGTGGGTCCGCGGTTCGCGATCGGCGTCGCCGACATGGCCGCCCTCTACGACCTCGCCGATGTGCTCGCCGGGCGCGACGCCTCGCTCTCGCCGCTCTCGGACGAGGTGCGAGAGCGGCTGCGCTCATCGCGCGGTGCCGACGAGGCCGTGTCGATCGTCGACGCCGTCGACTTCGTGCGCGGCACGCCCGACGACTATCGCGTGCTCGAAGGGATCAGCCCACAGGGGCGAAGCCGGCTGCGCGAGGCCGGTGAGATCCTCGAACGGCTGCGGCGTTCGGCGGGCCTGCCGATTCCCGAGCTGATCCGCCTGATCGAGCTCGAGCTGCGCCTGGACATCGAGCTGGCTGCGAACGAATCCCGCGGCCCTGCACGTGTGGCCGCCACGCAGCTGCGCGCGTTCGCCGATGAGGTGCGCGCGTTCCTCAGCGCCGACGACCGCGGCACGATCGGCAGCCTGCTGGCGTGGCTCGCCAAGGCAGAGAGCACCGACGAGCTCATGCCGCGCCCCGAGCCGCCCGAGCCGGGCGTCGTGCAGTTGCTGACCATCCATGGTTCGAAGGGACTGGAATGGGACGCCGTCGCGGTGGCGCGTCTCGTCGAGGACGAACTGCCCGGTCGCGCTCAAGACACCGCGGGCTGGTTCGGCTTCGGGGTCGTGCCGTTCGCTCTGCGTGGCGATCGCGACGCGCTTCCGGTGTTCCACTGGGATCCGCAGGCCGAGATGGACGCGGCGGGTGATACGCCGGCCAAGCGTCACAAAGCGGCGCTTGATGCGCTCGCCGCGGGCGTTACCAAGGCCTATCCGCAGGGCGGGGCACTGCGACGCTTCAAGAACGCCTATCGCCAGTATCAGCAGCAGGAGGAACGGCGACTCGCCTATGTGGCGGTCACCCGCGCGCGGCAGGACCTGCTGCTCACCGGCGCGCACTGGGCCGGGCAGACCAAACCGCGCGTGCCCAGCCCGTTCCTGCGTGAGGCGATCGAGGTGCTCGGCCTCGACGACATCGCACCGGTCGATCCCGAGGAGAACCCTTATGACGGGCCGGGGTTGACCCGGAGCTGGCCGATGGATGCCCTGGGCGACCGTCGCTCCCGGGTAGCGCACGCCGAGCAGCACGCCCGCGCTGCCTATTCGTCGGGGGTCGTCGTCACGCCGTCCGCCCAGTTGGAGCGTCTCCTCGCCGAGCGAGCGGAGCGGTTGGCGGGAACAGCCGAGGAAGCGCCGGTGCGCGTGCCGGCGTCACGGTTCAAGGACTGGGTCACCGACTACCGGGGCACGCTGCGCGATCTCGGGCGTCCGATGCCCGAGCGTCCGTACACGCAGACCCGTATCGGCACGCTGTTTCACGCCTGGGTCGAACAGCGCTCAGGACTGGTCGGGGCGCATTCCGATCCCGAAGGGGCGCTGTGGGAGATCGACGCCGACGCTCCGGACACGTCCGCGCCCTTCGGCGAGATGGCCGCCGAGGGGGCCTCTGACGACGAGCGCGCGTTGGCGCAACTGCGCGAGACGTTCGAACAGAGCGAATGGGCCGGGCTGCAGCCGATCGCCGTTGAGATCGAGATCGACTTCGCTTTTGGCAGCGCCACCGACGCTCGGGGCCACATCGTGATCTGCAAACTCGACGCGGTGTACCGCCGCGAGGACCGCGGCGGACGCATCGAGATCGTCGACTGGAAGACCGGACGTGCACCGCGCAACGCCGAGGAACGCGAAGAGCGGATGCTGCAGCTCGCCCTCTACCGTCTCGCCTACCACCGCCGTTTCGGCGTGCCGTTGGAAGAGATCGACGTGGCGCTCTACTACGTCGCCGACGACCTCGTCATCCGCGGGGAGCGCGTCTACTCGGAACCCGAGTTGGTCCAGCGCTGGAGCGCCGCGCGCGCCGCACGCTGAGCCTCCTCCGCGGAGTCCATGTCGCTGTGCTCGGACTCGTCGCTGTGCTCGGTCTCGCCCTGGTCGGCGTCTGCGCGCTTGCCGTCTCCGTGGCTTGCGGCAGTGGGCTCGCCCGCGGCATCCGATGCTGTCGTCTCGGGGGAGTCGAGGTCCGCTTCGGCCAGGCGCGCGGCGCCGGTGAGGTCCTGCGTCGGCTCCTCCCACGACGGCCGATCGGCTGAGGAGTCTTCCGCCGCGGCGTTCTCGTCCTCGGCAGCATCCGCATCCTCGTCGCCGGCATCGGTGTGCCATACGAGGTCTTCCGGGCGGTACGCGTCGGTCTGCATCGAGGTGTCGACCGACGCGGCCACCGTCTCGGGTACCTGATCCAGCACATCGAGTGCCGAATCCACACCACCGGTGTAGGTGGCGACCACGCGCAGGTCGTCGTTCCGCAGACCGTCGGAGAGCGACTCCAACAGCGCGGCGGCGTCCTCGACGATCTCCGGACGGCGAAGCTCGGCACCGTGCACGAGCCACCGGGCAAAGCCCAGCTCGGCATGCAGGCGGGCCCGCACCCGCAACGCGTCGTCGATCGCCCGCGTTGATGCGGCCATGTAGGCGTCGTGCACGTCGGCGCTGGCCTCGGGAGCGCCCGAGAGCCACCCGAGGTCTTCTGCCGGATCGCCGACGGCCAAGCCGCGCCAGCCCAGCACTCCGATGACTCGCGGGCCCGCGTCGGGATCGTCCTCGAACAGGAACGACTGCGCCTGCATTCCGCCCAGCACCACGGTCGTCTCGAAGCGCCACAGGTCGTCATCGGCGGCGGCATCGCGCCAGCGCGTGGTCAACCGCCCAGGGACCCGACCCGTGGCCGCGGCACGATCGATCATCTGCTGCACCTCGGCGCGCACGGTCGTCGCATCGTGCATCGCGAGTCCCGCAGCGCGCACCACCGATTCGGGCAGTGCGTGCACCGCGGCGATCGTCTCACCGATCGACACCGCAGCACCGGGCCCCGCCGGGATCAACGGTGCATCGATCTGGAAGCCCGGCATCAGATCGGTCACCTGTGCCCGTGCTTCGCCGACGCGCGTCTCGCCGACGTGCGTCGGCGCCCGGAACGGCAGCATCTCGCGGGCGCCCGCGGTGAGCGCCCGCAGCGCGAGCGCCTCCTCGGCGAGCTCCAGCGCGGCCGCGTCGTCCTCTGCGACACGAATCACCAGCTCGCGTCCGTCGGCGAGCGTCGCCACCGCGGAATCGAACCTTCCGTCACCGTCCGAGGTCAGCGCGCGGGCGCCGACGACCTCAGCGCCCGGCAGAGCCGCGGTGACCGCCGCCACTAGAGTGAAAGGAGAGCGTGCCATGTTCTCCAGGGTAGGTCTGCAGCCTCGCCGGTGCGCTCGCGCCACGCCCGCGCCGCGGGATAACCGGGCGGGTCGTGCCGCGCACAGGCGATCGGCGGCACCCGGGAAGCGAACCGTGAACACGGACGCAACGAGAACATGCACGAAGAAACACTGCACGACAACACCAGGGGGAACGCATGATCGCATCGGAAGCCCTCCTCGACCGGGCCGCTGATCTGCGTACTGAGCCAGGCGTCATCGAACGTCTGATCGCCGAACCGGGCACACGTGTGATCGTGGTCAGACAGGCGCGGCTGCGCATCGCCGACGGAACGCTGTTGCGCGTCGACGCCCACACCGTCGGCGACGCTGAGTGGGCACTGCTCGGGCGCGAGGCGGATGGAACCGCCCTGCTCTTGGCATCCGTCCCGCCACGCACCGACTCGATCGATGCCGCGCCCGACGAGACCTGGCTGGGGCTCCGTGATGTCGGCGGCGACCTGACGCCGTACGACGCCGATGTGTTCGTCACCGCGATCGCGCTCGCCGCGTGGTTGGCCGACGCACGCCACTGCCCTTCGTGCGGCACCCGCCTCACCCTGACCCAGGCCGGCTGGGCGCGCTGGTGTGACCAGTGCCGGCGCGAGCACTTTCCGCGCACCGACCCCGCCGTGATCGTCGCGATCGAGAGCCCCGACGGCGAGCGACTGCTGTTGGGCGCCAACGTCAACTGGCGCGGTCGGATGTACTCCTGCTTCGCAGGCTTCGTCGAGGCCGGAGAGTCGCTGGAGAGCGCGGTGCACCGCGAGATCGAAGAAGAAGCCGGCGTGCGGCTCAGCGAGTTGCACTACATCGGTTCGCAGCCGTGGCCGTATCCGCGGTCGCTGATGATCGGATTCCGTGCCGTCGCCGCTGACGAGAGCGCGGTCGCCGACGGCGACGAGATCGTCGACGTGCGCTGGCTCACACGCGATGAGATCGGTAGCGCGCTCGCCGGTGACGGGCCTGTGGGACTTCCGGGCGAAGCCTCGATTGCGCGACGGCTGATCTCCGACTGGTACGCCCATCCGCGCACCAGCGGTGGCACGATGGCGGGGTGCGCGCGGTGAGCGTGCTCGACGCTCTGGATGACCGACAACGCGAGGCCGCTGCGATGCTGCGCGGTCCCGTCGCCGTCCTCGCCGGTGCCGGCACGGGTAAGACGCGAGTGATCACGCACCGCATCGCGCACGGCGTCGACACCGGCGCCTACTCACCCTCACGCGTGATGGCGGTCACGTTCACGGCCAAGGCCGCGGGTGAGCTGCGCGGTCGACTGCGCGCGCTGGGCGTTGCGGGCGTCGCCGCCCGAACGTTCCACGCCGCCGCCCTCCGCCAGTTGAACTTCTTCTGGCCGACCATCACCGGCGACCCCGCCCCGAGCATCATCGACAACAAGGTGCGGATGCTGGGGCAGGCCGCCGACGCAATGCGGTTGCGCCCCAGCACGGCGACGCTGCGCGATATCGCGAGCGAGATCGAATGGCGCAAGGTCTCGATGCTCACGATCGAGCAGTACGCCGAACTCGAACGGCCGATCTCGGGCATCCGCCCCGAGCAGCTCGTCGAACTGCAGGCCGCGTACGAGCAGCTCAAGGACGACCGTCGACAACTCGACTTCGAGGATGTGCTGCTGGCATGTGCGGGCATGCTCGAGAGCGAGCCGCGGGTCGCCGCCGCCGTCCACGAGCAGTACCGGCATTTCACCGTGGACGAGTTCCAGGACGTCTCGCCGCTGCAGAACCGGCTGCTGGAGCTGTGGCTGGGGGATCGCCGCGATATCTGCGTCGTCGGCGACGCGAGCCAGACGATCTACTCGTTCGCGGGCGCGCAGCAGCGCTACCTGCTGGAGTTCGACCGGCGCTATCCCGACGCCACCGTCGTGCGCCTGGAGACGAACTACCGCTCCCAGGCCCCGATCCTCGATGCGGCCAACGCACTGATGCGGGGGCGTCCCGGTGCACTGGCTCTGGTGCCCCGCGCCGCGGGTATCGGCAGTGAGACGCCGACCCTCACCGCCTACGACAGCGAGCGCGAAGAGGCAGACGGGATCGCCGACGCGATCATCAAGCGCATCGGCACCGGCGCCTCACCGGCCGACATCGCGGTGCTCTACCGCGCGCACTCCCAGTCGGCGGTGCTGCAGCAGGCGCTCGCCGCGCGCGGCATCGCGACCAGCGTGCTCGGCGGCACCCGCTTCTTCGACATGCCCGAGGTGCGTCAATCGCTGCTGGCGTTGCGGGGAGCGGCTGTTGCGCCGACGGATACCGGATTCCTGCCGACCGTGCGAGACGTGCTGCGCGGCCTCGGCCTGACCGAGGAACCACCCGCGGCCGGTGGGGCGCAACGCGACGGCTGGGAGGCGCGCCGCGCGATCCTGCGTCTGGCCGAGGAGGCACCCGTCGGCACGACCCTGCGGGCCTTCGCCGACGACCTGATGGCGCGCGCGCAGGATCAGCACGAACCGGTGCTGCACACCGTGACGTTGTCGACGTTGCACGCAGCCAAGGGACTGGAATGGCCGCATGTGCTGCTAGCCGGCTGGGCTGAGGGCGCGCTGCCGATCTCGTACGCCTCGACATTCGAGCAGGTCGACGAGGAACGCCGGCTCGCCTACGTCGGCATCACGCGGGCCGCGCGAACGCTGGCGGTGTCGTGGTCGCGCTCGGCAGGTCGAGGGGAACGGCCTCCATCGCGCTTTCTGGCCGAGATCGGAACGACGTCTCGCGGCACCGGCATTCTTCGTGATACCGCACCGAGCGCCAGGCGTTCCGTCCGTCAGGCTCGCCCCGCACCATCAACCCCGCCCCCGGCGTAGGTGTGCGCAGCAGTCGGGTGACCAGCGCGGCGGCGTGCGCGATGCGCGCCGTGCCGATGTCTGCCGACCGGCCGACCAGCTGCGCGTGCAGAGCCGGCCACGCGGCATCCCGATCGCGTTCATGTGCGTCACGGCATGAGAGGCAGGGTGTGCGCCCCGGAACGACGAGCGGACCGACCACGGTCGCCCGTTGCTCGAACGCGACCGGCAGATGCGGAACGTCATCGCGCAGATAGGGCGCCAACTGCAGTGCGGCGGCCGCACCGCCGATCACAACGACCGACACCGCGTCGCCGGCGCCCCGCGGGGCGAGCCCGATCCCCTCATCGACGAGCGCCTGCTGCATGCGCCAGGGCACTCGGCCGTCGGCGATGTTCACCTCGTCGATCCACACCGGGGGAGCGGTGGGCGATTCGCGCTCGAGCACAGGACGCAGAGTCTCCAGCATCCGCCGTGCCGCGAGGCGCGGGGCGCCGACGCCGTGCGCGACGACGTCGAACGAGCCGGCGCGGATGCCCGTCACCAGCTTCTGCAGCAGCGGCTCGACCCAGGGCTCGTCGACCGCCACCTGCACGGCGCCCTCCATGCCGAACTGCCCCTCCATCCCGAACTGCACGGTGCTCTCATCGCGCCACAGCAGGGGGTGGCGCGGGTCCAGACGGGTGAGCGGTTGCGGGGTCAGGCGACTCATGCCACCGATTCTCACCGTGTGCCGCAGCGGCTGGGGCGAGTTTCGCGGATCTGTGGATGGATTCCGGTTGGCACCGACGTGGGGACAACCGACGGTCAGACCGGGCGGTCTCCCTCGGGACGCTCGTCACCGGAATCGCCCGAGTCACCACGACCGGGGCCGCCCTCGCTGAAATCCTCGCCGTCGAGCAGGCGCGCGAGTGCTTCGTCGAGTTCGTCGGCGGCAGGTGCCTCGCCGCGCTGCATCGCTTCGAGGCGGGCGATCAGCGCCGTCGGGTCATCGATGTCCGAGGACTGCGGCATGATGTCGGGGTAGTCCCACAGTGCGTCGCGAGCCGCGACGCCGACGGCGTCGGTCACAGCGCGCCACATGGCAGAGGCCTCGCGCAGGCGTCGCGGACGCAGCTTGAGCCCCACGAGTGCGCCGAGGGCATCCTCGGCCGGGCCACCAACGGCACGGCGACGCCGGGCGGCCTCGCCGAGACGAGCGCCGTCGGGCAGTCGGGCGATGGCTTGCTCGGTGACCACATCGACCCAGCCGTCGATCGTCGCGATGAGGTTCTCCAGGCGCGTGAGCGCTTCACGCTGCGCCTCGGACTGCGCCGGCAGCAGCGCACCGCCCTCGATGGCTGCGCGGAGCTCTTCGGGGTTGGACGGGTCCAGGCGCGACGCGACGTCTTCGAGGGCGTCGATGTCGACGGTCACGCCACGCGCGAAGTCGGTGATCTGCGACAGCACGTGCAGGTGCAGCCACTTGGCGTGGCGGTACAGACGCGCGTACGCCAGTTCGCGCACGGCCAGGTACAGGGCGATCTGGTCTTCGGGGATCTCCAGCCCTTCACCGAAGGCGGCGATGTTCTGGGGGATCACGGCGGCGGTGCCGGCCGGAAGCACCGGGATCCCGACGTCACCGCCCGAGACGACCTCGAGCGAGAGGCGCCCGAGCACCTGACCGAACTGGGCGGCGAACAGCGAACCGCCGAGACCTCGCATCAGTTGCCCGGCGCCCTGCACCATGCCCTGCATCTCTTCGGGCACCTGGGTCTCGAGAGCGCCCGTGAGGGCATCCGCGATCGAGGTCGAGACGGGGGCGGCGATCTCTTTCCAGACCGGCAGGGTGCGCTCCACCCACTCGCCGCGGGTCATCGCCTGCGGCGCGGAAGCCAGTTCCGAGATGGTGGTCGACTCGCTCAGCCAGAGGTTCGCCAGACCGAACGCCTCGACCAGCGACGACCGCGAGCCGTCGGTGATGCCCAGCCCGTCGCGGTTGGCGATGTGCAACGCCTGGCGCTCGGCGTTCTGCCAGGGGTCGCCGCCGAACATGCCCTGCATCTGCGACATGAAGCCGGCCATCTGCGCCGGGTCGAACTGCATGCCGCCGGGGCCACCCATGTTCGACAGCGCGTCGCGCAGTGCCTCGGGGTCGACCTGGCCGCCCGACATCATGCGTCGGAGCATTTCTTCGAAGTCCGACGGATCCTGATCGTCCTGTGCCATGCGGATAGCCCTTTCAGCATGCCCGTAGCGTGTGCGTTCTACGCTAGTCACACGATCCTGTGCTCGGACCCAAAGGCCCCGGATCCCTGTACGCCGCTCGCGAACGCCCGGAGGTCTCGTGTCATCACGCCGCAACAACGGCACCATTACCGGTGTCGTGGCACTGAGTGTCGCGCTGGTCGCCCTCGTAGGACTGACGTTCATGCCGACCCAGTACGTGATTCAGCGTCCCGGTCCGATCTACGACACCCTCGGCACGGCGCTGAACGCCGACGGCGAGGAGGTGCCGTTGATCGAGGTCGAGGGTGCCCGCACCTATCCCACCGCCGGAACGCTCGACCTCACCACTCTGCAGGTGGTCGGCAACCGCGAGCGCACGCCCACCTGGTTCGAGCTCGCGATCGCGTGGTTCGATCCGTCGCGCGCGGTCGTTCCTCTCGATTCCGTCTTCCCCGCGGGCGTCACGACCGAGCAGCGCGATGCGCGCAACGCCGATCTGATGGTCGATTCGCAGCACGAGGCGACGGCGGCAGCGCTGATCGAGCTCGGGTATGACGTCGGCGCCGAGGTCAAAGTGGTCGAGGCGCTCGTGAACACCCCCTCCGAGGGAGTGCTCGCACCGGGTGACACGATCGTCTCGGTCGACGGGATCGACGTCGACTCCGCCAGCGTGCTGCGCGACAGGATCCAGCAGGGCGAGGGCGACGCGGTCGACCTCGTCGTCGACCGCGCTGGCGAGCAGTTCGAGCTCTCACTCACGCCCGACGAGACGACGGATGCCGCAGGCGACCCCTTCTGGCTGATCGGCGTCTCGTTGACGACCGAGTATGACTTTCCGGTGGACGTTCACCTGCAGCTCGACAACGTCGGTGGGCCCAGTGCCGGCATGATGTTCGCGCTCGGGATCATCGACACGATGACTCCGGGCAATCTCAATGGCGGAGAGAACGTGGCGGGTACCGGCACGATCGACGCCACGGGCACCGTGGGGCCGATCGGCGGCATCCGACAGAAGATGCACGGGGCGCGCGACGGCGGCGCCACCGTCTTCCTCGCACCGGCGAGCAATTGCGAGGAGGTCGTCGGGCATGTGCCGGCGGGGCTCGACGTGTACAGCACCGACTCGCTGGAGCAGTCGCTCGAGATCCTGGAAGTCGTCGCCGAGGGCGATGACACGGCGCAACTGGCGACCTGCACGCCCTGAGGGCGTCCGCGCTGAGCGTACTCGCGGCCACAGCATAGGGGCGCCTCATAGGATGGGACGGTGACCACCACCTCAGCGCCCCAGCCGGCCACACCAAGCACCTCCCGAAGAATCCTCGTGATCTCGGTGGCAGTGATCGCCGCCCTCATCGCGGGGTTCTTCGTGTTCGCCTCCCTGTACACCGAATACCTGTGGTTCGATCAGCTCGACTTCGCGTCGGTTCTGACGACGCAGTGGCTCGCCACGGCGACCATGTTCGTCATCGGGTTCCTCGGGATGGCGGTGCCGATCTTCCTGTGCATCCAGCTCGCGTACCGGCTTCGCCCGGTGTACGTGCGGCTGAGCTCGCAGCTCGATCGCTACCAGGAGGTCATCGAGCCGCTGCGCCGCCTGGCGATGTGGGGACTGCCGATCTTCTTCGGTGTGTTCGCCGGCTTCGCCGCCGCGGGCAACTGGGAGACGGTATGGCTCTGGGCGAACGGTGTCTCGACCGGCGCACTTGACCCCGAGTTCGGTGTCGACACCGGCTTCTACCTGTTCGCGATGCCGTTCTACTCGATGCTGCTCGCGTTCGTCTCGGCGGTGCTGCTGCTGAGCCTGGTGATCACGGCGCTGGTGTCGTACCTGTACGGCTCGGTGCAGATCGGTCAGCGTGAGCTGCGCATCTCGAAGCCGGCGCGCATTCAGCTCGCCGTGCTCGCGGGGCTGTACCTGCTGGTGCAGGCGGTGAGCCTGTGGCTCGACCGCTACCTGACGCTCGTGCAGCCCGAGGGGCGCATCACCGGTGCGGCATACACCGGCGTGAATGCCACCATTCCTGGTCTCGCCGTGCTGTCGATCATTGCCGCCGTCGTCGCGGTGCTGTTCTTCGTGACTGCGATCATCGGACGCTGGCGCTTTCCGCTGGTGGGTACGGCGCTGCTGGTGGTCGCGTCGCTCGTCGTCGGCGTCGGTTACCCGTGGGTCGTCACGACCTTCCAGGTCGCGCCGAACGAGAACGCCTACCAGGCCGAGTTCTACGAGCGCAACATCAACAGCACCAAGGCCGCATACGGCGTCGATGACATGGAGGTCATGCCGTTCAAGGCCACGACCGACACCGAGCCCGGTCAGCTGCGCGCCGACGCCGAGACGACGGCATCGGTTCGCATCATGGACCCGGCCGTGATCAGCCCCACGGTGCGACAGCTCGAGCAGTACCGCTCGTACTACCAGTTCGCCCCCGAGCTGGATGTCGATCGCTACGAGATCGACGGCGAGATGCAGGACACCGTGGTCTCGGTGCGAGACCTCGACATGACCCGCCTCGGTGGCGGTGACAGCTGGAACAACCGCGCCGCGGTGTACACCCACGGCTACGGCCTGGTCGCGATGGCCGGAAACCAGCGCACTGACGATGGCGAGCCAGTGTTCCTCGAGCGCGGCATCCCGACGCAGGGTGTGCTGACCGAGATTCAGGATTACGAGCCCCGCGTGTACTTCGGCGAGTCCTCGCCCGAGTACTCCATCGTGGGTGCGCCCGAGGGCGCCGATCCGGTCGAGATCGACTTCCCGCGTGGCCAGGACGGCGCCAGCGACACGAAGACGACCTTCGATGGAGACGGTGGCCCGCAGATCGGCAGCACCTTCCGCAAGCTGCTGTACGCGATGAAGTTCCAGTCCGAGCAGATCCTGTTCTCGAACCTCGTCAACGAGGAATCGCAGATCCTCTACGACCGCGACCCGCGCGAGCGCGTGCAGAAGGTCGCGCCGTACCTGACGCTCGACCAGGACCCGTACCCCAGTGTGGTCGATGGGCGGATCGTCTGGATCGTCGACGGTTTCACCACGAGTGCGACGTACCCGTATTCGACGACGGTCAGCCTGCAGGAGGCCATCGCCGACTCGCGCACGCCGGCATCCGTCGTCGCGTTCGACAACATCAACTACATCCGCAACTCGGTCAAGGCGACCGTCGACGCGTACGACGGTTCGGTGACGCTGTACGCGTGGGATGAAGAGGACCCGATCCTGGAGGCGTGGACGAACATCTACCCGACCACGGTCGAGCCGATCAGCGAGATGTCGGGCGAGCTGATGAGCCACGTGCGGTACCCCACCGATCTGTTCAAGGTGCAGCGCGAGATTCTCGGCGTCTACCACATCGACAACGCGAACGCCTTCGCTCAGGAGGTCAACCGTTGGCAGACGCCCAACGACCCGCGGGCGCAGGACCGTCTGCAGCCGCCGTACTACCTGTCGATGCAGATGCCGGGGCAGGAGGAGCCCAGCTTCTCGATGTTCTCGACGTTCATTCCGGCCGCGCAGCAGGGTGAGAGCCGTGAGGTGCTGATGGGCTACCTCGCGGTCGACTCGGATGCCGGGTCGGAAGCGGGTGTGAAGTCCGACAGTTACGGCACACTGCGAATGCTGGAGATCGATGCGGCTACCACGGTGCCCGGCCCCGGCCAGGTGCAGAACACGTTCGACTCCGACACCCAGATCGCCGATCAGCTCAACGTGCTGACGCTCGGTAACTCCGAGGTGAAGTACGGCAACCTGCTGACGCTGCCGGTCGGTGGCGGTCTGCTCTATGTGCAGCCGGTGTTCGTGCAGTCGTCCGAGGGGACGAAGCTGCCGAACCTGCGCAAGATCCTGGTCGCGTTCGGTGACCGAGTCGCGTTCGAGGACACGCTGACCGAGGCGCTCGATGCCCTGTTCGGCGGTGACGCCGGCGCCACCGGTGGTGATGAGGACGTGCTTCCGGCCGATCCGGATGCCCCGACCGAGCCGACCGAGCCCGCCGACCCGGACGAGGGCAGCACGCCCGCGCCGCCGTCGGACGCCATGGCCGCGGCCCTGGAAGATGCACGCAACGCGCTCACGGCGCGCGAAGCCGCTCTCAAGGCCGGCGACCTGGAGCAGTTCGGTATCGAGGACAAGAAGCTGACCGCTGCGATCGAGCGACTGCTCGCTCTGGAGGAGCAGGCTCAGCAGTAGCATCCGCTGTGTGAGAGAGGTGGGCGTCCCTGACGGGGCGTCCACCTCTTTTGCGTGGGGCGCGGTTACGCCCCGCGCGGCACAACGTCGGACTTCTGCGCAATCTCGGATGCCCGTGCAGGAGGCGTCCGAAGTTGTGCAGATCTCCGAGGATGCATCGCGAGACCCCTGGCGTATCAGCGCCGCACACCGCAGAATGAGGGCACGGAGGTGGTCAGGATGCAGGTGGCAGTCGGATCGCGGATCGTGATCCACGGTGCACATGTGGGAGATGCCGAGCGGCACGGCGAAGTGCTGGAGGTGCGGGGCGACGACGGGGGAGCCCCGTTCCTCATCCGCTTTGACGACGGCAGCGAGACGTTGCTGTTCCCGGGGCCGGATCTTCAGATCGAACACCGCGGCGACACGCCCGGCGGAGGCTGAGCGGCCCGCTCGATTCGCCCCGTCTGTACACCCGTGTTAGGCTATAGATGTGCCGCGGGGTGGAGCAGTTCGGTAGCTCGCCGGGCTCATAACCCGGAGGTCGTAGGTTCAAATCCTGCCCCCGCAACAAAGAAGAAGACCCGGTCTCGAAAGAGGCCGGGTCTTCTTGCATTCGCGGCAGTCTGGGCGTTCTAGTGCGCGAATCCCTGCCGCTTCACTTCGCGGGGGAGCGGCGCCGTGAGTCCATCGAGGAACGCGACCTCTTCACGGATCGCGGTCAGCAGGTACTCGGCGCGGTCGCGACTCAGGTCCGACCGGACGACGATGCGCTGCACGACCACATCGGCCAGGTCATCGGGCATCGGATACGCCGGCACCAACCAGCCGCGCATGCGCAACCGGTCGGCAAGGTCGTAGAGATCCCAGTAGCGCGAGCCTGCCGTGAGCTTCCACGCGAACACGGGAATGGTGTCGCCCGCACTGATCAGGGCGAAGTCGTTCATCTTCGCGATCTCACCGGACAGATACGTCGCGACATCGATCGCCTCTTGCTGAACAGCGCGGTAGCCCGCGCGTCCCAGGCGCAAGAACTGGTAGAACTGCAGCAGCACCTGTGAGCCGGGGCGTGAGAAGTTCAGCGCCAGCGTGGGCATGGAACCGCCCAGGTAGCTGACGTGGAAGATGAGGCTCTCGGGGCAGGCGGCCTTGCTGCGCCACACGACCCAGCCGACACCGGGGTAGACGAGACCGTACTTGTGCCCGGACGTGCTGATCGAGTTGACCCGATCGATGCGGAAGTCCCAGACCAGATCCGGCTGGCAGAACGGTGCGACCATCGCGCCCGATGCCCCGTCGACGTGGATCCGCACGTCTAGACCTGTGGCCGCCTGAATCTCGTCGAGCTTCGCTGCGATCTGCTGCACCGGTTCGTACAGGCCCGTGTAGGTCTGACCCAGGATCGCCACGACGCCGATCGTGTTCTCGTCGACGTACTTCTCAAGCTCGAAGCCGTCGAGCACCAGATGATCCTCGGTGACGGGAACGTAGCGCGCCTCGACATCCCAGTAGTTGCAGAACTTCTCCCAGACCACCTGCACCCCGGCCGACAGGATGAGGTTCGGACGCTCGGTCGACGCGCCTTCCACGCGTCGGCGCTCTTGCCACCGGCGCTTCAACGCGAGGCCACCGAGCATGCATGCCTCCGACGAGCCGATCGTCGATGTGCCGATCATGTCGGACTTGTCGGGAATGTTCCACAGATCGGCGAGCATCCGCCAGCAGCGATCCTCGATCTCGGCAGTCGCCGGGTACTCGTCCTTGTCGATCATGTTCTTGTCGGCTGACTCCAGATGCAGCCGCTTGGCGTTGTCGTCCATCCAGGTGGAGACGAAGGTTGCAAGGTTCAGGCGTGCATTGCCGTCCAGCATCGCGGCATCGTGCACGATCTGATAGGCCGTGTCGGGGTCCATCATCCCCTCGGGGATCTCGTACTTCGCCAGGGTCGTCGCCTCGCCGGGGCGCGTGAACACGGGGTTGATCGAGAACTCCGCGGAGTCATCCGCTGCAATCGCAGCACGGTAAAGCTCAGACATGTGTGCCTCCCGGCGTCGTCAACGGGGCGGTCCTGCGGTCGTTGGTCAACACCCTAGTGCTGAGCGCAGGTGTTGACTACGGGTCGGCGGTTGCTTCGACCTTCTAGGTGGTCGCTGCCGCGTGCCAGGATGGGCACATGTCAGCATCCGCCCCGCTCGTCGCCGTCTGCCAGTTCGCGCCCGGGGTCGACCCGGCGGGCAATCGCGAGCGCGTCGCCGCGCTCATCGCGCAGGCGGCGCGGCGCGGCGCGCGCGTGGTCGTGCTGCCGGAGTACTCGAACTACTTCATCCCGTCGTTCGATGACACCCTGGCTACGCATGCCGAGTCGGTCGACGGTGCGTTCGTCGCCGCCCTGCGCGCGGCGGCCACCGCACACGGCGTGGTCGTGATCGCGGGCATGATCGAGCCGGCAGAAGGCCGGCGGGTGCACAACACCGTCGTCGCGGTGTCGGATGCCGGAGTACTGGCCGTCTACCGCAAGCAGCACCTGTATGACGCGTTCGGGCAGCGCGAGTCCGACTGGGTCGCGCCGGGGCCGGTCGGCGTGAGCGCCGTGTTCGACGTCGACGGTGTGAGGTTCGGACTGATGACCTGTTACGACCTGCGTTTTCCCGAGGTGGCGCGCACACTGGCGGATGCCGGGGCGGATGCCATGGTCGTGCCGGCCGAATGGGTGCGCGGGCCGCTCAAGGAGCACCACTGGTCGACGTTGCTGACGGCACGTGCCATCGAGAACACCGCCTATGTGGTTGCGGCAGACCATCCGGGTGGTGTCGGAGTCGGGCTGTCGCAGATCATCGACCCGCAGGGTGTCGTCGTCGCCGGGGTCAGCTCGGGGGAGGGGATCGCCGTGGCGCCTGTCGACCCCGAGCTGATCGCTCGGACGCGCACGACGAATCCTGCGCTGGCGCTGCGCCGCTACCGGGTAGAACCGGTGGAGTGAAGCGAGCCCAACCGCCTGGCCGCCTCTTCGAGCACCTCGGTGCGTTTGCACGCGGCGAAACGCACCAGCCCGGCGTAGTCGGCGCGATGGGCGGCCGAGACGAATGCGCTCAGCGGGATCGCGACCACGCCCGCCCGCTCGGGCAGGGCTCGGCAGAACGCCGCGGTGTCGGTCCCGCCGAGCGTGGTGGCGTCGGCGACGGTGAAGTACCCGCCCTGCGGTGTGTGCACGGTGAAGCCCGCTGCCGACAGTGCATCGCCCAGTAGCCGGTGTTTTGCGCGCAGCGCGTCACGGGCATCCGAGAAGTAGGCATCGGGCATCCGCAATCCGACCGCGACCGCCGGCTGGAACGGTGAGCCGTTCACATACGTCAGGTACTGCTTGACGGTCAGCACGGCGGTGATCAGGGCGGCGGGTCCGTGTACCCAGCCGATCTTCCAACCAGTCACCGAGAAGGTCTTGCCCGCCGACGAGATCGTCAGCGTGCGCTCGGCGGCCCCGGACAGCGTCGCGATCGGCACGTGCGGGTTGTCGAAAGACAGGTGCTCGTACACCTCGTCGGTGACGATGATCGCATCGTGCCGCTCAGCCAGGCGCACCACCTCGGCCTGCACCTGCGGGGTGAAGACCGCGCCGGTCGGATTGTGCGGGTCGTTGACCAGGATGATGCGGGTGCGATCGGTGACCGCCGCCGCGAGCTCGTCGAGATCGGGCTGGAAGCCGGGGGCGCGCAGCGCCACGGTACGCAGCCGCGCACCGGCCAGTGCCACCGCGGCGGCGTAAGAGTCGTAGTACGGCTCGAAGACGATGACCTCGTCGTCCGGTCCGTCGATCAGCGCCAGCAGAGTCGCGGTCAGCGCCTCGGTGGCGCCCGCCGTGACGATCACCTCGGTCTCGGGGTTCACATCGAGGCCGTAGAAACGCTGCTGATGCTCGCTGATCGCCGCCCGCAGATCGGGGATGCCACGGCCGGGCGGGTACTGGTTCGCGCCCTGCGCGATGGCTTCTCGCGCCGCGTCGAGCACGGCAGAGGGGCCGTCTTCGTCGGGGAAGCCCTGCCCCAGATTTATCGCACCGGTGCGCACCGCCGCGGCGGACATCTCTGCGAAGATTGTGGGCGCCACCTCGCCCTGCGGGGAGAGCAGGCCTGCCCCTGCTGCTGTGCGTCGCCAAGCGCCGGGAATGATATCCATGCAGAACAGGCTAAGACCATAGGAGACATCCATCTTCGCCATACCAAACGCACAGACTCACTTGTCACGCTAGTGGGGCGTTGTGAAGGAGCAGATATGAACGACAACAACACCTCCGGCGAAGCCTCCACCCCCGAGCAGCCGAGTGTCGGTGCGACCCCGACGCCGTCGGACGCCCAGGCGTCCGCCCAGCCCGCACAGCCGGCTCAGCCGGTTCAGCCTGTTCAGCCGGTTCAGCCCGCCGCCGGCGGTCACAGCATCCCGCCGACGTTCGGCTCCCACCAGCAGCCAGCCCCGACCTGGCAGGCCGCGCAGGGGGCGCCCCAGCACGGCGCACCCCAGCAGGGCGCCGCCTTCGGCGCGGCACCGCAGACCCCGCAGGGCCCCCAGGCGTCGCACGTGCCGCAGTACGGTGCCACGCAGCCCGTTCCCGACGTGAACGCCACTGCTGAGGCACCGAAGAAGGGCGGAAGCACCGTCAAGTTCGCCGGCCTGCTGCTCGCCGCGGCCATCGTCGGCGGCGTTGCCGGGTTCGGCGGCAGTGCGCTGAGCTCAGCCATGCTGAACCAGCCGGTGTCGCAGTCGGCGACCGGCCCGCAGACGGTGACGGTCAACAACCCCGGTTCTGTCAACGAGACCACCGCCATCGCGACCCAGGTCCTGCCGTCCGTCGTCACGATCGAGGTGGCCGGCAGCCAAGAGGCCGGTAGCGGCTCGGGCGTCATTCTCGACGACGAGGGGCACGTGCTCACCAACGCGCACGTCGCCACGCTCGGTGGCGCCGTCGCCGACCCGACGATCCGCGTGACCACCTCGGACGGACGCATCTACTCGGCGACCCTCGTCGGATCCGACCCGATCTACGACCTCGCCGTGATCAAGCTCGAAGGGGCTGAAGACCTCACGCCGATCGAGTTCGCCGACTCGGGTGAACTGAATGTCGGCGACACCGCCGTGGCCGTCGGCGCGCCTCTCGGGCTGTCGAACTCGGTGACGACCGGTATCGTCAGCGCGCTCAACCGCAGCATCCAGGTCGCATCCTCGGCGCTGCCCGACAACGCCGACGAGTCCGAGCAGCCCGGCGACGGTTCCGAGAACGGCGAGGGCGGCCCCTTCCAGTTCGACATCCCCGGCATGGGGGCCCAGCAGGCGCAGCAGTCGATCTCGATCGCCGTGATCCAGACCGATGCCGCCATCAACCCCGGCAACTCGGGCGGTGCGCTCGTTGACAGTCAGGGCCGCCTGATCGGCATCAACGTCGCCATCGCCACCGCAGGAAACGCCGACGAGTCCGGGTCGATCGGACTCGGCTTCGCGATCCCGTCGGTCATCGCCGAGCGCGTCGCGAACGAGCTGATCGAGAACGGTGAGGCGACGCACGGTCTGCTCGGTGCGACGGTGCGCGACGCCTCGACCGTCGAAGGTGCCGTGGTCGCCGGCGCAGTGATCGTCGAGCCGACGCCAGGCGGTGCGGCAGCGACGGCCGACCTGCGGGCCGGTGACATCATCACCGAGTTCAACGGGGCGCCGATCACCAGCGCCAGCGACTTGACCGCGCAGGTGCGCGCCGCTGCAGCCGGCAGCACCGCTGAAGTGACCTACGTCCGTTCCGGGCAGACCTACACCGCCGAGGTCACCGTGGGCGAATTGGTGCTCTGACCCCGGTTCGTTCTCAGATCAGGACGCCACCCCGCGATAGGCTCACGGGGTGGCGTCCTTCTCATTCGGAACCGGCAACGCGGCCAAGCTGGTCCGGTTGCCGTTGTATGCCCTCGGACGCATAGGTACGTTCCTGGTGCCGCGCGGCGACATCTGGGTGTTCGGCTGCGGCGCCGGCGTGGGCGACGGTGCGCTCGCCCTGCAGCGCGAGGCGTCGGATGCCGGGCACCGCACGATCTGGTTGACCCGGGATGCCCGTGATGAGGCCGACGCGAAGGCGCTGGGCATCCGCACGCGCCGGCGGGACGGACTGCGCGGTTGGTGGGCGACCGCCCGCGCGGGCGTGCTCGTGGTCACACACGGCCTCGGAGATGTGAACCGCTATGGCAGCAGCGACGGGTTCGTCGTGCAGCTGTGGCACGGCATTCCGCTCAAGCGCATCGGACTGGACTCACCCATCACCGTCCAGGTGCCGAAGGGTATCCCCGGCGCAGCCCTGCTGGGCCGTGTGCTCACCGGAATGTATCGCCGTGCGGCGCAGCGCATCCGCATCCTCCCCGCCGCCTCGCACCGTTCGCGTGGGCGCCTCGAATCGGCGTTCGGACTGGGGGATGACCGCGTCATCGTCACCGGCGAACCGCGGGTCGATGTTCTCTCGACGGGCACTGCTGAACAGCGCGTCGCCGACGCGACCGCCATCCTGACGCGCACCGGGCCGTTGCTATCCGAGCAGAGCGCCCTGTTGTACGCGCCCACCTGGCGCGACGGCGCCGCAGATCCCGCCGTGCCCACCGCCGAGCAGTGGGTGCGCATCGTGCGGCTGCTCGAACAGCACGATGCTGTGCTGTTCATCCGCTCGCATCCGCTGGGCGAGGGAGCGTACGCCCCACCGTGGTCCAGCGGACGGGTGCGGATGCTGGGAGCCGAGCTGCTGCCGGATGTGACCCCGGCGCTGCCCCGGATCGACGTGCTGATCACCGACTACTCGTCGATGGCCTACGACGTGGGGCTGCTGTCGATGCCGGTCGTGTACCTGGCACCGGACGTCGCCGAGTACTCCGCGACGCGGGGGTTCTACGGACGCTACGAGGACGTCGCCGGCGAGGACTACGCCCACGACTGGGAGACAGCGATCGATCGGATCGACGAGATGCTCGGTGATCCCGCAGCGTACTCACGGGCATCCGATCGCTCTGCCGCGCTCAGCGCGCACATGCACGCACATCGCGACGGGCGCAATGCGCACCGCGTGTACCAGGCCATCCGCGCGCGGGGGATCCCCGCGCCGAAGGGAGCACGATGACGACCGCTCGGATCGACGAGGACGCGCAGACGCTGATCATCGCGGGCACAGGCGCGCGGCCGGCCGCCGCGAGCCTGGACGGACCGCGCGCACGCCTGGACGCGAAGATGACCGGCGGCGGCAAGACGTGGAAGGCGACCTTTCCGTTGCGCGTCTCGCGGTGGGGCGGCGCAGAACTGCCCCTGCCCTCGGGGCAGTACGCGCTCAGCGTCGACGGCATCGATGTCGACGACCTTGCCGTCGAGCCGGTGTTGCTGCCCTCGCTACGCGTCTCGGTGCACGGTGCAGACGTGACGATCGCCCCGGCCATCGCCCCGATCTACGAGACTCCCGAAGGGCAGCGCACGCTCGAGGAGCGCTACGCGTCGCAGATCGGCGCCGGCGAGAACGCGGTGTTCTTCGAGAGCTTCTACGGGCAGACCGCGGGGTGCAACCCGCGGGCGATCGATCGGGTGCTCGCCGACCGTGCCCCGGCCGTCACCCGCTACTGGAGCGTCACCGATCTGTCGGTGGAAGTGCCCGACGGCGCCATCGCCGTCATCGAGGGCGGCCCAGAGTGGTGGCGGGCGCGTGCCGAGTCGCGGATGCTGATCGTCAACGACTGGCTGCGGCACAGGTTCGTGCGCAAGCCCGGCCAGCGTGTGCTGCAGACCTGGCACGGCACGCCGCTCAAGCGCCTTGCACTGCATCGGCCCGGATTCGCGCCGCGGCGGATGGCTGCCGTGGTGAAGGAGTCGCGTCGCTGGGACGTGCTGCTGGCGCAGAACACGTACGCGGCGCGCATCCTGAAGAAGGCATACGCGTTCTTCGGTAAGCCGATCTGGGTCGACGGCTACCCCCGCAACGATCTGCTCACCACAGGAGATCCGGCTCCGATCCGCGCCGCGCTCGGCATCGGCGCCGATGAGCGCGTGCTGCTGTATGCGCCGACCTGGCGCGATGACCGTTCCGAGATGGTCGACTTCATCGACCCGCAGCAGCTCGCGGTCGACACCGATTCGGTGGTGCTCGTGCGCGGCCACTCGCGCACCATCAAGCCCGGGCGTGATCACGCCGGCGCGCGCGTGATCGACGTCACCGGGTACCCCGAGACCTCGCGTCTGCTGCTGATCGCCGACGCGCTGATCACGGACTACTCGTCGGTGATGTTCGACTTCAGTGTCACCGGACGGCCGATGTACTTCTTGGTGCCCGACCTGGAGCACTACCGCGGCGAGTTGCGCGGGTTCTACTTCGACCTGGCCGAGCGCGCGCCGGGGCCATTGGTACACTCGCAGGAAGAGCTCGTGCGGGCCCTGGAAGATGCCGACGTGCCGTCTGCGTACGAACGTCGGTATGGCGCATGGCGGTCGCAGTTCAACCGACTCGACGACGGCGAAGCCGCCGAGCGTGTCGTCGCGCGCATCCTCGACCAGGGGTGGCTGACCGCCTGACGGTGCCCGCCGGCGCTCAGGGCAGCGGGGTGTTGCGGTCGCCGAGCCGCGAGGCGTCGACGGTGTCGCCGGCGCCGCGCAGCACCCCGGCGAGGAAGCCGAGCCCCCAGGCGAAGTGCATGGTCGGCAGCACGGCCAGCGTCCAGAGGCGTTCTCGTAGTCCGCGGCGCCCCGTCAGTGCGACAACGAGCACGAGTACGGCGTATGCGATCAGGGGCGCGTACACGATCGAGGCGAGCACACCCGGAAGGCCGTGCAGCACGCCGGTCAGCTGCAGCACGCCCACGATCAGCGCGAGGGCGGTCACGAGCACCAGCGCGGGCGGGGCGAAGAACCGCAGCCCGTTGCTGCGTCCGAACCGCCGCACGAGTTCGCCGCGCCAAGCGCCCGTAGCGCGGAACTGGCGCGCCAGGCGCCACCAGTTCTCGCGCGGCCAGTAGGTGACCGAGAGTCGCGGGTCGAACCAGACCGTGTGGCCCGCCTCGCGAATGCGCAGGTTCAGCTCCCAATCCTCGCCGCGACGGATCGACTCATCGAACATGCCGACCTCGTCGAGCACTTCGCGGCGCATCACGCCGAGGTAAGCGGACTCGGCCTCACCCTCGCGCTCGCTGCCGTGGTACGCGCCCCCTCCGAGACCGACGGGGGAGTTGTACAGGCGTGCCACGGCGCTCTGGAACGGAGTACGCCCGTCGGCGCGCATGATGCCGCCCACGTTCGCTGCACCCGTGCGCTCCAGCGTCTCCAGCGCCTGCCGCGCATAGCCGGGGGAGAGCTCGGAGTGCGCGTCGACGCGGATGACCGTGGGGTACCGGCTGGCACGGATGGCGGCGTTCAGGCCCACGGGGATGTGCGCGGCGGGGTTGTCGACCAGGTGCACGCGCGGGTCGGCCGAAGCGAGGCGCTGCGCGAGCTCGGTGGTGCCGTCGGTCGAGGGGCCCAGGGCGAGAATGAGTTCGGTCGGCCCGTCGACGTCCTGCGCGAGCACCGAGTGCACGGCGTGTTCGAGGTAGTCGCGCTCGTTGAGCACGGGCATGACGAAGGAGACCCCGTCGGGCGATGGGCGGTCTGTCTCGTGCACGATTCGATCATGTCATGCGGCGGGCGCCGCGCCCGGATGCCGGCGCCGGCACGGCCGAGACGGGGTCGTTCGAGGAAGCGCCGTATTCTGGAGGGATGGGTGTTGTCTCGGATGGAAAGAAGTCGTACCGGCTGCTGAGAGAGGCACTCGCCTCTCGCGCTGCTGTGCAGAGGGTCAGACGAACGCTCTCGCAGAAGGGCCCGCACCCGCGCAACACCTACAAGATCGCGGTGTACTTCGCCGACGGTGCGGTCAACATGTACCAGATGCGCCAGTGGTACCGCCCGTTGGTGCAACTGGCCGAGCGCTGGCCGGTGGTTGTGCTGTCGCGCAGTGCGACCGGCGCCGAGCATCTCATCGCCGAGGACGGGCCGCCGGTCGCGTTCGTGCCGACGGTGCGCAATCTTGAGAAGTTCATCGCGAAGCAAGACATCCGGATCGTCTTGTACGTGAACCAGAACACTCGCAACTTCCAGATGTTCCGGTACGGCCGCCGCTGGCACGTGTTCATCAACCACGGTGAGTCCGACAAGATGTACATGACCACCAACCAGTACAAGGCGTACGACTACGCCCTGGTTGCCGGTCAGGCCGCCCGTGACCGGCTCAGCCGCACACTCTGGGACTACGACATCGACCGCCGCACGATCGAGATCGGCCGGCCGCAGGCCGATCACTATTCCGGCACCCTTCCCTACACCCCGGACGAGCGCACCGTCGTGCTGTACGCGCCGACCTGGGAGGGCGATCGCCCTTCTGCACATTACGGATCGATCGCCACTCACGGCGAGACACTCGTCCGTGGGCTGCTGGCAACGGGCCGGCACCGCTTGATCTACCGGCCGCACCCGCGGAGCGGCGTGGTCGATGACGCCTACGGCGCGGCGCACCAGCGCATCCTCGCCGCGATCGCTGAGGCGAACGCGTCAGACCCGCGCGCTCACCACATCCACGATGACGGCCCCGAGCTGGGGTGGCAGCTCGCCGCTGCTGACGTCGCGGTCGTCGATATCTCGGCGATGGTCTACGATCGCCTCGCCTCGGGCAAGCCGTTGATGATCACCCGGCCCGCCGACGAGCGGGCATCCATCGACACCAAGGGCTATCTATCAGCATGTGAATGGCTGACGGTCGAGGGCGCCGCGGATATCGTCGCCGAGGTCGATCGCGTGCGGGGCGACGAGGCGGCGATCGCGCGCCTGGACACCTGGGTGACGCACTACTTCGGCGACACGACGCCGGGCGCTGCCACGGCGAAGTTCCATGCCGCGATAGAGCAGCTCATGCAGAAGTGGGATGAGTGGCATGCGCGCGATGATGTCCCCGCGGACGCCGCATCCGAGCATGACGCGGCCGATCTCGACGAGGACGCGGGCTGAATGGACCTGCAGCGCGCCTCGGGGACCGCCGGTCGTCTGCTGGTGCTTCCGGAGTGCGGATCGACGAACGCCGAGTTGCGTGGGCGCGCGTCGGATGCCACCGCCTGGCCGCACCTGTCGGTGCTGGTCACCGACTCGCAGACCGCGGGGCGGGGGCGGCTCGACCGCACCTGGGACACGCCTGCCGGAGCCGCGCTGGCGATCTCGGTGCTGCTGCGAGACCTGCCGGAGAGTGTCGACGCGCGCGGATGGCTGCCTTTGGCCGCTGGGGTGGCGATGACGGATGCCGTCGCCGCACAGCTGCCCGGCCATGAAGCGGGCCTGAAATGGCCCAACGACGTGCTCGTCGGCGGCCGCAAGATCTGTGGCATCCTCGCCGAAGTCGTCGGTGACGCGGTGATCGTCGGTGCTGGGGTGAACACCGCGATGACACACGCGCAGCTTCCGGTTCCGACGGCGACGTCGTTCGCCTGCCAGGATGCCGTTGCGGATGTTGATCGGCTGGTCGCCGACTATCTGAACCGACTCGACGCGATCGTGCGCGAGCTGGGCAAAGCGGGCGACGCCGTCCGGTCGGGTTTGCACGCCGAGGCGACCGCGCGGTGCATCACGCTGGGGCGCGACGTGGCTGTTTCGCTGCCGGACGGCACATCGATGCTCGGACGCGCGGTGCGCCTGGCCGACGACGGCAGACTCGTCGTGGCCGAGGAATCCACCGAGGCGGGCTGTGCAGAGAGCGAACGTGCGGTGTCGTCGGGCGATGTCGTGCACGCGCGGCTGGCCTGACGCGGCACGCTGACACGCCCTGCGGGTGCCGGGGATGTCGCATCCTGACGGCACAATGGAGGCATGACTCAGCCGGTGATGCTCGGAGGGCGTCCGATGATGCCCCCGCCCGGCGCGCCCGCCGAGGAACTGATCGTCGCGCGCTTCCGTGGCCATGCCCGGCGGCTGTTCTGGTCGGCACTCGTGCTGATCGCCGTGTTCGGCGCGACGGCCTACCTGTACGGCAACCTGCCCTCTCCGTATGAGAACTGGATGCTCCTGACCGCCGCGGCATTGCTCGTGGTGCTTCTTGTCGCCGTTCCGTACCTGCGCTGGCTGTCACGTACGTACACGATCACCACCCGGCGAGTGATCGTCCGCGACGGGCTCAGCGCGCGCAGCCGTCAGGAGCTCTCGCACACGCGCGGCTACTCGATCGCCGTGCGCCGCGGGCTGCTGCAGCGCCTGTGGGGCGCCGGCACAGTCATCCTCAGCAACGGTGTCGACGCACCGTTGCGCCTGGTGAACGTCCCCAGCGTCAACCTCGTGCACGAGGCGTTGGCCGATCAGGTCGAGGTCAACCAGATCCTCGCCCACCGCGACGCGGAGCCCGGAACGTTCTGACCATTCGCGCTCTCGGAGTGCGCGAGAATGGGAACGACGAAAGGGGCGCGGATGTCGGTGCGCGTAGGTGTGATCGGTGGCGGACAGCTCGCCAGAATGATGATTGCTCCGGCGGTCGAACTCGGACTCGACGTGCGTGTGCTCGCCGAGGACGAGGGGATGTCGGCAGCGTTGGCCGCGACGGCCGTCGGTGACTACCGCGATCTCGATGCGGTGCGCGCCTTCGCACGTGACGTCGACGTCATCACCTTCGACCACGAGCACGTGCCTCAGTCAGTGCTGCGCGCCCTTGTCGCCGACGGCGTGCAGGTGCATCCGGGGCCCGATGCGTTGCAGTACGCGCAGGACAAGCTCGTGATGCGTGCACGCCTCGCCGAGCTCGGTGTGCCGCAGCCGGACTGGGCCGCCGTGCACGATGCCCGCGAGCTGCAAGCGTTCATCAACGATCACGGCGGCCGAGCCGTCGTGAAGACTCCGCGGGGCGGGTACGACGGCAAAGGTGTACGCGTCGTACGCGCGGGCCTCGAGGCCGCCGATTGGTTCGAGCAGGTGCCGGAGGGGGAGGCGCTGCTGGCCGAGGAGATGGTGTCGTTCACCCGTGAACTCGCGCAGCAGATCGCGCGGCGCCCGAGCGGCGACGTGGTCGCGTACCCCGTCGTCGAGACGGTGCAGCGCGGCGGCGTGTGCGCAGAGGTCATCGCCCCCGCGCCGAACGCCACGGAGCGTCTTGCCGAGGTCGCCGAGCAGATCGGGCGGCAGATCGCCGAGGGGATCGGCGCTACAGGCATGCTGGCTGTCGAGCTGTTCGAGACCGACGACGAGCGCATTCTGGTCAACGAACTGGCCATGCGCCCCCACAACAGTGGACACTGGAGCCAGGACGGCGCCGTGACGGGCCAGTTCGAGCAGCACCTGCGGGCCGTCGCCGATCTGCCGCTGGGTAGCACCGCACCTCGAGCGCCCTGGACCGTGATGGTGAATATCCTCGGCGGACCCGCCGAGGGCACGCTCACCTCGTGCTTCGCGCCGGCGATGCAGCAGCATCCCGAGGCCAAGATCCACACCTACGGCAAGGCGCCGCGTCCGGGACGAAAGGTCGGCCATATCAACGTCGCCGGCGCTGATCTCGATGACGTCGTCTACACCGCCCGCGCCGCCGCAGTGCATTTCGAGTGAGTGATCCGCGTCGCTGCGAGCGCGCGCCGTTGCGCCGTTCTCCCAGCGGGGCGCCGTAGCCTGTACGAGTGACTGAGCCACTGCATTCCTCGAGCTCGCCGCTGGTCGGCGTCGTGATGGGTTCCGATTCCGACTGGCGGGTGATGAGTGACGCGTCCCAGGCGCTCACCGACTTCGGCATCCCGCACGAGGTCGAGGTCGTCTCGGCCCACCGCACGCCCGACAAGCTGATGAGCTATGGTCGGGAAGCGCGCAGCCGTGGCATCCGCGTGATCATCGCCGGCGCCGGAGGCGCCGCCCACCTGCCGGGCATGATCGCCTCGGTGACCGCGCTGCCCGTCGTGGGTGTCCCTGTGCCGCTGGCGTATTTGGACGGCATGGACTCGCTGCTGTCGATCGTGCAGATGCCGGCCGGAATCCCCGTCGCAACCGTGTCGATCGGCGGGGCCCGCAACGCAGGGCTCCTCGCCGCGCGCATCCTGGGCACGTCCGATGCCGAGCTCGCCGACCGCGTCGAGGCATACGCGCGTGAGCTCGAAGGTCAGGTGGAGCAGAAGAACCAGCGGTTGAAGGACTCGCTGTGACCCTGGCGGCACCGCGTTCCTCCGATCAGGGCTCACGCCCGCTGATCGAGACGCGGCCGCTGCTCAACCCCGATGTCACCGACGTCGACCTGATGGGGCGACGTGGCTGGTGGCTGGTGGTGCTCAACGTGCTTATCCCCGGTTCGGCGCAAGTGCTCGCCGGCAACCGGCGGCTCGGCCGCTTCGGCCTCGGTGCGACCCTGATCGGCTGGTTCCTGCTGCTGATCGCCGCGGGACTCGGCCTGTTCGCCCGCCCCGCGCTCGTCTGGCTCTTCGCCGGACCGCTGGCCTGGTTCATGCTGACGCTCGTGCAGGTGTTGCTGCTGGCGTACGTGGCGCTGTGGATCGTGCTCACGATCGACACTCTGCGTCAGGCGCGCCTGGTCAGGCTGCCGCCGATCTCGCGGTGGGCGATCCCACTGGTATCCGTGCTGGTGATGGCACTGGTGTCGTCAGCCACGGTGTACGCCTCGACGGCAGTGGCATCGGGCCGCGGGGCGCTGACGACGCTGTTCGGCAGTGGCGGGCCCAGCCTGCCGCCCACTGACGGTTATTACAACATCCTGCTGCTCGGCGCCGACAGCGGCGACGGACGCGACTCGATGCGCTTCGACAGTATCTCTGTCGTCTCGGTCAACGCCGATACCGGCGCTGTCACGATGACGGGCATCCCACGAGAGCTTGCCGGCGCGCCGTTCAGCGAAGGCAGCCCCATGCGCGAGCTGTACCCGAACGGTTTCGAAGGGCACTCCGACCAGACCTGCGGCTGGGAACCGTGGATGAACCACATCCGCAATGCTGCGGAGGTCTGTCGGGACGACAAGGGAACGGGGCTGTATCCCGATGCGGCGACGCACGGGTCCGCTCCCGGTATCGAGGCGACCAAGGATGCCGCCGAGGGTGTGCTCGGTATCGAGATCCCCTACTACGTCTTCGTCGACATGGATGGTTTCGCAGCGCTCATCGACGCACTCGGCGGCGTCGACATCACCGTCACCGAGCGGCTGCCCAAGGGAGGCGGTCCGGCCTACCGCGGCCAGCCCGCCGAGGACTGGGCGATCGGGTGGATCGAGGCGGGCGAGCAGCACATGGACGGTGACACGGCGCAGTGGTACGCCCGATCGCGCTACACCACCAGCGACTACGACCGCATGAAGCGCCAGCGTGAACTGCAGGTCGCCATCCTGCAGCAGTTCACGCCGCAGACAGTCGTCGCGCGCTTCAACGAGATCGCGGCGGCGGGTACGCAGCTGATGGAGACCGACCTTCCGCAGGACAAGCTGCCCGAGTTCTTCGACCTGATGATGAAGGCGAAAGAGCAGCCCGTCACCGAGATCGAGCTCGTGCCAGACAACGGCATCGTCGAGGACAACCCCGACTTCGAGCTGATCCATCAGATGGTGCGCGATGCCCTGCATCCGCCCGAGACGGACGCGCCATCCGAGTGACCTCACGCACCCGCGGCGGTGCGTCGGAGGCTCTCAGGAAGGCGCCGATAGCATGACGACATGAGTGTGCAGTTGCGGGTTGTTCTCGATCAGACGGTGCAGGTCGTCGACGCCGATCAGGCGCGTGCGGCGCGGGCACTGGCCGTCGGATTGGTGCAGACAGCGCCGCGCGGTTGCGCCGTCTCGGCGATCGTGCCGAGCGGCACCGACCTGCAGATGCCCGGCGTGCACGACGTGCGGATGCTGGCGCTCGGGCGTCGCGAACTCGCCGGTGCATGGCAGTTGGGGATCACCCCGGGGGTTGGAGGCGGACTGATCCACGCTCCGAGTCTGATGGCACCGCTGGTGCGTCACGACCGGCTGCACGACAACGATCAGACCACCGTCACGCTGTGGGATCTGCACGCCTGGGAGGCGCCGCATCGGTTGTCGAAGGCGGCCGTCAGCTGGCACAAGGCGATGTTCAAGCGCGCGGTGAAGCACGCGGACGCCGTCGTCGTGCCCTCGCACACCATGGCCGAGCGCGTCGCGGGCCTGGGGCGGTTGTCGGACCGCATCCGGGTCATCGCCGGCGCAGCCCCGCAGGGGTTCGCAGAGCCGAGCGACGCGGCGCAGCGTCGGGAAGACCTGCAACTGCCCGAACGGTACGTGGTCGTAGCGGGTGACGTCGAGTCGTTGGGGTGCGGATTGGCCGCGGCAGCGCGAACGGATATCGACGTTGTCGTGCTCGACGCGGCTGAGGGCACGGAGCCACAGATCGCGGATGCCGCCGCGACGGCCGGGTTGGCCGAACGGCGCGCGCACATCCGTGGACGCCTCGGCGACGCCGACCGGGCATCTGTTCTGGCCGGAGCGGCCGCCGTGGTGGCGACCTCCTCCTCGACGGCATGGCCCTGGCGCGCTGTCGAAGCGATGGAACTGGGCGTGCCCGTCGTTGCCGTCGACTCGGGGACGCATCGCGACGTCATCGCCGACGGCGGACTGGTCGTGCCGGCGGATGAGATCACGAATGCCCTCGAAGACGCGCTCGGCGCGGGGGAGAAGCGGCAGCGGGTACTCGCCGCCGACCGTGCCCGCGCCTTTTCGTGGGCGAGCTCCGCCGAGCGGGTGTGGGCGCTGCATGCCGAGTTGTAACCGCTGGCGGAGTGCCACGTGCGCACGGGTGGTCGGTACCGTCGGCAGCGCGCGTAGGGATTTCCCAGGGTCGCAGGGTCGCTGCGATAGAGTTGGATATTGGCTAGTGCCCCTTGATGGGTGGCGCAAGCGACGTCTAGGAGTCTTGAGGGGTTGACGATGCGCCTGTTCATCCAGGTACCGCTCGCGCGCGGTGCGAACGTCCGAGGCGAGAAGCAATACGTCGTCGGCGGAGGCAACTGACGTGGCGACCACGGCAGGAGCCCCTGGCACGCCCAAACGCTACTTCCACTCACTGTGGCTGCTGTCGGCGCGTGACCTGAAGGTGCGCTACTCGACCAGTGCGCTGGGGTACCTGTGGTCGGTTCTCGACCCGCTGGTGATGAGCGCTATCTACTGGTTCGTCTTCACGCAGGTCTTTCAGCGGACGGTTGGCGAGCAGCCGTACATCATCTTCCTGATCAGCGCGCTTCTGCCCTGGGTCTGGTTCAACGGGGCGGTGGGCGACTTCACCCGCGCCTTCAAGAAGGACGCGCGTCTCGTGCGCTCTACGTCGATCCCGCGCTCTATCTGGGTCAATCGCATCGTGCTCAGCAAGGGACTCGAGTTCGTCTTCTCGATGCCGGTCCTGCTGATCTTCGTGCTGATCAATCGGCTCACCGAGACCAACCCGGCGCACATCGCGCAGATCGGATGGGGAGTGCTCTGGCTACCCGTGGCGATGATTCTGCAGACCATTCTGCTCATCGGCCTCGGGCTGCTGGTCGCGCCGCTCTGCGCGCTGTACACCGACCTCGAACGGACGACCGCACTCATTCTTCGTGCCATGTTCTACGCCACTCCGATCATCTACAGTGTCAAGGACCTGCCGGAGCCGTTCGACGCGATCGGCATGTTCAACCCTCTGGCAGGCATCATGACGTTGTACCGTATGGCCTTTTTCCCCGATCAATGGGATGCGCGTGTGGTCATCATCAGCGCTGTGATGAGCCTGATCGTCCTGGCGCTCGGAATCTGGGTCTTCCGCTCCCTTGAGCGTCCCGTCCTGAAGGAGCTGTGATGTCTGCTGCCATCGAAGTGCAGGGGCTCGGAGTGCGTTTCCGGCGTAACCGCCGCGGTTCCCGCACGTTCAAGGACCTCTTCGCCGGCGTGAGTCGCAGGTCCCGACCGGGCGAGTTCTGGGCGTTGCGCGATGTCTCGTTCACCGTCGCGCCCGGCGAGGCGATCGGCGTCGTCGGCCGCAACGGGCAGGGAAAGTCGACGTTGCTTCGGCTCGTCGCCCAGGTGCTGCTACCCGATGAAGGTGGTGTGCGCGTCAACGGTGGCGTCGCGCCACTGATCGAGCTCACCGGCGGATTCGTTGGCGACCTCACCGTGCGCGAAAACGTGCGCCTCACCGCCGGGCTGCACGGAATGTCGAAGGCGGAAGTGGCATCGCGCTACGACGAGATGATCGCCTTCGCCGAGCTGGAGGAGTTCCAGGACACGCCGTACAAGCACCTGTCGAACGGAATGAAGGTGCGGCTGGCATTCTCTGTCGTGTCCCAGCTCGACGAGCCCATCATGCTCGTCGACGAGGTTCTTGCCGTCGGCGACAAGGCGTTCCGGGACAAGTGCTACAAGCGGATCGATGAGATGCTTGCATCGGGGCGGACGCTGTTCTTCGTCAGCCACAACGAGCGCGATCTGAGGCGGTTCTGCGAACGCGGCCTGTACCTCGACAAGGGACAACTCGTGTTGGACGGGCCGATCCGCGACGTGCTCGATCGCTACAACGCGGACTACCGCTGACCCGACGCGCTTATCGGTCGGTATCGCGCGTATCGCTCTCGGGATGCAGCGTTGGTATCGCGCCCGTATGGGCCGCATCGGTGTTCTCACGCCACGAGCGGCTCTGTCCCGCACGCAAGACGCACAGCACCAGAAGCAACCAGCCCACACCGGTGAGTGTGGAACTCTCGAACAAGGACTCGACCGCGAGTGTGATCAACACCAGCGGGGTCCAGGCGTACACCACGGAGCGGCGCATGCCGGCCACCAGCCATGAACGCACGATGGCGACGCCACCCATCACCAGGAACAGCACCAGCCCGATCCAGCCGAGCTGCAGCAGGATGTCGAAGTAGGCGTTCAGCGCCGAGCGATGCTGCTCGCCGAGCAGGAAGTTGATGTAGGTGAACGGATACTCTCCGCGCTCCCACGCGCCGAACCAGCCGTAGCCGGTGACGGGCTGCTGCGCGATGAAGTCGAGCGCCATGTCCCAGAGATCGGCGCGGAGGGAGAAGTCGCTGTCCGCATCCAGGACGCGGATGATCCGTCGACGCAGCGCGAACGCGAGCACCATCGCAACGGCCACGAGTGCTCCGAGCACCCACTGCGCCGTGATGCGATACGACGGTGGTGTGTGCCGGATGATGGCCAGCGCGCTCGTCGCTGCTCCTACGGTGGCGGCGAGGACGAGAGCGGTCGGTGAGGCGGAGAAGAGCGCGAGGAGCGCCCCCAGCGAAACCGAGAAGACGCCGACCGTGTGCGTGATCGACTGGGTGCGCCATTCGACGACGAACGTGATCAGAGCGATCACGGCGATGAAACCGAGCATGTTGCGGGTGCCGAAGAGTCCCTGGATCGGCCCCCCGAAGGCGAGGTTGCCCTCGATGCCGAAGATCGCGAAGGGTGTGTCGAGCAGAACCCCCGACAGGATCTCCATCCCAAGGGAGATGCTCAGCAGCCAGCGCAGGGTGTCACCGATCGCACGCACCGTTTGCAGCGTGTCGCGGACGTGTCCGATCGTCACAGCGATGATCGCGTATCCGAGGAGGGTGAGCCAGCCTGTGAATGTGTCCCAGCGGTTCTCGCTCCAGACCACGCTCACCAGGGCGACCGTGATGAACCCGAGCAAGGACGTCGGAGCCAGGCGCAGCAGAGAGAGTTCAGCGCGGCGGGCGATCAGCATGACGAGCCCGATGATCGACAGCGCGCTGATGATCGTCGCGAGGGTCACCGGCGACATGAGTCGCGCGATCAGATACGACAGGAATGCCGCGGTCAACGACGTGAGCGTGTAGGCGCGAGCGAACTCGGCTGAGGCGAGCAGCGAGAGCAGCTGTCGCCGGGGGGTCATGGTATCCGCCGCGTGGGTGTCGTCGTCAGTTCGGGCGCGTGTTCGCCGAATCCGACCAGCGGCGCGGATTTCATCTTGAACGACAGCAGCACCAGCAGCAGCCAACCCCAGAGCATGATCGGAGCGGACTCGACCAGCCCTTCGAAGAGCAGCACAGTGACGAACAGCAACGGCAGCAGAGAGATGGGGGAGTACGGTCGCTTCGCATCGAGATCCCAACGGGGGCGGTCGACCGCGAAGAACCACGCGCGCCAGGTGAGTGCGAGCCAGGCGAGCGCCATAAGCACCACGCCGACGACGCCGAGCTGAAGGAACACGTCGAGCCACATGTCGTGCGCGTGGAAGACGGTCAGCCCATGATCCACGATCCACCCGTCGAAGCCGGGCGCCCAGGGGACCCAGGGAGAGGAGAACCCATTGCCGAAGATCGGGCGGGTCACCGCGCGCTCCCAGACCGCCTGCCAGATATCCAAGCGTCCGGTCAGGTCGCCGCTCTTCCCGAAGATTGACAGCACCTGATTGCGCAGCACGACGGCGGCGCTGACGCCGATGACGGCGACGGCGGTGAAGGCGGCGTACATCAGCCGTCGTTGCCCTGGACCGGAGGCCGCGCGAGCGATGAGCGCCGCGGCGAGCACGACGAGGACGACGATGATGCTCAGATACACCGTCGTTGAGGCCGCTTTGACAAGCAGAACCGCAGCGAGTGCGCTCCAGAGCACGAGCATCGTGCGACGCCGTGCGTGCGCGGCGAACAACACGGCGAAGACGATCAGCGCGAACAGGCACATCACGGCGAGGGAATGGGCGTTGCCGACGACGCCTTGGATGCGCCCGTCGTTGAAGAGGTTGCCGCGCACCCAGTACAGGTGGGGGTCGATTCCGCTCTCGGGGATCTCGACGAAGTTGGGCAACAGGGGCTCGTGCCGCACCAGCGCCACCCACAGCTCGATCAGCAGCGACAGCCCGAGGATGAGCTTCATCGTCGTGCTCAGCGCGCGCGCGATCTCGTTCCAGGTGAGCATTGTCGCCACGAACAGCGCGGTCACCGTCACCGCGGCGAGCAACAACCACGTCAAGAGGGTCGCGCCCGGCCACCGTGACCAGAAGGTCGACACAAGGGCGAGCGCCGAGTATGCCAGCGCCACCCACGGCAGGCGTCGCCACCGGAAGACGCTCGGCTGGCCCCGTACGATCGCGGGGATCCAGATCGCGAGTGCCGCGAGCGTCAGGATGATGATGACGATCACGGCGCCCACCGGTCCGACAAGGTTGTACACGGCGGTGTGCGCGAAGACCGAGAACAGCAGGAGTACGCAGAACGCGCGCACCATCAGATGCCGCGTCGTCTCGCGGGCGGGGGCGGCGGGAGGCGCCGCGGCGGGATGCTTGGTGTACACGGCCATCAGGATCAGGCTACCGCGCGGCACGTCCTACGCTGGGAGCATGCTGCTGACCATCACGAACGCACCGCGTGACTACGCCTGGGGATCAACCTCGCTGATCGCGGGCTTGGAAGGGCGCGAGCCGTCCGACGCACCCGAGGCGGAGGTGTGGTTCGGCGATCACCCCGGCGACCCCTCCGACGTTGCCGGGGGCGGCACTCTCGAGACGGTGACGGGTGGCACGTTGCCGTATCTGCTCAAGTTGCTCGCCGCCGCAGCGCCGCTGTCGATCCAGGTGCATCCGACACGTGAGCAGGCACGTGAGGGATTCGCGCGTGAGGCGGGGATGGATGCCGGTGACCCGACCCGCAACTACCGCGACGACAATCACAAGCCTGAACTGATCGTGGCGCTCAGCGATCGCTTCGAGGCTCTCGCCGGGTTGCGCCCGCTTGAAGACACCCGACGCCTGCTGTCGGTGCTGCCGGATGCTCCGGGCGTCGTCGCGTTGCGCGCGCGCCTGTCCTGTGCCGACGATGCGCAGGCACTGCGCGACACGATCGCTTGGGTGCTGTCGGGGGACGCGCAGACCGAGATCGACGACATCATCGCAGCTGTCGTGCAGGCGGACTCAGACGACTTCGCCGAGCCGCTTGCGGCCGTGCGCTCCATCGCCGCGCGCAATCCCGGCGATGCCGGTGTCGTGGTGGCACTGCTGATGAACTTCGTGGTGCTGCGTCCCGGTGAGGCGATCTTCCTGCGCGCCGGTCTGCTGCACGCGTACGTCGCCGGGCTGGGGGTCGAGATCATGGCCGCCAGTGACAACGTGCTCCGCGGTGGCCTCACGCCCAAGCACATCGACGTCGACGAACTGCTTGCGATCGTCGATACGACCCCGGGCACTGTGCCCGTGCAGACCGGGGCGGACGCTGTGACCGACTATGCTGCGCCGGTCGAGGATTTCGCGCTGCGCCGCGTCCAGCTGGACGGCGTCGCGGCATTCGACGTCACAGGTCCGACGATGGTGCTGGCGACGTCGGGTCGGGTGGCGGTGGAATGCGCTTCCGGCGCCACCGCGCCGATCGCTGTCGGTTCCGCGGTCTTCATTACGGCGGATGAGAGCTCGATCACCCTGCACGGTCACGGCGAGGCGTTCATCGCGCAGCCCGGTCGCGTCTGATCCTCAAGGCCCCACGCGGCTCCGCGACACGCCGACAGTGCGCAATGAACCTTAAACGCCCTCTTGAGGGTTTACGATCTGCGACTTGACCATGGCGAATGACACGGGTGTAATTAGGTGAAGAACGGCCCGAGGGGGGCTTAAGCAGGGTTGGGAGATCGAGATGACGGGTTACCGCTCAGACGTTCCCGAGAATTGGTTCGTCGATCCGGTTGATCTGGGAGTACCAGGAGTACGCCGGGTCGAGCAGGAGGACGATGGCGCACTCGCCTGGCAGGCGGATGCGCTGTGCGCACAGACGGATCCGGAGGCGTTCTTCCCCGAGAAGGGCGGCTCGACTCGGGATGCCAAGCGCATCTGCACGTCGTGCGACGTGCGCGGGGAGTGCCTGGAATACGCGTTGAACAATGACGAGCGCTTCGGGATCTGGGGTGGCCTCAGTGAACGCGAGCGCCGCAAGCTCAAGCGTCGCGCAAGTTGATCGCGGGCGCGCCGGACGCCCTGTCCGGCGCGTCGCCCGCACCTGCCTAGGCTGACAAGTGCCATGCCAGCACGAGTCCATGCCATCGCCGTCGTACGCACCGGAGAATCCGCCAGCGCACAGCTACTGCACACCCTGGACGCGATCCGCGACCAGACGACCCGCCCGACCGCAGTCACCGTCGTGGTGCTCGGCGACGGATCAGCCGTGCGTGCGGCTTCGGGGATCGGTGACATCGTCGAGGGCATTATCGAGGCGCGCCCTGCGACCACCTACGCGGAGGCTGTCGCGCTTGCCGGGCCTCGCATCCCGAAGGGGGCGGCTGTGTGGCTGCTCGCCCAGGACACAGTGCCCCGTCGCGACGCCCTTCACCTGCTGATCGGGGCCCTGGAACGCTCGCCGTCCGCTGCGATCGCAGCGCCGAAGCTCGTCCGTCAGGACGACGACCGCGAGATCCAGTCCCTCGGGGTCAGCATGACCCGCTTCGGACGATCAGTGGAGTTGACCGCAGGGGAACTCGACCAAGGGCAGCACGATGCGACCGAGGACGCCCTCGGCGCGGATGTTCGGGGCATGCTCATCCGGGGCGAAGCGCCGAGCGTGCTGCGCCCCGATATCGCGCTCCGAGGCGCCGATGAGGGCCTCGACCTGGGCGTGCGCGCCCGACTCGGCGGCGCTCGAGTCGTACTCGTTCCCAAAGCCCGCGTAGGAGTCCGCCCGCACGGGCCCGCCGCGCTCCCGCGCGGAGCGGTCAGTCGTGCATGGGTCACCCGGCGCGCGCAACTGCACCGCCGTCTCACGTACGCGCCGGTACTCGCCGTGCCGCTGCACTGGCTGAGCCTGCTGCCACTCGCTCTGTGGAGATCGATCCTGCACCTGATCGGCAAGCGACCTGGAGATGTGGCCCCGGAGTGGGGTGCGGCGCTGGCCGCCATGGTCGCATTCAGAGGCGTGATCCGGTCGCGAGCGGCCATCCGCTCGTTCCGTCGCGCGTCGTGGACATCCATCGCCCCGCTGCGCGTCACGCACGACCAACTCCGGCAGCGTCTCGACGACGGGCACGGAAGCGAACGCGGCGCGGTCAGCGAGTTGCGGTTCTTCGGCGGCGGCGCCTGGGCCGTACTGGGCGCCCTGCTGGTCAGCATCGTCGTGTTCGTCCCGATGCTCGCCTGGCCCGCGATCGGTGGCGGCGGGCTGCTGCCGATGCGTGACACTGTCGCAGCGCTGTGGGCGGATACGGCATGGGGGGTGCGCGACCTCGGGCTCGACGTGGTCGGCCCCGCCGACCCGTTCACGGCAGTGCTCGCACTGCTCGGCTCGCTCTCGCCGGCGTCGCCGTCCTACGCCGTCGTGTTGCTGTGGCTGCTCGCGCTTCCCCTCGCGGTGCTCGGGGGGTGGTTCGCCTCCACGCGCATCACCGATCGGTCGGGCCTGCGCATCCTCGGAGGCGTCCTGTGGGCGCTCGCGCCCACCTTTCTCGACGCCTTGGTGCAGGGGCGGCCGGCAGCGGTCCTCCTGCACCTGCTGCTGCCCTGGGTCTTCCACTCCGCTTCTGTCGCCCATCGTTCGTGGGGAGCATCCGGTGCGGCCTCCCTGCTGATCGCGGCGGCGCTCGCATGCGCACCCTCTCTGGCTCCGGCATTCGTGCTGATGTGGCTGGTGGCACTGATCCTCTCGCTCTCGCTCGGGCGACTGCGCGCTGCCGCACGCCTGTCGTGGCTGCTGGCACCTACCGGGATCATGTTCGCGCCGCTGATCATCTGGCAGATACGACACGGTGACCCGTGGGCTCTGCTTGCCGACCCGGCCGTGGTGCGCGTGCTCGATCAGGTCGGCGCGGACGCCGCCGGCCGCACGGCGATCGCCGGTGGCTTCCCCACAGCCGACCGCGCCGGATGGGAATGGTTGGTCGGCGCCGAGATGGCCGTGTGGGCGCCGTTGTTGCTGGCTCCGGTCGCACTCCTGGCGTTGGCCTCTGCGCTGTCGCCGCGTTGGCGGGCCGGCTTCGCGCTGCTGTTCGTCGCCGTACTGGGTATCGCGACTGCGATGGTGGCGGTCGGTGTGGTCGTCTCGTTCGTGCACGGCGCTGGAGTCGCGCTGTGGCCCGGAAGCGGCCTCAGCCTCGCCTGGCTGGGAGTCGTGGGGGCGTCGTTGGTCACCTTGGACACCGTCGTCGCGTTCGCACCGCTGCGCATCGGCGCTTCGCTCGTCGCGATGCTGGGTGTCGCGACATGTGCTCTTCCGGCGTTGCTCGCGGTGAACACCGGGCACAGTGAGGTGCGCAACGCATCGCCCAGCACCCTGCCCGCGCTGGTCGCGGCGCAGGCGGCCAGCGAACCCGATCGGGCGACCCTGGTGCTCACGCCGCAGAACGACGGATCGCTGGCCGCACAGGTCATCTGGGGGGCCAGTGAGACGCTCGGGGCACAGACCAGCATGCTGAGCACCGCCACGCAGTCGCGCGGAAACAGCGTTGCGCACGATGCCGTCGACCTGCTCTCGGCACGTGATTTCGATGCGGCCGACTCGCTCGCCGAACAGGGGATCAGTTTCGTGCTGCTCGAGCAAGCACCCCGCGCCAACGACATCGCACACGGCATGCACGATGATGCCGTCGCAGCGATCGATGAACGTGCCGGCTTCGTCAAGGCCGGCGAAACCGGCCACGGCGTGCTCTGGGGCGTCGATGTCCCGGTCTCCGAGCGCGCGGGCATGGACGCAACGCAGAAGGCTATTGCACGGTTCGTCGCGATCGCCCAGATCGTCGTCGTGTTCGCGGCGCTGCTGTTGGCGATCCCGACGCGCGCGTCCCGCCGTGCAGCGCGGGCGCGATCGCGCGTGGTCGGGCGCGCGTCGGACGAGCCGCTGCCGCAACCCCGGCGACCGCGGGGGGACGATGAACCGCACGCGGAGAAGATCGGGTCGCGAGCGACGACCCCGGACAGCTCCGCCGCGCCCCTTCAAGACGGCCCCGAGGCGGAAGGACGACGATGAGGCAGCGTACGCTCAGACTCGCAGCCACCGGAGCGCGCATCGCCACGGGGGCGGCCGTCGCGGTCGCGTGTGTGATCGGCGTGACCACCGCTGTCGCGGCACCGTGGCCGACCTTGCGCAATGAACCGGCGACGACGACCGTGGTGCCCGTACCCGGCGACACCACTCTGGTGTGCAACGGGTCGTTCCGGGCACTCGGGCGCGACTCGGGTCAAGCCGACCTGGTGGTCTCCGCGGGCCTTCCCCGTCTGGTGATCGACACGCAGCAGGATGCCCTCATCACCGAGCCGCTGGACATGCCGGATGTGACCGGCGGCGAGGGGGCGCAGACAGTGACGGCCCGAGTGCAGGAGCGAGACGTTCCGCTGGTCGCCGCCGCCGAGTCCATCCGTCTTCAGGAGGAAGACCTGCGCGGTTTCGCGGCCGCACCGTGCCGGTCGGCGGGTATGCGCCACTGGCTCGTCGGCGGCGATATCTCGACCGGTGCTTCAGACATCATCCTGCTGAGCAACCCGGGTAGCGTGCCCGCCACCGTGGATCTCACCGTCTACGGCGTGCAGCGCGCCACATCGACCACCATCGTGCCGCCGCTCACCCAGATCGCTCTGCCGTTGGCATCCGTGGCAGCGGGACAGGAGCGGCCTGTCATCGAGGTGGTCTCGACCGGCTCGCCGGTGCGTGCCACCGTGCAGTCGTCGTTCACACGCACGCTGGAAGCCGTCGGGATCGACCTGCAGGACGGGCTCGGTGCGCCGCAGGAGCAGCTGACGATCCTGGGCGTGCGGGCACTGCCCGACGGCGCCGGGGACGACGCTACCGGTGTCGTGCTGCGGATGCTCGCCCCAGACAGCGAGGCACAGGCGGTCGTTCGGGTGTACGCCGAAGGAGCCGCGGAGGCGACGGATGAGTACACCGTCGATCTGTCGGCGGGGATTCCGAGCGAGATCGCGCTGACGAACTTGGCGGCCGGCGCTTACGATATCCGGATCGAGGCGGCGGAGCCCGTGGTGGCGGCCGCGAAGCAGACGTATCGTGCCGAGCGCAGCCAGGACTATTCGTGGATGCTGCCGGCTCCCCGGCTGCAGGGTGTTGTCCGGTTCGAGGTTCCTCGTGGCGCACCGGGTTCGCTGTTCCTGCGCAACGCGAACCCCGAACCGGTGACGGTCACGCTGGAGGGAGCGGATGCCACCACGATCGAGCTCGACGCTGGCGGCACCGCGACCGTACCGGTGAAAGCGGGCGCCTACACTCTGGAGGCTCCGGCAGCGGTGCATGCCGCGGTCAGTCTGCTCGGGGAGTCCGGGGCCCCGGCGATCGCGGGATGGCCTCTGTGGTCACCGCCGGCGACGCAACAACCGATCATCGTGCATCACTGAGTGCGTCTCGCCGTTGCGGCGTCGCACCTTCGGTCAGTGATCGCGACCGTCGGGGCCGAGCTCCCAGGGCTCGCGGCCGATGTACTCCGCGGCGGCGTGGAACACGGCGCTCTCGATCGCCATCCGGCGGTGCAGCGCGTCGTCGTGCCCCTTTGGCAGCAACCGTTCGATGGGCACACGGTAGAGCGTCACCCGTCGGCCCAGATGATCCACACGCCACAGCGGGATGCCGTCTCCGCGGTCGTGAGTGGGCATCGCGGCCATTTCGAAGCGCACGTCGCGCAGTTCCTCCCAGGAGCCGCGCAGGAACTCCACGGCACTGCCGACCGTGATCTCGAAGCGATCGAGACGTCCGTCGAGCGGAGGCAGGGGCGGACGCACCACCTCACTGCGCCCGAGGCGCCCGTGGCGGCCGTGGCGCGCACCGCGTCGGACGGGCGTCTGGCGAGAGCGAGGCATCCCGAAAGTCTAGGCCGTGCCGCGCGCCCGCGGGTGAACGTCTGCGCTCAGCCCTACGCTGAGGGGGATGAACGACAGCTTCGATGTGCACGAGCGGCTCTGCTCGAAAGTGGCGTGCGCGCGTGAAGCCGCAGCGACGCTGACCTATGACTACGGCGATCAGATGGCCGCGCTCGGTCCACTCGGCCCGGCTGGCGATCCGCACGCCCACGATCTCTGTGCACAGCACGCCGATCGACTGTCGGTTCCGGCCGGGTGGCTGGTCGTGCGGCACGCGACGCTGCGCGGCTGAACGTCTGATCGGTCAGACGCGGATCCGCGTCCGGCTCAGGTGTTCGGCACGGTCATCGGAGAGCGTCAGTGCCCGGCGCTCACGCTCGCGCCGCAGCACCGTGACCGCACGCAGCATCTCCTCGGGCCCCGCATCCGGGATGGGGGAGATGAACGGCGCAGCCTCGGCCGCCAGTTCCCGGCCCACGCTGAGCCGCGCAGATGGCGAGAGCCGGTCGGCGTTGAGGAGGAACTGCGAGATCCGCCGGGCCAGACGGTCCGGCATCCGCGCGACGTCCGCGACCGTCGCCCACCCGGTGAGCGACGGCGGCATGACGGGCTCTTGCTGCACCAGGTGTGGTGTGCGCACACGTTGCGAATACGTGCCGGCAACGAGATCACCAAGGCGTTGCGAACGGGCCGCGAGTGCGCCCGTGATGACGGCGATGCCGCCGACCGTGATGTAGATCTCCAGCACGCCGAGCAGAGCCCGGATGAACGTGTGCCGGAACGTGATCGCGCCGCCGTCGATGCGCACGATGCGGCCCCCGACGGCGAGCTTTCCCAGGCTGCGGCCACGGGTCGCCATCTCGACGGTGATCGGCAGCACGAGAAAACTGACGACGGCGGCCCAGATGGACAGGATCCGAGCGGTGTGCTCGTCCAAGACCCCCAGCGTCAGCAGCCACACCTGCACCAGGACGAACCCGATGAACACGGCGAAGCCGAACAGCATGTCGATCAGCGCGCCCGCCGCGCGCAACACGAACCCCACCGGCTGCACGTCGATGGCGACGGCTTCTCCAGACAGGATCTCCTGTTCATCGGCGATCTCGGCAGACATGAGTACAGTAAATCAGGTGGATGCCGATGCTCTTGCCGACGCACGCCGCCCCGAGTGGGAACGGCTCGATGAACTCAGCCGACGACGCCGGCTGTCCGGCGCTGAGGTCGATGAGCTGATCGTGCGCTATCGGGCGGCATCCGCCGACCTCGCCGAACTCAAGACCTCGGTGGGCACCTCCCCACAGGGCGACTATCTCTCGACCATCCTCGCAACCGCTCGTCTGCGCTTCACCGGCGCCGGCGACAACGTGATCGCCCAGGCGACGCGGTTCTTCACCCGGCAGCTGCCCGCGGCCCTGTACCGGATCCGTTGGACCACCGGTGTCATTGCGGTGCTGTTCGTCCTGATCGGAGCCCTGACCGCGGCATGGATCGCGTCCGACCCGTCGCGCATCGCCGCACTCGGGGCGCCCGAGGTGCTGCAGCAGTACGCCGAGGAGGACTTCGTCGAGTACTACGAGCCCATGGCGTCCTTCGCAGGCATGGTGTGGTTCAACAATGCGTGGATCGCCATGCAGTGCGTACTCTTCGGCGTCACCGGTCTGTGGCCCATCTGGATGCTGGTGCAGAACGCTGTCGGGCTGGGTGTTGCGGCGGCGGTGATGGCGGCCTACGGCCACCTCGACACCATGATCTTGCACATCCTGCCGCACGGCCTGTTGGAACTGACAGCGATCTTCGTGGCCGCTGCTGCGGGACTGCACGTGTTCTGGGCGTGGGCAGTCCCCGGCCCTCGCTCGCGCGGACACGCGCTCGCGTCGGAGGGACGCGCGCTGGCGACGGTCGCTATGGGCCTGATCTTCGTGCTGCTGCTGTCGGGGCTCGTCGAGGGATTCATCACCGGATCGGCGCTGCCGTGGCCGGTGAAGATCGGGATCGGAGCACTGGCGCTGGCCGTCTTCCTGGTCTACATGCTCGTCATCGGGCGGCGTGCCGCCCGCCAGGGTGAGAGCGGCGACCTCGTCGAGTACGAAGCCGGCACTCCCACTCTGACAGCCGGGTAGCGTGTCAGCTCAGTGACGGCGCCGCCGATGTCGTCCGGTCGAAGAGCTCGCGGTAGGCGAGACCTGCGAGCATCGCGCCGATGATCGGGAAGACCAGGAACACCCACAGCTGGGCTAGCGCGTCGGTACCGCCGTAGATCGCCGAGGCGATCGACCGGGCAGGGTTCACTGAGGTGTTGTCGACCGGGATCGAGATGAGGTGGATCAAGGTCAGGGCGAGACCGATCGCGACTCCGGCGAAGGCGGTGCCCCGTTTCGGATGCGTCGCCCCGAGGATCACCAGCAGGAAGAAGCCGGTCAGGATCACTTCGATGATCATGGCGGCGGGCATCCCGAAGCCGCTGGGCGAGAGAGCATCCCACCCATTGCTCGCGAACCCGGCCTGCTGCGCCCCCCGGAGCCACCCGCCGGGACCGAACAGCCCGATCAACGTCAGAGCCGTCGTGCCGATCACACCACCGGCGACTTGCGCGGCGATGTATGGACCCACGTCGCGCCACGGCGTGCGCCCCGCGGCGGCGGCCCCCAGCGTCACTGCCGGGTTGAAGTGCCCACCAGAGATCGGGCCGAAGGCGTACACGCCCACGAGCACGGTGAGCCCGAAGGCGAGGGCGATGGCGACGTAGACGGCCGACTCGGTGCCCGGCTCGGTGAAGTGGTTCGACGCGAACACGGCGGTGCCGACGCCGCCGAACACGAGCAGGAAGGTGCCGAAGCCCTCGGCGGCGAGGCGTGTTCCCAGCGGTGCAGTCAGTGGGCCACCCGGTTCGGGGGTGGCTTCAATCGAGGAATCGGTCATTGCCCTGGCCTTTCGTCGTCGAGCGGCGCGGCGCCGTCCGTGTTCCGATGATCCAGCATCCCGCGCGCGGGAACCGGGTACACACGCCGAAACCCCTCCATCGCGCGGCGACGGAGGGGTTTCGGAGGCGGATGCTACGCGCTGACCTGCGCAGCGGTGCGGGCGCGCAGCTGCTCGCCCAGAGCCTGGTCGACCTGGCCCCAGTACCAGAAGAAGCGCTCCTGGATTGCGGGCACGGTCAGGCCGCTGTACTGCCCGACGAGGGTCTCGACGAAGCGCTCGCGCTCCTCGTCCGAGAAGACCTCGCGGTACAGGATGCCGGCCTGGACGAAGTCACCGTCGTCCTGGCGCAGCGTCGCGGCCGAGCGCACCAGCTCGCCGTCGGACTCCCAGCTGGCTTCGACACCGAGCAGCGGGTCGGCCTCGGGGCCGCCGACGGCACCGTACGAGTTGGGGGTGTAGACGCGGTGCTCAGCGGGGTTGAAGTGGTACTGCATCTGACCCTCGTGCATGTAGTTGCGCACTTCAGCCGCGTGCGGCTGGTTCACCGGCAGCTGGTTGTAGTTCGCGCCGATGCGGTAGCGCTGTGCGTCGGGGTACGAGAACACGCGGGCCATGAGCATCTTGTCGGGCGAGATGCCGGTGCCGGGAACCTGGTTGCCGGGCGAGAAGGCGGCCTGCTCGATCTCGGCGAAGAAGTTCTGCGGGTTGCGGTTCAGCGTGAACGTGCCCACCTTGATGCGCGGGTAGTCGGCCTTGGGCCACGTCTTGGTGAGGTCGAACGGGTTGAAGCGGTAGGTCTTGGCGTCCTCGTAGGGCATGACCTGCACGTAGACGTCCCACTTCGGGAAGTCGCCGTTCTCGATGGCCTGGTACAGGTCACGGCGGTAGTAGTCGGCGTCCGCGCCGGCGATGCGCTCGGCGTCGTCGGCGAACATCGGCTCGACGCCCTGCTGGGACAGGAAGTGGTACTTGACCCAGAAGCGCTCGCCGGCGGCGTTGACCCACTGGTAGGTGTGCGAGCCGTAGCCGTTGACGTGACGCCACGAGCGCGACAGGCCGCGGTCGCCCATGAGGTAGGTCACCTGGTGGGCCGACTCGGGCGAGAGGGTCCAGAAGTCCCACTGCATGTCGGCGTTGCGCAGGCCCGAACCGCCCAGGCGCTTCTGCGAGTGGATGAAGTCGGGGAACTTGATGCCGTCGCGGATGAAGAACGTCGGGGTGTTGTTCCCGACGATGTCGAGGTTGCCCTCGGTGGTGTAGAACCGCAGCGAGAAGCCGCGCACGTCGCGCCAGGTGTCGGGCGAACCCTGCTCGCCGGCGACCGACGAGAAGCGCAGCAGCGTCTCGCTCTTGGCGCCGGGCTGGAAGACCGCGGCGCGGGTGTATGCCGAGACGTCCTCGGTGACCTCGAACTCGCCGAAGGCGCCGCCGCCCTTGGCGTGCGGGTTGCGCTCCGGAACGCGCTCGCGGTTGAACGACGCGAGCTTCTCGACCAGGTAGCGGTCGTGCAGCGCCGTGACGCCGTCGGCGCCCACGGTGAGCGAGTGCGCGTCGCTGGCGACCGGGGTTCCTGTCTGAGTGGTGGTTGCGGGCTTGTCAGCCATTGCCGTTCCTTTCGCATTCGGGACAGAGGGCTCGGTAGGTGACCGCGGCTTCGAGGATTCGCATGCCGTGGTCGTGAGAGGGGTGAAGGCAGGGGGCAGCGCCGATCGCGCACGCGACGTCTTCGACACGACCGCACTGCACGCACTGCAGGTGGTGGTGGTTGTCGTCGCACTGCAGCTCGTAGAGTGCGCTGCCGACGTCGGGCAGGCTGACGCGGCGGACGACGCCGGCGTCAGTCAGGTCGTTCAGGATGCCGTGGACGGTGCCTGCGGCGATGCCGGGAAGGTTGTCGCGGATGCCGGCGAAGACCGTGTCGGCGGAGGAGTGCGGGTGTCGGCGAAGAGCGTCGAGCACGTGCACGCGTTGCGTCGTCACGCGCAGGCCGGCCCCGCGCAGTAGCGCGGGGAAGTCGGCGAGCGCGGGGGAGGACATGCCTCCAGTGTACCTTATTCTGAATCATTCAGATAAAGGAACTATTCGGTTAAATGCAGGTTACAGGCGTCCGGCGGCCTTCAGCTCCAGATAGCGGTCGGCGATTCGCGGCGGTAGCGCTTCGGGGTCGGCGGCGATCGCCTCGCCGCCGGCACGGCGGATGGCATCCGACACGGTCCGCGCGTCTCGCAGCGTCTGCTCGGCGGCGGCTGCCAGGTAGACATCGGCGCGCGACGCTCGCTGCCGAGCGAGCTGTTCGACCTCTTCATCGGTGACCGAACCGACCAACACCGTCGTCGCGCGCGAGGGGCTGGGGAAGGCACCGAGGAAACCACGGGCCGACTCGGCTGCATCCTGCGCGGTGAGCACGACGATCAGCGACGGGCGCGTCGTCAGCGAACGCACAGCGGCGAACGCGCTCGCCCAGTCGGTGTCGACCAGACGGGGGTGCACCGGCGCCATGGCGTCCGTGAGCGCGGGGAGCAGGCTCGCACCATCGACACCGCTCACGCGCGCCCGGGCGACGCGGTCGTACATCAGCAGATGCACGTGGTCACCGGCACGGCTCGCGAGAGCGGCCAGCAGCAGAGCGGCCTCGATAGAGGCATCCAGGCGCGTCCCGTCGCCGACGCGAGCCGCTGCCGTTCGCCCGGTGTCGATCACGATGACCACCTGGCGGTCGCGCTCGGGACGCCAGGTGCGCAGCATCGTGGTGCCGGCGCGCGCCGTTGCCCGCCAATCGATCGAACGGATGTCATCACCGCGCACATACTCGCGCAGCGAGTCGAACTCGGTGCCCTGCCCGCGCACCTGGATCGACGTGTTCCCATCCAGTTCGCGCAGACGAGCGAGGCGTGACGGCAGGTGCTTGCGCGACGTGAAGGCGGGGAGCACCCGCAGCGCGCCGGGCACGTCGTGCCGGGACTGGCGACCGCCCAGCCCCAGCGGGCCTCGCGAACGCACCACGACGAACTCGCTGCGCAGTTCGCCACGTCGCCGAGGATGCAACTCGATGTGCACGCGGCGACGCTCACCCGGCGGGATGCTCAGGGGGGAACGGCTGTCCGGGGCGCCCGCGGTGGGCTGCCAGGCATCCCGCAACCAGCCGTGCACCGTGCGAGTGCCGAGGTTCTGCACCGCGACGCTCGCCGTGACCGGCTCGCCGAGGCGCGCCCGCTCCGGCACCCGCCGGGTGATCGCGACAGCGCGCGGGGCGGCGGACAGCACAACGTCCGTCGCGACCAGCGCGGCGCACAGCAACAACCACCCCAGTGTCGACAGCCAGGGGGAGACGCCGATGCTGCTCAGCAGCACGACCGGGACGACGCCCAGCGCGATCAGCGGAGCGAGCAGTGCAGAGACGAACATGTCAGATCGGTACCCGAGTCTGCTGCACGACCGACTGCAGCACGGCATCCGCGGTGACGCCCTCCATCTGCGCGTCCGGACGCAACTGCAGGCGGTGGCGCCACGTCGGCATGAGCATGGTCTGCACGTGGTCTGGGGTAACGGCGCTGGATGCGTTCAGCCAGGCCCACGCCTTGGCCGCGGCCAGCAGCGCGGTCGCGGCGCGCGGGCTCGCTCCCAGCTCGACCGACGGCGCACTGCGGGTGGCGCGCGCGAGATCGACGACATAGCCCAGCACATCGTCGGTGACCTGCACTCGGGCCGCGGCATCCTGTGCGGCGCGGATCTCGTCGGCGGTGACGACCGCCGAGACACCCGTGAGCAGGCGGGGCGAGAACCCGTCGGCGTGCAGACGCAGCACCGACACCTCGGCGTCACGCTCGGGCATCCCGACGACCAGCTTCATCAGAAAGCGGTCCAACTGCGCCTCGGGCAGCGTGTAGGTGCCCTCGTGTTCGATCGGGTTCTGTGTCGCGGCGACGAGGAACGGGTCGGGCAACGTGCGGCTCGCGCCATCTGCCGAGACCTGGCGCTCCTCCATGGCCTCCAGCAGCGCCGCCTGGGTCTTCGGCGGCGTGCGGTTGATCTCGTCCGCGAGCAGAATGTGGGTGAAGACGGGGCCGGGACGGAACTCGAACTCTCCGGTGCGCGCGTCGTACACCAGCGAACCCGTGACATCACCGGGCATCAGATCGGGGGTGAACTGCACGCGCTTCGTGTCCAGGCCGACAGCCCGCGCGAAGCTGCGCACGACCAGTGTCTTCGCCACGCCGGGGACGCCCTCCAGCAGTACGTGCCCGCGGGCGAGCAGAGCGACGAGCAGACCGGTGACCGTACCGGCCTGGCCGACCACGGCCTTGTCGACTTCGGTGCGCACCCGGTGCATCGCCTGACGCAGCGAGTCGTCATCGGTGGGTGTCGTGGCGTTCATGGTCTCGTCGCTCACGGGAGGTTCCTTTCGGTGTGGACGGCTGCGTCGACGGCCGTCTCGAGGTCGGCGAGTCTGCGGGCGATATCGACGAGGTCGTGATCGCTGTGCGGTGGGGAGCCGGCGAGCAGCTCGTGCAGCGAGCCGCGGGGCACCCGCAACCGGTCGGCGGCGGCATCCGCGACCTCGTGTGCTCCTGCTGTCGGGCTCAGTGAGAGTCGGGCGGCGAGGCGACGCCGGCTTCCGTCACGGATCGCGGATGCCGCGTGCGCGGCGTCTGCGGACTTCGCGGTCAGGCGCGCGCGCCCGTGCATGGTCTCCGACACCCGCACCGTCACCGGCAGGGATTCCGTGACCAGCGGCCCGAACCGGCGCCCGCGCCACACCACCACGGCGACGCCCGCGAGCAGCAACAGCAGGATCACGGGGGTCAGCCAGTCCGGGGTCAGGTCACCGAGGTCTGCGGGGCCACCGTCGGTACGGTCGCCGTCTTCGAATGTGGGAACGTACCAGACGATCTCATCGGTCTGGGCGAGCAGCGCCAGCCCGAGGGCGGCGTTGCCGTTCTCTGCCAGATGCTGATTGGTGAGCAGGCCACTGGCATCGACCATGGTGACAGACCGGCCCGTCTGGGTATCCGTGCTGCGCAGCACAGCCGCGTCTCCGCTGGCGTCGGCGAAGCAGCCTATCACGCCGGACGCGGGCGTGAACGCACGGTCGGCGTCGATCGATCCGACGCGTGCGAACTCGGCGAGGTCGCAACCGGCTGACACGAGCCCCGTCGGGAGGCCCCGCTCGCCGAGGTCGAGCAGGCGCAGCATCCGCGCGCTGCTGGTGAGAAGGACGACGCGATCCGCGCTCTCGATCAGCTCCAGCGCCGCGGCATCGCTGAGCGCGGCCGGAGCGGTGAGCACGAGCGTGCTGTCCGGCCCGACCTCGGCCGCGGCGACGGCGCGGCTGCGCGTGATCTCGATCTGCACGCCCTCCTGCCGGGTCAACTCGGCGATCGCCTTGGCGCCGTTCGGGCCGGGGCTCTCGGGGTTGAGCGGGCCACTCAGGTCGGGGGCAATGGTCAGCAGCCGCAGGGTCATGAGGGTGAGGACGACCACCATGACGACGATCGACAACCAGCCCAGGGCGCGCCCCACACGACCTCGTGGTGGTGCCGCAGCTGTGGAACGCCCGACGGTGGCATCCGACGTGGTCGTGTCGTCGGTCATCGCGCTCATGCCGGAACCGCCGGGGTAGCGGCATCCGTCGGTGTGGTCGCACGCACGTCGTCGTCAGTCTCGGCGAGCACTCGGTACGCTGTGGCATCGCTGGGGCGGTCGAGGTAGCGCACCGCGTCGAACGCCGTTGCGGCGGAGTGCAGCCGATCGCCGAAGCCGGGGAAGGCGACACTGGCTTCGCGCGCGATGGCCTGCGCCGTGGCGCCGGGTGCGGGCTCGATCACGTCGCGTTCGATCAGGCTGCGGGCCAGAGCACGGAACCGCAGCACGACCGCGCCGTCCCAGTCGTGTGCCTTCGCGCGGCGTTCGGCCTCGGCACGCAACTGAGCGGCCGTACGGTCATCCTGCTCGCCGAGCAGCTCGGCGCGGCGACGCACCGAGCGAGAGGCCCGCGGGCGACCCCAGATCGCGAGTGCGACGAGGAGGGCTGCAACGATGATGATGACGATGATCGTCACCGCGACCGGAGCGACCGCACCCGCGCCGTCGCCGCGGAACAGGCCGAAGAACCACTCGGCCACGTCTGCGGCCAGCCGATCGAACCAGGTCGGCGTGGCGGCCTGGTACTCCGCGCGAGACAGCTCATCTTGTGCTCGCTCGCGGGCTTCGTCGCCGTCGGGGACGAGGACGTCACTGGCGAACAGCAGGATCATGACTCCGAACTGCCGGGCGCCGCCCAGCTCTGCGGCGGTGCCGAGGGTGGCTGCTGGGCGGGTGCCGGGGGTGCCGGGGGAGCGGGCGGCGGTGGCGGCGTAGCGGGAGCGTACCCGGGCTGAGGAGCGTACCCGGGCTGAGGCGCGTATCCGGGCTGAGGCGTGTTTCCGGGCTGAGGTGCGTATCCGGGCTGAGGTGTCGGATACGCCACGTACCCCGGTGCCGGGGTCGGCTGAGCAGGCGGCGGGTTCTTCGAGACCGCACGAGCCGGATCCACCGCGTAGGGGTCGCCCTGGTCCTCATCGGCCACTCCGACAGACGAACGCTCGACATGGCGGATCAGGGTCTGGTCCAGCCCCTCGTAGCGCATGCGGCTGTCGAGGTAGATAAGCGTCGCCCCGGTGCCCTGCACGACCAGGGTGATGGCCTGCAATGCTAAGACGAGTGCCTGCGGCAGGATCGTCGCCGCCACGAGCACGATGACCGCAGTCGCGTCTTGGGCTCCGGTCGGTGCCAGCACGCCGCCGAGAAGAGTGCTGAGCACGCTACCGGGAATGCTGACGATCTGAGCGGCGAGACCCATGATCGCGCCGATCAGGAACATGACACCGAGCGCTGGCCAGAACCGACCGCGGATGAGCCGCCACGAGCGCACCATCGCCTGCGGGATGCTTGCGCGCTCGAGGACGAGCGCGGCGGGAACGACCAGCAGCTTCGTGCCCAACCAGACCAGGAGGGGGATGCTGCCGAGCACGAGCAGCACAGCCACCAGGACGCCGATCGCAATGCCGGCACCCTCGAATCCGGTGCTCGCCATCACTCCGATCACGACCCCGGTCAGCGCGAGCAACCAGATGAACACCGCGAAGCCCTGCAGCAGGGCGAAGGCGAACAGTCGCCAGAACGACGGGCGCATCCGGTGCCACAGCGGACGCAGGGGAGCTTTGCGGCCAAGCGCGGCGAAAGACACGTCGGCGGCCACCAGTCCCTGCACGATGACGGTGAAGGCGACGCTGGCCAGGGTGACCACGATCGCCACCACGATGCCCAGCGCGATCGAACCGGCGATGATCGGGCCCCGATCCGGCGAGCCGGCCGGCACGCTCTCGATGCGCGCGGCGGTGAAGAACGTCACCAGCAGGGTCACGGCGATCGCCACGAGAGTGATGCCGAACTGCACGCCCACCGCGAAGCCGAACAACACCTTGGGGTTGTGGCGAAGCGCGGCGAACGAGCGACCCAGGATCGTCCCGAACGTCATCGGATGCAGCGGTATGGCGCCCTTCTTCGGTGCCGGGGTCCAGGTCTGACCACTCATGCGCACTCCCTCCCTGTGCCTGTCCCATCGTGGCACACGTCCGATCGCGCCGTGCGCGGGCTCCTGGGAGCCGGAACGAATCTCAAGTAGGCTGAACGGCGTTGCGGCAGCATGGGGATCCCGCCGTCCGCACGAACAGAGAAAGCGGAGGCTGGGTAGAAATATGACCTCGCGAATCCTGGTCGTCGATGACGACACGGCGCTGGCCGAGATGATCGGCATCGTCCTGCGCACCGAAGGGTTCGACGTGCTCTTCTGTGCCGACGGTGCGCAAGCCGTCGACGAATGGCGCACCGCGCGTCCCGATCTGGTCCTTCTCGACCTGATGCTGCCGGGCATGGACGGCATCGAGATCTGCACCCGGATCCGAGGCGAGTCGGGCGTGCCGATCATCATGCTCACCGCTCGCAGCGACACGGCCGACGTCGTGCGCGGCCTCGAGGTGGGCGCTGATGACTACATCGTCAAGCCGTTCAATCCCAAAGAGCTCGTCGCCCGCATCCGCACGCGGCTTCGCCCCACGCCCGACAGCGTTTCCGAGGTGCTGCGCATCGGCGATCTCACGATCGACGTCGACGCGCACGAGGTGCGGCGCGGCACCGCGCCGATCGCGCTGACGCCGCTGGAGTTCCAGCTGCTGGTGGCATTGGCGTCCAAGCCGCAGCAGGTCTTCTCGCGCGAGATGCTGCTCGAACAGGTGTGGGGCTATCACTACAAGGCTGACACCCGGCTGGTCAACGTGCACGTGCAACGCCTGCGCGCCAAGGTGGAACTGGATCCGGACAACCCTCGGATCGTCATGACGGTGCGGGGCGTGGGCTACCGGGCCGGGAGCGTCGGATAGGGGACCGCGGGTGACCGCGACGAATCCGACGCCGGTGCCGCCATCGTTGTGGCGGGCTCCGCGCCGGTGGCAGATCGCACTCGGACTGGAGTGGCGGCGTTCGGTGCGGTTCCGTGCGACGGCGATCACCATGCTGCTCACGGCACTGGCGATCTTCATCACCTGTGTGGCCATGGCGCTGGTCATCCGCAATGACCTGTTCGAATCGCGCAAAGACGAAGCGCTGCACAATGCGCAGGTGTCGGTGCTGCAGGCGCAGAAGCTCCTCGACTCCGCGCAGGTCGGTGATGATCGTGCGGCGACCGCCGCCCTGTGGGGCGAGGCGCAGCGCGTGCTCGGACGCGCCGCCTCCACCGACCGGATCGTCGGGTTCTTCGCCGAGAGTGCAGGCGACGGTTTCGCCCCGTCGGGGTTCCGCAGCCTGCGGCCGTTCCCGACACTGAGCAACGAACTGCGCACGCGCGTCGTGACGGTGCCTGGCCGCCAGGCGTGGCAGTCGGTGGCGTTGCCTCAGGACGATGGGACCACGACCGCGGGCATCGTCGTCGGGCAGATGCTGACCATCCGCGATGTCGGGTCGTACGACATCTATCTCGCGTACGATCTCGCTGACGCCGATGAGACGCTGCTGTTCGTTCAACGCACGCTGTGGCTGGCGGGGATCACACTCGTGGCGATCATCGCGGGTATCTCGTGGCTCGTGCTGCGGTCGGTGTCTCGGCCGATCATCGAAGCGGCCGAGACCAGTGCGCGCCTGGCGTCCGGCGATCTCGAAGTACGGCTACCCGTCCGTGGTGAGGACGAACTGGCGACGCTTGGACGTTCGTTCAACGCGATGGCCGACAGCATCGAGAGTCAGATCCGTGAGCTGGCGGAGCTCTCGCTCGTGCAGCAGCGGTTCGTCTCGGACGTCTCGCACGAGCTGCGCACCCCGCTGACGACGATCCGGTTGGCGGCCGAGATGATCAACGACCAGAAGGACGAGTTCGATCCCACGACGGCGCGCACCGCAGAGCTCCTGCACACCCAGGTGCAGCGCTTCGAGCTGCTGCTCTCCGATTTGCTCGAGATCAGCCGGTACGACGCCGGTTCGGTGCAACTGGAGGTCGAGGCGACGAGCCTCGCACAGCTGGCCGAGGAGATCGTCGATGAGCTGCGTCCGCTCGCGACGGCGCACGACACCGAACTGCGCATGGTGGCCCCCGGTGGGTACTCACCGGTCGATCTCGACCCGCGACGGGTTCGCCGTGTGCTGCGAAACCTCATCGGTAACGCGATCGAGCACGGCGAAGGGCGGCCCGTGGTGATCACGGTGGACAGCAATCAGTACGCCGTCGCCGTCGGCGTGCGTGACTTCGGACTCGGGATGCGCTCCGAAGACGCCGAACGCGTCTTCGACCGCTTCTGGCGCGCGGATCCGTCGCGCAGGCGCACCATCGGCGGCACCGGGCTCGGCCTGTCGATCGCCCTGGGCGACGCCAAACTGCACGGCGGCAACCTGGAGGTCTGGTCGGAGCTCGGCGTGGGAACAAACTTCGTCCTCACGATTCCGCGCTCCGGTGATTCGACGCCCACCGGACAGGGGCCCGTGCCGCTGGAGCCGCAGGAGACGCTGCCGGGACTGGGAGATGCCACCCAGCCGATCGTCATACCGCCGACACCGGACATCGAGGGGGGACGACTATGAGATTGCGCATCGGCATCCGCCTGATCGCGGTGCTCGCGGCGGGTCTGCTTCTGGCGGGATGCGCCGGGTTGCCCACATCCGGTCCTCCCAACGCAGGTCTTCCCGTCGGTGAGGACGGTGACGCCACCAGTTTCACGCCGATCGCGCGCGGCCCCGAACCGGGGGCTGGGCCCGAGGAGATCGTCTCGCGCTTCCTGGAGGCGTCGATGACGCCGCGGAACAACTGGGAGATCGCGCATCAGTTCCTGACCGAGGAGTTCTCTCCTCAGTGGGATCCTGACAGCGGAGTCGCGATCGACTCATCCATCCTCACGAGAGAGTTCACCTCGACGGTGGACGCGGACGACGAGTCGGCGACGACGGCGGAGGTCACGGTTCAGCTCGAGCAGATCGCCGGCGTGGACGGCGATGGCGCGTACACGGCCGCCGGCGGCACGGCCAAGGCCACCTACCGGCTCGTCCGGCCCGAAGGCGGTGAGTGGCGCATCTCCGAGGCACAGGACGGCATCACGCTGGACATCGGGACGTTCGGTCAGGTCTATGAGAAGTTCTCACTGAAGTACTTCGACCCGAACTGGAGTCACCTCGTTCCCGATGTGCGCTGGTTCCCGCGGCTGGAAGCGATGGCCAGTACCGTCACCCGCTCGCTGATCTCGGGAACGCCCAGTGACTGGCTCGACCCCGCAGTGCGCACGGCGTTCCCGGCCGATGTGTCGCTCGTCGGCGACGCCGTACCGATCGACTCCTCGAGGGTCGCTTCGGTGTCGCTCTCCCGGTCGGCGCTGTCGGCATCCGGCACCGTGCTCGCGCGGATGAGGACGCAACTGGAAGAGAGCCTCGCCGGAACCGGTGTCGCCGAGGTCAGGTTCTTCGTCGAGGGTGCGCCGTTGGATGCCGGCACCGTGTCGCTCGACCAATCGATCACCGACCCGGGTGTGCTGGTGCAGACCTCCGATGCGTTCGGCACGGCCTCTGCTGGCGAGGTCGCGCCCGTCACGGGCCTCAGCGCGCAGATCGACGCGATCGCCGATCCGTTGCGCTCGATCGACGTGTCACTCGATGCGCTGCTCGCGGCGACGCAGCTGCAGGATGGGCACGTGCACGCCGTGCGCGATGGGCGCACGGTCGAGCTTGACAGCCGATCAGGGCTGATCGTGCCGTCGCTCGATCCGTACGGGTACGTGTGGTCGGTACCGCGCGGTGTTCCCGCCGACCTGCAGGCGTGGAGCACCGATGTCGTCCCGCACTCCGTCGCGGGTGCGTGGCCGGGGGCGGAGCAGATCAGCCACGTGCGCGTGGCCGCCGACGGTGCGAGGGTCGCCGCGATCGTCACGAACGGTGGGCAACACCGCCTGCTGGTCGCGTCGATCATCCGCGATGAAGTCGGGGTGCCGCTCGCGCTCTCGTCAGACATACCCGAGATCGCGGTGCTCAACGGTCCGGGCCGTGGGCTGGCATGGGTCGGCTCGGACTCGGTCGCCGTGCTCACCACTGCGCCCGATTCCACACTGACCACGTATGTGATCGGTGGTCCGGCCTCGTCCTCACCAGCCCCGGTGGATGCCGTCTCGCTGGCGGGGGCACGGACGACGACCGGCCTGCGTGTGCTGTCCGACGACGGATCCGTGTACGCGTTGCGCGGTTCGTCGTGGCAGAAGGCCGTGGAGGACGTGCTCGTGCTGGGAACCCGCGCCGGGTACTGAACACTCGCCGACCGTCCGTGCACATCGGACGAGATCGGGCGGGTTGTGCACGGAATGCGCGTTGGCGGCCTCTGCGGTGTGTGCATGTGCGCCAGTGTGAACGCATGGACGCCGACGGTTGGGCCCGGCTCGGGCGGGAGGCACTTGCCTTCCTATTGGCGGCGACGTGCCCAGGATGCGATCTTCCCGGCGCGCTCCTGTGCGATTCGTGCCGGTCGCTGTTGGCGCCGCAGCCGATCCGCGTATCGACCCCGCAAGGCCTTGCTGTGCGGGCAGCACTGACGTACGAAGGTGTCGTGGCGCGGAGCATCCGACGTCTCAAGGAGGATGGCGCGACGATGCTCGCGCATCCGCTCGGAGCCGCCGTCGCCGGCATCCTCGCCGAAGCCGATGCCGCCGTCGTGCCCGTCCCCACCAGCCGCGCCGCGTACCGGCGGCGCGGCTACCGCGTGCCGGAGCTGCTCGTGCGCAGAGCGGGCCTCCGTGCGCATCGGATGCTGGCATCCGCACGTCGCACCGGGGATCAGCGCGCGCTCGACCGCGAGGCACGCGCGCGCAACGTCGCCGACAGCCTGCGCGTGCGCGGCGGTGCTGCGCCGGGCACCCGGGTGGTGATCTTCGACGACGTCGTGACCACCGGGGCCACGCTGGATGAGGCCGCGCGGGCGTTGCGTGCGGCCGGACTGAACCCGATCGGAGCGGTTGCGCTCGCCGCGACACCACGTCGGATCGAGGTCACCGGAAACTTCTGAAAAGACACGGCTCACGGGTAGTGACATGAGCCGGAACGGGGACTAGCGTAGGGGGTCACAAGGCGACCGCGGTCCGCCCTTGGCCGGGTGGACCGGGACAAGGAGGCAGTGATGGAAACGAGCATCGTCGGCGTCGGAGTGAGCATCTCCGATCGGTTCCGGACGGTTGTCGAGGAGAAGACAGCGCGTATCCAGACGCTCGCACCGCGAGCGATGCGACTCGAGATCAAGGTCACGCACCGCGCCTACCGCAACGGTCGTCGTCCCGATGAGACGGTCGAGCTCACCCTGCTCGGCAAGGGACCGGTCGTTCGTGCCGAGGCGATCGATCCCGACAAGTTCACGGCGCTGGACATGGCCCTCGACAAGTTGGCCGAGCAGCTGCGACGCGCCAAGGAGAAGCGCATCGACAGCCGCAACCAGAGCCGCGGGCCGCACTTCGAGAAGGGCATCGGCGCACTCGCGGGAATCGACGTGCAGCCGGCATCCGTCGACGTGCTTCAGGCCGTCGCGACCGGCGCCGTGCCCGTGGCTGAGGAAGAGGAGGAGTACTCGCCCGTGGTCATCCGCACGAAGAACTTCGATGCGGAGTGGATGACGGTCGAAGAAGCCGTCGACCGCATGGAGCTCGTGGGCCACGACTTCTTCCTGTTCGTGGACGCCCGCACCGACCACCCCAGCGTCGTCTACCGGCGCAAGGGCTGGGACTACGGCGTGATCTCGCTCACGACCGCGGCACCACCCGCCGAGGCACTCGCGTCCTGACAGCGGGCTCCCGACCGGCGGGCGGCGCCTCGCACTCCGAGATGTCGTCCGGACGGGAAGGCCCCGCACAGCAGGTCTGAAAGGCCCCGGTGAGCACCCGCTCACCGGGGCCTTTCGTGTGCGCGAACGCCCGGTCATCTGTGGTTCATCCCGGCGTCACCGGGCATGAGTAGCTTCGCCGTGGCGCCCCGGCGTGGCCGTTCAGGCCGTCACCGGACTTCCCCGTACGGCGCTTGACAACTCGAAAGGTGAACTGTTCTCGTGGCTTCGTCGTCGTTATCCCGTCTTAAATCCACGGTGGTTGTTGGGCTCGCATTGGGGCTCACCGTCGGTGTGGTGGCCGTACCCCCGCAGCCCGCAGCCTATGCGGCCCCGGACACCGGAGGGCTCGATCTCGACAACGGCGAGTCCAGCCTGCTGCGGGCTGATACACGCCGTATCGCCCCCGGTCTGGAGGCGACCAGCTTCGATCGTCTGCAGCCGGAGGGCTGGGTCACCGGCGACGTGTTGGTCGCCGACCTGTCTACCTCGACGCTGCAGATGGACATCAGTGACTCGGGCGCGTTGAGTCGGCCCGCACCGCTGACGGAGCATGCGCTGGGAGAGAGCGCTGTCGCAGCGGTCAACGGCTCGTTCTTCGACATCAACAACTCCGGTGTCGCTCAGGGCACCAATATCTCGGTGGCGGATGGTCTGAAGACCACGAGCCCGGCACCGACCGAGAGTCTCACGCTCTCTGCCGGCATCGCGGCTGTGCAGCGGTTGAGCTCGGCGGCCACAGTCGAGATCAGCGAGGTGACGCACGCCGTCGCGGGGGTGAACAGCATCTCGATCCCGGCTGGCGGGCTGGGGTACTTCACGTCCATCTGGGGGGAGTATCCGCTGGCGCGGGCGATCGGCGGACCGGCCAACATCGACCCTTCCTTCCTGCGCGTCGAGATCCGCGACGGGCAGGTTGCCCGTCTCAGCTCCGATCTGACTGAGATCACCGAACCGGCCGCCATCCCCACCGGCACCGGGATCCTGCTCGCGCGGGGAGCGGCTGTCGATCTGCTCGCCGGTGTCGCCGTCGGCGACCCGCTACCTGTGACGGTGCGCGCGGATGCTGACGTGGACATGGCGATCAGCGGCAACCAGCGACTCGTCGTCGACGGCACGGTCGTCGGTCAGAACGGCTCGAGCGAGCCGCGCACGGCCGCGGGGGTGAGCGCCGACGGGACGACGGTCTACATCGTCTCGATCGATGGCCGGCAGAGCCACTCTCGCGGAATGCGGTTGGATGAGCTCGGTGAGTTCCTCGTCGAGCTCGGTGCGCACAACGCCGTCAATCTCGACGGCGGCGGCTCCAGCTCGCTGCTGCTGCGTGAACCGGGAACGACCGAGCTGAGTGTCGCCAATGCTCCCTCCGATGGAGTGCTGCGCAGCGTACCCAACAGCCTGGTGTTCTCGTCGACGGCGCCGGAGGGCGGCGTCGAGGGCGTGGCGGTCACGCCCGTGATCGACGCGGATACCGCGACGAACGTCTTCCCCGGACTCTCGCGCACGCTCTCGGCCACGGGGTTGGATGCCAACCTGACGGCTGTTCCCGCGACGGGAGAGTTCGACGTGACCGGTGATCATGCTGAGCTGACCGTGCTCGATGGCGCGACCGCGGTCGTGACGGGGGTCACCGCCGGACGAGCGCCCGTCACGTTCGCCGCCGAAGGGCACTCGTCCACGGCCTCGCTGCGCGTGCTCGGCGCTCTGCACCAGTTGCGGGCGAGCAGCAGCGTGATCGCGTTGGAGGATGCCGCGTCCACGGCGACGGTGCGGATCACGGGTGTGGATGCCGATGGGTTCACCGCGCCCATGGAAGCGCGCGACATCACCGTCACCTCGGGTGCAGATGTGCGGGTGGAATCCGATGGTCGGGACGCCTTCACGATTGTGCCGGAGACGGCCTCCGGAGCCGCCACCGTGAGCTTCTCGGTCGGTGAGCATCGCGTTGATGTCGCCGTGACCGTCGGACTGGAAGAGCGGGGGATCACCGATCTGGCCGACGCGACCGAGTGGATCTTCCGCTCGGACCGCGCCACGGGCACGCTGAGCACGGCCGAGGGGCCGGACGGTCTGACGGCGCTGAAGCTCACCTACGACTTCGCCAGTTCGACGGGCACGCGCGGTGCCTATGCCGTAGCACCGGAGGGCATCGAGGTGCCGGGGCAGCCGCAGGCGATCACGATGTGGCTTCATGGTGACGGCAACGCGACGTGGCCGCGGCTGCAGGTCAAGACGGGCAATGGCACCACCATGAACCTCGACGGCCCCCACACCGGCTGGACGGGGTGGCAGCAGGTCAGGTTCCCGGTGCCGACCGGAACCGCGTTCCCGCTCTCGATCCAGCGGGTGCGGATGATGGAGACCTCCGGGGCGCGCCAGTATCAGGGTGAGACGATGTTCGCCGGGCTGACCGCTGTCGTGGCACCTGATGTCGAACAGCCCGTCACACAAGCGGTTCACGACGCGGTGATCGTCACCAACGGCACGGTCGATGACCGCACGCAGCGGATCGCGGTGATGAGCGACGCCCAGTTCGTCGCGCGCAACCCGGATGGGCCGAATGTGCAGGGCGCTCGGCAGACGCTCCGCGAGATCCTCGCCGCGGAACCGGAGATGTTCATCATCACCGGAGACTTCGTCGATGAGGCTGCGCCGGAGGACTTCGATCTCGCGCGCCGGATCCTCGACGAGGAGATCGGCGACAGGCTGCCGTGGATCTATGTGCCGGGAAACCACGAGGTGATGGGCGGTCCGATTCAGAACTTCATCGACGAGTTCGGTCCGACGCGACACAGCACACGCGTGGGCAGCACACTCATCGTGACGCTGGACACCTCACACGGGTCGTTCAACCGGTCCGATCCGACGCAGCTGCGATTCCTGGAGCAAGCTCTGGACACGGCCGGCAATGACGATGACATCACCGGCGTGCTGGTCTTCGCGCACCATCCTGTCGATGACCCGAAGCCCAGCAAGGACAGCCAGATCTCGGATCGCCTGGAGGCGCGCCGGTTCGCGGAGCGTCTCGCCGAGTTCCGCGCGGACACGGGCAAGTCGATCGCTGCCGTGAGCGCGCACGCTGGGGTGTTCCACGCGTCGAGTTTCGACGGCGTGTCGAACCTGCTCACCGGAAACAGCGGCAAGTCGCCCTCCGGTCTGCCGGAGAACGGTGGTTTCACCGGCTGGGCGATGCTCGGCATCGAGCCCGGGGCGGGTGTCGTCGGCGACGCGCCTGATCCGGTGGTCAGCCGCACCGACTGGATGCGGGCAGAGGTCACGCCGCGCGTCGATGCGGTCACCCTCGGGGCGAGTGTGCCGATCCCTGCGGCGATGACGGTCGGCGAGAGCGTGTCGATCGATGCGACGATCTCGCAGGACGGCGGCCGCATCGTGCCGGTGGGGTGGCCGATGAGCGCCCAGTGGGGCGGCGATGCGGTGGTCGTCGATGACGGCTCGGTCGTGCCCAGCGGGGCGCGGGCGTTCAGCGCCGCTGAGGCTGTGCCGGCGGCTGTGCTGCGAGTGAACCCGGTCACGGGAATGCTCACGGCGACCGGCGAGGGAACCGCGACGATCCGGCTGACGGTGGGCGGCGAGCACGTCGAGCACATCATCACCGTCGGCGCTGATCCGGAGGTGCCGACCGATCCGGAGGTTCCGACGGACCCCGAGGTGCCGACCGATCCGGAGAAGCCCGTCGATCCGGAGCATCCGACCGATCCGGAGGGGCCGGTCGATTCCGACGATGGCGCGGCGGATGCCGGCTCGGACGGCGAACTGGCCACGACGGGTGCTGACACCCTGCGCGTGATTGGTGTGCTGCTCGTCGCGTTCGTCTTGACGGCCGCAGGCGCGCTGATGGTGGTGCGCCGCCGCACGGCCTGAGTAGCCGCACACAGCAAGGCGCCGCCGGGCTCAGCCCGGCGGCGCCTTCATCTGAATGCGAGTGGCGGCGTCAGTCGAAGATGCCGTCGAGGATGCTGCCGATGACGAGTCCGCCGAGTACGCCGCTGACGATGTCGCCGCTACCGCCGCCGCGTCGGCCGCCCGGGCCCCACCCCTGGTTGCCGCCCCAGCCCTGATCCTGCGGGCGGGCCGAGTCGATGTCGCGCTGCGCGAGCTGCAGGGCTTCGGATGCCAGCTGCGCGACCCGGCGGGCGGCCGAGAGCGCCTGCTCGCGGGTCTCCTCGGCGGGGAGCAGCGCGGGCACATCGGTGCGCAGTCGCTCAGCCTCGGCCAGGCGGGTGCGGGCATCGGCGCCGATCCACCCGCGGTGGCCCGCGATCAGGCCGCGAGCAACCCCCAGCTGGCGGTCGGCATCGTCGAGCGAGTGCTGCACGTGCTCGAGCGAGGGGAGCGGATGCTGGGCGCGGTAGTTCGCCTTATCGATGGCCGCATCCAGCGCGGCGTTGGCCGTGCGCAGATCGCTGAGCTCGGCGAACGGGTCGTTGGGCTGGCCGGTCGGCGTGAGCGCCCGCAGTGCAGCATCCAGCGCGGTGGTGGCCGCGACCACCTCGGGCGTTTGCGGAGCGTTGCGGGCCGCGGCGATGTCCTCGCGCGAATCGGCGACGACATCGGCGAGCGTCGACTCGGCACGCAGCGCCTCGATTTCGAAGTCCTCGACCGCGTCGAGGATGGCGCCGGCGCGGCGCACGGCCTCGGTCGCCGTCTCGAGCGCGAGGTTCGCCTCTTGATTCTGCTGTGCAGCACGGCGACGCTCAGAGACATCGGCGCCGTGTGTGGCGAACGCGATCAGCTGCTCGGACTCCTCGGCGGCGGACGAGATGCGGTGCATCGCGGACTCGGCGTATCGGGACGACAGACGCTCGATCGTGGTGCGCGCCTGCGGCACCCGGCTGCTCAGTGCGTCAGCATCCGCACGCACACGCGCCACCACTTGCGGAGCGTTGCGCACCTTCGCGATCGTGTCGGCGAGCGCCGAGGTCTTCTCGTCGAGCAGGCCGTCCGCCCACTCGCACAGCTGCACGATGCGCGCATTGCGGGTGCGCAGTTCTTCTTCAGTGTCCGGGATCTCGTCGTGGTTGAGCTGGTGCAGCTGGAACGCCTCGCGCAGGTGCGTGCGCACCGCGTGCAGCGCCGCACCCAGGTCGGCCGTCAGCGAGTCGCCGAGTTCGGCCTGGGCGAATGCCAGCTCATCGCCGGCCGTGCGGATGCGCTCATCCGCCGCGACCAGCGCCTGCTGCGCCTGGCGCGCCAGATCTGCGTCCTGCGCCTGCTGCGCTTCCTGCTCACGTTTACGTCTGCCCCAGAAACCGGCCATGCCCACGATCCTACGGGGAGCAGGCGATGCCGACGCTGTGGGCGGGTGCGCCTTCGGCGAACGCCCGCGCCGACACCCCGTGCTACCGCCGACACCCCTGGCTATGGGCGTCCATAACCAGGGGTGTCGACAGCAGGTGGGGGTCTCGGTGGAGTGGGTGGGGGATGCTGGGGCTCAGGCGATCACCGTGCGGCGGGTGAGGTCGGGATGCAGGGGACGGACGATCAAGGCAACCAGTGCGATCACACCGGGCAGGCCGATGGCGATGCCCAGCAGCCAGAGCACCGGTAGATCGGTCATCCGCGTGCTCGGCGCGGCCTGAGTCAGCACCCATGTTCCGATCACGCCGAGCATCACTCCCGACACACAGCCCACGCCCGCGATGATGACGGCTTGCCATGCCGAGACTCCGCGGCGGAGTCTCTCGGTGGCGCCAACGGCCGCGAGAGTCGCATCGTCCTCACGGCGTTCGATGCGGGCGAGGCCGAGGCTGATGGCTGCAGCGGCGATGACGATGATGCTGAGGACCCCGAGCACCAGGATCAGCCACGGTAGCGGCGCGTCAGGACCGTCTTCGACCCACACATCGAAGTGGACCCCGCCGGTGCTCGCGGTCTCGGCATCCACGCGCCATCGATCCAGCTGGGCGTCCGACGGTGGCGAGGGGAGAACCCCCAGCCACCTCGTTACCTGCAGCGGGACGCCGACCTTTTCGGCAGCAGCGGGGGAGAGGATGACGGGGTACGCGGAGCCGGCGCCGGTGTGCACATCAGCGGCAAAGTCCACGGTGCGCAGCGGATCTGACGGGGTTTCGGTGCCGTAGAGTCCGCGCACATCCCAGACCGCAATCCGCACGGTTGCATCGTCATCGACGAAGCGCGTGCCACCCGGAGGGAAGTCATGTTCCGAGGCCATCGCGAGCGCTCCGCCGTCCTGGAAGTCTCTGCGCTGTTCTGCGTCCAGAACGATACCGGTCGCTGCCTCCACATCGTTCGGGTCCATGACGATGACAGGTTGCGATGGCATCTCGATCCACTGGGAGACATCCGGTTCCCACATCGAGAGGTAGGCGACCTCGGGGCTTTCTCCGATGATGCCGCCGTCGGCGTCCAGTCCCGGCTCGACAGAGGCGGAGACCGGAATGATGCGCGCCGGGTTTGCGTCGGTCAGGAACGCCGGTGCCGAAGAGGGCGGACCCTGGCCCCAGCTCGAGACGATCACACTGCCGGTTGGTGCAGCCCAAGAGTACTGGCGTTCGGATTGTGCGGCGGTGAGGGCGACAGCGCAGAGCACGAAGGACGCAACTGACGTGCTCGCCGCTATGGACACGAACGCAGGCACCGTGCGTGGCGAGTTCGCGACCGCATCCCGCGACGCCAATCGGGCTGCAGAACCGAATCGTGAAAGCAGCCGCGCGAGCAGGCCGAGAACACCCTGTCCGGTGAGAGTGACGCTGAGCAGGAGCATGAGCACGCCGATGACAGATGACCACATCGCCGATGTCTGCAGGCCGCCGTTCCACAGCTGCTGCGAGCCGTTGAAGCCGAAGACCACGCCGCCCGTCACCACAAGCCCGGCGCCCGCCAGCGCGAACACCACCCCCCAGATGGGGCGCCGCACCGACATGACCACAGGGCGCCGTGCGCCACGCAAAGCGGCGATGGGGTCCCTTCTGGTCGCACCGCGGGCCGGGAGGATGCAGGCCGCTAGTCCGACGAGCACAGCGAAGAGGACGACGCCGCCGACTGCCCAGGGTACCTTCAGGCCCCACGAAGACCAGAACATGTTCTTGACGCCCGGGTCGAGCACAGCGAGCGCCACCGCGACACCGGCGATCCCCACGATGGCGCCGATGAAGCCGCCGGCCAGGCCGAGCAGCGTGCCCTGCATCAGTACGGTGCGGAGAACATCGGATCGGCGCGCTCCGACCGTGGTCAGCACCGCCAGCGAGCGCTGCTGTCGGCGCGTGCTGACGGTCATCGCCGCGGTAGACAGCAGACCGACGAGCAGTCCGCTGAACACCAAGCCGAGTGAAATCAGCGCCAGGGAGATCCAACTGCTCTCGCCGTTGTCCATTGTCCTCGTGGTGTCCGCGCCCGCCGGCGGATTCAGCACGAGGTCGCGGCTGTAAGAGATGTAGCCCGCATGATTGAGTTCGCCAAGGCTTGCGAGATCGGGCTGCCAGTCCGGCAGGAACCAGACCGTGTCGAAAGCCGACGGATCGTCTTTGACCGGCGCGGCAGAAGCGGGCAGGAACAGGACCTCACGATGGGTGTCACCGTCCATCGCACGCAGCACGCCGACGACCCGATAGGACCGTTCGCGATCGGGCAGCTCGACATCGTCGCCGACTTCCGCGCCGATACGGTCGAGTAGCTCGGGCGATGCCATCGCCTCGGTCGACGATCGAGGTGCATGCCCGGACATCACCTGGTAGCGGCCCTCGAGGCGGCGATCCCAGCTGTCGCCGTAGAGCACCGGGAACCCTGCGACACCATCAAGGGTGGTCATCCGCTCGTGGTCTTCGGTGATCGCGATGGTCTCGGTGTCTGCCGGCAGTCCGGCCTCGCGCAGATCCGTCGGTGCTGGGAGCTCGGGATTCGCCGGCGTGGAGTCTTCTGCTGCGTCAACCGACGTGATTCGGGGGGAATCGATAGCCTGTACCCTGCTCGGATCGGGTCCACCGGTGATCCGGATCCACGACTGGGACTCACCGAGCTCGAGGGTGACGGCCTGTTGTGGGGAGGGCGTCCTGCTCTCGCCGAAAGTGAGCGCCCCGGCAGCCGCCGCCACAGGCACCGAGATGAGGGCTGCGACCAGCATCGAGGTGCCCCTTGTGCGCAGTAACTGCCGGCCGGCGAGCTTCAGTATCAGGTTCGGTCGGGCACGCCTGCTCATGCGCGGGCCGCCAGGATCGCATCCGTATCTTCGCGACGAGCTTCGTCGACGATGCGGCCGTCGCGCAGGTACACGATCCGATCGGCCCACGCCGCATGCCGCGCCTCGTGCGTGACCAGGATCCCGGCAGCGCCCGCGTCGATTCGTCCGCGAAGCATCCTCATTACCTGTTCCCCGGTGACCGAATCCAGCGCACCGGTCGGCTCGTCGGCCAGAATAAGGCGTCGCCCGCCGATGATCGCCCGGGCGATCGCCACCCGCTGCTGTTGGCCACCCGAGAGATCATCGGGGTAGGCGTTGCCGCGATCGGCTAGACCGACCAGATTCAGGGCGTCCCGCCCTGCTCTTCGAACTGTGCGCCGGTCGACGCCGTCGAGCTCCATCGGCAGGGTGACGTTCTCCATGGCCGTGAGGGTGGGGATCAGGTTGTAGTCCTGGAACACGAATCCCACCGCGCGGCGACGCAGCGCCGAGAGCTGGTCATGCTTCGCAGTGCTCAGGTGCTGGCCGTCGACCACCACCTCGCCGACTGTCGGTGCCTGTAGGCCGCCGGCGATGGACAGCAGTGTGGACTTGCCCGACCCCGAGGCGCCCATCACGGCCACGAGCTCGCCGGGGGCGACCTCCAGATCAATGCCGCTGACAGCGGAGACTGCGAGTTCGCCGACCCCGTACTGCTGCGATACGCCCATCATTCGCAGCACCGGCGCACTCATGAACGCGCCTTCGACGGGCGACCGCGCTTGGGGCGCTCAGCGGACAGCTGCAGTTGCAACACGTGCCCGGGATGCAGGCTGAGCCGCTGCTCGGTGTGGTCGAGCCAGCGCACCTCCGCCTCGGCAGCGAAGATCATCGAGTCCACCACCAGCGACCAGGCCAGCTCCTCCGGCCCGTCCGGGTCGGAACCCGCGTACTTCGCGCGGTTGAGTTCCTGCAGCTGCGCGAGCGACGCGCGTCGCTGCTTGTGAATGACCGCGCTGACATCCACCCCGGGCAGAGTCGCTGCGACCGCCAGCTTGATCGCCAGCTCGTCACGGGTGCCGGTACCGCGCTGCACTGGAGATTCCAGCCACGCCTGCACCTCGAGCCGGCCGGCCCCGGTGATCTCGTAGTAGACGTGACCGAGGTCATCGGTATCGCCCTTCTCGACCAGGCCATCGCGTTCGAGTCTCTCCAGCGTGTTGTAGATCTGGCCGACGTTCAGTGGCCAGGTCGACCCGGTCCGTCGGTCGAACTCCGCGCGTAGCTGATAGCCGTAGCACGGCCCCTGATCGAGGATGGCGAGCAGGCTCTGGCGGACGGACATGATGCGCTCCGATCGTTTCCCGGTATTGCATTTCTGCGTATATGTATACGGGGAAACGTGCACGGGTGCAACAGTGTGGTGCGGGGCATCCGTTCGCCCTCAGCGTTCCCGAACGTGCCCATCCACAGCATCCGCCGCGCGTCGGCCGGTAGCATGGCACGGTATGTCCGGCGTGGAACGGTCGCCGGGCCGAACATCCAAGGGAGACATCCGTGGCGAATCCTCTCGAGAAGCTGCTGCGCGCCGGTGAAGGCCGCGTCCTCCGGCGCCTGAAGCAGGTCGTCAAGGCCGTGAACGCGCTGGAAGACGACTTCGAGAAGCTCACCGATGACGAGCTGCGCGGCGAGACCGCAGAGCTGCGCGCGCGCTATGAGAACGGCGCGACGCTCGACGAGCTGATGCCCGAGGCTTTTGCCGCGGTGCGAGAGGCCGGCAAGCGCACGCTGGGTATGCGCGCCTATGACGTCCAGCTCATGGGTGGTGCAGCCCTCCACCTCGGCAACATCGCCGAGATGAAGACCGGTGAGGGCAAGACCTTCACCGCTGTGCTGGCGATGTACCTCAATGCGATCCCCGGCAAGGGTGCGCACCTGGTCACGGTCAATGACTTCCTCGCGAGCTACCAGGCCGAGATCATGGGCCGTGTCTACCGCGCGCTTGGCATGACCACAGGCACGATCGTGTCGGGTCAGACGCCCGCCGTCCGGCGCGAACAGTACCTGTGCGACATCACGTACGGCACCAACAACGAGTTCGGCTTCGACTACCTGCGCGACAACATGGCGTGGCGACAGGAAGACCTCGTCCAGCGCGACCACCACTTCGTCATCGTCGACGAGGTCGACTCGATCCTCATCGATGAGGCACGCACCCCGCTGATCATCTCGGGGCCGTCCTCGGGAGAGGCCAACCGCTGGTTCACCGAGTTCGCCAAGATCGCCCGCACGCTTGAGGCCGGCGTCGACTACGAGGTCGACGAGAAGAAGCGCACGGTCGGCGTGCTCGAACCCGGCATCGAGAAGGTCGAGGACTACCTCGGAATCGACAACCTGTACGAGTCGGCGAACACACCGCTCATCTCGTTCCTGAACAACTCGATCAAGGCACTCGCGCTGTTCAAGAAGGACACCGACTACGTCGTGATGAACGACGAGGTCATGATCGTCGACGAGCACACCGGCCGCATCCTGGTCGGGCGACGCTACAACGAGGGCATCCACCAGGCCATCGAGGCGAAGGAGAACGTGCCGGTCAAGGCCGAGAACCAGACTCTCGCGACCGTCACGCTGCAGAACTACTTCCGCCTGTACGACAAGCTCGCCGGCATGACCGGTACGGCCGAGACCGAGGCTGCCGAGTTCATGTCGACCTACAAGCTGGGCGTCGTGCCGATCCCCACGAACCGGCCGATGATCCGCAAGGACCAGCCGGACCTCGTCTACAAGAACGAGCAGGTCAAGTTCGCCCAGGTCGTCGAGGACATCGCCGAGCGTCACGAGAACGGCCAGCCGGTGCTGGTCGGAACCGTCAGCGTCGAGAAGAGCGAGTACCTCTCGCGCCTGCTGGCGAAGAAGGGCATCAAGCACGAGGTGCTCAACGCCAAGAACCACGCGCGTGAGGCCGAGATCGTCGCCCTTGCCGGAAAGCTCGGCGCCGTGACCGTCGCCACCAACATGGCCGGTCGAGGCACCGACATCATGCTCGGTGGAAACGCCGAGTTCCTCGCCGTTCAAGAGCTGCGCGGCAAGGGGCTGGACCCCGAGGAGACGCCGGAGGAGTACGAGGCCGCGTGGGAGGAGACCTACGAGGCCATGAAGAAGAAGGTCTCGGAGGACGGCGAGCGCGTCGCCGAGGCCGGCGGCCTCTATGTGCTCGGCACCGAGCGCCACGAGTCCCGCCGCATCGACAACCAGTTGCGCGGACGCTCGGGCCGTCAGGGCGACCCCGGCGAGAGCCGCTTCTACCTCAGCCTCACCGACGACCTGATGCGCCTGTTCCAGTCGGGCGCGGCCGAGGCGATCCTGGCCCGCACGAACTTCCCCGACGACGTTCCGATCGAATCGGGCATGGTCAGCCGCGCCATCCGCAGCGCCCAGTCCCAGGTCGAGGCGCGCAACGCCGAGATGCGCAAGAACGTCCTCAAGTACGACGACGTGCTCAACCGTCAGCGCGAGGCGATCTACGCCGACCGCCGACAGATCCTGCACGGCGATGACATCGCTGACCGGGTGCGGCACTTCATCGAGGACGCCATCGCCGGCGTCGTCGACGACCACACGGCCGAGGGGCACGCGGAGAGCTGGGACTTCGACGCGCTCTGGACCGAGCTGAAGACGCTCTACCCGATGGACGTCACGATCGACGAGGTCGTCTCTGAGGCCGGTGACCGCAAGGGGGGGATCAGCGCGGAGGCTCTCAAGCGCGAGCTGCTCTCGGATGCCCTCGTCGCATACGAGAAGCGCGAGGAGACCCTCGGCGAGGCTGCCACGCGCGAGCTCGAGCGTCGTGTCGTTCTGCAGGTGCTCGACCGCCGCTGGCGCGACCACCTCTACGAGATGGACTACCTCAAGGACGGCATTGGCCTGCGGGCGATGGCCCAGCGCGACCCGCTGATCGAGTATCAGCGCGAGGGCTACGCGATGTTCCAGTCGATGATGGGGCAGATCAAGGAGGAGTCGGTCGGCTACCTCTACAACCTCGAGGTGCAGGTGCGCCGGGCCGGCGACGACCACACCGAGGTCGAGGCCAAGGGGCTCGTCGACTCGCAGCCCGAGCAGAAGCTGGAGTACTCGGCTCCCAACGATGCCGGCGATGTCGAGGTGCGCAACGAGCGCGGCCAGGTGCAGCGTGCCTCGACCGCGCGCGTGCGCGCGGCAGCCGATAGCGGCGACGCGCGTGGTGCCTTCGGCCAGGCGGCGGATGCTGGCGGCGAGGCCCCCGCGCAGAACCGCCAGCAGCGCCGGGCTCAGCAGCGCAAGAAGGACTGAGCCCCGAGGTAGCAGTGGACCGGGGCGCCCGCGCGCCCCGGTATCCTTGGCGGATGACCCGCCGCACACTGGACCAGTCCTCCAAGCTGAAAAACGTTCTCTACGAGATCCGCGGCAAGGCACTGGTCGAGGCGGCGCGACTGGAGTCCGAGGGGCACCAGATTCTCAAACTGAACACCGGCAACCCGGCGATCTTCGGATTCGAGGCTCCGCACCAGATCGTGCGCGATATGCTCGCCGCGTTGCCCAGCGCACATGGCTACAGCGACAGCAAGGGTGTGATCTCGGCGCGACGGGCCGTCGTCAGCCGCTACGAGCAGATCGAGGGCTTCCCGCGATTCGACCCCGATGATGTGTACCTCGGCAACGGGGTGTCCGAACTGATCACGATGGTGATGCAGGCACTGCTCGACGAGGATGATGAGGTGCTCATCCCCGCGCCGGACTACCCGCTGTGGACGGCGATGACCTCGCTCGCTGGCGGCACCCCGGTGCACTACCTGTGCGACGAGGAGAACGGCTGGCAGCCGGACCTCGAAGACATCCGCGCCAAGGTGACACCGAAGACCAAGGCGATCGTCATCATCAACCCGAACAACCCCACCGGCGCGGTGTACTCGCGCGAGGTGCTCGAGGGGATCGTGCAGATCGCTCGCGAGAACCAGCTGCTGCTGCTTTCCGACGAGATCTACGATCGCATCCTGTTCGACGACGTCGAGCACATTCCGACCGCAACGCTGGCGCCGGACCTGCTCTGCCTCACCTTCAACGGGTTGTCGAAGACCTATCGCGTGGCAGGGTACCGATCGGGCTGGATGGTCATCACGGGTCCGCGCTCGCATGCCAGGGGATTCCTGGAGGGCATCACGTTGCTCGCCTCGACGCGACTGTGCCCCAACGTGCCGGCCCAGCACGCCGTGCAGGCCGCCCTCGGCGGGGTGCAGTCCATCGACGCGCTCATCGCGTCGTCGGGGCGTCTGCACGAGCAGCGCGACATCGCGTGGCAGGGGCTGGATTCGATCCCCGGGGTCAGCTGCGTCAAACCTGAAGGCGCCCTGTACGCATTTCCGCGGCTCGATCCGAACGTGCATGAGATCCGCGACGACGAGAAGCTCGTGTACGACCTGCTGGTGTCCGAGAAGATCCTGCTCGTGCAGGGCACGGGCTTCAACTGGCCGACACCCGACCACCTGCGGTTCGTGACGCTGCCCGAAGCGCGCGTGCTCAGTGAGGCTGTCGAGCGGCTCGGGAACTTCTTGGCGAGCTACCGGCAGTAATTGGCGCCCGGACGTCGAGAGCGTTGGCAACCCGACGGACGGCGGCGACCAGCTGAGAGCGGGGAGCGACATCCGCGATCGCGCGTGCGTGCAGTGCAGCAGCGTCCGCAGCCCTGGCATCGTGCGGAACGAAGGCGACCTCATCGATGCCGGCGAAGCGTTCGAGAGTGCGGCGCACCTGGCCGCGCGCATCGATGCCGAGCGGACCGGGACGGACGCGGTTCGCCACGACGGTGACGGGCGTCCCACCGATCAGATGCCGCAGCTCGGCATGACCACGGATGAAGCGGCTCACTCCCAGTGGGTCGGCCGAGAGCACGGCCACCACTTCATCGGCGTCGAGCAGCGCCGCCGCTGTCGCCGCGTGGCGTGCCGGGGCACCGGGGTCGAGGGGATCATCGTCCTCGTCGAACTCGGCGGAGACATCGACCACGGTGTCCTCCGCCCACGTGCGACACACACTCAGGGTCGTTCGCAGACGGCCTGCGGCCAGCTCAGGCCATCGGCTTGGCCGATTCAACCCGCTGAGCACGTCGATAGTGCCGCCCGAGGTCTCGACCATCGACGCCAGACGCGTCAGCTCGGCGACGTCGAGGCTGCCCAGCTCGGCTCGTCGGCACGCCGCAGCGAGTCCCGGCGACTCGTCGCCCAGCCCGAGCTGCAGCGCCACCGAGGGTGCGACGCTGTCGGCATCCACGAGGGCGGTGCGCCGGCCCGCGCGAGCCAGCTCGACCGCGAGCTGGATCGCAACCGTCGTACGACCCGGCGCACCGTGCGGACCCCACACCGCGATCACGCGGGGCGGGCGATGCGGCGTGCAGTCGGCGGAAGCGGCGTCCGGCGGAGCCGACAGTGTCGCGACGATGTGCGCAGCGGGCGTGTCGTACGGCAGGGGAGCGGGGAGCCCGAACCGCGCAGCCAGACGCGAGTCGGCAGGTCCGATCGGCACAAGTCGCACGCCCGCGCGGTCGCAGGCCCCGACCAGATCTGCGGTGAGCAGGGTGCGACTCGGCGTCAGCAGAAGGGCATCGAAGGATGCGAGTGAGACAGCGGACAGCTCATCGGGGGAGACAGCGCGGACGTCGCACCCCTCCAGTTCGAGATCGGATGCCAGCATCCGGGCGTCGTCGTGCGCGATGGCGATGAGCACTGAGGTCATGAGCCCGCTCCGGCCGGTACGAGTGAGATCGCGTCGCCGCCGGTGAGAGCGGCGAGTACATCGGAGACCGCGCTGCGTTCGATGGCAAGCTCAACGTCGGTGCGGCTGTTCGACAGCATCCCGTCCTGCTCGGCGACGGTGACGACGACGGCATCGCCGACGAGGATCCTCGGCTCGTCGTATGTGCGTCCGTCCTCCTGCGCGGGGGCATGCCACACCTCGACCTTCGTCCCCGCGGTCATCCCCTCCGACACCGCCGTGCTGCCGACGACGATGGTGGTGAAGCGGGCATCCGCCGCGTCACCGACCGCGGAGCGGGGCAGCAGCTCGCCCTCGGGGATCGTGCGCATCGCGATCGACCCGGGCTCCAGGTCGTGTGGTGCCAGGTACTCGTCGCCGAGCGCGCCGAGGCTCACCTCGACGACCTGCAGATCCGCCGAGCCGATCGTGTCGCCGGGAACGACCGTGCGGGTGGTCTGCAGCATGGGCGCGGTCTGGCGAGAAGAAGAGACGAGCAGCCAGACGCCCGCGACGGAGACGATGACCAGGACGACGCCGATCACGAATCGGATATCGCCGAATACGGGCCTGCGGGCGCGGGAGTGCATCATGCAGACATCGTCACAGATTCCGCGGGCGTGGCAGAAAAGTTATCCACATGCCCGCGTTCCCGCTGTGCCGCGACCCGCTGGTGGGGGGAGAATGAGAGCATGCCCGAAGCATCCGATCCCGCACCTCGCTTCCTCGCGCCCGCGCAGGTCGCTGAGTTGCTGAGCATCGAGGTCGATGACGTGGTCGCGCTTGTGCACGAGGGGCAGTTGCGCGGGGCGCAGCTCGGCTCGCCTCCGCGCTGGCGCATCGAAGAATCCAGCATCGCCGAATACCTGGCCGCGCAGTCCGAGGAGGCACGGCGCATGGCGCTGTGGCGACAGGCGGACGAAGCCAGCTTTCCCGAGGTGTGGGGCACCACGCCGTTCCGTCGCAACTGACGATCGTCCGTGGCGGCGTCGCTCACACGACGCCGCTCGCGCTCTCCAAACGCACCCAGGCGAGGGCAGCGAACGGAATGCTGCGGAACCCGCGCACGGCGCGTGTTCGGCGGGGCTCACCCACGTCGTGCACCGCGAGGTCGAGGTGATCGGCGCCGGCTCGATCAATCGTGCCCTGCACCGGGTCCGCATCCCCGCGACCGATCGTCACCGGGGTGCGACGGCGCGCGACATCGCGCAACACGAACCCGAACGTCATGCGCTCGCGCAGACCCGCCTCGCCGTGCGCGGGTGACAGGCTCGACAGCAGTACGCCGTGGTCGCTGCCGATGGTGGTGACGGCGCTCAACGGCACCAGGCGCAGACGAGGGTCGCCGCTCGCACTCACCCCGACCCAGTCAGCACCCATCACGCGAAGCACAGCATCCCAGTGCTCGCCGCCGGTCAGTTCCAGCAGGACGCGGTTCTCGCCCGCGGTCATCGATCGCAGCCGGTCGTGCAGGGTGAGCTTGGAGATCCGCAGCCGCTCGGACTCGGCATCCAAGGCGGCGCGCTCGGACTCCCACTCCGCAGCGAGCTGTCCTTCGAGGTCATCGAAGAGGTGATCCCATTCCACGGGAACGACAGTAGGCCACCGGCGCCGCGCGCGGTTGAGTTATCCACAGATCTGCGGGGGCGGGTTCCGTGATCGAGGGGGACGTGTTCTACTTTCTGGGACGTTCGCTACGCACGATTGCATCGATGACCAGCTGTATCTGGGGGGACCACGAGATGACGACGACGTTGAGTGAGTACTTCGCTCCACAACCCACCTCGGTCAGCGAACTCCCCGATCCCACCACGCTGCTGCACAGCCTCACCTACGGAGTGCTCGAGGTGCTCGCGGGAGTGCGCGAGGTCGATCAGCTGGCCCGGTGGTTCGGCGAAGAAGCATTCCGCAACCTGGTGAAGCGCGCCAATCTCGCGGCGCGGGCGCGCAGCGCGCGCGGACTCAGCCCGACGCGACCGAGCTACCAGATCCTGTCCGTGCACCAGAGCTCGCCCACTGACAATGCCGTCGAGGCCGCGGTGGTCGTGGCCGGGCCCGGGCGCACCCGTGCCGTCGCGATCCGCCTCGAGGGGCTCGACGGGCGCTGGCGGGCTGCGTCGCTCGCGGTCCTGTGAGCTGTCGCCGAACGCGGGCGGTGGGGCGCCGACCAGTAGGCTGAACGGGTGTCAACACTCAGCGATCTCGTTCACGCTCAGGGGCGTCTGACCGACGCCGACGTCGAATGGCTGCACCGGCTGGCCGGTGACGGTCAGCTGCTGGCCGACCTCGCGTCGGCCGACATGGTGATCTGGGTCGAGACCCCCGATGGCTCGTTCATCGCCGTCACCCACTCGAGGCCCAGCGGCGCCGCAACCCTCTTCTACCGGGATCTGGTCGGTGAGAAGGTGAGGCCGCAGTGGCGCACCCAGGTGCAGGCGGCCTTCGAATCCGGTGCGATCGTGGACTCCTCCTCGCCGGACTGGTTCGAGGAGACGCCGACGCGTGTGCGTGCCGTCCCGATCATGCGTTCGCAGGGGTCGAGTGAGGGGACGATCATCGGCGTGCTGACCAGGCACACGAACCTCGGTGAGGTGCGTACGCCGTCCCGGCAGCAGATCAGCTTCGACGAATGCGCCAACGACCTCTTCCACATGATCTCCACGGGGGAGTTCCCCGATCTTGCGGCGCCGACGGCGCCCCGACGCGGCGCGCCGCGGGCATCCGACGGCCTCATCCGTCTCGATGTCGACGGCATCACCACGTTCGCGAGTCCCAACGCGCTGTCGGCATTCAACCGGATGGGGTTCGACGACGAGTTGGAGGGGGAATCACTCGCCGAGGTGACCACTCGGATCGTGCCGCCGTCGCGCCAGGTCGACGAGTCGCTGCCCGTGGTCGTGACCGGCCGTGCGCCGTGGCGCACCGACATGGAGGCGCGCGGCGTCACCGTGTCTTTGCGGGCCATCCCGCTCAAGGACCACGGCACACGCATCGGTGCGATCGTGCTGTGCCGCGACGTGTCCGAGCTGCGTCACCAGGAACAGGAGTTGATCACCAAGGACGCGACGATCCGCGAGATCCACCATCGCGTCAAGAACAACCTGCAGACGGTGGCGTCGCTGCTGCGCATCCAAGCGCGCCGCACACACTCCGAAGAGGCGCGTGAGGCGCTGACGCAGGCGATGCGGCGCGTGGAGTCGATCGCCGTTGTGCACGACACCCTTGCCAGCGGGCTGGCGCAGACCGTCGATTTCGACGAGGTGTTCGACCGCGTGCTGAAGCTGGTTGCAGAGGTGGCCTCCGCGCCGAACACGCGTGCCCGCACGCAGCGTGAAGGTCGTTTCGGTGTGCTGCCGAGCGAATACGCGACGCCGCTCGCGCTCGCACTGACCGAAGTGGTCACGAACGCTGTCGAGCACGGCCTGTCAGGACAGGAAGGGGTCGTGAGCATCGAGGCGACCCGCACCGCAGAGCACCTGCGCGTGACCGTCACCGATTCAGGGCATGGTCTGCCGGAGGGGCGCGTGGGCCAGGGGCTGGGGACGCAGATCGTGCGCACTCTTATTCAGGGTGAGCTCAGCGGCACCATCGAATGGAAGGGCGCTGAGGGCGAGGGTACCCAGGTGATCATCGACATCCCGATGCGGTGGATCGTCGCCTGAGCACCGTCCGCTCGACGTGAACGACGAAGCGCCGGACCCCCGAGGGGTGTCCGGCGCTTCGTATGAGCTCGGTGTCAGCCGGCGCGGCGGGCGCGGGCAGCGCGGCGCTTGAGTGCGCGACGCTCGTCTTCGGAAAGACCGCCCCACACGCCCGAGTCCTGGCCGGACTCCAGGGCGTACTGCAGGCAGATCTCGGTGACGGTGCACGTGGCGCAGACCGCCTTCGCCTTCTCGATCTGGTCGACGGCGGGCCCGGTGTTCCCGACGGGGAAGAACAGTTCGGGGTCGACGGTCAGGCAGGCGGCTTTGTCGCGCCAATCCATAGGTTGCTCCTCTGAGGGGTTCGGTGTGGTCACCGCGTCTGCGGTGGGTGAGTTAGGGAGCAGATCGGGTGGTCGGCTACCCTGGTCATGCAGGCAACAGCCCGCCCCACTCCGATGTGGGAGCACATGGCTTTGTCTATTCTGTTACAGAAGTAAGCTGAGATCAAGGGTTTTCAGACAACTCTTGGAAGGAGTTCGTGTGCGCCCTTCCGGCCCCGCCATCCTCGCCGCGATCGTCCTGGCCGTGGAAGGCCTCGCGCTGACCGCCGTCGCGCTGTTCGAGCTGTTCGCCCTCGGGTCGAGAGGTGCGGCATCCACCACGAGCGCGATCGCGCTGATCGTGCTGACGCTGATCACCGCTCTCGCACTGTGGGCCTTCGCTGTCGGCACCCTGCGTCGCGCCTCCTGGGCGCGTTCGGGTGGCATCGTCATTCAGGTGCTCGGGCTGGCTCTCGCCCTGGCGTCCCTGACGGTCGAGCCGCGGATCTGGCTTTTCACACTCGGTGTCGGCGGAACCGCGCTGGTGGGGCTGATCGTGTTGATCTCGGCGACACGACGCGACGGTGAGTCCGATCCCCGGCTGCCGTCGGTCGATCCGGGGCGGCGCGCCGACGACGAGAAATGATCTGTGTCAGGCGCCGCAGCGCCTGACACAGGAATCGGTGCAGACGATCAGGCGTCGATGCCGAGCGTCTTGCGCAGCCGGGCGACGTGTCCGGTCGCCTTCACGTTGTACTGCGCGTGGGTGATCACACCCTGTTCGTCGATGACGAACGTCGAACGGATCACGCCCTCGACGACCTTGCCGTAGTTCATCTTCTCGCCCCAGGCGGCATATGCGCTGTGGACGGAGTGGTCGGGGTCACTGAGCAGCTCGAACGTCAGCTGATCCCGCTCGCGGAACGCCTGCAGCTTCTCCGGGATGTCGCGCGAGACGCCCAGCACCGTGTATCCGGCGCTCTGCAGCGACGAGATGCTGTCGCGGAAGTCGCACGCCTGCGTCGTGCATCCGGGCGTCATCGCGGCCGGGTAGAAGTACAGGATCACCTTCGTGCCGCGCAGCGACGACAGGCTGACGGTCGTGCTGTGTTGGTCGAGCAGGGCGAAATCGGGGGCGGGGGTACCGGGTTCCAGGCGCGCGTTCGTCACACACTCACCCTATCCGCCCCGCCGTTCAGCCGCCGAACGTGGTCAACAGGCGCTGCAGCGAATCCAGGCGTGCCCGGCCCGTCTCGCTGAGTGATCCGTCGGCAACCGCCTCATTGAGCGCACAGTCGACGGCATCCGCCAGGTGTGTGCATCCGCGGGGGCAGTGCTCGGCGATCTGCGCGAGATCGGTGTACGCCGCGAAGATGTTCGCCGGGTCGACATGTCCGAGTCCGAAGGAGCGTACGCCCGGGGTATCGATCACCCAGCCGCTGCCCTCGGGGGCGCGGTACCGCAGCGAGACCGTCGACGAAGAGGTGTGCCGACCGCGTCCGGTGACTTCGTTGACGTGGCCCGTCGCGCGGCGCGCCTCGGGCACGAGAGCGTTCACGAGCGTCGACTTACCCACCCCGGAATGACCGACGAAGACGGTGGAATGCCCGACCAGCTCGGCACCGATCTCGTCGACGGGCATCTGACCGCGCGCGCTGGTGAACACCGTGAGATCGAGGCCGTCGAAGTGGGTGAGGAACTCCGCAGGATCGGCCAGGTCGGTCTTGGTCACCGCGAGAAGAGGGCGGATGCCGGCATCCAACGCTGCGACGAGGTAGCGGTCGACGAGTCGGGCACGGGGCTCGGGGTCGGCTGCGGCGACCACGACGAGCATCTGGTCGGCATTCGCGACGATCACCCGCTCGACCTGGTCGGTGTCGTCCGCGCTGCGCCGCAGTAGCGACGTGCGATCGCGGAGCCCGACGATGCGCGCGAGGGTGCCGTCCGCGCCGGACGTGTCACCAACGACACGGGCCCTGTCGCCGGTGACGATCGGGGTACGGCGCAGCTCGCGGGCGCGCGCCGCCGTCACCGTGCGCTCATCCGGGCCGTCCTCGTCGATCAGGACGCTGTAGCGGCCCCGGTCGACTCCGAGGACACGTCCGATCCGGGCATCCTCATGCGCCGGACGGCGCTTGGTGCGGGGGCGATTGGCCTTCGGGTTCGGGCGCATGCGGATGCTGCTCTCGTCGAAGTCCTCGACATCGTCGAGTTCGTCGTCGCCCAGCCAGCTCACGCGATGGCGCCCTTCAGCATGCGCTCCCACAGCAGGGTGAACTCCGGCAGCGTCTTCGCGGTCGTGCCGATGTCGTCGATCTCGACGCCGGGAACCCGCAGTCCGATCAGCGCGCCCGTCGTGGCGATGCGGTGGTCGTGGTGCGCGCGCCACGTGCCGCCGTGCAGCGGCCGGGGAATGATGCGCAGACCATCCGGCAGCTCCTCGGCCTCGCCGCCCAGTTCGCGCAGGTTGCCGATCAGTGCGGCGATCCGGTCGGTCTCATGGGTGCGGATGTGCCCGACGCCGCGGATGGTCGTCGGGGCATCGGCGAACGCCGCCAGGCCGACGATGGTCGGTGTCAGCTCGCTCGCGGCCGACAGATCGAGCTCGAGCCCGCGGATGCGGTCGCCGGCGCGGACGGTCAGCGCCCCTGAATGCCGGCTGCTGTGCGCTCCCAGCGCATGCAGGATGTCGGGCAGCAACGCGCCGGGCTGCGTGGAGTGCAACGGCCAGTCGCTGACCGTGACATCGCCGCCCGTGATCATCGCCGCGGCCAGGAACGGGGCTGCGTTCGATAGGTCGGGTTCAATCGCCACGTCCTTGCCGCGCGGGGTGCCGGCCTCGACGAGCCACTCGCCGACGGCGGGGCGCTCGATGCGGATGCCGCGGCGGCTGAGGCACTCGATCGTCATGTCGATGTGCGGCACGCTCGGCAGTGTGCTGCCGGTGTGCACCAGGTGCAGTCCGACGTCGAACTTGGGCGCGGCCAGCAGGAGGCCTGAGATGAACTGGCTCGACCCGGAGGCATCGATCTCGACCCTGCCGCCTCGGATGCGGCCGTGACCGCGTACCGTGAACGGCAACGACCACGTGCCGCTGTCGTCGACGTCGATGCCAAGGTCGCGCAGTGCCGAGATCATGGCGCCCATCGGACGGTGCAGGGCGTTCTCATCCGCGGTGAGATGCACGTCTTTGTCGGCGATGCCCGCGAGCGGCGCGATGAAGCGCATCACGGTACCGGCCTGTCCGCAATCGATGGTGATCCCGCCGGTCAGTGGCGCCGGCGTGACCAGCAGGTCAGGGCCGAACTCGCCGTCCGAGGGCACCTCTTCGACGCCTACACCCAGCGAGCGCAATGCGTCGACCATGCGGCGCGAGTCGTCGGAGTGCAACGGCCGCAGCAGACGGCCGGGGCCATCTGCGATCGCAGCGATCATCAGTTCGCGATTGGTGAGGGACTTCGAGCCCGGGATGGTGACGGACGCGTGCACGGGCAGGGCGACGTCCGGCGCGAGGTACGCGCCGCGCGCCGGTGCGGGGGAATACCGTTGAGTGCTCATCGGTTCTTAGCCTAGTGAAGCCTGTGACATCGGGAGCGGAGGGTGACGAATGACGGCGATTCTCGCGCGTGAGCACGTCGGCACAGATGAGCACGTCGGCACAGATCTGAGCGCCGATGGTCCGGACAGCGCGCACTCCGCGCGCCTAGACTTGCCCGTGATGGACGACACAGCATCCGATGACGCTCGGCGCGACTTCCAGGAGCAGGCGATCCCCTACATGGATCAGCTCTATGCGGCCGCGATGCGCATGACGCGCAATCCGGCCGACGCCGCCGACCTGGTGCAGGAGACGTTCGTGAAGGCGTACGGCGCATGGTCGTCGTTCTCGCAGGGCACGAACCTCAAGGCCTGGCTGTACCGCATCCTCACAAACACCTACATCAACATCTATCGCAAGAAGCAGCGTGAGCCGTTCCAGGGAACGATCGACGACCTCGAGGACTGGCAACTCGGCGGCGCGGAATCGACCACCGCCACTCGCAGCCGCTCGGCCGAGGCCGAGGCGATCGATCGGATGCCGGCCTCCGCAGTCAAGGACGCGCTGCAGGAGGTTCCTGAGGACTTCCGCCTGGCCGTGTACCTGGCCGATGTCGAGGGCTTCGCCTACCAGGAGATCGCCGACATCATGAAGACCCCCATCGGCACCGTGATGAGCCGTCTGCACCGTGGCAGGCGGATGCTACGGGAGCTGTTGGCCGACTACGCCGCCGAGCGAGGTATCGCGGCGGCTGAACCGAGGAGCAGGAAATGAGCGATTGCGGCTGTGAGAAGGCACGCCAGGATCTGGAGGAGTTCCTCCGCAACGAGATCTGTGCGACCCAGCACTCCGACATTCGAGAGCACCTGGACAACTGCCATTCCTGCCAGGATGAAGCTCTGGTCGCCAAGACCCTGACCGAGGTCGTGGCCCGCGCGTGCAAGGAGACCGCACCCGAGGAACTGCGTGAGCAGGTCTTCGCCCGTCTGCGGATCGTGCAGAGCACGGCTCACTGAGCGGCGGAGTCCGCCCGCTGCGGTGCCGGGATCCAGCGCTGCGTCTCGAGGTCGACCAGGTAGGCACCCGGCACTGATTCCGGGGCCGAGTCCGAGGTGGGGTTGCCCTCGGCCGCGAACGACTCGATCGCTGAGGAGCGCAGCGCCCGCAGCGCAGCGATGTCCGCACCACGGGATGTGAGCCGGGCCGGAAGCCCGGTGATCAGCCGTTCGCGTTCGGCGGCCACCTCAGGTGCGACCTCGAGGTACGCCGAACGATATGCGGTGTCCATGCGAATGGTCGCCTCGCGGTCCCTGGCCCGACCGATGAGCATCAGAATCAGGGAGATCAGGGCGAGCCCCCCGCCCAGCAGGAACAGTAGCAGCGCCGTGCCCGTGGAGGTGGCGACGCCGATGCCGGTCGCCACGGCCAGCAGCCCGAACGCCAGCGACATCTGAAGCACGACGTTCTGAGCGACCGGTCGCAGACCGGTGGCGAGCACGGCGACGAGCAGGGCCGCTCCGACGACCGCGGCGGCCACCGCCGCAGGCAGTGTCGACGCAACCGTGTCGAGGCGATAGGCGTTGAGCAGGCCCAGCGGCGCCGTGGCCGCGAAGAGCAGGATCAGGATCAGGATGGTGATCGCTCCACTGCGCGGCGCACGAGGACCGTAATGCTCGCGCAGCACCTCCTTGACGCGGCCTCGCGCGCGGTGGCAGAGCTGATAGCTCTCGCGGATGAGATCGTTGGCGAGATCGCGCTGGCCGGCGGCGGCGAAGACGGCAGCCTCGATATCGGTGGCGGATGCTGTCGCCGGCGTGCTGCGCTGCAGCGCAGCACGGACATCCGAGACGGACGGCTGGTCAGTCATGGAGCTCCAATGTGCAGAGGACCTGTTCCGCGCGTGCCTGGGCGATGATTGCCCCGGCGGGACTGAGCGGCGAGAGCTTTGCGACGACGAGACGACCTGCGATCGTCATGATGTACGCCGTTGTGACGGACGTCAGCAGGTGCACCTCGCCATCATCGGCGGGGCCGTTGTCGGCGACCAGCGTGCTGACGCGCCAGGCGGGGGCGCCGTGCAGGTGGAACTCGACGACGCTCGGCTCCCATGCACCGGGTGTCAGCGCAGCTGCCAGCGCGAGAGCCCGCCCGGCCTGCACGATGGGCTCGGCCTCGGTCGCGACGAGGGTCAGTGCCGCGTAGAGCTCGGCCACGGGGTCGGCGTGCAGCAATACGAGGCCGCCGTCGCTGGCCTCACGCGCCTGAAGCGACAGCTCCGCGGCGAGGAGCAGATGCTCCTGCTGGGTCTGCGGCCGCGCACCCAACAGAGCGAGCACCCACTCATCAGCGTGGTCGCGGTCGGGGACGAGCGACCAGAATGAAGGATTCGGAGCCGCGGACAGCTCAGGCATCCCTCCTCCAGCGCACAGTCGAGACGATCGAATCGCTCAGCATCGTCATGGCCGCCATCGGCTCGTCATCGACGGCCACACCGTCAGCACCTCTGAGAATGCTCGTGCGCAGAACCAGGCCGACTGCGGGGTGTCCTGGTACGGCCAGCATGTAGTTGATGCCATGCACCTCGACCGTACCGTCGTCGACGGGGACCTTGCCGTCCTCCGTCCAGCGCAGGATCGTTCCATCCGGATCGAGCAGACCCGCTTTGCGGGTCCTGATCAGCTGGGCGCCTAGATCCTGGATCGATCGGCTGCTGGGGGAGCGGAGCCATGAGGCGACGATCGACATCGGCACATAACTGTCCGCCGAGACATCGCTCTGCGTGAAGACCCGGATGATCTCCGCTCGCGTGGCGCGCTCAGCGGCATCCTCCAACAGGATGCGCAGGCTGCTCCGAACCGCCGCTCTCGAAGTCGCAGGCAGAGCGACGAGCGAGGCCTCGACCGCATCGTGCATCTCGCCGAGGTCCCCCGTGCCGGAGGTCCATCCGTCAGGGAGCAGCAATGCGAATGCCGGAAGTGCGCCGTTCGTGCCGATCAGCTCAGCGCGCAGCGACACGGCGCATCACCTGTCCTTCGATTGACATCACCTTCAGCGTACCCGGAGTGCGGGCCTCAGCCACGACCGACGCCGAACGACTGCGCGGCGCTGATGCCGGGGAGCACGGTCTGCTTGTAGGCCTCTGCGGTGCCGAGCAGACTCTCGGTCAGTGTCTGCGGCGCGGTGCCAGGGGCGAAGCCGGCCAGAGCCTGCCACCCGCCTCGCCAACTGCCGACGAGGTCGGTGGTCTCAACGATCGCCCGTGGCGTGAACCAGGGGCGGAACAGCAGATTGCGGGTGTTCGTGCCGTGCCGGGTGATATCCCAGACGTCCGGGAACCGGCGCGCCAGGGCGCCGTCGATCGCCTTGATCCCTTTGATCCCGTCGGTGTACTCGGAGAACGCGAGACGCACACCACCGGTGAGGCGGGGGAAACGCGCTCCATCAGCGGCGAAGTCGGCGAGTCTGCCCAGTTTCGCGAACTTGCCGAATGGGATGATCCCGACGCCGGCAAGGACTACTTCCTGCACGCTGCCGCGCCCGTTCATCAGCCGGGCTACCTCGCCCAGCAACGAGAGGACTCCGGCCACGGCGGCGAGTGCTCCGGCGATCAGGGCGATGGGCCCGGTGAAGACGAAAGCGACGATGACCAACGCGATGCCCACCCACATCAGCACCGTGAGTGCGCCTTCGATGAACGGCATCGCGTCGTCCCAGAACCCGTCCGACACCCCGTTCTCGTTGGTGTCCTCCAGCTCGGTGAGCGCAGTGTCATAAGCCCTCTCCCAGGTCACGGCCGGAGCGTCGTACTGCGTTCGATAGGTCTCGAACGCGCCGAGCGCGCTGTCGAACGACGCCTGCTCGGCCGAGGTGTCCGGCCGGGTGCGCGTCGGATCATCTTCGTACCGCGTCTCGATGTCGTACTGGTCCTGCTCGTACTCCGCGGAGCTGAGCCGGCGCGAGGCGGCGTTCACCTCATCCCAGGCGGATCTCGCCGCCACCGCGACACCGTTCGTGGAGCTCTGCGCGGTGCGCAGCGCGTTGGCATAGGCGATCAGAGCACTGCCGCTGGGTGCGTACCGATCCCCCGCGATCGCGAGGTCGGAATGGACTTCGCTCGCCTGATCGCGGATCGCCTGGAAGGAGGCGCCCTTGCCGACAGTGCCGTCGGCGAAGAGCTGGAGCGTCCTCGCCGCGGAGCGCATCATCTCACCGAGCTGCTCGATGTCCTGACCGCGTGCACGGATCGTGGTGGGATCGCCGTCTATCTCGCGGATGTGGAACCCCGAGTTCGTCCGGGGCATGTCATCGGCTTGGTAGTAGTGACCATCGTGCCCCATCAGCTCTCCTTCGCGGCGGAAGCCAGTTCGACGTCGAGCTCTTCCCAAGCAGCCTTCGTCTCATCGATGCGCTTCTTCATCTCCTCGAGGTGGCGACGCTGGGTCTCACGCTTGTCATTCCAGGCTGCCTCGAACTCCCCGGCCGCTGTCGCGAGCCGTCGGTCCTGATGCGGCGAGCCGATCGCGGCCTCCAGTGCGGCTGTCTTGTCGCCCGCGCTCTCGTACTCACTGATGATGCTGCCCAGAACAGAGCTCAGCTCGGCCATCGAATCCAGCGGAATCGCAATATCGTCGCCCATGCTCACACACCCTTCCGGCTCAATCCTAGAAGCACGGGCCGGAGACGCGAGATGGGGAGATCTACCCATGCACGCCGCGCGCACTCCCCGGTCGGGACGGAGCTTCGGCGCGAACGGGATCCCCTTAGGCTGAGACGATGAGCGCACCGCAAGAGAACCTCATCCCCGTCGACCCCGAATCGTACCGCCGTCTCAGCGCAGGCGGCCTCGACTACCGCATCGCCGATATGTCGGTGGATGCGGATGCTGAAGGATTTCTTCGTGCCGATGCGCGCGGATTTCTCGATGAGGAGCCGACCGACGCCGTCATCGCGCAGATGCGCGAGACGATGTGCCTGCGCCGGAACATCGGTGTGTACGACTCCGCAGCCGGTGAGCTCCCGGTCGCGACCGTCAATTCCTGGGTCACACCGCTGACCGTGCCGGGCGGCGAGATCGACATGTGGGCGATCAGCTCGGTCACGGTGTCGGGCACCCACCGTCGCCGCGGTATCGCCCGGGCTCTGCTGGAGGGTGAGCTGCGTGCTGCGGCCGCCGCGGGTACCGCCATCGCGGGCCTGACGGTCTCGGAGGCGACGATCTACGGCCGGTACGGCTTCGCGTCGGCGATCCCGGTCGCGCGCATGACCGTCGACACCCGGCGCGCTGGTTGGGTGGGCACCGCAGCACCCGGCCGCATCGTCTACGCCGACAAGCAGACGCTGGCAGAAGACCTCGAGTCCCTCCACGAACAGGACCGACTGACACGCGCAGGCCAGGTCGCCGGGTGGCGCGGGCGTTGGCAGCGCATGGCCGGACTCGCTGAAGGGGATAAGGACGCGGCGGCAGTCCGGGGCATCCGCTATCTCGACGCCGACGGCGTCGTACGCGGCGCGGTGGCCTACACCCTTGCGGAGCTGGCAGGTACGTTCCGCTTCGAGCTGCGCATCCGCCATATGCAGGCGACCACCGATGAGGCGCTGCGTGCTCTCTGGCAGTTCGTCGTGACGCACGATCTTGTCGACCGGGTGAGTGCCGGTCTGCGACCCACGGACGACCCACTGCCGTGGCTCGTCGCCGACCAGCGCGCCGTCACCACCGAAGTGCACGACCATGGCTGGCTACGAGTACTCGACGTCCCCGCCGCGCTGCAGGCGCGCACGTACCGTGCTGCGCTCGATGTAGTGATGCAGGTGGAAGACGTTCTGGGCTTCGCCGAAGGCACATGGCGGCTGCGGATCGACGAGGACGGCCGTGCCGACGTGCAGCCCACCGACGCGCCCGCCGACGTACGTCTGGGCGTCGCCGAACTCTCGGCTCTCTACGCCGGGGGAGTCCACGCCACTCGTCTGGCCGCTGCCGGGCGCATCCAGGGGGACCCCACGCTGATCGCCGCGCTCGATGACGCTTTCCGCACTGCCCACGCGCCGCTGCTCGGCATCTGGTACTGACCAGCGCGGGCAAAGCCAAAAGACGGATGCCGCCCATCCCCGGAAGGGGACGGGCGGCATCCGTCTTTTACGACATTCGACGTCAGTCGAGCGTCAGCGCCTCCTTGAGCAGGGCGACCTGCTCGACGGCGTGCACCTTGGACGAACCGGTCGCGGGCGATGCCGCAGCGGGACGCGTCACCGCGCGGAACTGCCGCGGGCCGGGCACCTCGGCGAACTCCAGCGCCAGGAACGGCCAGGCGCCCTGGTTCTCGGGCTCGTCCTGCACCCACACCAGCTCGGCGTTCGGGTACGAGTCGGTGATGGCCTTGAGCTCGTCGATCGGCGTCGGGTACAGCTGCTCGAGGCGGACCAGGGCGATCTCGGGGTTGGGGTTCTTGTCGAGCTCGCTGCGCAGATCCCAGTGGATCTTGCCCGAGTGCACCAGCACGCGCTTGACGGCGTTGCGGTCAAGCTCGCGGACATCGTCGATGACCGGCTCGAAGCGCCCCTGCGTGAAGTCCTCGACCGGGCTGGTAGCGCCGCGCAGACGAAGCATCGCCTTCGGCGTGAATACGATCAGCGGCCGGCGCGGGCGGGCGTAGGCCTGGCGACGCAGCAGGTGGAAGTACGACGCGGGCGTCGACGGACGCGCGACGGTCATGTTGTCCTGCGCGCACAGCTGCAGGAACCGCTCCATGCGGGCCGAGGAGTGGTCCGGGCCCTGGCCCTCGTAGCCGTGCGGCAGCAGCATGACGACGCCGGAGTGCTGGCTCCACTTCTGCTCGGCCGACGAGATGTACTCGTCGATGACCGACTGCGCGCCGTTGGCGAAGTCACCGAACTGCGCTTCCCACAGCACCAGCGCCTCGGCGTTCTCGACCGAGTAGCCGTACTCGAATCCGAGCGCGGCGTACTCGCTGAGCAGCGAGTCGTACACGAAGAAGCGGCCCTGGTTGTCGGAGAGGTTCGACAGCGGCAGCCATTCCTGACCGTTCGCGCGGTCGTGTAGCACCGCGTGCCGTTGCACGAAGGTTCCGCGGCGCGAGTCCTGGCCGGCCAGACGTACCGGCGTGCCCTCGACCAGCAACGACCCGAAGGCCAGCAGCTCGCCGAAGCCCCAGTCGATGTTGCCCTCACGGCTCATCGTGACGCGCTTGTCGAGCTGCTGCTGCAGCTTGGAGTGCACGGTGAAGCCATTGGGCTTGTTCGCGTGAGCGTCGCCGATCAGATGCACCACCTCGAGGGGCACACCGGTGACATCGGGTGCACCGACCTGATCCTCGACCTGGCTGAGCTCGGGAGCGATGGGCGTCGCGCCCGTCTCGGCGGCGTGCGTCTCGGCGAACGCGACTTCCAGACGGCTCTGGAAGTCGGCGTTGGCCTGCTCGTACTCTTCCGCGGTGATATCGCCACGACCGACCAGGCCGTCGGTGTAGAGCTTGCGCACCGAGCGCTTCGCCTGGATCAGGTCGGTCATCAGCGGCTGCGTCATCGAGGGGTCGTCGCCCTCGTTGTGCCCACGGCGGCGGTAGCAGATCAGATCGATCACGACGTCGCGGTGGAAACGCTCGCGGTACTCGAACGCGAGGCGGGCCACATGGATGACGGCCTCGGGGTCATCACCGTTGACGTGGAAGATCGGCGCCTGGATCGTCTTGGCGACGTCGGTGGCGTATACCGACGTGCGAGAGTCGGTCGGCAGGGTCGTGAAACCGACCTGGTTGTTGACCACCACGTGCACGGTGCCGCCGGTGCGGTACCCCCGCAGCTGCGACATCTGCAGCGTCTCGACGACCACGCCCTGGCCGGCGAACGCTGCGTCGCCGTGCACCAGGATCGGCACCCAGGCGAACGTGCCGATGGGCTTGCGGTCCTGCTTGGCGCGAACGATGCCCTCGAGCACGCCGTCGACGGTCTCGAGGTGCGAGGGGTTCGCTGCCAGGTAGACGGGCAGTTCGCTGCCGTCCTCGGCGACGAAGGTGCCCTCGGTGCCGAGGTGGTACTTCACGTCTCCCGAACCGCGCTGGTTGCCGGGCGTGAGCGAGCCCTCGAACTCGCGGAAGACCTGACCGTAGGTCTTGCCGGCGATGTTGGTGAGCACGTTGAGTCGACCGCGGTGGGCCATACCGATCGCGGCACCCTCGAGGCCGGCGGTGGCCGCGCCCTGGAGGATCTCGTCGAGCAGCGGGATCAGCGACTCGCCGCCTTCAAGCGAGAAACGCTTCTGGCCGACGAACTTGGTCTGCAGGAAGGTCTCGAACGCCTCGGCCTCGTTGAGCTTGCGCAGGACGCGCAGCTGCTCGTCGTGGCCGGGCTTGACGTACTTGACCTCGACCTTGTCCTGGAACCACTGGCGCTGCTCGGGGTCCTGGATGTGCATGTACTCGATACCGAGTGTGCGGCAGTACGAGTCGCGCAGCACGCCGAGCACATCGCGCAGCTTCATGACGCGCTTGCCGCCGAAGCCGCCGGTGACGAACTCGCGGTCCAGGTCCCAGAAGGTCAGGCCGTGGCTCTCGATCTCCAGGTCAGGGTGCGACCGCTGCACGTACTCCAGCGGGTCGATGTCGGCCATCAGGTGACCGCGGACGCGGTAGGAGTTGATCAGCTCCTGCACGCGGGACTGCTTGTCGACGCGTTCGGCGAGGTCGACGGCGATGTCGGAATGCCAGCGGATCGGCTGGTAGGGGATGCGCAGGGCCGCGAACACATCGTCGTAGAAGCCGCGCTCCCCGATCAGCAGCTCGTGCACCTTCTTCAGGAATTCGCCCGAGCCGGCGCCCTGGATGACGCGGTGATCGTAGGTGCTGGTGAGCGTGATCGTCTTGCCGATGCCGAGCTCGGCGAGCGTGCGCTCGCTGGAGCCCTGGAACTCGGCCGGGTAGTTCAGCGCACCGGCGCCGATGATGCACCCCTGGCCCTGCATCAGACGCGGCACCGAGTGCACGGTGCCGATGCCGCCGGGGTTGGTCAGCGAGACCGTGGTGCCGGCGAAGTCGGCGGCCGTGAGCTTGTTGGTGCGAGCCCGGGCGATGAGGTCCTCGTACGCGGCGAGGTACTCGCTGAACGTCATCGTGTCGGCGCGCTTGATGCTCGGGACCAGTAGCGCGCGGGTGCCATCGGGCTTGGGGACGTCGACGGCGATGCCGAGGTTCACGTGCGCCGGCGCCACGACCGACGGCTTGCCGTCGATCTCGGCGTAGAACACGTTCTGGCTCGGGAACTCCTTGAGCGTCTGGACCAGGGCCCAACCGATGAGGTGCGTGAAGCTCACCTTGCCGCCGCGGGTGCGCGACATGTGGTTGTTGATGACGATGCGGTTGTCGATCATCAGCTTGGCCGGGATCGTGCGGACGCTGGTCGCGGTGGGAACACGCAGCGACTGGTCCATGTTCGCCGCGAGGGTCTTCGGCATCCCGCGCAGCGGAGTCACCTTCTCCTCATCGGCGGGAGTCTCATCCTTCGCCTGCGGCTTGGGGGCCTGTGCGGGAATGGGCGCCTGCTTGGCGGGCTTGGCCGTCGTGCGCGCGACCGGCTGGGCGCCGATCACGGGAATGGGCGCGGTGACGGGGTGCGCGTTCTGCGCCGGCGCGGGCGGTGCAGCTGCATCGGGGGAGTAGTTCTCGAGGATCGGCCACCACTCCTTGTCGACGGAGTTGCGGTCCCGTTTGAACTGCTCGTACAACTCGTCCACGAGCCACGAGTTGGCTCCGAACCCCCCGTCGCCACCGACGCCGGTCACCTGGTTCGACACGCTTTATCGCCCTCTTTCGTCGCTGAAGCCCTGCGTGCGGCACGACGACGACTGAGCATCGACCGCACATGTGTAGTAACAGTCCTCAAGCCTAATGCCAATCGGGGTCGCCCGACGTGTGCGACCGGCACCGCGTCGAACAGGAAGAACCGGCATCCGCGCGTCGCGTCACATGTGCATTCGGTAAGATCGAGCGCACTATGGACGACCCTCCTTCTTGTAGTACCACGCCCCATTCCCCGCTCCTCGTCGAAATCGAGGACTTCAGCTGATGGAACTGCTGATGCTGGGTGTGGGGCTCCTGCTCATCGTCGGGACGGGACTCTTCGTCGCCAGCGAGTTCGCGCTCGTCAATCTGGACCGTGCCGAACTCGAAGCCCGTCAGGCCCGCGGCGAATCCCGTCTGGGGATGACGATCCGGGCGTTGAAGATCACGTCGACGCATTTGTCCTCGGCGCAGCTGGGCATCACGCTCACCACGCTGCTGACCGGCTACACCATGGAACCGGCGATCTCGACGCTCCTTGAGCCCGTCATGGAGGCGTGGGGCGTGCCGGATGCCGTCGCCGTGCCGCTGTCGGTGACGGTGGCCATGTTCATCGCCACGGTGCTGTCGATGATCATCGGCGAACTGGTGCCGAAGAACTTCGCACTCGCGCTGCCGTTGGCAACAGCCAAGGCCGTCGTGCCGTTCCAGACGGCGTTCACCGCCGTGTTCAAACCCGCTGTGCTGCTGCTCAACGGCAGCGCCAACGCCGTACTGCGGTCGATGGGTGTCGAGCCGAAAGAAGAGCTGTCGGGCTCGCGCAGCGCCGAAGAACTCTCATCGCTTGTGCGCCGTTCGGCCAGCCAGGGTGTGCTCGAGAGCGACACTGCGACGTTGCTCGACCGCAGCCTCACCTTCGCGCGGTTGACGGCCGACGACATCATGACGCCGCGCCCGAGCATGCATGCGATCAGCGTCGGCGACTCCGCAGATGATGTCATTCAACTCGCCCGCCGCACCGGTCACAGCCGTTTTCCGGTGTACGACGATGACCTCGACGACATCACCGGTGTGGTGCACGTCAAGGCCGCCGTGTCGGTGCCGCGCGAGAAGCGCGCCGATGTGCCGGTCGGCGCCCTGAGCACCGAACCCCTGCGTGTGCCCGAGACGGTGCACCTGGACGTGCTCGTGGCCGAACTGCGCTCCAAGGGCTACCAGATGGCCGTCGTCGTCGATGAGTACGGCGGTACCGCGGGCATCGTCACGCTGGAGGACCTCGTCGAGGAGATCGTCGGCGAGGTCTCCGATGAGCACGATCGCTCCCGCGCCGGCATTGTGCGGCGTGTCGACTCGATCACGTTCCCGGGTGAGCTTCGCCCCGACGAACTCCTCGCGCGCACCGGTATCGCCGTGCCGGAGGGGGAGATCTACGACACCGTCGGCGGGTACATGATGAGTGTGCTCGAACGGGTTCCTGTGCTCGGCGATGAGGTTCGGGTCGAGCACGGGACGCTGACGGTGGCACGCATGGACGGACGCCGCGTCGATCGGGTGCGGTACACCGCCGACCCGGTCGAGGACACGACGGAGGTCGAGCGATGAGCGACTGGATGGGTCTGGTCTGGCTGGTCGTGCTGCTGATCGGCAACGCCTTCTTCGTCGGTGGCGAGTTCGCCGTCATCTCGGCGAGACGATCGCAGATCGAGCCGCTCGCCGACAAGGGCTCGCGAGCAGCGAAGACGGCGCTGTACGCGATGGAGCACGCCACGCTGATGCTGGCGACGTCGCAGCTGGGGATCACGATCTGCTCGCTGCTGATCCTGAACGTCTCGGAGCCGGCGATCCACCACCTGCTCGAGATCCCGCTGCACGCCCTGGGCTGGGACGAGTCGATCGTCTCGGTGACATCATTCGTCATCACCCTCGCCCTGGTGTCGTTCCTGCATGTCGTGTTCGGTGAGATGGTGCCGAAGAACCTCGCGTTCTCGCTGCCGGATCGTGCGGTGCTGCTGCTGGCACCGCCGCTGGTGTGGGTGTCGCGGGTGTTCGGTCCCGTCATCTGGGCACTGAACGGCATCGCGAACGCCGTACTGCGCCTGTTCCGGGTCGAGCCGAAGAACGAGGCGGCATCGACGTTCACGCTCGAGGAGGTCGCGACGATCGTCGACCGCTCGCGACGCGAGGGTGTGCTCTCGGACACCTCGGGGGCCGTCGCAGCGGCGGTGGAGTTCACCGACAAGAAGGCGCGCGACATCGCGGTGCCGTTCGCCGAGCTGATCACCCTGCCCGAGACGGCGACGCCTGCCGACGTCGAGCGGGCCGTGGCCCGCTACGGATTCTCCCGCTACGTGATCGTGGACGGTGCGGGCAAGCCGGTGGGCTATGTGCATCTGAAGGACATCCTGAGGGCATCCGAGGGGCCCGACGCGCACGTCGATGAACCGCTGCCCGCCAAGCGGATCCACCACATGGTGCCGGTGCACGAGGAGACCGATCTCGAGGACGTGCTCGCGGCGATGCGCCGCGCGGGGCGTCACCTGGCCAATGTGCGCGACCTCAGTGGCGCCACCACGGCGGTGCTGTTCCTCGAGGACATCCTCGAGGAGCTCATCGGCGAGGTGCAGGACGCCACGCGGCGCGGACATCACGGACGCTGATCGCGTCCCGGCATCCGGTGCGCAGAACATCGGATGCCGGGACCCGGCCGTCACGCGAAGTTGGCGAGTGCCGGTGGCTCAGCGCCAGCGCGCGCGTTCGTACTGCGGGGCCCATTCCACTGCTGCGCCGAGCTCGTGTGCGGCGCGCAGGCCGAAGTGCGGGTCGCGCAGCCATTCGCGTCCCGCGAAGACGGCATCCGCAGCTCCCGAGGTGAGCACCTCCTCTGCCTGTGCGCCTGACGTGATCAGGCCGACGGCGCCAGTGCGCACGCGGCCTCCGGCGCGCACGGCAGCGGCGAGGGGCACCTGGTAGCCGGGGTGTACGTCGATGTGCTGGTGCGCGACGAGGCCGCCGCTGGAGACATCGACGAGGTCGGCCCCGGCCTCGATCGCCCACAGGCCGACCTGTGCGGCCTCATCGGGAGTGAACCCGCCCTCGGCGTGGTCGGTGGCCGAGATGCGCAGGAACACCGGAATGTCGTCTCCGGCCGCTTCGCGGACGGTCCTGAGCACACGGAGCAGCAGTCGAGCCCGGTCCGCCAGCGCGCCGCCGTACTCGTCGGTGCGCAGGTTCGACAGCGGCGAGAGGAACTCGTGCAGCAGATATCCGTGCGCACCATGCACCTCGAGTACATCGAACCCGGCGTCGAGAGCGCGCTGCGCCGCTGCGGCGAACGCTGCGACGATCCGATCGATGTCGTCGGCTTCAAGGGCCGTTGGTGTTGCGAGGCCCTCGAAGGCGACGGCGGAGGGCGCCTCCGTGGTCCAGCCGCCGTGCTCGTGCGGTACAGATCCACGCTGTGGCGCCCATGGCCACCAGGTGGAAGCCTTGCGTCCGGCGTGCGCGAGCTGCACGCCGATCAGGGCCCCGCGCTGGTGCACGTCATCGACGATCGGCGCCCATGCGTCGCGCTGCGCGTCGTTCCACAACCCCACATCACGCGGCGAGATGCGTCCGTCAGGGGTGACGGAGGTCGCCTCGGCGAGGATGAGCCCCGCACCACCGGAGGCGAACTGCGGCAGGTGCACGCGGTGCCAGGGCTGCGGGATGCCATCGATAGCGCTGTACATGCACATCGGCGAGACCCACAGCCGGTTGCGGAAGGTGCGGGCGCGGATCGTCAACGGGGAGAAGAGCAGACTCACGGTACGACCGTATCGCCGCACGGATGGCTGTGGGCGCTAGCGTGGAAACATGTTGCGGGAGTGGACGCGGGCCGACACCATCGCCGTGCTGCCGGTACCCACCGCGCACGACGACAAGTACTCGCGGGGTGTCGTGGCGCTGCGTACGGGGTCGGCGACGTACCCGGGCGCGGCCGTGCTCGGGGTCGAGGCGGCCTGGCGCACCGGCGCCGGTTACGTGCGCTACGTCGGCGACGCGGTTCAGGCGGTTCTTGCCCGGCGGCCCGAGACCGTCGCCGGTGAGGATCTCGGCAGCACCCGGGTGGGTGCCTGGGTGATCGGTTCGGGAACGGATGCTGCGCATCGCAGCGAGCACGAGCAGCGAGCTCTGCAGCGGATCCTCGACGGTTCCACACCGGTCGTGGTCGATGCGGGTGCTCTCGATCTCGCGGACGGTGCAGCGGCACCGCTGGTGCTGACGCCACACGCCGGTGAGCTGAGGCGACTGCGCGATCAATTGGGCTTGCCCGCGACCGACCTGACGACCGAGCACGATCGTGTGGCGGCCGTGATCGAGACTGCTGACCGGGTCGGTGCGACGGTGCTGTTGAAGGGCGCTCGAACCCTGATCGCCACCCCGGGGCAGATACCGATCGTCGTAGACAATGCGCCGCACTGGTTGGCGACGGCGGGTACCGGAGATGTGCTCGCCGGCATCCTGGCCGCGCTCCTCGCTGCGTGCGGCACCGCGCCGCCGCACGAGACTGCCGCGGCCGGGGTCTGGCTGCATGGGCACGCGGCCGCTCTGGCGTCGGGCAGCGCCGGGGGAGCCGCCGGGCATCCGATCGTCGCGCTCGACGTCGCTGAGGCGCTGCCGCGCGCGGTCGGGGAGCTGCTGTCGTGACCGCCCGGCACCGCGCATGAGGTGGCCGGCCCTGGCGCTGTGGAGCGTTTTCGTGGCCACGCACGCCGTGGTGGCTTGGTTGGGGTGGATGCTGCCGAATCAGCCTATGGGTGACGTGGTGCTGGTGTACGAGCCCTGGGCTCGTGCGGCGCTCTCGGGCGAGCACGTGATGGGCATCACCGAGCCCTGGGTGTATCCGCAGCTCGCTCTCGTGCCCCTGCTGTTCACCCAGCTGCTTGCCGTACCGCTGCTGCCGTTGCTCGGTGTCACAGCGGCGTATCTGATCGCGTGGGCGGTGCTGGTGACCGTCTGCGACCTGCTCGCCTTCGCCGTTCTCGTCGGCCGGGGCCGGCATCGCGGGCGCCGTGCCGCGGGGTGGTTCTGGACCGGAGCGCTTCTCATGCTCGGACCGATCGCACTCTACCGACTGGACGCCATCACCGTTCCGCTGGCTGTGGTCGGCGGGCTGTGGCTCGCACGGCGGCCGGTCGTCGGGACCGCGCTGCTCACGCTCGCCGCGTGGATCAAGATCTGGCCCGGCGCCGTGGTGCTCGCCGCGATCGCCGCGGGTCGGCGCAGCCTGCGTGTGGCGGTGACGGCTGCGACCGTGTGCGCGGTACTGGTCGCGGGCCTGCTGCTCATCGGCGCCGACGTGTTCGGGTTCCTGACGACGCAGAACGGGCGCGGACTGCAGATCGAGGCGGTCGCCGCGACACCGTTCCTGTGGCTGGCCCTGTTCGGTAAGGCCTCTATCGACTACAGCATCGAGATCCTGACGTTCCAGATCGGGGCTCCGGGAGCGGATGCCATCGCCGCACTGCTCACCCCGGTGATGATCGTCGTGGTAGCAGCCATCGTCGTGCTCGGCGCATGGCGAGCACAGCGCGGGGCTGACTGGCGGCGTCTGCTACCGCCTCTGTCGCTGGCTCTCGTTGCCGCGCTGATCGTGACGAACAAGGTCGGGTCGCCGCAGTTCCAGACCTGGTTGTTCGTGCCGGTGATTCTGTGGATCGTGTTCGACCGATCCCGCTCCCAGACGCCGGCGGCCATCGTGCTCATGCTGTGCGCACTGACCTTCGCCGTGTACCCGCTCACCTACGACGGACTGCTGCGCGCCCATCTGCTGCCGATCGTGCTGATCACGGTGCGCAACGCGGCCCTGATCGTGCTGCTCGTGTTCGCCGTACGATCGATCATGCGTGTGCCAGCGCGCCGACCGCACCGTCGTGTCTGACGGGCGATCAACTCGACTGAAAGAGGAACCATGCTCGTCGCATTCTCCGTCGCCCCCTCCGGTACCGGACGAGAGGACGCCTCGGTGCACGATGCCGTCGCCGCGGCGGTCCGGGTCGTGCGCGACTCGGGCCTGCCGCACCGCACCACCAGCATGTTCACCGAGATCGAGGGACCGGACTGGGACACGGTGATGGATGTCGTCAAGCGCGCCACCGAGGCGGTCGCGCCGTTCGGTTCACGCGTCTCGCTCGTGCTCAAGGCCGACATCCGGCCGGGGTACTCGGGTGAGCTCGATGCCAAGGTCGAGCGGCTCGAGGCGGCGATCGACTCCTCGGAAGATCGCTAGCATGGACGAGTGAATCCCTCGAAGACTTCGAGGGGTGCGGCGAAGATGGCGCTCCTCTCTCTCGCCATCGGCAGTTTCGGCATCGGCATGACCGAGTTCGTCGTCATGGGGCTGCTACCCGATATCGCCGCCGACCTGTTGCCCGCGCTGTGGGTGCAGAGTCCCGAAGAGGCGCTCGGGCGCGCCGGCTGGCTGATCTCGCTGTACGCGCTGGGTGTCGTCATCGGCGCCCCGACCATCGCCGGCTTCGCCGCGCGCTTCCCGCGCCACCGGGTCATGATCGTGCTCGCGATCGCACTGACCGTGTTCAACGCCCTGACCGTGGTGCTGCCCACCTTCGAACTGGTCGCGCTCTCGCGTCTGCTGGCCGGCCTGCCGCACGGCGCGTACTTCGGCATCGGCGCGCTCGTCGCGGCCGATGTGATGGGCCCGGGCAACCGCGCCAAGGGGGTCGCGTTCATCCTCACCGGGCTCACGCTCGCCAATGTGATCGGTGTGCCGCTGGGCACCTTCCTCGGCCAGCAGTGGGGCTGGCGCACCGCTTTCGCCGTGGTGACGCTGGTCTTCGCCGTCGGAGCCCTGTGCGTTGCTCGATTCGTCCCCGCGCACCCCGGCTCACCGGGGCGCACGATGCGCGAGGAACTCGGCGTGTTCCGCAGCACGCAGGTGTGGTTCGCGCTCGCGGTCGGCGCCATCGGCTTCGGCGGGTTCTTCGCCGTGTACAGCTACATCGCACCCGTCGTCACCGAGGTCGCGGGCGCTGCCGAGTGGACCGTGCCGATCGTGCTCGTGCTGATGGGTGTGGGTATGACCGTCGGCAACCTCATCGGCGGGCACCTGGCCGACATCGATCTGCGCCGCACTCTGCTGTGGGGACTCGCCGCGATGACGGTCGTCTTCGTCGTGCTCGCGTTGGTCTCGGCCTGGATCGTCACTCTGAGCGCGCTCGTGCTGGTGGTCGGCGTCGTCTCGTCGGTGCTCAGTCCGACCATCCAGACCCGCCTGATGGATGTCGCGGGTGACAACCAGTCCATCGCCGCCGCTCTGAACCACTCGGCGCTGAACGTCGGCAACAGCCTCGGCGCTTTCCTCGGCGGGGCTGTCATCGCCGCCGGCTGGGGGTTCACCGCGCCATCCTGGGTCGGCGCCGCGCTCGCTGCCGCAGGCCTGCTGATCGCGTTGCTGTCATACCGCATCGAGCGCGCCCGCGCCGAGGCCGTGCTCGCCGTCGCGTCGTAGAGCGACGGGGGCATGCCCCTCCCGGTCGTGTGGTCGCGACGTGAGGAGGGGGCTCAGGTTCGCGACTCCGAGGGGTGCGCTGTTCGCGCTGATGGCCGTACGCGACGTCATTGAGATCATTCCGATCCCCCACAAGTAGGGGTTCTTCGCGCCTGAGCGTCAGAAACGCCCGAACCTCCCGTCTAATTTCCTGTGGGGGGTTTCGGGCTGCTGCCCGTTGCGACGGCGTGATACGCGCACCGAGTCACCACAGCTCTGCGCGAGAAGTTTGGGGGACCCCTTGGCATCGACACCAGCACCATCGGGAGTCATGGCGGCGATACGTCATCGCGCGGCGATGCGTGCGCGTCGCGTTTTCCTGGCGATGCTCGCGATTGTGGCCATCGGGATCGGACTGTTCGCGCCAACCGGTGCCGTGGCCGATGCGAACTCGCAGCCGACCCTGAGCATCGCTGCGCTCTCGCCATCGCCGCAGGCGTCCGGCATCGCGTTCAACTACGGCATCACGTATGGGTGCAGCAACGTCAACGCCGACCCCTGCGCCACCGATCCGGTGATCACGATTCCTCTGGGGGACGCGGCTGGTCTACCGATCCAGGTCGGGGAGAACCCGATGATCGTGGATTGGGAGGTGGACAGCAGCGGACACCTGGTCATTCGACTCGACGACCTTGTGCAGGGCACGTCCGGAGTCATCGGATTCACGATCACGCCGCCGAACCGGACCACTCTGGATGGCACCAGTTGGACGCTCGCGCCCACCATGTCGTTCAGCGACGATACTCCGACGGTGAGCGCGCCGGGTGTCGCTTCCACCGTCACTGCCGCCACGTCGATCAAGCTCACGAAGACCGCGAATGTCGGGTACTTCCGTCCCGGAGACGTGGTCGTGTACTCCCTGGCCTGGGACTGCCCCAGTGCTGGTTCGGGCCATGGTGCTGAGGATCTCACGCAGCTTGTTCTGTCGGACACGCTTCCCGCAGGGCTCACCTACGTGTCGAGCTCGCCGAGCGGCGCGGTCGTGTCCGGTCAGACTGTGACGTTCACGCTCACTGCAGCGCAGCTCGGCGACCGGTGCTCGAAAGGAACCGGAACCGCCGTCCCGGTCACGATCAGCGCCGAAGTCGGCGCCGACGTTCCAGACGCGACGGTGATCGCAAACACGGCGACGGCGACAGGTACCTCTCTGAGCGGGGCCACCGTGACTGCGTCAGGCAGCGATGAGATCACGGTCGTGGACATCATCCCGGGTGCGACCACCTCGAAGTTCGGCATCGGGCCGCTGCTCAACTCGGTGGGTGACTATCAGAAGGACTACGTCCTCAACGGATACCGATCTGCGACCTACCCCGGCCCCTGGCTGGGTCTCGGCGTGGCAGCACAGCCGTCGAGCAGCTATCAGCTCACGCCCCTGCCGAACTCGAACAACGACGCCCTCAGGTTCCGCATCGAAGCGATGTACCAGCTCGAGATTCAGCAGAGCCAGCCCGACGTCGAGTTCACCTTAACGGACCCCATGCCGTGCAATACCAACGTCTCAGGCGCCGCATACATGAGCTACCCCGCAGGCGGAACACTGTGCACGGATCCCGCGTTTCACCCGACGCTCGTTACGGTACTCGCGCCGGCCGATGTGAGCCGCGTGGGCGTTCCCGACAGCCTGGTGGTCAACGCCCGTCTCGTCGATGGCACGGTGGTCGCGTTGACGCTCCAGGCCTCCTCCGGCACGGCCGCGAACGGCGCGATCTCTCGCACGTACCGTGTGCCCGACGACGTGGTGGGACAGGTCGCCGAGATATCTATCCCGCGCGCCGAGGGCATGACGAACACGAGAACGCAGGTCTTGATCGGTGGGTATGTCGACGAGGACCGCAACGCCGGTGATCTGATCCGCAATCAGGGGACTGTCGAATCGTTCGTCCCTGAGGAGTCTTCGCCCTATGCTGCGTCGCTGACGTCCATCGGCACGATCTATGTCAAGGAAGGGCCGCAGATCGGTGCGAAGAAGATCTACTCAACGACAGACAAGGCGTTCAAGTTCACCTCTGAGGTCTTCCTGTCCGGGGAAACGACCGGCGATCTGACGTTTACCGACACACTGCCCGCGGGATGGACCGTCGATGGCCCGATCGTCGCCGATGTGTACCGCTACGCCACGGCTGGTTACGTCGAGGACATCGCAACGACGACGACGATCGCCGTGGATCCCAGTACGGGCCGCACCGTCGTGACAGTCACGGTGACCGCGGAGACGATCAACGAACTTCTGGCTTCCGGTCTCGGGGATCGGCTGCGATTCGACGTCGCCGTGCCGTCGATCTCGCCGTCTCCCGGGAGCTACAGCAACACAGTCTCGGTGAACCTGGCTGACCCTGCAACGCAGAGCACCTGCCTGCAGGGGGCCGCAGTGTCCGGATCGACCGGTGCCGACTTCACCTGCCGTTCAACGACCACATTTGTCGTGAACCCCGAACCGACGTCAGAAGCGGTGCAGGTCGTGAAGTCGGTGCGGGGGAGCAACGACACCACGTTCAAGACGTTCCCGGCGATCGGATACGTCGAGGGCACCGGGGGGACGGCGACCTTCCGTCTCGACTGGACCAATAAGAGCCTCGCGGCGATGACGGATGTGGTGCTGTACGACCTGCTGCCAACCCCCGGCGATGCCGGAACGATCCCCACGACGATCGACCAACAGCGTGGCAGCACGTTCACGCCGACGCTGGCGAGTCTTGGTCCGCTTCCCGTTGGAGTCACCGCCTACTACTCCGTCTCGGACAACCCATGCCGACCTGAGGCGCTGCCAGATGCGCAGAATCCGGGATGCGTGGACGACTGGACGCTGATGCCGGCGAGCCCCTCGGCAGCCCTCTTGGAGCAGATCACGGCGCTGAAGTTCGTCTCGATCCAGACCTACGCGTTCAACACGGGGTTCCGCATCGAGATCAACATGACCACGCCGAGCGGGATCATCGACTCTGATATTGCCTGGAACACCTTCGCGGCGTCGCAGACAAATGCAGACAACGGTCAGGTTCTCCCGGCGGTAGAGGCAGCTCGAGTGGGCGTCGCACACAAGGACTACTCCCACATAACGATCGACAAGATCGTCGACAAGGAACAAGCGAGAGTCGGTGACGAGCTCACTTACACGGTGACCGCGGTCAACGATGGTGGCCGAGACATCTCTGACATCACCCTTCGCGACACGCTCCCCGAAGGCGTGGTCTTCGTGAGCGCATCCGGTGGGGGAACACACGACGGCGGTGTCGTCACGTGGCAGCTCGCCACGATGCCGCTCGGCCAGGTGTTCAACTTCACCGTGACCGTCGCTATCGCTGAGGGAAACACGGTACCGGAAGACGAGAACGGCGTGGAACTGGTCAACCGCTGGGGGGTGGACGGCCCAACTCCGGTCACACCGCTGAACCCGTGCCCCGAGCCCAACGACGCGGACGAGTCCTGCGCCACGACGAACATCCTCGGCGCGTTGCAGTGGTCGAAGACGAACGACAGCGGCGGATTGCTGTCCGGGTCGGAGTGGACCCTGCAGCCCCTCGACGACGCTGGACTTCCCACGGGTGAGGTCATCACGATCTCCGACTGCGTTGAGGCGCCGTGCACAGGAGCAGATCAGAGCTCCGAGGGGGGAACCTTCTTGCTCGTCGGGCTGACTCCGGGCAGCTACCAGCTGATCGAGACGAAGGCGCCTTTCGGCTACCTGCTCGACAACACCCCCCGCACTGTGCAGGTGCTCTCCAGCACGCGCGTCACCACACTCGATGACATCGTCAACGAGCAGCAGACCGGCGTGGTTCTCCCGCTCACGGGCGGTGCGGCCAGCGACATGTTCCTGATCGCCGGAGGAGCCGCCGTGCTCATCGCCGCGGCGAGCGGTGCCTGGTTCGTGCTGCGCAGACGAGTGCAGCCATGAACCGGGATGTCGTCCGCAGCGCCTCTCATCGTTACTTCTTCCGTTCCTACCCGAACACAAATCACACAGAAAGAAATGGGGAATCCTCTATGTTGACTACTCATCGGCGCGGTCGCCTCTCGCGACTGACAGCGGCGTTGGGGGCTTCGGCCCTGGCGTTGCTCGGAGCGGTGTCGATCGCCTCCTCGGCATCGGCGGCAGAGCCGTTCGACATGCCCACGGACGACGGATCGCTCACGATTCACAAGTTCGAGCAGCCTTCGCCGGTCGGCTCGGCGAACAACGATGGTGGCACGATCGACACCACCGGACTCACCGCTCTGGGGAACGTTGAGTTCACGGTGTACCCGATCACCGATGTCGACCTCACAACCGAGGCCGGTTGGGATCTCGCCCGGGATTACGCCGCCGACACCAGCCTCGCGACGACGCTCGGAACTCCCATCGTGCTCACCACCGGTGTCGACGGGTCCACCTCGACCCAGACGCTCCCCGTCGGTGCGTACCTCGTGGTCGAGACCGATTCCAGCGGTGCGACGCTGCCGAACGGCGACCCGGCCAACGTCGTGCTCGAAGCCGCACCCTTCGTGGTGACCGTTCCGATCCCGCTGGGCGAGGGCACCTGGAACTCGGACGTGCACGTCTACCCGAAGAACTCGCTCACTCAGGCAACCAAGAGCGTCCAGAACCCGGACGAGTATGGTCTGGGGTCGATCGTGACCTGGTCGGTCGACGTCAAGGTTCCTTCGCTCCCCGAGGGCGAGACCTTCACCGAGTTCCACATCACCGACACGCTCGACCCGCGTCTGGCCTACGTTGCGTCATCCGCCCAGGTCAGCCTGGACGGCACCCCGATCGGTTTCACCGAGTCCTTCACCGGCGCCGACGCTGACGGCCGGGGCGGCACTCTGGCCGTCAGCCTTGATGCAGCTGCCCTGACGTCGCTGGCCGCTGCCCCCGGCGGCATCGTCACGCTCGAGTTCGACACGACCGTCCACGGGCTGGGAGACATCCCCAACACGGCCACCGTGTTCATCAACGAGCCGACCACGGGGTCGGGCACCGAAACCAACGAGGTCAACACCTACTGGGGCGATGTGGCGATCCTGAAGCACGCCACAGGCGATGTGAACGCGACTCTCGCGGGAGCATCGTTCAGCGTCTACGCGACCGAAGCCGACGCCCTCGCCGGCACCAACCCGATTGTCGCCAACGGCGCGACCGAGTTCACGACCGGTGCTGACGGCACCGTCTCGATCCCCGGCCTCTGGGCCGGCGAGACGGCGACCAGCAGCCAGACGTACTGGCTTGTTGAGACCGTCGCCCCGGCCGGCTACATCCTCGACAGCACTCCTATCGAGGTCGTCGTGAACGCCGGTTCGCTCACCCAGCCGGTGTCGGTGTCGGTGCCGAACGCGCAGGAGTCGCAGCTCACGCTGCCGCTCACCGGTGCTGAGGGCACCACTTCGCTGATGATCGGTGGCGGCGCGCTGCTGCTGATCGCGACGGGGCTGGCGATGTACTCGATGAGCCGTCGGCGTCAGGCAGCCGTCGAGACCAACTGACGTCTTGACGCAGCAGAGTGACCTGGCAGGCGCGCCGGTGTCGGGAGCAACTGTTCCCGGCACCGGCGCGCCGGCCGTGACCGCGAGTCCGAGCCGTCGCGCTCGTGTCGATGTCTTCGTTCCCGTTGTTGTCGCGATCGTGTTCCTCGCCGGGGTGCTGACCGTTCTCTATCCCACAGCATCCGCGTGGATCACGCAGTATCAGCAGTCTCAGTTGATTTCGCAAATGTCCGATGAGGTGACGTTGCTCCCCGCGGAGGGCATTGATGAGGAGCTTGGTCTCGCGCGATTGTACAATGCGGGGCTCACGGGGCAAGCAGTTCTTGAAGCGAACTCGAATGTGCCTTCGGGGGAGGGCCAGTCGAGCGCGAAGATTGACTACGAGCAGTTACTTTCTGCGAATAGCAGCGGACTGATGTCCAGAATAAAGATTCCGAAGATCTCGGCGGATCTACCCATTTACCATGGCACCAGCGATGAAACCCTTTTGAAAGGGATCGGGCATCTTCAGGGAACCAGCCTGCCGGTCGGTGGCGCATCGACCCATTCGGTGCTCACCGGGCATCGTGGTCTCGCGAATGCTGAGATGTTCACCAATCTCGATCGAGTCGCTGTGGGGGACACGTTCACGATCGAGGTGTACGGCGATGTACTGACCTACCGAGTTCGCGAGACCCAGGTCGTGGAGCCGACCGACACAGAGACGCTCCGGCTCGTTCCCGATGCGGACCTTGTCACGCTCGTTACGTGCACACCTCTCGGGATCAACACTCAACGCATTCTGGTCACGGGAGAGCGTGTGACGCCAACGCCGGCCGGCGACATCGCAGCGGCGGGCTCCAGCCCCGATGTGCCCGGATTTCCGTGGTGGGCGCCAACGCTTGCGGCTTGCGTTCTGCTCACCTCTGTCTATCTGATGTGGGCGTTGCGACGTCCCACCGCGCCGCGATCACGGAAGAGACGCTAAAGACCCGGTCGTAGCGGGAACAGTGCTGGCCCCCCGTTTCGAGGTTCATCGCCTGAGATATCCCGCACGTGAAGCCGCCTGTGGCTCAGTGGCCCGTCGAGGACCAGGGTGATTCGCGAGGGATCGCGCAGAGTCGTTGAGATCGTCGCCCTTGTCACCGCCCCTGCGGCGTCGAGTTCCCCAGCGAGTGTCCTCGCTGCCTCATCGCCGATCATCCGCAGTTCTGCGGCATCGGAGAGCATCGTCACAGTGATGCCACGACTCCTCGCGCGGGAAGCTGCAGCGACCAAGAGCGGGTGCTGCAGTCGAGTCGCACGGATCCGATCGCGAACGCGCGCCTCGAGCAGCACGACTTCCGTGCGAAGGTCATCGGTCATCGGCTCGCCGGCGCTGATCCGTTGCAGCGTCGGTCTCACCAGCGTTCCGATCGACTCGAACTCCTGCCTGTACTTCTCCGCTGCGGTAGCTGCCGCTGTGGCAACGCGCTCTGCTTCCGCGCTATCCGATCGGTGAGAGCGTTCGCGCTGCACGATCCCGCGCAAGACGGTTCTCCAGACCGCGCTGAGGATGAGCGCTGTTGCGGGAATGGTGAGCATCGATACGACGACAGTGCTCGACTGTTCCGTCACGACGGCCCAGGCGCCCACGCAGGCCGCCTGCAGCACGGCCCCCGACAGTCCCGCGGCCGTGTTCCCGCGCGCAATCTGGAGCGCTGTGAGATAGCTGGCGAAGTTGACCAGCCAATAGGCCTCGGTGCCTTGGGTTCCGAGCAGGATCAGGAGTGTCGAGACGATAGAGAGCGCTGGCACCGCTAGGGCGCGAGCGCCGAGGAGGGGACTGTCGCGGGCATCCGTGAGGGCGAAGATGCCGGCGAAGGCGGCAAGGTAGGCGACCGGTACCCAGACGTTGAGAGGGGTGAATGCGCCATCGAGTACTCCGGATGCCACGATGCAGAACCACGCGACGACAATCGTCCACCGGGCCGCTGAGCTCGCGAGTCCCGAGGCTCCGGTTCCGCGCGCGGTCTCCCTTGCCGTTTCGGATGCGTAGTAGCGAGAACGCGGCCGACGTGTTCGGGGTGAGTGGTTCGTCATGGTTCCCACCTCAGCTGAATCTCCGTTCCTCGTCCGGGCGTGGAGCGGACGCTGGCCTCTGCGCCGATGTCTCTCATCCGCCCGCGGATGCTCTCAGCCACACCCAAGCGCCCCCGCGTGGCGGCATCGTTCAGAACTGTCTCATCGAAACCCACTCCGTCATCCGTCACGATGACGTGGATACCCCCGCCAGTGACCGTTGCCTGGACTGTGATGGTCGTCGCGCGGGCGTGCCGCACCGCGTTCCTCAACGCTTCTGCGACGGCGGCGACCATATGCGTTACCGCATGCACGGACACCTGCCCGTCGTCATGCCGCAGGATGAAGCCGGTCTGAGGGGCGATCCTCTGCAGACGGCTCTGCAGCTGTGCCAGTGCGGCGTCCGCCGGGACCTCCGCGCTTCCCGGGGCGGGATCTGCGCTGTCGAGAACGGCCAGCGCCTGCGTCGCTTCGATTCGAAGCGCGGCCGGCGTCGCGCCGTGGAACATTCGGGCAGCGAGAAGCACGGAGAGCACTTCGTCGTGTACGACCCGTCCGAGTCGGGCTCGCTGAGCAGTCTCTGCAACGGCACGCGCGCTTCTCTCCGACGCCTCGCGGGCGAGGGTTTCGCTCTCGTTGAGCGCGGTGATGCGCTGTCGGATGCCCAGGAAGATCGCGACGAACGCGATGTTGCTGACGTGAGGAGGCGTCACCTCCAGGATCGTTGAGGGAACCGCACCGGCGAACAGCCACGCGGAGAGGGCAACGCTGACACCTGAGAACACGGCTAGGGCGAATGCGTAGCGAGCTCTGAGCACCAGCACGAGCATGCTCCCGGCCGCCGCTTCGAGCGACCATACCCAGGGCAGGGCATCGCCCCCAGGGTGTTGGTAGGCCGCATATGAGAGCAGCTGCAGCGCCAGCAGCAACAGCGGCGTCCACAACCACAGCACGCGCAGGATGGGCATCGGCAATTGGCGGCCGAACACCGCCATGGTCAGGAACGAGCCCGCGGCGACGCCGGATGCAACGAGCCACCAGAGCGAGAACTCGTCGACCTGGGACCAGGCGAGCGAAGCTCGCGTGGCGAGGAACACGACCGCACACAGCGCGATCAGCCACCCTGTCTGCCGATCTGCACGTGCGGTGGCTTCGTTGTCGACCCCCATCACTCCCGCTGTCCGACCAGTCCGTCCTCCACGGCGCGTCTGAACAGATCAACCTTGGTGGGGGCCGGGCGATCGATGGAGGCGTACTTGGCGCGGATACGGCGGATATGATCCAACACGGTCTCCCGGGAGATGTGCAGTTCCGAGCCAACGCGCTCCGCGGTCTCGCCGGATGCATAGAGCGCCAGCACCTCGGCCTCTCGCGGACTGAGCTGTGCGCGGACGAAGTCTCGGTCCTCGTCAAGTGCGGCTGCCCAGTCGGGGGTGGCGACGGGCCGGCCCTGTAGAACTGCGAGTAGCGTCGCGACAAGAGCGTCGGGATGCTCGGACTTTCGGATCATGCCCGCGACGCCGGCCCGTGCGGCTGCTCGAACGAGTTCTGGTCGTTCTCCGCCGGTGAAAGCAAGGATCGGCGCTCCGAGTGCGCCGAGTCTTAGCACATTCTCAGCAGGTGTCGAACCGTCAGCGAGCTGGAGGTCGAGCAGGATCAGATCGAACGGACTCCTGCTGTCCACGAGTTCTTGGGCTGTTCGAGCCGCTTTTACCATCCTGAGGCGTGGGTGCGCATTGATTATGGCTGCCGCGCCGAGAACCACGGCGGGATGGTCGTCGACCATACCTATTCTCGCGCTCATGCGCATCTCCTTCGACTTGCAGCGCGGAGATGACGGATTGATTTCCGTGTGCACCTGATACGCCAACCAGTATTCTACCGAATGGAACAGGTGAATCGCGACTCGCGGCCCGAGGAATCGACTTTCCTGCGCGGCGTTCTCGGTGCTCGGTTCGTGTGGAGAATTAGTCATCGGGAGCTGGCAGAAAATGTTGTTATCTGCTACCGGAATTCGGAAATGAGTGCACGAAACACAGTTGAGAACCGGGTTCCGACGGTGAGCCGCACGCCAGAAGATCGGACGCGCAGCGTCGCGACGACGTAGAGTAGCCCGGTGGACTTCGCCGAGCAGGGCGGTATTGCCGCCGGCATTCGCATCGCCGGCACCGCAGTCGTGCTGCGCGACGGTGTCGACGGACTGGAGACGCTGCTGCTGCGCCGTCCATCTTCGGGGTCGTTCGCCGACGCCTGGGTGTTCCCCGGAGGGCGCGTCGACTCCGCCGACCGCGATCGCGCACGCGATGAAGCGGATGCCGCCCGTCATGCAGCCACGCGTGAGACGCAGGAGGAAGCGGCGATCCGGGTGCACTCGCTGCGGCCGCTCTCGCGGTGGGTGCCGCCGGCCGAGACCCCGGTGCGCTATCGCACCTGGTTCTTCCTGGCGCGCGAACACGGGGACGAGGTGCGCGTCAACCCCGGCGAGATCGTCGATGCGGCCTGGATGACCCCGCAACGTGCCTTTGACGCCCACGCCGCGGGCAGCCTCGCCCTGTTCCCACCGACCTGGGTGACGCTGCGCGGGCTGCTTGCGCACGCCAGCGTCGATGCGGCCTTCGCCGCGGCCGGTGAGCTCGCCCGGTACGAGACACGCATGCTCAGCACCGCCACCGGACGACGCGCGATGTGGGCGGGCGACGAGGACTATCCGGACGCCCCGGGCGCAGTCGGAGCGCGGCACCGGCTCACGATGGACGCGCTGCCCTGGGTGTACGAGCGCAGCTGACGGCATCCGTGCCGCGCACACCGCTATGACGCGAGGAGCCGCTCGAGGTGCGCGCCGACGAGGTCGGTCTCGATCAGGAAGCCGTCGTGCCCGAAGTCGCTGGTGAGTACGACCGCCTCGTCGTCGATCAGGTTCGGGATGCTGCGCGCGATGCGCTGTTGCCCGTCCACGGGGAACAACCGGTCGGTATCGACACCGAGCACCAGGGAACGGGCGGTGATGGTGTGCAACGCCTGCTCGACGCCGCCCCGGTCGCGTCCGATGTCGTGCGAGTTCATCGCCTCGACGACTGTGATGTAGCTGTTCGCGTCGAAGCGCCGTGTGAACTTGTTGCCGTGGAAATCGAGGTACGACTCGACCGCGAACCGGCCGCCGCGACCCAACGGCGACACCCCCGACTGCCATGAGCGCTGGAAGCGCTGGTTCAGCTCGATCGGGCTGCGGTAGTTCAGCAGCGCCATGCGGCGGGCAAGTGCGAGCCCGCGGTGCGGGCCGTCTCCGAGACCGGCGTCGTAGTACTCGCCGCCGGCGAAACGCGGGTCCATCCGCACGGTCTCCAGCTGCACGAAGTTCAGCGCCAACTGATCGGCCGTCGTCACCGGGGGAGAGGACAGCACGGCGAGGCGTTCGACGCGCTCGGGCTGCATGACTGCCCACTCCAGGGCGTGCATGCCGCCCATCGAGCCACCGATCACGGCGGCCCAGCGGTCGATGCCCAGTTCGTCTGCGAGGCGGATCTGCGCGCTGACCTGATCGCGGATGGTCAGGTACGGAAAGCGGGACGCCCACTCGCGTCCGTCGGGGGCGATGCTCGCCGGGCCCGTCGAACCCTGGCATCCGCCCAGCATGTTCGGAGCGATCACGAACCACCGGTCGGTGTCGATCGCCGCTCCTGGGCCGACGATGTCCTGCCACCAGCCCGCAGTCGGATGCCCGGGGCCGGCGTTACCGCGCACGTGGCTGTCGCCGGTCAGGGCGTGCAGGATCAGGACCGCGTTGTCGCGGGCCGCGTTCAGCTGCCCCCAGGACTCCCAGGCGATGCGCGCGACCGGCAGATGGTCACCGTTCTCGGTGCGCAGGTCGCTCAACACGGTGAACCGGCGGTCGCCAACCGGATCGCCGTCGCGCCAGGCGCCGGTGGCGGGCGGGCGTGCGCGCAGCAGACGCACGTCGGCTTCGGTCACGGGAGCCGACGGCACCGTGTCCTCGGAGGTCGTCTGCCAGTCCATGCTTCCATTCTCGCCTGCGCGTGCGGGTCGTGCCGGCAGGTTACACAGCGCGGCCGTGAAAGACGACGGCGGGCCCCACCAGGAGAGGTGGGGCCCGCCGGAGGAGGTGCCGATGTCAGGCGCGAGCAGCCTCGGTTACGCGACGCGCAGCGGCGAGTGCGTGGTCCAGGTCGGCCTTGAGGTCGTCGATGTTCTCCAGACCCACCGACAGACGCACCAGGCCGGGCGTGACTCCGCTGGCGAGCTGCGCCTCGGGCGACAGCTGCGAGTGGGTGGTGGACGCCGGGTGGATGACCAGCGAACGCACGTCGCCGATGTTGGCGAGGTGGCTGAACAGCGACAGGCTGTTGACGAACTCGCGTCCGGCCTCGACGCCGCCCTTGAGCTCGAACGACAGCACTGCGCCGACACCCTTCGGAGCGTACTGGTTGGCCTTCGCGTACCAGGGCGACGAGGGCAGTCCCGAGTAGTTCACCGAGGCGACGTCGTCGTGGTCGTCGAGCCACTCGGCGATCAGCTGGGCGTTCTGCACGTGTCGCTCGATGCGCAGCGACAGCGTCTCGACGCCCTGCAGCAGGTTCCACGCGCTCTGCGGTGCGATCGCCGAGCCGAGGTCGCGCAGCAGCTGCACGCGCGCCTTGATGATGTACGCCAGGCCGTCACCGACCGCGGTCGTGTAGCTGGCGCCGTGGTACGAGGGGTCGGGCTCGGTCAGGCCCGGGAACTTCTCGACGTTCTTGGACCACTCGAAGCTGCCGCCGTCGATGATCGCGCCGCCGATGGTGGTGCCGTGTCCGCCGAGGAACTTCGTGACGGAGTGGATGACGATGTCGGCACCGTGCTCGAACGGACGGATCAGGTAGGGGGTGGCGATCGTGTTGTCGACGATCAGCGGAACACCGTTCTCGTGGGCGACGTCGGCGACGGTACGGATGTCGAGCACGTTGATCTGCGGGTTGCCGATCGTCTCGGCGAAGAACAGCTTGGTGTTCGGGCGCACCGCCGCGCGCCACTCTTCCGCGTCGTCCTGGTTCTCGACGAACGTGACCTCGACGCCCAGCTTGGCGAGCGTGTACTTGAACAGGTTGTAGGTGCCGCCGTAGATCGACGACGACGAGACGATGTGGTCGCCGGCCTGAGCGACGTTGAGCACGGCGAAGGTCGCTGCAGCCTGGCCGCTGGCGAGGACGAGGGCGCCGGTGCCCCCTTCGAGTGCGGCGAGGCGCTGCTCGAGCACGTCCTGGGTCGGGTTCTGGATGCGGGTGTAGATGTTGCCGAACTCTGCCAGGGCGAACAGGTTCGCTGCGTGGTCGGCGTTGTCGAACACGTAGGAGGTGGTCTGGTAGATCGGCGTGGCGCGCGCCTTGGTGACCGGGTCGGGTGCGGCGCCGGCGTGGATCTGCTTGGTCTCGAAGCGCCAGTTCTCAGTTGCGGACATGAGGTTCTCCCGAGGTCAGGGTGCGGGTAGGGGTCGAGCGGCGGATGCCTTGTAGTGAGAGTACGGATGCGGCGCACGCGTCAACAAGCGCCCAGAAATGTTACGTAACACGCCGGAGTCGGATGCCCGTGGCAAAGGACGTACGGTGGAGGCATGGTGAACAGACGAGCCGTGGTGACCGGAGCGAGCACGGGTATCGGAGAGGCGACGGTGCGTGCGTTGCGCGCCCGCGGTTGGGACGTTGTCGGGGTAGCCCGGCGAGAGGAGCGGCTCGCGGTGCTCGCCGCCGAGACCGGTGCGACCGGAATCGCCTGCGATCTCACCGATCAGCGCGCGGTGGATGCCCTGATCGACGAGCTGGCGAAGACCGGTCCCGTGCACGCGCTGGTGCAGGTGGCCGGTGGCGCCCGTGGCACCGACAGCGTTGAGGCGGGCTCGGTCGCCGACTGGCAGTGGATGTATGACGCCAACGTGCTTGCGACGCAGCGGCTGGTTTCGGGCATCCTGCCCCTGCTGCGACGCGCGGCGGCCGACGATGGCCACGCCGACACGGTCTTCGTGACATCGACGGCCGCTCAGACGGCGTACCCCGGTGGTGCGGGTTACAACGCGGCGAAGGCCGCGGAGGCGATGCTTGTGAAGGTGCTGCGCCAGGAGCTCAACGGGGAGCCGATCCGGGTCGTCGAGGTGGCACCGGGCATGGTGCACACCGAGGAGTTCACGCTCAACCGACTCGGCGGCGACAGCGTCGCGGCCGAGGCCGTCTACGCGGGCGTGGAGGAGCCGCTGCTGGCCGAGGACGTCGCCGACGTGATCGCGTACGCACTCAGCGCACCGCGCCGGGTCAATCTCGACCTGGTCACGATGCGTCCGGTGGCGCAGTCCGCGCAGCACCTGCTCGCCCGTGGCCCGCTGCACGTGCGCACCGACGTCGACTGATGGTGCGGTCCCTCGGAGAGCTGGCCGATGCGGGCCTGATCGACCCGGGCTGGGCGCGCGCGCTCGCGCCGGCGCAACCCCTGCTGAACGCACTCGGCGACCGGCTGCGTTCCGAGCAGGCCGTGGGGATCGGACACCTACCCGCCGACGAGTACGTCCTGCGCGCGTTCCAGCGCCCGTTCGACGACGTGCGCGTGTTGATCACCGGCCAGGACCCGTATCCGACACCGGGACACGCCATCGGGTTGTCGTTCGCCGTCGACCGCGAGGTACGGCCGTTGCCGCGCAGTCTGGTGAACATCTATCGCGAACGCGAGAGCGATCTGGGCATCCCTCCTGCACCCCACGGTGATCTCACCGCGTGGAGCGACCAGGGCGTGCTGCTGCTGAACCGCGTGCTCACCGTGCGGCCCGGCGCCCCCGCATCCCACCGCGGGTGGGGATGGGAGAAGGTGACCGAGTTGGCGATCCGTGCGCTCGTCGCGCGCCGTGAACCACTCGTCGCGATCCTGTGGGGAAAGGACGCCTCAGGCCTGAAACCGAAGCTCGGCGATGTTCCGACGATCGAGTCCGCGCACCCCTCACCGCTGTCGGCGCGGCGCGGGTTCTTCGGGTCGCGGCCCTTCTCGCGCACCAACGCCCTGCTCGAGCAGCACGGCGCCGCCGAGATCGACTGGCGGGTGGCGGGCGAGCACTGAGCACGCACCGGCCGCCTCAGGGACGGCGGATGGACGGGATCGCAGCGAGCAGTTGGCGCGTGTAGTCCTCGCGCGGATGCTGCAGCACGGCGGCGGTGGTGCCCCGCTCGACGATGCGGCCGTCCTTCATCACCGCGACGGTGTCGCTGAGGTTCTGCACGAGACCGATGTCATGCGACACGACAATCAGAGTGAGTCCCTGCTCGGCGCGCAACTGCTGGAAGAGCGCGAGCACCTGGGCGCGGACGGTCACATCGAGCGCCGACATCGGCTCATCAGCGACGAGGATGCGCGGGCGGTGGGCGATCGCCCTCGCGATGGCGATGCGCTGTCGCTGGCCGCCCGAGAACTCGTGCGGATGACGATCGGCCATGTCGGCGTCCAGGCCGACCTGCACGAGCACATCGCGCACGCGCGCACGATGGTCGCCGGGGACATCGAGCGCCCACAATGGCTCCGCGATGATCTGCCCCGCGGTCATGCGCGGGTCCAGCGACGCATACGGGTCCTGGAACACGAGCCCGGTCTGGCGCCGCAACCAGTGCAGCGAACGGGCGCGCGCCGTGGCATCCACATCGCGTCCGTCGACGATCACGCGACCGCCGGACGGACGGTCAAGGCCCAGCAGCAGCCGTATCAGTGTCGACTTACCCGAACCCGACTCTCCGATCAGGCCGAGTGATTCGCCCTCGGCGATCTCGAGGTCGGTGGGCTCGAGCGCCGTCGACTCGCGCTGCTTCTCGAACACGTGCCGCTTCGGCACGGGGAAGCGCCTGCTCAGGCCCTCGGCGCGGATGAGCGTCACGATGCGCCTCCCTCGGGACGCCACAGGGTGGCGGTCGCATCGCGCAGCAACGCTTGGGTGACCGGTGCCTGCGGTGCTGACAGCAGAGTGCCGATCGGTGCGGACTCGATAACCGTGCCCGCATCGAGAACGACGCCATGCGTGGCCACCTGCGAGAGGACGGCAAGGTCGTGGGTGATGAAGACCAGCGACATGCCCTCTTCCGAGACCAGCGAGAGCAGCAGCCGAAGGATCTCGGCCTGGATCGTGACATCCAGTGCGGTGGTCGGTTCATCGGCGATGAGCAGACGTGGCCGGCAGGCCAGCGCCATGGCGATCGCGACGCGCTGGCGCTGGCCACCCGACAGTTGGTGCGGGTAGCGGTCGACGACGGTCTCGGGGTCGGGAAGGTGCACGCGGGCGGCCTCGGCGATCGCCCTCTCGCGCGCTTGCCTCCGCGGCACGCGTTCGTGGATGCGGATGGCCTCAGCGATCTGACGGCCGACGGTGCGGATCGGGTTGAGGGCGGTGCGCGGTTCCTGAAAGACCATCCCGATCTCGTCGCCGCGTAGCTCAGCCAGTTCGCGATCGCGCATGCCCAGCAACTCGATGCCGTTCCAGCGGACGCTGCCGCGCGCGACCGCGCCCTCCGGCAGCAACCCGAGCACAGCGAGCGCCGTCACCGACTTGCCGGAACCGGACTCGCCGATCAGGCCAAGACGCTGACCGTCGCTCACCTCGAACGAGACACCGTCGAGCACGCGCCGCCCGCCGATCTCGACGACCAGGTCCTCCACCTGCAGACTCATGCCACCACCTCCGGCACATGCACCTGCGCCGCGCGGCGCGACAGCGTCGGATCGGTGGCCTCGCGCAGCGCGTCGCCGAGCAGGTTCAGGCCGAGAACGGTGATCGTGATCGCCAGGCCCGGCCACACCACCGAAAGCGGATGCACGCCGATGTAGCGCTGCAGCTCGGCCAGCAGCGTGCCCCACGAGGCATCGGCCAGCGAGGCGCCGAACCCGAGGTACGACAGACCGGCCTCGGCGAGAACGGCCACCGCCATCGACCACGACAGCTGCACGATGAACACGGGGGCCACGTTCGGCAGCAGGTGACGCACGAGGTTCTGCCCGGCCGTCAATCCGCTGGCGCGTCCGGCCAGCACGAAGTCGCTCTTCTGCACACGGCGCAGCTCGGGGCGGGTGACGCGCGCGATGCTCACGCCGAACCCGATGCCGACCGAGATCACGACCACCCACAGTGAACCGCCCCAGACCGCCGAGATCATCATGGCGATCATCAGCACAGGGAAGGCGATCAAGATGTCGACCAGGACCGCGACGGTCTCGCGCATCCAGCGTGCCGTGAGTGCGCCCAGCGCCGCCAGCAGCATGCCGACCGCGGTGGCCACGATGCCGGCGCCCACGGCGACGAAGACGGTGGTGCGTGCTCCTGCCATCAGCAGGCTGAGGATGTCGCGGCCCGTCGCATCGGTGCCGAGCAGATGGGGCCACCCCGGGGGCGCCCAGCGCCCCTTGACATCCGTGAGCATCGGGTCGAAAGGCGTCCACACCAGCGACACCAGGGCGGTCAGCGCGACGGTCAGCACCACGACCATGCCGAACCAGCCGGTCGCCGACGACAGCAGCACGCGCATCCAGCGGGGCATCAAGCGGCCTCTCTCTGTCGCGGGTCGATGGCGTGATGCACCAGGTCGACGATGAACCCGATGATCAGCACGAACCCGGTGAGTACCAGCAACTCGCTCTGCACCTTGACGAGATCACGGGTGCCGACGTCGGCAACCAGCATCCGACCGATGCCCGGCAGGGTGAACAGCTGCTCGATCACGACCGAGCCGACGATGATCCCCGCGATCTGCAGGCCGAGCACCGTCACGATCGACAGGCCGACAGCGGGGATGCCGTGCTGCACCAGGGCGCGGCGCCGGGTGAGTCCCTTGGCTGCTGCGGTGCGCACGAAGTCCTGGCCCGCCGCCTGCAGGGTGGCGCTGCGCACGAAGCGCATCAGCATGGCGCCCTCGACGAGGCCGATCGTCAACGCCGGCAGCAGCAGCGCCTCGAAGGCCTTGCCGGGCGTCGCCCAGCCGGTGCGGGGAAAGCCCTGCGCGGGCAGCCACCCGAGCCAGTGGGCGAAGACGACGACGAGCATCATGCCGGCCCAGATCACCGGGACGGCCGCGACGGCCTGCGCGCTGACGCTCATCGCCGTGCCACCGGCGCGGCCGCGCAGCATGGCCGAGACGATGCCGAACGGTACAGCGATGAGCAGGGCGATCGTCAGCGCCATCAGCCCGAGCGGCACGGTGACCTGTGCCTTCTCGAGCAGTTCCGCCGAGACCGAGGCGCCACTGAGCTGCGAGGTGCCGAGGTCACCGCGCAGAACGCCGCCGATCCATTCCAGGTACTGCACGATGAGTGGCCGGTCCAGACCGAGCGACTGCCGCAGCGCCTCGACCGTCTCTGCGGATGCCTGTGTGCCGGCGATGAGCTGGGCGACGTCGCCGGGGAGGACACGCAGCGTCAGGAAGATGATCACGCTCGACACGAGGAGCCCTGCGACCAGCAGGGCTCCTCGTGTGAGCGTGTAACGGAGCACAGGTCAGTCTGCGGTCTTCGTGACGCCGGCGAGGTCGATACGCGAGTTGATCGAGTCCTCGGGGAAGCCCGAGACGCCGGGCAGCAGCGCCGTCAGGGTGGCGCCGTTGTACAGCCAGTCAGCGGCGTGATCTTCGGAGACGAGGCGAGCGGCCTCGGCCAGGAGCTCGGCGGAACGCTCGGCGTCGGTCTCGGTCAGTGCCTGCGTGTACAGGTCTTGCACCTCGGCGTTGTCGTAGCCGAAGTAGTAGTCGGGGTTGGCCCAGTTGCCGAAATCGCGCGGCTCGACGTGCAGCACAAAGCTCAGCTCGTAGTCGTGGTTGGTGTAGACGTCCTCGAGCCAGGTGGCGAACTCGACGCGCTTGACCTCGAGCGATACACCGACCTTCGCGAAGTCCGAGATCAGCACCTGAGCGGCGGTCGTGCCGTAGAACGACGGGATCGTCAGGGTGAGGTCGAGCTCTTCGTGGCCGGCCTCAGCCAGCAGCTCTCGTGCACGCGACGGATCGTACGGCGCGACGTCGGACAGGTCCTCGTAGCCGGGATCGAGTTCGGGGATCGGCCCGAACATCGTCTGCCCGGCCCCAACGGCTTGAACGAGCGCGTCGTGGTCGATCGCCAGGCGGAGCGCTTCTCGCACCTTCACATCGTCCAGCGGGGCTTGGGCGTTGTTGAAGGCGAGAGTGGCCTTGTCGGTGGTGCGTCCGGTGGTGACGACGAACTCACCGGTCTCTTCGAGCTGCGGCACCAGATTCGGGTCGACTGCCGTGAGCACGTCGAGCGTGCCGTCCAGCGCCGCGTTCACGCCGGCGGTGAAGTCAGGGATGTAGTGGAAGACCACCTCGGCGACGGTGGCCTGCTCTCCCCAGTACTCGTCGAAGCGGTCGAAGCTGATCGAGCTGCCCTTGGTCCAGCGGTCGAGCACGAAGGGACCCGTGCCGTTCTCAGCGGTCTTCAGGTCAGTCTTGTCGCCCTTCGCGAACACCAGTCCTGCGGGGCCGGTGAGAGTGAACAGGAAGTTCTGGTCGGGCTCGGTGAGAGTGATGACCACCGTCGTCGCGTCCGGGGCATCGATCGAGTCCACACCGGCGAACTGCGCATTGCCCTGCACTGCCGCGTCGGACTGGACGGCCTTGTACGAGGCGACCACGTCGGCTGAGGTGAGCTCGCTGCCGTCGTGGAACGTGATGTCGTCGTTCAGCGTGAAGGTGTAGGTGAGGCCATCGGGCGAGATCTCGTATGCGCTGGCAAGGCGCTCGACGATCTCGTTGTCCTGAGTGCGGGTCACGAGGCCCTCGTAGATGTTGTCGACCAGGATCTGCTCGAGGGCGGCGCCGCTGGTGTGCCGGATGTCGAGGTTGGTGGGTTCGAGCACGAGGCCGACGCTGAGGGTCGCATCCGGGTCGGGTGCGCCGGTGGCCGTCGGCGTCGCTTCGGGGGCGTTGCTGCTGCAGGCGCTGAGCACGAGCGCGCCGGTGGCGATCAGGGCGATCGCGGCGACGCGTCCGGATTGACGTGCGCGGGTGAAGGAAAACAAGGGTAGGTCCTCTCGGAGGGGTGCTGTGTCGCGTCGCTCGGGTCAGCGGTGCGTTCGGGTGAGGGCGGCGGAGGCGAGATCGGCGAGGGATGCCGGCGACGTCTCCTGAACGTTATGGCCGGCGTCGACGGTGACGACGGTTGCCGCAGGGAGTCTGCGGGAGAACTCGGTGACGTCGGCGTCGCGCAGGAATCCCCGGGTACCGCGAACGAGCGACACCGGTGCCGGGACGGCGACGAGATCTTGCCAGGGATCGTCGGATGCCCGTCGCTCGGCGTTGAGTGCGTCGAAGGCGTGTCCGATGATCTGTGCGAAGTGGTGCTTCCACTCGACGCGGCCATCGGCGCGCACGCGGGTGTTGAAGAAGACGCCGCGCTCGGTGTCCTGGATCGTTCCGCCGAAACCGAACGACCGGGCCCGGGCGACCGCGTCGTCGCGGGAATCGAACTCGGTCACGGTGTAGAAGTCGCGCAGCACAGCGGGAGCGGCATCGGTGTCGAGGCCGGGAACCACGTCGACGAGAATGAGTTCACGGACCAACTCGGGGTGCCGGGCGGCGACTACCGCGGCCGCGAGTCCGCCGAGCGAGTGCCCGATGAGCACCTGGGGGACGGTGGTGCGGGCACGCAAGGCATGTGCGACGTCGTCGGCGAGCGAGCCGGGTGAGTAATCCAGATCCTCGCGCCACGAGGAGTCGCCGTGCCCGGCGAGGTCGATCGCCAGGGCGGGGCGCCCGAGCAGAAGATTGACGGTGTCCCACGTGTGGGCGTTCAGGCCGGCGCCGTGCAACAGGGTTACGTCGGCGGGGCCGTCGCCGTAGGCGAGCGCGCTCAGGGTGCGTCCGTCCGGTAGCGTGTGCGCGATGCGTCGTGCTGCGGGCAGGCCGACGCCGAGCATCTCGGCCTGGCCGGGCAGGTAGCGGAACTCGTCGGCGTGTGTTGTCACGACGATATTGTCCTATCCGTCGGGGGTCAGCAGGAAATGCGGGATCAATTCGTAACGTCACATCGCGAAACAACTATCGTAATGCTGATAATTGACTCTGCCTGCTTGGCTATCTGCATTTCCGCCGTGGGGAACTGCTCGGATCCGTTGGCCTAGGCTGGGGCCATGAGTCAGTCGCGACGCCCCGGAACGTGCCGATGACGATCATCCGGGTTCCCGGGGTCAGCAACCTCCGCGACGTCGGCGGTATTCCCGTCGGTGCCGGTCGGGTGCGCGCCGGCCGCCTATTGCGCTCGGGGCAGCTGGCCGGCCTCACCCCCGCGGGCAGCGCCTTGCTTGCCGGGCGCGTGCAGCGCGTCGTCGATCTGCGTGCCGACGACGAGGTCCGGGCCGAACCCTCGGCGCTGGCGTCGGTGCCGACGACCCGGATTCCGCTCTTTCTGGGATCGACCGCTTCCTTCTTCACCGAGGACATCGACTTGTCCGGCATGTACCGCCACCTGGTCGATGAGTCTGCTGATCGGCTCGCTCAGGCGATACGTCTGATCGCGCAGGGTGTGCCGACGCTGGTGCACTGCACGGTGGGCAAAGACCGCACCGGTGTGACCGTGGCACTGGCCTTGAGCGCCGTGGGAGCGGATCGGGGTGCCGTAGTTGCCGACTATGCGCTCACGGCCTCGCAACTGCCCGAGGCGCGCACACGTGCGGTGGTGGAGTACTTTCGCACGCGCCTGCCCGATTCGCGGAATGCGATCCAACTCGCCACCGAGTCTCCGGCGCCGGTGATGGCGGCGCTGCTTGCCGATATCGATGAGCGCTACGGATCAGCGGCGGAGTACCTGCGCGCGGTGGGGATGTCGGGCGCCGAGCTCGACGCGCTGCGGGCCTTCCTCGTCGAGTGACGCGCTATGTAGGTAAGGCATGCCTACATCGGGTGTAGACTGAGTGCATCATGAGCACTGTCGAGACCGCCGCCGGCACCCGCGCTGCGCGCCGGGCGTCCCGTCGCCCGCAGGTGCAGCACCTCATCACGGCCGACGAGAACGCGCTCGCCGAACTCGAGGCGGTCCTGGCCACTCTTCCGCTGTGTGCGGTCGGCCGCGTGTTCATCGAGGTGCCTGAAGCGGGCGACGTCAGCATCGTCACGGCGCCGCCGCGCATGACTGTCACCTGGTTGCCGCGGGCACGCCCCGTTGGAGCGATCGGCTCCGCTCGCCGATGCGCCACCGGCGAGGCGCTCACCAGGGCAGCCATCGCGTGGGCCGATGAGATGCTCTGCGATGCCGGCCCCGAGGCGCTGCGCACCGAGGTGACCCTGCTCGGCGGGTTCTTGAGCACGGCCGACATCATCGAACACCTGACAGAGACACTCACTGTGGATGCTACGGCGATCACCGCTCCGGAGCGCTACGGCCTGAGCGTGCGCTGATTGCGTCGGCGGCGCACATAGCCGCCGTCTTCCAGACCGGCCTCGATCTCGAAGCGGTTGCGTAGCGGATCCCTCCCGGCGAACAGGTACATCACCGGGGTGAGGAAGCCGTAGCGCAGCCACTGCTGCTTGTGAACGGCCTCGTGTCGCAACACCGCATCGGACGGCGAGGCATCGCCGGTCAGGAAGCATCCGCCGACGCAGACGCCACCGCGCATGAATGTCCACTTCGGCATCCCGCGGAACACCCAGAGGCCCTCTCGTCGCTCGACACGGCCGGTGCTCCACAGGGTGCCCCAGGTCCAGCCGACGGCGGTGCCCCACCAATAGCCGAAGCGACTGATCGGGGAACGCAACAGGAACGAGGGGATGCGGCGATCGAGGCGTCGCCCGCGCTGCAGAACGCGTTCGGCTTCCGAACGCCAGTCGTCGCTCACGCCACGGCGCCGATCAGCCGCAGGATCGACCCCATGTCCTGCACAGCGTCCTCGGGGCCGCGCGGAGCGAAGCCGGCGATCGTGGCACCCGCCAGCGGCACGTGCTCGCGTACCTGGCGGATCGCCGTGACCAGTGCGGCGGTCGTGGTGCCGAACGGAGCGGCATCCGACACGCCGGAGATCGTCGAGGGGTCGAGCACGTCGACGTCGATGTGCACCCAGACGCGCGACGCCCCCGTCGAGCGCACCGCTTCGGCGACGGAATCTGCGTCGAAGTCGGTGGGGGAGAACCGCGTCAGCCGATCGAGTTCGGGCTGCTCCGCGGCGTCGATGATGCGCGTGCCGAGCATCACGACGCGTTCGCGCGGAATGCCGGGCGATAGCGCCAGCTGACCTTCTCCGTCGCCGAGGACGGCACGCAGCGCCATGCCTGAGAACGCCCCGGAGGGGGAGGAGCCGGGGTCGTGCAGGTCCGGGTGGGCGTCGCACCAGAGCACCGCCAGATCGGAGGTGTCGATCGCTGACAGCGCGAAGGCGCTGACGCTGCAGTCGCCGCCGACGACGATGGTCGTCTCGTCGGAGTGCGACATCGTCTCGCGCAGCAGTTCGCGCACGCGCAACAGTGAGCTGAGGCGATGAACACCGGTACCGAGCGCCTCACCGGCCTCCATCGGCACGTCGAGGGTGATGGTGTCCTTGCGTGGCAGGTCACCCGAGATCGCTGTTGCGCCGTCGATCAGCAGCATGGCGCGGGCCGACGGCGATCCCTGCCACTGCGGGGTGATGAGAAAACGGGTCATGACGTTCTCCGGGGGAGAGATGGGGCGGATGCCACCGGCATCCGCCCCGGGGAATCACTCGGATTCGAGGGCGCCCTGCGGCTTGCCGCCGACCTTCAGCGCGGCGAGCCGCGCCTCGACCTCGGTCAGCTCACCGAGGTCTTCCAGGCTCTCGAACTGTGCATCCAGCGACGAGGCCGCGAGCTCGGCCTTGCCCTGTGCCAGGGCCTCCTGGCGGCGGATCTTGTCTTCGAAACGGCCCAGTTCGCTGGTGGGGTCGAGCACGTTGATCGAGCCGATGGCGTCCTGCACCTTGGTCTGCGCCTCGGCGACCTTGGCGCGGGCGAGCAGCTCGCTGCGCTTGGTCTTCAGTTCGCCCAGCTTGGTCTTCATGCCGTTGAGACCGTCCTTGAGCTTGTCGACGATCTCGGTCTGCGTCGCGATCTGCGGCTCGGCGGCACGGGCCTCACGCTCGGCACCGATCTGACGCTGCAGGGCGATCTTGGCGAGGTTGTCGAACTTGTCGGCGTCGGCGGTGTGGCCGCCGCCGCGCAGCTCATCGGCCTTGCGGCTGGCTGCGATGGCCTTGTTGCCCCAGTCCTTGGCGGACTGCACGTCCTCCTGGTGGTCGCGCTCGAGCAGGCGCAGGTTGCCGATGGTCTCGGCGATGGCCGACTCTGCCTCGGCGATGTTGTTCGTGTAGTCGCGCACGAGCTGGTCGATCATCTTCTGCGGGTCCTCGGCGGAGTCGAGGAGCGAGTTGATGTTTGCGCGGACGAGGGTCGAGATGCGCCCGAAGATGGACTGCTTGGTCATGGGTTGTTCCTTTCAGGGGACGGGATCATGAAGTCGAGTCGGAATGAGCGGGGGTCAGAATCGGCCTCCTCCGGAGCGGCCACTGCGGCCTCCTGACCGCCCGCCGCCGAAGCCTGAGCTGCGGAAACCGCCGCCGCCCGAGCGGAAGCCGCGGGAGCGCGAACCACCGGAGGAACGTCGTGAGGAGCTTGCGCCGGCGATCAGCCCGCCGATGATGCCGCCGACGATGTCCCCCGCGATTCCGGAGCCCGAGCTGCGACCGGAGCCGCCGCCGAAGGGGTCACCGCCCCAGCTCGCCCAGCCGTCCTGAGCGCCGCGGCGGGCGTACGCGTCGACGTCGCTGCGAGCGTGCTGTGAAGCCTGGCGGGCGAGCGAAAGGGCGCGTTCAGCTTCGGAGAGCGCGGTGCGTTCGTCGGAGGGCTGCACCGCGATCGCCTGGTCCAGCGCCGCCTCGGCCTGCGACAGGCGCGTGCGGGCCGTGGAGCCGATGCCACCGCGACGGGTGTCGATGAAGGTGCGCGCGGCGCGCACCTCGGAGCTTGCCTGAGCCAGAGTCTGCGACAGCAGCGCCTTCTGGCGCTGGGCTTGTGCGAGTGTCTCGTGCCCCCGGGCGATCGCGGCGTCGATCTGCGTGTTGGCGGCGGTCAGCGCACTCAGCATCCGCTGCGGGCTGCGCGACTGTCCGCTGAGATTCGCGGCGGCCTCGGCGAGCCGGGAGCGCACGGAGTTCACGGTGGCGGCGATCTGCCCGTCCGGGTCGGGCAGGGCCTGTGCGGCGGTCACATCGGCCTGCAGCTCAGAGACGAGCGCCTGGGCCTGCGTCTCGAGAGCGTGCAGCTCGTCACCGAGCGTCGAGACGGCCGTGACGAGCTGAGTCGCCTGCGCGACGGCCTGCTCGGCGGTGCGGATGCCGAATGCTGCCGGGCCGGTCTGTCCGGCGGCGATCGACGCTGCGGCGGATTCGATGGCGTGGTCGGCGAGCATCGCCCGCTCGTGCGCTTGTTCGGGGTTGTCCGTGACGGTCGAGAGGGCATCCGCGTCATACTCGCCGTGCAGTGCCGTCAGCGCCGGGCCGACGTGTGCCAGCAACGGCGTGAGCGCGGCGCGCTCGGCACGTACGCGTTCGAGCTCGGCCGGTGCGTTCTGCTGCAGCGCGCGCAGCGCTTCGAACGCCTCGGTGTTGTCCTCGAGCAGGTCGTCGATCTCGTCACACAGTTCGATGATGCGGATGTTCCACGCGCGCCGGTCGTGGATGGAGTCCTCGATCTCGTCGTCGAGCTTCTGGCGCAGGCCGAAGGCCTCGGAGAGCTTCTCGCGTGCCGTCTGGACGACCTGTGCGAATCCCTCGGTCGCCTGGTCGCCGAACTGCGCGATGGCGAAGCCCAGTTCCTCGCGGCTCGAGGTGATCGCGTCGTCCGCCTGCACCAGCGCCGATCCCGCCTGAGTCTGCACCTGCTCATCGGTGAGCGTCGAGAACGGATCGTTCGGGTCGGGGGTGGCGGGCATGGCTCCGCGGGCGCGGATCGCGGCCGCGCGTCTGCGGCGCCGGATCGCGCGCACGATCAGCCAGATCACGATGATGACGGCGGCGACCGCCACCAGCACCAGCATGACGCGCAGCAGTCCTGCACCGCCGTCGCCCTGGATCTCGTCGGCGGCGAGGGCGATCGCGCCGCTCCAGTCGTTCTGAGCGAGAAGGGGTTGGATGCTGTCCTCGATGGCGCTCAATCTGCTGTCGCTGAGTGGGCCGCCGGTAGCTGCCGAGATGTAGTACGCCCGCTGCTCGACGGCCACGGCGAGCAGATACTGCTCGGGGCCGAGGTTGTTCTGCTCGGCGACCGTGTCGGCCCAGGCGATGCGATCGGCGGGCGACGAGAACTCGTCGACGAACACCACGAACAGATCGGCCGAGGAGTTCTCAGTCAGCTCCTGCAGGCGTTGTTCGGCGGCATCCTCCTGCGCGGGCGAGAGCACCCCGGCGGTATCGGTGACGTAGCCCGCATCGAGCGTCACCGGAGCGGTGGCCGAGGCCGCTGAGCCGGTGATGGCAGTCAGCGCCGCGCTGAGCAGCAGGGCGGCAGAGAGCAGCCACCGTGTTCGCATAGTGTTCCCTCCACTCGGCTGCCGAGCCCCCATGCGTCGAGTCTATGCACTGCGACCGACGCGCGACAGCATCCGCGCGTGCGGCGTTCGCTGTCGGCGCAGACGCATACGCTGGAAGGCATGGACGACAGATACGGCACCGACGTCCTCGCCGACGGATGGCGCAAGCGGGGTGTACCCACGACGACCGACGTCGCAGCGCAGAGGGATCTCGTCGTCGAGGTCGCCGACGACGGATACTGCGGGGCGATCACCCGCGTCGAGGCGGGGCTGGTCGAACTCGAGGACTGGAAGGGGCGCCGGCGCAGCTTCCCGCTCGGTGGCGGCTTTCTCATTGAGGGGCGTCCGGTGCGCCTGGTCGTGCCCGCACGCGCCCCGTCGGGCCCGCGGCGCACCGCGTCGGGGTCGTACGCACCCGCTGACGACCGGGCACGCACAGCGCTGCCGAGCCGCATCCTGGTCGAGGGTCGCCACGATGCGGAACTGGTCGAGAAGGTCTGGGGTGCCGATCTGCGCGTCGAGGGCGTGGTCGTGGAGTACCTGCAGGGGCTCGATCGCCTCGATGAGTTGCTGGCCGAGGCGCCGCCGACGGCGACGCGCCGGTATGGGGTGCTGGTCGACCATCTCGTCGCCGGCTCGAAGGAGACCCGGATCGTCGATCAGATCATGCGGGGCCCGCACGGGGCCCACCTGAAGATCGTCGGTCATCCGTTCATCGACGTCTGGCAGTGCGTGACACCGGCGGCGATGGGTATCCGTGCGTGGCCGCAGATCCCGCGCGGAACCGACTGGAAGACCGGCATCTGCCGGGCATTCGGCTGGCCCGCCGACGACCAGACAGACATCGCGCACGCCTGGAAGCGCATCCTGTCGCGGGTGACTACCTTCCGAGACCTGGAGCCCGCCCTGTTGGGGCGGGTCGAAGAGCTCATCGACTTCGTCACCGAGCCGCACGCCCGTGGCTGAACACCCGCGCCGGTACCCTGGAGGGATGCCAGAACCACGCACCTTCCGCGACGAACCGGTCTCGTTCGTGCGCCGCAGCGGCCGGATGTCGGAGGGGCAGGAGCGGGCATTCGCCGAGCTCGCCCCGTTCTACCTGCTCGATGTGCCGCGCGACGTCGCCTTCACATCCGTGCACCCGCAGGCGCGGCTGGACGTGGCATCCGCATACGGACGCACCGCACCGCTGATCGTCGAGATCGGTTCCGGGCAGGGCCACGCGATCGTCTCGGCGGCATCCTCACGACCCGACGACGACTTCCTCGCCGTCGAGGTCTTCCGCGCCGGACTCGCCCGCACCATGCTCGATGCCGACAAGGCCGGTGCGCGCAACCTGCGCCTGGCCGAGGCGAACGCCCCTGAGGTGCTCTCGACGTACCTGCCCGAGGCGGCAGCATCCGAGGTCTGGATCTTCTTCTCGGACCCCTGGCACAAGAAGCGCCACACCAAGCGGCGGATGATCCGGCCGGGCTTCCCCGAGATCGCCGCGCGGGCGATCGCTGACGACGGGTTGCTGCGCCTGGCCACCGACTGGGAGGACTACGCCCTGCAGATGCGCGAGGTGCTCGATGAGGCACCGCAGTTCGAGCGCGCGTTCGAGGGGGAGTGGGCCGACCGCTTCGACGGTCGCGTGATGACCGCGTTCGAACGCAAGGGCATCGCGAAGGGGCGCGACATCCGCGACCTCACGTACCGTCGGGTACCGCGCGCGTGACGGTCACCGCCTGGCGCAGCGTCCTCGCCGCCGCGCTGGTGTGCGCGGCGGCACCGGCGTTCTTCGTGCTGGGCTGGACGTGGCAGGGATGGCTGCTGCTCGTCGCCGGAATCGGGATGGCCGCGGTCGTCGAGAGACGTCGGATGCTGGCATCCGACCCCTCGCTGACACGCGACCTGTCGCTCATCGCCGTGGGCATGGTGATCGTGCACGCCATCTCGCTCGAGGCGAAGCTCGACGACCTCGCGATGCTGCGCTTCACGCTGGCGCTGGGCGGTGCCGTGCTGGTGCCGTACCTGATCTCGCGGTTCGTGTACCGCGACCGGGCGATCTCGTTCCCGTGGCGCACGGGGCAGCGGTGGGCGCGCTGGCAATGGATCTGGCTCTTCGGGGTGCTGGCTCTGGGCTGGCTGATCCTGCCGTTCTACTTCATCACCAGCGGGGTCTACCAGAACTGGCCGGTCGTCGACACTCCCGACCTCATCGCGCGTCTCTTCGTCGGCGTCGGAGCGGTAGGGATCTGGGATGAGCTGTTCTTCATCTGCACGGTCTTCGCGTTGCTGCGCCGGCACATGCCCGTTGTGCCTGCGAACATCCTGCAGGCCGTCGTGTTCGTGTCGTTCCTGTGGGAACTGGGGTACCGGGAGTGGGGACCGCTGCTGACGATCCCGTTCGCGCTTCTGCAGGGGTGGATCTTCCTGCGCACGCATTCCCTGGCGTACGTGGTCACGGTGCATCTGCTGTTCGACGCGGTCGTCTTCGCCGTGCTGGTGCACGCGCACAACCCCGGCATGCTGCCGATGTTTCTGGTCTGAGCCGATCCGCGCACCAGGGCGTTCATAGACGTCGTGACTACCGTGGCGCCATGCGTACCCGTCTCACGGCGCTCGCCGCCGGCGTCTTCGCCCTCACCCTGTTGATCACCGGATGCTCGCCCGCTGCTGAACCAGCCGGCTCCGTCGCCTCGCAGAGCGATGTGTTGAGCGCGCACGGTCTCGACGGACTCGACGCCAAGCAGGTCATCGAGAAGCTCGACACCACCGCGCTGACCGATCGGCCGCAGACACTGCAGGCGTCGATCCGCCCCGACGAGCTGGTTCTTGTGGACGAGTCCGGCCAGGACGTGCTGCTGCCGATGCCCGACGACGAGGTCTACATCGCCTTCGCCCCTTTCGCCACCCAAACCCACGACTGCACGTTCCACGCACCCAACTCCTGCGTGGGCGAGATGCAGCAGACCGATATTCAGATCACCATCACCGACGCCGACACCGGTGAGGTCTACGTCGACGAGCAGGCCGAGACCTACGACAACGGATTCATCGGCTACTGGCTGCCCCGCGACGTCGACGCGACCGTGGCGGTTACCACCGAGGGCAAAGCCGGTAGCGTCGAGATCACCACACGGGGTGCCGAGGCGCCCACGTGCATCACCACTCTGCAGGTCAGCTGACCGAGCCAGGCCAGTTGATCGGAGCCGACCCGGGCGCGCCGAGGGTGCGCAGAGGCGGCCCCGGCAACTGATAAGCTCGTTGAGTTCGCCTCCGTAGCTCAGTGGATAGAGCGCCGGTTTCCGGTACCGTAGGTCGCAGGTTCGACTCCTGTCGGGGGCACACACAAAGAGACCGTCCGGATTCCCGGGCGGTCTTCTTCGTCTCCGGCCTCGACCGATGGTCGCTACTCGACAGGCGATTCCTCGGGGCCGTCCGCGGCCGTCACCGGCGCATCCGCGAACTCTGCCAGAGCCTCGGCGACCTTTTCGGCGAGGTACTCGTGGCCGGCGTTCGAGGGGTGCTTGCGTCCGGGGCCGACATCGATCACGTCCAGGTAGTTCCGGTCGGTGATCCACTCGTGCTGCACCGGCGAGATGTACCACCAGTTGCGCGCGGCGGCGAGATCCGCGAGGTCCCGGTCGATCCGCGCCGTCGATGCGCCGACGGGAAGCTCATGCGGTGCGGGGCCGAGCACGACAACCGGTACGTCTGGGAACACGGCGGCCAGCTGGTCCCACACGGCGGTGACAGCGGCGCGGTAACCGGCGGCATCCTCGCGGCGATCGTTGATCGATCCCTGCATGATCACGAGGTCGGGCGCGATCGTGGCATCCAGGGCCGCCACGCGCTCACCGTACGCCGGGCCGTTGCGGCCGGGGCGCTGGTAGCCGCTGCCCGGAACCCCTGCAACCACGGTCTCGCCGCCGATCAGGTCGGCGAGCAGGTACGCATAGCCGAGCGTCGGCTCGGTCGCCGCCGAGCCATACGTCCATGAGTCGCCGAACACGAGCACCCGGGGCCGTTCGGCAAGGTGCAGCGGAGCGGGCACGGCACCGTCCTGCCCCGCGGCGATCGGCGTGGTCTCCGCCGGTGTGTTCCAGGGGCGTGTGATGCCGATGACCACCGCGAGGACGACGGCGAACGCGCCGACGAGTGCGATGACCATGCGGCGCCGTCGGGTCGGCGGGTGCAGGGTCATGGGGCGAGTGTAGGCGAGTCGGCGCGTCGAGCGAGCTCGGGCGCGGTGGACGAAGAGACACGGATCGCCCCCGCGCCGCTGAAGCGGGCAGGGGCGATCCGGGCGAACACGGATGCTACTTCGACGTGCCCTGCGAGACGGACCCCTGCAGCTGACGCTGGAAGAGCACGTACACCACGAGCACGGGGACGATCGTGATGATCACCGCGGCGAACATCGCGCCGAAGTCGACCTGGTAGCCGGCGGCCGAGGCGAAGTTGGCCATACCCTGCGAGAGCACGTAGTTGTCCTGGTTCGTGTTCAGCGAGATCGGCAGCAGGAACTGGTTCCACAGGCCCAGGAAGTTCATGATCGCGATGGCGGCCATTCCGGGCTTGGCCATCGGGAGCATCACCTGGAAGAACGTCCGCCACTCGCCGGCGCCATCGACGTAGGCAGCTTCCTGGATCTCGTACGGCAGCGACTTGAAGAACGAGAACAGGAAGAACACGGTGAACGGCAGGGCGAACGCCACGTACGTGATGATCAGACCCGGCAGAGTGTTCAGCAGCCCCATACCCTGCAGGATGAAGAACAACGGCACGATCGCGAGGAAGACCGGGAAGGTCAGGCCCGCGAGCATGAGGTAGTAGATCACTCGGCTGCCGGGGAGCGCGAAGCGCGCCAGCACATAGGCGCACATGGCGCCGAGCACCATCACCAGGACGAGGGCGACGCCCACGACGATGACGGTGTTCAGGAACATGCCGCCGAAGTTGTTCTTCACCCACGCGTTGACGTAGTTGTCGAAGTTCCAGTCGGCGGGTAGTCCGAACGGCGAGGCGAAGATCTCTTTGGTCGTCTTGAACGAGCCGACCAGGGTCCACAGCATCGGCAGGATGACCACGATCGACCAGACCGCTAGGACGCCATGCGAGAGACCGCCGACCACCTTGTCGCTCGTCGTGTCCTTCGGTGTGCGCAGGCCCTTGCGCGAGGTTGATTTCGGGTCGATCGTGATCGCGGCGCGCGTGTCGGTGCTCATGCGCGACCTCCTTCATCCTTGCCGCCGATCAGGCGGAACACGCCGATCACGAGCGCGGCGAACAGCAGGGTAAGCACGGCGAGCACGACACCCATCGCGCTGGCCAGTCCGAACTGGCCCTTCTCGAACGCGGTGCGGAACAGGTACTGGCTCATCACCAGCGTGCTGTTGCCAGGTCCGCCGGTCGCGTTCAGACCGGCCATGTAGACGAAGGCGTCGAGGGCGAGGATGCCCAAGTAGATGTACGCGGTCTGCACGTTGTCGCGGATCTGCGGCAGCAGGATCGAGATCACTGTACGGAATCGACCTGCGCCGTCGATGCGAGCCGCCTCGAGCGTCTCTGAGGGGATGCCCTTGATCGCGGCGACGAACAGCACCATGTAGAACCCGACCATGCTCCACACGATCACGAAGATCGTCGCGCCCATGGCCGTGCGCTCGTCGCCGAGCCAGGCGTACTCGTTCATATCGATGCCGAGCAGCCCGATCAGGCCGTTGAGCAGACCGCTGGGGGTGTAGATCATGTTCCACAGGATCGCGATGACGATCGCGGGGATGACGTACGGGAAGAACGACACAACCCGGTAGAAGCTCGAGGCCTTCAGCCCGCGCACCTGTCCGTGGCTCGGACCACCGACGGTGATCATGCTCGCGAATATCAGGGCGATGGCGATCGTGATCAGCGGCACGACAATCGCGAGCAGGGCGTTGTTGCCCATCGCCTGCAGGAACGTCGGATCCTGAAACAGCCGCACGAAGTTCTGAACGCCGATGAAGTCCATGGTCGCCGAGAACCCGGTCCAGTTGGTCATCGAGTAGTAGACGGCCTGGACGAACGGCGAGATCACGAAGATCAGGAAGATCGCGACCGGGAGACCCAGGAACACGATCAGGAACGACACGTAGTCGAGCGTGAGTTTGCGCGGGACCCCCGCACGGGGCGGCTTGCGCCGCCCCGTGCGTGCTGCAGTCGCCGCAGCGGTCTGCAGCTGGGGACCACCAGAGGCGGTCTGCGAGGTCACTTGATCTCGATCTTCTCGATGGAGCTGTCGTTGCGGATCCGGTCGGTCAGATCCTGCAGCTGCTTGGTGATCTCGGCGACGCTCATCTTGCCGTCGAGGAACGAGTTCCAGATCGGCAGCTGGTCGGAGTTCATGCCGTACAGGTTGAACGACTTGATGGTGAACATGCCCGAACCGGCGGCGTCGATCATCTCGACCTGCGACACCAGCGCCGTCGACCCGAAACCGTCATCGGGCACGGTGCCCTTGACGACCGTGGGAGCGAGCTTGTTCTTCGAGAAGTCGGATGCCGCCTGCTTCGACAGCATCGTGCGCAGCAGCTCCTTGCCACCGGCAGGGTTCTTCGCGTTGGTGGGCACGATGAACGGCTCACCGGCTTCGGCACGCATGTAGCCCGCCGGGGTCGTCGCGCTGTCGTCGAGCGGCATCTCGCGCACGCCCATCATCTGGAAGTTATCTGCCGTGGTGTCCTTCATCTCGTTCTCGATCCACGAGCCGGACGGGTACAGCAGCGCCTCCTGGTCGAGGCTCCACTGCGCCTGAGCCTGCGTGAACTGCGTGCCGGCACCGCCGGGCTTGACGTAGCCCGCCTCGATGAGGCTGTGCAGCTCGGTGAGGATGCCCTGCAGTGCCGGGTGCGACCAGCAGCCCTCTTCGAGGTTCTCCAGCGGCAGACGCACATCGTCGCCCGCCTGGATGACCGCCGAGTCGACGACGAACGTCTGGTAGTAGGTCGCGGCCTCCTTGCCCCACAAGAAGAGGTACTTGTCCTTCTCCTTCGCGGCGGCACCGAGAGCCTTGAGGTCCTTCCACGTCTTCGGCGGCTCCCAGCCGTTCTCCTCGAACAGGCTGCCCGAGTACCACACCGCGTACGTCGTGAAGACGTAGTTGAGTGCGGCGAACTTGTCGCCGAACGTCCCCGGGGCCTTGACACCGTCGAACAGTGTGTCGGCGATCTTCTCGCCTTCGAGGTTGTTCGATTCGAGCACCTCGGACAGGTCCTCGAGCTGGTCGAGGATGGTGTTGAAGCCGATCGAGTTCGCACCGGAGTTGTCGATGAGGTCCGGCGGGTTGCCGCCGACGAACCGAGGCTGCAGCTCCTGGGCGATCTTGGTCGAGGCGGAGACCTTGACGGTGACACCGTCAAGACCGGCGTTGCCCTCCATGATGCTCGCGGCGTTCTGGACGTAGTCGATGCCGTAGCCGCCGTCGAAGATCACGGCGTCGACGGTCGAGTTGGCGGCGACGCCGAACGGGTTGTCGGAGGTGACCTCGCCAGCCGGTTCGTCTCCGCCTCCGCCGCCACCGCCGGGGGCTGCGCAGGACGCGAGGGTCGCGCCGAACGGCAGCAGCACCGCTGCGGCGGCCGCGCCGCGCAGCAGGTTGCGACGGCTGATGGATGCTTCGTTGAGTTCCATCTCAATACCTTCCGTTTATGTGTTGATCGGTGTGTGGGTTTCGGGCCGACCGGGATCCCGATCAGGCTCCCCGCCGAATGCGGTCGCGATAGCGATCCACGAGGGCGGAGTTGTGCTCATCGCCGCCGGGAATGTTGGCGGAGATGTACATCGGGGGTGTCTCACCGCGCGCGGCGATCGTGCGGGCCACGCCCAGCGTGAGCAACTGCGCGATGAACGCGGCGGTGATCGACGAGATAGCGCCGGCGCTGACGCCGTCGGAGACGTCGAGGGTGGCGTCGCCGAAGGGGGCAAGGTTGTCGATCACGACGTCAGCGATCTCGCTGAGTCGCTTGCCGCTCGGATGCTTGGGCTCGACCCGCGCAGTGTGCTCGAGGCTGGTCACGGCGATCACCGGGTGGCCGTGCTCCTTGGCCCACAGGGCTGTGCCGACGATCGAGCCGTTCACGCCGGAGTTCGAAGCGATGAGGAACACATCGTGCGGCTGCACCGTCACGGTCGCCATCAACTCGTCGACCACCCAGGGCTCGCGCTCCAGCGGTGGTTCACCGTCGAGTACGGCGACGTCCCGGTCGCCGAACATGACGATGTCGCGCAGGCTGAACTTGTTCGTGGGGATCAATCCACCGGCGCGCCCGGCGATCTCCATCGCGAACGCCTCGGAGTGCCCCGTGCCGAACGCGTGCAGGATGCCGCCGGCATCGAGCGCGCCGACCATCAGGGCGATGGCGTCGTCGAGAGCGCCCGCTTCGGCATCCGCCGCGAGGCGTTCCAGACGGGTCGTCGCCTCACGCAGCAGGTCGGTCGGGGTAGCGGTCATCGGGTCTCCTCCTGGAACACGGGTGTCTTGGCGGTACGGGTGGCGCGGCGGTGGCCGGATACGGCCATCGCGCTCGCCGCGAGGTGTGTGGTGGCGACGCCGAACGTCTGCTGCGCGACCAGCAGGTAGAGCAGATCGAGCACGAGCAGCTGCGAGTGCTTGACCGACAGGTCATCCGGTCGCAGATACGGGGTCGGCGCGGTGGTGGACAGCGAGACATCGGCGAGGCCGGCCAGCCACGATTCGGCGTCGTGCGTGATGGCGACGGTGAACGCGCCGGCCGCTCGTGCCTGCGACAGCATCTGCACGGTCTCTTCCGTGCGTCCCGTGCTGGAGATACCGATGGCGACCGAGTCCTGGTTCTGCATGACGGCACTGGTGAGCCCTTCGTGCACATCCGACCAGCTGTGTGCCCTGACGCCGATGCGGTACAGCCGCGCCTGGAACTCCCGGGCGATCACTCCGCTGCCGCCGACGCCGTAGATATCGACATGGTCGCTCGCGGCGATCGCATCGCCGACGCGCAGGACGGCATCGAGATCGAGGTGCTCGGCGGTGGTCTCGAGGCTCTGCACATGCAACGCGACCAGTGTCTGCAGCATCTTGCCGACCTCGTCGTGTGCACCGAACTCCCGGCCGATATCGGCCTGCCAGCTCTGATCGGCTCCGCCGCGGCCGATCTCGCTCGCCACGCCGACGCGGAACTGCGTGTAGCCGTCGAACCCGAGCGCGCGGCAGAATCGGGTCACCGTCGCAGCGGAGGTACCCGCGCGCTCGGCCAGTTCGGTGATCGTCAGCTCGACCGGCGCCGTCGGATGCTCGGTGACGACGTCGGCGATCTTGCTCATCGCTGCGGGCATCGTACGTCGCCGTGCCGCGATGCGGCGGGCGATCGTCATCCCGCGGCCGTTGCCGTCGCCGTTGGTCCGTGGCACCATTGCCTCCAACTTCTTCCGAAGTGGCCCGGCTCGTCGTCGATCCGGATCCCTGTAGGAATGAAAACTATTCTCAGGCGACGAAAACGTCAAACAGGACAAGATCACAAATGAATCACGAACCGCTCCTCATCGGCCTCGACGCCGGGGGGACTTCCACCCGTGCGCTGCTTACAGACGCCTCCGGCAACTGCCTCGGATACGGCGTCGGCGGGCGCGGCAACCCCATTTCAGCCGGACCCGCGCTCGCCGCCGACGGCGTGCTGGCGGCCATCGATGCCGCGCTCGCGCCTACGGCACGCACACTCGCCGACGTGACGGTCGTGGTGGCGGCGATGGCGGGTATGCGTGCCGCCGGAGGTGACGCGTGGCTGAAGGACCGGCTCATCGAACGGGGATTCAGCGGCGTGCTCTCGTTCGAAGCCGATCTGCTCGCGGCGTACTTCAGCGGAACAGCATCGACGTTCGGCTACGCCCTCGTCTCGGGCACAGGAGCCTGCGTGATCCGCGTGCAGGATGGGCGGATAGACGGAGCAGCCGACGGTCTGGGCTGGCTGCTGGGTGATCGGGGCAGCGGCTTCTGGATCGGCCAGGCCATCGCCAGGGCCGTCGTGCAGGACCTGGACGGCACGGGGCCCCGCACCCGCCTGACCGAGCACCTGCTCGCCCGTCACGGGCTTGCGCGCACAACCACCCGCCACAATGGCCGGTCGCCGGAGCTGGAGCAGATCATCGGCGTGCTGTACTCGCATCCGCCGATCGATCTCGCCGGCCTCGCACCGCTCGCGTTCGATGACCCCGACGACGTCGCGCTCGGCATCCTGACCGCCGCGGGCGAGAGCCTCGCCGACACACTCGCCGCCGTGCTCACCGACCCCGGCCCCCTCGTGATCGGCGGGAGTGTCCTGGCACAGCCCGGACCGTTGCGAAACGCATTCCTCGCGCGGCTGGGAGACCGCGCTGAGCAGGTGCAGATGCGCTCGGTGAGCGACGGCGCCGTGGGCGCGGCCATGCTCGCGGTGCGGGCCGGTGGCGGTCGGCCGGATGAGGACATGCTCACGCGTCTGACCGACACCCTCACTGCATTCCGCTGATCCTCGCAGGCTGCGGCGAGCCATAGAATAGAGCGGATATGAGTCCAGAATCCCTCTCCGCCGCAGTCCTCGCCGTCCTCGTCCCGATCGCGGCCGCGCGACGACCCGACGAAGAGCTGGAGCTCACGGCATCCGACATCGTCCTTGACCGCCCCCGCAACCGCGACCACGGCGACTGGGCGACCAACATCGCCATGCGGCTGGCGAAGGGACTCGGCGCGAACCCCCGCGAACTCGCGCAGCAGATCGCCGACCGGCTGGTCGAGACCGATGGCATCGCCTCGGTCGACGTCGCGGGGCCGGGATTCATCAACATCCGGCTCGAGGCCGGTGCCGCCGGCGCACTCGCCAAGACCATCGTCGACGCGGGCGCGGCATACGGAACCAATGATTCCCAGTCGGGCGTCTCGGTGAACGTCGAGTTCGTCTCGGCCAATCCGACCGGGCCGCTGCACATCGCGCACACACGGTGGGCCGCGCTGGGTGACTCGATCGTGCGACTGCTGCTCGCCAGTGGTGCGCGCGCCGTGCGGGAGTACTACATCAACGACGCCGGCGCCCAGATGGAGCGCTTCGGCCAGTCGGTGCTGGCCGCAGCCAAGGGCGAGCCGACCCCCGAGGGCGGATACCCGGGGGAGTACATCGCAGACCTGGCCCGTCGAGTGCTCGACGCGCATCCGGGGTTGCTGGAGCTGCCCGCCGACGAACAGCTCGTCGTCGCGCGCGACCAGGCGTACACCTACCAGTTGGCCGAGATCCAGCACTCGCTCGAGCGCTTCAACGTGCCCTTCGACGTCTGGTTCTCGGAGCGCACACTGCACGCGGCTGCCGAGGACGGCGGCCCCAGCCTGATCGAGCGCGCGATCGACCGCCTGCGCGAGCAGGGGCACGTCTTCGACGAGGACGGCGCGGTGTGGGTGCGCACCACCGACTTCACGGATGACAAGGATCGCGTCATCCGGCGCTCGAACGGCGAGTACACCTACTTCGCCGCCGACGCCGCTTACTACCTGAACAAGGGCGACCGAGACTTCGAGAACAAGATCTACCTGCTCGGCGCCGACCACCACGGCTACGTCAACCGGCTCAAGGCCGTTGCGGGCGCTGCGGGCGAGGACCCCGACAAGAACATCGAGGTGCTCATCGGTCAGATGGTGTCGATCGGGGGAGCGCGGCTCAGCAAGCGTGCCGGCAACATCATCGAGATGGACGACCTGCTCGATTGGCTCGGGGCGGATGCCCTGCGCTACTCGCTGGAGCGCTCGCCGGCCGACTCGCCGCTCGACCTCGACCCCGAGCTGCTGCAGAAGCGCACCAATGACAACCCGGTCTTCTACGTGCAGTACGCGCACGCGCGCACGCACAACGTCGCCCGCAACGCCGCCGACTCCGGCGTCGACCGGTCCGATTTCGCGCCCGAGCTGCTGACGCATGAGACCGAGAGCGCGCTGCTGGGCGCCCTCCAGGAGTTCCCGCGCATCGTGGCGTTCGCCGCTGAGGTGCGCGAACCGCACCGTGTGGCCCGCTACCTCGAAGAACTCGCCGGTCTGTACCACCGCTGGTACGACAACTGCCGTGTGATCCCGAAGGGCGACGACCCGCTCGAGACGGTGCACCGCACGCGGCTGTGGTTGAACGATGCCACCGGCCAGGTGCTGCGCAACGGACTGGAGCTGCTCGGCGTCTCGGCGCCCGAGCGGATGTGACATGACAGACACGGCCGCGGTCGGACGGTCGCGACGGCGTGCCCGGTGGCCGTGGGTCGTGCTCGTCGTCGTGACGCTGCTCGCCGTGTTCGTGGTCGCCGCAGAGGTGATCGCCCGCGCGGTCGTCCCGGCGACCGTACGGGGACTGGTGATCGACGCGCTCGACCTGCCGGCCGATCAGCAACTCGATGTCGAGACGCAGGGCGTGCTGCTGCCGCAGCTGCTCGGCGGCACGCTCGATGAACTGCGCCTGTCATCCGATCAGGTCACGATCGGCGGTGTCACCGGCGCGGCCCAGGTGACAGCGACGCAGGTTCCGCTACGTGGTGGTGCGCTCGCTGGCGCCGAGGGCACGGTCATTATCGACCAGTCGCAGTTCGCCGGCCTGCTCGAACGCGTCGAGTTGCCGATCACCGAGATCACCCTCGACGAGCCCGACGTGACCGTTCACGGTGGCATCTCCGTGCTCGGCGCCGAGATCCCGCTGGCGCTGACCATGACGCCGGGCGCCGATGACGGCGATCTGATGCTCACGCCGATCGCCGTCGAGGTGGCCGGTGCCGAGGTCGACCTGCAGCGGCTGGCCGGCATGTTCGGCGACATCGGTGCGGCCCTGGCGGGACCGCAACGAGTGTGCATCGCGGATCAGCTGCCGACCGGGATCACGCTGACCGGTCTGCGCATCGACGGCACGGGCATCGTGGCCGAGATCTCGGCGGACGGTCGGATCGCCGTCGACGAGGCGCTTCTCGAACCAGGCGTCTGCCCGTAGCCACGCAGCGCCGTCGAGGCTCAGTCCTTGTCGCGTTCCTCGGCGACCGCGCGTTGTGCCGCGCGCAGCGCGACCGTGGCAGTCCGCACGTTCTGCTCGGCGCCGTACAACGCTGCCTCGGCGAACGTCTCGGCACCGAACCTGCTGGCGACGCGGTCGTGCTCCTCGCGCACCGATACGGTGATGAACGCGCTCGCCAACAGAATCACCTGCGTCGACAGGTTCAGCCACAGCAAGAGCGCCAGTAGCGACGCGAACGAGGTCAGCAGTGGGTTCGCACGAGCCCCGCCGACGAACAGCCCCGAAAGCTCCTGCAGCACGAGCAGCGCGATGGCGCCGAGCAACGCGCCGCTCCACAGTGCCCGCGCTGATGCGCGCACCCCGGAGAGGATGCGGAACGCCGCGGCGACGAGCACCGCATTCAGCGAGAGCACGACCAGCAGGGACAGCACCCGGGTCGTCCAGAACGCGACCGCCGAGCCGTCCGGCACGCCCAGCACATCCGACGCCGTACCGACCAGCACACCGCTGGAGAAGGTCAGCGCCGCAGCGCCGGCGAACGAGAGGCCGATCAACGCGGCCAGCAGCAGGTTGCGCAGCACCACCAGGTACCAGGCGACATCCGCCGACACGGTACCGGTCACGGTGCGGATGGCGGTGCGCAACGAGCTGATCGCGCCCAGTGCCGAGCCGATCAGGCCGGCCAGCGAGATGGCGCCGGCGAGCGAGAGCCCTGTCGGGGCGCGAATCGTGTCGGGGTCGACGATGCCCGCGCCGCCGGCGGTCGTGAGCAGGCCGGGGATCGCCGCATCCACGGCACCGACGACGGCCTCCCACGCCGCGTCGTCCTGGGTGAGCCAGAGCGCGGCGAGCGAGAAGCCCAGCAGCACCCCGGCGAACACGCTGAACAGGGCGCGGTAGGTCACCGCGTCGGCGAGAACCGGGCCTCTGCTGCCGGTGTAGAGCAGTGCTGCGCGGACGAGACGCTGACGCAGCAACCATCGCACCAGCAGATACCGCGCCCGCGCCACCTTGTTGATGCCTGCGGGGCGGGAATCGGTGCCCGTCGAGCTGTCCATCGTCTTCACACTAGACGCCGTGGTCGCGGAACAGGTGCGTCACCCGCCGTGATCTGCGCGGGACGGGCACGTGGGGTGCTTTAGAATCGGGGGCATCCTCGCCGTGCGAACCGCGCGAGGAGCCCACGACCCCCTCGCGATAGATCGGTGCTCTGTGCATTCCACCTCCGCCTCACCCGCCCCCGAGTGGCTCGTCACTCCCGATGACGCCAACGACCTCGCCAGGGCGGTGTGGCCGGCATCGGCGCACCGCACCGAGAACGGCGAGTTTGTGATCGGCGGCGTCCCCGCGAGCGACCTGGTGCGTGAGCACGGCACGCCCCTGCAGGTGCTCGACGAGGGCGAGGTGCGGCGTCGAGCCGCCGCCCTGCGCGACGCATTCGATGCGGCTACTGCCGCGCACGGCACCTCCGCGCGCATCTACTACGCGGGCAAGGCGCTGCTGAACACGACGATCGTGCGGTGGATGCTCGATGAGGGCCTGAATGTCGACGTGTGCACGGGGGGCGAGCTCGAGGTCGCGCTCCGCGCGGGGGCGGATGCTGCGCGTCTGGGCTTCCACGGGAACAACAAATCCGTCGCCGAACTGGAACGGGCCGTCGAGGCCGGCGTCGGCACGATCATCATCGACAGCACGGTCGAGATCGAGCGGCTCGGCCGCGTCGTCGCCGACCGCGGTGCCGAGCAGCGCGTGATGCTGCGCGTCAACAGCGGCGTGCACGCCGAGACTCACGACTTCCTGGCCACGGCGCACGAGGATCAGAAGTTCGGCTTCCCGCTCGTCGACGCCCCCGAGGCCGTCGCCCTCATCCGGCGAACACCGGGCCTGATCTTCGCGGGTCTGCACTGCCACATCGGTTCGCAGATCTTCGGCGTCGCCGGGTTCCGCGAGTCGGCCGAGCGCGTGCTCGCGCTGCACGAACAGCTCCTGACCGGCGGGGACGTGCCGCAGCTGAATCTCGGCGGAGGTTTCGGCATCGCCTACACGCGCGTCGACGACCCGGTGCCGATCACCGAACTCGCCGAGGGGATCGTCGCCGCGGTCGCCGAGACGTGCGAACGCCGCGGCATCGCGGTGCCCGCGCTGTCGTTCGAGCCGGGCCGAGCGATCGTCGGAAACGCGGGAGTCACTCTCTACGAAGTCGGCACGATCAAGGACGTCACACTCGATCAGGGCATCCGACGCTACGTCAGCGTGGACGGCGGCATGAGCGACAACGCCCGACCAGCGCTGTACGGCGCGCAGTACTCCGCGAGGCTCGCATCTCGCGTGAGTGAAGCGGCGCCCGCACTGGTACGGGTGGTCGGCAAGCACTGCGAATCCGGAGACATCGTCGTCGACCACGAGTATCTGCCCGGCGACGTCGCACCGGGCGATCTGCTCGCCGTCGCGGCCACCGGCGCCTACTGCGCGCCGCTGTCGAGCAACTACAACCACGTCACCCGGCCGCCGATCGTGGCCGTGCGCGACGGCGCCGCGCATGTGATCGTGCGTGGCGAGAGCATGGCAGACCTGCTGGCGCGCGACGCCGGCATCACCCCGTGAGCGGACGTCCGCGGCGACCGCGCCCGACGACCAACACATCCGATGTGCTGAGGAGCCCAGATGACTGACTATCGCCGACTTCGCGTTGCCCTGCTGGGTGCCGGTGCCGTGGGATCGCAGGTGGCGTCCCTGTTGCTGCGTCACGGTGACGAGCTCGCCGACCGCGCCGAGGCGCGGCTTGAGCTGGTCGGCATCGCCGTGCGCGATGTCGACGCGCCGCGCGACGTCGACCTGCCGCGTGAACTCTTCACGACAGATGCCGAGGCGCTGATCACCGGTGCTGACATCGTCATCGAGCTGATGGGCGGCATCGAGCCGGCGCGTTCGAACATTCTGCTGGGGCTGGGCTCCGGCGCCGACGTGGTCACCGCCAACAAGGCGCTGCTGGCCACACACGGGCCCGAGATCTACGAGGCGGCGGATCGGGTCGGGGCTTCGGTGTACTACGAGGCCGCCGCCGCCGGGGCCATCCCGATCATCCGTCCGCTACGCGATTCGCTGGCGGGGGACCGCGTCGTGCGGATCATGGGCATCGTCAACGGCACCACCAACTACATCCTCGACCGGATGGACTCCGAGGGCGCCGACTTCGCCGACGTGCTCGCGGACGCACAGCGACTGGGGTACGCCGAGGCCGACCCGACCGCCGATGTCGAGGGGCATGACGCCGCGCAGAAGGCAGCGATCCTGGCATCCCTCGCCTTCCACACTGCTGTGCCGCTCGACGCCGTGCACTGTGAGGGCATCACCGGCGTCACGGCGGCCATGATCGAAGAGGCGCGCGCCGCCGGCTTCGTCATCAAGCTGCTCGCCGTCTGCGAACGACTCAGCGGCGAGGACACCGAGTCGATCTCGGTGCGCGTCTACCCGGCACTCGTTCCGCGCACGCACCCGCTTGCTTCGGTGCACGGTGCGAACAACGCCGTGTTCGTCGAGGCCGAGGCTGCCGGATCGCTGATGTTCTACGGCGCCGGCGCCGGTGGCGTGCAGACCGCCTCCGCCGTGCTCGGCGATGTCGTCTCGGCCGCGCGCCGGCACATCGCCGGTGGCACGGGTGTGGGCGAGTCGACCAGGGCGAACCTGCCGGTCGTTCCGATCGGCCATGTCTGGACTCGCTACCAGATCACTCTCGAGGTCGCCGATGAGCCCGGTGTGCTTGCCACGATCGCCGGTCTGCTCAGCGAAGGCGGCGTCTCGGTCGCGACCCTGGTGCAGACCGTTGTCGCCGGTGAGGACGGCGCTGAGGGCACCACTGCCCGCCTCATCATCGGCACGCACCGTGCTGCCGACAGCGCCCTGAGCGCCGCGGTCGAGCGCCTCACCGCGAGCGACGTCGTCGAGCGCGTCGTCTCGGTGCTGCGCGTCGAGGGGGAGTGAGAGTGGGCGTCTCGGTCGTCCCCGCCGACCTGGAACCCGTGGTCTCTATCGCCCCGGCGGTCGACGGCGCGGTGCGCACGGTGACGGTGACCGTACCGGCGACGAGCGCGAACCTCGGACCTGGGTTCGACACGCTCGGACTGGCACTGAGCATCTACGACACGCTCACCGTGTCGGCTTTCGACGATGCTCGGCTCGAGATCGACGTGCATGGTTCAGGCGCCGAGGAGATCCCGCGGGATGCGAGCAACCTCGTGGTGCGCGCGATCGCGCACGTATACGCGGATGCCGGTCGCACGATGCCGGGCCTGCGTATCCACGCCGAGAACGGTGTGCCGCACGGCCGGGGGCTCGGCTCGTCCGGTGCCGCGGTGGCGGCGGGCGTGCTGATCGCCAAGGGCCTGCTGGCCGGCGACGTCGATCTCGATGACGACGCGCTGTTGCGATTGGCCACGGAGCTCGAAGGGCACCCCGACAACGTCGCGCCCGCACTGTTCGGCGGCCTCACGATCGCCTGGACGGGCGACAGCGGGCCGCAGCACAAGAAGCTGCTGGTGCACCGCGGTGTGGCACCGGTCGTCTTCGTGCCCGGTTTCACGATGTCGACCTCGCTCGCCCGATCGCTGCAACCGCCGCAGGTATCGCGTGAGGACGCGGTGTTCAACGTGTCGCGCTCGGCCCTGCTCGTGGCGGCTCTCATGCAGAGTCCGGAGCTTCTGCTCGACGCCACGGCCGACCGTCTGCATCAGGACTATCGCGGTCCCGCCATGCCCGAGACCTTGCGCCTGGTGCAGGCGCTGCGTGCGGCGGGTTTCGCCGCGGTCGTCTCGGGCGCCGGCCCCAGCGTGCTGGTGCTCGCCGACGGCCCGGGCGCGCGCGCCAGAGCTGTCGAGGTCGCCGACGAGATGACCGACACTCCCTGGGATGCGCACATGCTGGCCGTCGACGTGCGTGGTGGTACAGTTAGGGATCGAGCGGAGGGCTCCACGTAACTTCGTGAATCTCGCCCCATCGCGCATCTGCGAAATCCGCACGCAAACCCTGGAATCATCCTGATACCGGCTGGCAGACGCTCTGCGTCGGCGCGTGTGATGCGCGCGGCTGTTGCCGTGCGCTGACCGGATTGCTCATTTCCCACGACATATGAGGGAGTACTCGTGGAGAACTTCTCCGAGACCCAGAACGACACTCCGGCCGCTGAGACGGCCGCCCCCGCCGCTGAGGCGGCACCGGCACGCAAGCGCACCCCGCGCCGTGCGACCACCGCCTCAGCCGCCGCCGCTGCTGCAACGGCCGAGCCGGCGAACGAGGCGAAGCCCGCCGAGGCGCCCGCCGCTGAGCAGACGGCGTCCGACGTGCCCGCCGAGCCCAAGGCCAAGGCGCCGCGGCGCACGCGGGCGAAGAAGGCCGACGCCGAGACGCTCGACCTTCCGGCCGCCGACGCACCCGCGGTGGAAGCGACGGCTACCGAGGCACCCGCCGACGCTGCTCCGGCCAAGCCGGCGCGTAAGCGCCCGTCGCGGGCCAAGACTGCGGCGGCGACGGCCGACGACTCCGCGGCATCCGATTCCGCGGCATCCGACGCGCCCAAGGCGGAGCAGACGGGCGACGCGGCAGCGACCGACGCCGCCGCGGAGGCACCCGCCAAGCGCCCCGCACGCGGTCGTCGCAACGCGAAGACCGCAGATAAGCCGGCCGACGAGACGGCGACGGATGCCGCAGGCGAGAGCACCGCGGCGCAGACCGCCGAGCGCGCCTCGGACGACGCCGAGCAGGAGAGCGGCGCCAAGGAGACGGAAGCAGACTCCCCGCGCGGCAACCAGCGTTCCAAGGGCGGCGCGAGCAAGAACACGTCCAAGGGCGACGCCAAGAACAACGAGCCCAAGAACGACGCCAAGGGCAATGAGGTGGACAGCGCCGAGTCCTCGGACGCCGACTCGTCGGACGGCGAGGGCAGTGGCCGCAGCCGTAGCCGTAGCCGCAGCCGCAGCCGCGGACGCGGAGGCGCCACGCAGAGCGGCAACGGACACGGCGGCGCGAACGCCGACAACTCCGACGACGAGCAGTCCTCGGGACGCACCCGCCAGCGCAACAAGCGCCGCGGCGGCGGCAACGCGGCAGGCGACGAGTTCGAGACCGAGATCGGCGAGGACGACGTCCTCATCCCGATCGCGGGCATCCTCGACGTGCTCGACAACTATGCGTTCGTGCGCACCACCGGCTACCTCGCCGGACCCAGCGACGTGTACGTGTCGCTCGGCCAGGTCAAGAAGTACAACCTGCGCAAGGGCGACGCGATCGTCGGCGCCATCAAGCAGCCGCGTGAGGGCGAGCAGCAGGGGCGCCAGAAGTACAACGCGCTGGTCAAGGTCGACTCGGTCAACGGTCTGTCAACCGACGATGCCGAGACCCGCGTGGAGTTCGGCGACCTGACCCCGCTCTACCCGCAGGAGCGCCTGCGACTGGAGACGGCGCCCGAGAAGCTCACCCAGCGCATCATCGATCTGGTGGCGCCGATCGGCAAGGGGCAGCGCGGTCTGATCGTCGCGCCGCCGAAGGCCGGCAAGACCATCGTGCTGCAGCAGATCGCGAATGCGATCGCGCAGAACAACCCCGAGGTGCACCTGATGGTCGTGCTCGTCGACGAGCGCCCCGAAGAGGTCACCGACATGCAGCGCACCGTGAAGGGCGAGGTCATCGCCTCGACCTTCGACCGCCCTGCCGAAGACCACACCACGGTCGCCGAACTCGCCATCGAGCGCGCAAAGCGCCTGGTCGAGCTCGGCCGCGACGTGGTCGTGCTGCTCGACTCGATCACGCGCCTCGGTCGTGCCTACAACATCGCGGCACCGGCCTCGGGCCGTGTGCTCACCGGTGGTGTCGACGCCTCGGCGCTCTACCCGCCCAAGCGCTTCTTCGGCGCCGCGCGCAACATCGAGAACGGTGGATCGCTGACCATCCTCGCCACCGCTCTGGTCGAGACCGGCTCGAAGATGGACGAGGTGATCTTCGAGGAGTTCAAGGGCACCGGCAACAGCGAGCTGCGTCTGTCTCGTGCGCTGGCCGACAAGCGGATCTTCCCCGCCGTCGACGTCAACGCCTCGAGCACGCGCCGCGAAGAGATGCTGCTCTCGCCCGACGAGGTCAAGATCACGTGGAAGCTGCGTCGCGCCCTGGCGGGCCTCGACCCGCAGCAGGCACTGGAGGTCGTCCTCGGCAAGCTGAAGGAAACCGGCTCGAACGTCGAGTTCCTGTTCCAGATGCAGAAGTCGATCCCGGCACCGACGTCGACCGGTTCGTCGCACGCGCACGAGAACAGCATCCGCTGATCCGGCCGCGGAGCTGATCGAGCAACGGAACAGAGACGTGTTCGAATCCGTCCACGCCCTCATCGAGGAACACCGCCGGGTGCAGGAGGAGCTCTCCGACCCGGCGGTGCACGCCGACGCCGCCCGCGCCAAGCGGGTCAATCGTCGCTACGCCGAACTCAACCGCATCGTCGCTGCGCACGAGGCCTGGTTGTCGGCATCCGAGGATCTTGACGCGGCCCGCGAGCTCGCCCGCGAGGACGATGCGTTCGCCGAAGAGGTCCCGGCCCTCGAAGAGGGGCTTCGTGTGGCGCAGGAGAAGCTGCGCCGTCTGCTCATTCCACGAGATCCCGACGACGCCCGTGACGTGATCATGGAGATCAAGGCGGGGGAGGGCGGCGCCGAATCGGCGCTTTTCGCGGCGGACCTGCTGCGCATGTACATCCAGTACGCGGCGCACCGGGGCTGGAAGACCGAACTGCTCGAGCGCAACGAGTCTGATCTGGGCGGATACAAGGACGTCCAGGTGGCGATCAAGGGGTCCTCGACCGATCCGTCGCAGGGCGTCTGGGCGCATCTGAAGTATGAGGGCGGCGTGCACCGCGTGCAGCGCGTGCCGGCCACCGAATCGCAGGGACGCATCCACACCTCGACCACCGGCGTGCTGGTGTTCCCCGAGGTCGATGAGCCCGAAGAGATCCAGATCGATCCGAACGACCTCAAGATCGACGTCTACCGCTCCTCGGGGCCCGGCGGGCAGTCGGTGAACACCACCGACTCCGCCGTGCGCATCACCCACGTGCCCACTGGGATCGTCGTGTCCATGCAGAACGAGAAGTCGCAGCTGCAGAACCGCGAAGCCGGCATGCGGGTGCTGCGTGCCCGCCTGCTCGCCAAGCAGCAGGAAGAGCTCGACGCGGCAGCATCCGATGCCCGCCGCTCGCAGATCCGCGGGATGGACCGTTCCGAGCGGATCCGCACCTACAACTTCCCCGAGAACCGCATCGCGGATCACCGCACCGGCTACAAGGCCTACAACCTGGATCAGGTCATGGACGGCGCGCTCGATCCGATCATCGAGTCGGCGATCCACGCCGATGAAGAGGCCCGGCTCGCCGCGCTCGGCGGCGACGCCGCGTAACCCGACCGCGGAGCGCTATGCTCAGCGGGTGATCACTCTTCTGATTCGGGGCGTGCTGTTCGTCGCCTCCGCCGCGCTCGGTCTGATCGTCGCCGACCTGCTTCTGCCTGACTTCACCATCGTGTGGAGCCGGTGGTGGGGCTTCGTGCTGTGCGTTGTGATCTTCGCGGTGCTGCAGAGCATCCTGAGCCCTTGGGTCGTGAAGATCGCCCGTCGCCATGCGCCGACTCTGCTGGGTGGAGTCGGGATCTTCTCGACGCTCATCGCCCTGATCGTGGTCGTGCTGCTGCCGATCGACGGGCTGCACATCAGCGGAATCGTGGCGTGGACGCTCAGCGCGGTGATCATCTGGGCTGTGACGGCGCTGGCCACGCTACTTCTGCCGATGCTGTTCCTGCGCAAGACGGTGCAGAAGGCGAAGAACTCGGACGAATGATCCGCTCTGTGCCGGGGCGTGCCCCGACACAGCGACCTCAGACGCAGAGACGTCAGATCGTGTAGTCCGGCGCCGTCAGCACGGCCCGGCTGGGTTGCTCCGGCTTGCGGGGGCGCGGCTTCGCCGGGACTCCGACCAGAACGCTGTCCGCTGGGGAGTCCTTCGTCACCACGGCGTTCGCGCCGATCGTGCAGCGCGCGCCGACCGTGATCGCACCGAGCACCTTGGCGCCGGCGCCGACTGCCACGCCGTCCTCGAGCGTCGGGTGACGCTTGCCGTGCGACGGACCGCGGCCGCCGAGGGTGACGCCGTGGTACAGCATCACGTCATCGCCGATCTCGGCGGTCTCGCCGATGACGACGCCCATGCCGTGATCGATGAAGAACCGTCGGCCGATACGCGCGGCGGGGTGGATCTCGATCCCGGTGAACCACCTGGTCACCTGTGAGCCCATGCGCGCCGGGAACCGCAGGCCTCGGCGCCACAGGCGATGCCACACCCGATGCGCCCAGATGGCATGCAGTCCGGGGTACAGCAGAGCCACCTCGACCCCGCTGCGAGCAGCGGGGTCGCGGTGACGGGCGGCCGCGATGTCCTCGCGGATCCGTGAGATCGTGCTCACCTGTCGGTCACGCCTCGCGCAGGTCTTCGAACAGTGCCGTCGAGATATAGCGCTCCCCGGTATCGGGGGCGACGACGACGATGGTCTTGCCGGCGTTCTCGGGACGCGCGGCGACCTTCAGCGCCTGTGCGACCGCGGCGCCGCTGGAGATGCCGACCAGCATGCCCTCCTTCGCGGCGAGATCGCGTGCTGTGCTCAGCGCCTCCTCGAACCCGGCGGTGATGACCTCGTCGATCACATCGCGGTCGAGTACAGCCGGAACGAAGTTCGGGCCGATGCCCTGGATCTTGTGCGGACCGGGGCGGCCCTCGGTCAGCACGGGGGAGTCGGTCGGCTCGACAGCGATGATCCGCACGTCGGGCTTGGCGGCCTTGAGTGCCTGTCCGACACCGGTCACTGTTCCGCCGGTGCCGACGCCGGCGATGAAGACGTCGACGTCGCCGTCGGTGTCGCGCAGGATCTCCTGCGCCGTGGTCTCGCGGTGGATGCGAGGGTTCGCGGCGTTCTCGAACTGGCGAGCCCAGATCGCACCCGGCGTGCTGTCGATGATCTCCTTGACGGCCTCGATCGCACCGCTCATGCCCTTGGTCGGGTCGCTCAGCACGAGCTCGGCGCCGAACGCCTTGAGCAGAACGCGGCGCTCCTTCGACATCGACGCGGGCATCGTGAGGATGACCCGGTAGCCGCGCGCCGCGCCGACCATCGCCAGTGCGATGCCGGTGTTTCCGCTGGTGGCCTCGACGATGGTTCCACCGGGCCGCAGGTCACCGGACTCCTCGGCGGCGTTGATGATCGCGATGCCGATGCGATCCTTCACGCTCGACGCGGGGTTGTACGACTCGAGCTTGACGAGTACGGTCGCGTCCAGCCCCTCGGTCAGCCGGTTCAAGCGCACCAGCGGGGTGTTGCCGAATGCAGTCGTGATGTCGGAGTGGATGCCGGTCATGTTCGGGCCTTTCGTTGCCGGATGCAGCGTGCACAAGCCTACGGCGCGCAGGTGTCGGAGGCACGAATATGACCGATCGCGCGTAACGAAATACGCTGAGTGGATGCCCGATTCCCTTGCCGCATTCCTTCGTGCCGCCGCTCAGCGCCTCGCCGAGGCCGGAGTGCCGGATCCGTCGGTGGACGCCGAACTGCTGACCGGTCACGTCCTCGGGCAGAGCCGGGGCGGTGTGCAGGCCGCCGCACTGCGCGGTGATGCGATCTCGTCGGAGGCCGCCGAGGCCGTCTCACAGTTGGTGTCCCGCCGTGCCGATCGTGAGCCCCTGCAGCACCTCACGGGACTCGCCGCCTTCCGCAACCTGGAACTGGCTGTCGGTCCGGGGGTGTTCGTACCGCGTCCCGAGACCGAAACCGTCGTGCAGTACGCGATCGACGCACTCCTGGAGAACGCCTCGGACTCGCCGCTGGCGATCGACCTGGGCACGGGCAGTGGTGCGATCGCGCTGGCCATGGCGACAGAGGTTCCCCATGCCAGGGTGTTCGCCGTCGAGCGTTCGGAGCAGGCGTACGCGTGGGCGAAGCGCAACGTCACGGGTGTCGAGAACCTCACGCTGGTGCATGGCGACCTCGCAACGGCGTTCGACGAGTTGAGCGGGCGCGTCGACGTCGTGATCTCCAACCCGCCCTACGTCCCGGACGAGGCGGTTCCTCGTGACCCGGAGGTGCGGCTCCACGACCCGGCGGCGGCTCTGTACGGCGGGTCCGATGGGCTCGATGTGGTGCGCATCATCAGCCGACGCGCGGCAGACCTGCTGCACGCGGGAGGACTGCTCGTGCTCGAGCACGGTGAGCTCCAGGGCGAGGCGATCCGTGGCATCCTCACCGCGGACGGATGGCGCGCTGCGGCGACGCACGAGGATCTGACCCGACGCGATCGGGTCACCACCGCGCTGCGCGGCTGAGCGCGACCGGGCCTTGTCGGGGGCGTCCACCGGCGACCACCGTAGAATGGGCACGCCATGTCAACTGTCTTCGATTGCCGCGACGATTCCGAGATCCTCGCCGGCATGCGCCACGCGCGCCAGGCCATCGCCCGCGGTGAGCTGGTCGTGCTGCCCACCGACACCGTCTACGGCCTCGCGGCCGATGCCTTTGCGCCGGCCGCTGTGCAGCGACTGCTGGACGCGAAGGGGCGCGGGCGCGATATGCCGCCGCCCGTGCTGGTCGCCGGACGCGACGTGCTCACCGCATTGGTCGAGACGGTTCCCGAGCCCGTCACGAGGCTCGTGGATGCCTTCTGGCCCGGCGGGTTGACGATCGTACTGCCCGCTCAGCCGTCGTTGACGTGGGACCTCGGTGAGACGCAGGGCACGGTCGCGGTGCGGATGCCCGATCACCGCATCGCTCTGGAACTGCTCGCCGAGACCGGGCCGCTGGCTGTCTCGAGCGCGAACCTCACCGGCCGCTCCGCTGCCGTGATCGCCTCGGACGCCCAGGAGATGCTCGGTGAGAGCGTCGCCGTGTACCTCGAGTACGGCTACAGCGATGACGGCGTCCCGTCCACGATCATCGACGCGACCTCGCTTGTCGGCGCGACTGAGGACGAGACCCCGAGCGTGCGCATCCTGCGGGAGGGCGCGATCAGCAGGGAGCAACTGGCCGAGGTGCTCGGCGATCTGCTCGAGCCTGAGGAGCAGCCCGGCGACGTCATGCCGGCCGACGCCGTCGACCAGGGTCCGGTCGACGAAGAGTGAAGCAGTATCTGTTCACGATCATCCTGACGGCGTCGATCACCTTCGCGCTGTCATGGGTGGTCTGGCGGTTGAGCCTGAAGTTCAAGCTCTACCCCGGCATCCGTGAACGGGATGTGCACAAGACCCCCACGCCGCGGCTGGGGGGTGTGGCGATGTTCTTCGGGATCGCTTCGGCGATCCTGATCTCGGCCGCCAACCCCTTCTTCGAGCGGATGTGGATCCCGCCGCAGACGCTCTGGTCTATCCTGGCCGCGACGGTGCTGATCGCCGTCATCGGCGTCGTGGACGACCTGGTCGATCTCGACTGGATGATCAAGCTCGCGGCGCAGTTCCTGGCCGCAGGGATCATCACCGTCGGTGGTGGTCTGCAGATCCTCACGTTGCCGGTCGGTGACATGATCCTCGTCTCCAGCTGGGTGAGCATCTCGATCACGATGTTCGCGATCGTCGTCGTGATGAACGCCGTGAACTTCATCGACGGTCTCGACGGCTTGGTCGCCGGCGTATGCCTCATCGCCAATGGCATCTTCTTCGTGTACGCGTACATCCTCACGCGTGATTCCGGCGCGACGACGTACTTCAACCTGGCGACGTTCCTGGCCGCCGTGCTGATCGGTGCGTGCTTGGGATTCCTCCCGCTGAACTGGAGCCCCGCAAAGCTGTTCATGGGCGACTCGGGCGCGCTCGTGCTCGGCCTGCTCATGGCGACATCCGCGATCGCGCTCACCGGACAGGGCGACGTCAACGCGTTCGACCCGGAGCAGTTCGGACGCTCCCAGCTGCTCGGTGCGTTCATCCCGATCGTGCTGCCATTGGTGATCGTCATGCTGCCCCTGCTCGATTTCGGACTGGCCGTCTTCCGGCGCATGCGCGCCGGGAAGTCCCCTTTCTCGCCCGACCGCAAGCACCTCCACCACCGGATGCTCGATCTCGGCCACCGCGATCGGGATGCGGTCCTGATCTTCTACGCCTGGACGGCCGTGATCTCGCTGTCGGTGCTGCTGATGTACATCGCCACCCGCCAGGACTGGCCCGGGGGATACCTGATGGGTATCGCCTTCGGCGTGGTGGGCAGTGCCGCCTGCCTGGTCGTCACCCTGTTGCCCTCCGGGCGCCACCGCAAGCCCGGCCGCGAGCCCGCACCTGCCTCTCCCGAACCCTTGGAGCCCCGATGACCCCGAGCCCTGTCTCAAGCAATCCGATCCTGCGCCGCACCCTGATCTGGTCGGCCATCTCCGCCCTGGTGCTCGGTCTTGTCGCCGGGGGCATCGGCTTCGCCGTGGCCGGCGTCAACGGCCTGTGGAGCGGCCTGCTCGGCGTGGTGCTCGCCGTGCTGTTCCTCGGCATCACCGCCGGTAGCATCCTGTTCGCCAACCGCTGGTTCGGCGACCCGATCTACGTACAGCTGTTCTTCGCGATCGTGCTGGGCGGCTGGCTGCTCAAGCTCGGCATCTTCTTGGTCGTGATGATGCTGCTCAGCAGCCAGGACTGGGTCGTTCCGCTGGTGTTCTTCCTATCGATCGTGGCGGGCGTCGCGATGTCGCTCATCGTCGACGTCATCGTCCTCACGCGGATGCGGCTGCCGAACGTCAGCGACATCACCCTGCCGACCACGAATCCCGAGGATGAGCCCGCCGATCAGGCCGGTGAGACCCCGCCGGCGGCATCGGACGGGAAATGAGTCTGGTAGTGTTCTACAGGTGCCCGCCGCTCGTCCCGCGAGCGCTTGCGCCGTGATGCACACCGTCCCTCGTCGCCCCGGTTCTGACCGGTGACCCGAAGCTGGAGCCCGCGCTGTTGAACCTCGCTGCGACCATGACCCTTCGTCCTATTGCCGGTGACGGTGAATTCCACGGTCCTTCGATGGACGAGTTCTTCCCCGAGACGCTGTTCCAGGTCTTCGGCGTGATCGACGTCAACCGGATCCACCTGATCCAGTTGCTCTCGGTCACCGCCGTGGTTCTGCTGCTGTGGCTCGGCACCCGCCGCATGAAGGTCGTCCCCGGCCGTTTCCAGAGCCTCGTCGAGATGGGCCTCGGCTTCGTCCGCGGCAGCATCGCCCACGACCTGCTCGGCCGCAAGGACGGCGATCGCTTCCTGCCGATCCTGACCACGATGTTCTTCATGATCCTCTTCATGAACATCACCGGGATCATTCCGTTCCTGAACATGCCGGGTACCGCGATCATCGCCGTCCCGCTCACGCTGGCGATCATCAGCTACGTGACGTTCATCTACGCCGGCATGAAGAAGAGCCCGCTCGGGTTCTGGAAGAACTCGCTGTTCCCGTCGGGCGTGCCGTGGCCGGTGTACATCATCGTCACGCCGCTGGAGTTCATCTCGACCTTCATCATCCGCCCCGTCACGCTGACGCTGCGTCTGATGATGAACCTGGTCGTCGGTCACATGATTCTGGTGCTGTGCTTCGCTGCCACCCAGTTCTTCTTCTTCACTGCGGGTGGCGGCTGGGCCCTGCTCGGTGTCGGAACGCTTGCCTTCGGCGGCGCGTTCACCGTCTTCGAGCTGCTCGTCGTCGTCCTGCAGTCCTACGTCTTCACCGTCCTCACCGCGATCTACATCCAGCTCGCGGTCGCAGAAGAGCACTGATCTGAGCAGCTTCCCGCTGTTCGAAACCGAAAGGAAACACCCCCGTGGACGCAACTACGGTTCTCGCTGACATCAACGGTCACCTCGCAGCTGTCGGCTACGGCCTCGCAGCGATCGGTCCGGCCATCGGTGTGGGCATCGTCGTCGGCAAGACGATCGAGGGCGTCGCCCGTCAGCCCGAGCTGGCCGGTCGCCTGCAGGTCCTCATGTGGATCGGTATCGCCTTCACCGAGGCGCTTGCATTCGTCGGCATCGCCGTCGGATTCATCCCCTTCCCGTAATCCGCACCGAGTTCTGAAGGAGACAGGATGCTGAACGCTCTTGTCACGAACCTCGCCGCGGAGACAGCGCCTAACCCGCTGATTCCCGCGTGGTACGACATCATCTGGTCGGGGCTGTGGTTCGTCATCATCCTCGTCGTCGTGTGGAAGGTCGCCCTTCCGCGACTGAACGCGATGCTCGACGAGCGCTCGGCCGCCATCGAAGGCAACATCGCCAAGGCCGACGAGGCCCAGAAGCAGGCCGAGGAGGCGCTGGAGGAGTACACCCGCCAGCTCGCCGAGGCGCGCACTGAGGCCGGCGAGATCCGCGAGGCCGCCCGTGAGGACGGCAAGAAGATCGTGACCGAGGCGAAGGACGCCGCCACTGCCGAGGCGAACCGCATCACCGCGGCCGCTCACACGCAGATCGAGGCCGAGCGCCAGGCGGCGTTCGTCTCGCTCCGCAGCGAGGTCGGCACGCTGGCGATCGACCTGGCAGGCAACGTCGTGGGCGAGACCCTCGCCGACGACACGCGTGCGACGGCCGTCGTGGACCGCTTCCTGGCCGACCTCGAGAAGGCGAAGTAATGGGCAGCGCGACCACTCAGGCACTCGCGGCATCGACGGACGCCCTTGCCGCAGCGTCGGCCCTGACTCTCGATAGCGCGGCCGAGCTGTTCGCAGCAGCCCGCGCCATCGGGGACTCGGGTCAGCTGAGCGGCGCGCTGGCCGACCCTTCGGCTCCCGCCGAGGCGCGCACGGCCCTGGTCGACGGCGTGTTCGCCGGGGCTTCGGCTCCGGTGCGCGCGCTGCTGACCGCCGTGGCGGCACAGCGCTGGTCATCGGCATCCGATCTCGTCGACGGTGTCGAGGAGCTCGCGATCCGCGCAGCGGCGATCGCCTCGACCGGCGTCGACGTCTCCGGTGAGCTGTTCGGCTTCTCGCGCGTCGTCGCGGCAAACCCCGAGCTCGAGCTCGCACTCGGCAGCCGGCTCGGCGACGCCGACGCGAAGGGCGCGCTCGTCGAGCGCGTTCTCGGTGCGTCGGCAGCGCCTGCCACGGTGTTGATCGTGTCATCGCTCGTGCGCCGGCCCCGTGAGCGTCGCGTACGCCAGCTGCTGAGCCGTGCGATCCGCATCGTATCGGCACAGGACGGCCGCACCGTCGCCACGGTCTACACCGCAGCACCGCTCAACGCCGCACAGGAGACCCGTCTCCGTGATGCGCTCGCAGGTCGTTATGGCGGGGAGATCTCCATCAACCAGGTGATCGACTCCACGGTTGTCGGAGGTCTGCGTGTGCAGATCGCCGATGACGTCATCGACGGCAGCATCTCCGCCCGACTCGCCGATCTTCGCCAGAAGCTCGCGAGCTGAACTACTCGCCGCGGGGAACCGCGCACACCCAGACACATAAAGGGAAGACAATGGCAGAACTATCGATCAGCCCCGACGTCATCCGTGACGCGCTGAAGAACTTCGCCGACGCCTACGAGCCCACCGGGGCCGCGGCGACCGAGGTCGGCACCGTCATCGACGCGGCCGATGGCATCGCGCACGTCGAAGGACTGCCGGGCGTCATGGCCAACGAGCTCGTCACCTTCGCCGATGGCACCAAGGGCCTCGCGCTGAACCTCGACGAGCACGAGATCGGCGTCGTCGTGCTCGGTGACTTCACCGGCATCGAAGCGGGTCAGGAAGTCACCCGCACCGGAGAGGTCCTCTCCGTTCCTGTCGGCGACAACTACCTCGGCCGCGTGGTCGACCCGCTCGGCAACCCGATCGACGGCCTGGGCGCCATCGAGTCCGAGGGTGTCCGCGAGCTGGAGCTGCAGGCGCCCGGCGTCATGCAGCGTAAGTCGGTGCACGAGCCGATGCAGACCGGTATCAAGGCGATCGACGCCATGATCCCCGTCGGCCGTGGCCAGCGCCAGCTGATCATCGGTGACCGCCAGACCGGTAAGACGGCGATCGCGATCGACACGATCATCAACCAGAAGGCCAACTGGGAGTCGGGCGACGTCAACAAGCAGGTGCGCTGCATCTACGTCGCCATCGGTCAGAAGGGCTCGACCATCGCCTCCGTGAAGGGCGCGCTGGAAGAGGCCGGTGCCCTGGAGTACACCACGATCGTGGCCGCTCCCGCATCCGACCCCGCCGGCTTCAAGTACCTGGCGCCCTACACGGGTTCTGCCATCGGCCAGCACTGGATGTACGGCGGCAAGCACGTCCTGATCATCTTCGATGACCTGTCGAAGCAGGCTGAGGCTTACCGCGCCGTGTCGCTTCTGCTGCGCCGCCCGCCGGGCCGCGAGGCTTACCCGGGTGACGTCTTCTACCTGCACTCCCGTCTGCTGGAGCGTTGCGCCAAGCTGTCCGACGAGCTCGGTGCCGGCTCGATGACGGGTCTGCCCATCATCGAGACCAAGGCCAACGACGTCTCGGCGTACATCCCGACCAACGTGATCTCGATCACCGACGGCCAGATCTTCCTGCAGTCCGACCTGTTCAACGCCAACCAGCGCCCCGCAGTCGACGTGGGTATCTCGGTTTCGCGAGTCGGTGGTGACGCACAGGTCAAGTCGATCAAGAAGGTCTCCGGAACACTGAAGCTCGAGCTGGCTCAGTACCGCTCGCTCGAGGCGTTCGCGATGTTCGCATCCGACCTCGACGCGGCCTCGCGTCGTCAGCTGTCGCGCGGTGCCCGTCTGACCGAGCTGCTCAAGCAGCCGCAGTACTCGCCGTACCCCGTCGAGGAGCAGGTCGTCTCGATCTGGGCCGGAACGAACGGCAAGCTCGACACCATCGAGGTCGAAGATGTGCTGCGCTTCGAGCGCGACCTGCTCGACTACCTGCGTCGCAACACCAGCATCCTCGACACGCTGCGCGAGACGAACGTCCTCGACGACGCAACGGTTGCTGAGCTGGACAAGCAGACGGACGCCTTCATCCTGGAGTTCCAGGGTGGCAAGGGGCACGCGATCGGCGCTCCCGGCCACGAGGAGCACGCCGCCGCGGACGCGGAGGACGTCAACCAGGAGAAGATCGTCAAGGGTCGTCGCGCGTAATCGCGTGAGGTACTGATTCATGGGCGCTCAACTCAGGGTCTACAAGCAGAAGATCTCTTCTGCTCAGACGACCAAGAAGATCACGAAGGCGATGGAACTCATCGCGGCTTCGCGCATCCAGAAGGCGATGGCACGCGTCAAGGCGTCCACCCCCTTCGCGCGGGCCGTGACGAGGGCCGTCTCAGCCGTCGCGACGCACTCGAACGTCGATCACCCGCTCACCCGCGAGCCCGAGAACATCCGCCGCTCCGCGGTGGTCATCTTCTCGTCGGACCGCGGTCTCGCCGGAGCCTTCAACTCGCAGATCCTCCGTGAGGGTCTCGAAGTTGCCGAGCTCCTGCGCGAGCAGGGCAAGGAGCCGGTGTTCTACCTGGTCGGCCGCAAGGCCGTCGGGTACTTCCAGTTCCGCCGCATCGCATCGGCTGCCGAGTGGACCGGCGACACCGACACGCCGTCGTTCCACACCGCCGAGGAGATCTCTCAGACTCTGCTGGATGCCTTCTCCCGCGGGGGAGAGGCAGGCGGTGTCGACGAGATCACCCTCGTGTACAACCGTTTCGTCAGCATGATGACGCAGACGCCTGAGAACGTGCGTCTGTTGCCTCTGGAGATCGCGGAGTCCGACGAGTCGGAGGCGGGTAAGACCGTCTACCCGCTCTACGAGTTCGAACCGGACGCCGAGACCGTGCTGGATGCGATCCTGCCGGTCTACATCCAGAGCCGCGTGTTCAACGCCCTGCTGCAGTCGTCCGCGGCCAAGCAGGCGGCGACGCAGAAGGCGATGAAGTCGGCCAGCGACAACGCCGACAAGCTGATCACCGACTACACCCGCCTGCGCAACAACGCGCGCCAGGCCGAGATCACCCAGCAGATCGCCGAGATCGTCGGTGGCGCCGACGCTCTGGCTTCGAGCTGACAGACCCTCAGGAAAGAGACGAAGAAATGACCCCCACCGCAACGGCTGACCAGGCCGCGACCGCGGTCGTCGGGCGCGTCGCACGCGTCAACGGTCCGGTTGTGGACATCGAGTTCCCGCACGACTCGATCCCCGACATCTACAACGCGCTGAAGACCACGATCACGCTGGGCGAGGAGTCCACCGAGATCACGCTCGAGGTCGCACAGCACCTCGGCGACGACCTCGTCCGCGCCATTGCTCTGAAGCCCACCGACGGCATCGTCCGCGGCCAGGAGGTGCGCGACACCGGCGAGGCGATCTCGGTTCCCGTCGGCGACGTCACCAAGGGCAAGGTGTTCAACGTGATCGGCGAGGTGCTCAACCTCGAGCCCGGTGAGACCATCGAGGTCAGCGAGCGGTGGCCGATCCACCGCAACGCTCCGAGCTTCGACCAGCTGGAGTCGAAGACCCAGATGTTCGAGACCGGCATCAAGTCGATCGACCTCCTCACGCCCTACGTTCTGGGTGGAAAGATCGGTCTGTTCGGTGGCGCCGGTGTCGGCAAGACCGTTCTTATCCAGGAGATGATCCAGCGCGTCGCGCAGGACCACGGTGGTGTGTCGGTGTTCGCCGGTGTCGGTGAGCGTACCCGTGAGGGCAACGACCTGATCCACGAGATGGAAGAGGCCGGCGTCTTCGACAAGACCGCGCTGGTGTTCGGCCAGATGGACGAGCCCCCGGGGACGCGTCTGCGCGTGGCCCTTTCGGCTCTGACGATGGCGGAGTACTTCCGTGACGTGCAGAAGCAGGACGTGCTGCTGTTCATCGACAACATCTTCCGCTTCACGCAGGCCGGTTCTGAGGTCTCCACCCTGCTGGGCCGCATGCCCTCGGCCGTGGGTTACCAGCCGAACCTGGCCGACGAGATGGGTCTGCTGCAGGAGCGCATCACCTCGACGCGTGGTCACTCGATCACGTCGCTGCAGGCGATCTACGTCCCCGCTGACGACTACACCGACCCCGCTCCGGCGACGACCTTCGCGCACCTTGACGCGACGACCGAGCTCTCGCGTGAGATCGCGTCGAAGGGTCTGTACCCGGCCATTGACCCGCTGACCTCGACGTCGCGGATCATGGACCCGCGTTACCTGGGTGAGGACCACTACCGCGTCGCCACCACGGTCAAGCAGATCCTGCAGAAGAACAAGGAGCTGCAGGAGATCATCGCGATCCTCGGTGTTGACGAGCTGTCGGAAGAGGACAAGATCGTCGTGTCGCGTGCACGCCGCATCCAGCAGTTCCTCTCGCAGAACACCTACATGGCGAAGAAGTTCACCGGTGTCGAGGGTTCGACGGTTCCGCTGAAGGAGACCATCGAGTCGTTCGATGCGATCTGCCGCGGTGACTTCGACCACGTCGCCGAGCAGGCCTTCTTCAACGTCGGTGGCATCTCGGACGTCGAAGAGGCATGGGCGAAGATTCAGAAGGAGAACGCCTGATCATGGCGCACTCTGCCAGCTCACTGCATGTCAGTCTGGTCTCCGCCGACGCGGAGGTCTGGACGGGAGAGGCGTCGCTCGTCGTCGCCAAGACCGTCGAGGGCGAGATCGGCTTCATGTCCGGTCATGAGCCGGTGCTGGCCATCCTCGCCGAGGGCCAGGTCCGGATCACCAAGACCGACGGCAGCAAGGTGCTCGCCAACGCGCAGGACGGCTTCCTCTCCATGGAGGGCGACGCCCTGACGATCGTGGCCGGCAATGCCGCGCTGATCGCCTGACGATAAAGCACTGAGGCGTCCGCCTCGGCACCGTGTACATGCACGGGCCGGGGCGGACGTCTTTGTCTGTAGGGGAGAGTATGAAGGTCCTTCTGCCGCCGTCCGAGACGAAGCGCCCGGGGGGCAGCGGTGCGCCGTTGCGGCTCGATGCGCTCGCGCTATCGTCATTGCTCGACCAGCGCCTTGCGGTGACGCGCGCCCTGGTCACCCTTGCCGGTGACCCCGCTGAGGCGCAACGCGTGCTGAAGCTGAGTGACCGGCAGGTCGGCGATATCGAGCACAACCGGATGCTGTTCGATGCGCCCACGATGCCGGCCGTGGATCGCTATACGGGTGTCTTGTTCGATGCGCTCGATGCGGCCACCCTCGACGAACAGTCCCGTGCGTGGCTCGGACGCCAGGTGCTGATCCACTCGGCCCCGTTCGGACCGGTCTCGGCTCTCGACGAGATTCCGCCGTACCGCCTTGCTGCGGGAATCGCGCTGCCGGGCGTTCCGCCGCTGCGCAGATTCTGGGCCGAGCCGACCTCGGCGGCCTTGGCAGATGCCGGTTTCCTGCTCGATCTCAGAAGCGAGGCCTATGTCGCTCTTGGGCCGGTGCCGGACGGCGCCGAATCGGCGTACATTCGTGTCGTCACCGCGGCAGGTCGCGCCCTGAACCACTTCAACAAGAAGGCGAAGGGCGAGCTTGTGCGGGCGCTCGCGACGACCGGCGCCGTCATCACAGGCACGTCCGACCTGCTGGCCTGGGCAGAGCACAATGACGTCATCCTGCGGGCATCCGACGTCCCTCGCGTTTGGGAACTCGTCGTCACCGCGTGATATCCGGTCGGTATCGAGCGCGTGTCGTGCGTTGCCCGCCGCGTGCGCGTCCCGCTACCATGGGGCCGATGCGGCAGACGTCGCCCGGGAGCGACCCGGCTTCCGCCTAACAAGGGATGTGAAAAGACTCATGGACTACGATCCGTACGGCTACGGGGCGTTCTCGGCGATGATCGCCTTGGTCAGCCTGCTGCTGCTGATCCTGGGCCCGATCATGTACGTGGTCGTCTCGCTCTTCCTGATGAAGGTCTTCGAAAAGGCCGGCGTCGAGGGCAAGTGGCGCGCCTGGGTGCCCGTCTACAACACGATGATCCTGTTCAAGCTCGGTGACCTGAGCCCGTGGCTGGTGCTCTACGCCATTGGCGCGAGCCTGTTCCTGAGCTGGATCCCCGTGATCGGTCAGCTCGTGGGCCTCGCGGCGTTCGCGCTGTCAGCGCTGGCCGCCTGGCGCGTGGGACTGAAGCTGCAGAAGGAAGCCGTCTGGGTTCTCCTCTACGTGTTCCTCAGCCCCGTCTGGCTCGGCATTCTCGCCTTCGACAAGTCGCGATGGAACGCCATGATCGCACCCGCCCCGTGGGCCGGCAACGCGTTCTTCGCCGACAAGACCACCTGGGAGGGCGTGCCCGCTCAGCCTGGGCAGAACATCGCTCCGCCGGCTCCTGGCTACGGTGCTGCGCCCCAGGGGTACGCGCCCCCGCAGGGCTACCAGCCGCCCGCTCAGCCCGGCTACTCGGCTCCGCCGCAGCCCGGTCAGGCAGCTCCTGCGCAGCCCGGGTACGGCGCTCCGGTGCCGCCCGCGCCCGGTGCACCCGTGCCGCCGCCCGCCGCGCCGCCGGCACCTCCGACGGCACCGCCCGCACCCCCGGCCGCGCCGCCTGCTCCTCCCGCAGCCGCTCCCGAAGAGCCCCGCGACCCGAATCAGCCCCAGGCTTGATCAGCAAGACGCCCCCGATTCGTTCGGGGGCGTTTTGTCTTTGCGGGCACGTGATTCGATACGGTGGAGCCATGGCAACTTCGCAGCGCCACGTCGGCGCATCCGGTCTGGTCGTGTCGGCGGCAGGACTCGGATGCAACAACTTCGGTCGTGCCGGCACGGTGACTGAGACGCTGGATGGCACCCGGGCCGTGATCGATGCCGCTCTGGCCAATGGTGTGTTCTTCTTCGACACCGCCGACATGTACGGCGCCGAGGCCGGCCGCAGCGAAGACCTGATGGGGCAGGTGCTCGAAGGGCGCCGCGACCGGGCCGTGCTCGCGACCAAGTTCGGGCATGAGCGCGACATGGGCTACGGCTTCCCCGGTGGACGAGGTTCGCGACGCTATGTGCGGCATGCCGTCGAGCAGTCACTGCGACGGCTGCGCACCGACTGGATCGATCTGTACCAGCTGCATCTGCCGGATCCGCAGACGCCGATCGCCGAGACGATCGATGCCCTTGACGAGCTTGTCGCGGAGGGCAAGATCCGGTACTACGGGCACTCCAACTTCGACGGCTGGCAGATCGCCGAGGCCGATTTCACCGCCGCGACCCGCTCGACCGGTCGGTTCATCTCGGCGCAGAACCATTACTCACTGCTCGCGAGAGCCGCCGAACGTGAGGTGCTTCCGGCTGCCGAGCGCTTCGGGCTGGGCTTCTTTCCGTACTTCCCGCTGAAGAACGGGCTTCTCACGGGCAAATTCACCCGCGAAGGCGGGCCTGCGGGGACCCGCATCATGGAGACGCGCCGGCATATCTGGGCCGATGCGCCGTGGGATGCACTGGAGGGGTATCAGCGGTTCTGCGACGAGCGCGGCATCACGATGCTTCAAGCGACGTTTGGATGGCTGCTGGCGCGCCCTGCCGTCGCGAGCGTAATCGCGGGCGCGACGACTCCGGCGCAGGTCGAGGCCAATGCCGCGGCTGCGGACGCATGGACGCCGGATGCAGCCGATCTCGCCATAATCGACGCACTCTTCCCGTTGCCGGAGGATCCTGCGGCGCGGATGTGACCGGCAGCACCGATACGATGGATGAATGCCCCGCGGCCAGGTGCCGCCCGCCGGCCTGACGGAGACACTCGTGCCTGAGACGACAACGCAGACGTATCGCGTCAGCGACGACCTGCAGCTCTCGTGGGCGGGAACCACCGACCGTGGCCGCCGGCGGGACAACAATCAGGATGCGTTCCTGGTCAAGTACCCTCTCTTCGTGGTGGCGGATGGCATGGGTGGCCATGCCGGGGGAGAGATCGCGAGCCAGAGCACGGTCGCGCGACTGGGCGAGATGGTTGACGCCGGAGATGTATCGCCGGAGGCCATCGAGCAGTCGCTGCACAGCGCGGTCGACGACATCCGCTCCCATCCGGAGACCACCGATGAGGGCACGGGAACGACCCTGACCGGCGCCTACCTCACGCACGATGAGGACGACCGGTGGCAGTGGGTCGTGTTGAACATCGGCGATTCCCGTGTGTATCTGGAGCGCGAGAACCGTTTGCTGCAGGTCACGACGGATCACTCGGTGGTGCAGGAGCTGATCGCGTCGGGCAAGATCAGCCCGGAAGAAGCGGATGGACATCCCTACAGCAACGTCATCACCCGCGCAGTCGGGGCGAGCGAGCTTGTTCCGCCGGACTACGTGACGGTTCCCCTTCAAGACCAGGACCGTCTGGTGATCTGCTCGGACGGGCTCACCAAGGAGCTCACCGATTACGGCATCCTGCACTTCTTGCGCGAGAACACCGACCCGGCCGCCGCTGTTGATGCGATGGTCGATGCCGCGCTCGAGAACGGCGGTCGCGACAACGTCACCATGATCATCGTGCGTGTTGAGATGACCTCGGCGGATGCTGCCGACTCGTCGTCCACAGAGGACGACATCCAGCCGTAGCGCCATCGGCCTGTGGACAGGCCGTTTCTCGGGCATCCGATGCGCTCGAATGGGGAGCATGGATGCCACCACCATCGTTCTGCCCTCGGATCCCGCCCCGCCGCGCAAGCCGTCGCTGCCGTTGCTGGCGGCCATCGTCCCCGTGATCGCCGGCGTCGTGCTGTGGCTCGTGACGGGGTCGTTGTTCGCGCTGTGCTTCGCCGCGCTGGGGCCGCTGATGCTGGTGGCGTCGTTCTTCGATGGGCTGCGGTCGCGGGGCCGGGAGCGCAAGCGGGCGCAGCTCGAGGCGGATGCCGCCTGGGAGCGCGCCGAGGCGGAACTGGAGCGTCTGCACCTCGAGGAGCACACCTCGGTGTGGCGCAGCGACCCGGATGTCGCGAGTGCTGTGGACGAACCGCCCTTGCGTGGGCACACGGATCTTGACTGCGACACGGCGGTCGTGATCGGTCGGGGACAGGCCCGCAGTCGGGTGCGCGCCACGGGCGGCGACGATGATCGCTCGCGGTCGTTTCGGGAACGCGCGGCGCGGCTCGACGACGCCCCCATCTGCGTACCGCTCGGCGGTGGGATCTGCGTGCGGGCGGCGGAGCCCGTGGCAGCCGCGGTGGTGCGCGCGCTGGTGATGCAGTTGTGCCTGCGATTCGGGCCGGCTCAGCTCGGCCTCACCGGAGACGGTGTCAGCCGTTGGGGGCTCGCGGAGCTCCCGCATGCCGGGCGTCGCCGAGCGCGGTTCCGGCTGCGTCTGGGAGAGGACGGCGACCGGGCGGACGCGATGATCTGCGTTCGCGCTCCGGGGGAGGAGCCACCGGACGGCGTGACCACCGTGATCGATTGCGGGGTGCCGGCGCGAGCACGTGCCCGCACGCCGCAGGGCAGCATCGAGTTGGTGACGGAAGCGCTGTCGGCGCAGCAGGCGCTCGCGTTGGGGGCTGGCATCGCCGCCCGTGCGTATACCGAGGCACAGGTACCCGACCGTGTCGCGCTCGATGAGCTCGACACGGCACACCAGCGCGGGCTCGCCGCGATCTTCGGCCGTGGCGAGCGCGGTGACCTCGTGATCGATCTGATCGATGACGGCCCGCACGCGATCGTCACCGGTATGACGGGAACGGGCAAGAGCGAGCTGTTGATCAGCTGGGTGGCGGCGATCGCGGCCGCGCATCCGCCCGAGCAGGTCGCGTTCGTCCTGATCGACTTCAAGGGCGGTACGGCATTCGATCCACTGCGTGTGCTCCCGCATGTCGTCGCGGTCGTCACCGATCTTGATGCGGACGGGGCCCGGCGCGGTGTCGGCAGTCTCTCTGCGGAGCTGCGCCGGCGCGAGGCGGCCCTCGCCGACAGTGGCGCGCGGGATGTCAACGAATGTCCGGATCTCGCGCGGCTCGTGATCGTCGTCGACGAGTTCGCGGCGCTGCTTCAGGAGCACTCCAAGCTCTGATTGGACAGCTTAACGCCCTGACAGTCGGGTGAGAAGCACAGTTGTAGGAAGCCTGCAAGGAACTTTGTTTGGACTCTCGCACGACTCGCGCGTACAGGAGAGGTTGCAGGTGCGATGACTGCAAACGCGCCGCAAGCCGTGCCCGAAAAAGTCGGTGACTTTTTGGACGATAGTAAAAATCAGACGTATAAGTACGTCAGCGGATGTCGGAAACCGTGCAAGTGTGAGCCGGTCGGGTTGCGTTTTCCATTTTTCTCCGCACCGACCGGCTCCACTCCCGCCGACACGGGATAGAGAAGATGGATCAAGAAATGGTTTACAAACCAACCCCGAAGAAAAGACCTGCCGACCCCGGAACCCTTCTGCCTTTCGAATTCCAAGAATTCGTCCAGCACTTTCCCGATGCGGCGCTCACGAAGGCGCAACTTAAGCGCTCTGCCTTCGTGTCCGTTGCAATGATGTTATCCCGACACGGCGATTTTGCGACCGGAATGCGTGTGCGTCCCAGCGTTGGGACTCTTGCCGATGAAGCGGGCGTCAGTAAACCCACGGTAAGGCGAGTGCTGGCATTCTTGAAAAAACTTGACGCCATCGTAAAAACGGGCGAGCATCGCAACGCAGGCGGCGGATCGCCAGTGACGGAGTACCGCCTTTACCGTTCGGGCGTAGTTGACGAGGTGCTCAGCTTGAAGGATCGCAACGTTAGGAGTGGAAAGCAGGGAACCACTGCAACGCCCTCAGGGGAAAGCAGAGAGCCACTCAGTGGAAAGCAGAGAACCACTGAGGGGAAAGCGGAGAACCACAATAGGAACCATAAGGAAAGAAAGGAAAGTGAGGTCGAAGAATCGCCCTCACGCGCGCCTGTCGTCGCTCCGCCTACGGCGAGCGACGGCGCGACAGAGGTAACTAAGGAAGATGATTTTGACGTGGACGAATTTATCTTGGAGAATCTAGACCTTTTCGATGGTGAGCTATGAAACTAAGTGTGGCAGTGGAAGTTCTAAAAAACGAGACGCGCGAGATGGGGAATCACGGCGAAGCCGTGGCCGCCCTTCGTCAGCATCGCATCGTTGTAGCAGACTTGAGCATGCATTATGAGCGTGGCACGCCCCGTCGAAGCGGCATCGCCGCGTACCTTCGCCCAAAAACAACTATTTCGGCACGCTGAAGATGGAGAGGGCATCTTTTGGGCGAAATCGAAATGGGAAGCCAAGCTACACACTTTAGGGTTCCCAGGTGATCGCCGGATGTTTACGGCAGATGTTCCCCCGTCTGGACTCCTGGCCGTGATTTACGTGGGAGGAAGTCTGTCAGAGTACATCGTGGACACGTCAGGACTCGACATCCAGGCTATTTCTTGAATTAGCGGAAAAACTTGAAAAAACTTGGAGATTTCTTCCACTTTCTCGCACATCGTGCGGGATAACGACCGATAGTAAGTAGTAAGGAAATGCAGGGCGTGGAGCACACTTAGTTTTAGCGGACTTCCTTGGGGTGTGCTTTTCGAAAAATTTGGTTCCCTGCATTTCCCCCTAGAACTTAGTGGAGAAACCGATGGGCACGAAATCCAGTATCGACCGGCACCCTGACCGTGAGCGGATCGTAGAAATGATTGGCAATGGTGCAAGTGGTGCCGAGATCGCGCGACAATACGGTGTCTCCCAATCCGCAATTTCTAGATACAAGATCTCGCGGCAGACCATGCTCACACAGGTTCTCAATCAAGACGCCGACGACCCGACCGAGATTTTGGGAAGACTCGCAGACCTGGCCGAGAGCGCCCGCATCACTCGAAAACTTGCGGACACCTCATCCTCCCCTCAGGTGAGGGCACGGGCGATCTCAGCCGAACTCGCAGTGCTTGACCGTCTAACAAAGCTCGCCATCACGGACACGGAAATCGTGCGACTCACGCAGGCCGCCGGTCTCATGGTCAAGGTGATTCAAGCGCTCGCTCGCACCCACCCTCGCGAGGTCTATGCCGCCTTGAGCGAGCACCCAGAACTAGATGATCTACGCGAGGCGCTGAAGGCGCAGAACAGGAGTACGAAATGAGTAAGACGACCGAAGCTGTAGTGATTACGGTGCTTGAAACCGGTTTCACGGTGCCGCACGACCGGTACTCAAATCGCGTCGCCTTTCGCGGCGAGGTCATCACGTTGACCCCCGAGCAAGTGGACGACACCCGCGACCGCGACGGGCAGACATGGCTCGACCTGGACGACGACGCCCAGCGAACGCGATGGGGCGGGGTCAAGTTTGCGCTTGGTGATCGTAGCGAGGGCATCGTCGTTGGCGAGGACGACACCCATGGCCGTAGGTACAGGCAATGGCAGCGCGCGCGCAAACTGGCCGAGGCGACGAGCGACCCCGCCGAACGCGCCGCCGCGCTGAAACAGGTGAAGAAGGATTTTCCGGAGCATGTCGCGCAGACCCAATGGACGCTGAGCGGAAACTGAACGATGAACGCAAAACAACTGGCCGAGCTGAGCAGGGGCCTGAGGGACGCCCTCAGGGCGATGCCTGGCCGCTTTTGGACGACAGAAAGCGTCCGAGAGTCGTATGTAGTGGTGGCCGCCCATCTTTCCCATTGGGCCGCGTGGGAACGCGACGCCGAAGCCGACGAGGAGCAACTAAATGAACAACGATGACCGACTACTGGCCGTAGTCAACGATTCACTACGGAACGCACGTACAAACCCGGCGGTGAGCGCCGACACCGAGCACGCCCCGGCGCAGTGGACGCCCCAGCAGGAGGCCGAGTACGTCGCCCGCGTTCACGGTAGCGACGACGAGCGCATCGCCGCCCTTGTTGCTCAGCAGAACGAATCCCAGCGCCACCGCTGACCCCCGAACCCCTCGCGCCCAACAGCAGGACAACGCGAGGCCACAACGCCCCTTCTGTCGGATCTCCGGAAGGGGCGTTGCTCTGTCAAAAACGATGCTCAGATGAGAGATGCGGCGAGCGCGAGCGGGTGCCGAGAAACCAAGCAAGCTCGCGCGATTCTTAATCCTCAAAACCCATGCCTTAGTGAGTTGCGAAAACCTATGGGTTTATGAGAACCTGTGGCCATGACATCCTCGACAGGCACCCGGCTCGGCTACGTTCGCGTCTCGACGGGCAAGCAAGACGAGCAACTCCAGCATGACGCCCTCGACGCGGCGGGGGTGCTTAAGCGGAACAGGTACACCGATCACGGCGTCTCCGGTGCCAAGACCGAGCGCCCCGCGCTCGCTGACCTCCTCGCAGACGCTCAGTCGGGGGATTCCATCGTCGTCTACAAGCTCGACCGCCTTGGGCGCTCCACGGCTCACGTAGCCGCGCTGATCGCAGACCTTACCGAGCGCGGTATCGACATCGAGAGCGTGAGCGATGGCCTCAACTCATCCACGCCAACCGGGCGCGCCATGCTCCAGATGCTCGCCATCTTCGCGGAGATGGAGCGGTCCTTCATCCAAGAACGGACGACCGCAGGACTCGCCGCCGCTAAGGCTCAGGGGCGCACAGGTGGCCGTCCGAAGGTCACCGACTCTAAGCAGGCTCGACAGGCGCAGGCGCTCAGGGATTCCGGCGAAAGCGTGCCTGAGATCGCCAAGACGTTGGGGGTCAGCATTGCGACCGTTTACAGGATCACAAAGGGCAAGGTGAGCGCCTGACGTCAGATTCTAGAAAATGAAGTGTGACCAACTGGGAACAGGTGTCACACTTCCTTTTCTTGTTTTTCGGGACGCATCACCTCCAGCACCAAGCCCAGTGCCTTGTAGCTCTCCTCAAGCTGGGCGTGCGAGAGCTTCCCTGACATCGACGCCGACCATGCAGGAAACCGGCTGTCAGTGCTGAGCTTGAGCAGAACCCGCGATGCCGTGTCCAACCTCGATACAGCGCCGCTCAGGCGCGGCTCTATTGGTTGACTCGCCGCTTTCTTGGCCCTCTGTATGGCCTTTCGGCAGTTGGGTGTACAGGTGCGCGCATCCTTGCGCTTAGCTGTGAACGTTCTTCCGCAACTGTCACACGTCTTGGTGCGCATGAGCACAGCCTAGGGCGTCCGTTCTCCCCGCGTGAGCCTGCCGCGTCTGCTCGGTGGCCTCCCCGGACCGGCGAGGGATGATCTCGACGAAGCCGTGCCCAACTGTGACCGATGCCTTGTATCGATGGACGCCCGTACGACGCCACGCGGCGAGCGCTGGGCATGCAGAGAAGCGTGGGAGCCGTCAGCTTGACAGCGTTTGGGCTCGCCGCCTCGGCCTCTGTGACAGTTTCTGTCCCGCGAACGTAGCTGTCTTCAGCGGACACTGCGCCGGTGGGCGAGTGCAACTCGTGCAGCCAACGAAGGACGGGGGCTTCGGAATGGCTACAGCGTCCCCACCCTCGACCGGCCTGGCGGAGTCAAATCTGGTAGCTGAGAGTGTCCCGAGTGCCATAGGGTTGCAACCGCCCCCTGGACCCAGAATAGAACTCGCGGAGTATCGATGGTTAGCATCCAAAGTTGGAGCATCGCCGACTTCAAGTCCCTCGGCAGCGCAGATCTGACCCTGGCTCCTTTGACTGTCCTGGCGGGGGCCAACAGCTCCGGCAAGTCATCGCTCCTCCAATCATTGCTCCTCCTTGCTCAGTCCACCAACCGAGGTGGTCCTCTTGTGATGAACGGCGCGCTGGTGCGCCTAGGTGAGCCGCGGGACGTCGTTCGAGAAGGGCAGTCCGCGGTCGAACTCTCATTTGAAGTTCAGATGAGCCATTCGGCCTTACCGCCTCGAACGCCGAACATCAATGTATCGATGTCGTTGGTTCCGTCGCCCGATGCTACAACTTTGCGCCCTTCCTCATTCGAGGTGATCGACGGCGACGGTGACCTTGCGCTCGCAGCCACGTCCGACCGAATGAAGGGCGCAGACCTTGACGCATTGAATCAGCGTTTGCCAGGGTTCGATACGTCGTTCCTGCGGGTCACGGTCTTGGGTGGCCGTCGGGCCCCAAACCGTATGTATGTAGGATTCCTGGGGCTGACGCCGGTTCTTCTTGCACGACATATTGATCCCCGAACTATCGAGAACAAGACGCGTCAAGCGCTGACTGAAGCCATTCACCAGGATCGGCTGGCGTATGAGCTGTCCCGCGAGCTTGCGCAATTGGTGCCGAAGGCTGACTTCCTGCACCAGAACGGATACATCTCTCAACCCGAACGCTCAACCGGTGTTCCTCTTAGCCGGAGCTTCTGGACGAAACGAGAAATAGGGGGACTCTCCAGTGAACACCTCGGAGAGCTCATCGACGCGGCATCAAAGAAGCGTGCAGAAGATGACTGGGCCGTCGTGGGGCCAGGGTTTGGATATCTCGGAGTGTCGAATCGGATCGGACGCCGATCCTATCATGAAGGCGGACTGATTGAATCGCACCTGTCTGACGAATATGCTGTAGATCTTCAATATCTGACGTCCGCTGCTGTCGCGATTGAGGAGTTCGGGACCAGTATCCGATACCTTGGTCCACTCCGAGAGGAACCCCGGGTAGTGCAGGGCGCTTGGGATGAGCGTGTCGATGCACTTCCCGTGGGCATTCGAGGTGAACTCACTGCGGAGGTTCTGACGCGCGAGAAGGACCGGCGCATTAGTTTCAGAGATTGGGACGATCAGCCTCGACAGGAATCACTCCCCGATGCGGTCGCACTTTGGTGTGACTACTTCGAGATGGGCGACAAGATCACGGTTCTCGACCTCGGAAAGCTCGGTCGGGGTATCACGCTTCGCGTCAACGGTGCTGACCGTGACCTAACCAGGATCGGCGTCGGAGCGAGCCAGTTGCTTCCGATCCTTGTCGCGTGCCTCGCGGTTGCGCGTGGATCGATAGTCCTCATCGAGCAGCCAGAGTTGCATCTTCACCCGAGTGTTCAGTCTCGTTTGGCAGATTTCTTCGCCTTCGCACGGCCCGACGTCAGGTTCATCGTTGAGACTCATAGCGAGTACCTCATCACACGTCTTCGACGGCGAATTGCGGAGCGAAGAATTCAGCCTGCTTCCGTGCAGGTGATGTTTGCCGAACGCCGAAGCGGAGCCACCGTAGTTCGCACCCTCCCGCTAAGCAACGGAGGGGACTTCGATGAGTGGCCAGTTGGCTTCTTCGACGCGCAAGAAACGGACACGCGATACATCGTTCGAGCTGTTGCGGACCGACTGACGAAAGAGCGACTTTGACGGCGGTTGTAGTGCTCGATCCCGGTGTGGCCCTCGATTCGAGTGGCAACGGGCTCAAGCGGCTCCAGGAATGGGTTACCGACGGGCGTGTGCGATTGGGGGAACAGACCTGGCAAAAGTTGGCGGATTTGTACGCCACAGGGTGCTCAGAGATGCCAGGGCCTCTTAAACAGATCTCGCATCGAACGTACGGTGACTTGCTGACACGAGAGCCTTTCGTCCATTCTGTGTCCAGCTCGGATGCCGAGTTATCCGCTGACTACGGCGGAGTTGAAGCACACCGATCAATGATCATCGCAGACTTGATCGGGATCCATGTTTCAGGAGTAGACGGCGCTCTCGGCACAGATAGCGAGTTTTGGGAGAGCGGGTTATCGAAGCTTTCGTGTCTACCGCCACCGCCGACCGACATCGCACTGCACGCCCACCCTCATTTGCCAACTCGTGAAGAGCTGAAATCTCGGCGAGTGAGTTGGTTTGATGGCCGCCGTGTTCTCATTGTCGGAGGGCAACGAGATGGTGCCGTGGAGGCATCGCTCGAATCTGAGCTTGGGGTTACCGCGGAACGGCTGAGGTGGATCAAGAGTGAGAAGAACAAACGCGCGCGTAATCTCAAGGACACGATACAGGGGTTGCCGAGCGACGCCGTTGTGGTTTGTGTGACTGGAAAAGTTGGCCATGACGTTAGCGGTGAAGTCAAGAAGTACTCGGCGCGCAACGGCTTGATCCTTTGCGAGTCTAGATTTGCTTCACAGATAGTCGCCAACCTAGAGGCTCTTGCAACCGACCCCGGCGCTTAGTGCGGAGTGTGTTCGGCTGGCCAGCGTTTTCAGGTGGGGGGGGAAGCCGACCCTGGCCGCCAAGCAAGCCGGGCGCATTCGCGCGCTGTACGCGAGCGGCACGACCGTTTCTGAGCTTGCCGAGGATTTCAAGGTGAGCCGCCCCACGATCTACCGGGCACTGGAGCCGAGCGCTTGAGGTAGTGGGCATCTATGTAGCTAGAACGTCGCCAACTAGTGATCTCGGTAGGTAGCCGTTGGGGTACTCTCGACGCATCTGGTGCCGTAGACTGTAAAGAGCCGCCCGCAGTTGGTAGCTACGGACGGCTCTTGGCCCCGCCGCTAAGGCAGAGGTCGCCAGTCACTGTAAAGGCAGTGACACCTATGTTGACGAGAAGCCCCCCGATCCCGCGAAGAGAAGGGGGCTTTCTCGCTGTCACCCATTCTACGTGCGATTGAGTTTCTCGTGGTGGGGGAGGAGTGCTGTTGCGATGGCTCAAGGGCGAAATATCGGATATGTCCGACCCGCTAAGCGGTTCCCATAGTCTCCCAGCGGTTCCCAGTAGCTCCCAGCGGTACGGAATCATGCGGATCAGCGTCCAAGCTTAACGATTTGGTAACGGGAACTACATCTGTGTAGTTATCCACAGGCTATGCCCAACTCATCGATTGCAGGGAAGCTCAACGGGTACCGTGTCGACGATGATCCTTCCACCCATCGATGCCGATATCCCGATGTCAGACGCGGATGATTTCGACGGAGCCGCGCCGAACTGTGACAAGTGCCTCGTTGCCATGGACGCCCGTGCGACGCCACGTGGCGAGCGCTGGGAGTGTCCTAGTTGTGGAGCCGTCAGGCTGGCTTAGGGGGTATCCTCAGGGTTGAGAGGTTCCGTCCAGACTTGCCGCGATAAATCCAAACGGCGCACGGCGGAACCTCTCCTACTCTTACGCGGGATCCTCGTCGCAGTTCAGGGTAGTAACGACCTTGTGCCGCACGAGCACCTTCTTGCGGCCCCGCCCCGCCCCGATTCTGACCTCAAGAAGGTCTTCGATGAGTACTCTCTTCGTGTCCAGCGTAAGGGCGTCATAGCGCTCTGTAAGAGCCTTCCGAACGTCTACAGCCCGATCCTCATCCACACGATGAGTAGTGAGGTTCAGGTACCCCATCGACCTTCTGATTTCGTCGAGCATCTGAGCATGGGCTTTCTCGGCAAGAAGACTCTGAAGCGTACTTTCCGCATCCTTCAGCGACGCATCCAGCCGCTTGACCGCCCCGGCGATGTCAGCCGCCGTCAGGGGAGAATCCTCATCGGCCACGGCATCGACAAGGCTCTGCCGCTTGACCCTGAGAGTAGAGATTTTCTTGTGCAGTGTGCTCAGGTCTTTCCCTATCGCAGTCGATGAAGACAGAAGGCTGTGCCCGACGAAGAACGCGTTGACGATCTCCTCGCGAAGAACTTCTTCTACGAACTTCGCGCGAATGCAACTGTGCCGCACGTTGTCGGTGTAGTTGGGGTGAGAGTCCACGGCCTTGGATTTGCACCGGTACAGCGCGATCCCACGTCCATCACTGGCAGAGCGCATCCGTTCGCCGCAGACCCCGCACAAGATGAGCATGTTTCCGACGTGCCTAGGCTTTCTCCCCGGCGTGCTGTTGTTCTTAGCGCCGAGATGGGCAAGAAGGGCTTCATGCGTGTCCCGGCTCACGATAGGTTCCCATGCGGCCGCTACATCCAATTCGTGCCCGTCCACGATGTAGATTCCCGCATTGCGCGGTCGCGTCAGAAGTTCCTTGACCGTGTTGGTGCCCCAGTTGTTACCTCGGGGGGTCTTCAGCCCTAGCTCATCGTTTAGGTATCGCACGCAACGGTAGATGCTGGCGTCCTCCTCCAGGATCATGCGCACGCAATCGCGGATCGCATCGGCCTCTACAGGCTCAATCGTGATGCGGTCGCCCTGGTACCCGAACGGCCTCCCTCCCCACAGAGGCCGACCCTTGGCGCGCTCCTCCGCATAGCGGTCTTTCTGGCGTCGGGTTTTCTTTCGGATCTCCTGCTGATCCATGAGGGCACGCAGACCGGCCATGAACTCCCCCGAGTCTGTGGAGGGATCAAGAAATCCTTCGCGGGTGGTGTGCCAACATGCCCCGCCTTGGATGCACGCGAGGATCAGACGTTCCTTGTCGGCTACGCCTTGACGGGTGAAACGAGACTCTTCCACGGCAAGAACTACTTGGTAGTGACCGGCGCGGATGTCGGCCAGAAGTTCTTCGTACCCCTGCCGCTCGACATCGGCAGAGTAGCCGCTGATCCCGTCATCCTCGTAGACTCGCGTCACGTCGTAGCCGAACGTCTCAGCCATCTTGCGACACTGTTCTACCTGCTGTGCGGTCTTGGGTACGTCGCGATCCTTCAGGCTGATTCTCGCGTAGATCGCGGCTGTCTTCGTCTGGTTCATCACTGCCTCCTCTTTTCTCATACGGGCGTGGAGGGCGATCTTCAAAGAGACTGTGCTTTCTGATGTCGGAGCATCCCGACCTCGGCGCGGTGTTCACCGATGTCGCGGCGCGCGGCCGCGCGCTGGGCATGCATCTCGTGCTGGGCACGCAGCGCGCGAGCGGCGTGATCCGTGATGCGCTGGCTGCGAATTGTCCGCTGCGGATGAGCCTGCGGGTGGCCGAGTCCGCCGACAGCAGATTCGTCATCGGGTCCGACGATGCCGCCCAGTTGCCCGGTGGCACCGCTTCACGGGGGCTCGCGTTCGTGCGGCGCCCCAGCGACGGCGAGGCGCACGCTGCGCGCATCGCGCTGACCGCGCCCGATGACCTGCGTGAGGCGACCGAGCACTGGGCCGGGCACGTCGCGCCCGTGAGTCCGTGGCTGCCGCCGCTTCCATCGACGCTCGCGCTGCCTGCGTCGCCGCCGGCGGATGCCATCGTGCTGGGCGTGGCCGATGAACCTGAACGGCAGCGTCAGCCGTGGGTGACTCTCCGACCGGGCGATGGGCTGGCGGTGATCGGCGGACCCGGTGCGGGCAAGAGCAGCGCGGTCGCCATGCTGGCCGCGCAGTCGAGCCGAGCCGCGGTGATCTCTTCCGATCCCGAGCAGGCATGGGACCACGTGGAGCGGCTCGCCGAGGCGACGGCAGGGGCAGCGGGACCTGTGCTGTGTGACGACCTCGACGTGCTCGTGTCGTCGTATCCGCCGGACTATGCGCAGCTGTTCCTCAGCAGGTGGGAGCGTATCGTCCGGTTGCCGCACGGCGCGGTGATCACACTGTCGCGGGTGTCGGGCCCGGTGGGTCGGCTCGTCGACGCGCTGCCGAAGCGCGCGTTGCTGCGCATGACGAGCAAGGTCGAGCACATCGCGTCCGGGGGAGAACCGGATGCCTTCGACCGCGCCCGACCGGCGGGACGCGCGTGGTTGGAGGGACGAGAGGTGCAGTTGTGCGTCCCGCCGCAGAGCGGGGAAGGGCGCAACGAGCACGGCGGCCACACGGGAGAGCCGCCGACCTGGCGGTCCTCGGGAATCCTCGCCGGGGTCGTCACCGGGGCAGTCGATGCGACCAGACGGATGCTCACCGCAGCGCACCCCGACCACCGCGTGCTCGGTCTGGCCGACGCCGACGCACTCGGGCATCCGATGCCCGGCGACCCGGCGTCGCCGACGATCCTCATCGGCGATCCGGAGGAATGGCGGGCGAAGTGGGCGCTGCTGCAGAACGTGCGCACCGGCGGCGAACTGGTCGTGGCGGCCGAACACGCCGCCGAACTGCGACAGCTGGCGGGAGCACGTGAGCTGCCGCCGTTCGCGCGGATGCACGCCGATCGCGCCTGGACGGTCAGTGCCGGACAACGACCGCGGCGTGTCCTGCTCGGGTAGGAGTCCGGGTCAGAGGCCGGGAGCCACCCGGAGCATGCCGACCGGCTGGCCGCCACCGAGCACGGAAAGCGGAAGAGCGGATGCCAGTGTCTGCACATCCGACTCGGTGAGTGCGCCGGCGCGGGAAAGCAGGTGAGCCGCGACGAGGGTCGCCGCGCGTCCGTTGCCATCGAGCATCTTCAACGCCACGGTCGTGCCGTTCGGGGCGACCATGACCATGATTCCCTCCGCGCCGCCCTTGGCGAAGACACCGAGCGTCTCGATGGCGATCGTGTCTGGCTCGCCCGGACCGGCGATGGTCCACGGGCTCTCGCGCACGGCGCGTACCAGCGTGCCGGCCACCCGGTGCAGGGCGAACGGTGAGCGTTCCGAGGCTGAACCGATGCGATGGATGGCGCGCGCCAGCCCCGTGAGCGTGATCGCGTGCACCGGTGCGCCGCAGCCGTCCACCGAGGTGTGTGCGACCTTCTCGCCGGCGAGTCGTTCGACGACCTCGCGGATGTGCACCTGCAGCGGATGCTCGGCGTCCAGGTACCCCTGGGTCGGCCAGCCGGTCGCGACGCACGCACGCAGCATCAGGGCGTGCTTACCCGAGCAGTTCATCCGGATGCGAGACGCCTCGCCGTGGTCGCGCACCATGTCGCGGCGCGTGGCGGCATCCGACGGCCAGGCGGGCGGGCATCCGAGGTCATCCTCGGTGAGTCCGCCGGCAGCGAGCATCTCACGCACCACCTCGACGTGGCGGTCGGTGCCGCTGTGGCTCGCCGTACCCAGCGCGAGCTCATCACCGCTCAGCGCGGCGCCCGCCGTGACGGCGGCGATCGCCTGCAGGGGCTTCAGGCTCGAACGGGGGAGGATGAGGGCATCCGCGGCGCCGTGGACGGCGACGACGTCGCCATCGGGGGAGAGCACGACCGCGGCGCCCGCATGGCGGGATTCCACGAAGCCGCTGCGCTCCACGACGGCGAGTTCGACAGCATCACGAACAGTCAGAGTCTCCAGCACCACACCAGCCTAACGCGGGCTCGCGCTGCGACTCTCGGTCGGTGGCAGACTGACTGCATGCCCCTCGGAGATCACCGCTACGCACTGACCGCCACCTGGACCGGCAACCGCGGCACAGGTACGTCCGGCTACCGCGACTACGCGCGCGACGTCACGATCAGCATCGACGGAAAGCCCGAACTGCTGGCATCCGCCGATCGGCCGTTTCGCGGCGACCGCAGCCGCTGGAACCCCGAGGACCTTCTCTTGGCGGCACTGTCGGAATGCCACCTGCTCTCATACCTGCACGCCTGTGTGTCCGCCGGAGTCGTCGTGACCGAGTACCGCGATGAGGCGACCGGACTCATGCGCGAGGACGGCCGGGGCGGCGGCGCGTTCGTCGAAGTGACGCTGCGCCCGCACGTGCGCGTGGCCGACCCATCGATGATCGAAGCCGCGCAGCAGGCCCACCATCAGGCCAACCAGTGGTGCTTCATCGCGAACTCGGTCAACTTCCCCGTGCTCCACGAAGCCGTCGTGACAGCGTGAGTGCGCTCAGCGCCGCTCGTGGGGGAGCGCCTGCTTGATCTTCTCGATCGGGGTGGCCGCGGGCGGCTCGTTGTACACGCCCGCCAGTTCCTGACCACTCAGCGCGTGGATCGCCGCCATGATCTCGTCGGTCGCATGACGCCGGGCCTTGCCACTGGTGGCTGGGCCGTGCTTGGACAGGTCCAGCGGTTCACCGAACTTGACCGTGACGCGCTCCTTCACGGACGGCATCGTGGCGCCGACGGGCATCACCCGGTCGGTGCCGATCAAGCCCACGGGTACGACAGGAGCGCCGGTCTGCAGAGCAAGGAAAGCGACGCCGGTGCGGCCCTTGTACAGGCGCCCGTCGGTCGAGCGGGTGCCCTCGGGGTACAGGGCGACGGCCAGCCCCTCGTCCAGCAGCTGGCGCTGCTGATCCAGTGCGTCCAGCGCCGCCTGTCCGGCTCCGCGGCGTACCGGGATCGCACCGACCGAAGTGAAGAACTCCCGGGACAGGGCTCCCTTGAACCCGGTGCCCTCGAAGTAGCTGGACTTCGCGAGGAAGTGCACCGGGCGAGGGGCCGCGACGGGAATGGCCATCGAATCGATGAATGAGAGGTGGTTGCTCGCGAGGATCACCGCGCCGTCACGGGGCACGTTCTCACGTCCCTCGATGCGGGGGCGGTAGATCAGTCGCGCCAGTGGCGCGGCGATGGAACGCCCGACGGCGTACTTGAATCCCGCGTGCCTCGGGGAGCTGTTCTCCGCCTCTTCTGAGGACTCCGATTCTTCGGGGGACGATGCCGTCTGCTCAGAACTCACTCGAATGATCCTACCCAGCGCGTATGCCGAACCGGGAATGACGCCTGCCGTGCGCGTTCAGCGGCGCGTTCAGCGGCGACAAAGCCGGGTGGGCCAGGATGGAGGTCTCCCGTCCACGAGCTTCGAGGTTCTATCGTGCGCCTGCGCCCCCTTGCCGTTGTATCCACCATCGCCGTGTCGGCGCTGATGCTCGCTGGTTGCGCCGGCGACCCCGAGGCATCGCCCTCGGAGGACGCGAGTGCGAATCCGGACCTGTGCGCGCAGGTCGCCGCACCCGGCGCCGTTTCGGACAGCGTCACGATCGAGGGCGAGTTCGGCACGCCGTCAGAGGCGACCTTCGAACTCGCCCAGGAACTGACAGAGCTGCAGCGCACCGTCGTCAGCGAGGGCGACGGCGACGCGATCTCAGAGGGCGACCTCGTCAGCTACGCGCTCAGCGTGTTCGACGCGACGTCGGGCGAGCGGGTTGTCGACATCGGATACGCCGAGGGTGAGGCGCTGCCGCAGGACGTGCTGGCCAACCCCACCCTGACGCAGGTGATCGGTTGCGCCAACGTGGGCTCGCGCCTGTCCGTGGCCTTCCCCGCAGAGAACGGTGCACCGGGTCAGGTGTACATCCTCGACATCCTGCAGACCGTTCCCACCTCGGCGTGGGGCGAGACCAAGGCCGCCGTCGAGGGGATGCCCGAGGTGACGCTCGCCGCAGACGGTGAGCCCGACATCGCCATTCCGGACGGCGACGCTCCCACTGAGCTGCAGGTCGCCGTGCTCAAGGAGGGGGATGGCGCCGCCGTCGCCGACGGCGACACGACCCTGCTGCACTACTACGGTGTGGACTGGGAGAGCGGCGAGAGCTTCGACTCCTCCTGGTCGCGCGGCGCGCCGATCTCGATCCCCGGCAACACCTACGTCCCCGGTTTCGTCGAGGCGCTGGCCGGGCAGAAGGTCGGTTCCCAGGTGCTCGTCGTCATTCCGCCGGCACTCGGCTACGGCGAAGACCCCGAGGCGCACGACCTCGGCGGCAAGACCCTCGTCTTCGTCATCGACATCCTCGCGACACAGCACGCTCCGGCCGCGCAGTGACCGGCCGCCGGATGTGAGCGAACGACGCATGCCCTCGGCATAGGCTGAGGGCATGCGTCGCGTCATCGTCCTCGGCTCCACTGGCTCTATCGGCACTCAGGCGCTGGATGTGATCCGCGCCAATCCTCGACGGTTCGATCTGGTCGGGATCGCGGCGGGCAGCAATGCCGAACTCGTCGCCGAGCAGGCTGCGGAGTTCCACGTCGAGCACACCGCGCTCGGTGCGACCGAAGCCGAACAACTCGTGCGCGACGTCGAGGCCGACGTCGTCCTCAACGCCATCACCGGTTCGATCGGATTGGGCGCCACCTTGGCCACCCTGAAGGCAGGGCGCACTCTGGCGCTCGCCAACAAGGAATCTCTGATCGTCGGCGGTGAGCTCGTGCGTTCCGCCGCCGCGAAGGACCAGATCGTCCCGGTCGACTCCGAGCACTCGGCGATCGCGCAGGCATTGCGCGCAGGAGCGGCCGGTGAAGTCCGCAGGCTCATCGTGACAGCATCCGGTGGTCCGTTCCGCGGGCGCGGTCGTGACGAGCTGGCTGACGTGACGCCCGCACAGGCGCTGGCGCACCCGACGTGGGACATGGGGCGCATGGTCACGACGAACTCTGCGACGCTCGTGAACAAGGGCCTTGAGGTGATTGAGGCGCACCTGCTGTTCGACGTGACCTATGACGACATCGAGGTGGTCGTTCATCCGCAGTCGATCGTGCACTCGATGGTCGAGTTCGTCGACGGGTCGACGATCGCGCAGGCTTCTCCGCCGGACATGCGGCTGCCGATCTCACTCGGTCTGGATTGGCCGAACCGGGTCGGCGGCGTCGGGCGCCCGCTGGATTGGCGACAGGCCAGCAGCTGGGAGTTCTCGCCGCTCGACGATGAGGTGTTCCCGGCTGTGGCCCTGGCGAAGGCCGTCGGACGTGCCGGGGCGACGTTCCCCGCGGTGTACAACGCGGCGAATGAGCAGGCCGTGCACGCGTTCCACGACGGGCGCCTGCCGTTCCTGGGCATCGTCGACACGATCGCTCGCGTGGTCGACGCGCATGACGCTCCCGGTGAGCTGACTCCCGAGACGCTCGCCGAGGCCGAGCGCTGGGCGCGCGAGAAGGCGGACGCCCTGATCGCAGCATCCGCCTGACGCTCCCACGCCCGCCTCGCCTCTCGCGACGCTCCCGTCTATTCGTCACAAACCGGGGCTTCCGGTCCGGAATAGCACCGGTTTGTGACAAATAGACGGATGCGGGATGCGCGGGGGTCAGTCGGTGTAGGGGTTGAGCCAGTGGCGCTCGGCGGGCACCGGCCAGCCGGCCGCCTGCAGAGCGCGGCGCGCGAGCTCGCGCGCCGAGTACGGGGTGCGCTGACCGCGGATATCGCGGTAGTCCTGGTGTCCGGGACCCGCCCACAGAATGGCGTCGCCGTCGCCGACCATGCCGACGGCCGCGACGATCGCGTCCTCGGGCGGCGAGAACTCGTGGATCTCGACATCCGGTCGGGCACGGCGCGCACCCTCCAGCAGCGTCTGCCGGATCGAGGTGGGATCCTCAAAACGCGGGTGGTGGTCGGTGACGACCACGATGTCGCTGCCCCGGGCTGCGGCACCGCCCATATCGAGCCGCTTGGTCGCGTCACGGTCGCCGTCGGCGCCGAACAGCATGAGCACCTTGCCGGGCGTCACGCGGCGCACCGCGGCGAGGGTCTTCTCGAACGCATCGGGCGTGTGCCCGAAATCGACATACACGGCAGGGCCCGAGTCGCCCGAGACGAACTGCGTGCGACCCGGTAGATGCGCCATGATCTGTCCGTCGCGGGCGAGCGCCGACACGATGCGATCCCAGTCGTAGCCACCTTCGAGCAGCATCACGATCGCCAGCCCGGCGTTGGCCGCCATGTGCGGGCCGATCACCGGCACGAGCGTCGTCAGCGTGCGACCCTCGGGCCCGGCGAGGGTGAACACCGTGCCGTTCTGGCGCTCGTCGTCGATCGTGACGACCCAGTCGGCGCGCTCGGCGGCATCCGCATCGGGAGCGATCGCCGGCGTACCCACGGTGACGACCGGGATCGACGCGTGCTCGACCACACGGGCGCCGAACGGCGAGTCCAGGCTGATCACGCCACGACGCGCGCGCTCGGGCGTGAACAGCGGCAGCTTCGCCTCGAAGTACTCGGTCATGTCGGCGTAGTCATCGAGATGATCGTGCGAGAGGTTCGTGAATCCGGCGACGTCGAAGACGATGCCGTCGACGCGGTGACGCGACAGCGCCTGAGCGCTGACCTCGACCGCGACCGCCTCGACATCGCGCTCGCGCATCAGCGCGAGCAGCGCGTGCATCTCGGATGCCTCGGGCGTGGTCAGCCGCGAGACGATCACCTGACCGGCGATGTGGCGTTCGGCGGTGGAGGACAACCCCGACACGACGCCGATCTGATCGAGGATGCCCTGCAGCAGGTGCGACACGCTGGTCTTGCCGTTGGTTCCCGTGGTGCCCAGCAGCACCGGAAGGCGGTCGGCGGCACCGGTGCCGTAAACCCAGGCGCTGAGGTCACCGAGCACGGCGCGCGGGTCGTCGACGACGATGATCGGCAGGCCGGCGGATGCGGCGATATCGGCACCGGCGGCATCGGTGATGATCGCGACCGCACCCTGCTCGGCGGCGGTCGGGGCGAATTCGGCGCCGTGCCGGTTCACGCCCTGAATGGCGACGAAGGCCTCGCCGGCGCGCAGATCGGCCGTGGCGAGGGTGATGCCGCTGAGATGGACGCCTTCGAGGTCACCGCGGACGTCACGGGCGAAGCGATCTGCCAGCTCGGTCAGCGCACGACGGGGTGGGTCGGCCGGACGGAGCACAGGGGGAAGCGATGAGGTGGTCATATCGCCTCCATGATCTCACGCCGGTACAGCCGATTCCTCAGCGGTGCCAGTAGCGTGGTCGGGTGGAGATCCTGCTGTATCTGGGCGGCATCCTGTTCATGCTCGTCGGTCTCGGCGTGTCGATCGGGTTGCATGAGGTGGGCCATCTGGTGCCCGCGAAGCTGTTCGGCGTGCGCGTAGGCCAGTACATGATCGGCTTCGGGCCGCGTGTGTGGTCGAAGCGCTTCGGCGAGACCGAGTACGGGTTCAAGGCGTTGCCGCTCGGCGGTTTCATCTCGATGTCGGGCATGTACCCGCCCTCGTCGAAGACCGGACCCGCCAAGGGCGTGTTCGCCTCGCTCGTTCAGGATGCCCGATCCGCCAACGACGAGACCATCGCCGATGGCGACGAGAAACGGGTGTTCTACCGCCTCCCGGTCTGGAAGCGGATCATCGTGATGCTCGGCGGGCCCGTGATGAACCTGCTGCTGGCGATCTTCATCTTCACCCTGATGGCTTCGGGTATCGGCGTGCAGCAGGCCAGTACGACGGTCAGCTCCGTCAGCGAGTGCATGCTGCCGGCGGGGTCGACCCAGCAGGAGTGCACGCCGGCCGACCCCGCCTCTCCGGCGGCCGCGGCCGGTTTCGAGCCCGGCGACGTGCTGGTGAGTCTGGATGGGCAGTCTGTTCAGACGTTCGCCGATGCCTCGGCGATCATTCAGGCGTCCCCGAATGAGGCGATCGACGTCGTCGTCCAGCGGGACGACACCGAGGTGCTGCTGAGCCTCACGCCCGAGCCCGCCGAACGCGCGCAGCTCGACGCGAACGGGCAGGTGGTGACGGATGCCGATGGTGAGCCGGTCACCCACACCGTCGGATACGCGGGCATCACCGCGCAGCTCGAGTATGTGCAGCAGCCGATCGGTACGGGTACCGACCTGGCGATGCAGCAGGCGGGAGCCGTGACCTCGCTGATCGTGCACCTTCCCGAAAAGCTCTGGGATGTCGGCACCGCGCTGTTCACCGACCAGGAGCGCGACCCGAACGGGCCGCTGAGCGTGGTCGGCGTCGGCCGGATCGCGGGGGAGGTCGCGGCGGCGGATGCCTCGGTGCTGAACCGCCTGGTCGTGTTGATGAACCTGCTGGCGGCCCTGAACATCGCCCTGTTCGTATTCAACCTCGTGCCGTTGCTGCCGCTGGATGGCGGGCACATCGTCGTGGCGCTGTGGGATGGCATCCGACGCTTCTGGGCGAAGCTCACGCGCCGGCCGGAGCCGCGACCGGTGGACGCGACACGGCTGGTGCCGTTGACGATCGTCGTCGCGGTGTTGCTGATCGGCATGGGGGCGCTGCTGCTGATGGCGGACATCTTCAAACCGATGCGGCTGTTCGGCTGAGCCGAGGCTCGCGCCGGGGCGAACGAATCGCCGATCGATTTTTCGCATGGATGTCGAAGAACGTCTTGTCTGATCGCTGTCATCATGCGACGGTTCACACGAACTCGCCGCATCGATCCATCTGAGAGGAAGACCGCAATGAAGTACGTCCTGATGTTCACGTCCAACCCCGAACTCGACGCCGCCGTGCCGGAGGAGCGCTCGCAGGCCGACATGGAGCGCATGTACGAGTGGTTCACGACCAACGACGCGCACATCGTCGACGGCGGCGCCGCTCTGCACGGTGCGGACACGGCGACGACGGTTCGCGCCGATCGAGGAGCGCCGGTCGTGATCGACGGCCCGTTCTCGGAGGCGAAAGAGGTGATCGGCGGGTTCTCGATCATCGACGTGCCCGATCTTGACGCCGCCATCGCGCTGGCGCGCACCTGGCCGTCGCTGGACCTCCCCGGCAACGCCGTGGAGATCCGCGCGATGTACGACGACGAGGAGCTGTTCGGCCAGTGACCGCATCCGATGCGGTGCTCGGCGCCGTGGTGCGTGAGGAGACCGGGCGGATCGTCGCCGCGCTCACCCGGGCGTTCGGTCGTTTCGACATCGCAGAGGAGGCGGTGGCCGCAGCGATCGAAGAGGCGCTGCGCGACTGGCGGCGCGGGGGAGTACCCCCGCGTCCCGGTGCCTGGCTGATGACGGCGGCACGGCACAACGCTCTCGACGCGGTGCGTCGCGATGCGCGGCTCCGGGACAGGCTGGCGCTCCTTGAGCGCGAGCCCGTCCCGGCCGTCGCCGGTCCCGACGAGCGACTTGCACTGATCTTCGGATGCTGTCACCCGGCGCTGTCGCCCGAGGCGCAGCTGGCGCTCATGCTGCGGGCCGTGGTCGGGATGACCACGGCCCAGATCGCCCGGGCCATGCGGGAGCCTACGGCGACGGTGGGGCAGCGCATCTCGCGCGCGAAGCGCAAGATCGCCACGTCCGGCATCCCGCTGCGGGTGCCGGTCGGTGCCGACCGCGCCGCTCGGCTCGACCTGGTGCTCACCGCGATCTCGGTGATGTACGACGCGGCGCACTTGCGGGACGGCGCGGACGCCGCCACCGACCGCGACGTCGCCGAGGACGCGCTCTGGCTCGCCGCCGTCGTCGCGTATCAGTCCGCAGCGGCCGAGGCATACGGGCTGCAGGCGCTGCTGCTGTTCCATCGTGCCCGCGATGCCGCGCGCACCGCCGGGGGCGAACTGGTGCCCCTGCCGGCGCAGGAGCGCCGGCTGTGGGACGACGCGCTCATTCGACGGGCGCGCGACGTGCTTGAGCAGGCGGCGAGGCTACGTGACCCCGGTCGATGGCAACTGCACGCCGCGATCGCGGCCTGCCACGCGGATGCCACCGAAGCGGCGGCGACGGACTGGCCGCAGATCCTGGTGCTGTACGACATGCTGCTGACGTTCGACCGATCGCCGATCGTGCGGCTGAACCGTGTGGTCGCGCTCGCCGAGGTGGCCGGCGCGGAGGCCGCACTGCGTGAAACCGAGGCGTTGGCCGATGAACTTCGGGAGGACCGCCTCTGGCACGCTGTGCGCGCCGCGTTGCTGCGACGCATCGGAGACGTCGCCGCAGCGGACGTGTCCGATCGCGCGGCCCTCGCCCTCGCCGACAACGAGGCGGAGCGGCGATTGCTGCGCAGTCGGGTGGCTGGGCCTGCGTGACTCAGGCCAGCGTGTGGGCGACCAGGCGCTCGAGCGTCGCGATGCCGTCGCGAGACAGGATCGACTCCAGGTGCCCCTGGATCGATGCGAAGCGATCGCCGCGGAGCGCATGCACATCGCCGGTGTCGGTCTCGGCAGAGATCTCTGCATCGCCGACGCGCGTCGTTCCCGGAGCCACGCGTGCGGTGAAGGTGTTGTAGAAGCCGATCGACGCGTCGTGCTCGAACACCGGCACCGTCTTCTGCACGCCCTGGTGCGGGGCATCCAGTGGAGCCAGGCCGATACCGAGGCTGTCGGCGAGGATCTGATGGCTCAAGCAGACGGCCAGCAGGGGCGCTCCGGTCGCGCGGCGTCGAGCGACGACCTCACGCATCCGGGCGATGCGCGGCGATGCGGTGTCGCGCGGGTCTCCGGGTCCAGGGCCGGCGACGACGAGGTCCGCAGCATCCACGGCATCATCGGTCACGGCGTCCCACGCGGCGATCTCGACGTCGAGGCCGAGGTGGCGCAACTGGTGCGCCAGCATCGTGGTGAACCGGTCCTCGGCATCCACGACGAGTGCGCGCCGCCCGTCGAAGTGGTGCGACACGTGGGAGTCCTGCGGCTGGATCCAGAAATCGGCGAGGCGCGTGTTGCGCGAAGCCAGCAGCGCCGCGATCTCGGGATCGTCGGCGAGCGAGGCGCCACCGGGGGCGTCATCGTCGCGCGTCTCGGCGGCGACGTCTCGGTCGATCGCCCCGATCGCGCCGAGCACGCCGGCGGCCTTGCCGTGGGTCTCGCCGACCTCGCCGAGAGGGTCGGAGTGCCGCACGAGCGTGGCGCCCACGGGCACGCGCACGTGACCCTGGTCGATGTACAGGGTGCGGATCAGGATCGGGGCGTCCAGGTCGTGCCCGCCGTCGGCATTGGGTGAGAACAGGGCGGCGACGCCGGAGTAGTATCCGCGGGGCGTCCGCTCGTGGCGTCCGATCACGGCGCAGGCGTTCTGCATGGGTGAGCCGGTGACGGTCGGGGCGAACATCGTCTCGCGCAGGATGTCGCGCGGGTCGAGGCGGCTGCGGCCGCGCAGCATGTACTCGGTGTGGGTGAGGCGCGACATCTCTTTCAGATGTGGGCCGGTGATGCGTCCACCGTCCGAACACACCTGGCTCATCATCTTGAGCTCCTCGTCGACCACCATGAACAGTTCTTCGGTCTCCTTCGTGGAGGACAGGAACTCGATCAGTGAGGCCCGGGTCGCGCCACCGGCCGGGTGACGGAACGTCCCCGAGATCGGGTTCATGGTGACGATGCCGTCCTGCGCGACGACATGGGCCTCGGGACTGGCGCCGACCGCGATGTGCCCCGGCGTGACGACGGCGAAGGTCCAGTACGCCCCGCGTTCGTGCTGCAGCAGGGCGCGGAACCAGGTGAGCGCGGCGGTGCGGTCGTCGACATCGAAGCCTGCGCGATAGTCACGGCGGATGACGAAGTTGGCCCCCTCGCCGCGGCCGATCTCTTCGGCGATCACGCGTTCCACGATCTGCCCGTACTCGTCGTCGGAGATGTCGAACCCGCCATCGCGCAGTGCGATGGCATCCGTCGGCAGTGATGCCATCAGCTCGGCGACGTCGAGGCGGTCGTGCGCGTCGACGAGCAGGCAGCGCAGCGGCGTGCCGTCGTCCTGCGCATCGAAACCGCGCTCGCGCACTTGGCGGTACGGCACCATGGCGAACACCTCGCGCGGCCCCTCCGGCCCGTCGAGCGGGATGTCGGCGAGGGCATCGACGTCGATGACGTCACCGGTGAGCAGCTCGGCGCCGCCGTCACGGGCGATCAGCACGAACGAAGCGTGCGGATCAGCGGCGAGGTCCCGGATGCGGTCGGGCGCGGCAGAGGTCATCGATGTCTCCTGATTTCGAGCATCCGGCACGGAAAGACGAAGACCGCCCCGGAAGGCGGTCTGGTTCTGGGTTCGCGAACACACCGCCTAACAGGCGGGCCACCAGGTGCGGTTCACGGACATGCGCCGAAATTACCACATCCGCGCTCGGCGGCTCGGCGCGATGACGTCACCAGACGGTGCCGCCGACGGCGCGCTGCTCCGTTTCGAAGACCTGATCGAGGACGATGCGGATGCCACGGGCGATGTCGCTCTCAGACAGATGCGGCGCCCCCTCGGGTGCCGTGGGCGTCGACCAGGGCACGTGCACGAAGCCGACCGGGACGGTTCCGGCCGCGGCGCGTTCTGCGGCGGCGAGAGCCGTGTACAGCACGTGGTTGCAGACGAACGAGCCCGCTGTCAGCGAGGCGTGGGCGGGGATACCCCCGTCGCTCAGCGCCTGCACGATGCGCTTGACGGGAAGGGTTGCGAAGCGCGCGGCCGGTCCGCCGGGCTCGCAGGCCTCGTCGGTGGGCTGGTGCCCGTCGTTGTCGGCGATCCGGGCATCCATCAGATTCACCCCGATGCGCTCCACGGCGATGCGGGCGCTGCCGCCGGCGAGCCCGGTCGCGACGACGGCGTCGGGGCGGTGCGCATCGATGAGCCGGCCGAGCTCGGCTGCAGAGCCGGCGAAAGAGACGGGAAGCGTCGCGGTGACGAGTTCGTGCGGTCCGTCGTACGCGGCGGCAACGCGGTTCACGGCTTCTGCCGAGGGATTGCGCGAGTCACCCCCGAAGGGCTCGAAGCCGGTGAGCAGGATCGTGGACACCCGCACATCCTACGGACTTCCAGCCGGGGCCGATCCGACCGGGGTAGCCTGGAGTCGTGCCCGCAGTGAATCTTGGGATGCCGCGCGTCCCCGAAGTCCTCGCCCCTCGTCGCAAGTCCCGTCAGATCCGGGTCGGCAAGGTGCTCGTCGGCGGCGATGCACCGGTCAGCGTGCAATCGATGACCACGACGAAGACCACCGACATCAACGGCACTCTGCAGCAGATCGCCGAGTTGACGGCATCCGGCTGCGAGATCGTGCGCGTCGCCGTCCCCAGCCAGGACGACGCCGATGTGCTGCACATCATCGCGAAGAAGAGTCAGATCCCCGTGATCGCCGACATCCACTTCCAGCCGAAGTACGTCTTCCAGGCCATTGACGCCGGCTGCGGCGCGGTGCGCGTCAACCCGGGCAACATCCGCAAGTTCGACGATCAGGTGGGAGCGATCGCCGCTGCGGCGAAGGCCGCGGGTGTGTCACTGCGCATCGGCGTGAACGCGGGCTCGCTCGACCCCCGTCTGCTGCAGAAGTACGGCAAGGCGACCGCCGAGGCACTCGTCGAGAGCGCTGTCTGGGAGGCCTCGCTGTTCGAGGAGCACGACTTCCACGACTTCAAGATCTCGGTCAAGCACAACGACCCGATCGTCATGGTCAAGGCCTACCGTCAGCTCGCTGAGCGTGGTGACTGGCCGCTGCACTTGGGTGTCACCGAGGCAGGCCCCGCCTTCCAGGGCACGATCAAGAGCGCCACGGCATTCGGCATCCTGCTCAGCGAGGGCATCGGCGACACCATCCGCGTGTCGCTGTCGGCTCCGCCGGCCGAAGAGGTCAAGGTCGGTCACCAGATCTTGCAGTCGCTGAACCTGCGCGAGCGCACGCTCGAGATCGTGTCGTGCCCGTCGTGCGGCCGCGCTCAGGTCGACGTGTACTCGCTCGCCGACAGTGTGACCGAGGGACTCAAGGACATGACCGTGCCGCTGCGCGTCGCCGTCATGGGCTGTGTCGTCAATGGCCCGGGCGAGGCCCGCGAGGCCGACCTCGGTGTCGCCTCCGGCAACGGCAAGGGACAGATCTTCGTCAAGGGCGAGGTCATCAAGACGGTGCCCGAGGAAGACATCGTGCAGACGCTGATCGAGGAGGCGAACCGCATCGCCGCCGAGATGGGCGTCGACGCGCCGATCGGTACCGCTCAGGTGATCACCGGCTGAGCCCGGTTCGCGTAGCGTGGGCGTATGCAGTCCACGCGCGTGTCGTTCTCTGACGGTTCCACGACGGGCGAGGGTGAGGTGCTCCTGATCGATCGGGAGGCCTCTATCGTCGTCGTCGATGCCACTCCGTTCCACCCGGTCGATCACACCTGGCCCGACCAGCCCGGCGACAGCGGGACCATCCGCGCCGGCGACGTCACGCTCGCCGTCGGCGAAGCAGTCATGGCCGCCGTCAGCGATGACGGAGCGTTGGCCGTGGGCTCGGACATCCCCGTCAAGCGCGGTGGTGAGGGGTGGACGTGGCTGGTGGGGCACCGTATCGAGGGCGAGATCCCCGCGGAGGTCACCGTCGGCGCTGCCGCCGTGCTGGAGGCGGATGCTGACCGCCGGGCCGCTCTGAGCCGTGGCCACTCGGCATGCCACCTCGCGTCGCTCGCACTGGACGCCGCACTGGCTGATCTGTGGCGCAAGGAGATCGGCACCGACCCGCTGGGCAATCCCGACTTCGAGGGGCGGGCGAACCAGTCCAGCCGCATCGTCGAGGACGGCAGCGTCGACGAGTACCGGCTGGGCAAGAGCCTGCGCAAGGCGGGGTTCGACTCGGAGGGCTTCGCGGCGACACTGGCCGAACGTCAGGCGCGCATCAATGAGCAGCTGGCGACGTGGGTGGCATCCGATGCCGAGAGCCGGGTCGACACCGAAGGTGAGACGATCATCGATCGTCGGGCATGGCGCTGCGCGCTGCCCGAGGGCGAGGTCGGCTTCCCCTGCGGTGGTACGCATGTGCACGCGCTGTCGGAGCTCGGCGCGGTCAGCGTGACCCTCGACCTGTCGGACCCGCAGCTGCTGGTGATGACCACGCGCGTCACACCGCCGCGCGACTGATCGCGCGCCTTCGGAGGTGCACAGCGTCGGAGATCTGCACAATCTCGGAGACCCGGACAGAACTCGTCCGATCCTGCGCAGATCTCCGCGGAACTGCAGTGCGCCGCAGGAGGGGTGGACAAGACGTTCATAACTCCGGAAAAACGGGCAGTACGCGGGCGGTTGGGCCCCTTTTCCCGCCGCTTCTCGCCAGATCTCCGGAGTTACGTGCGCTGACGCGCCGGCATCAGGAGCGTCCTGACCGGGTCTGCTTGACTGTCGGAATGCTCTTGAACGCCATCGAGGCCGGTGCCGGCGATCGGGTCGTGCTGCTCCTGCACGGCATGATGGGGTCGGCCGAGAGCTGGTGGCGGGTCATGTCGCCGTTGGCCGCGAACGGGAACCGGGTCATCGCGGTCGATCTGCCGGGCCACGGGCTGTCGCCCCGCGATGAGCGCTGCACGGTGGCATCCGCCGCCGACGACGTCGTCGAGACCCTTGTGTCGCGTGCGCCGGGCGCGTCGGTTCGGGGGATTGGCCACTCGTACGGCGGTACCGTTCTCGCCGCCGTCGCCGAGCGGATGCCGGTGACAGTCGCCGCGTATGTCGACACGGCCTGTGCCTTCACCGGTGGTGCTGATCAGCGCGCGCTGGCCGCCGAGTACGAGGTCGATCGTCGCAGACGGACGGACCCGGCCTGGTTGCGTCGTACCCGCCCGTTCTACAGCGCGACGGATGCGGTCGTCGAGTCGCGCGCGGCCGAACGTTTCGATCCGATGACGGCGGCGTCGATCTCTGCAGGCGGCGACGTCGCGCATGAGCTCGAACCAGGATCGATACTCGTACGCGCGAGGCCGAGCGGCTTCGTCTCCGATAAGGACGCGGCGCAGGCCGCGTCGCGCGGCGTCCTCGTGCGCGACATCGCTGACGCGGCACACTCCGTCTGGTACAGCCACTTCGACGAGTTCTGCGCGGCGTTGCCCGAGTTCTTCGGCGGGAACTGAGCGCATCCGCCGCGAACCGGCTGCGCACCTTCGGGAATCTGCTCAGTCTCGGAGACCCGGACAGATCCCGTCCGAGCCTGCGCAGATCTCCGAGGAACTGCAGCGGGCGACGGGATGCAGACGGCCCGATCACCGATCCGACATCCACATCGCGCGTAGTGCGCGCTGGGTGTCCTCGTATGTGAGCCCGTCGTGTTTCGCCGCGACGATCAAGGAACGCGCAGCCCGGGCGACGCTCCGGGAGACAGCCGATGCCTGTGGGCTGACGCGAGTGCCCGCCCCCGTGCGTGAGACGACGAGCTCGTCTTCTTCGAGTCGCCTGTACGCCTTTGCGATGGTCCCGGGGGCCACACCGAGATCGGCTGCCAAGCGGCGTACAGAGGGCAACCGTTCGTCGGCGGCGAGGCCGCCGGTGGTGATCAGCCCCCTCAGCTGGTCGTACACCTGTTCGGCCGGCGTGCCGCCTGAGGTCGAGATGGTGATTCTCATGGCCTGAGTGTCCGATGATGGGCGCTGGCACGCCGTTCGGCCGTGGGCATGCCGGTGAGCGCGATGACGACCCACATCGCGAGTCCCGCGACGCGCGCGATCTCACCGGACCACCACAGCAATGTACCGATCGCCGCGAATGATGCACCGACACGGACCGTGCCGAGATCATCGGACGAGAATACGCCCCCCAGCTCTGACGTCGCAGCGAGTGATGACAAGACGACGCCAAGATGTACGAGCAGCGCGCCGCACGCAGCGCGCCCGATGTTGGATGCCTGCAGACGTCGGAACGCGGTGTCCCGTTCGACGTCACCGTCCCAGGCTCGACGAGGAATCCACCACCACGCGAAGATCGTGAGCGCGACCAGCGCCGTGAGCAGCAAGAGCGAGGGCAACGAGTAGTACCAGCCGTAGATTGTCGTGCCGACCGATCCCGCGGTACCCACGGTGACCTCGTACATCGTTCGATAGCCCTCGTGGTCAGAGACCGAAGCGGCGCCTGCTGCCCACGTGAGAGCGACGATCACCAGCACCAAACCCGCGAGGGTGATGATCCAAGCCAGTGAGGTGAACGTGCGCATCGTGCGCGGCGCGAGGCTGGCGGTCGCGGCTGGGCGAGGCGTACTGGGCCGGATCAGCAGAAGCGCAATCGCTCCGATGCCGAGGGTGATGGGCAGCGCCGCGCGCATTCCGAGATCGAATCCGATCGGACCCCACGGCATGAGGTGCGCTACACGCAGGGAACCGATCACGAGAATGGGCACACCGCCGGCGATCGCACAGAAGACGCCGATCACGCCCAGCTGGCGGGGAATGACCCGCCGGGCGCTCAGATGGATCGCGAGGCCGACCATCGCCGCCAAGACGAGCGGCCCCCAGAGCAACACCCACATCATGACCATCGCGTCGCCTCTCCTGTCGGGCTGTCGTGGCCCACAATGTACCGATGAGTTGATACAAAGGCAACACGTACACAACTCCGGAAAAACTCGCAGTACGCGGGCGGTTAGGTCCCTTTTCCCGCCGCTTCTCGCCAGATTTCCGGAGTCACGTGCGCAGACGCGCCGGTTCCGGTTGAGTTCAGAACGCCCGTAGGGCCTCTGCCAGCATCCGATGCCCCTGCGCCTCGAATCGCTCCTCGCCTACGTGATGTGCCCAGCACGCGGTGCCAACGGCTTCGCGCAGCGCACTGATGCGTGAGCGATCCGGCTCTCGCGGATCTGGCCCGTACGCTTCGAAGAACGCGGACTCCAGATCAGGGCGCCCGCGCCACTGCTGCGCGGCAAGACGCAGGAGGTCCGTCGATGGCGGACGGAACGCGAAGCGTCCGAAGTCGATCACCCGAACGACAGCGTCGTGGATCAGCCAGTTGCGTGGCTGCCAATCGCCGTGGGTCGGCACGACCTCGACCGGCGGCGCCGGATCATCGGCGAGGATGCCGCGCGCCCGCGTGGCGATGGCCGGAGTCACCCGGTGCTCTCCGTCGAGCCACTGGATCGCCCGGGCGTTCGCGCGTGCCTCGTGCTCTGCATCCATGCGGCGGTCTTGACTATGCAGACGCCGCAACAGCGCCCCGGCCTGCGTATATGTGCCGGTTTCCCCCTCCGCATTGGTCGCCTCCACGAGCGCACCGGGCAGGAATTCGAACAGCATCACGCGTTCGTCGGAGTCGGCATCGATCAGGCGTGCGCTGTGCTGTGTGGACACGAGGTCGTGCGTCCATCGTGTGTGCGCGGCGATCTCCCGGGCGATGTGATGATTCGTCACATCGCCCGCTTTCACGACCGCATCAATCGTCTCGCCGCCCAGCGAGCCGCGAACATGCAGCACAATCGACGCGACCAGGTGCCACGACATGTCTCGCACGATCACGGCGTCCGGCATCCGCTGTTGTACCCAAGCGGCCTGCGGGACCGACAACCGGTCGCTCAGCAGCGCGTTCACGCGGCGAACTCGACGGTGCCGGCGGCGATGTCGGTACCGGTGAGCCGCAGGCGCACCGTCTCGCCGGGCCGCGTGCCGGGCGGAACGGGTGCGGTCGCGGTCACGGCGGGGTCGGCGATCTGAACGGCGGCGCGGTTCTCGCCGCGCAGTTCGATCACGGTCGCCTCCACGGGCTGCCCGATCAACGGATGCAACAGAGCCGCTTCGACGCGGTTCACCGTGTCGGCGTTCAGCCGCGAAGCGCGTTGCCCGGACTGCTGCATGAGGCCAGGGAGCTCCGACAGCGAGTCCCGGGCCCAGCTCGGTGCGGGAGCCCCGTTCGAGACGGCCAGGCAGATCGCGAGCGCCCACCGATCGACCAATCGGCGCAGGGGAGCGGTCGCGTGCGCGTAGGGCGCGGCGATCGCGGCCTGCTCGATATCGGTCGGCACCTGTCCGTCGAAGACGACGTAGCCCGCACCGCGGAACAACGACGCCGCGGCCTCCAGCACAGGGAGGGTCAGCGGATCCGAGCGGTCGAGCTCCCGCAGGTAGTCGCCGTAGCGTCCCTGTCGCCACGGACGCCCCAGGGCCTCGGTCTGCAAGCGGAATCGCTCGAACGCCTGCTCATCGGGCGCTGGCATGGTGCGCAGCACACCCACTTTCGCATCGAGCATCCGCTCGGCCGCCGCCATGCCCGTCATGAGTGACAGCTGCGCGTTCCACTCCTCGACGGGCAGTGGCTCGCGCCGTTCGATGTCGTAGCGCCCATCCGGGCGCTGCACGACTTCGTCGTCGGGCAGGTTCAGGCTCGCCCCGCCGCGGTCCTGTTCTTGAGCGAGTCGCGCGGCGCCGATCCGGGGGAGCAGCGCGAGCGGGCCGGGGTCGCCGGCATCCAGCATCCGTTGCGCCGATGTGTAGTCCAACTGCTCCCGCGAACGGATCAGCGCGCGTTCCACCCGATGCGATGACACGATTCCCGCGTCGTCCAGCGCGAACGTCCACACCAGAGCGGGGCGTTTCTGCCCGGCGAGCAGAGAGGCGCGGTCCTCGGACAGCACCCGCGGATGCAAGGGGATGGCCCCGTCGGCGAGATACAGGGTCTGTCCGCGGCGGCGTGCCTCGGCATCCATCGCGCCACCCGGCTCGACGAACGCCGGCACGTCGGCGATCGCGTACCGCACCTGGTATCCGCTGCCACGCGCTTCCAGGTGGAAGGCCTGATCGAGGTCGCGGGATCCCACCGGGTCGAGGGTGACGAAGGGCACGTCGCGCAGGTCGAGGTCGGGTGCAGGCGCGCTCGCCGTCTCGGCTTCGGCCAGCACCTCCGGTGAGAACTCCGTCGGCGCGTCGATGTCGGTGCGGAGATCGGCCAGGGCGGCGGCCAACTCGCTCTGCGCGGCGGATGGGGCGACGTGGGATCGGCGCTGCGGCATGCCACCCACCCTACGCATCCGCGTACATGTCGCCGTCAGTGCGGTGGTGTTGCGCGCGAAACGTGGGCGCTCACCGCGGCGGGCGCTCAACTAGGATCGACCCGTGGTCACTCGTCTTTCGAACTTCTTCCTCCGTACGCTCCGTGAAGACCCCGCCGGCGCCGAGGTCATCAGTCACAAGCTGCTGATCCGCGCCGGGTACATCCGGCCGCAGGCAGCCGGCATCTTCGCCTGGCTGCCACTGGGCCTCCGGGTGAAGGAGCGGATCGAGCGCATCGTGCGCGAGGAGATGTCGGCCGCGGGTGCCCAGGAGGTGCACTTCCCGGCGCTCATGCCGCGCGAGCCCTACGAGCAGAGCGGCCGGTGGGGCGAGTACGGCGATCTGCTGTTCCGTCTGCAGGACCGCAAGGGCGGCGACTACCTGCTCGCGCCCACGCACGAAGAGGCGTTCACGCTGCTGGTCAAGGACCTCTACTCGTCCTACAAGGACCTGCCCCTGACGATCTACCAGATCCAGGACAAGTACCGCGACGAGGCGCGCCCCCGCGCCGGCCTGCTGCGCGGCCGCGAGTTCACGATGAAGGACGCCTACTCGTTCGACGCGTCGGACGAGGGGCTCGACGCGAGCTACGCGGCCCAGCGCGACGCCTACGAGCGGATCTTCCAGCGCCTCGGACTCGAGTACGTCATCGTGCAGGCGGATGCCGGCGCCATGGGCGGTTCGCGGAGCGAGGAGTTCCTGCACCCGACGCCCGTCGGTGAAGACACCTTCGTGCGCAGCGAGGGCGGCTACGCCGCCAACGTCGAGGCCTACACGACCACGGCCCCCGCGGCCGTCTCGTGGGATGACGCGCCCGCGGCCACGGTGTTCGACTCGCCGAACACGCCCACGATCGACACGCTCGTGGCGCACTCGAACGCCGTCCTGGACGGCGAGTACACCGCCGCTGACACGTTGAAGAACGTCGTTCTCGCGCTGACCCACCTCGACGGCACCCGCGAGGTGGTCGTCGTCGGCATGCCCGGTGACCGCGACGTCGACATGAAGCGCGCCGAGGTGGCCTTCGCGCCGGCCGAGGTCGAGCCGGCCACGGATGCCGACTTCGAGCGCCACCCGCTGCTGGTGCGCGGGTACATCGGTCCCTGGTCGCAGACCGGCGCGGTGCTCGGTGAGGAGTCGGCCACCGGCATCCGCTACGTCGTCGACCCGCGCGTCGCCGACGGAACCCGGTGGATCACCGGCGCCAACATCGATCAGAAGCACGCGCACTCGGTGGTCGCCGGGCGCGACTTCGTCGCCGACGGCACCGCCGAGGTCGCGAACGTGCGCGACGGCGACCCGGCCCCCGACGGCTCGGGCCCCGTCACCATCGCACGCGGCATGGAGATCGGACACGTGTTCCAGCTCGGGCGCAAGTACGCCGAGGCGCTGGGTCTCAAGGTGCTCGATCAGAACGGCAAGCTCGTCACCGTCACGATGGGCTCGTACGGCATCGGCGTCACGCGCATCCTCGCGATCATCGCCGAGCTCAACAACGACGATCGCGGTCTGATCTGGCCGGCGTCGGTGGCGCCGTTCGACGTGCAGGTCGTGGCCGCGGGGCGCGACCAGGTCGCCTTCGACGTGGCCGAGGACATCGCGAACCAGTTGGAGGCAGCCCGACTCGATGTGCTGTACGACGACCGCGTGAAGGTATCGCCGGGCGTGAAGTTCGGTGACGCCGAACTCGTCGGCGTGCCGAAGATCGTCATCGTCGGGCGCGGCGCCGCCGACGGCCAGGTTGAGCTCTGGGACCGCGCGAGTGGCGACCGCGAGGCGATGTCCGCGGCGGATGCCATCGCGCGCCTGACCCGCTGAATCAAGCCCACCTGCGAACCCTCGCAACGCGTTGAGCCGCCCCGGTCCCCGGGGCGGCTCAACGCGATCTCAGCGTCGTTCCTCGAGCAGCTGGCGCAGCTCGGCGCTCAGGCGCTCGGACTGCGCGAGCAGGCGTTCCAGACGCTCCCGATCGTCCTCGCTGTCCGAAGAACTGCCCCCGTCGTCTGCAGCCGCGCCGCCGGATGCTGCATGCGCGGCACCCTTCCTCACCGCGCCCGACGCCGCACCCGCGGCGACGCCGGCAGCGGCGCTCTTGCCGATATCGGAGGAGTCCTTCGCGCTGGCTGTGCCCGCGGCATCCGCCGACGTATCAGGTGCCGTCTCATCCGGTGCTTCGGAGTTCTTCTTCGACGGGCCGAGGAAGAGATTGGCGAGGTAGCCGGTGAACGTTCCGAAGATGCCGACGCCCACGATGATGATGACCACGCCGATCAGGCGGCCGGCGTTGGTCACCGGGTACTGATCGCCGTATCCGACCGTCGAGATGGTCACGAGCGTGTACCAGATGGCGTCGGAAGCCGTGTCGATGTTGGCGCCCTCCGCGCCGTCTTCGACGGCGAGGATTGCCAGGCTGCCCAACTGCAGCACCAGGATGCCCATCATCAGCAAGCTCATCAGCGTGCTGTTCGCGCGGTCGTGGATGAGGGTGCGCACGATCTCGCGCCAGCCGAGTGCCCGCAACAGCTGGTAGACGCGATGCAAGCGGAACACCCGCAGGATGTTGAACTGCGGCAGGGGAACGCTCGCGAGCAGATCAGCCCATCCGAACCGTCGGAAGAAGTAGCGACCTCGGGCCTCTGACGTGGTGAATCGATAGATGAAGTCGATCAGGAAGATGACGTTGAACAGACCGTTCATCAGCGCGAGGACCAGCTGAAGGGCTTCGTAGCCGGTGAACACGAGCACGAGTACCAGGTTCACGATCGACATCACCGAGAGGATGCCGATGAAGATCTCGTACGCGGTGCCCTTCAGCTCGCTGCTGTGCGTGCGCGGCGGGCGTTGCGTTCGCGGCTTCGGAACCATCGTGCCTCCTCGGGTGTGCGCGCGGCGCGCGCATCCCATCGTCGCAGACATGACAGGCTGTCAGCATGACCGACGCATCGCTCGACCCCGACCTTCGCGACCGGATCTCCGCCCTCCTCGACGACGCGGGAATCGTCGCCGAGCGCGGCCTCATCACGCGGATGCTGCAGACTTCGCTTCTGCTGGGCATCGAGGACATGGATCGGCTGGACCTGAAGATCGCGTCGGCGGCGCTGCGCGAGATGCACCAGGCCTTCCGGCTGTTCCGTCCGTTCGAGACGGTGCCCAAGGTCACGGTGTTCGGATCGGCCCGCACCCAGCACGACGATCCGTTGTACCTGCACGCTCGGGACGTCGCCGCGGCGCTGTCGGCCGAGGGATGGATGGTCGTCACCGGCGCCGGGCCCGGCATCATGCAGGCCGCAGCCGAAGGCGCAGGGTCGAAGATGTCGCTCGGTGTATCGATCCGTCTGCCGTTCGAGGAACGCGCGAACGCGATCGTTTCGGAGGACGCGCAGGTCGTCGCGATGAAGTACTTCTTCACGCGCAAGCTGATGCTCGTCAAGGAGTCACGGGGGTTCATCTGCCTGCCCGGGGGGTTCGGCACGATGGACGAGATGTTCGAACTGCTCACCCTGCAGCAGACGGGCAAGGCCGAGCCCACGCCGATCGTTCTGCTCGACTCGCCGGGCGGGTCGTTCTGGCAGGGGCTGAAGACCTACGTCGATGACCATCTCGTGCCGGCCGGCGTGATCTCACCCGGCGACATGGACCGGGTGCTGATCACCGACTCGGTCAGCGACGCCGTCGCGAACATCACCGGGTTCTGGCACAACTACGACTCGCTGCGGTGGGTCGGCGACCGGCTTGTGCTGCGGCTCGTGCACCCGCCGACCGATGCCGAGGTCGCCGACCTCAACGACCGTTTCGGGGACCTCTGCGAGCACGGCCGGATAGAACGCATCGAGGCGCTGGAGGTGGAGCGCGCCGATGATGACGTCATCGAGCTCCCGCGTCTGGCCCTGCACCTCGAGCAGCGTCGGGTGGGCTCGCTGTTCCGGCTGATCCGCGCGATCAACGATCTTCCGTCGGCGGGCTGAGCCGCCGGCGTCCGCTTCGTCAGCGGGCGCGCTCGCGTGCGATGACAGCGGCGGCTGCTGCTGCCGTGAGGTCGACGGGGCGTCCGAGCACGCGTTCCGCGGCGCGGTGCCCGGAATAGTAGGCGGCGCCCACGGTGGCGGGCTCCGCGCCCCACGTGGCCTCGCCGGCGAAGTGCAGGATGCCATCGACGGGGCCCGCGAGGGCGTCGTGGTCGTCGTGGCTGGAGCCCAATGCGAGGTGCGAGTACGAACCGCGTGCGTGGGGATCGAGCCCCCAGCGCGTCACCCAGTGGGCGATCGGCTGCCGCACGGCGTCACCGTAGAGGGCGCGCAGCGCCAGCAGAACATCGGCGACGATCTCGTCGTCGGTCAGCGTCTGCATGTGCCGTCCCAGGGGGCCGGCCGCGAAGGTCAGCAGGGTGGGGAGCCCGCTGATCGCCGAGACGTCGTACCACGAGTGCCAGCGTTCACCGGCTTCGCCGAGGGCGCGCAGCAGATAGCTGTCGTCGGGCCAGAACCGTTCGGGGAACTGCAGGAAGATCTTGTTGAACACCCCCATGCCCAGTCGTTCGATTGGGCCGGAGACGTCGGTCGGCAACGGGGGAGTGAACGCGATGTCCCCCGCTTTGAGTACGCCGAGCGGCACCGTGACAACAGCGGATGCCCCGGTGAAGACGCCCTGCTCGGTCGTGACCGTCACACCGTCGGCGTCACGATCCACCCGCGAGACCTCGTGCGCGAACCGGACGTCGAGTCCGGCGGCGAGGCGTGCGGGGATCTCGTCGTAGCCGCGAGGGAAGATCACCTCGTCGCCGTCGATGGCATCCTCGTCGAGCCCGTGCGCGTCAAGGTCTCCGATCCACGCGCCGCACTGCTCCTCAACACGATGACGGAAGAACTCGCGGACCTCGTCGATGCGCTCCGCGTCGAGACCGGATGCGTCGAGGGCGCGTTCGGTGACATCCAGGTAGGTATCGCCGGGGGAGGAGCGCGCGATCTCGGCGTGCAGTGCATGATCGACGGACGCAACGTCGTCGACCCAGCGGGCGCTTTCCGCGGCCGACATCGGCCGGCCCTCGCCGTCGAAGTGCATCATCGGGCGTCCGCCGGCCTGAAAACTCCCGACCGTGTACTCCAGCGTGGGGATGCGCAACGTCTGCACCAGTTCCCACAACGGTGAGTCGTCGATGCCGTGGATCCATGACGCACCGAGGTCGACCGGGAAGCCCGGCGACCGTTCGGTGAGCATCCGCCCACCCACGCGGTCGCGCGCCTCGAGCACGACGACACGCTGCCCGGCGTCGGTCAGCAGCCGTGCGCAGGTGACCCCGGCCATGCCGGCGCCGATGATGACGGTATCCACTTGCTGCATGTGGTCAGTATGCGGGCAACCGCGACATTGCGTCCAGCATCCGCATCCGCCTGGGTTTCCGCTATTCTGTTCTGATGCCCGCGGAGCGTTCTCACGCGGGGAGAGCTGAATAGGGAGGCCGCTGATGAAGATCGAACTCGCACTGCTGCGCGGAATCGAGAAGGAGAAGGCGATCCCCTTCGATGAACTCGTTTCGATCATCGAACAGGCGATCCTGACCGCCTACGGCAAGCACGTCTCTGAGGACGGCGCCGTACCCGAGGGGGTCCGCGTCGAGCTCGACCGCGTCAGCGGTGGTGTGTCGGTGCTGCAGCCGGTGCGCGACGAAGAGGGCGCGATCATCGGTGAGGAAGAGACCACCCCCGAAGACTTCGGCCGCATCGCCGCGTACGCCGCCAAGCAGGTTATCGGCCAGCGCCTGCGTGACATCGCCGACGACGCGGTGCTGGGCGAGTTCCGCGGCAAGGAGGGCGACATCGTCGCCGGTGTCATCCAGCAGGGCCCGAACCCGCGCATGATCCACGTCGACCTCGGCGCTGTCGAGGCCATCCTGCCGCCCGAGGAGCAGGTGCCCGGCGAGGAGTACACGCACGGCAAGCGCATGCGTGTGTACGTCACGAGTGTGGCGAAGGGCATGAAGGGCCCGCAGATCACCGTCTCGCGCACGCACCCGGGGCTCGTGCGCAAGCTGTTCGCACTCGAGGTTCCCGAGATCGCCGGCGGCCTCGTCGAGATCGTCTCGCTGGCCCGTGAGGCCGGCCATCGCACCAAGATCGCGGTCAAGGCGAACGACCCGTCGGTCAACGCCAAGGGCTCGTGCATCGGTGAGATGGGTCGACGCGTGCGCGCGGTGACCGAGGAGCTGGCCGGTGAGAAGATCGACATCGTCGACCACCACCCCGACCTTGCCACGTTCGTGGCCCACGCGCTCTCGCCCGCCAAGGTCACCTCGGCGTTCGTGCTGGATGCCAGCACCAAGGCCGTGCGTGCACTGGTTCCCGATTACCAGCTGTCGCTGGCGATCGGCAAGGAGGGGCAGAACGCCCGCCTCGCTGCCAAGCTGACCGGGGCGAAGATCGACATTCAGCCCGACAGCGTGATGGGTGATTCCTGAGCACGCGACACCCGGCGCGCTGATTCGGCTGTTCAGGGGCGAGGTGTAAGATGGAACCCGTACGAACGTGTGTCGGTTGTCGCGCTCGTGCCTCTCGATCCGCCCTCATCAGGGTGGCAGCGCAGAACGGTGAACTCGTCTTCGACGAGCGAGCGGTTCTGCCGGGGCGAGGGGCGTGGTTGCATCCGACAGTCGAATGCCTGCAAGCCGCTCTGCGGCGGCGGGCCTTCGCACGTGCACTTCGCGTACCGGCCACCTTCGGATTCCCGCAGGCGTCGGACGTGAGGAACGTCGAACGACACAGTCCGAGAAACAAAGGCTGAACGGCTATGGAAACAAAGTGAACGGCTCGAAATGAGACCCGTCCGCGACTAGTGGTCTGCCCTGCCTGGGTGGACCGACCCAGACAGGAGAATTGTGGCTGCCAAACCACGTGTGCATGAGATCGCTGCCGAACTCGGTGTCGACAGCAAGTTCGCGCTCGCCAAGCTCAAGGAGCTCGGCGAGTTCGTGAAGAGTCCGTCCTCGACGGTCGAGCCCCCGGTGGCGCGCAAGCTGCGCGCTGCGATCGAGGCCGACCCCACCGCAAAGGGCGGCGACAAGGCCGAGGCCAAGCCGGCCGCGAAGGCCGCACCCAAGCCCGGCCCCGCAGCGCCGAAGGCACCGACGCCCGGTCCCAAGCCGGGACCCGCCAAGACTCCCGAGGCACCCGCCCCTGCGGCGAAGCCCGAGACCGCTGCGCCCGCGGCGAGCACGCCGAAGCCGGGTGCAGAGGCTCCGAAGCCCGGCGGTAACGCCCCCAAGCCGGGCGGTACCGCTCCCAAGCCCGGTAGTAATGCCCCCAAGCCCGGAGGCAATGCCCCCAAGCCCGGAGGCAACGCCCCCAAGCCCGGCGCGCCGCGCCCCGGCAACAGCCCGTTCTCGAACCAGCAGGGCATGGGACAGCGCCCCGCCGGCCCCCGCCCGGGCAACAACCCCTTCGCTTCGCAGCAGGGTATGGGCCAGCGTCCCACGCCTGGCAACATCCCCCGGCCGCAGGCGCCGCGTCCCGGTTCGCCGCGCGTCGGCGCACCCCGTCCGGGTCGTCCCGGTGGTGGCGGTCGCGGTGGCCAGGGCGGTCGTCCCGGCGCACCGTTCCAGCAGCGCACGGGCGGTCCCGGTCGTCCCGGCGGTGCCGGTGCCCCCGGTGCCGGTCCCGGTGCACGTCCCGGTGGCGGCTTCGCAGGTCGTCCCGGTGGCGGCGGTGGCCGTGGTCGCGGACCCGGCGGTGGTACCGCGGGTGCGTTCGGTAAGGGCGGCGGCAAGAGCAAGCAGCGCAAGTCGCGGCGGGCGAAGCGTCAAGAGTTCGAGATGCGGTCGGCGCCGATCGTCGGCGGCGTCAATGTTCAGAAGGGCAACGGCGAGACGATCCGTCTGCGTCGTGGCGCCTCGATCGCAGACTTCGCCGACAAGCTCGAAGCACTGAACGGTTACACGGTTCAGCCCGGAACGCTCGTCACCATCCTCTTCAACCTCGGCGAGATGGCTACGGCCACCGAGTCGCTGGACGAGGCCACCTTCGAGGTCCTCGGTGCCGAGCTCGGCTACAAGATTCAGATGGTCTCGCCCGAGGACGAGGACAAGGAGCTCCTCGAGGGCTTCGGTCTCAACCTCGAGCAGGAGCTCGCTGAAGAAGACGACGAAGACCTCGAGATCCGCCCGCCGGTGGTCACCGTCATGGGTCACGTCGACCACGGTAAGACCCGACTGCTCGACGCGATCCGTCAGACGAACGTCATCGAGGGCGAGGCCGGCGGTATCACCCAGCACATCGGTGCGTACCAGATCTGGACCGAGCACGACGGCGTCGAGCGCGCGGTGACCTTCATCGACACCCCCGGTCACGAGGCGTTCACCGCCATGCGTGCCCGTGGTGCGCAGGTCACCGACATCGCGATCCTCGTCGTCGCGGCCGACGACGGCATCATGCCGCAGACGGTCGAGGCGCTGAACCACGCACAGGCGGCCGACGTGCCGATCGTGGTCGCGGTCAACAAGGTCGACAAGCCGGAGGCCAACCCGGCCAAGGTGCGTCAGCAGCTCACCGAGTACGGTCTCGTCGCCGAGGAGTACGGCGGCGACGTCATGTTCGTCGACGTCTCGGCTCGCGGCGGTACCGGAATCCAGGAGCTCATCGACGCGGTGCTGCTCACCGCGGACGCTGGTCTCGACCTCACGGCCAACCCGAACAAGGCTGCCCGTGGTGTCGCGATCGAGGCCAAGCTCGACAAGGGCCGCGGTTCGGTCGCTACGGTGCTCATCCAGTCCGGAACGCTGCGCGTCGGTGACGCGATCGTCGCCGGCACCGCCTACGGCCGTGTGCGTGCGATGCTCGACGAGAACGGCGAGTCTGTTTCGGCTGCTGCTCCGTCGCGTCCCGTGCAGGTGCAGGGTCTGAACTCGGTGCCCCGCGCCGGTGACGTCTTCATCGTCACTGAAGAGGACCGCATGGCCCGTCAGATCGCCGAGAAGCGTGAGGCCGTGGAGCGCAACGCTCAGCTGGCCAAGGCACGCAAGCGCATCTCGCTCGAGGACTTCACCCGTGCGCTCGAAGAGGGCAAGGTCGAGACGCTCAACCTCATCATCAAGGGTGACGTCTCGGGTGCCGTTGAGGCGCTGGAGGAGTCGCTGCTCAAGATCGAGGTCGACGACTCGGTGCAGCTGCGCATCATCCACCGCGGTGTGGGTGCGATCACCGAGTCGGATGTGAACCTGGCGACGATCGACAACGCGATCATCGTGGGCTTCAACGTCCGTCCCGACACCAAGGCCCGCGAGGCTGCGTCCCGCGAGGGCGTCGACGTGCGGTTCTACTCGGTCATCTACTCGGCGATCGACGAGATCGAGAACTCGCTCAAGGGCATGCTCAAGCCCGAGTTCGAAGAGGTCCAGTCGGGCGTCGCCGAGATCCGCGAGGTGTTCCGTTCCTCGAAGTTCGGCAACATCGCCGGTGTCATCGTCCGTTCCGGCACGATCACGCGCAACGCCAAGGCGCGCGTCATCCGCGACGGTGTCGTCATCGCCGATGGCCTGGCCATCGAGTCGCTGCGTCGCTTCAAGGATGACGTCACCGAGGTCCGTACCGACTTCGAAGCCGGTATCGGCCTGGGCAAGTACAACGACATCCAGGTGGGCGACGAGATCGAGACCACCGAGATGGTCGAGAAGCCGCGAGGCTGATCTGAACGGTGAGGGGCGCCTGCGGGTGCCCCTCACCCCTCACACGGAAAAGAGAACCGGACATGGCCGGAGAACGACAGGCACGACTTGCGGATCGCATCCGCGTCATCCTCGCCGAGCGTCTTGAAAAGGGGCTGCGTGACCCGCGCCTCGGGTTCGTCACGATCACCGACGTGCGCGTCTCCGGTGACCTGCAGCACGCATCGGTGTTCTACACCGTGCTCGGCACCGACGAGGAGCGTGCGTCCAGCGGCGCGGCGCTGACCTCGGCCACGGGCCTGCTGCGCAAGGAGGTCGGCCGCCAGCTGAACATCCGCCTCGTGCCGACGTTGGAGTTCATCCCGGACGCGTTGCCCGAGAACGCCGGGCACATCGCCGACCTGCTGCGCGAAGCCCGCGAGCGCGACGCCGAGGTGGCCAAGCTCGCGTCGTCCGCAACCCACGCAGGCGAGACCGACCCGTATCGCCGGGACGAGGACGACGAGTCCTGACGCGTCTCACGCCGGGAGGCGCAACTCGCCGTCGGATGCCTCGATGAGTCCATCTGCGACGAGCGAGTCGATCGCCCGGTCACGCTGACCGCCATCGGGCCAATACTCGGCGGCGACACCCGCGGGTACGCGGTGCTCGGGCGCCTCGCGCAACATGCGCAGCAGTGCGCCGCGCGCCTGGCGATCCGAGCCTTCGTAGCGCGCCTGCCGGCGCCGACGATCGCCCGTTTGCGGCTGACCCGCTCTGAGCCAGGCGCAGTCGGATGCCAGTGGGCAGACCTCGCACTTCGGGGAGCGTGCCGTGCAGACGACTGCGCCGAGCTCCATCATGGCGGCGTTGAACACCGCGGATGCGGCGCGCGCTTCGGGCAGCAGCGTGCTCATCCGCGTCAGGTCGCGCGCGGACGGAGGTTCCGGAGCAGACAGCCCCTCGACGAGACGAGCGATCACCCGGCGGGTGTTGGTGTCGACGACGGGGTGGCGGTCGCCGTAGTGAAAGACGGCCACGGCGCGCGCGGTGTAGTCACCGATCCCGGACAGCTCCAGCAGCTTCGACACCTCTCGGGGCACGACCCCGTCGTGATGCTCCACGACCTGCACGGCTGCGCGGTGCAGCCACAGCGCCCTGCGCGGGTAGCCGAGGTTCGCCCACTGGTGCACGACCTGCGCCGGGGTGGCCGTCGCCATCGCCGCCGGCGTGGGCCAGCGCTCCAACCAGGCCTCCAGATGCGGGATCACGCGCGCGACAGGCGTCTGCTGCAGCATGAACTCGCTCACCAGCGTTCCCCACGCGCCGTACTGTTCGGAGAAGTCCGCGCGGCGCCAGGGCAGGTCCCGTGCGGTACGCCCGTACCAGTCGGAGAGAGCATCGCTCCAGGCAGGCGGCGAGGTCGGTGCGGGCATCCTCTCAGCCTATTGCGGTCACGGGGCGTTGCTGCGGCGGGGAGGGTCAGCGACGCGGCCTAAACTGGAGGGATGCTCACCCCCGGCATCCTGCTCGTCGACAAGCCCGGTGGCCTCACCAGCCACGACGTCGTCGCCCGCACGCGACGCGCATTCGGCACGAGGAAGGTGGGGCACGCCGGAACGCTGGATCCGATGGCGACCGGGCTGCTCGTGATCGGCATCGAGGGCGCGACGCGTCTGCTGACCTACATCGTCGGGGCTGACAAGACATACTCGGCGACCATCCGTCTGGGCGCGGCGACCACCACCGACGACGCCGAGGGCGAGATGCTCGAACGTGCAGCTCACGACGCCGTCGCGGCTATCACCGCGGAACGCATCGCGGCGGGCATCGCGGATCTGACGGGCCCGATCGCACAGGTGCCGAGCGCCGTCTCGGCGATCAAGGTCGACGGCAAGCGCGCCTATGACCGTGTACGCGCGGGCGAGGAGGTCGAGCTGGCAGCGCGTCAGGTGACTGTGTCGCGCTTCGACGTGCTTGCGCGCCGTGACACCGACGGCTTCATCGATCTCGACGTCATCGTCGATTGCTCGTCGGGCACGTACATCCGCGCGCTCGCGCGGGACCTCGGTGCGGCTCTCGGCGTCGGCGGGCACCTCACGGCACTTCGGCGCACGCGCGTCGGCGAGTTCGACGTGGCGGATGCCGTGGGCATCGACGCGTTGGAAGGAGCCTCAACCCTGACCGCAGCCGCAGCGGCGGCCCGCGTGATGCCCGTGCTGCACGTCACTGAACAGGAGGCGCGGGACCTCAGACACGGGAAGCGCCTGCACGGGCAGTCGTCCCGGCTGACGGCATCCGAAGTCGCCGCAATCGACCCGCACGGTGCGTTGATCGGCGTCGTCGAGACGCGCGGTGCCGATATCAAGAGTGCAATGAACATGCCGGAGGTGCAGGGATGATCCTGTGGTTCACCGTGGTCCAGATCGTCGTGGCGCTCGCGGCGGGGCTGTTCTGCCTGATCGCCGGGTTCGCCGGTCGTCGTCCGAGTGACTACACGGTCGGCAGCCTGCTGCTGGTCGAGGTGCTGCTGATCGCGCAAGTGGTGATCGCGATCATCGCCCCGTTCGCGGGGAACCCGCCCACCGGCGATCTGCTGGAGTTCTGGGTCTACCTGATCGCCGCGGTGCTGCTGCCGATCGGCGGGATCGCCTGGGCGCTGCTGGAGCGCGGGCGCTGGAGCACCGTCGTGCTCGGTGTCGTCGCCGTCTCGCTGGCGATCATGCTCTGGCGCATGCAGACGATCTGGACGCTGCCGGCCGCCTAGAATGGAGCACGCAATGTCCCACACCGCCACACGCAACCGCATGACGGGCGTCGGCCGAGTGCTCGTCATCGTGTACGCCGTGATGGCGCTGGCGGCCACCGGGCGCAGCTTCGTCCAGATCGTCCGCCGCTTCGACGAGGCCCCGCTCGCCTATACCCTTTCCGCCGTTGCCGCGGCGGTCTACATCCTTGCCACCCTCGCTCTCGTGCTCGCGGATCGACCCGGGTGGTACCAGGTGGCGTGGGTGGCTATCGTCTTCGAACTCACCGGCGTGCTTGTGGTGGGAGCGTTGAGTCTGCTCGTGCCGTCGCTGTTCGGACACGACAGCGTGTGGTCGTACTTCGGCATGGGATACGTGTTTGTCCCGCTCGTGCTGCCGGTCTTCGGTATCTGGTGGTTGCGACGCAGCCGTCAGCGCCCCGTCGCGGTCGGTGAGGAGCATTCGTGATCGTCTTCCGTGACCCCGCCGAGGTTCCGGCCGATTTCGGTCGCACCGTCGTCGCCATCGGCAAGTTCGATGGCGTGCACGTCGGACACCAGGCGATCATCCGCAAGGTGCAAGAGGATGCCCGCGCCATCGGCGCACGTGCCGTCGCGGTGACCTTCGACCGCAACCCCCTCGAGGTCCTGCGCCCCCAGCTCTGCCCCGACAATGTGGTGTCGCTGGATCGCAAGCTCGAACTGCTCGGAGAGAGCGGGCTGGACGCAACGCTCGTGCTGACCTTCGACAGCGCACTGGCGTCGGTCCCTGCCGACGAGTTCGTCCGCACGATCCTCGTCGATGCGCTGCGCGTCGCCACGGTGCTCGTCGGCGAGGACTTCCGATTCGGCAACGGCGGTGCGGGAACACCCGAGCTGCTGAAGCACATGGGGCCGGAGCACGACTTCTCGGTGGATGTCATCGGCGATGTGTTCCCGCAGGGGGAGGGGCGACGGGTCTCGTCGACGTGGATCCGCGAACTGCTCGCGGCCGGCGACGTGGCGCAGGCTGCGAACGTGCTCGGACGCCCGATCGCCGTCTCGGGTGAGGTCGTGCACGGTCTCAAGCGCGGGCGCGAGCTCGGCTTCCCGACGGCGAACCTGTCCGAGACGGTGGATGCGCTGATCCCCGCAGACGGGATCTACGCCGGCTGGATGACAGACCATACGACCGGGGTGCGGTATCCCGCCGCGATCTCGGTGGGCACCAATCCGACCTTCGACGACGTGTCGCGCCGGCAGGTCGAGGCGCACGTGCTCGACCAGGACGGTCTCGATTTGTACGGTCATCGCGTCACGGTGGAGTTCACCGCTCATCTGCGCGGCATGGTCGCCTTCGAGGGCATGGCCGCGCTGATCGATCAGATCGCAGCGGACGTCGCGGACGCACGAGCGCGCCTCGGCCTCTGATCACGTTCTGAGCCGTGGTTCCATGGGCGGCGCGGTGTCAGTTCTGTCGATATCCGGCGCACATGTCGTAAACTTGGTACCGGTGCTGATCGACGGACGCGCAACGCGCAGATCGAGCACCTGCATCCGCACGGTCCTGGCTGGCGCCACACGCGGATGACCGCAACGGAACCGAAGGCCCCTTCGGCGCTTCGGCACACACGCTCAGGAGGAGCATGCCGACCACGGCAACCGCCGCACCGCGGCGCAAGAAGACCTCTCGTCGCGACGACGAGGCACCACTGATCCCGATCCTGGCGCGCAAGGTGCGCGAGATCGAGGCGAAGGCCCAGCGTTCGAAGCTCGGCCCCACTAACCGCGTCAAGTTCCAGGTCATAGCCTTTCTGGTGCGCGAGGAGCGCGCCCGGGTCAAGGCTGATGCGGAACTGACCGACGCGGCCCGTGTCGAACTGCTCAAGCGCCTCGACGGCGTGGCCACGATCCTGGCGAAGACCGCGGCTCGTGACACCTCGCTGATCCAGCTGCTGGAGGCCGACCAGGCGACGTCCCCGGTGGCAAAGCGCATGCGTCGCGATTGGTTGCTGGAGTCGGGCGCCGAGCTGGCGCCCGAGGAGCTCGTCATCACCGACGTGGCGCCGACGCGCGCGCCCATCGTGCCCGCGGCGATCGCCGAGAAGCAGGTGACGCCGCCCTCGGTCGAGTCGCGCCAACTCGCCAACCCGTTCCTCGCGCCCGACCTGACGCCGCGCCCCGCCGCGGTGCCGCGTCGGCGGCTGGACGGCTGGGAGCTCATGGGCCCGCTGTACAAGGCGTTCGAGTCCGGGGCCGGCGGGGGAGCGGCGACCATGGATCTGCCGCCCACGCCCGAGTACGATCACATCTCGCCGAAGGGGCGCGAGGTGATGGTGCACCAATCTCGCTTCGTCGAGGCCGTGCGCGCGGGACACCGCAGCTTCTTGCTTGCCGACGAACCCGGACTGGGCAAGACCGCGCAATCGGTGCTCGCCGCGTCGGTGGCGGGCGCGTATCCGTTGCTGGTCGTCGTGCCGAACGTGGTGAAGATGAACTGGGCCCGTGAAGTCGAGCGGTGGACGCCGCAGCGGCGTGCGACCGTGATCGCGGGTGACGGTGCCGACATCGATGCCTTCGCCGATGTGTTCATCGTCAACTACGAGATCCTCGACCGCCACCTCTCCTGGCTGGGCTCCATCGGGCTGAAGGGCATGGTGGTCGACGAGGCGCACTTCATCAAGAACCTCTCGTCACAGCGTTCCCAGAACGTGCTGGCCCTGGCCTCGCGCATCCGTGAGCGCGAGCGCAACCCGCTGACGCTGGCACTGACCGGTACCCCGCTGATCAACGACGTCGAGGACTTCGACGCGATCTGGCGCTTCCTCGGCTGGACGAACGGTGAGAAGCCGGGACCCGAGCTGATGGAGAAGCTGGACGCCACGGGCCTGACGCCCGCCGACAAGACCTTCTACGCCGAGGCACGCGAGGCCGTGATCTCGATGGGTATCGTCCGCCGCAAGAAGAAGGACGTCGCAGCGGACCTGCCCGACAAGCTCGTCGCCGATCTGCCCGTGCAGCTGGACGACGAGTTCGGCCGCAGCATCCGCCAGGCCGAACGTGAGCTGGGCGAGCGGATGGCCGCGAAGTACCGGCGCATCATTGAGGCGCGCGGAGACCGGCCCGGCGCCGTCGCGCACGGCGAGATCGATGACGACATCGTGCGCCTGGTCGCCCACAATGAGCTCGAAGAGTCGAAGGCCGCCGGCACCGGCGGCGACAACGTCTTCACGATGGTGCGGCGGATCGGCCAGGCCAAGGCGCAGCTGGCGGCCGACTACGCCGCACAGCTGCAGCGCTCGGTGCAGAAGGTCGTCTTCTTCGCCAAGCACGTCGACGTCATGGACCAGGCAGAGGCGCACTTCGCCGCGTCGGGCATCAAGGCCGTTTCGATCCGCGGTGACCAGAGCACTCCGGCGCGGCAGCAGGCGATCGATGCGTTCAACACCGACCCGGAGGTCGGCATCGCCGTGTGTTCGCTGACTGCGGCGGGTGTCGGTGTGAACCTCCAGGTGGCATCGAACGTCGTGCTGGCTGAACTGAGCTGGACGGCTGCCGAGCAGACCCAGGCGATCGACCGCGTGCACCGCATCGGTCAGGACGAACCGGTGACGGCATGGCGCATCATCGCCGCCCACACTCTCGACACGAAGATCGCTGAGCTGATCGACCAGAAGCAGGGGCTGGCTGCCAGGGCTCTCGACGGCGAGGCGGCATCCGCCGAGCCGAGCGAGTCGGTGCAGATGGCCGCGCTGATGCATCTGCTGCGCGAGGCGCTCGGCGCCGCCTGATCGTCACAGCACTCCGAGAGGGCGTTAAGAACAATTGTTCTTGACGCCCTCTTTGCGTCTCATGCGGAGGATTCGCTCAAGAAGTGGGGATCGATGCATGTTGTCGTGCAAGATCATCGGTTTTCATCGCCTCTGGAATGGCATCCACCCGTTCTGCCCACTAGTGTCGAGAGCGGGCAGCGTCGCCTCATCTCTTTTCCATTCCTGAAGCGCGAAGGCGGCAGCATGAAGATCGGTATTCTCACCAGTGGCGGCGACTGCCCCGGCCTGAACGCCGTCATCCGTGGAATCGTCCTCAAAGGCACGACCGCGTACGACCTCGAGTTCGTGGGTATCCGCGACGGCTGGCGCGGCGTCGTCGACGGCGACATGTTCCCGCTCACCCGTCATGAGGTCAAAGGCCTGTCCAAGGTCGGCGGCACGATCCTCGGCACCAGCCGCACCAACCCCTACGAAGGACCGCGTGGCGGTGCGGAGAACATCGCCCGCACCCTTGCCGATCACGGGATCGACGGCATCGTCGCGATCGGCGGTGAGGGCACGCTCGCCGCGGCCGACCGCCTCGCCAAGGACGGCATCAACGTACTCGGCGTCCCGAAGACCATCGACAACGATCTACGCGCCACCGATTACTCGTTCGGCTTCGACACGGCCGTGAACATCGCCACCGATGCGATGGATCGGCTGCGCACCACGGGTGACTCGCACCAGCGCTGCATGGTGGCCGAGGTGATGGGCCGCCACGTGGGCTGGATCGCGCTGCACGCCGGCATGGCGGCGGGTGCGCATGTCATCTGCATCCCCGAGGTGCCGATGTCGATGGACGAGATCTGCGCCCTGGTCACCAGCGCCTCCGATCGCGGCCGCGCTCCGCTCGTCGTCGTCTCGGAGGGGTTCACCCTGACGGGCATGGAAGAGGCCTACAGCGACAAGGGTCTTGACGCGTTCAACCGGCCGCGTCTCGGCGGCATCAGCGAGATTCTGGCTCCCGAGATCGAGCGACGCACGGGCATCGAGACGCGGTCGACCGTGCTCGGGCACATCCAGCGCGGAGGTTCGCCGTCCGGCTTCGACCGGGTGCTCGCCACGCGACTGGGCCTGCACACCGCAGACGCCCTGGTCGACGGCGACTGGGGGCAGATGGTTGCGCTGCGCGGCACCGACATCGTCCGGGTGCCGTTCGCAGAGGCTCTCGGTGAGCTCAACACCGTTCCGGTGGCCCGCTACGAAGAGGCGGCGGCGCTGTTCGGCTGAGCGCCTGGCGTTCCAGCATCCGCCGCCCCGTCGTCGGGTCTCAGTCCTCCTGGTCGGTGCCGGCCTGGTCGGTATCGGCCAGGCCGAGTACGTCCAGCATCCACGCCAGTTCGAACGCACGATCCTTCCACGCGTTGTAGCGGCCGCTGACGCCGCCGTGGCCGGCGGACATCTCACAGCGCATCAGCACGTCCGAGGCGCCCGCCTCGCGCAGCCGAGCCACCCACTTAGCGGGCTCGACGTAGAGCACGCGGGTGTCGTTCAACGAGGTCACCGCAAGGATGCGCGGGTAGTCGATACCGTCGCGGACGTTCTCGTAGGGCGTGTACGACTTCATGTACGCGTACACATCGGCGTTGTGCAGCGGGTCGCCCCACTCGTCCCACTCCACCACGGTGAGCGGCAGCGACGGGTCGAGGATCGACGTCAGCGCGTCGACGAACGGCACGCCCGCCACGATGCCGGCGAACAGCTCGGGCGCCAGGTTGGCGACGGCGCCCATCAGCAGGCCGCCGGCGCTGCCGCCCTCGGCGACCATGCGCTCGGGCGTCGTCACGTCCGTGTCGATCAGGTGCCGGGCGCACGCGACGAAGTCGGTGAAGGTGTTGCGCTTGTGCAGCTCCTTGCCGTCCTCGTACCAGTGCCGTCCCATCTCGCCGCCGCCGCGCACGTGCGCCACGGCGAAGACCACACCGCGGTCCAGCATCGACAGGCGCATGGATGAGAATCCGGGGTCGATGGAGTGCTCGTACGATCCGTAGCCGTACAGGTGCACGGGGCGGATGCCGTCGCCGGGTTCGCCGAACGAGCGTTTCCACACCAGCGAGATCGGCACCTGCACACCATCGGGCGCGGTGGCCCACACCCGACGCTGGCCGTACTGCTCGGCGTCGTACCCGCCGAGCACAGGCTGCTGCTTGCGGATGTGCTGCTCACCGGTCGCGACGTCGAGTTCGAGCACCGTCGACGGCGTCACGAACGAGGTGTAGCCCATTCGCAGGAACGGCTGGTGCCATTCGGGATTGCCGCCGAAATAGGCCGCGTACAGCGGCTCTTCGAAGGTGATCTGCTGCAGTTCGCCGGTGCGCAGGTCCATCAGCGCGGTGCGGGGCAGACCCTCGCTGCGGTACTCGACGGTCGCGAAATCGCGGAAGCAGTCGACATCCAGCAGGCGTCGCCCCGGGGTGTGCGGAAGCAGCACCTGACGTGCACCGTCGGGAGCATCGACGGCCACCGAGACAAGCTCGAAATCGAGGGCGCCGTCATTGTGCAGGATCAGCAGCCGGTCCTCGCCGTCGACGACAGCGTGGTCGGCGGCGTACTCGACGCCGTCGCGTCGTGGCCAGATCACGCGCGGCTCGGCGGTGAGGTCGGCGAGGTCGACCAGCAGTTCCTCCGAGGAGATCTTCGAGCCGACGTCGATCAGCAGGTACTTCTTGCTGCGCGTGATCCCGGCGCCCAGCCAGAACCTCTCGTCGGGCTCGTGGAACAGCCGCACATCCGCATCAGCGTCCGTGCCGATCCGGCGCAGCCACAGCGCGTCCGGACGCCACGCCTCGTCGCGAGTGGTGTACAGGACGCCGGTGCCGTCGGGCGTGAAGAACGCCTGCGCGGTGTTCTCGATCGGCGTGATGAGCGCCTCACCGGTGGCGAGGTCACGCACATGCACGGTGTAGAGCTCGGAGCCCTCGACGTCGACTGACCACAGCAGCCTGCGGCCATCGTCAGAGGCGTCGAAGGCGCCCAACGAGAAGAAGTCGTGCCCTTCGGCCTCGGCGTTGCCGTCGAGCAGCACCTCTTCGCCGGGGACCGGTACGCCGGGTTCGAGTACCGGGGGAGTCCAGTCGTCGCCGGTCGCCGCGGTACGGCACTGGATGCCGTATTGCGCGCCCTCTTCGGTGCGGCCGTAGAACCACCAGTCGCCACGCCGTGTCGGCACCGACAGATCGGTCTCGAGTACGCGGGCGCGAACCTCGTCGAACAGGCGCTCACGCAGTGGCGCGAGGTGCGCGGTACGGGCGTCGGTGTGCGCGTTCTCGGCGTCGAGGTGGTTGCGCACCTCGGCGTCGTCCTTTGCGCGGAGCCATTCGTAGTCGTCGACGAAGACGTCGCCGTGATGAGTGCGGGTGATGGGGCGTCGGGCCGCGACCGGCGGCTGGATGCTGGATTCGCTCACCGCTCCACGCTACCGGAGGCGAGTTGACCGGCTCCGGTCGGGGTGGGAGGATTCTCACGGGTTAACACACGCTGAACCCACGGTGAACTCTTCGTTCGTCACGCCGACTCCTCGGCACGTCCCTCAAGCCCCAACGAAAGAGACCGGTGGAAACCGCAGCCCTCATCGTCGTGCTGGTCATCGCGCTGGCACTGTTCTTCGACTTCACGAACGGATTCCACGACACCGCGAACGCCATGGCGACACCGATCGCCACCGGAGCGCTCAAGCCGAAGACAGCGGTGCTCCTGGCGGCGCTGCTCAACCTCGTCGGCGCGTTCTTGTCGACGGAGGTCGCCAAGACCGTCTCGGGTGGCATCGTGCGCGAGGACCAGATCGACTTGTCGATCATGCCGCAATTGATCTTCGCCGGCCTGATCGGCGCGATCACGTGGAACATGCTCACCTGGCTGCTGGGGTTGCCCTCCAGCTCGTCGCACGCCCTGTTCGGCGGTCTCATCGGCTCGACGCTCGTGGGTGTCGGCCTGAGCGGAATCAACTTCGGCGTCGTGATGTCGAAGGTCATCCTGCCCGCGCTGATCGCCCCGCTGACCGCCGGCATCATCGCGTTCCTCGCGACCAAGATCGCGTACTCGATCACGCGCCGCTACGACGGCAAGCCCGACGGGCGCGATGGATTCCGGTGGGGGCAGATCTTCACCTCGTCGCTGGTCGCCCTCGCCCACGGCACCAACGACGCGCAGAAGACGATGGGTGTCATCACCCTCGCTCTGATCACGGTGGGCTGGCAGACGGGCGACCCGACGTCCGACGACTATCACAACCCCGAGTTCTGGGTGATCGCGGCATGCGCGTTCACGATCGCGCTCGGTACCTACCTGGGCGGATGGCGCATCATCCGCACGCTCGGCAAGGGGCTGACCGAGGTCAAGCCCGCGCAGGGCTTCGCGGCCGAGAGTTCCACGTCCGCGACGATCCTCGCCTCGAGCGCGCTCGGTTTCGCGCTCTCGACCACGCAGGTCGCCTCCGGTTCGGTGATCGGTTCTGGTCTGGGGCGTCGCGGCGCGATCGTGCGCTGGCGCACCGTCGGTCGCATCGGCATCGGGTGGCTGCTCACGCTCCCTGCGGCCGGCGCCGTCGGCGGCCTTGCCGCCTGGCTGGTCGTGCTCTGGGGCAACGTCGGCGTGCTGATCGACGCGATTCTCGCCCTCGTGATCATCGTGGGTCTCTATCTGTACTCGCGCCGCGACGAGGTCAACGCCTCGAATGCCATGAGCGACGTCGCCGACTCCGGTCACGCCGTGGACGTTCCCGAGGTGCCCGGCCCCACACGCCGTGCCAGCCGCATGGAGCTGGTCCGTGCTCTCGACCGTGCCGAGCGCAAGGCCGATGAGGCCGAGAAGGCCGCGCGCCGAGCCAAGAAGCTGAAGAAGAACGGCGGCTCGCCCTCTGAGCTCAAGGCGGCGCGGAAGGCGGCCGATCGCGCAGCGTCCAAACACGCCGAAGCGCAGCAGGCGGCTCAGGAGTGGGAGGTGCTCAGCGCCAGCCGGCGTGCTCGGGCCGAACTCGCCGAGTGGGATTCTTCTGCCGATGAGGAGGTGCAGCGATGAGCGTCGACATCGATTGGGGTGCGTTCCTGAGTGTGTTCCTGGCCGCACTGGCCGGGGCCGGTATCGTCGTCACCTTCTACGCGCTGGGGCTGCGTCTGCTCGTGCGCGGCGGGCGCGCGCCCGTTGTCGGGCCGGTGGAGTTCACGGATGCCATCACGATCGTCTCTGACAAGGAGATCCGCCGCGCCGAGAAAGCGGCTGCGAAGGCAGCCAAGCGCAGCCCTCTGACAGAGGGACAGCGGATGCTGGCGCGCGTGGGCGCGTACACGTGCTTCGCGGTCTGCGGGGCCGCAGTGATCGGCGGCGTGCTGGTGATCGTCATCGCGCACTGACACGACGCGCCGCGGCACAGGCGTTCGGGACCGAACGCGGACCTACGCTGGACGCATGCCCGCTTCCTACGCGTTCGGTCGGCACGCTCCGGCATCCCACGTGCTGGTGCACGTCAGCGATCCGCATCTGCTCGCCGGGGGTGAACGGCTGGGGGAGCGTTACGACGTCGATGCCGGTCTGGCGCGAACGCTGGCGGCCATCCGCGATACGCAGGCGCGACCGTCTGCGATCGTCATGACCGGCGACCTCGCCGACCTCGGCGAACCTGACGCGTACCTTCGGTTGCGGTCCGCCGTTGAGCCGCTCGCGGCTGAGCTCGACTGCCCCGTCATCTGGGTGGCCGGCAATCACGACGAGCGCCCGGCGATGCGTGAGCACCTGCTCGATCTCGCACCCACCCAGATGCCCGTCACGGGCACCTGGGATCTGGACGGCCTGCGCGTTATCGCGCTCGATACGAGCGTTCCCGGATGGCATCACGGGGATCTCGATCGAGAGCAGCTGGACTGGCTGCGCGACCAGCTGCGGAAGCCCGCTCCACACGGCACCCTGTTGGCGATGCATCACCCGCCCTTGCCGAGTCATGTACCGCTGTTCGACATCCTCGAGCTGCGGCATCAGGACGAGCTCGCCGATGTCATCCGCGGAACGGATGTGCGCGGCATCCTCGCCGGCCACCTGCACTACTCGGCGCACGGCGTGTTCGCCGGCGTGCCGGTCAGCGTGGCATCTGCCACCTGCTACACGATGAACGTCGCGCGACCGGCGGCTGCGGTCAACGGGATGGACGCCGCGCAGGCATTCCAGCTGGTGCACGTGCATCCCGACACCATCACGCACACTGTCGTCCCGGTCACGGACGCTCCCACGGGCGCGTTCTTCGGTCCGGACTGGGCAGAGCGGATGGCCCGGCTCTCACCGCAGGAGCGTCTGGAGGCGTTCTCAAGAAAGCCCGATCCCCATTCGGCGTAGACTGGTGGCATCCCCCGATTTCCCTTTCGCCACCACCCACAAGGAAGTGACATGGCCGCTGACGCGCCCGCTCCGACCCGCACCGAGACCGATTCGCTGGGAAGCCTCGAGATCCCGGCAGACGCGTACTGGGGGGTGCACACGGCTCGCGCTGAAGAGAACTTCCCGATCACCAAGCGTCCGATCTCGGTCTATCCGGACATGATCCGGGGCCTGGCGATGGTCAAGCAGGCCAGCGCCCGCGCCAACAAGCAGATCGGCACCCTCGACGCCGAGCGCGCGGACCTCATCGACGCTGCCGCTCAGCGCGTGATCGACGGTGAGTTCCACGACCAGTTCATCGTCGGCGTCATCCAGGGCGGCGCCGGGACGTCGACCAACATGAACGCGAACGAGGTCATCACCAATATCGCGCTCGAGATGGCCGGCCGGCAGAAGGGCGACTACGCGTACCTGTCGCCGATCGACCACACCAACCGCAGCCAGTCGACCAACGACGTCTACCCGACGGCGATCAAGATCGGCCTGTCGCTGAACCTGCGGTCGCTGTTGGACGAGCTCGACCTGCTGCGCCGCTCGTTCCTCGGCAAGGCGGCGGAGTTCCACGACGTGCTCAAGGTCGGTCGCACGCAGCTGCAGGACGCCGTTCCGATGACGCTCGGCCAGGAGTTCAACGGCTTCGCTTCGACCCTCGGCTACGACCACAAGCGCCTGACCGAGAACGCCTCGCTGCTGTTCGAGATCAACATGGGCGCCACGGCCATCGGCACGGGCATCACCACGCACCCCGCGTACGCGTCGGCGGTGCTGTACCACCTGCGCGAGATCTCCGGACTCGACCTGAAGACCGCCGACGACCTGGTCGAGTCGACCAGTGACACCGGCTCGTTCATGTCTTTCTCGTCGAGCCTCAAGCGCAACGCCATCAAGCTGTCGAAGATCTGCAACGACCTGCGCCTGCTCTCGTCGGGTCCGCAGGCGGGCCTGGGTGAGATCAACCTGCCGGCCAAGCAGGCGGGTTCCAGCATCATGCCGGGCAAGGTCAATCCGGTGATCCCGGAGGTCGTCAACCAGGTGGCGTTCGCCGTCGCCGGTGCCGACACCACGGTGACGATGGCCGTCGAGGGCGGGCAGTTGCAGCTCAACGCCTTCGAGCCCGTGATCGCGCACTCGATCTTCCAGTCGATCACCTGGATGCAGCAGGCGATGTGGACGCTGCGCGTCAACTGCGTCGACGGCATCACCGCCAACCGCGACCGGCTCGGCGCGATGGTCGGTGCGTCGGTCGGTGTCGTGACCGCGCTGACGCCCTTCATCGGCTACGCCGCGTCGGCTGCGCTCGCCAAGACGGCATTGCTGACGAACCGCAACGTCGCCGACCTCGTGGTCGAGGCGGGCCTGATGACGCGCGAAGAGGTCATGAAGCAGATCTCGCCCGCACGCCTGTCGGGTCTTGAGACCGTGACGGCGGCGATCCCCGTGATCGCGGCCGAGGATCTGCCCGAGAACTGATCGCAGAGACGACGAAGGCGGTACCCCAGCCGGGGTACCGCCTTCGTCGTCTTCGCGATCAGTCCAGAATGCGGCAGTGTGTTGTCAGTTCGCCGATTCCGGCGATGCCGACAGTCACCGTGGAACGGTCGCGCAGGAAGATCTGCGGGTCGCGCGAGTAGCCGGCTCCGCCGGGGCTGCCCGTTGAGATCAGCGTGCCGGGCTGCAGAGTGACTGACGTCGACAGGTGGGCGATCAGTGTCGCGACAGAGCGCACCATCTGCCCGGTGCTGGCATCCTGCACCGTGTGGCCGTCGACGACCGCCCAGATGTGCAGGTCCTGCGGATCGGCGATCTCGTCGGCGGTCACGACGACGGGCCCGGTGGGTGTGAACCCGTCGAACGACTTGCACCGCGACCACTGCGCCTCGGCGAACTGGATGTCGCGTGCCGTGATGTCGTTGACGACGGTGTAGCCCCATACGGAGTCCAGGGCGTCTTCGGCGGAAACGTCCTTGGTGGGACGGCCGATGATGACCCCGAGCTCGGCCTCGTAGTCGATCGACTCGCTGAGCGAGCGCGGCCATGACGTGGTGCAGCCGTGCCCGGTGAGCGAATTGGGCCACAGGGTGAACACGGTCGGTGCCGTGTCGGTCTTAAGACCGAGTTCGCTGGAGTGGGCGGCGTAGTTCAGGCCGACCGCGAGGATCGCGGGCGGCGCGAGGACGGCGGAGCCGAACTGGAGGGCATCGAGCGGATGCCGCGGTGCCGTGCTCGCAGAGAGTGCCGCGCGTACACGATCGAGCAGCTCATCACCGCCCTCGATGAGTTGCTGGAGCGTGTCCGGGGCGGGGGAGAGGAGATCGCTGACGAGGACAGCATGGTCACCGTCGATGACGGCGAGGTGCGGGGTCTCGGAAGCGCGTGTGCTCAGATGGGCGAAACGCATGTCTCTACGCTACCGGCAGCGATGACGGTCACGACCGAGGCTCCCTCTAGGCTTTTGGCATGACCTTTGGAGCCGACCGCCGCGCGGAGTTCGCATCGGCGCTCGATCGACCCGCCGCCCACGCCTCGTCCGCCCCGGCTGCGCCTTCACCGGCGCCGGCGATGCCCGAGCTGCCGATGCCGGTGCGCAAGGGGCGGACGGTCTCGATCTGGGTGTACGGCGTGCTTGTGTTCGCGCTGATCGCGCTGATCGCCTATTTCACGGTGTTCATCGGCGCCGGCGCATCGGCCGTCGGACTGGTGCTCGCGCTGATCCCCCTGGGGATCGTGCTGTTCGGCGTGCGACTGATCGACCGCTGGGAGCCCGAGCCGAAGAGCCTGGTCGTGTTCGCGCTCGGTTGGGGAGCCGTCGTATCGGTGGGCATCACCCTTCTCGTCGACCTGCTGCTGGCCATGGCGGTCGGTGCGCGCTCCGAGTTCTTCGGCGCCGTGATCCAGGCGCCCGTGGTCGAGGAGATAGCGAAGGGCCTCGGTGTCTTTCTGATCTTCGTGATCGGACGTCGGGCGTTCGATGGCCCGGTCGACGGGGTCGTCTACGGGGCGCTGATCGGCGCGGGCTTCGCGTTCACCGAGAACATCCAGTACTTCGGTATCAGCCTGCTCACCGGTGGCGCGAGCGACTTGACGCTGACGTTCATCCTGCGCGGGTTGGTCTCGCCGTTCGCGCATGCCATGTTCACAGCGCTCACTGGCTTCGCGATCGGTCTGGCAGCACGCCGGGGAGCCACGGCGGGGCAGGCCCTGAGGTCGGGCGTCCTCGGCCTGATCGGCGCGATCGCGTTGCACGCCTATTGGAACGGCTCGTCGCTGTTGGGAGACTTTCTGTTCCTGTATCTGACGACGCAGATCCCTTTGTTCGTGGGGTTCATCCTGGCGATCATCGGCCTGCGCAGGGAAGAAGCGCGTCTGACCCGGCATCGCCTCGGCGACTATGCGGCTGCGGGGTGGTTCACGCCGCAGGAGATCGTCATGCTCGCGACACCCGCGGGGCGCAAGGCGGGGCTGCAGTGGGCTGCCGGCCTGCGCGGGGATCGGCGCCCGCTGATGCGCTCGTTCATCAAGGATGCGACTGAGCTCGCCGCCGTGCGTCAACGCTCGCTCACCGGGCGCGATCCGCACGCGGCCGCCGACGAGTACGCCCTGCTCATGCGTTCCCGCAACACGCGTGCGCAATTGCTGGCGTACTGAGCGCGTGCGGCAGGGGTGACAACAGAACTCAGCGCCCGGTGCTGCGGCAATGCCTGCGAGTCTCCCGAGCGCTGAGTTGGCCTAATGCAAGGGTGCACCGACGGGCCGGGTAAGTCAAGAGTCGGCCGTCGTGCATCTACTGCTCAGCGGTCCTCGACGATCACATCGAGAGCGATACCGGCGCACGAGATGCGCGTCAGTTCGGCTAGGCGTGTTCCGCGCACCGAGTCGCCGGTCGCGACGCGCGGATCGGTCGACACCACGACGCGGCCGACGCCGTTGACGAGGGTGACCTGCTGGTTGAGAGCCGCGAAGCGGGGAGTGAGCTCTCGTTCGACGGCCGCGACGAGCAGGTCGAGTCCTGCGACGCCCAGGAAGCGTCCGTCGGCGAGGGCGGGGACCGCGATCGTGATGGTGTACTCGTCGCTGCACAGGTAGTCGACGTAGGGGCCGGCGACGTGCGGCTGGAACGTCTGCATCGGCACCCGATACCATTCCAGCTCGCTGTAGTCGATGTGCTCCTTGTTGACGGACTGCGAGGCGAGCACCAGCTTGCGGTGGTCGTCGCCCTGCCACCAGGCGAGGTGGCTGTGCGCGTCCGACAGCAGGTCGATCGCGGCGATGAATCCGGCGCCGAACACCGGAACGCCCGGAAGGCTCAGCGTCTGCGCCGCGTACGGTTCGACGACGGCATCCAGCGTTGCACGCACGAGCGGTTCGGATCGCAGCGTGGACGAGAGTCTGTGCGCGCACGGCTCGACCCAGTTCTGCAGACAGCGGATGGGCGCGTCAAAGTAAGCCTCGACGATTCGGGCGGCCTCGGCGGGGGCCGTGGTCAGGGTAGTTGTCATCGCGTCCTCCAGTGCACGTCGATGTTGCCGTGTCAGGCAGAGGTCTCGGGTGAGCTCTGCAGATGGATGAGTGTGTCGATCACGTCCGTTGTCATCGCTTCGGTGCGGCGGCCCGCCTCATCGGGGTCGCCCGCCTCGACGGCCCAGATGATGCCGGTGAGTGTCTGCGCCTGCTGGTGCATGCTCGGGGTGTCCGGTGCGGCCAGACGCAGATAGGGCGAGAACTCGGCTTGCAGACGCATCTGCTCGCGGGTGAGTCGTGCGGACTGGCTGAGTGAGACGAGTTCGACCTGAACGTCGTCGAGCAGCCGACGTTGCTGATCCGCATCGAGATCGTCGAGGCGGTCCAGGCGCCGCAGTACGCGCAAGGTCTCGCTGCTGTCGGCACGTCGCGCGGCCAGGCGCACGGCGGACGCGGTGATGGCGGCGTAGTGCGCGCCGAGATCGCGCAGAGTCAGGCGCGATGTCGCCGCCAGTGTGCGGCGCGCGAACACCAGCGGGTCGGCATCGTCGACGACGAAGCTCCCGCCGTTGCGGCCGCGCTTGGTGACGATGAGGCCACGTCCGCGGACGGCAAGCAGAGCTTCGCGCACGGTGACCGGTGCGACGCCGAAACTGCGGGCGAGTTCGGATTCAGAGGGGAGTCGCTCCCCGGCGCGCAGGTGTCCGCGGTGGATCGCATCGACGAGGCGGCGTTCGACGAGTTCGGCGCGCCCTTCGTCACCGATCGATTGGAAGAGTGCGCCGTGCAGCCTGTGCGGGCGGGTGCCACGGTGGCCGGCGGGCTCGGCGACGGACGCCCCGACGACGGGGAGGGCCCCGGTGGGTGACGTCAGCGACTCCATGGCCCGATTCTCTCATCTGGATCCCGATGAGGGGAAGACTTGAAATATGTCCTACGGTTTTATATGTTTACCGAATCCTTCCCGAGTTCGACGAAGATCCAGGAGCACGACATGAGCATTGCCGCACCCACGGCGCAGAGCGCGAACGGCGAGATCGCCGACCGTGGCAGCGTGACGCTGACGGGCTTGACCAAGTCGTTCGGCGAGTTCACCGCTGTGCGCGACCTCGACCTCCGTGTCGAACCGGGGGAGTTCGTCTCGATGCTCGGCCCGTCCGGGTCGGGAAAGACCACGGTTCTGCGGATCATCGCCGGTTTCGAAGAGGCGACATCCGGAACCGTGCGCCTGTCCGGCAAGGACGTCACCCGCACGCCACCGCACTCCCGCGACGTCAATACGGTGTTCCAGGACTACGCCCTGTTCCCGCACATGAGCATTGCCGACAACGTCGGCTACGGACTGCGCGTCCAGGGTGCGGGCAAGGCCGAGCGGGCGCAGCAGGTGGGGGATTCGCTGCGCCGTGTGCGGCTGGACCATGTCGCCGACCGGCTCCCGCACCAGCTCTCGGGTGGACAGCGTCAGCGGATCGCCCTCGCGCGAGCGCTGATCATGCGTCCGCAGGTGCTGCTGCTCGACGAGCCGCTCGGCGCGCTCGACAAGCAGCTGCGCGAGCAGATGCAGATCGAGCTCAAGCAGATCCAGCGTGAGGTCGGCATCACGTTCATCTTCGTCACCCACGATCAGGAAGAGGCGCTGACTCTCAGCGACCGCGTCGCCGTCTTCAACAATGGCCGCATCGAGCAGGTCGGCAGCGCGCGGGAGGTCTACGAAAGCCCGCAGACCGAGTTCGTCGCACGCTTCCTCGGCTTGTCGAACCTCATCGCCGCAGACCTCGCCCATGAGCTCACCGGTGATCGGCACACGATGAGCATCCGCCCCGAGCGGGTGCGCCTGCAATCGGACACCGATGCGCTCGCCGACGGTGAGATCGGCCTCGTCGGGACGATCTCCGAGGTCGTCTACACAGGCCCGGCGACGCGCTTTCTGATCACCACCGACGCCGGTGTCGATCTGCTCGCCGAGCAGCCCAACGCCCGCGACCTCGCCGGCGCGGGACTCCGCCGTGGTGATCGCGTGCGTGCCGCATGGAGTCCGGCCGACGCCGCACGCCTGCCCTGAAACTGTTCCACCCGTCCCATCGCAGCACCTATCGCAGTACCCACTGATCACGAAGGAGAGATCACATGCGTAAGAAGATCCTGGCCGTCACGGCCATCTCTGCAGCGACCGCACTGGCCCTGACCGGATGCTCCGGGGCATCCGACTCCGGCGGCGGACTCGCCATCGACGTTCCCGACGTCCCCATGCTCGCCGAGCTCGGCGACACCGAGAGCGAGGTGAACATCGTCGCGTGGTCGGGCTTCGTCGAGCCGGCGTGGACGGATGCCTTCACCGAGCAGACCGGATGCACCGTGAACCGCCGCGTCGCCGGTACCAGCGACGAGATGGTGCAGCTCATGCGCACCGGTGACTACGATCTCGTCTCGGCATCTGGCGACGCCAGCCTGCGCCTCATCGCCGGTGGTGATGTGCAGCCGCTCAACCTCGACCTGATCCCGAACTTCGGCGACGACATCGTCGAGGGCATGAAGGGGCAGATCTACGACACCATCAACGGTCAGTCCTACGGCATCCCGATCGGGCGCGGCGCGAACATCCTGCAGTACAACAGCGAGGTCGTCACCGAGGAGCCCACCAGCTGGGACGTCGCGTGGGAGGCGGACACCCCGTACGCCGGCAAGGTCATCGCCTACGACGCTCCGATCTACATCGCCGACGCGGCCGTCTACCTGATGGCGCACGAGCCCGACCTGGGCATCACCAACCCGTACGCGCTCGACGAGGACCAGCTGGCTGCGGCGATCGACCTGCTCAAGCAGCAGAACGGCATCGTCTCGGAGTACTGGTCGGACCCCGCCGCGCAGATCACGTCGTTCGCAGGGGGCACGACCGTGCTCGGCACGTCGTGGGAGGTGCTGCGCAAGCTCTCCGAGGACGAGCGTTTCAAGAGCGTGCTGCCCGAAGAGGGCTCGACCGGGTGGTCGGATGCCTGGATGCTGGCGACCGAGTCGAACAACCCCAACTGCGCGTACGCGTGGATGGACTACGCGTCCTCTCCCGAGGTCAATGGTGCCATCGCCATGAACTTCGGCATGGCACCGGCCAACGCCGCCTTCTGCGACACCAGCGATGAGGCGAAGGCGCACTGCGACTACTACAACGCCACGGACGAGGAGTACTTCGAGAAGGTCTGGTTCTGGACCACGCCGATCGAGCAGTGCATCGACGGACGCACCGACGTGACCTGCACCAACTTCCAGCAGTGGACCGACGCCTGGGTGACGGTCAAGGGCTGACCCCGCATGCCGGGGGTGGGGCCATCTCCCGCCTCCGGCATCCCCTCACGAAGACAGGATCGACATGAACCGTCGTGCACGGATCGCAGGCCTGCTGGCCCTGCCGATGACCTGGCTCATCGGCATCTACATCTTCTCGCTGGTCATGTTGCTGGTGACTGCGTTCTGGGTCACTGACCCGTTCACCTCCAAGGTGAAGCCGGGTTTCACCCTGCGCAACTTCGAGCAGCTGATCACCAACCCCGCATATCTGACCACCTCGGTGCGCACCCTCGCGATCGCTCTCGGGGTGACTGCGCTGGCCATCGCGATCTCGATCCCGCTGGGCATCTTCATGGCGAAGGTCGCCTCGCCCTGGCTGCGTGCCGTGCTCGCCGTCTCGATCACCCTGCCGTTGTGGGCGGGATACCTCGTGAAGGTGATCGCCATGCGCATCACGTTCACACAGGAGGGCTTCTTCAACTGGCTGGTCGGCCCGCTCGGGATCGAGGGGCCGGGTTTCTCGACCTTCACCGTGGTGTTGACGCTGACGTATCTCTGGCTGCCCTACATGGCGGTGCCGGTGTACACCGCCATCCGTCAGCTGCCGCCGAACCTCTTCGATGCTGCGGCCGACCTCGGGGCGGGCGCATGGCGCACGATCCGCACGGTGGTGCTGCCGCTGATCAAGCCGGCCGTGATCGCCGGGTCGGTCTTCACCTTCTCGCTCAGCCTGGGCGACTACCTGGTGGCGAAGTTCGTCGGCGGCGACACGCAGATGATCGGCAGCGTCATCGCCTCCAACATCAACCTCAACCCGCCGCTGGCGGCCGCCTTCTCGCTCGTGCCGATCGCGTTCGTCGTGATCTACCTCGTCAGCGTGCAGCGCACCGGCGCACTCGAAAGGATGTGAGCTCGGATGCTGAGATTGTCCCGCTCATCCAAGATCGTGCTGGGGGTCGTGGTCGCGATCATCCTCGCGTTCCTGTACATCCCGCTGATGCTCGTCGTGCTGAACTCCTTCAACTCTGCGCGCATCGCCAGCTGGCCGGTGTCGGGCTTCTCGCTGGAGTGGTGGGTGAAGGCGTTCACCAGTCAACCGGTGCGCGACGCCCTGCTGAACTCGGTGCTGGTGGCGACGGGAGCCACGGTCATCGCGATCATTCTGGGAACGCTGGTGTCGTTCGCGCTCCAGCGGTACCGGTTCTTCGGGCAGCGCGCGGTGAACCTGCTCGTGGTGCTCCCGATCGCGTTGCCCGGCATCGTCACCGGTGTCGCCCTGAACAACACCTACAACCGGCTGCTGGAGCCGATCGGGATTCACGTCGGGTTCTGGGGGATGATCATCGCGCATGGCACCTTCTGCATCGTGATGGTCTTCAACAACGTGCTGGCGCGGTTGCGTCGGATGAACCCGAGTCTCGAGGAGGCCTCGAAGGATCTCGGTGCGACGCCATGGCAGACGTTCCGCATGGTGACCTTCCCGCAGTTCCGCAGTGCGCTCGTGGCCGGTGCGATCCTCGCGTTCGCGTTGAGTTTCGACGAGGTGTACGTGACGATCTTCACGGCACCGCCAGGGGTCGACACGCTGCCGCTGTGGATCATGAATCAGATGGCGCGTCCGAACGAGGCGAACGTCGTCAACGTCGTCGCCACCGTGGTGATCGTGCTGTCGTTCATCCCGGTGTGGGTTTCGCAACGGCTCTCCCGCGATGTCAGCGAGCGGGACTGATCGGCGTGGCCACGTTGACCGCGGTCCGCGCCTCGGGTTGGATGTAATCATGACTGATCGCACAAAGCCCGAGTTCGACGCACCCACCGGACCCGCACCCGCTGAGCTCGTCATCCGCGACCTGATCGCGGGCGACGGTGCCGAGGCCAAGCCCGGTGACACCGTCACCGTTCACTACGCGGGCGTCGAGTTCGACTCCGGCGAGGAGTTCGACTCCTCGTGGGGCCGCGGCGAGACCATTCAGTTCCCGCTGCGCGGTCTGATCCAGGGCTGGCAGGAGGGCATCCCCGGCATGAAGGTCGGTGGACGTCGCGAGCTGGTCATCCCGCCGCACCTCGCATACGGTCCCGCCGGTGCCGGGCACTTCCTGTCGGGCAAGACCCTCATCTTCATCATCGATCTGGTGGCGGTCGGCTGACCCGAACCCGGTGATCGGAACCCCCTTCGCGTATCGCGGAGGGGGTTTTTCCGAACCAGGGAATAGATTCACCTGAATGTAAGTTCCCTTCCGTGGAGCACCTGCTCCCACCGAAGACTCTGAGGAGAAGCCCCATGACGATCGATATCCCCGGCTACCGTCCCGGCACCTGGACCCTTGACCCCGCGCACAGTGAGGTCACCTTCAGTGTGCGGCACATGATGATCTCGAAGGTGCGCGGCTCGTTCGGCATCAAGAGCGCCACCTTCGTCGCGCCGGAGAACCCGCTGGAGGCCACCGTCGAGGCGAACGTGGATGTCGCATCCATTGACACCAGCGACGAGAACCGGGATGCGCACCTGCGCTCGGCCGACTTCTTCGACGCCGACAATCACCCGACGATGGAGTTCCGGTCAACGGCGACGCGCGTCGAGAACGGTGACTTCCTCGTCGACGGCGACCTGACGATCCGCGGGATCACCAAGCCGGTCACGTTCGAGTTCGACTTCGGCGGGTTCGCCCAGGACCCGTACGGCAACTACAAGGCGGGCGCCTCGGCCAAGACCGTGATCAACCGCGAGGACTTCGGGCTCACCTGGAATGCCGCGCTCGAGACCGGGGGAGTGCTGGTCGGCAAGGAGATCACGATCGGACTCGACCTGCAGGGTGCACTGCAGGCCTGAACGGCTGGTAAGCTTGAGCAGTTGCCGTTAGATCGGCCGCGGATGAAGAGAGCAGGCGCAATCGGCGACCTGCACCGCGCAGCAACCAGAAAGGGGATCGAATCTATGGCACTCGAAGCAGACGTCAAGAAGGCGATCATCGAAGAGTACGCGACGCACCCCGGTGACACCGGATCCCCCGAGGTGCAGGTCGCTATGCTGTCGCAGCGCATCAAGGACCTCACCGAGCACCTGAAGGAGCACAAGCACGACCACCACTCGCGTCGTGGTCTGTTCCTGCTCGTCGGTCAGCGCCGCCGCCTGCTGGGTTACCTGCAGGACGTCGACATCAACCGGTACCGTTCGCTCATCGAGCGACTCGGACTGCGTCGATAAGGCATCGACCAGCGTTCAATCGCGCAGAACATTCTTGAGAAGGCCTCCCCACGGTGTGGGGAGGCCTTCGTTGTTTCTCTTCAGATCCCCAGGATGACTTTCCAGCAGGAAAGTCGCATGGTTTCCGAGAGGAAAGTGAGAATGATGGAACAGCGATCCGAGCCGGGGCAACCCGCGTACCAGCCGCCGTCCGCGCAGCTCGCGAGGCAGTACCTGGCCGAGAGGGACGACGTCGCGCAGCGCCGCGCCGCACACATCGACCGTCGGGCGACCGCGCGGATGCTGTTGCTCGACGGCATCGTGTTCGCACTGGGAACCACGGTGCTTCTCTTCCTGTTCCCCTTGAGCCTCTCGGCAGCCATGCCGCTGATGCTGACTCTGCTGAGCTGGAGTGTGCTGGCCGGGTCGCTGCGCGACCGCTACGGATACCTGCCTCGGGGGAGGGAAGCACGCGTCCGCACTGCCGTCATGCTCACCTTGCTGGTGGCCGTCTTCGGGGTTATTGCGGCGGTGCTCGCAGGAGTTGAGATCACAGCGTGGGTGCGGGTACTGCCGGGTGCGGTAGGGCTGATCCTGTTCACGGTTCTCGCTGTGCAGGAGTGGCGGCGAGATGTTCCGGCACGAAAGGTCACGCGTCAGCGCGCCCCATTCGATCGCCCGACCAGGGTGGTCACCGCGGCGATCGGCCTGGCGTTTGGTGGGTCGGTCGTGCTGGTCGGTGCTGAGTGGGAGGCGCTGGCGTATCTCGTCTACGCGGTCGTCATGTGCGGCTTCGTCATCTGGAGCGTTAAGGTGATGTCGGGAACCGCGCCCGCGGTGGGGGGCAGCGTGGGGGCCGCGGGCCTGGTCGCTCTACACTGCCAGCGCCATAACTCTCGTCGTCTTGATGATGCTGGAGTACCTCGGGCATCCGGTGGGTCTGGTCGTGCGCATCGTGCTGGGCGCGCTCGTTGCTGTCGGGTTCGTCCTGATCGCACTCCGAGGAGGCAGGCGTGACTGAGTCCCCGCGCGACCACCCGCGGCTGCGGCTCGACGACAGTTTCGCCAGCCCGATCCGGTTCTCACTGATGGCCGCGTTATCGGACGATCTGGAGCTCGACTTCGGCACCCTCGCGAGCATTCTGCAGGCCGGTGACTCGGCGCTGAGTAAGGGGATCGCCGCGCTGGAGAGCGTCGGTTACGTCCGAGTGCGCAAGGCGTTCAATGATGGAATCCGTCGTCGCACGTGGGTGAGCAGCACGACAGTCGGGCGCGACGCCTTCCGCGCCCACCTCGCCGCGCTGCAGGCGATCGTCGACTTCGGTACCGGTCAGAGCGACTGATAGCGCTTAGGCACCCACCAGATCGGTGTGATGGATCGCCGCGACATCGGGGTGGGCGCGCAGGCGCGACTTGAGCGCGTTCTCGCCGTAGAGACTGTGGATCGGATTAGACGGATCCTCGGTCATGCCCCGGGCGTGCTGCGCGAGTTCGGCCGGCAGGTCGATGAGTGGCAGCGTGCGATCCAGTGCGGGATTGAAGAAGAACGGGATCGAGATGCGGTCGTGTGGCGCCCTCGGCGACAGCACGCGATGGTTCGTCGCGCGCAGATACCCGCCGGTCGCGTACTCGAGCAGCTCGCCGATGTTGACGACGAATGCCCCCGGCACGGGCGGCGCATCCACCCAGGCACCATCCTGCTCGACCTGCAATCCGCCCGCGCCGGGTTCGACCCAGAGCAGGGTCAGCACGCCGGAATCCTTGTGTGCTCCGACACCCTGCTGAGGCTCTGGCTCGTCGGTGCCCGGGTAGCGGATGATCTTGATCAGCGTCGACGGTTCGCCGAAGTGTTCGTCGAAGTATCCGGCATCCGCCCCCAACGACTGCGCCCACGCACGCAACAGCCGCCGGGAGACATCCGACAGTGCGGCGTGCCACTCGCTGACGACCTCGCGCAGCTCCGGCTGCGCCGACGGCCACAGATTCGGGCCGATCAGCCGCTGATAGCCGGGGCCGCCGGTGACCGCCTCGCGCTCGGGGCCGATATCGATCTGCTCGCGCCAGTCCACGCGCCCTCCGGTGCGTTCACCGCCAACGCGCGTGTACCCGCGGAAGTGCGGACTCTTGACGTTCTCGATGGCGAGCTTCTCGGTCTCGGGCAGTGCGAAGAACGCGCGAGCGGTGCGATGCAGACGCTGCTCGAGTCCGGCGGAAACGCCGGTTCCGGTGAGGTAGAAGAAGCCGACGTCCCGGGTGGCGGCACGCAGATCATCGCGAAAGCGCGCTGCCGCATCAGGACCGCGATCGAGCTGCGAGAGATCCAGAACAGGAAGGGTGGAAGCGACCATGCGTCGACGGTAGGTGCTGCAGCCCTCGCCGTACAGGAATGTTGCGCTGTCTTACCTCACCCGCTGCGCCGGGAACCCGTCGGATCGTTGCGGTGGCCTGACCCGATCACATCAGGATCGGCGAACATCCACCGCGGTCGCGGCTCGATGAGCGGGCGGAACAGTCTGCGCACCGGCTTCGAGGCCAGCACGAACGTCGTCGCCACCGACAGCAGAGTCACGGCCGGCAGCCAGAACCAGGTGGGGTCGAGACCGCGCAGCACGCCCGACTCGCGGAACGGATACAGCACGAACGAGTGCAGCAGATAGACGTACATCGTGTACTGGCCCAGCGTCGTCCACCACTGGCCGCGGCGCGGGATCAGCACGAAGAACGCTGCGCTGAGCACGATCGCCAACGTCATGACCACGAGCCGCACGCCGCCGGCCCACCAGGTCAGTCCGCCGGTGAGCTCCGCGTAGGAGTCGTCGTAGAAGAACCACTGCCGCAGATCGACCGCATGCCAGACGTCGACCCAGTTCCACACCACGAACGACCAGGCGGCGAGCACAGCGACCGCTCCCGCGCGCAGCCACCACGGCCGGTAGTCGATCAGCTGGAACCGTTGCACGATGTCGTGTTCGCTGAGCCACCAGCCGAGGGTGAAGAAGAACAGCAGCCCGAGGGTGCGCGAGAGCGAGAACGTGCTGTCGACGTTGCTCATGTAGCCGACGCCGATCGAGATGGCGAGCGCCCACACCAGCGGCCAGCGCAATAGGGCGAGGTAGGGGAGCACCAGCCGGAAGATCCCCAGTGCGAGCAAGAACCACAGGGTCCATGACGGCTGCGTGAGGTTGGGGTCGGCCTGACCCTCGACGAGCCATTTGGTCAGCATCCACAGCATCTCGAAGATGACGTAGGGAACGAGGATGTCGGTGATCACGCGTGCCATCTGCCGTCGATTCGGGCTGATGGACTTCGAGAAGTACCCCGAGATGATCGCGAACGCCGGCATGTGGAACGCGTAGATCACCAGGTACAGCGACTCGGCGATCTCGGAGTCGTAGGTCAACCGCTGGATGCCATGCCCCAAGACGACCAGGATCACGCACGCGAACCTGGCGTTGTCCCAGAACGGGACGCGGCGGCGCGGGCGGGGGATGGCTCCCGTCGTCGTGGCGGGAGGGTGTTGCTCGGCACTGCTCATTCGGAGAGGGTATCGGTCGGACATGGGGAATAGGTTTGCGCGTGCGGCGTTGCATCAATTACATTCACTTGAATAGAACGGATGCTGTCGGCATCCGGAGCGGAGAGAAATGAACGAGCAGGGCCAGATCCAGTTCGGTGTCATGTCGGTCAGCGACATCACGCAGGACCCGACCACGGGCGTCACGCCCAGCGAGCGCGAGCGCATTCAGGCGACGGTCACCATGGCCAAGCACGCCGAGGAGGTCGGGCTCGACGTCTTCGCCATCGGCGAGCACCACAATCCGCCGTTCTGGTCGTCGAGCCCGACGACGACACTGGCCTACATCGCCGCGCAGACCGAACGCCTGGTGCTGTCGACGTCGACCACGCTGATCACGACCAACGACCCGGTCAAGATCGCCGAGGACTACGCGATGCTGCAGCACCTCTCCGGCGGTCGCACCGATCTCATGCTCGGCCGAGGAAACACCGGGCCGGTCTACCCGTGGTTCGGTCAGGACATCCGTCAGGGACTGCCGCTGGCGATCGAGAACTATGCACTCCTACGCCAGCTGTGGGAGCACGACGTCGTCGACTGGGAGGGCAAGTTCCGCACGCCCCTGCAGGGCTTCACCTCGACACCGCGCCCGCTCGATGGTGTCGCACCGTTCGTCTGGCACGGTTCGATTCGCACACCGGAGATCGCCGAGCAGGCGGCGTACTACGGCGACGGCTTCTTCGCGAACAACATCTTCTGGCCAAAGGAGCACTACCAGCGCCTGATCGAGCTGTACCGTCAGCGCTACGCCCACTACGGCCACGGCACACCCGAGCAGGCGATCGTCGGCATCGGAGGGCAGGTGTTCATGGCTGCGAACTCGCAGGATGCGGTCAAGACGTTCCGCCCGTACTTCGACAACGCCCCGGTGTACGGTCACGGTCCGTCGATGGAGGACTTCTCTGAGATGACTCCGCTGACGGTCGGTTCGCCGCAGCAGGTCATCGACCGCTACGCGGGCATGCGCGAGCACTACGGTGACTTCCAGCGTCAGCTGTTCCTGATCGATCACGCGGGTCTGCCGCTGAAGACGGTGCTCGAGCAGCTCGACATCCTCGGCTCCGAGGTCGTCCCGGTTCTGCGCAAGGAACTCGCGCAGAACCGACCGGCGAGCGTACCGAATGCCCCGACTCATGCGGCACGGGTCAAGGCAATGTTCGGCGACGGCCCCGGGCGCGAGGCCCGCCCCGGAGTCAACCGGGGCGACAACCTCACCGCGGGCGGTCCCTACCAGGACACCCCGCTGCGCACGGGTTCCGCCTTCGGCAGCGCCGCGACCCGGACGGGGGCCTGACATGCGCGAACGTCGTATCGCCGTGGTCTCGGCGGGCCTGTCGAACCCCTCCTCGACGCGGATGCTGGCAGATCGGCTCGCGGCGAGTACCCTCGGCGCGCTCGCCGACCGTGGCATCGACGCGAAGGTCGACGTGATCGAACTGCGCGATCTCGCGCACGACATCACCAACAATCTTTTGACCGGCTTCGCCCCGGCACCGCTGGAGGAAGCGATCAACCGCGTCGTGTCGGCGGATGCCCTGATCGCCGTGACTCCGATCTTCTCGACGAGCTACAGCGGACTGTTCAAATCGTTCATCGACGTGATCGATCCGGACGCACTGACCGGCAAGCCCGTGCTGATCGGCGCCAATGCGGGAACCGCCCGGCACTCCTTGGCGATCGACTATGCGATCCGCCCGCTGTTCACGTATCTGCACGCCGAGCCGGTCAGCACGGGGGTCTTCGCGGCCTCCAGCGACTGGGGAGCATCGGCCGACGAGGTGGCTCCGCTCGGCGCCAGAGTCGAGCGCGGAGCGAAAGAACTGGCCGACGCCGTTGCACAGCGGGAAGCCACAGTGCACACCGATCCGTTCGACCCGGCGAGCTACCTCGGGGAGGGACGCTCGTTCGGCCACCTGCTGGGTGGCCTGTCGGGCGAGTGAACGCAAACGGGCCGGGTGGCCCTCAGGTCACCCGGCCCGTTGCATGCGTCGTGGCGGTCAGCCCTCCAGACCCGTTTCGAACGATTCCACTCCGAAGCCGTTCTGCACGTCCAGCGCCGCGCCGGCCTCTCGCTGGGCGTCCTGGTACGCCTGTTCCTCACGCAGGATCTCCTGCTCGTCCTGCGTGTCGTCGGACTCGGCCGGCTTGCGATCGATCATGATGTGCTCCCGTTGCGATCGGTTCAGCCGCTCTTGCGGCGGAACTCGCGCTTCATCTGCGGGGCGTGGGTCGCGTGCACGGCGGAGTCGCCGTCCAGGTGAGCCTCACCATCGCGATGGTGCGCGTTCTTCTTGTCGAGTGCTTCCTTGAACTTGCGCTTCATCTCCTCAGCGGAGTCGGCGCCTTCTTCGGTGCTCATGCCCGTCAGCCTAAGCCACTGCGACCGCTCATGGTCAGGTCTCTTGACTGCCGCGTCCAGACCGTTGCGGAACGACCACGTGCCCATGCGGTGACCGCCGATCCAACATCCGGTCAACATCCGGTGCATCCGCTCGTTTCCGGCGTGCGCGACACGCGGCGCGCGCCATCCTGATCTCGTGAGAGTCGCGATCGTGACGGAGTCCTTCCTGCCGCACATGAACGGAGTCACCGGATCTGTGCTGCAGATCCTGACGCACCTCGAGCGAAACGGCCACGAGGCGCAGGTGCTGGCACCGGCAGCAGCAGGCATGCCGGCTGCCGCGCACGGTGCGCCCGTGCACGCGCTTCCGAGCCTGCCCCTGCCGGGGTATCGTGACGTGCGCGTGGCCACGGCCTCGGGCCACCGGGTCGAGAACGCGTTGCGGCGCTTCCGACCCGACGTCATCCACCTCGCATCCCCATTCGCGCTCGGCTGGCATGGCGCGCTCGCCGCAGACCGCCTCGGAATCGGGGCCGTGGCGGCATATCAGACCGACATCTCGGCCTACACGCAGCGGTACGGCGTTCCCCTGACCACGGGTGCAGCCGTCGCGCGGATCGCGCGACTTCACCGTCGCGCGACGCTGAACCTCGCACCCTCTGAGGAGTCCGCGCGCCAGCTGCAGTCCTGGGGCGTGGACCGCGTGCGACGCTGGGGCCGGGGCGTGGATGCCGAGAGGTTCCACCCTGCACGGCGCAGCATCGCCATGCGCGCCGAATGGGGCGCGGGCGTCGCGATCGGCTACGTCGGGCGTCTCGCGCCGGAGAAACAGGTCGAGGACCTCGCCGTGCTGCAGGATATCCCCGGCGCCCGATTGATCATCATCGGAGACGGCCCCAGTCGAGGGCGCCTGCAGGCACTGATGCCGAACGCGTTGTTCCTCGGGCATCTGAGCGGCGAAGCGCTCGCGGCGGCGATGGCCTCCCTCGACGTCTTCGTGCACCCCGGCGAGAGCGAGACCTTCGGACAGACGCTGCAGGAGGCGCACGCCAGCGGCGTCCCCGTCGTCGCAACCGGCCGCGGCGGTCCACTCGATCTGGTGCGTCCTGGGATCGACGGATGGCTGTACACACCCGGCGACGTGAACGACCTGCGTTCCCGCGTCGGCGCGCTCGTCGCGGATGCAGGACGGCGCCGTGCCTACGGGGCGGCCGGCCACGACGCGGTCCAGTCACGAAGCTGGGCGAGTGTGTGCGATACGTTGATCGGCTACTTCGACGAGGCACGGTCACTCCGCCGGATCGATGCTGCCTCTCGGGTGCGCCGCTCGATCCGCCCGGAGCCATCGGCGCCGCCTGCCCGGCACCGCCCCCGGCGCTACGTCGCCCTGGGTGACTCGCTCACCGAGGGGCTGTGCGACCCCGCCCCGGACGGCACGCTCCGCGGGTGGGCCGATCGGCTCGCCCTGCTGCTGGCGGGTTCAGGAGAACTGCGTTACGCGAACCTCGCGGTCCGTTCCCGACGTGTCAGAGACGTCTGCGGACCTCAGCTCGATCGCGCTGTCGAACTCCGACCCGACCTGGTGTCGATCCTCATCGGCGCGAACGACCTCGTCGGCGCCCGCCCCGACACCGTCGCGCTCGCCGCGGAGGTCGAGAGGGCAGTGCGGCGTCTGCGTGAGACCGGTGCCGATGTGCTCCTGGTCACCCCGTTCCTGCCGCGCCGGTGGGCCGCCTCGATCTTCGCGCATCGATTCGCTCAGTTCTCCAGCGAACTCGCCCGGGTGGCGGAGCGCACCGGTGCCGTGCTGTTGGACTCCGACTTGCACCCATCGCTGCCCGAGCGGCCGAACTGGGGCGACGATCTGGTGCATCTGAGCAGTCGCGGGCATCGCTTTCTGGCCTATCGAGCCGGCGAACTGCTCGGGGTTCCCTTCGCGGATGAGCTGGGAGCGCTCGACGCCGTCCTGCATGCCGATGAGGTACTCAGTCGGGGGCTGTGGTGGCGCCGGCACGCACTGCCGTGGCTGTGGCGCCGCATGCGCGGACGCACCGCAGGCGACGGCCTCGCTGCGAAGCACTCGGGGTACGTGCGGGTGGGACGGTCAGCCGTCTCGCACGATGTCCACAGCCGCTGACGTTCAGCGGCGCCCCATGCCGTAGTACGTCCACCCGGCGTCCCGCCACGCGGCCGCATCGAGGCAGTTGCGGCCGTCGACGATGATCCGACCCGTCACCAGTTCTGCGGCGTGCTGGGGTGACATCTCGCGCCGGTACTCGTCCCATTCGGTCACCACGACGACGGCGTCAGCATCGCGAAGTGCCTCGTCGCGTTCCACCCGGTAGTTCAGCTGCGGGTGCGCGGTAGCGGCGTTGTCGAGCGCGGCGGGGTCGGTGACGACCACATCCGCGCCCAGCCCCCGCAACCGCACAGCGACGTCGAGAGCGGGGGAGTCGCGGATGTCGTCACTGAAGGGCTTGAATGCGGCGCCGAGCACGGCGATGCGCCGGCCCACCACCTGGCCGTCGAGCGCGTCGACCACCAACTGCACGGCCCGGTCGCGGCGCCGCAGGTTGATCGCGTCGACCTCGCGCAGGAATCCGACGGCCGAGCCGCGCCCAAGCTCCTCGGCCCGAGCGGCGAAGGCGCGGATGTCCTTGGGCAGGCAACCGCCGCCGAATCCGATGCCCGAGCCCAGATAGCGGCGCCCGATGCGAGTGTCGTGTCCGAGAGCATCCGCGAGCAGGGTCACATCCGCACCTGAGGCTTCGGCGATCTCTGCCATCGCGTTGATGAATGAGATCTTCGTCGCGAGGAAGGCATTCGCGGCGCCCTTCACGAGTTCTGCCGTGGCGAGATCGGTGACGAGAAAGGGCGTACCTGCCTCCGTCGAGACCCGGTACACGTCGCGGAGCAGGTCGACGGCGCGTCGCCCCGCAGGGTCGTCGGCCGCGCCGACCACGATGCGATCCGGCGTGATCGTGTCGTGCACAGCCCACCCCTCGCGCAGGAACTCAGGATTCCACACGACCGTCGCGCCGGTGCCCGCGACGCGTTCTGCGAGACGGGCGGCCGTGCCGACCGGCACGGTGGACTTGCCCGCGAGAACACCGCCGGGGCGCAGATACGGCAGCAGTGCGTCTATGGCGGCGTCGACGTAGCGCAGATCCGCGGCATCCGCGTTCTGCGCCTGAGGGGTCCCGACGGCGAGGAAGTGCACGGCGGCATCAGCGGCATCCGCCATCGACGTGCTGAAGCGCAGGCGTCCCGCCTCCAGGCCGGCCCGCAGCAGCTCCGTCAGCTGCGGTTCGTAGAACGGTGCGACTCCTGCGCTGAGCGTTTCGACGCGCTCGCGGTCGACGTCGATGCCGATGACGTCGTGTCCGAGCGACGCCATCGCCGCCGCGTGCACAGCACCCAAGTACCCACAACCGATCACCGACATGCGCATCAGGCCACCACAGCGGACAGCCTTCTCCGATCCGCGTCCGTCGGGTGAACGCGTCATGGCCGATGCGTGTCAGGACGGTGGTGGCAGGGCGGTTTGCGCGAGCGACGGGGGAGGGGAAGGCCTGCGCTGATAGGATCATTGCGGTCGCCTTCTGTCGACCGCACAATCGAACATCGATTCACGGAGCGATCGGCGCAGAAGCTGGTCCCCTGTGGTGGGTTCCTCGGCACGCCGAGTGATCGTCCACTGGTGGCCAGCGCACAGGCGAGATTCGCGGGATGCCCGCGCGCCTGTATCCGCCCGCATCCGCTTCTTCGCGAGAACTCGCGCGCCACACGGGCGTGCGAGCCTAAACAAAGAAGGAGAGACCTCTTGGAAGGTCCTGAAATCACTGCTGCTGAAGCCGTTCTCGACAACGGCCGCTTCGGCACCCGCACCGTCCGCTTCGAGACCGGCCGCCTTGCACAGCAGGCCCAGGGATCGGTCGCGGCCTACCTCGACGACGAGACCATGCTCCTCTCGGCCACCAGCGCGGGCAAGCACCCGCGTGAGGGCTTCGACTTCTTCCCTCTGACGGTCGACGTCGAGGAGCGCTCGTACGCCGCCGGAAAGATCCCGGGCTCGTTCTTCCGCCGCGAGGGGCGTCCCTCGACCGAGGCGATCCTCGTCTGCCGTCTGATTGACCGTCCGCTGCGCCCGTCGTTCGTCGAAGGTCTGCGCAACGAGGTACAGATCGTCATCACCGTGCTCTCGATCGCGCCCGGTGAGTACTACGACGCGCTGGCCATCAATGCGGCCTCCGCATCCACCCAGATCTCGGGCCTGCCGTTCTCGGGTCCGATCGCCGGTGTGCGCCTCGCGTTCATCCCCGGCGAGGGTGAGCACGCCGACCAGTGGGTCGCGTTCCCCAACGCCGAGCAGGTCAACCAGGCCGTCTTCGACCTCGTTGTCGCGGGCCGCGTCGTCACCAAGTCCGACGGCACCGAGGACGTCGCGATCATGATGGTCGAGGCCGAGGCCACCGAGAACAGCTGGAACCTGATCAAGGCCGGCGCCACCAAGCCCAGCGAGGACATCGTCGCGCAGGGCCTCGAGGCTGCCAAGCCGTTCCTGACCCAGCTGGTGAAGGCTCAGCAGGAGATGGCCGCGACCGCGTCGAAGGAGCCCGGCGTCTACCCGGTCTTCCCCGCGTACAGCGACGAGGTCTACGACTTCGTCTCGTCGCGCGCCTTCGCCGAGCTCAGCGACGTCTACCAGATCGCCGACAAGCTCGAGCGTCAGAACGCTGACGACGTGGTCAAGGACCGCGTCAAGGCCGAGCTGATCGCCGCAGTCGAGGCGGGCGAGCTGCCCGCCGGTGCCCCGCTGGAGTTCTCGGCCGCGTACAAGTCCGTCACCAAGAAGATCGTCCGCGGACGCATCCTCTCCGAGAACGTCCGCATGGATGGTCGCGGTCTCGCCGACATCCGCCCGCTCGACGCCGAGGTGCAGGTCATCCCGCGCGTGCACGGATCGGCGATCTTCCAGCGTGGCGAGACCCAGATCATGGGTGTCACCACGCTGAACATGCTCAAGATGGAGCAGCAGATCGACTCGCTGTCGCCCACCACGAGCAAGCGCTACATGCACCACTACAACTTCCCGCCCTACTCGACCGGTGAGACCGGCCGTGTCGGGTCGCCGAAGCGTCGCGAGATCGGGCACGGCTTCCTCGCCGAGCGCGCACTCGTGCCGGTGCTGCCCAGCCGCGAGGAGTTCCCCTACGCGATCCGCCAGGTCTCCGAGGCACTCGGATCCAACGGTTCGACGTCGATGGGCTCGGTGTGCGCCTCGACCCTGTCGCTGCTGAACGCCGGTGTGCCGCTGCGCGCGGCCGTCGCCGGTATCGCGATGGGTCTGGTCACCGACGAGGTCGACGGTGAGACCCGCTACGCGGCGCTCACCGACATCCTGGGCGCCGAGGACGCGCTGGGCGACATGGACTTCAAGGTCGCCGGTACCAGCGAGTTCATCACCGCGATCCAGCTCGACACCAAGCTCGACGGCATCCCCTCGTCGGTTCTCGCCGGCGCGCTGACGCAGGCGCGCGACGCGCGTCTGACGATCCTCGGCGTGCTCAACGCAGCCATCGACGTCCCCGACGAGATGGCGCCGACGGCTCCGCGCGTGATCAGCGTGCAGATCCCCGTCGACAAGATCGGTGAGCTGATCGGCCCGAAGGGCAAGACGATCAACGCGATCCAGGATGAGACCGGCGCGCAGATCTCCATCGAGGAGGACGGCACCGTCTACATCGGCGCGACCGACGGCCCGTCGGCCGAGGCCGCCCGCGCGCAGGTCAACGCGATCGCCAACCCCACCAACCCGGAGGTCGGCGAGCAGTTCCTCGGCACCGTCGTGAAGATCGCCTCGTTCGGCGCCTTCATCTCGCTGCTGCCCGGCAAGGACGGCCTGCTGCACGTCACCGAGGTGCGCAAGCTCGCCGGTGGCAAGCGCGTCGAGAACGTCGACGACGTGCTCTCGGTCGGCCAGAAGCTGCTGGTGCGTATCACCAAGATCGACGACCGCGGCAAGCTGTCGCTGGAGCCGGTGCTGGAAGAGGCCGCCGCCGACGGCGAAGCCGCAGCGGAGACCGCCGAGGCGTGATCCCACGGATGCCGGGTCACCGGCATCCGACTTCTGACAGCGACCCGGTGCCCGTGAGCGATCACGGGCACCGGGTCGCTGTCGTATCCGATGTGATCGGATCGTTACGCAAAGATCGGACGCCGGACCGTCGCAGAGCGCGTCCGCTGTCGTCTGCTCCCTTACGCTCGAGGTACGCACCGGGGGGTGTGGTGGACCGGATCGAAGATCCGCGGGGGTGAGACCATGAGGCTGTTCGGCGTAGGCACCGCTGAACCCCAGGAGCGCGCAGAGACCGCGTCCTCGGAGCATCCGTCGGCACCGATTCCCATCGTCGGCCCGGGGGTGGGAGAGGGCATCCGCGTCCCGCTCGGCGAGTCCGAGCTCACGGTGTTCCCGCTCATGCTCGGCGCCGCCGAGTTCGGGTGGAACGTCGATCTGCCTACCAGTCACGGAATCCTCGACCGCTACGTCGAGTTCGGCGGCAACGCGATCCACACCGCGGACGGCTTCTCGGCGGGACGCAGCGAGCACATCGTCGGTCAGTGGCTCCGGGCGCGCGGACAGCGGGAACGGGTCGTGCTGGCAGCCCGCGTCGGATCGCACCCGGACAACCCCGGTCTCGGATCGGTGAACCTCGTCCGTGCCGTGGAGGCATCGCTGACGCGCCTGGGCACCGATCGCATCGACGTGCTGTACCTCGATGCGAGTCTCGACGCCACGACGCATCTCGAAGACACTCTCGCCACGGTCGAGTGGTTGCGTGAGGCCGGCAAGATCAACGCGGTCGGTAGCTTCGGGTTCACGCCGGAGCGGCTTGTCGAGGCACGCATCCTGGCGTCCGCGGGGTATCCGCGCATCGAGGTGCTCGATGAGCCCTACAACCTCGTGCGGCGCACCGGGTTCGAAGGCGACCTTCGTTTGGTCGCGGCCGCGCAGGGACTCGCCGTGACGCCCTCACACGCGCTTGAGCACGGCTTCCTCTCCGGCCAGCACCGCAGCCGGTCGCGGGTGTCGGGCGTGCGTGGCGAACAGATGCGGGCGCACCTCAATCGCCGGGGCATCCGCGTGCTGCGCGTGCTCGACCGCATCGCCGATGAGACCTCGGTGCCGGTTGCGGCGGTGTCCATCGCCTGGCTGCTCGCGCAACGCACCATCGTCGCACCCATCGTGAACACCTTCTCGCCTCAGCAGATCGAAGAGCTCATGCAGGGGGCAGGAATCACCTTGGTGCGGTCGCAGCTTGCCGAACTCGCCCACGCGAGCGACTGACTATGCTGGAAGCTCCCTCCAGAGCGGGGGATGGAGTGAGCAGGCAGTGACGCATTACATATATCTGGTCAGACACGGCGAGCATCAGGACGCCGAGCACGGCGTAGACGACGGACCCCTCTCTCCGAGAGGACAACGACAGGCCGAGCTCATCGCGGACCGCCTCTCCGGACTCCCGCTCGACGCGATCTGGCATTCGCCGCTCCTGCGGGCCGCCGAGACCGCCCGCAGCGTCGCCGAACGTCTTCCGTCGGTCGACCCCCAACCGTCGGCATTGCTGTTCGACTGCGTGCCGAGCGGGATGGAAGAGGAGACACCGGCCGCGTACGAGTCGTTCTTCGGGTCGGTCAGCGACGCTGAGATCGAGGCGGGCTCCGCGCAGATGGCGGATGCCGTCGGCGAGTTCCTGCGACGCCGCAACGGTGAGGTACACGAGGTGCTCATCACGCACAACTTCGTGATCGCCTGGTTCGTGCGCGAGGTGCTCGGCGCTCCCGACTGGCGGTGGATGACACTCAACCAGGCTCACGCCGGGCTGACCGTCATTGCACAGAAGCAGGGGCGCCCCTGGACACTGCTGAGCCACAACGACCTCGGTCACCTGCCGATGGAGCTGCGCACCGGCCTGCCCGACGCGCCGCTGGTCTGACACGCGGGCGTCACCGCTCTCGGGCGAATCTAGACTGGGTACATGACCACTCAGGTTGCCCTCGTCGGCGGTACAGGCAGGCTCGGACGCATCATCAACGAGGTGATCGACGGACTCGACGGCTTCGAGGTGCGCAACGTGCTCGGCTCGACCAGCGAGATGAGCGAACTCGACGGTGCTGATCTCGTGGTCGACGCGTCCACACCCGCCGTCAGCGTCGATGTCGTGCGTGGCGCCATCGACCGCGGCATCAACGTACTCGTCGGCACCTCCGGCTGGTCGCAGGAGCGCATCGCGCTGGTGCGCCCGCTGGTGGCGGCCTCCGGAACGGGAATCCTCTTCATTCCCAACTTCTCGCTCGGCTCGGCGCTCGGATCGGCACTCGCGGCGGCGGCCGCCCCGTTCTTCGCCTCGGCCGAGATCATCGAAGCGCACCACGACCGCAAGATCGACTCGCCCAGCGGCACGGCCGTGCGCACCGCTGAGTTGATGTCGGATGCCCGCGAGGCGCAGGGACCGTTCCAGGCACCCCATGTCGATCAGCGTGCGCGGGGACAGCAGGTCGCCGGTGTCCCGGTGCACTCGCTGCGACGTCCCGGCGTGATCGCGCGTCAGGAGACGATCCTGTCGGGCGCGGGGGAGTCGTTGTCGATCGTGCACGATACGGTGGACTCTGCGGCGGCGTACGCCCCTGGCATCCGACTGGCGGTGCCGTTCGCGCGCGACGTGCGCGGGATCGTCGTCGGTCTCGAGAACGTCATCGACATCGGCGTCGGGCCGCGTTCATGACCTCGCGCGTCGGCGTCAGCGTCATGGGTGGCGCGCTGCTGCTGTACATCTTGGCGACCGTGTGGCTCGCGGTGATGTTCTTCGCCGTCGGTACGCCGGTCGCCATTGGAATGGGTATCGCCCTGATCGTGCTCGCACCGATCGGGGCGTGGGCGCTGATCCGCGAACTGCTCTTCGGCTTCGCTGCCGATCGACTCGGGCGCACACTTGACGCCGAGGGAGGCATGCCCGAGGCACCCGACGAGCTCATGCCGAGCGGACGGCTACGGCGCGAGGACGTCGAACCCCTGGTCGCGCAGTACTCGGAGGCGGTCGACGCCGCACCGCAGGATTGGCGCCGGCATTACCGCCTGGGCGTCGTCTTCGACGCTGCGGGGCAACGCAAAGACGCCAGGGCGAGCATCCGTGAGGCCATCCGGCTCTCACGGGCCCGCGCCTGACGTCTCAGACGGGCCGGATCTCAGGCCAGGCTGGCCTCGAGAGTGATCTCGATGCCGGCGAGTGCCTGCGACACCGGGCATCCGGCCTTGGCCTCATCGGCGATCTCCTGGAACCGCTCCGGCGTGATGCCCGGCACGGTCGCGTTGACGTTGAGGTGGCTGCCGGTGATGCCGGTGCCCGGCTTGAAGGTCACCGAGGCCGATGTGTTCACCCGCTCGGGCGGGGTGCCGTTCTGCGCCAGCATGTTCGAGAAGGCCATGCTGAAGCACGAGGCGTGTGCCGCGGCGATCAGCTCTTCGGGCGTCGTGGTGGTGTCCGAGCCCTCGGACCGTGCCTTCCAGTCGATCGGGAACGTGCCGAGATTGGACGACGAGAACGCGACTGTGCCCGACCCCTCGATGAGGGAACCGGTCCAGGTGGTGGTGGCTTCGCTGGTGATGGGCATGGTTCCTCCGCAGGTCGCATCTCGCGAGCGCCGGGTGTCGGCGTCGTCCCGCCAGCCTACTCAGCCGCGCGGAACGTCGATACGGCTACGCCGTGCTGCGGCCGAACAGCCCCGCGCGCCGCAGAAGAAGGTACATCTGGCATCCGAGGCAGTAGCCGAACGCGGCGTTCAGGAATGCCGCGAAGAAAGCGGCGGCCGCGGCGATCGGCAGGGCTCCCGGCACGCCCAGCGCGTGCAGCGCGAGACCGATGCCCACCACGACGAGTCCGACACCCTGCGCGAAGCGCGGCGGGCGGGGATCTTCCAGTTCCGTCGGCGGCGCGAGTCGAGGCCGCACGAGAGCGCGGAACAGCACGCTCCACGGGTGGGTCCGCGGCGAGACCACGCCCCACACGAAGAGCACCGCGATGGCGATGAGAAGCGCGAATGCGGCATCCGCGCCGGTGAGTCCGAGCAGCACCGCGAGCAGCAGCAGCAACGAAGTGATGGATGCCGCGAACCGCGGACCACGGGGATCTATGCCGACCGGGGTGTTCATCATGCCTCCTGCAGCATGGGCAGATCGCCCAGCGCGTTTTCGATGTCGGAGCGGTGCGGGACGCCGTTGAACCGGGCCCGCACGGTGCCATCGCCATCCACGACCAGCAGGGTCGGGGTTTGCAGCACCCGGTACTTCGTTGCCAGGTCGGTGCGGTGGGTCAGGTCGATGTCGACGTGCTCGACCCCGTCGAGTCCGTCTGCCACGCCGCCGAGCATCCGGCGCACCTGCGGGCAGCGCGCGCACATCTCGGTGCTGAACTGCACGAGTGTGGCGCGGGCGCCGAGAATGCCGGCATCCGCGGCGTCCACCCGCTCGCCGTGGGCGTCGCGACGGCGACCGTCGCGGGCGCGCCACACCAGGCCGGCGGCGACGGCGGTCGCGACGAGGGCGACGATCACGATCAGGGCGGAGGAGAGGGGCACGCGACGAGGGTACGTCCCGAAGGTGGGAATCGGGCCGGATGTGACGCCGGATGACGGCGACGGATGCCGGAGCGAAAGGTATCGTTGCAGTCATGAGTGCTGTCCCCACGCCGTACGAAGATCTGCTCCGCGACGTGCTCGAGAACGGCACGCACAAGGACGACCGCACCGGTACCGGCACGACGAGCGTCTTCGGACGTCAGATTCGTTTCGACCTGTCGCAGGGCTTTCCGCTGATCACTACCAAGCGCGTGCACTTCAAGTCGATCGCGTACGAACTGCTGTGGTTCCTGCGGGGCGACTCGAACGTGCGGTGGCTGCAGCAGAACGGCGTGACGATCTGGGACGAGTGGGCGGATGCCGACGGAGATCTCGGCCCGGTCTACGGCGTGCAATGGCGGTCGTGGCCGACGCCGGACGGCGGCAGCATCGACCAGCTCTCGCAGGTGATCGAGCAGATCAAGGCGTCGCCCGATTCGAGGCGCCTGATCGTCTCGGCCTGGAACCCGGCCGATATCCCCGATATGGCGCTCGCCCCCTGCCACGCACTGTTCCAGTTCTACGTGGCCGACGGCAAGCTCTCGTGCCAGTTGTACCAGCGCAGCGCCGACCTTTTCCTCGGGGTGCCGTTCAACATCGCCTCCTATGCGCTGCTGACGCTGATGGTCGCGCAGCAGGCCGGCCTACAGCCCGGTGACTTCGTCTGGACCGGCGGCGACTGTCACATCTACGACAACCACGTCGACCAGGTGCGCGAGCAGCTCAGCCGCGATGCCTACCCGTATCCGACGTTGCGGATCACCCGCACGCCGGCGTCGATCCTCGACTACGTCTATGAGGACTTCTCGGTCGACGACTATCAGCACCACCCGGCGATCCGGGCGGCGGTGGCCGTATGAGCGCCGCTACCGTCGTTCCCTGGGTGGGGCTGATCTGGGCCGAGGCGAACGGGGGAGTCATCGGTGCAGCGGGTGGTATGCCTTGGCACGTGCCCGAGGATCTCGCGCACTTCAAGCGCACGACCCTCGGCGACCCGGTCGTCATGGGACGCAAGACGTGGGACTCACTTCCCGAGCGCTTCCGCCCGCTGCCCGGCCGCGAGAACGTCGTCATCACCCGACAGCAGGGATGGAGCGCAGAAGGCGCCCGCCGGGCGGCCACCGTGCACGACGCGTTGCGCGGCCTCGAACGCGCATGGGTCATCGGTGGATCCGAGATCTTCCGCCAGCTGATCGGGCAGGCCGATCGGCTGGAGGTCACGGAACTCGACCTCGACGTCGACGGCGATGCGTTCGCGCCCGCGCGCACCGGCTGGCGTCTGGTCGACGAGGGGGAGTGGCAGACGTCGAGCACCGGCATCCGCTATCGCTTCCTGGGATACGAGCGCTGATGCCCACCGCACTCATCACCGGCGCCAGCGCGGGACTCGGCGCGGAGTTCGCCCGTCAACTGGCCGCCAGGTGCGCCGACCTCGTGCTCGTCGCCCGCAGCACCGAGGCGCTCGACAGCCTGGCGGAGCAGCTGCGCGATGATCACGGCGTCGCCGTCGAGGTGATCACCGCCGACCTGGCGAGTGAGGACGACATCACTCGCGTCGCCGACCGTATCGCGGATGCCGGGCAGCCGATCGATCTGTTGATCAACAACGCGGGGTTCGGACTGCCGCTGCAGTTCGCCGACAACGACATCGACGACGAGGTGCGTCACCTGCGCGTGCACGTGGAAGCCTCGATGCGGCTGATGCACGCGGCCATCCGCGCGATGCGCGGCCGCGGCGGACGCATCATCAACGTCTCCTCGGTCGCCGGCTTCATCTCGCGGTCCACCTACTCGGCCTGCAAGTCATGGCTGATCGGCTTCAGCCGGTGGGCGAATGCCGAGTATGCGCGTGACGGCGTCACGGTGACCGCAGTGTGCCCCGGCTTCACACACACGACATTCCATGAGCGGATGGGGCTGGCCCCGGGGCACGAGGGGATCCCGTCGATCCTGTGGCTCAACGCCTCCGACGTCGTCCGCGAGGCGCTGCGCGACGCGGCACGGGGCACGGCGGTGTCGATCCCGTCCTGGCGGTACAAGGCGATCGTCGCTATCACCAAGGTGCTGCCGCCGTCGCTCACATCGGGCGTGGCGCGCCGAGGCCGGGTGTGACGGGCATCCGACGGGTGCCGAGCACGACCTGCGAAACGCTACGCTGAGAGGATGACGCACACCGACAATCCCTTCGGACAGGTTCTTGTCGCGCTGGTCACACCGATGACCGCCGACGGCGAGGTCGACTGGCCCGCCGTCGAGAAGCACATGGACCGTGTGATCTCCGACGGGGCCGACGGCATCGTCGTCACCGGCACCACCGGTGAGACCTCGACTCTCACCGACCCCGAGAAGATCCGTCTCGTCGAGGTCGGCAAGGACGTCTCCGCGGGCCGCGCCAAGATCATCACCGGCGGTGGGTCGAACGAGACCGCCCACGCCATCGAGCTGTACCGCGCCAGCGAGAAGGCCGGAGCCGACGGCATCATGATCGTCACCCCGTACTACAACAAGCCGACACAGGCGGGCATCCTCACGCACTTCCGTCTCGTCGCCGACGCCACCGACCTGCCGGTGATCCTCTACGACATCCCGGGTCGCACCGGCGTGCCGATCAAGTACGAGACCATCCTCCGGCTGGCCAAGCACCCCAACATCCTCGCCGTCAAGGACGCCAAGGGCGACTTCTCCGAAGTGAGCCGTGTGCTCAACCAGACCGACCTGATGTACTTCTCCGGCGACGACGCGAACGTCCTCCCGCACCTGGCGATCGGTGCGACCGGGCTGATCGGCGTCACGGCGAACATCACCTCGGCCCCCTACCGCACCATCGTCGACGCGGTCAACCGTGGCGACCTCGCCACGGCGACGGCCGAGCATCGCCGCCTGGAGCCCCTCGTGCGCGCCACCATGACGCACGTGCCCGGAACCGTCTCGGCCAAGTACATCCTGCACGGGCTCGGCCGCATCGGCAGCCCGCGCGTGCGTCTGCCTCTGGTGGGCCCGGAGGAGTGGGAAGCCGCCATCATCGAGGACGAGCTCGCGCTGGTGAAGGACGTACCGGGCGCCGACTTCTCGAACTTCCGCCCCGACCGCAACGCTGCGGCCGGCGGCGCGCTGCCCAAGGTGCCAGGCACCACACGATGAGCGCTGCCATGCGCTGACACGTCAAGACCGGACACGAGGTGTCCGACGGAGGAGACATCCATGTCCATTCCCCTCGCCGATCCCGAACCGCTCGCACAGGGCACGCTCCGCGTCACCCCGCTGGGCGGCCTGGGCGAAGTCGGCCGCAACATGACCACGTTCGAGTTCGACGGCAAGATCCTGATCGTCGACTGTGGTGTGCTCTTCCCCGAGGAGCACCAGCCGGGTGTCGACCTGATCCTGCCCGACTTCGAGCCCATCAAGGACCGCCTCGATGACATCGTCGGCGTGGTGCTGACGCACGGCCACGAAGACCACATCGGCGCCGTGCCGTACCTGCTGCGCCTGAAGCCCGACATCCCCCTGATCGGATCGGGACTGACCCTCGCACTGGTCGAGGCGAAGCTCAAGGAACATCGCATCAAGCCCTTCACCCTCACGGTGAAGGAGGGGCAGCACGAGAAGGTGGGCCCGTTCGACCTCGAGTTCATCGCGGTCAACCACTCGATCCCGGATGCCCTCGCCGTCGCGATCCGCGCACCGGCCGGTCTGGTGCTGGCCACCGGTGACTTCAAGATGGACCAGCTGCCGCTGGACGGCCGCATCACCGACCTGCGCGCTTTCGCGCGGCTCGGCGAAGAGGGAGTCGACCTGTTCCTGGTCGATTCGACCAACGCCGACGTGCCCGGCTTCACGCCCACCGAACGCTCGATCGGGCCCGTGCTCGACCAGGTGATCGGCAAGGCGCCGCGCCGGGTCATCGTGGCCAGCTTCTCGAGCCACGTGCACCGTGTGCAGCAGGTCATCGACGCCGCCCACGCGCACGGCCGGCGGGTGGCGTTCCTCGGCCGCAGCATGGTGCGCAACATGACCATCGCCGAGCAGCTCGGGTATCTGCAGGTGCCCAAGGGGCTCCTGATCGACTACAAGAAGGCGCGCGACCTCCCCGAGGACCAGATCGTCTACATGTCGACCGGTTCGCAGGGTGAGCCGATGGCCGTGCTCAGTCGGATGGCGAACCTCGACCACGCGATCGAGCCCGGCGAGGGCGACACCGTCATCCTCGCGTCGAGTCTCATCCCCGGCAACGAGAACGCGGTCTACCGGGTCATCGACGGCCTGACCAAGCTTGGCGCGAACGTCGTTCACAAGGCCAACGCCAAGGTGCACGTCTCAGGTCACGCGGCGGCCGGCGAGCTGATCTACTGCTACAACATCCTGCGTCCGAGGAACGTCCTCCCGGTGCACGGCGAGTATCGCCACCTCATCGCCAACGCCAAGCTGGCGCAAGACACCGGCATCCCCGAGGAGCGCACGATCATCGCCGGGAACGGGACGATCATCGACCTGCGCGATGGTGAGGCACGCGTCGCGGGCCAGCTCGACATCGGCTTCGTCTACGTCGACGGATCGACCGTCGGCGGCATCACGGATGCCGACCTCAAGGACCGCCGCATCCTCGGTGAGGAGGGCTTCGTCTCGGTCATCGTCGTGGTCGACTCCTCGACCGGTCGGATCATCTCGGGGCCCGAGATCCACGCCCGCGGTGTCGCGGAGGACGACGCGGTGTTCGACGACATCACGCCGAAGATCGTGGCGGCGCTGAAGGAGGCCGCCGGCAACGGCGTGCGCGACAACCACGCGCTGTCGCAGATCATCCGACGTACGATCGGTCGCTGGGTGAACCAGAAGCTGCGTCGTCGTCCGATGATCGTTCCGCTGGTGATCGAGGCTTGACGACCCCGCGGAAACCGCGCAAGGCCGCGTCATTGCGGCCCGATGTCGGCGCTCGGCCGTAGCCTGGATCCCATGGCCAGGAGCACTACCAAGTCCGAGCGCGCGTCTGGGGGCGCCTCGTCGTCGCGCCCGAAACGGCAGACGACACCTCGGTCGACCGCGAAGGCCGCACCGACGCCGAAGAAGTACGTCGACGAGGTCGACAGACCGCCGCTCGCTGTGCGCATGTGGCTTGGCCTCGCGCACGGCGTCGGCGGTCTCTTCCGCGCGTTCGGACCTGAGAACCTTGAGAAGGATCAGCGTCGCGACGGTTTCCCGTTCCTGCTCGTGCTGCTGGCGTGCATGGGCGCCGTGGTGGAGTGGTTCTTCATCGGCAACGAGGTCGCCGCGCAGATCTCCGCCTACAGCTTTGGCTTGATGGTGGGGCGCACGGCGTTCTTCATGCCGGTGCTGCTGGTGCTCCTGGCGGGCTGGCTGTTCCGGCATCCTCCGTCAGTGCACGACAACGGACGTATTGGCATCGGCTTCGGCACACTCGTCCTGTCGATCGCGGGCATCTGCCATGTCGCGTCCGGCGCCGCAGACGGCAGCCGTCCGCAACCGCGTGACGGAATGCCGGCGCTGAGCGAGGCCGGTGGGCTGTTCGGCTGGCTGCTGGGCGAGCCATTGGCGTTCCTGACGCCCGTGGTCGCGTACATCGTGCTTGCACTGCTCATGGTGCTCAGCATCCTGATTCTCACGAAGACTCCACCGAATCGCATCGGCGAGCGGTTGGGTGACCTGTACGCCTGGATGTTCGGCGCCGAGCGCCCCATGCGCGCACCGGCGGTCGATGAGGCGCCGCAGGACGCGGAGCCCAACGACGATTCGCTCCCGTGGTGGCGGCGCAACAAGACCGGCCGCGAGGAAGACCCCGACGACGGTGTCGACTCCCAGGCGATCACCGCGCTGTTCGATGAACCGAGCGACAGTAACGCGGCCTACGAGCAGGCCGTCATTGTCGACGAGACGCCGCAGCCGGATCCGCACGACGCGGCCACCGAGGTGCTCACCGATCTCAGCGCGCTCACCGGGCAGCTGGGTGAGCAGGGTGCCACTGCACTGCTCGACGATGACGGCGACACCGGTGAGCTGCCCGGCATGGATGGTTTCGGCACGGCCGGCCCCGGCGCGTCCGCGCCGCAGCCGCCGGCGGCCCCGTACGTGCTCCCGTCCCCGTCCGCGCTGAAGGTTGGCCCGCCGCCGGTGGTGCGTTCGGATGCCACAGACCGCACGATCGAGCAGATCACGAGCGTGCTGACGCAGTTCAAGGTGGATGCCAAGGTCACGGGGTTTTCGCGCGGCCCGACGGTCACGCAGTACGAGATCGAGGTCGGACACGGCGTCAAGGTCGAGAAGATCACGCAGCTCAGCAACAACTTCGCCTACGCGGTGGCGTCCAACGACGTGCGCATCCTGTCGCCCATTCCGGGGAAGAGCGCGATCGGTATCGAGATCCCCAACGTCGACAAAGAGACCGTCGCCCTGGGTGACGTGCTTCGGTCGTCGGCCGCGCAGAAGAGCACGCATCCGCTCACGATCGGCGTCGGCAAGGATGTCGGCGGCAACATCGTCGTCGCCAACCTCGCGAAGATGCCGCACCTGCTCGTGGCAGGTTCCACGGGCTCTGGTAAGTCGAGCTTCGTCAACTCGATGATCACGAGCCTGCTGATGCGGGCTCGTCCGGCCGACGTGCGCATGGTGCTGATCGACCCGAAACGCGTCGAGTTGACCAGCTACGCGGGTGTTCCGCATCTGATCACACCCATCATCACCAACCCCAAGAAGGCGGCTGAGGCGCTGCAGTGGGTCGTGAAAGAGATGGACATGCGCTACGACGACCTGGCGTCGTTCGGGTTCCGCCACATCGACGACTTCAACAAGGCCGTCCGTGCCGGTGAGGTCGAGGTCCCCGTCGGCAGCGAGCGCGTGCTCAAGCCCTACCCGTACCTGCTGGTCGTCGTCGATGAGCTCGCCGACCTGATGATGGTCGCGCCGCGAGACGTCGAAGACTCGATCGTGCGTATCACGCAGCTCGCACGTGCATCGGGCATCCACCTGGTTCTTGCCACGCAGCGACCCAGCGTCGACGTGGTCACCGGATTGATCAAGGCGAACGTGCCATCGCGACTGGCCTTCGCGGTCACCAGCGTGACCGATAGCCGCGTGATCCTCGACGCCCCGGGCGCTGACAAGCTGATCGGTCAGGGTGACGCCCTGTTCTCGCCGATGGGTTCGTCCAAGCCGTTCCGTCTGCAGGGCGCGTGGGTCGATGAGAGCGAGATCTCGTCGGTCGTCAAGCACGTGACGCAACAGGCGCGGCCCGAGTACCGGCCCGACGTGCAGGAGTCCGCGGAGGCGAAGAAGAAAGAGGTCGACGAGGACATCGGCGACGATCTCGAGCTGTTGCTGGCCGCCGCCGAGCTCATCGTGTCATCGCAGTTCGGATCGACGTCGATGCTGCAACGCAAGCTGCGGGTCGGATTCGCGAAGGCGGGACGGTTGATGGACCTGCTCGAATCGCGCGAGATCGTCGGCCCCTCGGAGGGCTCGAAGGCGCGCGACGTTCTGGTCACCTCCGAGCAGCTGCCCGCGGTGATCGCCAAGCTGCGCGGCGATGACGTACCGTCCGCACCCGCGGCTGCCGAGACTGCTGCCGCTCCGATCGATCCGATCGAGCAGCAGTTCGAAGGGCTCCCCGTAGTGGAGAGCGAAGACGACGGCGACGAAGACGCCTGGGGATTGACAGGACGCGACTGATGAGCATTCCACGACAGCTTCCCAACGCGATCACGATCGCGCGGATCCCTCTGGCGATCGTCTTCTTCGTGATGCTGCTGGTCGCCGGTCCCTTCGGCGAAGACGACATCGTGATGCGCTGGATCGCAGGCGCGTTGTTCGTGATCGCGATCTCGACCGACTGGGTCGATGGCTATCTCGCCCGCAAGTACGACATCGTGAGCGACTTCGGCAAGTTGTGGGACCCGATCGCCGACAAGTTGCTCACCGGCGCAGGATTTCTGGGCCTGGCCATCCTCGGCGAGGTGGGCTGGTGGCTCGTGATCATCATCCTGGTCCGGGAATGGGCGATCACCGTTCACCGATTCGTGATCGTGCACGAGCATGTCGTCGCCGCGGCATGGATGGGCAAGCTCAAGACCGCGGTGCAGGGCGTGGCGCTGAGTTGGGCGCTGCTGCCGTTGCACACGGTGATCGGCATTGAGCCGTGGGTCGTCGTGACACAGGTGCTGATGGTGGTGGCCCTGGTGCTCACCGTGGCCAGCGGGATCGACTACGTGGTGGCGCAGGTGCGAGGAAGCCGCCGGAGATGACGGTCGCCGCCGAGCTGCTGACTCTCTTGGCAGAGCGCGGATGGCGACTAGGCGTCGCTGAGTCGCTGACCGGCGGCGCCGTCTCGGCGGAGCTCGTGACGGTGCCCGGAGCATCTGGGGTGCTCAACGGAGCGGTCGTGGCGTACGCCACGCCGGTCAAGCAGACGCTTCTCGGGGTGGATGCGAAACTGCTGGAGCAGCACGGGCCGGTGCACCCCGAGGTGGCGGAGCAGATGGCCGACGGGGTGCGTCGCGCCGTCGCCGTCGACGGACGAGCCACTGAGGTGGGGGTAAGCACCACCGGCATCGCGGGCCCCGACTCGCCCGACGGTCAGCCCGTCGGGACCGTGCATGTGGGCGTCGTCACGCCTGTCGTTCGTCTGGTGCGCTCGTTCGTGTTCGCGGGGGATCGGTCGCAGATCCGTGCTCAGGCTCGGGATGCCGCCCTGGCCGCCGCGCTGGAGGCGGTGCGGGAATAGCACGGCTCGTTGTGGGGTTCCACGTGATGTGCGCAACACACGACGCGACTATCCGTTGCACAGCCGAAGGTTCACAACCGAGGCACAGGCAGAAACAGTAGATTCAGCAGTACCCGGTGGCGTTAGACTGGCGATCCACTCGGATTCAGAGAATGTGTGGGAGGGGAGGTTCCGATGATTCTTGTCAGACAAGAGATCGGCGAAGTGCTGCGGGACTTCCGCCTGCAGAAGGGGCGCACTCTGCGTCAGGTCGCAGGCAAGGCCTCCGTGGCGCTCGGTTACCTGAGCGAGGTGGAGCGGGGCCAGAAAGAGGCATCCAGCGAGATCCTCGCGTCGGTGGCAGAAGCACTCGATGTGCCCATCTCGACGATCATGCGCGAAGTCGGCGACCGGATCTCGGTCCTCGAGGGACTCAGCCCCTTCCCCGACGTCGTTCCCGACGACCTGGTGGCATCGGTCGAGCCCGAGCTGTCGCTGCACTGAGCGACGAGGCGAAGCGTGCGACGCAGTGAGTTCCTGCGCGCGGTCGACGAGGAGTTCGGCGCGCGCGCGAACGCGTTGACCCACGATCTGTTCCTCGGCGATGTCGGAATGACGGCGCATGATGCGTTGGAAGCCGGCATTCCGCCTCGGCAGATCTGGCTCGCGCTGTGCGCTGAGGCGGATGTCCCGCCGGAGCGCCGCTACGGCGTGGGCAGGGTCGAACCACGCCGTCACTGAACAGATGTCCGCGCCTTTTCCGGCGTGTCGTCGAATCTCTGTTCGATGAGGGCGTATCGTTCTGCACAAGTGGTTCCGATGCGCTTTCTTTTCACAGTGCGCGGGATAGCCGACGCGATGTCGGTGGCCCCGCCTACGGTGTGAGAGGTGGTTACGAACCACTCGCCTTGTCGGAGAGCCGCCCCAGAGGGGGAGGCCGCGACAGCCTACAGGCGGCAGCAATCGAGATTCTGAGGAGCACGTCATGCCATCCACCGACGACCGCGAGAAGGCCCTGGATTCCGCTCTCGCGCACATCGAGCGCCAGTTCGGCAAGGGATCGATCATGCGACTGGGCAGCGAAGAGCGCGCACCCGTCGAGATCATCCCGACCGGATCCATCGCGCTGGACAGCGCCCTCGGAATCGGAGGGCTGCCCCGCGGGCGCATCATCGAGATCTACGGTCCGGAATCGTCCGGTAAGACCACGTTGACCCTGCACGCGATCGCCAACGCGCAGCGCGCCGGTGGTATCGCCGCCTTCATTGACGCTGAGCACGCGCTCGACCCCGAGTACGCACGCAAGCTCGGCGTCGACATCGATCAGCTGCTGGTCTCGCAGCCCGACACGGGTGAGCAAGCGCTCGAGATCGCCGACATGCTGATCCGCTCCGGAGCCATCGACCTGGTCGTGATCGACTCCGTCGCCGCGCTGGTGCCCGAGGCTGAGATCAAGGGCGACATGGGTGATTCGCACGTCGGTCTGCAGGCTCGACTGATGTCGCAGGCGCTGCGAAAGCTCACTGGTGGGCTGAACCAGACGAAGACCACCGCGATCTTCATCAACCAGCTGCGCGAGAAGATCGGTGTGTTCTTCGGCTCTCCCGAGACCACCGCGGGTGGAAAGGCGCTGAAGTTCTACGCGTCGGTACGCCTCGACATTCGCCGCATCGAGACACTGAAGGATGGCACCGAGGCGGTCGGAAACCGCACCAGGGTGAAGGTCGTCAAGAACAAGATGGCGCCGCCGTTCAAGCAGGCCGAGTTCGACATCCTCTACGGCGTCGGCATCTCGCGCGAAGGCAGCCTGATCGATTTCGGCGTCGAGCACGGTATCGTGAAGAAGTCCGGATCGTGGTACACCTACGACGGGGATCAGCTCGGACAGGGCAAGGAGAACGCCCGGAACTTCTTGCGCAACAACGACGACATCGCCCTGGCGATCGAAGAGCAGATCAAGCAGAAGCTCGGTATCGGAGGCAAGGCTGAAGCGCCCGCCGATGAGCTCGCCGAGCGTCGCCCGGCCTAATCATCATGAACGGCACTGGTCAGGACGACGGCCGCGAACACCTGGCCCCGGTCATCCCGATCTTCGGTGGGTCTGTCGATGTCGGCAGGCCCACCGCCGGGGCCGAGCGTGGACGCCCCGCGCGAGAGCCTGCAGCCCCTCAGCTGGACGAGACGTCTCCGGCGGCGCGCGCCGCCGCTGCACTCGACCACGCGGAACGCACCGTCGCGCTGCGTGCTCTGAACGCGGCGCACGCGCGGGACGCGCGGGACGACGCTCGGGAAAGCATGGACGATGAGTCCGTGAAGCTGCGCGAGAGAGCCGAAGAGGCGCTTGTACGCAAGCTGCGCTCCAAGGCGCTCTCGGTCGCCGAGTCCCGGGCGGTTCTGCGCGAGCACGATCTCGACCGGGAGACCATCGACGAGATCATCGACGAGTTCAGCGATCGCGGATACATCGACGATCGAACACTCGCCGAGCTACTGGTCACCTCGGGTGCAGAGCGTAAAGGGCAGGGACGGGTCGCGCTCGCGCGGGTGCTGTCGCAGCGGGGGATTCCCCGCGACATCGCCGAGGAGGCTCTGTCGGAGTTGCCTGATGACGATGCCGAACGGGCTCTGGAGTTCGCACGCAGCAAGGCACCGGGCATGACGCGGCTCGAGCCCGACACCGCCCTGCGCCGACTGCTGGGCCAACTCGCGCGTCGTGGGTACGGGGGATCGGTGGCGATGAACGCTGCTCGTACTGCGCTCCGTGAAGCGGGCAGGGGTGCGAGCGGTGCCCGCTCGGGTGTGCGCTTCGTGGACTCGGAGTGAGCGCGCGCCGGCAGACGGCGGGCCCCGATCCCAATAGGCGCGAGGCCTCGTAGAATAGCTGTCACCATGACTACTCCGCGCAGTGAACCGACCATCATCGCGCCCTCGGCGGCGGCGGTCGGCGCCGACGGCCGCCGGCGCTCGTACGAGGTGCGTACTTTCGGTTGCCAGATGAACGTGCACGACTCCGAACGACTCTCGGGTTCCCTGGAGAGTGCGGGGTATGTTCGCTCGGATGCCGGTGAGGACGCCGACGTCGTCATCATCAACACCTGCGCGGTGCGCGACAACGCAGCGGGCAAGCTCTACGGCACGCTTGGTCACTTGAAGTCCCGCAAGGACAAGCATGAGGGCATGCAGATCGCCGTCGGCGGCTGCCTCGCTCAGATGGACCAGCAGGCCGTCCTCGACAAGGCGCCGTGGGTCGACGTGGTCTTCGGCACGCACAACATGGGATCGCTGCCCGGTCTGCTCGAGCGCGCGCGTCACAACGGCGAGGCCGAGCTCGAGATCCTCGAGTCGCTCGAGATCTTCCCCTCGACGCTGCCCACCAAGCGCGACTCGGCGCACAGCGGCTGGGTGTCGATCTCGGTCGGCTGCAACAACACCTGCACGTTCTGCATCGTCCCGAGCCTCCGTGGCAAGGAGAAGGACCGCCGACCGGGTGACATCCTGAACGAGATCCGTCTGCTCGTCGAGGACGGCGCGATCGAGGTCACGCTGCTGGGGCAGAACGTGAACTCGTACGGTGTGGAGTTCGGCGACCGACAGGCGTTCAGCAAGCTGCTGCGCGCCGCGGGCGAGATCGAAGGACTGGAGCGCATCCGCTTCACCAGCCCGCACCCGGCCGCATTCACCGACGATGTGATCGACGCAATGGCCGAAACGCCCAACGTGATGCCGCAATTGCACATGCCGTTGCAGTCGGGAAGTGACAGCATCCTGCGGTCCATGCGACGCTCGTACCGCAGCTCGAAGTACCTCGGCATTCTCGATCGGGTGCGCGAGCGGATCCCGCATGCAGCCATCACCACCGACATCATCGTGGGCTTCCCGGGTGAGACCGACGAGGACTTCGAAGACACCATGCGCGTCGTCGAGCAGTCCCGCTTCTCGAGCGCGTTCACGTTCCAGTACTCCATCCGTGAGGGCACGCCGGCCGCGACGATGGAGAACCAGGTCCCCAAGGCCGTCGTGCAGGAGCGCTACGAGCGGCTGATCGCGCTGCAGGAGCGCATCTCGCTCGAAGAGAACGAGAAGCAGGTCGGTCGCGAGATCGAGGTACTGGTCTCGGTGGGCGAGGGCAAGAAGGACGCCGAGACCCACCGCCTCACGGGACGTGCGGAAGACAACCGCCTGGTGCACTTCGAGGTGACACCCGGTTCGGAGCTGCCACGCCCCGGAGACATGGTGACCGTGACGATCACCCACGGTGCTCCCTTCCATCTGCTCGCGGACGATCCGACCGGTGCGCCGTTGCGCATCCGTCGCACGCGCGGCGGCGACGCATGGGACCGCGCCCAGGCCGAGACCTGCGGTGTGCCGGCGCCGTCCGGACAGTCAGGTGCACCGCGCGCCGTCTCGCTGGGGCTGCCGACGCTCCGCGTCGACGGGTGACGGGCATCCGATCCCCGCGGGTGTGGGCCGTTGTCGGCGCGACCGGCACCGGCAAGAGCGAGTTCGCGCTTGAGCTCGCCGAGGCCCTGCGGCAGCAGGGCAACCCTGCCGAGATCGTGAACGTCGACGCGATGCAGCTGTATCGCGGCATGGACATCGGCACGGCGAAGCTGCCGCCGGCCGAGCGGCGGGGGATCCCGCATCACCTGTTCGACGTCCGCGACGTCACCGAGGAGGCGGCCGTCGCCTGGTATCAGCCGTTGGCGCGCGCGGCGGTCGCTGATATCCACTCCCGCGGTGGCGATGCGATTCTCGTCGGCGGGTCTGGACTGTACGTCTCCAGCGTGATCTTCGACTTCCGGTTCCCGCCCCGCGACCCCGCCGTGCGCGCGCGCCTGGAGTCCGAACTCGCCGAACGCGGCCCCGGAGTGCTCCTGGAGCGTCTGACTCAGCGGGATCCGGCCGCCGCCGCGCGGATCGATCCGAAGAATCCGCGGCGCATCGTGCGCGCCCTGGAAGTGCTTGAACAGGGCGAGCAGACTCACGGTGCGGCTCTTCCCGAACGCCCCGAGATGTGGCATCCGCACACCCGCATCATCGGATTGCATGCGCCGCGCGAGGTGCTCGTGGAGCGCCTTGACCGTCGCGTGGAGCGGATGTGGCGGGACGGCATGCTGCAGGAGGTCGAAGCGCTGCGTGAGAGAGGCCTCGAGCGCGGCGCCACGGCTGCGCGGGCCATCGGGTACGCCCAGGCGCTCGCGCAGGTGCGCGGAGAGAAGAGCGAGGCGGATGCCATCGCCGAGACTCAGGCGCTCACGCGACGTTACGCGCGGCGCCAGGTGTCATGGTTCAAGCGCTATCCGGACATCGAGTGGCTCGAATCAGGCACCTCCGGCGGGGCTGTTCTGCGCTGAGCGCCGCCATGTCGGTGGTCGGCGTGATGATGGCTACATGACCACGCACTTCTACACTGCCTCCAGCCTCGACGGTTTCATCGCCACCGAAGACCACTCGCTCGACTGGCTCTTCGCGCAGGAGATCGACGAGGACGGGCCGATGGCGTACGGAGAGTTCATCGCCTCGATCGGTGCGTTGGCGATGGGCGCGCACACGTTCGAGTGGGTGATGGATAACGATGAGGGACGGTGGGGGTATGAGCAGCCGGCCTGGGTGTTCACTACGCGTGAGCTTGATGTGCCGGAGGGTGCCGACGTGCGTCTCACCCGAGCGGACGTCCGCGACGTGCATGCACAGATGGTCGAGGCGGCAGGTGGCCGGGACGTGTGGATCGTCGGTGGGGGAGATCTGGCGGGTCAGTTCGCCGACGCGGGCCTGCTCGACGAAGTATGGATTCAGTACGCGCCGGTGACGCTCGGCGCCGGAGCACCCGTGCTGCCGCGGGCGCTCGACCTCGAACTGATCGACGTCGCCCGTAACCGTTCGTTCGTGTGCGCGCGTCATCGTGTGCGGCGCGCTGAATAGACTGGGACCATGGTCGCATTCACCAAGGGACACGGCACCGGCAACGACTTCGTGATCATCGAGGACGTCAACGGCGAGAACGACCTCACGGCGACCCAAGTGCAGGCGCTGTGCGACCGCAATTTCGGCATTGGTGCAGATGGTGTGCTCCGAGTGGTGCGTTCCGCCGCGATCGATGAGGGCGCTGCTTCGCTGGCTGAGGAGCCCGACGCCGAGTGGTTCATGGACTACCGCAACGCCGATGGTTCCCCGGCGCAGATGTGCGGCAACGGCATCCGCGTCTTCGTGCACTACCTCTTGCGGGCCGGCCTTGCGACTCTCGAACCGGGGTCGACGGTGCCCATCGGCACTCGCGCCGGTGTCCGCGATGTGATGCGTAGCGAGACCGGCTACCAGGTCGACTTGGGGCGCTGGCATCTCGCCGGCGGTGAACCGCTCGCACGCGCGGCCGGTCTCTCGATCGCGCGTCCGGGGCTCGGTCTCGACCTGGGTAACCCCCACGTGGTCGTGGCGTTGGCATCCGACGAGGAGCTGGATGGCCTCGACCTGAACCCGTCGCCGCTGCTGGAGCCGGCTCCGGTCGGCGGGGCGAACGTCGAATTCGTCGTGCCCGGAGAACCGCTCGTGCGCGACGGCATCGGACATGTGCGGATGCGCGTGCACGAACGGGGCGTGGGCGAGACGCTCAGCTGCGGCACGGGCGCTGCAGCCACGGCTCTGGCGGTGCGGCACTGGGCAGGCACGCGCGCGCCCGACCAGTGGTGGGTCGAAGTGCCCGGTGGTGTGCTCGGCGTTCGCATGTTCGCCGCCGAGGACGGCGAGCACGTAGGGCTGTCCGGTCCGGCACAGCTGGTCTACCGAGGTGAGATCGACCTGGCCTGAGTGCCCAGGATGTGCGCGGCGCGGTTGCGCTACGCGGGCACGTCGATCGGCTCGGTGGGCGGGGTGCCGTGTCGGCGCACCTTCAACACACGGAAGCCCTTGCCCGTCGCGGCCCGCTGCACGCTGTAGCCCGCACCGAACGTGGTTGCCATCCAACGCTGCAGAGAGTCCGACCCCAGGTTGCGCTGCACGACCATCCAGGCGTCGCTGCGCTCGTCGAGGCGGGGTATCCACCGTTCGAGCATGCCGTGCAGCGCCTCTTTGCCGATGCGGATCGGTGGGTTCGACCGGATCGTACGGAAACGCACGTCGTCGGGAACATCTTCGGGCAGCACCGCGTTGACATTTGTGAGCCCGAGCTTGGCCGCATTGCGGCGGGTGAGGTCAAGAGCGCGCTCGTTGACGTCGACTGCCCAGATCGTGGCATGCGGTGCGGAGAGCGCCATGGTGAGGCTGATCGGCCCCCATCCGCAGCCGAGGTCCAGGAAGTCGCCGCCGGGCGGAAGCGGCGGCATGTTGGCGAAAAGCACCGAGGTGCCGACGTCCAAACGGTCGGGGCTGAACACACCGCCGGCAGTGGTGAGTTCGAGATCGCGACCGGCGAGGTTCACCCGGATCGTCCGCAGGTTCTCGGGGCTCGCCGGGGCCGCAGTGAAGTAGTGGTCGGACGCCATTCAGTGAGCGTACCGGATAGGGCGGGCTAAGGTTAAGGCGCCGTTTCAGAGAGGGCAGAGTTCAGTACCGAATGACGAACACCAACGACGAGAACACCGCACACGACGCACTGGATCGCGTGCTGTCGCACGCAGAGCCGCGTGTGCAGCCGAGAGTGTTCGGCTCCGCGCAGGCGCTGCAGGACACCGCGACCGCCGCGCACACCGACGCGGACGGTGCGCAGTGGGATCTGGATGACCGGCACGCGCTACGGCGCGTCGTGGGTCTGTCCACCGAGCTCGAGGATGTCACCGAGGTCGAGTACCGCGCGCTGCGGCTGGAGAACGTCGTGCTGATCGGCGTGTATCCGCAGGGCGCGCACGATGACGCCGAGAACTCGCTGCGCGAGCTGGCCGCTCTGGCCGAGACCGCCGGTGCGGTGGTGCTCGACGGGCTTCTGCAACGACGGCCGCACCCCGATCCGGCCACCTACCTCGGCCGCGGCAAGGCGCAGGAACTCAAAGACATCGTCGCTGCCGTCGGTGCCGACACCGTGATCGCCGACACCGAGTTGGCCTCCAGCCAGAGGCGTGCTCTGGAAGACGTGGTGAAGGTCAAGGTGATCGACCGCACGACGGTGATCCTCGACATCTTCAGCCAGCATGCGAAGAGCCGCGAGGGCAAGGCCCAGGTCGAACTCGCCCAGCTTGAGTACCTGCTTCCGCGCCTGCGCGGTTGGGGTGAGTCCATGAGCCGCCAGGCTGGTGGCCAGGTCGGTGCCGGCGGTGCGGGTATGGGCTCGCGCGGTCCTGGTGAGACGAAGATCGAGCTGGATCGCCGCCGCATCCGCACCCGCATGGCGCAGTTGCGCAAGCAGATCCGCGATTTCGCCCCGGCGCGTGATGCGAAGCGGGCAGAACGCAAGCGCAACACCATTCCGTCTGTGGCGATCGCCGGCTACACCAACGCCGGCAAATCGAGCCTGCTCAACGCTCTCACCAGCGCCGGCGTGCTCGTCGAGAACGCGTTGTTCGCGACGTTGGATGCCACAGTGCGCCGTTCCGAGACCGCCGACGGGCGTGTCTATACGCTCACCGACACGGTCGGGTTCGTGCGCAACCTGCCGCATCAGCTGGTCGAGGCGTTCCGTTCCACCCTGGAGGAGGTCGGGCAGGCCGACCTGTTGGTGCACGTCGTCGACGGGTCGCACCCCGACCCGTCCGCTCAGTTGCAGACGGTGCGGGATGTGATCGGCGACGTCGGTGGTCGTGAGATCCCCGAGATCGTGGTCTTCAACAAGGCCGATCTGATCCGTGAGGACGAGCGGCTCGTGCTGCGCGGGCTGGCGCCCGACGCGCACTTCGTCTCCTCTCGCTCCGGCGAGGGCATCGATGAGCTGCGCGCGACGATCGAGCGGATGCTGCCGATGCCGGCCGTCGAGGTTCAGGCCCTCGTGCCGTACGACCGCGGCGACCTGGTCGCAGCCGTGCACGAGACCGGTGTCTTGATCTCGGCCGAGCACCGCGAGACGGGTACCGAGGTGCATGCGCACGTATCCGAGCGGCTGGCTGCGGAATTGGCTCCGTTCGCGATGTCCTGAGCCGCTCCGGTGCGCCTCAGGACGCGGTGAAGCGCCCCTCCACCTCGGCGGCGACGGTGATCTCCTCACCCTGGAACTCCATGCCGGGGGCGGCCTCCATGGCCATGGCGCCGCCACGCAGGGCCGTGGCCATGGGCATCGGCGGAGTACCGGCCGAGATCAGGCCGCGGTCGGCGATCTCGACCGGTGTCACCTCGTGCAAACCAAGGGCCTCGGCGTAGGCGCGGGCGCGCGAGACGGCGACGGCGACGGCCTGGGTGGCGACCTCGCGCTCGACCTCGCGTTCGGTCTCGGGGGTGAGATGCCAGTCGACGTCGCCCACCGCCACGCCGTCGGTGACCGATAGCTCGGTGACCCAGACCGACAGCTCCGGGAAGTCCGAGAAGGTGGCGGTGAAGTCGATGCTCGCGCGGTACACCGGAGCGAGCCGCTTACCTTCGCTGTTCCAGGGGCGTTCGGCATAGACGTTCAGCCGCTGGCTGGTCCAGGCCGTGATGCTGCCGGACTGCTCGCGCGTCGTGATGCCGTCGCGCACAGGGGTGGCCTGGGCCAGAGCGTGCTCGACGACCGTTGCGCGATCGGGGCCGTCGCAGGAGACGGTGAGGTGCAGCGTCGCGCGCTCGGGCGCGACGCGCAGTTCGTGTTCGCCGCGGACCGTGATGGTGACTTCAGCCATGCCAGTGACTGTACGACACGCGGGTGTGCAAAGAGGGAACGCAACTGCAGGAATGGCGGCTGGGTCGGATTCGTTGTACTCTTTGATGCTCGGGTGCTTCGGTACCCGGTTGGTAACTCCACAGTGTGACAGCGGCTCCTTCGCGAGAAGGTTCACGGGGCTGATCGGTTTCGACGGCGCCTGTACATCGACGAGAAGCGGGCCGAGGATGCAGGGTTATCTCGTGAACGCTCCCTGCAAAACCATAGTTGCCGAATCCAAGCGCAACGACTTCGCCCTCGCTGCCTAAGCGAGCCCGATAGTCCGTCAGACCGTATGTGATCCCGATACGGACCCTGGCGTCATCTAGGGATCTTGCTGCGTGATGGCGTCTGGACGTCACGTGGGACTCTTCCCAGGCTGGGCTCGTCGACTTAGGTGTCTGTGACAAAGGTCGGAGCCGAGCAGAACGCTCTTACAGACTGCGCCCGGAGAAGACGTGGATTTTCAGCGTCGGACGGGGGTTCGATTCCCCCCAGCTCCACCAACCGCTGTCACTGTGGAAGCCCCGCGTCACCGAGATCCTTCGGCGGCGCGGGGCTTTTTCGTCTGCGCAGCCATTCGCAGGGGTCTCACGTCCGCGGGCGGATCCCGTCCAGCGTGACGGCGATCACTTCACGGGCGAGCAGGTCTGGATCCACCGCGCCGTCGGGTCGGTACCACTCGACGACCGAGTTGATCATCCCGAAGATGAGCCTGGTGGCGACGCCGGCGTCCAGATCCTTGCGCACGAGCCCTTCGGCCTGCGCCTCGCGGACGAGTTCGGTCACGGTGTGATCGAAGCGTCGTCGGCGAGCCAGGGCGTTCATCTCGATCTCACTGTTGCCGCGCAGACGCAACAGCAGCGTGACCTGCGGTTGACGGGCGGTCAGCACGCGAACGGCGCCGCCGATGATCGCGGTCAGGCGATCCTCGGCCGTGGGCTGGTCCAACGCGGTCGCCAACGCCTCCTCGAGCCCACCGAGTGCTTCATCGAGGGCGATCTGCAGGATCTGCGCCTTCGAATCGACGTGGTGGTACAGCGCCGACTTGGTGACCCCGAGCCGGCCGGTCAGATCGGCGACCGAGGTCGCGTCGTACCCTTGCTCGTTGAACAGTTCCACACCGGCGCGGATCACGTCGGCACGATCATGGCCCGGGCGCCCGCGACGGGCGGGGCGCGCACCGGTCACACCCATGGCATCCTCTTCGGCATATCGTCAAAGATACTGCGGTCGGGTGCGGTGGAGCGGCATCCGGCAGGTGGTGCGCAGACTAAGCTGGAGAGGTTATCCGACGATCTGGAGGGCTTCGACGTGGTCGACTTCATCGTGTTCCTGGTTCTGTTCCTCGGAGGGTTCGTCCTCTTCGGGATCTCGCACGAACTCCCGACCGGTCAGGCATACGCCTTCACGGCGGGCATCCTTCTGGTGAGCCTTGCCATGGCGTACGTCATGCGTCAGCGCGGGTCGGCGACCAAGCGCGCCGACAACTGGAACCAGAACCAGCAGTGAGCCTCGTGGCGCCGCCGTCAGGCGGCGCCACTTCGGCCTGCCTCAGCCCTCCCAATCGATGAGCAGCAGGCTCTGCTTGGTGTCGGCGAACTTCACCCAGCCGTCGCCGAACTCGTAGGTCATTCCGAACCCGTCGGAGTCGGTTGCCAGCGCGTAGGCCGGATCCTCCGTGAAGTACTGCCGCCCGCCTGCGGATGAACGCAGCCAGCCGTCGCGTTGCAGACCCGCCATAGCGGTCTCCGCAGACGGTGCGCTGATCGGCCCCCAGGCGTACATCTGACCATGGTCGGATGCCGTGCTGAAGTCGGCCCACATGCACAGCAGTCCCTCCTCGACGAGGGTCTCGCCGATGCGGAACTCCTCCTGCTCGGACGTCCAGCCCTGCTCGGTCAGAGCCTCGGCCGTGCCCGACGAGATGATCGTTTCGCACGTCGGGTCGGCGACCGGCTCGGGCGTCGACTCTTCAGGGGGTGCAGACGTCGCGGTGGCAGCAGGGGCGGGCTCGGTCGTCTGGGGGGCAGCAGGGGACGTGGGTGCGCTCTGCGGCGACGCGTCGGCGGCGCACGAGGCGAGGGACAGTGATGCCAGCAGGGCGCCGGCGGCGAGGGGAAGACGGATACGCATAGGACTCTTGGGGAGGAGGGGTGCGCGCGTCGCTCAGGGGCGGCGGGCGGCGCGGAACAGGGACAGGAACGGGTCGTGCAGAGCGCCGTTTGTGGCGAGCGTCGACAGGGCCGACAGGGTCTCGGTGCCGTCGAATGCCGTCATCCGGCCGCCGGCTTCTCGTACGATCGGCACGGCCGCGGCGATGTCGTACTCTTTGACGTCGAACTCGGCGACCATGTCGATGCGGCCTTCAGCGAGCAGCATGTAGCTGTAGACGTCGCCGTAGGCGCGATCGCGCCACACGGCATCGGCCACGGCCATCAGCTCGGGGAGCCTCCCGGCATCCGCCCACTGGCCGATGCTCTGAAAGCTGACGCTCGCGTCTTCGAGCGCGTCGACCGTGGATACCTGAAGACGTCGATGGCCCTGCGGGGTCGCGGTCCAGGCGCCGTGCGAGGTGGCGGCCCACCAGCGGCGACCGAGTGCCGGCATGCTGACCACCGAGACCTGGGGGATGCCGTCGATGGCCAGCGCGATCATGGTGCCCCACAGCGGGACGCCGCGCAGGAAGTTCGCCGTGCCGTCGATCGGATCGATGATCCACTGACGATGCGTGTCGCCCTCGGCGCCGAACTCCTCGCCGAAGATTCCATCGCGGGGGCGTTCCTCGGCCAGCAGCGTGCGGATCGCGCGCTCCGTTGCGAGGTCGGCATCGGTGACGTGCGAGCGGTCGGCCTTGAGCGACACCTGCAGGTCGGCGGCGTCGAAACGGGGGAGGGACTGCGCGTCTGCCGCGTCGGCCAGGCGCAGGGCGAGGGCGAGGTCGTCGGCGTGGTCCGTGGCTGTGGGGGAGACGGTCACCTGTCCAGGATAGACGGGGTGGCCGGCCGTGACGGGCGCTGCAACGCGCCCGGGATGACCTGGATTTGGTGCGACCCCCAGCCGCTGGTAATGTAATTCCTCGTTCGGGTTCACCGAAAAATGCGCCTCTAGCTCAATCGGCAGAGCAATTGACTCTTAATCAATGGGTTCAGGGTTCAAGTCCCTGGGGGCGCACCAGATGAAGCCCCGGAATCCCTCTCGGATTCCGGGGCTTTCTCATGTTCACGATTCGGTCACGGTCGGTGCCCTTCCATCCCGCGGCTCGTGGTGGGAGCATGTCGACAGGGAGGTTCTCATGATCGACCTGGACGATGTCGACACCGACGAGGACGGCGCATTGACGGCCACCGCGGTGTTGCCCGGCGAGCGCCGCGTGACTGTCGAGTACGAGTTCGATGAAGAGCTGGAGCGACCCGACGATGGCGACGTCGATGAGGTCGACGACGACGACGAGGGCGTCGAGCCCGAGGACCTTCCCGACCTGGATGCGATGCAGGACACGGTTCAGCACGCTCTGGCGCGCTTGACCGAGGAGATCCTCGATGGCCGCGAGATCGACGTCGCAGAAGAGCTCGCGGATGCGGCGCAGGAGGATGACGAGGATCTGGACTACGACGAGCTGCTTCAGGCGATCAGGGAAGACCTGGTGCTCGACGGCGTGATCGTGTTCGGAGACGGAGGGCTCACACTGCTCTACGTCGCAGCGAGCGAGTTTCCCGACCTCGTGATCTACTGCCTGCTCGACGAGGATCTCGAGATCGACGATCTGATGGTCGAATAGCGCTACGCGACGCGGATGACGCGGCCCGCGGTCAGGTGCTGCAGCTGAGCGAAACTCAGCGGCATGACCGTGTCGGGGGTGCCGCCCGCGGTCCACACCTCAGCGAAGTCGCGCAGATCCTCATCGATGTAGGTGCGCAACCGCGTCGGATGCCCGATCGGCGCGACGCCGCCGATCGCCTGCCCGGTTGCGGAGCGCACGACCGCGGCGGGTGCCATGGCGACCTCGGCCGCGCCGATGCTCGCCGCCAGTACGCCGAAGTCGACGCGATGGGCGCCGCTCGTCATCACCAGGAGGGGGTCCCCGTCGGCGACGAGGACGAGGCTGTTCGCGATGGCTCCTACCGGGCATCCGATGGCCGCTGCGGCGAGCGCGGCCGTGCGGGCGGAGTCGGGAAGGATGACGATGCGTCCCTCGATTCCTGCGTCGGCGAGCTGGTCGTGCACGATGCGGCTGCGGGCCGGAAGGGAGTCTGCGGCGGTCACGGGGGTCGGGCTCCTTCGCTCGGATGCTGCGGGTCGCAGCCATCACGAGGATAACCGGCGCGGTTCCGGCGCCGCGTGCCTCTCCGTCGCCCACTTGACGTCGTGGGGCGGCGGGCTTAGCATTCCAATACCTGAATCGGGTTTCATGTTCCCGACCTTCCATCGATGAAAGGCATCCAGATGCGGGTTACGAAGAAGTTGCTCCTGGGGTCGGTTCTCGCAACCGCCGCCCTTGTCATGTCGGCCTGTGCGCCGCAGTCGGATGTCAGTGGGGCTGACTCCGGCGACAGCGCGCCCGCGGAGGTGCGCGTTGGCATGATCACCAGCGAGACCGGGCCGCTGGGCGGCTACGGCAAGCAGTACCTCGACGCGTTCGCGGTTGGGCTCGACTACGCAACCGACGGCACCGGTGAAGTCGACGGCATCAAGATCGTCATCGAGAACCGCGACGACGCCGGCGACGCCGACACCGCGGTGACCGCCGCCAAAGAGCTGATCGGCGACGGCGTGAACATCCTGATGGGCAGCGCCTCGTCCGGTGTCGCACTCGCGATGGCCGAGCAGGCGGAGCAGAACAAGGTGCTCTTCATCTCGGGTCCCGCGGCGGCCGACGCCGTCACGGGCATCAACGACTACACGTTCCGTTCCGGACGCCAGTCGGCGCAGGACGTCGCCACGGCCGGAATGTTCCTCGATGACATCGAGGGCAAGAAGATCGTCGTGTTCGGTCAGAACAACGCGTTCGGCCAGGGCAACGTCGCGGCCGTCGAGGCGATCCTCGGCGGCAAGGGTGCAACGGTCGAGCCGCTGCTCGTGGCCGAAGACGTCACCGAGTTCACCCCGTTCGCCCAGCAGGTGCTGACCGCCGAGCCCGACCTGGTCTTCGTCGCCTGGGCCGGTGCCACCTCGGGTGCGATGTGGCAGGCCATGAGCCAGCAGGCCGTTCTCGACGAGATTCCCGTCGTCACCGGCCTCGGCGACCGTGCCACGTTCGGCGCCTACGGCGTCGCCTCCGAGCAGATCAACTTCCTGAACCACTACTTCGGCGCCGCGCCCGACAACGCGGTGAACACGGCGATGCTCGAGGGACTCGAGGCCGCTGGTGCCGAGGCTGATCTGTTCAGCCCCGACGGCTTCAACGCTGCGATCATGCTCGTCCAGGCGGTCAAGGAGGGCAAGGGTGACGTCGACGCGATGATCGCGGCACTGGAGGGCTTCGAGTTCGAGGGCCCCAAGGGCACGAACACCGTGCGCGCCGATGACCACGCGCTCCTGCAGGACATGTACCAGGCCAAGCTCATCGCCGACGGTGACACGTTCACCCCTGAGCTGGTCGCGACGGTTCCGGCCGCCGACGTCGCACCGTGACCCCGGGCATCATGACCAGGAGGTCGAAGAAGTGAACATCCCAGCCCCGCCCACCGCAGGCGCATCGCTCCGCGTCGAAGGACTCGGCCTCGACATCGGAGGAGCGACGATCCTCAAGGACGTCGACCTCGCTGTCGAGCCCGGCTCGCTGGTCGGAGTGATCGGGCCGAACGGCGCCGGCAAGACCACGCTGTTCAACGCCATCTCGGGTGTGATCAGGCCCACCGCCGGCCGCATCCTGATGGACGGCACCGACATCACCCGCACCAGCGTGCCCCAGCGCGCCAGGGCGGGGCTGGGACGCACCTTCCAGACATCCAGCCTGTTCCCGCAGCTCACCGTCCACGAGAACGTGCGCATCGCGGTGCAGGCGGCCGAAGGCGGCAGCTACTCGCTGCTGCACTTCCCGAAGCGATCTGACGCGATCAGCATCCGCGCCGAGGAACTGCTGCGCTCCGTCGGCCTCGGACATCGTCTGGATGCCAGAGCCGGCGACATCAGCCACGGTGACAAGCGCAAGCTCGAGATCGCCGTGCTGCTGGCCACTCGTTCACGGCTCGTCCTTCTCGACGAGCCGATGGCAGGCGTCGCCTCGGGCGACGTCGCCGGGCTCGTCGAGAACATCCGCGGACTGCAGGCCGAGACCGGATGCACCGTGCTGATGGTCGAACACCACATCGAAGTCCTGATGGGCTTCGTCGACCTCGTCGCGGTGATGTACTTCGGCAGCATCATCGCTGTCGACACCCCGCAGCAGATCATGGAGAACCCCACCGTGCAGAGCGCCTATCTCGGGACCGGCGCATGCGGTGCGCTGAGCGACCGAAGGGAGTCGAAGTGAGCGCCCCGATCCTGCAGGTGAAGAACCTGCGCGCATCCATCGCCGGACAGCAGGTCGTCGAGAGCGTCACCTTCGATGTGCCCGCCGTCGGCATCACAGCCGTGCTCGGTCGCAACGGTGCAGGAAAGACCTCGACCCTGCGCGGCATCCTCGGACTCATCTCACGCAAGGGCGAGGTGATCCTCGACGGCGAGCGCATCGATGCGCTCAGCACGCACCGCATCGTCCAGCGCGGCGTCGGGTACGTGCCCGAGGACCGTGAGGTCTTCGCCGGCCTCACCGTCGCCGAGAACCTTGCCCTCGCCGAACGGCAGCGCAATCCGCGACGCGAGTTCGTGGATCAGCTGTTCCCCGACCTGGTCGCCCGCCGTGACCAGCGCGCCGGAACCCTCTCGGGCGGCCAGCAGCAGATGGTCTCGGTCGCTCGCGCCATGCTCAACGACAACCGCCTGCTTCTCGTGGACGAACCGACCAAGGGCCTCGCGCCCAAGATCGTCACTGAGGTGGCGGATGCTCTCGCCGAGGCCGCTACGACAGTGCCGATGCTGCTCGTGGAACAGAACCTCGATGTCGTGCGGCGCCTGGCCGACCAGGCGATCGTGATCGCCGACGGACGAGTCGTGCACACCGGACGCGCCGTCGACATCCTCGACGATGCCGACCTGACCAGACGCCTGCTCGGCGTCAGTGCGGAGGAGCACGTATGAGCACCCTGGTACTCACCCTCGTCATCGGGCTCGGACTCGGCGCACTGTACTTCCTCGTCGCCAGCGGCCTGAGCCTGATCTACGGCCTCATGCATGTGCTGAACTTCGCCCACGGCGCGTTCCTCACTCTCAGCGCCTTCGTCGGCTGGGCGGTCGCGCAGGCCGTCGGCGTCGACAGCTGGGGCGGCTTCGTGCTGTCGGTTCTGGTCGGCGGCGCGGTCGGCGCGGCGTTCGCGGCGGCCACCGAGCTCTTGCTGATCAGGCCGCTCTACGAGCGCCATATCGAACAGGTGCTGGTCACCGTCGGTCTGTCCTTCGCAGCGATCGCCCTGTTCGAGGGAATCTGGGGCACTGACCCGGTCAACGTGCGCGGCCCGGCGTGGCTGAGCGAGACCACCCCGGTGCTCGGCGCCAGCATCCCGAACAAGTACTGGGTGCTCATCATCGCCGCGGCACTCGTGCTCGCCGGGCTCGTGCTGTTCCTCAAGAAGACGCGCTACGGCATGATCATCCGCGCCGGTGTCGAGAACCGGTCCATGGTCACCGCGCTCGGCATCGACGTGCGACGCTCGTTCACGCTCGTCTTCGCCATCGGCGGTGCGGCCGCCGGCATCGGTGGTGTGCTCGCCATGCACGCCCTGACCTACGTCTCGGCCCATCTGGGGTCGACGCTGCTGATCTTCGCATTCATCGTCACTGTGGTCGGTGGACTCGGGTCGCTGACCGGCGCGGCGATCGCCTCGGTGCTGGTCGCGGTGATGCAGCAGGTCGCCAACACATACCTCGGCGGAACCGGTGACTTCATCGTCGTGATCCTGCTGGCTGTCGTCCTGCTGGTGCGTCCGGCCGGTCTCATGGGAAGGAAGGCCTGACATGAACGCCACGAACCGCAACCGCTGGCTCCCGGTCGGCGTCGGTGTCGTCCTCGTCACCGTCCTGGCGCTGCTGCCGATGCTCAACCTGTCATTGCCGGGCATCCTGCCCGGTGCGACGTACACGCCGGGTTCGCTCGCGCTGATGTCGCTGTGCATGGTGTTCGCCGCGCTCGCGCTGTCGTACAACCTGCTGCTCGGCACGGCCGGCATGCTCTCGTTCGGGCACGCACTGTACTTCGGTGCCGGGGCGTACGGTCTGGGTATCGTGCTGGAGGCTGCGCGACTTCCGCTCGTACCGGGAATCTTCGTCGCGCTGCTGGGGGGACTGGTGATCGCCGTCGTCACCGGCGCCGTGGCCATGCGCGTCAACGGCATCCCGTTCGCGATGGTGACACTCGCCTTCGCCCAGGCGGGCTCGGTGCTCGTACGACGCAACCAGGCGATCACGGGCGGTGAAGAGGGGCTCAGCCTGCACACCGAGGGTGTGCCCGACTGGCTCGTCGGCGTCGTGAACACGCGCAACCTGTACTGGATCTCGCTCGCCGTGGTCGTCATCGTCTATCTGATCGTGCTGTGGGTCGATCGTTCGCGCCTGGGGCATCTCGCCGCGGCCGCCCGCGAGAACGACCTGCGCGTGCGCGTTCTCGGGCTGCAGCCCACCCGGGCCAAGCTCATCGTCTTCGTGATCGCCGCGCTGTGCGCATCGCTTGCGGGCATCGCCTACCTGCTGCTGCAGTCGGGCACACAGCCCACTGCGGTCAGCGCAGATCTGACGATCACGGTCCTGGTGATGGTGGTGCTCGGTGGCGTCGGGTTCCGTTGGGGTGCGATCCTCGGAGGTGTGCTTTACACGATCCTTGACCAGCGCCTGACGGTGCTCGCCCGCGCCGAGGGCATCCAGCAGCTTCCCGATGTGCTGCGCGTGCCGCTGTCGGAGCCGCTGTTCATCCTCGGTGTCCTGTTCATTCTCGTCGTGATGTTCCTTCCCGGCGGCATCGCCGGAACCGTGGACTCCTGGGTCCGTCGTCGTCGCGGACGCGGTGCGCCCGAGAGCGGGCTCGCCGCGATGGACGAGGCGGAGCAGGTGCCGGAGATGGCGCGATGACAGACGCCGCCGGCGCGCACACCATCGGACGGTGGTTGCACGACCGGGCCGTGTCGGATCCGGCGCGCGTCGCCGTCGACGACCGCGGTGTGCGTACCGATTACCGCGCGCTCGCGGCGCGTGTGACGCGACTGGCGGAGCGTCTGAGCGACGCCGGGTACGGTGCGGGGCAGCGGGTCGCGACGATCTCGGGCAACTCGACCGACCAGGTCGTGGTGTTCTTCGCCTGCGCGCAGCTGGGCATCGCGTTGGTGCCGCTGTCGTGGCGGCTGACTCCGACCGAGCTGGCCGACCTGATCTCCCGCACCGGGCCGGACCTGCTGCTGATCGAGGATGAGCACGCGGCCCTCGCGTCGGCGGCGCTGGAGAACATTGCGGATGCCCCCGTGCACGCCGCTCTCGGCGTCGCCGGCGTCGAGGCCGAGGCACCGGCCGCGCGGGAGAGCGCGCACCGCCGCGCGGCGCGCGACACCGATCCGCTGCTGGTGATCTACACCTCGGGCAGTGAGGCGGCGCCGAAGGGCGTCGTGCTCACGCACGAGAACTGCTTCTGGAACAACCTCGCTCTCGATCGAGCCATGCCGCTCGACGCCGACGACGTGGTGCTGGCGATGCTGCCGCAGTACCACGTCGCCGCGTGGAACGTGCAGCCACTGCAGGCCTGGTGGCGAGGAGCAACGGTCGTCCTCGAGCGCGGATTCGACCCCGGTCGCGTGCTGCAGCTCATCGCCGACCGTGGCGTCACCGCGATGATGGGTGTGCCCACGCAGTACCGCATGCTGCAGCAGCATCCGCTGTGGGAGAGTGCCGACCTCACCGCCCTGAACCGCGTTGTGGTCGGCGGGGCCACCATCCCAGAGGATCTGGTGCGCACATGGGCGACGCGCGGTCTCGCCTTCACCCAGGGATACGGGCTGACCGAAGCAGGACCCAACGTGCTGCACCTGGCCGCAGACCTCGTCGCCGCGCACCCGGGGGCGGTCGGACGCCCCTACCCGGGCGTCGACGTGCGCATCACCGACCCCGAGACCGGACTTGAACTGCAGGGAGCGGCCACCGGCGAGCTCTGGGTGCGTGGCGCGAGCGTCTTCGCCGGCTACCTCGATGATCATGAAGCGACCCAGCGTGCGATGCACGGCGAATGGCTGCGCACCGGCGATCTCGTGCACCGCGACGCCGACGGCATCCACCGCGTCGTCGATCGACTCAAGGACATCTACGTCTCCGGAGGTGAGAACGTCGCCCCCGCCGAGGTGGAGCGCGCTTTCGCTGCCCATCCGCTGGTCGCGGAATGCGCTGTCGTCGGCGTACCCGACCCGGTGTGGGGAGAGCGCGGGGTGGCTTTCATCGTTCCGGGGGGACCGGTGTCGCGCGAAGAGCTGCGCGCATTCGCCGCCGAACGGCTGGCGACGTTCAAACTGCCGTCGCGGATCGAGTTTCTCGACGAGCTGCCCAGATCCACGATCGAGAAGGTCGCCCGCGCACGACTGCGCCGGATGGCGCTGAGGGAGGAGCACCAGGATGCTGCCCACTGAGAACCCACCAGCAGAGGAACCGCCCGTTTCGTCCGCGACCGGACGTCCCCTCACCAAACGCGGACAGCAGACCCGGCGTCGCCTGCTCGAAGCGGCCGAGCAGGTCTTCGCAGACCTCGGATATCACGAGGCCTCGATCGTCAAGATCACCGAGCACGCCGGCGTTGCACTGGGCACCTTCTACCTGTACTTCGACGGCAAGCAGGCGATCTTCGATGAGCTCGTGCTCGACCTCAACAGCCGGGTGCGCCACTCGATGTCCGAGTCGATGGCATCCGCCACGAACCGTATCGAGGCCGAACGCCTCGGGTTCGAGGGATTCTTCCGGTTCACTGCCGCGCATCCGGCGCTGTACCGTGTCGTCCGCGAGGCCGAGTTCGTCTCGCCGACCATGCTGCGCCTGCACTACGAGCGCATCGTCGATGGCTACCGCGCCGGACTTGCGGCCGCGCAGCGCGACGGCGAGATCGCAGCCGAGCTCGACACCGACGTCGTCGCCTGGGCGCTGATGGGTGCCGGTGAGCTGATCGGCATGCGCTACCTGCTCTGGGAGCGGGATGCCGCAGGAAAACCGCCCGCGCAGATCAACCCCGCAGTGCTCGACGGCATGTCGGACTTCATCACCCGCGCGCTGCGCCCCGACCACGCGGAGAACCCCGCGCCGGGTGCGCGGCCGCACGTCACAGAGAGCCTCAGAGAGGAAGAGAACGATGTCTGAACAGGATCTCGCCGGTCGGCGTGCAGTGATCACCGGGGGAGCGAGCGGTATCGGGCATGCCTGCGCCGCCGAGTTCGTGCGCCGTGGGGCACACGTGGTGATCGCCGACATCGACGCTGCTGCGGCCGCTGCCGCAGCAGAGCAGATCGGGGGAGAGGCCTGGGCCGTCGACCTGTCCGACACCGCGGCACTGGACGACCTCGCCCTCGACGCCGACATCCTGGTCAACAACGCCGGGATCCAGCGCGTCAGCCCGATCGTGGATTTCGACCCCGATGCCTTCCGTCTGATCCAGCGGATCATGCTCGAGGCACCGTTCCTGCTCATCCGCGCGGTACTCCCCGGAATGTACGAGCGCGGCTGGGGGCGAATCATCAACATCTCCAGCGTGCACGGTCTGCGCGCCAGCCCGTTCAAGTCCGCTTATGTGGCTGCCAAGCACGGACTGGAAGGCCTGTCGAAGGTCACCGCACTGGAGGGCGGCCCGCACGGCGTCACCAGCAACTGCATCAACCCCGGCTACGTGCGCACGCCCCTGGTCGAGAAGCAGATCGCCGACCAGGCGAAGGTGCACGGCATCCCCGAGAGCGAGGTCGTTGAGACGATCATGCTCACCGAGAGCGCGATCAAGCGGCTCGTCGAAGCCGACGAGGTCGCCTCGCTGGCCGGCTGGCTGGTGTCGGACGCCGCCGGCATGGTCACGGGCGCCTCGTACACGATGGACGGCGGCTGGAGCGCACGATGACCCACCACGACTACCGCACCACGGATGTGCCTGTCGCCGGAGGCGACCTTCGGGTGGCCGTCTGGGAGCCACAGGGTGAGGTGCAGCACACGGTGCTTGCCATCCACGGGGTGACGTCGTCGCACCTGGCTTGGCCGTTCGTCGTGCAGCAACTGCCGGGTGTGCGCGTGATCGCCCCCGACCTGCGCGGTCGCGGCGCCAGCAACACGCTGCCCGGTCCCGCGGGCATGGCGGCACACGCCGATGACCTGGCTGCCGTGCTCGACGCATTCGATGTCGACGCCGTCAGCGTCGTCGGGCACTCGATGGGCGCCTTCGTGGCCGTCGTGCTCGCGCACCGGCATCCGCAGCGTGTGAGCCGCCTTGTGCTCGTCGACGGCGGCCTGCCGCTGAACGTGCCCGCCGGGGTCGACCCCGAACAACTCGTCCCGCTGATCCTCGGCCCGGTCGCCGAACGGCTCTCGCGCCGTTGGCCGCACGTCGAGGCGTACACCGAGGAGTTCTGGCGCCGGCATCCGGCCTTCGCAGACGACTGGAGTGCCGAGCTCGACGCGTACATCGCCTACGACCTCGTGCCGGATGGCGATGTGCTTCGCGCGGCGACGAGCTCGGACATCATGGCCGACGACGTCATCGACATGAACACCGGTTCTGCGCTGCCCGATGCGCTGGCGGCGTTGTCGGTGCCGACGCTCTTCATCACCGTGCCCCGGGGGCTGCAGAACGAGACGCCGGGGTTGTACGCGCCGGCGCACCTCGCGGATCTGCTGCAGAGGTACCCCGCGGTGGAACACGTGCACCTTGACGACCTCAACCACTACACGGTCGTGATGAGTCCGCGCGGTGCTGTCGCGCTCGCCGACCTGGTGCGGCCGGTCCTCGTCTGACCGCGGCGTCTCGCCGGCGGGTCAGCGACGCGCGCCGGCGAGACGCGACGACAGCTGGTGGGCGTGCGCGAGCAGCGTGCGTCCGAGTTGCGGCAGACGGTCGGGGCCGAAACGGAACTCGACGCCGGTCAGGCTCAGCGCCCACTCCGGGCGTCCATGTCGATCGAAGACCGCGGCGCCGATGCCGAACGACCCCTCGACCACCAGCCCCGGGTTGACGGCATAGCCGCGCGCCTTCGTCTCGTGCAGGCGGCGCCGCATCGGTGCCGTGCCGTGCGCGTGCCCCCAGCGCTCCTCGATCTCGGGGTGCCGCTCCAGGTAGGCATCCACATCGTGGTCAGGTAGGAATGCCAGGATCGCGAGACCGGCGCTGGCGACGCCGAGGGGGAACCGCACGCCCTCGCTGAGGACGAACGAGCGGATGGGGAAGGATCCCTCTTCGCGTACGAGGCACACGGTCTCATCCGCGCGGCGCGTCGACAGGAACGCGCTCTCCTCGGTCTTCACCGCGAGTGAGCGCACGATGTCGCGCGACAGCTCAGTCACGTCATAACGCGCCGCGGCGACGGTTCCCATCAGATAGAGCTCAGGGCCGGGCATCCATCGCGCCGACGTCTCGTCCTGGTCGACGAGTCCCTCCACCCGCAGCGCGGTCAGCAGTCGGTGTGCGGTCGAGCGGCTCAACTCGGCACGCTGCGCCAGGGACTGCAACGAGGCACCGTCGGGAGACGCCGTCACCAGCCGCAGCAGCGAAGAGGCGCGGGCGATGGCCTGCGCGCCGGGCACGCTGCGACGGCGATCATCCTGCTGTTCCATAATGTGGACGCTAGCGGTTCGTGCGACCACATCGCAAGCATCGGGTTGCCGCGCGCACGGCACGGGCGGATGCTGGAGATGACCCGTCACGAAGGAGTGGTCTTGATCGACAAACAGTTCGCATCCGCGGCCGAGGCCGTCGCCGACATCCCGGACGGAGCGTCGCTGGCCGTCGGCGGCTTCGGACTCTCCGGCAATCCCATGAAGCTGATCGAGGCCCTGCACGCACAGGGCACCGCCGATCTGAGCGTCGTCAGCAACAACTGCGGCGTCGACGACTGGGGCCTGGGCATCCTGCTCGCCTCGCAGCGCATCCGCAAGATGACCTCGTCGTACGTCGGCGAGAACAAGGAGTTCGAGCGTCAGTTCCTCGAGGGCGATCTCGAACTCGAGCTCACCCCGCAGGGCACCCTCGCCGAGAAGCTCCGCGCCGGTGGCTCGGGCATCGCCGCGTTCTTCACGCAGACGGGTGTGGGCACGCAGGTCGCCGAAGGCGGTCTGCCGCGTCGCTACAACGCCGATGGCACCATCGCCGTCGCCTCGCCGGTCAAGGAGGTGCGCACCTTCGACTTCCTCGGCAAGCCGAGCGAGTTCGTGCTCGAGGAGGCGATCACCACCGACTTCGCGCTCGTGCACGCCATGAAGGGCGACCGCCACGGCAACCTGATCTTCAACAAGGCGGCCCGCAACTTCAACCCGCTCGCCGCCATGGCCGGCCGCGTGTGCGTCGCCCAGGTCGAGGAACTCGTCGAACCCGGCGAGCTCGACCCCGACTGCATCCACCTGCCCGGCGTCTTCGTGCACCGCGTGGTCGAGGTCGGCACCGACATCGAGAAGCGCATCGAACGACGCACCGTACGCCAGGAAGGGGCCTGAACATGGCGCTCACCCGTGACCAGATGGCGGCACGTGCCGCTCAGGAGCTCACCGACGGCTCGCACGTCAACCTTGGTATCGGCCTTCCGACGCTGGTGCCCAACCATGTGCCGGCCGACGTCACGGTCGTGCTGCAGTCCGAGAACGGCATCCTCGGCGTCGGCCCGTACCCGACCGAGCAGAACGTCGACCCCGACCTGATCAATGCCGGTAAGGAGACCATCACCCTGCTGCCGGGCGCGGCGTTCTTCGACTCTGCAACCAGCTTCGGCATGATTCGCGGCGGCAAGATCGACGCGGCGATCCTGGGTGCGATGCAGGTGTCGGTCGGCGGCGACCTGGCCAACTGGATGATCCCCGGAAAAATGGTCAAGGGCCCCGGTGGCGCGATGGACCTGGTGCACGGCGCAGGTCGACTCATCGTGCTGATGGAGCACGTCGCCAAGAACGGCAGCGCCAAGATCGTCAACGAGTGCTCTCTGCCCCTCACCGGCAGGGGAGTGGTCGACCGCATCATCACCGATCTCGCCGTGATCGACGTCACCGAGCAGGGACTCGTGCTCGTCGAGACGGCACCCGGCGTGAGCGTGCAGGACGTCATCGACGCCACCGAGCCGCCGCTCACCATCTCGGAATCACTGAAGGAGAACTCATGAGCGACATCGTCATCGTCGCCGCAGCACGCACTCCGCAGGGACGTCTGAAGGGGCAACTGGCCTCGTTCACCGCACCCCAGCTCGGCGCGTTCGCCATCCGCGGCGCCATGGAGCAGTCCGCCATCTCGCCCACCGACATCGACGCGGTGATCATGGGCCAGGTGCTCGCGGCGGGCTCCGGCCAGAACGCGGCCCGCCAGGCCGCCATCGGCGCGGGCATCGGCTGGGACGTTCCGGCCAGCTCGGTCAACAAGGTGTGCCTGTCGGGTCTGACGGCCATCATCGATGCCGCCCGCATGATCCGCACGGGTGATGCGACGACCGTCGTCGCCGGCGGCATGGAGTCGATGACCCGCGCACCTCACCTGCTGATGGGGTCGCGCGACGGCTGGACCTACGGCAGCGTCGAGGTGCTCGACCACATGGCTCACGACGGCCTCACCGACGCGTACGACCGCGAGAGCATGGGTGCGTCGACCGAGCGCCACAACCCGCGCTACGAGATGACGCGCGAGCTGCAGGACACGGTTGCCGCGCTGTCGCACCAGCGCGCCGCCGCCGGCCAGCGCGACGGGGCGTTCTTCGCCGAGATCGTCGAGGTCACCGTTCCGCAGCGCAAGGGCGACCCGGTGGTGCTCACGCAGGACGAGGGCGTGCGCCCCGACACCACGGTCGAGTCGCTCGCCGGCCTGCGCCCCGCGTTCGCCGAGGGTGGCACGATCACCGCGGGCAACGCCTCGCAGATCTCCGACGGTGCGGCCGCGGTCATCGTCACGACGCGCGAGAATGCGGATGCCCGTGGCTGGCCGGTACTGGCCGTAATCGGAGCCAACGGCCAGACCGCCGGCCCCGACAACTCGCTGCAGGCTCAGCCCGCGCGTGCCATCGAACGCGCCCTCGAGAAGCAGGGTCTCACGACCGACGACCTCGACCTGGTCGAGATCAACGAGGCCTTCGGGGCCGTCGTGGCCCGCTCGCAGCAGGAGCTCGGCCTCTCCAGCGACATCGTCAATGCGCACGGCGGCGGCATCGCCATCGGGCATCCGATCGGTGCGAGCGGCGCTCGCCTCGTGGTGCACCTCGCGCACCAGCTCGCCGCGCGCGGATCCGGTACCGCGGTGGCCGCGCTGTGCGGCGGCGGCGGTCAGGGAGAGGCTCTGGTCCTGACCCGTTGACGTCCTGGCCGGTTGAGGTCCTGGCCTGCTGAGTCAGATCGCGTCGCCGACACCCCTACGTATCGCCGAGACCCCCAGGTGCGGACATCCGCACCTGGGGGTCTCGGCGATAGATGGGGGTCTCGGCGAAGGTGGTCGCCGAGGGGTGCCCCGCTGACACGAGGAGCGTGTCAGCGCTGGGTGGCCTTGGCGGCTTTTTCGATGGCCTTGAGCTGCTTATCGGCGCGCTTGTTCTGCTTGGGCGCCAGTGGCGAATCCGCGGCGACGGTGATTCCGTTGGCGTCGCGGCGCATGTCGACGACCGCGCCGATCGCCAATGCGAGGGTGATGCCCCAGCTGATCCAGGCGAGAACCGCACGCCACGTGATCGGGGCATCGCGGGTGCCGCGCAACAGAGAGAGGCCGGCGGTGATCGCGCCGATGAGTCCGGATCCGAAGAGGTAGCGCATGCGTCTACGGTAGTCGAGCACTCGCGCAGACGGCGAAGGGGGCGTCAAACGGATCGCGTCACGCGGGCGGCGGCTCGTCGCGTAAAATAGGTGAGCCTAACCTGCCCGAAGGGAACCATATGCCTGTCATCCGCACGCGCCGGATCGCACCCGTCGTCGGAATCGCCGTCGCCGCGCTGCTCGTCGGATGCACTCCCGGCGGCGGTGACGACGCGTTGATCATCTACAACGCTCAGCACGAGCAGCTCACTGAGGAGTGGACGGCCGCGTTCACCGCAGAGACGGGTATCGAGGTCAAACTGCGTCACGGTGGCGACAGCGAACTCGCGAACCAGATCGTGCAGGAGGGCGACGCCTCGCCCGCCGATGTGTTCCTCACCGAGAACTCGCCCGCGATGGCACTCGTCGAGGATGCCGGACTCTTCGCCCCCATCGACGAGGCGACGCTGCAGCGGGTGCCCGAGCAGTTCCGGCCCAGCACCGGCTCCTGGACCGGCATCGCCGCACGCGACACGGTACTCGTCTACAACCCCGAGCTGATCTCTGAGGACGAGCTGCCCGCGTCGATCCTCGAGCTGCAGGATGAGAAGTGGCAGGGCCAGTGGGGAGCCGCGCCCGGTGGCGCCGACTTCCAGGCCATCGTCTCGGCCATCCTCGCGTCGGAGGGCGACGACGCGACCGCCGACTGGCTCGCCGGTATGCAGCGCAACGCCGAGATCTACCGCAACAACATCGTGACGATGAAGGCTGTCAACGCCGGCGAGGTGCCGATGGGCATCATCTACCACTACTACTGGTACCGCGACCAGGCGAGCACCAAGGAGAACAGCGGCAATACGGCGCTGCATCTGTTCGAGCCGGGCGATCCGGGAGCCTTCGTCAGCATCTCGGGCGGCGGCGTCCTGGCATCCAGCGATCGCTCCGACGAGGCGCAGCAGTTCCTCACCTGGCTGGTCGGAGAGCAAGGGCAGACGATCCTGGGCGAGGGCTACAGCTACGAGTACCCGGTGGCCACCGGCATCCCCGCCCGCGCACCCCTTCCCGCGCTCGATTCGCTCGGTGCGCCCGAGATCGACCCGTCCACGCTGAACGGCCCGACCGTGATCGACCTCATGACCGAGGCGGGACTGCTCTGACACCCACAGCCGAGCGCCAGGCGGGTACAGTGCGTCCGCGCGGCGCACGGTCGTACCCCTGGATGCTGGCAATCGGCGTCGCCGCGGCCGCTGCGATCGCACTGATCCCCGTCGGTTATGTGGTCGTGTCGTCGATCCAGACGGGCCTTCCTCGACTGGTCGAGCTGCTCGTGCGCCCGAAAGTCGCCGAGCTGACCGTCAACACGGTGCTGCTCGTGGTTCTGGGAGTGGCCGCCACGCTCGTCGTGGGCATCGGCGGGGCATGGCTGGTCGAGCGAACGTCGTTGCCGCTGCGCCGGTTCTTCGCGATCGCGTTGGCGGCGCCCTTGGCGATCCCCGCGTTCGTGACCAGCTACGGCTGGGCGAGCGTCGCCCCCTGGCTGGGCGGGCTCGGCGGTGCGGTGCTGATCGCCGCCTGCGCGTACTCACCGCTGGTGTACCTGCCGGCGGTCGCGGCCCTGCGCGGCCTTGACCCTGCGCTCGAAGAGAGCGCTCGCTCGCTCGGGCTCGGTCCATGGCGGGTGTTCGCGCGTGTGGTGCTGCCACAGCTGAGGATGGCCGCCATCGGCGGTGGCCTCGTGGTCGGACTGCACCTCCTCGCGGAGTACGGCGCGTTCGCGTTCCTCGAGTTCGGCACGTTCACCACCGCGATCATGGACGCCTACCGTGCGAACTTCGGCGGTGCTCTCGCGGCCGCCCTCGGAGTAGTGCTTGCCGCTCTGTGCCTTCTGCTCGTGATCGGTGAGAACCGCCTGCGGGGCACGTCGCGGCTGTCGCGCAGCGCCGCATCCCGCCCCGGCGGACGCGCGGACCTCGGTCGCTGGACCGCGCCGGCGGTGCTCGCCCTGCTCGTCTTCCTCAGTGCAGCGGTGCTCGTCCCGCTGTCTTCGGTGCTGCGATGGTCGCTGAGCAGCGGACTCGACGACTGGACGTCGGTCGTGCCCGCGGCCGGCCAGACGGTGCTGCTATCGGTGGGTGGAGCGCTGGTGTGCCTGCTCGTGGCACTGCCTGTCGTTTGGCTGGCGGTACGTCACCGCGGACGGATCAGCGGCACGCTGGAGGGCGCCTTCTATGTCGCCGGGAGCTTTCCTGCAATCATCGTGGCGCTGGCACTGGTGGGGGTCACACTCACGGTCGCCCCGATGCTGTACCAAACGGCCGTCACCGTGATCGTGGCGTACGCGATCCTGTTCCTGCCGCGGCTACTCGTGCCGTTGCGCGCCGGGCTCGCCCAGATCTCGCCCGCCTGGGAAGAGTCAGCCCGTTCGTTGGGCGTCCCGCCCTGGCGGGCCCGCCTGCGCGTCACCGTGCCGTTGCTCGTGCCCGCCGCCGCCAGCGGAGCGGCGCTGGTGGCGCTCGGCGCCTCGAACGAGCTGACGGCCACGCTGCTCCTCGCGCCGATCGGCACCGAGACCGTTGCGACCGGGTTCTGGTCGGCAGCCTCAGCCCTCGACTACGTGTCGGCCGCTCCCTACGCGCTGACGCTGATCGCACTGTCGGTACCGGCCGTGCATCTGATGTTCTCTGAAGCGACGGGGCGTGCATGACTCTTCGACTCGAACGTGTGGGCAAGTCCTTCGGTGCGACCGAGGTACTCCGAGACGTCGACTTCGCCGTACCGGACGGTGCGCGGATGGCACTCGTGGGAGCATCCGGCAGCGGCAAGAGCACGCTGTTGCGGCTGATCGCCGGATTCGAGCGGCCCGACAGAGGCAGCATCGTGCTCGGTGACACGCTGCTCGCCGACCCCCGCACCTCGGTGCCCGCCCACCGCCGAGGCATCGGATACGTGCCGCAGGACGGTGCGCTCTTTCCGCACCTCACGGTGGCCGCCAACATCGCCTTCGGCCTGTCGCGTGGACCGGGGCGGGCGCAGCGGGTGCGCGAGATGATGGAGCTCACCTCGCTGGCGCCGGAACTCGCCGATCGCCGTCCGCACGAGCTGTCGGGCGGTCAACAGCAGCGGGTGGCACTGGCCCGAGCGCTCGCGCCCGCGCCCGGCGTGCTGCTGCTGGACGAGCCGTTCAGCGCCCTCGATGCGGGCCTGCGCGCGCAGACGCGTGAGGCGACGATCGACATCCTCGAGCACGCCCGGGTGACTACGGTGCTGGTCACCCACGATCAGGACGAAGCGCTGTCGTTCGGGAACCTTATCGGTGTGGTCACGGCGGGCAGACTCGCTCAGCACGGTGAGCCCGGGGCCGTGTTCGATGCGCCGGCCGATCGGGCCACGGCGGACTTCCTCGGAGACGCGCTGTACCTGCGCGCGCGCAGGGAGAATTCCGGCACGATCACGTGCGCGCTCGGAACGGTGTCCGTGCGGCATGATCTGTCGGCAGGTGCCCCCGAGATCCTCGCCATGGTGCGCCCCAGCCAGCTGGAGATGGTCTCTGACGCGACCGGCGCCGAGGGGACCATCGCGGGCTCGGCGACGATCACGGCACGGCGCGCCGTCGGCGCCCGCACGGAGCTGCGTGTCGACATCATGGGGGAGGACCGCACCCGCGTCTGGTTGCAGGTGCCTACGCACCGCGCTGCCGAGACCAACGACGGCGACGTCATCACCCTGCGCGTCGGCGGTGGCGCTGTGCTCTATCCCGCGCGCTGACGGCGCGCTGCGCGCGGCGGTACAGGGCCCAGACGACGACACCGACCGCGAGGGAGAGGACCGTCCCGACCGCGGGCGCGGTCAGCTCGAACGGCGGGTACACCACCCAGTGGGTGAGGTAGATGAACAGCGAGGCCGAGGCGAGTGTGGTGAGCACGGGACGCACCGCGGTCGGCACCGGTACGGCCGGCACCCAGATCAGCGCGAGCACACCGAGGGCCACGATGGCCTCGCGCAGTGGATCGCCGAAGAACCCGGGGATGAGGGCGACCGCGATCACCGTCGCCAGAGCGCGCCGGCGTGTGCTGTCGGCACGCGCGATGACGGCCCCGAGCGCGATGCACCAGAGCACGGTGGCGATGGCATATCGTTCCACGTGCTGAGCGGGGTCCAGGCCGAGCAGTGCGAAGCGCACGGCGACGGTCACGAAGAGAGCACCCAGCGCGAAGGCCCAGGGGGTTCGACGTTCGAGCCGATCGACGGCCGGTATCGCGAAGGCCGCTGAGAGCAGCAGCATGGTCCACACCACCGCCTCGAGGAACCAGAACTGCCACTGTTCGTTCCACAGGCCGTCCGCGGGCACGGCGTTGTTCACGAGCAGGGCGGTCGTCGGGTCGTACTTGCCACTGAGCAGTCCGACGGCGCCGATCCACAGCACGGCCGGGACAGCGATCTGCGCCACCGCGGTGAGCAGTCGGCGCGGGCGGTCCCGTGCCGACGGTGACAGTGCGAACCGGGCGAGGTTGTACCCGGCGACCACGAGCAGCAGATGAGCGCCGCCCTTGAGCGAGAAGCCGTCGCCGAGGAACAGGTCCGCGTGCGTGCCCACGACCAGGACGATCGCGATCGCGCGCAGAAGCACGGGCGTCTCGAGCGCGGCGATGGCGCGGCGGGGCGTCGCCTCTTGCGCAGTGGGGCCGCCCTGGGCGGAGTCTGCCACGCGGGCAGCATCCGTGCCGGGTGCGCGGCCCGTCGCGCCGAGGGCGGCGAGCTCGGTGCCTGATCGCGACGGCCAGTCGCGGGGGAGCGGACCGAGCAGATCCTCCAGGCGCACGGCGGCCTCGACGTAGCTCAAGGAGTCGCCGCTGAGCCCGGCGAAGCTGTCGTCGATCGTGGCATCCGCTCTGCCCGTGCACACGGCGAGGACGTCGCGCACGCGAGCGGGAGTGATCTCCTCAGCCGAGCGCGCCTCCGACGACGGCGCGGCGGCGCGCTCGGCGCGGTGGTGCGCGACGAGCGCAGCATTGTCAGGCTTGCCCGATGAGGTCACCGGGAACGCGTCCACGACGTGCACGGTCACCGCCGTCGCGGGCAGACCGACACGCTGTGACACCTCGTCGCGCGCTCGGGTCGCGTCGCGACCGTGTCGGACGAAGACGAGCAGTTCCTCGCCGTCGGCCGCAGCGCGCGACGGAATCCCGACGTCGTCGAGGTGACTCTGTACGGCGTCGAGATCCACGCGCAGCCCGAAGACCTTCACGAAGCGGTTCATCCGGCCGACGATCTCGACATAGCCATCCGGTCGCCATCGCGCGAGATCGCCGGTGCGCAGCTCGTGCACCGACCGACCCAGCGCGAGGTCGGCAGGTTGTTCGGCGTAGCCGAGCATGACGTTCGGGCCGGAGTACACCAGTTCACCCGACTCGCCGTCGTGGGCGTCGATACGGAATGATCCGCCGGGGATCGGTCGGCCGATCGAGCCCGCTGCCCGTTCGGCGTCCTCGGACGGCACGTACGACATCCGGGCCGTTGCCTCGGTCTGCCCGTACATGCTGAAGAACTCGAAGCCCTGCGCGCGTCCGGCCCGGGCGAGCGCGCGCACGCGCTCGGCGGGCAGACGCCCGCCGGCCTGCGTCAGATAGCGGATGCTGCGGGGCAGCCTTTCGGTACCGCCGACGGCGTCGATCAGATCGAATGTGTAGGGCACGCCGGCGAGACCGGTGATGCTCGTCTGCGCTGCGCGTGGCCAGAATCGCTCGTCGGTGACGGAGAGGTCCGAGAGCACCAGGCTGCCTCCGGCGAGCAGGTGACTGTTGATGACCGACAGTCCGTAGCAGTAGTGCATCGGGAGGGTGGTGATCGCGCGGTCGTCGTGCTCGAGTCGCAGGTACTCGGCGATCGCGGCGGCGTTGGACAGCAGAGCGTCGGCTGAGATGCGGACGAGCTTCGGCGAGCCCGTGGAACCGGATGTGCTGGTGAGGAGCGCGAGATCTTCGTGCAGGGTGTGCGCGGTGCCCGGCCTGCGCTCGATGATCGTCCCGTCGCCGGTGAGGATGTCCGGGTCGAAACGCTCGATGAGCGTCTGCCGCGTGCGCACGGCCGATTCATCGTCGCCACCGGGGGCCAGCAGCACCGGGTGGCCGCCGGCGAGAGCACCCAGGTACGCGGTGAGCGCGGACACTGTGTTCGCGCCCTTGACGAGCACGAGTCGTCGTGTCGTGCCGAGCGCTTCGCGTGCGGCGCCGACCAGGTTGGCGAGTTCTGCGTAGGTGAGATCGCCGTCGTCCGTGCACACGGCGGTGGCCGTCGGGTGGCCGCGGAGCAGGTCGACGACGGTGGTGGGGGAGGCGGTGCTCACGGGTGTCGCTTCTTCTTGCATCGGGTGGGGCTAGGTGAGCCTAACCTATCCTGGCCTTCAGGTTAATATCGGTCGGCTCGACTACACTTCTGTACGGCGCCTCCGCGCCTTCACCTGTGTATCTACCGGCCGTCGGCATCCCGGCGGAAATCGGCGGCACCCGACCCGCGTCCTCGACGCGCGAGAGCCATGACACAGACATCTCCTACGACGTCACCGAGCCTGTTCACGATGGCAGGCTGGCCATACTTCCTCATCGCCTTCGTGGCCCGACTGCCTTTCGCGATGATGGTGGTCGGCGTGCTCACGATGGTGGTCACCGCCCGCGGATCGCTGTCGCTCGGTGGCCTGTCGTCGGCGGCGGTCGGCGCGGGTACCGCGCTGATCGGTCCGTTTCTGGGCGCTGCGGCTGACCGGTATGGTCAGCGACCGGTGCTGGTGGCAGCGGCCGTCGTCAACTCCGCCATGCTCGCGGTGTTCGCGCTGGTGGTCTACAGCCCCGCCACCGACGTCGCGGTGCTCGCCGCCGGCTTCGCGATCGGCGCGAGCGCCCCGCAGGTGTCGCCGATGTCGCGTTCGCGCCTGGTCACCATCATCGACGAGCGGATGCCCGAGGCGCGCCGCGCCCGAACCACCTCGGCGACGATGTCGTACGAGTCAGCGGCGGATGAGACGGTCTTCGTCTTCGGGCCGTTCCTCGTCGGCATCCTGGCTTCGTTCATCGCACCGTGGGCGCCGATCGTGCTCGCCGCAGTGCTGACGCTCGTGTTCGTGGGAGCGTTCGCCCTGCACCCGACCGGCCGGCATGTGTCGGCGACGCGGACGCCGGGGGGAGCGGCGCCATCCGCCGTGTCGGAACTGTTCCACCCGGCACTGCTGACGGTCGTGGTCGGGATCTTCGGCGTCGGGCTGTTCTTCGGATCGACGCTGACCGCTTTGACCGCGTTCATGGCCGACCGCGGTGCGCCCGAGCAGGCCGGCTTGCTCTATGGCGTGATGGGCATCGGCTCGGCCATCCTCGCCCTGGGGGTCGCGTGGCTACCGGCACGGTTCACCCTGGCCGCGAGATGGCTCGTCTTCGGTGGCATCCTGCTCGCCGGGTCGGCGCTGGTCGTCACCGCGTCGAGCGTGGGCATGATGACGCTCGCGCTCGCGTTGCTGGGGATCGGCGTCGGGCCGACCCTGGTCACGCAGTACAGTCTCGGCGCCTCGCGCAGCCCTCTCGGACGCTCTGCGACCGTCATGACCATGCTCGGCTCGGGGGTCGTGGTCGGGCAGGCCCTGGCGTCGGCCGTGACGGGCGAGCTCGCTGAGTCCGTCGGCACGCAGGCGGCGCTGATGATGCCGTTGGTGGCGTCGTCGATCGTCCTGGCCGCGGGTATCGCGAATCGCTTCATGACACCGATCCGACGCTGATCGGCGGCACTGGGTAGCCTGGAGGCTCCGAGCAGAGGAGTCGCCCAGTGACCACCGCAGAGTTCGTCGTCGTAGCCAACCGTCTGCCCGTGGATCGGATTCTGACCCCCGACGGCGACGAGATCTGGCGCACCTCCCCGGGCGGTCTGGTCGCGGCGCTCGAGCCGATGATGCGCAGTGTCGACGGTGCCTGGGTCGGCTGGGCCGGTCAGCCCGACCTCGACATCTCACCGTTCACCGCCGACGGCATCCGGCTGCTGCCGGTGCGGCTGAGCGCTGACGAGGTCGAGCAGTACTACGAAGGTTTCTCGAACGACACCATCTGGCCCCTGTACCACGATGTGATCGCCCCGCCCCAGTACCACCGGGAGTGGTGGGAGGCGTACGTGTCGGTGAACCTGCGCTTCGCCGAGGCCGCCGCGACGGCGGTGTCGAAGGGCGGTACCGTCTGGGTGCACGACTATCAGCTGCAGCTCGTTCCCGAGATGGTGCGCAACCTGCGACCCGACGTCACGATCGGCTACTTCCACCACATTCCGTTCCCGGCCCACGGGTTGTACGCACAGCTGCCGTGGCGCGACCAAGTGCTGCGCGGCCTGCTGGGTGCCGACGTGATCGGTTTCCAGCGCGCGCAGGATGCCACCAACTTTCTCGCGGCGGCCAAGCGCAGACTGGGCTACGAGACCAAGGCCACGACGATCGCACTGCCCGATGGGCGTCGCCCGTTGGTCAAGGCCTTCCCGATCTCGATCGACACCACCCCGTACCGCGAGCTCGCAGCACGGCCCGACATCCAGGCGCGCGCGCAGGAGATCCGCGAGGGACTGGGGAACCCGAAGCGCATTCTGCTCGGTGTTGACCGGCTCGACTACACCAAGGGCATCCGCCATCGCATCAAGGCATACGGCGAACTGCTCGATCAGGGCCATATCTCGGTCGAGGACGCGGCGTTCATCCAGGTCGCCAGTCCCAGCCGTGAACGTGTCGACGCGTACATGCACCTTCGCGACGAGGTCGAGCTCGCCATCGGCCGCATCAACGGAGACCACGACACTCTCGGCCACACCGCCATCCGCTACCTGCACCAGGGGTATCCGCGCGAGGAGATGGTCGCGATGTACCTGGCGGCCGACGTCATGCTCGTCACGGCGTTGCGCGACGGCATGAACCTGGTGGCCAAGGAGTACATCGCCACACGCGGCGACAATCGGGGCGTTCTCGTGCTCAGTGAGTTCACCGGGGCTGCCGACGAGCTGCGCCAGGCGGTGCGCGTCAATCCGCATGACATCGAGGGGCTGAAGGACGCGATCATGACCGCGATCGAGATGCCGCGCTCTGAACAGTCCAAGCGCATGCGCTCGCTGCGCAGGCGCGTGCTCGAGCACGACGTCAGCGCCTGGTCGCAGTCGTTCCTGTCGGCCCTGGACGAGGCCTCGCGCGAGCGCGACGGAGCGGCGGCGAGCCGATGACGCGCACCTGGGACCCTGCTTCGACCGACCCGGACGTCGTCGCGATCGCGCGCACCCCGCGGCTGCTGGTCGCTCTGGACTTCGACGGCACGGCATCCGAGCTGGTGCACGAACCGATGTCGGCCCGCGCCGTTCCCGAGGTATCGGATGCCATCGCGCGCCTGACGGCACTGCCGCACACCACGGTGGCGTTCGTCTCAGGCCGAAGCCTCGCGCACCTGCGCGAGATCGCCGAACACCTCGACGACTCGCCGGTCGTGCTCGCCGGATCCCACGGCGCGCAGTACTGGTACCCCGGCGAGGGCGAGCAGGACATCGTGCCGACCGCCGACGAGACCGCGTTGCGCGACGCGCTGCTCGACGAGCTCGCGCCGCTGATGGCTCAATACGCAGGAGTCGCGCTGGAGACCAAGACCTTCGGCATCGGCATCCACGGACGCCCCGCCGAGCCCACCGTCGAGCGCGCGGCGTTCTCACAGGCGGATGAGGTGCTCGCACGCCGCGCGCCGCACTGGCGACGCCGCACCGGCGATCGGATCCTCGAGTTCTCGTCGCGCGACGAGGGGAAGGACGCCGCCATCGGCGTGCTGCGCGCGCACACCGGTGCGACGGGGGTGCTGTTCGCCGGTGACGACGTCACCGACGAGGATGCGCTGCAGGTGCTGCAGACGGGTGATCTGGGCGTTCGGGTCGGCGCCGGACCGAGCGCAGCAACCCTTCGGGTGGAGTCTCCGCAGCAGATCGCGGAGCTTCTGCGCGTCATCGCGACCGAGCGGGGCGCCAGTCGGGAATAGACTGCCGTCATGGCCACCCCCGAAGCTCACACCGGCGCGCCCGGCGCCACCTCTGACATCGACATCAAGCCCCGCAGCCGCGTCGTGACCGACGGCATCGAGGCGACCACCTCGCGAGGCATGCTCCGTGCCGTCGGCATGGGCGACGCCGACTGGGACAAGCCCCAGATCGGCATCGCCTCGAGCTGGAACGAGATCACCCCCTGCAACCTGAGCCTTGACCGGCTCGCACAGGGCGCCAAAGAAGGCGTGCACTCGGGTGGCGGTTACCCGCTGCAGTTCGGCACCATCTCGGTGTCGGACGGCATCTCGATGGGGCACGAGGGCATGCACTTCTCGCTCGTCTCGCGCGAGGTCATCGCCGACTCCGTCGAGACGGTGATGATGGCCGAGCGCCTCGACGGCAGCGTGCTGCTCGCCGGCTGCGACAAGTCCATCCCCGGCATGCTCATGGCCAGCGCCCGCCTCGGCCTGTCGAGCGTCTTCCTGTACGCCGGGTCGATCGCACCCGGCTGGGTCAAGCTCTCGGACGGCACCGAGAAAGAGATCACGATCATCGACTCGTTCGAGGGCGTTGGTGCCTGTCGAGCGGGTCGCATGACCGAAGAGGACCTCAAGCGCATCGAATGCGCCTTCGCGCCCGGCGAAGGCGCCTGCGGCGGCATGTACACGGCCAACACGATGGCATCCGTCGCCGAGGCACTCGGACTGAGCCTGCCGGGCTCGGCGGCGCCGCCCTCGGCCGACCGCCGCCGCGACTACTTCGCGCACCGCTCGGGTGAGGCCGTCGTCGAACTGCTGCGCCAGGGCATCACCACCAAGGACATCCTCACCAAGGAGTCGTTCGAGAACGCCGTCGCCCTGGCGATGGCACTGGGCGGATCGACCAACGTCGTGCTGCACCTTCTGGCGATCGCCCGCGAGGCGGGCGTCGACCTGACCCTGCACGACTTCAACCGCATCGGTGACAAGACGCCGCACATCGCCGACATGAAGCCCTTCGGCAAGTACGTCATGAACGACGTCGACCGTCACGGTGGCATCCCCGTCGTGATGAAGGCCATGCTCGACGAGGGCCTCATCCACGGCGACGCACTGACCGTCACCGGCAAGACGGTCGCCGAGAACCTGCGCGACCTGAACCCCGACCCCGTCGACGGTGACGTCATCCACACGTTCGACAACCCGATCCACGCCTCGGGTGGCATCACGATCCTGCACGGCTCGATGGCTCCCGAAGGTGCCGTGGTGAAGTCAGCCGGCTTCGACGCCGACGTGTTCGAGGGGCCCGCCCGCGTGTTCGAGCGCGAGCGCGCGGCCATGGATGCGCTGGCGGCCGGCGAGATCAGCGCCGGTGACGTGGTGGTCATCCGCTACGAGGGACCCAAGGGTGGGCCGGGTATGCGCGAGATGCTCGCCATCACCGGAGCCATCAAGGGCGCGGGCCTCGGAAAAGATGTACTACTCTTGACGGACGGACGATTCTCAGGCGGCACAACCGGCCTGTGCATCGGCCACATAGCACCCGAAGCGGTGGACGCTGGTCCCATCGCCTTCGTGCGCGATGGTGATCTGATACGGGTCGATATCGCGGCTCGCTCCCTCGAGCTACTCGTCGAGGAGGACGAGTTGAGCTCCCGCCGCTCTGGCTGGGAGCCCCTACCCCCGCGCTATACCCGTGGCGTCCTCGCCAAGTACTCCCGTCTCGTGCGCTCCGCAGCGGAGGGCGCGACGACCGGTTGACCCTGCGACGAGTTCAGGGACGCAACCGCTCTTCGGGCATATCGATCACAAGGAATGACATGACTGCTGATTCCGCTCCGGCCGTGCCCCGGCCACCCGCACGCGCTGCCTCGGCGCCCGAGATCTCCGGTGCTGAGGCGGTTGTCCGCTCGCTCGAGAAGCTCGGCGTGACCGACGTGTTCGGCATTCCCGGCGGCGCCATCATGCCGGTCTACGACCCGCTGATGGACGCCTCGGGCCTGCGGCACGTGCTTGTGCGCCACGAGCAGGGTGCCGGACACGCGGCCGAGGGGTATGCCGCGGCCACCGGCAAGGTGGGCGTGTGCATCGCGACATCGGGCCCCGGCGCGACGAACCTCGTCACGGCGATCGCCGACGCCTACATGGACTCGGTGCCGCTGGTCGCGATCACCGGCCAGGTGTTCTCGACGCTGATGGGAACCGACGCCTTCCAGGAAGCCGACATCGTGGGGATCACGATGCCCGTCACGAAGCACTCGTTCCTGGTGCGGCGTGCCGAAGACATCCCGGGTGCGATCGCGGCGGCGTTCGAGATCGCCTCGACGGGCCGTCCTGGTCCGGTGCTGGTCGATATCACGAAGGACGCTCAGCAGACGGTCGCCCCCTTCATCTGGCCGCCCAAGATCGATCTGCCCGGCTACCGCCCGGTCACCAAGGCGCACGGCAAGCAGATCCAGGCCGCGGCCCGGCTGCTCGCCGACGCGAAGAAGCCGGTGCTGTACGTCGGCGGCGGTGTGATCCGCGGTGGCGCCGCAGCCGAGCTGCGTGTGCTCGCCGAGTCGACGGGGGCCCCCGTGGTCACCACGCTGATGGCGCGGGGTGCTTTCCCTGACTCGCACCCGCAGCACCTGGGCATGCCCGGCATGCATGGCACGGTTCCTGCCGTGCTGGCGCTGCAGGAGTCCGATCTGATCGTGTCGCTCGGTGCCCGCTTCGACGACCGCGTCACCGGCAAGGCGTCGCTGTTCGCGCCGAATGCCCAGGTCGTGCACGTCGACATCGACCCGGCCGAGATCTCGAAGATCCGCACGGCGGATGTGCCCATCGTCGGCGACGTGCGTGACGTGCTGGTCGACCTCGACACCGCTTTCCGCGGTGCGATCTCGGGCAGCCGTCCCGACACCGAGGAGTGGTGGTCGTATCTCGATGGGCTGAAGGCTGAGTTCCCCCTCGGCTACGCGTCGACGGATGATGGTCTGCTGGCGCCTCAGCACGTGATCCAGCGCATCGGCGAGCTGACCGGGCCGGACGCGATCTACGCGGCGGGCGTCGGCCAGCACCAGATGTGGGCGGCGCAGTTCATCAAGTACGAGCGCCCGAACTCGTGGCTCAACTCGGGCGGCGCGGGCACGATGGGCTACTCGGTGCCGGCCGCCATGGGGGCAAAGGTCGCCGAGCCGGATCGTGTCGTGTGGGCGATCGACGGCGACGGGTGTTTCCAGATGACCAACCAGGAGCTGGCGACCTGCGTCATCAACAACATCCCGATCAAGGTCGCGATCATCAACAACTCGTCCCTGGGCATGGTGCGGCAGTGGCAGACGCTGTTCTACGACGGTCGGCACTCGAACACCGACCTGAACACCGGCCACGGCACGGTGCGCATCCCCGACTTCGTCAAGCTCGCCGAGGCGTACGGCTGCCTCGCGTTGCGCGTTGAGAAGGAGGAGGACGTGGATGCCGCCATCCAGACCGCACTGGAGACCAACGACCGCCCCGTCGTCATCGACTTCGTGGTGAGCGCCGACGCCATGGTCTGGCCGATGGTGCCGCAGGGCGTCAGCAACAGCTACGTGCAGTACGCCCGTGATCACGCCCCCGCCTTCGATGAGGAGATCTGAGCCATGTCGACACACGTGCTGAGCCTCCTGGTCGAGGACACGCCTGGTCTGCTGACCCGGGTGGCGGGCCTGTTCGCCCGTCGCGGGTTCAACATCGAGTCCCTCGCGGTGGGCGTGACCGAGGTGCCCGGCATCTCGCGCATCACCGTCGTCGTGGATGTCGACGCACTGCCGCTGGAGCAGGTCACGAAGCAGTTGAACAAGCTCGTGAACGTGATCAAGATCGTCGAGCTGGAGCAGTCGTCGTCGGTGCAGCGCGAGCACATGCTCGTGAAGGTGCGCACCGACAACAACACCCGCTCCAACGTTCTCGAGGTCGTCAACCTCTTCCGCGCCTCGGTCGTCGACTACGCACCCGACGCCGTGGTGATCGAGGTCACCGGCGACAAGGGCAAGGTGCAGGCACTGCTGCGGGCGCTCGAGCCGTTCGGCATCAAGGAACTGGCGCAGTCCGGCCTTCTGGCCATCGGCCGCGGAAGCAAGAGCATCACCGAGCGCGTCCTGCGCGGCTAGACAACCGACTCAGGGCCCGACGTCCCGTGCCGGGCCCACATCCGAACCACTATCAAGGAGAAACACAAGTGAGCACCGAGATCTTCTACGACGACGACGCCGACCTCTCGATCATCCAGGGCAAGAAGGTCGCCATCGTCGGCTACGGCTCGCAGGGCCACGCGCACGCGATGAACCTGCGCGACTCGGGCGTCGAGGTCGCGATCGCCCTCAAGGAGGGCTCGAAGTCGATCGCCAAGGCCGAAGAGGCCGGCTTCGCCGTCAAGACGGTCGCCGACGCTGCCGAGTGGGCGGACGTCATCATGATCCTCGCGCCGGACCAGCACCAGCGCACGATCTACACCGACTCGATCAAGGACAAGCTGACCGCGGGCAAGACGCTTGCCTTCGCGCACGGCTTCAACATCCGCTTCGGCTACATCGACGCGCCCGAGGGCGTCGACGTGATCCTGATCGCCCCGAAGGCGCCCGGCCACACCGTGCGCCGTGAGTTCGTCGCAGGTCGTGGCATCCCGGACATCATCGCCGTCGAGCGCGACGCGTCGGGTTCGGCCTGGCAGACCGCGCTGTCGTACGCGAAGGCGATCGGCGGCACCCGCGCCGGTGTGATCAAGACGACCTTCACCGAAGAGACCGAGACCGACCTGTTCGGCGAGCAGGCCGTTCTCTGCGGTGGCATGAGCCACCTCGTGCAGGCCGGTTTCGAGACGCTCGTCGAGGCGGGCTACCAGCCGCAGATCGCGTACTTCGAGGTGCTGCACGAGCTCAAGCTCATCGTCGACCTGATGTGGGAGGGCGGCATCGCCAAGCAGCGCTGGTCGATCTCCGACACCGCTGAGTTCGGTGACTACGTCTCGGGCCCGCGCGTCGTGGACGAGCGCGTCAAGGAGAGCATGAAGGCCGTGCTGTCCGACATCCAGTCGGGTGCGTTCGCGAAGCGCTTCATCGACGACCAGGACAACGGTGCCGAGGAGTTCCTGGCCCTTCGTGAGAAGGAGCAGGGTCACCCCATTGAGGTCACCGGCAAGGAACTGCGTTCGCTGTTCGCCTGGAAGTCGCAGGACGAGGACTACGTCGAGGGCAGCGCCGCACGCTGATCCTTCAACCACAGAAATGGGCACCCCGCGGGGTGCCCATTTCTGTCTCTGCGGGCATAGACATCGGATGTCTGTGCCAGACTTGAGGCATGCGACAGCAATGGTTCGATGACGCCCGGTTCGGCTTGTTCGTGCACTTCGGCATCTACAGCGTGGCAGCGCGCCACGAGTGGGTCCAGAACTACGAGCGGATCACCGACGCCGACTACCGGCCGTACTTCGATCATTTCGATCCCGACCGATTCGATGCTGCGCAGATCGCCCGCACCGCCAAAGAGGCCGGCATGGGCTATGTGGTGCTCACCACGAAGCACCACGACGGCTTCTGCCTGTGGGACTCGAAGCTCACGGACTTCACATCGGTCGACGCGTGTGGACGTGATCTGGTGCGCGAGTACGTCGGCGCGCTACGCGCCGAGGGCCTCAAGGTGGGGCTGTATCACTCGTTGATCGACTGGCATCACCCCGACTTCACGGTGGACTGGGTGCACCCCCGACGCGATGACCCGAACGCCGGCGAGCTCAACGCGGGCCGCGACATGGCACGGTATCGCGCGTACCTGCACGGGCAGGTGCGGGAGCTGCTGACCGAGTACGGGCAGATCGACTACCTGTTCTTCGACTTCACCTACCCGGAGCACAAGGACGGCTGGGCGGGCAAGGGCCCTGAGGACTGGGCGGCGTCCGAGCTGCTGGCGATGTGCCGAGAGCTGCAGCCGGACATGCTGGTGAATGACCGGTTGGGCATCCCGGCCGACTTCGTCACTCCCGAGCAGTACCAGCCGACGGCTCCGCTGACCGTGGGTGGTGTGCCGCAGGTCTGGGAGGCCTGCCAGACGCTCAACGGATCGTGGGGCTACCACCGCGACAACATGGACCAGAAGTCGCCGACGCTGCTGGTTCAGATGCTCGCCGATTCGGTGTCGATGGACGGCAACATGCTGCTGAACATCGGGCCGGACGGACGCGGTGCGATCGCGCCGCGCGACGCGCACACGCTCGACGAGATCGGGCAGTGGATGCTGCTGCATCGTGACGCCATCGTCGGTGCCGGGCACGCCGACTTCACGCCCCCTCGTGAGGGTGTGTACACCCGGCGTGGCGACCGGTTGTACCTGCATCTGTTCAGCTGGCCGCTCGGCTTCGTGCACCTGCCCGACCTCGGTGACAAGGTTTCGTTCGCGCGTCTGCTCAACGATGGTTCGTGGTTGAAGACAACCGTCTCCGATCCGGAGCAGCAGGCGTCGCACATGACGCCCGCGGGTGAGGCGGCGGGCACTCTCACCGTGCACCTTCCGGTACGGCGCCCCGACGTACTGATGCCCGTGATCGAGCTCACCTTGAAAGGGCTCTGAGCGCCGCTCAGGCGGCGGTGGCCGAGAACTCCAGGCTATCGAGCGCGAGGCGTGCGGCGCCGTGCAGGATCGCGTCGGCGCCCGTGACGGCGGCCTCGATGCGCAGGGTCTGCGTCGCCAGGGGGTGGCACGCCTCGTACACGCGGCTGCGCACCGCGGCGATGAAGGGCTCTGAGGCGCTCATGCTGCCGGTGAGGAAGACCGCATGCGGGTTGAAGAAGTTCACCACGCCGGACAGTGCCTGGCCGAGATGCGTGCCCGCCGTGCGCACGAGCGTGGTCGCGACCGGGTCGGCATCGCGTGCGAGCAGGAGTACGTCGTTCGTGGTGGCGACATCGGACCGCCCGCGCTCGCGCATTTGGCGAACGAGGCTGGCGCCGCTCGCGACCGTCTCCAGGCACCCCGTGTTGCCGCAGGAACAGGGGATGTCGCCGCTGCCGTCGATGCGCGTATGGGTGATGTCTCCGGCTGCGGACGTCGCGCCGCGGTGCACGTCGCCGGCCACGATGATCCCACTGCCAACGGCGGTTCCGGCCTTCACGGTGATGCTGTGCCCCGTGGTGCCCAGCTGTGCGCGATGTTCGCCGAGCGCCGCGAGGTTGGCGTCGTTGTCGACGACGACCGGCACGTCTAGGCTCGCCCGCAGGTGTTCGCCGACTCGGAACGCGGGCCAGCCGGGCATGCGCGAGGGCTGATCGACGGAGCCGGTGGTGATGTCCACCGGGCCGGGCAGACCGACACCGACGGCGTGCAGTCGATGTTCGCCCGTCAGCTCACGCAGGGCGGGCACGAGCGTGTCAAGGGTGGCGACGGGGCCGTCGGAGAGATCGATGTCGAAGGTGTGCACCTGCTGCAGCGCGCCGCTGAGGTCGTGTCGGCCGATGCGGGCGTGACCACCGCCGAGATCGACCGAGAGCACGACGCCGCTGTCGGGGGCGAGCCGCAGAACGCGCGGGCGGCGTCCACCGCGCGAGGCGCCGTCGCCGGCCTCGACGAGAAGGCCGGCATCGAGCAGGCGCTGCACGCGCAGCCCTACCGTCGAGGGGGCGATCCCGAGCCGCGCAGCGAGCTCGCTGCGGGAATCGGCCTCGCCGCGGGCGACGAGGTCGAGGATCAGCCGGACGGCGGCATCCTCCGACGTGTGGTCAGGAGTGGGGCTCATGTGCTCGCTTTCTGGAGTCGGTGCTGGTCAGGCTACCGGCAACGCGGATGCCGCGTGCGGGGGCTAAAGATCGGATGTTCGGGTTGCGGCATGTCGCGAACTATGACAGCGTATCTTCGTACAGAGAAACACTAAGTTGTTTCGATACCCGAATCAAATGACCTTTCCGCGAGGAGACATTCAATGAAGAAGATGCGTGTGGGTGCAGTGGTCGCCGTTGCTGGCGTAGCGGTTGCACTGACGGGTTGCACCAGTGCAGGTGGTGGTGCAGCGGACGGCGACACGATCGTCGTCGACATGTGGGCCGGCAGCGAGGACGACACGGCTGCGCTGGAGGCGCAGATGGATGTCGTGCGCGAGCAGAACCCGGACATCAAGGTCGAGCTGCGCACGGCACCGTGGGGTGACTTCTTCACCAAGCTCACCACCAACATGGCCTCCGGCAACATGGCCTGCGTCACCGGCATGAACTCCGGCATGCTCGCCAGCTACACCTCGGGCTTCACCAAGCTGACCGACGACGACCTCGCCACTGCCGGCCTGGCCGCGTCTGACTTCGCAGAGGGCAGCCTCGAGATCCTCTCGAACAAGGGCGACATGTACGGTGTGCCCTTCGATGTCGCAACGATGCTGACGTACTACAACGAGGACCAGCTCACCGCCGCGGGCGCCGACCTGCCGAGCATCGGCTGGACCTTCGACGACTTCGAAGCGATCGCGGCCAAGGCCACCACCGATGGCAAGTACGGCTTCGGCATCGGCATGGGCGACTTCCAGTGGCAGGCGCTCCCGATCGCCAAGGGCGGCGTGCAGCCGGTCGCACAGGATGGCACGCTGCAGCTCACCGACCCCGCCTTCGCGGACGCCGCGGAGTGGTACGCCGGTCTGGTGACCGAGCAGAAGGTCGCCGCGCCCGTGGCATCCGCCTCGGATGGTGGCTGGGGCGAGAACCAGTTCACCAGCGAGAACGCCGCGATGGCCGTCGACGGCACCTGGAACGCCGTCGGATACCTCACCAACGACGCGGGGTTCGCCGCTGGTATGGCACCGCTGCCGACGGGTGAGAACGGCAACCTCAGCCTGATCCTCGGCTCGGGCTACGGCATCGCCGAGAGCTGCGAGAACAAGGAAGACGCGTTGAAGGTGCTCGGTTCCCTGCTCAGCAAGGACGCACAGGACTACATCGCTTCCTCGGGCCGCAGCTACCCGGCACGCGCCGAGAGCCAGCCGCTCTACTTCGAGTCGCTCGACGAGGCATACCGTGAGCAGGTCGAGGCCACCTTCGTCGCCGCCTTCGAGAACGTCCAGGGTCAGTACGTGTCTGACAACTGGGCCAAGGTCGGCACGTTCGTCCAGCCGTCGCTGGTGAGCATCTACAACGGCCAGGAGTCCATGTCGGCAGTGCTCGAGTCCGCTCAGCAGCAGTTCGGCAACTGACCACACCCAACAGAAACAGCGAGAGATGACGATCACGAACGCGCCCAAGCGGCGCTCGGGGTCGCTCGCCAAGGTCGAGGCGCGCCAGGCGCTGGGCTTCGCAAGCCCAGCCCTGGTGGGCCTCGCCCTTTTCACGATCGTGCCGGTCGTCTTGTCCATCGTGATGAGCTTCTTCGACTGGCCGACGTTCGGCGAGCGCACCTTCAACGGCGGGGCGAACTACGCCCGCCTCTTCGAGGACCCCAACTTCCTCCCCGCACTGCGCAACACGATTGTGTTCACGTTGCTGTACGTGCCGTTGAGCGTTGTGTTCTCGCTGGCGCTGGCCATCGGCCTCGGACCCCGCATTCGCGGACGCGGTGCGCTGCGTGTGCTCTTCTTCATCCCCGTCGTCACCCCGATGGTGGCCAACGTGCTGGTGTGGAAGATGCTGCTGCAACCGCAGGGGCTGTTCAACGGCCTGGCGCAGACCTGGTTCGGCGTCGAGCTGCCGAACTTCCTGGCAGACAAGAACTGGGCGATGATCATGGTCGTCGTCATGAGCGTCTGGCAGGGGATCGGCTACAACATGCTGATCTTCTCGGCTGCCCTGGAGCAGCTGCCCGAAAGCGTGATGGAGGCCGCGCGTATCGACGGTGCCCGCGGGTTCCGGATGACGTGGAGCATCATGGTTCCGATGATCTCGCCGGCGATCTTCTTCGCCACGATCATGACGATGATCACCTCGTTGCAGGTGTTCGTCCAACCCCAGATGCTCACCGGTGGTGGCCCTGGCAATGCCACACAACCGCTGGTGATGTGGATCTACAACCAGGGCTTCAAGTTCCAGGACCTCGGTCTGGCCGCTGCCGGCGCGTGGATCCTGTTCGCGCTGATCATCACCGTCACCGCGATCCAGTTCAAGGCGCAGAAGAGGTGGGTGCACTATGAGCATTGACGTCGCAGAGTCCGACACCCGGACGCTGGTGACCCGCGACGGCGAAGAGCACGTCGAGGTCGAGCGTCGCTCGGGGCGTGCGCCGATGACACCCTGGGAGCGCGTGCGCCTGGTGCTCGCACACATCACCATCTACGTGGCTGCGCTGCTGTTCATGTTGCCTCTGGTCTACGCGTTCTTCTCGGCGCTCAAACCCAATGGCGAGATGTTCGCGATGCCGCCGTCGCTGTTCGGTTCTGAGATCCGCTGGTCGAACTTCGCCGAGGTTTTCGAGTACGGTCCGTTCTGGACCTACATCGGCAACTCGCTGTTCACCTCGGTCGCCGGAACCCTCGTCGTCCTGGTGGTGTCGACGACCGCCGGCTACGCCTTCGGGCGCTTGCGGTGGAAGGGCCGCGACGCGGTCTTCGTCCTGTTCCTGGCGACGCTGATGGTGCCGGCCGAGGTGCTGGTCATCCCCATGTTCCAGGTCATGCAGTGGTTCGGTTGGGTCGACACGTACCAAGCACTGATCTTCCCGTTCGCGTTCGGCGCGTTCGGTACGTTCTTGATGCGGCAGTTCTTCCGCGGCATCCCGTATGAGCTCGAAGAAGCCGCTCGCGTCGATGGTGCCGGCCCCGTGCGCACATTCCTGCAGATCATCCTGCCGCTGTCGAAGTCGGCGGTCGCTGTGCTGGCGGTGTTCACCTTCCTCTCGTTCTGGAACTCGTACCTGTGGCCGCTGATCGTCACGGTCGACTACAACAACCTCGGCACCCTGCCTGTGGGTCTGGCGAGCTTCTCGGGCCTGACCGGAACTCGATGGGATCTGCAGATGGCCGCGTCGATCATCTCGATGATCCCGACGACGATCCTCGTGATCGCGCTGCAGAAGCACCTGGTCAAGGGCATCGCCATGGCCGGCCTCGGAGGACGCTGACACTGTTATGACAGACCATCACGGCACAACCATGCCTTCTTTCGAGGGGCCGCTGCTCGTCGGTATCGATATCGGCGGTACCAAGATCGCCGTCCTCGTCTGCGATGAGAGCAGACGCGTGCTCGCCCGCGGCGAGGCACCGGCTCCCGTCGCCGACGGGGGATCGGCCGTGGCCGACGCTGCCGCGCGTCTGGTGCACCAGCTCACATCCGGCCGCACCGTTCGTGCGGCCGGGGTGGGCGCCGCGGGAGTGATCGACCATGAGTCCGGCTCCATTCGTGCGGCATCCGCCACGTTCACCGACTGGGTCGGCTTTCCGCTCGCCAGCGAGCTCGCGGATCGTCTCGGTTGTGTGGTCACGGTCGAGAACGACGTCAACGCCTTCCTGCTCGGTGAGGCATCGCCGCACGAGCAGGACGTGCTCGGTGTGATGCTCGGCACCGGAGTGGGCGGCGCTGTGCTGATGGACGGCGAACTGCGTCGAGGGCCGCATGGCGCGGCCGGAGAGATCGGTCACACGCCTGGTTACGGAGACCTCCTCTGCACGTGCGGTCAGACCGGGCACCTCGAGACCCTGGCATCGGGCACGTCCATCGCATTGCGCTACACGGCGCGCACCGGGCGAACTGTTGCCGGTTCGCGTGAGGTCGCCGCGCTGGCGGATGCGGGGGATGCCGATGCGCTGGCGGTATTCCATGATGCGGGGCGCGCGCTCGGTACGGCGTGTGCCAGTGCCGCGGCGTTGCTCGATATCTCCGACGCGATCGTCGGCGGTGGTGTGGCACGCGCGTGGCACCTGCTGCAGCCGGGGATCGACGATGCCCTGCGCACCGATGCCCCTGTCACGGGCATCCCGTTGCGCATCCGCCCCGCCACCCACGGTGCCGATGCCGTCGCGCTCGGCGCGATCGCCTCGGCGCGAGCCCTGGCCCTCGTTCCCGTCGCCTGATCCGTCCTCCACCCGTACAGAAAGAGCACCATGACCGACCGTCTCGACGCCAGTCAGATCTGGATGGGCGCGCTGCCCGATGCGCACGAGCGCGGACTCACCGCGCCCCGCATCGGCATCGCCGGCATCTCCATCGAGTCCAGCACCTTCTCGCCGCACGTCTCGGGTGACGAGGCGTTCACGATCCGCACGGATGAGGACCTCCTCGGGTACTACCCGTTCCTCGACGAGGGACGCGAGCTCAGGGCGGCGGCACGGTGGACCCCGATCTACCACGGGCGATCCCTTCCCGGGGGAGCGGTGGCACCGCAGACGTACCAGCGGATGAAGGATGCGATCGTTGAGGGCATCCGCGACAGCATCCGTCGTGACGGACCCTTCGATGGCTTCTTCTTCGACATCCACGGCGCGATGAGTGTGATCGGCATGAAGGACGCCGAAGGCGACCTCGCCGTCGCCGTCCGCGAGGCGCTCGGTCCCGCGACGCTGATCTCATCGTCGATGGATCTGCACGGCAACGTGTCGGAGGTCCTGCGTGACGAGGTCGACATGCTCACCTGCTACCGCATGGCGCCGCACGAGGACTGGATGAACACGAAGGAGCGAGCGGTGTGGAACCTGCTCGCGCGTCTGCGCGGCGAGCATGGTGCCGACCCGCTGCGGCGTCGCCCGTATCGGGCCTGGGTGCCGGTTCCGGTGCTGCTGCCCGGTGAGAAGACCAGCACGCGCCTGGAGCCCGCCGCCGGCATCTACGCCGAGCTGCCCGGGATCGAGGCCATGGATGGCGTGATCGACGCGTCGGTCTGGATCGGATACGCGTGGGCCGACGAACCGCGCTGCCAGGCGTACGTGATGGTGATGGGCGACGACCAGCAGCTCATCGCCCAGGAGGCCGAGCGCGTCGCTCGCATGTTCTGGGACGCGCGCGAGGACTTCGTGTTCGTCGCACCGACGGCGACGCTCGACGGTGCGCTGCAGAAGGCGCTCGCACCGGGCGCCGCCCGTCCGTACCTGATCTCGGACTCGGGCGACAACCCGACGGCCGGCGGCGCAGGAGATGTCACCTGGACGCTCACCGAACTGCTGGGGCGTCCAGAACTCACCGACGGATCGGTCACGACGCTCGTCGCCTCGATCTTCGACGCGGACGCGGTCAAAGCCGCCGAGGCGGCCGGCGTCGGCGCTGAGATCGTGCTCGAGGCCGGTGCCGGGGTCGACGCGGGCCCGGCGGGCCCGGTGCGCATCAGCGGTGAGGTCTTCTCGATCACCGAGGGCGACGCGGATGCCGGCACCCAGGCGGTCATCAGCGTCGGCGGTCTGCACGCGATCATCACCTCTCGCCGCAAGCCGTTCCATCACCTCGACGACTTCCGCATGCTGGGGCTCGACCCCGAGAACGCCGACATCGTCGTGGTCAAGATCGGCTATCTGGAGCCGGAGCTCTATGACCTCGCCGCGGACTGGACGCTGGCGCTCACACCGGGCGGGGTCGACCAGGATCTGCTGCGCCTTGGACACAGCGACCTCGCACCCGGCGTCTACCCGTTTGACACCACCGGAAACCCCGCACTCACGGCGCACGTGAGCCGACGTCAGGAGAGCTGAGCATGTTGAACTTCGAGACCCGTACCGGCCCCGACTTCGGCGCCGCTGCCCCGTCGTACCCGACCCAGGGCGTTCCCGAGTGGTACCGCGACGCGAAGCTCGGGTTCTTCGTGCACTGGGGCCTGTACTCGGTCCCTGCATGGGCGGTGCAGCACGGTGAGGGCGTGAACATCCCCGCTGAGGATGCGTACGCGTGGCACCAGTACGCCGAATGGTACGGAAACACCGTGCGGATCGCCGGCAGCCCAACCTGGGAACGTCACCAGCAGGTCTACGGCCCCGGAACGTCGTACGAAGACCTCGCGGACCTCTGGGATGCCTCGGCGTTCGACGCTGATGCGTTCGTCGGCGAGCTGGTCGGTGCCGGCGCGAAGTACGTGATCCCCACCACCAAGCACCACGAGGGCTTCTGCCTCTGGAACACCGCGACCACAGGGTTCAACTCGGTGGCCCGCGGTCCGAAGCGTGACCTCATCTCCGAGTTCCACGATGCGACGCGTCGTGCCGGCGCGCGGTTCGGGGTCTACTACTCGGGGGCGCTCGACTGGCACGTCAGCGACTTTCCCGCGATCGAGTCCGACACCGATCTGTTCCGCTTCCGTCGTCACGACGAGCACTTCTCCCGCTACTCGGCCGCCCAGCTGGAGGAACTGGTCGAGAAGTTCTCGCCCGACGTGCTCTGGAACGACATCGAGTGGCCCGATGGGGGAAAGGGCGCTGACGACTACGCCGTCGCCGCACTGCTGAGCCGATACTTCGATGCTGTGCCCGAGGGGGTCGTGAACGACCGTTGGGGAGTGCCGTACCACGGCTTCCTGACCCGCGAGTACCGCCACATCCCCGACATCCTCGAGCACCCGTGGGAGTCCACGCGCGGTCTGGGGTATTCGTTCGGTTTCAACCAGGCCGAAGACGATCGGCACTCGCTCTCCGGCGCCGAGCTGATCCGCATGCTCGTCGATGTCGTCTCCAAGAACGGCAACCTGCTCATCAACGTCGGACCTGCCGCCGACGGCTCGATCCCGGCGCTGCAGCTGGAGGCGATGCGCGCCATGGGCGCGTGGCTGACAGAGAATGGCAGCGTGATCTACGGCACGCGGCCGTGGGTGCGCTTCGGCGAACCGCTGCGCCCGGTGCGTTACACGACCTCGTCGGAGGGAGTGCACGTGCACGCCCTCGAGCCGGCATCCGGTGAGCTGATCGTGCCCGCAGAGCTGGCCGAACGCGAGGCTCGCTGGGCGGACGGTTCGATTGCCGAGAGCGTGCCGGCAAGCGACGGCACGTCGACGCTGGTCATCCCCGACGCGCTGCGTGGTGACGCCGTCGCGGTCGCGACTCTGCGATGACGGCTGAGCCTGGCGGATCGGCCGTTCAGCTCGAGATCGCGGTGCAGGACGCCGCGGGCGCCCGTGCGGCGTTCGCGGCCGGCGCCGATCGGGTCGAGCTGTGTCAGGCGCTCGCGGAGACGGGCGGTCTCACGCCGTCGGCCGGCACGGTGGATGCCGTGCTGGCGGCGGCCGGTCGGCCCGAACGACTGGCCGTCCTGGTGCGGCCCCGGTCGGGTGGGTTCGTCTACGACGCGGAAGAGATCGCACTGGTTGCCTCCGACGTTCGCGATGCCGTGCGTCGCGGCGCCGGCGCGGTCGTCGTCGGCGCTCTCGACCGTCGGGGTGAGATCGACGTCGAAGCGATGTCGCGGTGGGCGGATGCCGCAGGTGACGCGGATGTCGTGTTCCACCGCGCCATCGACACGCTTGCTGATCCGGTGTCGGTCGTCGAGCAGCTGATCGATCTCGGCGTGCGCCGAGTGCTGACCAGCGGCGGCGCCGCGCGCAGCATCGACGGACTCGACACGATCACCGCGCTCGTGCGTCAGTCGGCGGGGCGGATGCAGATCATGCCGGGTGGGGGCGTCCGTGCCGACGACATCGCCGCTTTCGTGGCGGCGGGAGCCGATGCTGTGCACCTGTCGGCGCGAGGGCGCTCGACCGATGCATCGCCGAGCGGTCCGGGCGGCGGAACGGCGGGGTACGACGTGACCGACCCCGCCATCGCCTCCGCGGCGCGTGCCGCTCTCGACCGTGCGGTGAGTGCGGCGTAGCCGATCACTCGCCCGCGGGGGCATCCTCGATCATCACCGGTGCGTCGCCGTCTGCCCAGACCGGCGCGGGCAGCGTCACGACGTCGCCGGCCTGAATGGAGCGGAGTGCGTCGGTGATCTCGTCGGCGTTCTCAGGAACGGGCAGGCCGCACTTCTGCAGCTCCGACACGAACTTCAGCGTCAGGCGCTCCTTTCGCGCTTCGATGGCCTCGCCGGTGGTGCCGTAGCGGATCTCGCTGCCGGTCTGGATATCCGAGACCGTGTCGCACACGTGGTACACCGAGCCGCCGTCCACCCACGTGACCTCGTCCTCGCCGAGCAGCATGATGACCGTCGACTGGTCCGCGGTGTACTGCTCGACCGACGATGGGTTGAAGTCGGCGCCGACGAACACGGCGACACCCGCGAGCACGACACCGAGGATGCCGGCGGTGGCCTTCTGGCCCTTGTCCATGTCCTTGTTCAGGAAGATCAGGATCACCAGCGGCAGGAAGGCGATGATCGCGATGATCGCGCCGAGCTGGTTCTGCACGAAGAAGCGCACGGTGTCGGAGCGCCGCGCGGGGTCGAGGCGGTTGGCCTTCTTCCACAGCACCGAACCGGTGATGGCGAGAGCCGCGATCACGACCAGCATCACCAGCAGGGTGATGAACGCCCACTGCGGGAACTCGACCGTCGCACCCTGCTGCTCGAGCAGGCCGGTGTCGGCATCGCGCAGCAGAGTGCCGTCAGCGCCGGTGACCACGCGCTGCGGCAGAAGCCAGAAGATCGCCATGGCCTCGCCGGCGATGGCCACGATCCACAGCGCCATCGCGATCCATCGGAATGTGGTCGCCTTCTTCTTCCCCGCGGGGGAGGGCGTCCACTCGCGGTGCTCGGAGCGCGCCGGCGCCTCGGTGTTCGTCGTCTCGTCAGCGCTGTCGGTCACGCGTGCCTCCCAGGGGTGTCGCCCCGAGTTTAGTGGGGAGAGGTGGTGCGGATCGGTACGCTGGAGCCATGAGTTCCGATCCCGAGGACGACGCCCTCAGCTGGGCCGGAGACGACGCGCTCGAAGCGCGACGCCCGGAGCAGCGCACGCCGAAGGCGACGCCGGCAGGCCGACCGAAGTCCGCAGAAGCGTCGGCGGTGGCATCCGACCCGGCGACGTCTGCGGACGCGATGGAGGATGACGGCGACGAGAGCATCGGAACCGTCGCGCTGCTCATGCTCGGCATCCTCGGCGGTGTCTACCTGCTGTACTCGGTGGGCTGGTTCGTCGGCGGTGCCGGGATGCTGTCGAAAGCCATGTTCATGCTGCCCGCGCCGTTCTACTTCGGCAGTCTGGGGATCGCCGTGCTCGCGCCGGCGCTGTGGTTCGCCGCCGTGCTCGTCCTGACGCGCGACTCCAAGACCTGGGTGCGTTTCACGGGCCTGATCGTGGGAGCGCTGCTGCTGGTGCCGTGGCCGTTCGTCGTCGCCGGGGGAGGTGCTGCGCTGTGAGCGAGAGCACGACACCTCAGCAGACCGCGCCGGGCAAGCTCAGGTCGGCGATGCACGGCGCCCTCGTCGGGCTGTTCGGTATGGCCTACGCGTTTCTGGTGTGGACCGCGATCTTCTACCTGACACAGATGGCGCAGGCCGGGCTCAGCGGCTATGGATGGGCGGTGCTGCTGCTGCCCGCACTGGTGCCCATGGTCGTCTTCGTCATCGCTTTGTCGCTCAGTCGACGGCGCTCACTCGGCGCATTCACCCTCGTGATGCTCGCCGGTCTCGGCCTGAGCGCAGTGTTCTGGCTCGACACACTCAGCTACGCGCTGCGCAACGGTGCTTCGTTGCTGAGCTGACCGCTGACCGCTGACCTGACCCGACCTGTGCCGCGGCCAGAGCCGGGGCGGACGTCGTGTCACACGGTCGGGACGCACTCGGTTGCTCGGGTAAAGTGTGTCCCGATTGCGCCCCGAAGGCGTGCGGCGCATCGTCTGACCCCTCCCTGCCGCGCTGCCCCGAAGGATCCCCGTGCCGAATCAGACAATCACCAAGCCCGTCGTCCTGCTCGCCGAAGTCCTCTCGCCTGCGACGGTCGCGGCGCTCGGGCCCGATTTCGATGTACGTGAGGTCGACGGCACCGATCGAGAGGCGCTGTTCGCGGCGCTCGCCGATGCCGACGCGGTTCTGGTCCGCTCCGCGACCCGCATCGATGCCGAGGCGCTGGCGCACGCTCCGAAGCTGAAGGTCGTCGCCCGTGCCGGTGTCGGCCTGGACAACGTCGACATCAAGGCGGCCACGACGGCCGGTGTGATGGTGGTGAACGCACCGACGTCGAACATCGTCTCGGCCGCCGAGCTCACCGTCGGACACGTGCTGAGCCTCGCCCGCCGCATCCCCGCCGCCCATGCCTCGCTGTCGGCCGGCGCCTGGAAGCGCAGCTCGTTCACGGGTGCGGAACTGTTCGAGAAGACCGTCGGCATCGTCGGGCTCGGCCGGATCGGCGCTCTCGTCGCGGCCCGGCTGAACGCGTTCGACATGCGTGTGATCGCCTACGACCCCTACGTGACCAGCGCCCGTGCGCAGCAGCTCGGGGTGCAGCTGGTCACGCTCGACGAACTGGTCGCCGAGGCGGACTTCCTGACCATCCACATGCCGAAGACCCCCGAGACGACGGGAATGATCGGCGCCGAGCAGTTCGCCGCGATGAAGTCGACGGCGTTCGTGATCAACGTCGCCCGCGGCGGTCTGATTGACGAGGCCGATCTGCACGAGGCCCTCGTCGCCGGCGAGATCGCCGGCGCCGGACTCGACGTCTTCACCTCGGAGCCGCCCGCCGAGGGCAGCACCGCGCAGGCGCTTCTCGGTCTGCCCAATGTCGTGGTGACCCCCCACCTGGGTGCGAGCACCGAAGAGGCGCAGGAGAAGGCGGGCGTCTCGGTCGCCCGATCGGTGCGGCTCGCGCTCGGCGGAGACCTTGTGCCGGACGCGGTCAACGTCGCCGGGGGAGTCATCGACCCGTACGTGCGCCCCGGCATCCCGCTCGTCGAGAAGCTCGGTCAGATCTTCTCGGCCCTCGCGCAGGCGCCGCTGACCAGCCTCGACATCGAGGTGCACGGCGAACTCAACAACTATGACGTCAGCGTGCTGCGTCTGGCAGCGCTGAAGGGAGTGTTCACCAACATCGTCGGCGACACCGTCTCGTACGTGAACGCGCCGCTGTTGGCAGAGCAGCGTGGCGTCGCGGTGCGGATGCTGCAGGATGACATCAGCGAGGAGTACCGCAACGTCATCACCCTGCGCGGCGCGCTCTCCGACGGCACGCAGCTCTCGGTCTCGGGAACGCTCACCGGACCGAAGCAGATCGAGAAGCTCGTCGCGATCAACGGCCACGGCATCGAACTGCCGATCGAGAAGCACCACGTCGTGATGATGTACACCGACCGGCCCGGCATCGTGGCCGTGTACGGGCAGAAGTTCGGCGAGGCGGGCATCAACATCGCGGGTATGCAGATCGCGCGCGAGGCCGCCGGTGCGCAGGCGCTGAGCGTGCTGACGCTCGATTCGCCCGTCTCGGACGAACTGCTCGAAGACGTCAGTGCCGCGATCGAGGCCGACCTGTTCCGTCAGATCGAGATCGTCGAGGCATAAACCCTCTCACGGCGTATGTCACGCGGGCTCCGGGGCTTCCGGGGCCCGCGTCGTCGTTGTGACACGCTCGACGAGATCGGCAAGAGCCCGCCCGGTGGGCACGAAGTCGCTGAAGTGCTCGGGTGCGTTGCTGTGGTTCATCAGTGAGTTGTTGAAATAGAGCCCATCGCTGAGCAGCATGACCAGCTCGAGCGCGGTGTCGTCACGCACGTGCGGGCGGATGGCCTCGGTCCACAGCCGGCGGGACTCGCGCAGGGCGTCGGATGCTGGGACTGAGCCGCCCTGAGCCAGGCGGGTCACAGCGATCAATGCCCGGTCGAGGGCGTCGTCCTCCATCACCGAGGTGCGCACGTAGTACGCGATCGGGTGCTCGGGTGACTGACGCATGCGGTCGAGATCGTCATCGGTCAGGCTCAGCAGCCGCTCGATCAGCGCGGCGGCGAGGTCATCCTTCGAGGCGAAGTGGTAGAGGAGTCCGCCCTTCGAGACGCCGGCAGCCCGGGCGACGGCATCGAGCGTCGCAGCGCGTTCACCGTCGGCGATCAGGATCTGCACGTACGCGTCGAGGACGCGCTCTCGGGCCAAAGGGGGGCGGGACATTTCTCTCTCCTCAGCGTGCGTCGGTGGGGCGATACGTGTTACTGTACCATCCGGACGGTTCAGTAATCGAAAGGCACCTCATGTCCACAACCGCGACGATCCGACTCACTTCCGAGGACGGCCCGCGCGTCGGCGTCCGCGGCTGGGCCGCGCTCGCCGTGCTGATGCTGCCGGTGCTGCTGGTCTCGATCGACAACACAGTGCTGAGCTTCGCGCTGCCCGAGATCTCGCTTGCGCTCGCCCCGACGGGTGCAGAGCAGCTCTGGATCATCGATTCATACGCGCTGGTGCTGGCCGGCCTCCTGGTCACCATGGGAGTGCTGGGCGATCGCTTCGGTCGCCGTCGGATGCTGTTCATCGGCGCCACAGGGTTCGCCACAGTCTCGGTGCTGGCCGCGTTCGCGCCGACGGCGGGGTTGCTCATCGCCGCCCGTGTCGGGCTCGGATTCTTCGGCGCCATGCTGATGCCCTCGACGCTCTCGCTGCTGCGGTCGGTGTTCCCCAACCGTGATCAGCGTCGACTGGCGATCGCCATCTGGGCCTCGGCCTTCTCTGCCGGTTCGGCACTCGGTCCGGTGGTCGGTGGATTCCTGCTCGAGCACTTCGCCTGGGGCTCCGTGTTCCTGCTCGCCGTGCCGATGCTCATCCCGCTCCTGATCGGAGGCTTCTGGCTGCTGCCCGAGAGCCGCGACCCGAACCCGGGCCGGATCGACCCGCTCGGCATCCTCATGTCGATGGGTGCGATGGTGCCCGTTGTCTACGCGATCAAGTCGTTCGCCGTCGACGGCCCCAATGCACTTGCCGGCGTGCTCGCGCTGGTGGGTGTCTTCGTGGGCTTCCTGTTCGTGCGGCGCCAGCTGCGCGCCGAGGTGCCGATGCTCGACATGGCGCTCTTCCGACGCGGTGGGTTCAGCGGTGCGATCCTTGTGAACCTGCTCAGCGTCGTCGCGCTGGTGGGCTTCCTCTACTTCGTGCCTCAGCAACTGCAGCTCGTGCTCGGGCTGTCGCCGATGGTCGCCGGGCTCGCGTTGGTGCCCGGTATGGCGATGATGATCGTCGCGGGGCTCAGCGTGGTGCCGATCTCGCGCCGGGTGTCACCGCACATCGTCGTTCCCGTCGGGCTCTCGCTCTCGGTACTCGGGTACGTGATCGTCGCCATGACGGCACAGCTGAACAGCGTCGCATGGCTGATGGCGGCGTTCGTGGTGCTCGGGATGGGCATCGGCGCCGCCGAGACCGTGTCGAATGAGCTGATCCTCTCGCACGCCCCTCCGGCGAAGGCGGGAGCGGCCAGCGCCGTCTCCGAGACCGCCTATGAGCTCGGCGCCGTGCTCGGCACCGCCGTGCTCGGTGGCATCATCACGGCCTTCTACCGTGGTGCGCTGGTGATTCCCGAGAACGTGCCCGCCGAGACGGCGGACCAGGCGCGTGAGACCCTTGCCGGGGCATACGCGGCGGCAGAGGGCCTGCCGCCGGCCGTGGGCGATTCCCTCTGGCAGGCGGCGATCCATGCGTTCGACAGCGGCATCGTGACGACCTCGCTGATCGGCGCCCTGCTGGTGGCATCCGCAATGGTGATCAGCGCGATCACCCTGCGACCGAGCCGCGACGTCAAGCGCTGATCACGCGACATGCCAACCGGGCGACATGAGGACAGGGGAGTGTCGTCGCCGGCGCTACGCTGGGAAGCAGTGTCGGCGGCGACCCGCGTCGCCGACCCGCACTGTCAAGGAGACACATGTCGCGCGTCGTGAAGTTGGCTGTCATCCCCGGCGACGGGATCGGCCGTGAGGTCATCGCACAGGCCGAGCGAGTGCTCGACACTGTCACCGCCGACAGCGAGGTGACGTTCGAGAAGACGCCGTTCTCGCTCGGCGCGGACCGCTACCTCGCCACCGGTGACACCCTCTCGGACGAGGACTTCGACGCCATCCGCGCGCACGACGCGATCCTCGTCGGCGCGGTCGGCGGTGTCCCCGGAGACCCGCGTCTGAAGAACGCCAACATCGAGCGCGGTCTGCTGCTCAAGCTGCGGTTCGGACTCGACCACTACGTCAACCTGCGTCCGGCCAAGCTGTTCGCGGGCGCATCCGGTCCGCTCGCCAACCCCGGCGAGATCGACTTCGTCGTCGTGCGCGAGGGCACCGAAGGGCCGTATGTCGGCAATGGCGGCAGCATCCGCACCGGCACCCCGCATGAGGTCGCCAATGAGACCAGCGTCAACACGGCCTTCGGCGTCGAGCGCGTCGTGCGCTACGCGTTCGAGCTGGCCGAGCGCCGGCGCCAGAAGCTCACGCTCGTGCACAAGACCAACGTGCTCGTGCACGCCGGCGCGATCTGGCGGCGCGTCGTCGACGCCGTCGCCGCAGAGCACCCCGATGTGGCCGTAGACTACCTGCACGTCGATGCGGCCACGATCTTCCTCGTGACGGACCCCTCTCGCTTCGACGTGATCGTCACCGACAACCTCTTCGGCGACATCATCACGGATCTGGCAGGCGCCGTCACCGGCGGTATCGGCCTCGCAGCCTCGGGAAACATCAACCCCGACGGCGCCTTCCCGTCGATGTTCGAGCCCGTGCACGGTTCGGCGCCCGACATCGCCGGTCAGCAGAAGGCGGATCCGACGGCCGCGATCCTCTCGGTCGCCATGCTGCTCGACCACCTCGGACTCAGCGACGAGGCGGCGCGCGTGCAGCGTGCGGTCGAGGCCGACATCGCGAGCCGTGACCGCGCCCGCAGCACCACCGAGACCGGCGACGCCATCATCGCGCTGCTGCAGGCGTAATCTGACACTATGCGCACCGCCGCAGCATCCGACGATCCCGCGGCTTCCCGACAGAGGACGAACATGACCGACAGCTCCACTCCCGCCGACACCGCAGCGCTCACGTTCACGGTGACCAAGAACCTGGCCGCGAAGAGCCCTGCTCAGCGCGACGAGGTGCTGGCCAACCCGGGGTTCGGCACCGACTTCACCGACCACATGGTTGACATCTGCTGGTCTGAGAAGGGCGGCTGGCACCGTCCGCGGGTGCAGCCCTACGGGCCGATCCCGCTCGACCCGGCCGCGGCCGTGCTGCACTACGGTCAGGAGATCTTCGAGGGCATCAAGGCGTATCGCCACGCCGACGGGTCGGTGCACACGTTCCGCCCCGACCGCAATGCGGCCCGGCTGCAGCGCAGTGCTCGCCGGCTCGCGCTGCCCGAACTGCCCACCGAGTACTTCGTGCAGTCGCTGCGTGAGCTGATCGCCGTCGACGGTGCCTGGGTGCCATCGGGTGCCGACCAGAGCCTGTACCTGCGGCCGTTCATGTTCGCCAAAGAGGCCTTCCTCGGTGTGCGCCCCGCCAAGAAGGTCGCGTACTACGTGATCGCCTCTCCCGCCGGCGCCTACTTCAGCGGTGGCGTCAAGCCGGTGCGCATTTGGCTGTCGACGAACTACGCCCGTGCGGGCAAGGGTGGCACCGGCGCGGCCAAGACCGGCGGCAACTACGCGTCGAGCCTGCTGCCTCAGGCCGAGGCCAGCGCCAAGGGCTGCGACCAGGTGGTCTTCCTTGACCAGGACGGCAACGTCGAGGAGCTCGGCGGTATGAACGTCGTGTTCGTGTACAAGGACGGACGCGTGGTCACGCCGCAGTCCGACAGCATCCTCGAGGGAATCACGCGCGACTCACTGCTGCAGCTTGCCGAGGATCGCGGTCTGACCGTCGAGCGCCGAGCGGTCTCGCTCGATGAGTGGCGGCAGGGGGTCGCCTCGGGCGACATCGTCGAGGTGTTCGCGTGCGGCACGGCCGCGGTGGTCACTCCGATCGGCGCGCTCGTCTCGGACGAGTTCGAGGACGAGCAGCCTCTCGGTGAGCTGGCGATGTCGCTGCGCGAGGAGCTCACCGACATCCAGTACGGCCGCCGCGAAGACAAGCACGGCTGGTTGACCCGCCTGGACTGAGCGCGCGCTGCGTGCCTGACGCGCGCTCGCCTGTCTCGCATTGCGCGCCTGATTCGCCGACACCCCTACTTGCCGCCCACACCCCCAGGTGTGGACGCCCGCAGGTGGGGGTGTCGGCGCGAAGTGGGGGTGTCGGCGCGTGGCGACTCGTTCTGCACAATCCACCGATTCGCGCGGATCGCGTGAGCGGCTGTGGAGAGCGCGTGATTCGGGGAGACCGGCGTACATCCTGTGGGGATGCGTCGCCGTATCGACATTCCGCAGGCACGAGCGCTGGTGCTGTCTCGACATCAGGTGCTGGCCTCCGTCTATAGCGAGCGTCAGATGCGCTCGGATCTCGACTCCGGTCGGCTGCTTCGTCTGCACCGTGGCAGCTACGTGTCTGCGCAAATCTGGGACGAACTGTGGTGGGAGGGACGTCATCTGCTCCGCGTGCTCGCGGTGCACGCCGCGAGCCCGGGGCCCGGCCCGGTATTCACCCATGCCTCGGCCGCGGCGCTGTGGGGTCTGCCGCTGTACCGTGTCGGGGCCGCACCGGTGCAGGTGCTGGTTGACGGGCAACGCCACAGTCGCGTGATCGCGGACGTCATCCGCCGCGACATGAAGGTGGATCCCGCCGACATCGTCGAGATCGACGGCATCCGCGTCACATCGCCGACCCGCACCGCGATGGACGTCGCGCGCACGTATCCGTTCCCGACGGCGGTCGCCTGCGCCGACGCCGCGTTGCGCCGTGCGGCGGTCGACGGATACATCGTGGATGCTGAAGCCGACGCCGCATGGCGTGAGGACGCCGCGCGGCTCGCGACCCCTGGGCTGCGCGGCGTGCGGCAGGCTCGTCGCGCGCTGGAGTTCGCCGACGGGCGCGCGGATCTGCCGGGCGAGAGCGTCAGCAGGGCGCACCTGCACACGCTCGGGTTCCGTGGCTTTGACCTGCAGGTACCCGTCACCGGCTCGGAAGGTCAGCAGTACTGGCTCGACTTCGCCTTTCCGCGTGCACGGTGCTTCGGCGAGTTCGACGGGGCGGCGAAGTACACCGAGCCTGCGCTCAGAGCTGCTCCGTCGGCACAGTAGGCGGTGCTTGACGAGAAGAGCCGCGAAGATGACGTGCGCGGCGTCACCGGGTGGCGGTTCGCCCGGTGGGGTCACGATCACATTCGCACCGCGGATGTTCTGGGGGCGCGTCTCGCGGCCTTCGGTGTCCGTCCGCCCGGGTGAGGCCGGCCCCGCCGCGCCCCGGCTCGTCGCACCCCGCCCCGCCGCGCCCCGCCGCGCCGGGTTCGCCGACACCCCCATCTGGCGTCGACACCCCCACCTGCGGGCGCCAATAACTGGGGGTGTCGACGCGAAGTGGGGGTGTCGGCGGTGGAACGCGGGAGCGGTGGACAGCGGGGACCGGCCAGGAGAGGGCGGGGCGCGCCGCGCGCGAGGGTGGCGGATAGGCTGACGGAGTGAAGATCGCGCGCTTCAGCCACAACGATGGCATCCGCTACGGCATCCTCGACGATTCAGACCTGGTCGTGCTCGACGGCGACCCGATGTTCGCCGGTTACGAACCGACGGGCGAGCGCATCCCGCTCGCCGACGTCGCGCTGCTGGCGCCAGTGATCCCGCGGTCGAAGATCGTCTGCGTCGGGCGCAACTACCACGACCACGCCGCCGAGTTCGGCAACGTCGCCCCCGAGGAGCCGTTGCTGTTTCTCAAGCCGAACACGGCGGTGATCGGTCCGGGCGACGCGATCGTGCGCCCGTCGCTCTCGGAGCGGGTGGAGTTCGAGGGTGAGCTGGTTGCTGTGATCGGACGCATCGCGAAGAACGTCGACGCGGCGGATGCCCTCGACTACGTGTTCGGTTACACCGTGGGCAACGACGTGACGGCGCGCGACCTGCAGCGCAAGGACGGCCAGTGGACCCGGGGCAAGGGGTTCGACACGTTCTGCCCGCTCGGGCCCGTGATCGAGACCGAGCTCGATGTGGCGTCGTCACGGCTCGAGACGCGGGTGAATGGTGAGGTGCGCCAGCAGGCGCCGCTGACCGACATGATCCACTCGGTCGCCGACATCATCGCCTACGCGTCGGCGGCATTCACGCTGCTGCCCGGTGACGCCATCATGACCGGCACACCGGCCGGCGTCGGCGAGCTGGTGGCGGGCGATGTCGTCGAGGTGGACATCAGCGGCCTGGGTGTCATGCGCAACACGGTGCGCGACGCGGCGCCCCGATCGTGAGCGCGATCACCGCCGAGGCGCTGCCGGGACTGCAGCGCCGTACAGTTCTCATCCTCTCGCTCGGCCAGGTGCTCGGCGGCATCGCCTTCGGAGCGACCGTATCGCTCGGTGCTCTGCTGGCTGCCGACCTGTCGGGCGATGATGCGCTGTCGGGCCTGGCGACGGCATCCGTGACTCTGGGGGCGGCTGCGTTCGCGATCCCGCTGGCGCGTTTCGCCGCGCGTCGGGGGCGCCGACTGTCGCTGACGGCCGGCAATCTGTTCGCCCTGATCGGCATCGGGGTGGTGATCCTCGCGGCGGCGCTTCGGGTGTTCCCGCTGCTGCTCGTGGGAATCATCATGATCGGCATGGGCAACGCCGGCAATCTGCAGTCCCGCTTCGCGGCGACCGATCTGGCGGCGCCCGAGCACCGCGGACGCGATCTGTCGATCGTGGTCTGGTCGACGACGATCGGCGGCGTGACCGGGCCGCTGCTGCTGACCCCCGGTGAGGCGCTCGGGCAGATGGTGGGCATGCCTCCGCTCACCGGCGCATATCTGTTCTCGCTCGTGGCGCAGGCCGCGGCGCTCGTGCTGTACCTGGTCGCGTTGCGGCCCGACCCGCTGCTGACGGCCCTGAACCTGGCGGCGATGCCCTCGAAGGCCGCCGCGCTCGGCTCTGACATTGATCGGCCGGTCACGGCGCGCTACGCGATCTTCGCCGTGTCGGGGTCGCATGCGGTGATGGCGTCGGTGATGGCGATGACGCCGATCCACCTTTCGCACATGGCGCACCGTGCCGGTGGTGATGCCACGACGAGCACCGATGTCACATTGCTTGTCGGCGTGACGATCGCGTTGCACGTGGCCGGCATGTACGGCCTGTCGCCGGTGTTCGGCATCCTCGCCGATAGGTGGGGCCGTGTGCGGGTGGTGCTGCTCGGCCAGGGGATGTTCGTGGTCTCGTTGCTGTTCGCGATCTTCGCGGGCGAGCATGCCGCCGGTGTGATCGTCGCGTTGATCCTGCTCGGGCTCGGATGGAGCGCGGCGACGGTGGCCGGTGCGGCCTTGCTGACCGAGTCATCGACCGTGCAGATGCGTCCGCGTCGTCAGGGGCTCAGCGACTCGCTGATGAGCCTTACCGCCGCGGCTGGCGCCGCGGGTGCGGGTCTCGTGCTGACGCAGTTCGGGTATGGCGGGCTCGGCGTGGTGGCGCTGGTGATCGTCATCGCGATCATCGTGCTCTCGCCGCTCGGGCGGATCCGCGAGGCGTGATGGCACGCACCGCGGGGCGTGGCACAGCTTCGGAGATCTGCATATCTTCGGACCGCCACGCCTGTGGCATCCGATGTTGTGCCGAACTCCGTCGCTACGCAGACCTCCATGGGGACCCACGCCGGTGAGCTGGGTCGGAACCGGCGACGCGTACGCCGCCTCGTACGCGCAGCTCTGCGCGGGCACGGGGGAAGTGCTGCGTGCGCACCTCGGTGTGCCCGGCGGGCGGTCGCTGCTCGACGTCGGCGCCGGTGACGGTACGCTCGCGGCGGCCTGGTCGGATGCCGGATGGCGGGTCACCGCGGCGGAGCCTGAGGCGAGCATGCGCCGGGCGGCCGAGCGGCAGCATCCGACCCTGACGATCACGGCGGACGCCCTGCCCGCGCTGCCGTTCGACGACGGCGCGTTCGACGTCGTCGTCGCGAACTTCGTGCTGAACCATGTGTCTGATCCGTCTGCTGCGGCGTCTGAGCTGCGCCGTGTGGCTGCGGGAACCGTGGCCGCGTCGATCTGGTCGGCGTCGCCGGCGTCGCTGTGGGGCGAGGTGACCACGCGGGCCGGGGTGATGCCACTGGCGGGGGCGCGGCTGCCTGCCGACAAGGACTTCGAGCGCACGGCATCCGGTTTCGAGCGCATGCTGCGCGGCGCGGGCTGGGAGCCCGTCGTTGCCGAGCACACCTGGACGTGGCGTCCCACGCCCGAGATGCTGTGGCGATCGGTCGTCGGGGGAGTTGCCGGGGCCGGCGCGCTCTACGCGACGCTGTCGGATGCCGACCGTCGGCGCTATCGCCAGGCGTTCGACGCGGTCATCGACGAACGCCGCGACGGTGAGGTGATCCCGCACGTGCAGACCGCGGCCGTTGCGGTGGATCATCGGGGCGGGCAGGCCCGGTGAGAGGCATCGGGCACGGATAGAATCGAGGGGATATGGCTACTGTGCATCCCCTCACCACCACCGCGACCGGTTCCGACGTCCGCGTGCGCTTCTGTCCTTCGCCGACCGGCCTGCCGCATGTCGGCATGGTGCGCACGGCGCTGTACAACTGGGCATACGCGCGCCACAACGGCGGCAAGCTGATCTTCCGCATCGAAGACACCGACGCGGCCCGTGACAGCGAGGAGAGCTTCCGCCAGCTGGTCGACGCGCTCACCTGGATGAAGATCGACTGGGATGAGGGGGTCGAGGTCGGCGGGCCGCACGCCCCGTATCGGCAGTCGCAGCGCCACGACATCTACCGTGAGGTCATCGACAAGCTGCTGGCGACGGGCGCGCTGTACGAGAGCTACTCGACGGCCGAAGAGATCGACGCGCGTAACGAGGCGGCGGGCCGCGCCAAGCAGCTCGGCTACGACAACTTCGACCGCGATCTCACGGACGAGCAGCGCGCGGCGTTCCGTGCCGAGGGCCGTCAGCCGGCCCTGCGCCTGCGCGTGCCCGATGAGGACCTGACCTACGACGACCTGATCCGCGGCGAGGTGACCTTCCCGGCCGGCTCGTTCCCCGACTTCGTCGTCGTGCGCCCCAACGGTGTGCCGCTGTACACGTTCGTGAACCCGGTCGACGACGCCCTGATGGGCATCACGCACGTGCTGCGCGGTGAAGACCTGATGCCGTCGACGGCCCGTCAGCTGGCGCTGTACGACGCGCTGATCCAGGCCGGCGTCACCGCTTTCGTGCCGCGCTTCGCGCACATGCCGCTGGTGCTCGGTGAGACCGGCAACAAGAAGCTCTCCAAGCGTGACCCGCAGGCAGATCTGTTCCTGCACCGTGAGCGTGGGTTCATCCACGAGGGCCTGCTGAACTACCTGGCGCTGCTGGGCTGGTCGATCGCACCCGACCGCGACGTGTTCTCGCTGAGCGAGTTCATCGAGGCGTTCGACATCGTCGACGTCAACCCGAACCCGGCACGCTTCGACCAGAAGAAGGCTGAGTCGATCAACGGCGACCACATCCGCATGCTCGAGGGCAAGGACTTCGCCGAGCGGATGCTGCCGTACCTGGCCGACGCCGGTGTGTTCGGTGGTGCCGAGCCGACGCACGAGCAGATCGTGCTGGCCTTCCGCGCGGCGCCGCTGGTTCAGGAGCGCATGCAGCTGCTGGGTGACGCGCCGGGCATGCTCGGCTTCCTGTTCACCGACGAGGTGACGTATGAGCCCGACGCCATGAAGGGGCTTCCGGCGAACGCCGCCGAGGTGCTGACCGCGTGCGTCGCGGCTCTCGAGCCGGTCGAGGAGTTCACTCCGGATGCTGTGCAGCAGGCGCTCTCGGAGGCGCTGATCGACGGGCTCGGGCTGAAGCCGCGCGTGGCGTACGGTCCGCCGCGGGTCGCGCTGAGCGGTCGCCGGGTGTCGCCGCCGTTGTTCGAGTCGATGGAGCTGCTGGGCAAGGACGAGACGCTGCGTCGACTGCGCGCTCTCGCCGATCACCTGGCGTGACGCACGAGACGGCGCAGCTCATGATTCCCACGGCCGAGGCGGATGTCATCCTCGGTGAGCTGGGGGTTCTGCTTCTGGAGTGCGGTACGTCCGTCACGGATGTGCGCGGCACCTTGGAACAGGTGAGCCGTATTGCAGCGCCCGGGGTGTCGGTGGAGTTCGCCATCTTGCCGGAGATGGTGATGGTGAGCCGGCCGGGTTCTTCTGCGGCGACCACGACCGTGATCGGCAAGGGTGAGGCCCTGACGTTCCGTCAGTCGGCGCGGGCGAGCCGCCTGGTGCGCGACCTCGAGTCGGGTGCCGTCGCGTTGGAGGATGCCCCGCAGCGTATCGCTGCCATCCGCGCGACGCCCCGGCATCTGCCTGGTGTGCAGAGCGTGCTGGGCTGTGGGCTGCTGTCGTTGGGGCTGGCGGTGCTGTTCCGCTGCCCGTGGTGGGCGGCGGTGCTGGCGATGCTCGTTGGCGCCATCGTCGGCGGCCTGATGCTGGTGATGATGCGGGTGCGTGCGGCCGCGGCCGTGGCCCCGTTCGTGTCGGCGTTCGTGTCGACGGTGCTCGTGGGGTGGGCGGCGGGGCTGCTGGATCTCGGGCCGGTACCGCTGTTCGCGGTGTGCGCGCCGATCGCGATCCTCGTGCCGGGCGCACTGATCACGAACGCCCTGCTGGAGCTGACCTCGACCGACATCGTGACCGGGGCGTCGCGCCTGATGTACGGGCTCATCATGCTCGCCTTCATGGCGGCCGGTGTCTATTCGGGTGCCGCGCTGACGGGGCTGAGTGTCGATTCGGCGTCGGCTGCGCTGGTCGGCGACGCCGTGCAGCTTTCGGGTGATGGTGGGGGATGGACGGCATTGCCGCCGCTGTGGATGTCGTGGTTCGCCGTCGTGGTGCTGGCGATCGGCATCGGCCTGGCCTTCGGGTCGGGCGTGCGACTGACGGTGGTGTGCATCGTGGTGATGACCGGCACGTATGCGGTGCTCGCCGCGTTCAGTGCGCAGGTGGGCAACGTGGTGGCGATGGGTATCGCTGCGGCGATTTTGTTCGTCGCGGCGCGTGTGCTGGAGCGTGTGACGCTGGCGATTCCGGCCACCGTGTCGTTCCAGCCGGCGTTCCTGCTGCTGGTGCCCGGAACGATCGGGTTGGTCTCGCTGGCGAGCTTCGACGCGCAGGCGCTGGCGTCGGCGCCGATGATGTTCTTGAGCCTGTGCATCGGCACGAAGGTCGGCGCACTGCTGGCCGACCTGGCACGGATCACGCGTTCGACGGTGTTCCGATACTGGGTGCGCCCCGCCCGCATGGGGGAGCTGTGATGGCCTGTGGTTGCCGCACACGCGCGACGCGCCCGGGCTGTGCGCACCGATTCGCCATCCGGGCATAGCTCGGGTAAGCTTGTATCTCGGTGCGGGGCCCAGGTTCCGCCCTTGGGGTATGGTGTAATTGGCAACACGGCTGATTCTGGTTCAGTTGTTCTTGGTTCGAGTCCAGGTACCCCAGCAGAGAAGAACCCCCGCTCCGGCGGGGGTTTTCTGTTTCTCAGCTTCGTCTGTCCTGTGCGCCGTGGGACTTACCTGGGGGCTGCTTGGATTTGGTTCGACTGGCCATGACCGCTAGTGGTGCAAGCGGAACCCGTCCCCGGTGACGGTTCTCTAGGGCGTCGCACGAGGCATGGACACAAGCTGAACCGGTTCGTGACCTTCGTCGACCAGGAAACGATTCACTAGCTTGCGGACATTGTCGATCAGGTTCCAGAGGAAATGAGAGGCGTCAACGTACTCGTCGTCGCCCCCTTCCTCACGCAGAGGGTCAGCGATCAGAAGGTGGATGCTCTCTGATTGGACTTCGAGCAAGAAGAAACCGGCCCGATTGGGGTGCGGCCCGGTCAGAACGTTTGCGCTCGCGATGGTCTCCAAGGCGGGTACTACACGCACACGTTGAAAGTGCTTGTCGGAGTTGCTGAGCAACTTGAGTTGTCGCGACCACAGCACGCCTGTGAACGGTTGGACCTCGCGGATCCACTCGCGGTGTTCCGTGCTGATTCCGCGCGTGTGGCGTTTCTCGCGCCTATTCCATTCGCCCGACTTTAGATCGAGTGGGAACAAGGCGTCCTTGTTTTGCTCGCCTGAGTCGCGCCACGCTGCGTTGTATGCCAGGAAGTCGAGCGCCGAGCGCAGATGGTGAATGACTTCGCTTGCATGCGCCGCTAACGAATGCCCAAACGTTTCGAAGTCGTCTTGCACGCCGGCGAAGTCAAGCTCGACACCGGCGGCGGGGTCGCTCGGGTTCACGCTCACGGTGAGGCGACTCTGCCACTCCTGAGCAGTCTGCTCGTGGAGCGCTTCGAGTTCATTGAGACGGTCACCGGCGTGGAGGACTCGGTATGCGGCCCATGTGAACGTTGGTTCGTTGTCTACGACGGGGAAGATGCGGTAAGAGAGCTGCGGGGCGGACATGCCGACAATCTACGCGTGACATCGGACTGGGGCGTCACGACTCTGCGAGCTACCGGAACCGACTTGATCACGTCCGTGGCTCTTCGCCGATGAGGGCTTAGGGGCTCAGGGTTGTTGGCCATTGGGGGTGTCCAGGTCTCCGTCAGGGGGGAGTCTCTAGCTTCCCCATCTGAGAGAACCTCGACGGTGATCAACGTTGCCTTCGCGTGTCTCGACCGAACCACATTCTGCCGTCTGGGCGCGCTCTCCTATGGCGATCGATCGTTGGTAGCTTCGGAAGTCATGAAGAAGGTGTGGATCGTCTACCACGACAGCAGTCCCGACAACAATATTCTGGGTGTGTTTGACGACGAAGCAGAGGCGTACGAGTTCCAGGAACGCATAGCACCCGAGTACGAGCAGGGCGCTCTTCTCTCGCTCTTCCCCGTGCCGTGGCGATGCACCGACCGAGCCACAGAGATCCGCATCTAGCCGACCTACCACCGCGCGGGCGCCCCGACGCCACAGGCACCGGGCCGCCCGCACGACGTGTCAGAACGCGTCGGGGTAGAGCTGGTGGGCGATCGTCTCGACGGCGTCGATGTTGCCGATCGTGCCCGGGTAGAAGTCGCTCTGCGGCACCGCGATCAGCAGGTCGTTCTGCACGGCAGTGACGTCGGGGAACGTCGCACGCAGGTACTCGACGACACGTTCATGTTGCGCGTCGCTGGTGACGCCGAACACGATGGCGTCGGGGTTGCGGCTGACGATCTCTTCAGGGGTGATCTCGGCCGAGAAGAAGTCGGCGAACTCGGGGCCATCGGGGTTGAAGACGTTGTCTCCGCCGGCGGTGCGGATGATGTCGTACTCGATGCCGGCTCCGATCGCGCCGAGCATGTTCCCCTCCGACCAGATCTCGGCGACCGTCAACGGCTCCTGATCGCGCACAGCCTCAGTGACAGCATCCAGGCGCGCCTGTGCGTCGGCGGCGAGGTCGGCGGCGAGATCCTCGGCGCGCAGAATCTTGCCCAGGTTCTCGATGTCGGTGAGCAGATCGGTGACCTCGGCGCTCGACCGGCGTTCGGCGCAGCCGCCGGTCGCCACGTAGGCCTGCGCGCCATTGTCGGCGAGCTGTTCGATGCTCGCGAAGCCCTGCTCGGCGGTGAACTCGTACTCGGTGGGTGAGACCACCAGATCGGGGGCGACCGACAGCAGATCCTCACGCGCGGGCGGGGCATCGGTGCTGAGCACCGGAACGTCGGCGGCCAGCGAAGCGACATCCGCGGGCAGTTCTGACGTCGCCACCTGCGCTTGCCCGGCCAGCTGATCCTGCGCACCGAGGCGCAGCAGCAGATCGGTCTGCGACGGCATCAGCCCGACGACCGCTTCGGGTGCGTGCGCGAACGTGAGCTCACGCCCGCAGTTGTCAATCGTCACCGCCTCTCCGTGCGATTCCGGCGCGTCGTCACCCGCAGGAGCGACGGCCGATCCGCAGGCGGTCAGCACGATCGGTGTCATCACGAGCAGACCCAGCAGTGCCGTGCGGCGCCCGCCGCGGGAGCGAGCGCGCGGCGGGTGCGAGGGGGGAGTGTTCATCGGGTGGTTTCCTTTCTCAGGGATGCGCTGTGCATCAGGGATGCACTGTGCGTGTGGATGCACGGTGTTCCGGCGTGCGGGCGAGTGCATCGAACAGCAGATGGCGTTGCGCTGTCGCCGGGTGGGTGATGGCGGTCGACTCGACCGCGAAGACGGTGCGGATCAGGTCGGGGGTGAGGATGCTGTCGGGGGATCCGAACGCGACGAGTTCTCCGGCCGCCAGTACGCCGACCGCGTCGCAGTGGGTCGCGGCGAGATTGAGATCGTGCAGGGCGACGAGAACGGTGCGTCCGCTGGAACGCACCAACTCGAGCAGTTCCAGTTGGTGCGCGATGTCGAGGTGATTGGTCGGCTCGTCGAGCACCAGCACCGGGGTGTCCTGCGTCAGCGCACGCGCGAACAGCACGCGTTGACGCTCGCCGCCCGACAACGCCGAGAACGCACGGGATGCCAGATGCTGCGCGCCCACCCGCTCCAGTGCGTCGAGCGCGATCGCGACGTCTGCGGCGGAGTCGCGACCGAAGCCACTGCCGTGCGGGATCCGCCCGAGCAGCACGAGCTCGAGCACGGGGATCTCGAACTCCTCGCTGTGCTCCTGCATCATCACCGCGACGCGCTGTGCGACCTGCCGGCGCGTCAGGTCGTGCGCCGAGACGCCGTCGAACCGCACGTCTCCCGCTGCCGGCGCATCGATGCCGGCGATCGCGCGCAGCAGGCTCGACTTGCCGCTGCCGTTCGGGCCCAATAGCCCCAGGACGGATCCGGATGCCACGTCGAACGAGACGCCGTGCACCACGGTGCGCGCTCCGCGCCGGGCTTGGAGCTTCTCGACCTGCACCCTCATCGGTTCATCCCCATCCGGTCGGCGCGTTCGCGACGCAGCAGCCATAAGAAGAACGGGGCTCCGACGAGCGCCGTCAGCACGCCCAGGGGGATCTCGGAGGGCGCGGCCAGCGTGCGCGCCAGCAGATCGCACGTGGCCAGGAAGACGGCCCCGCCGAGCACGGCCACCGGCAGCATCCTGCGGTGGTCGGAGCCGACGATGATCCGCGCCACGTGCGGCACCACCAGGCCGACGAAGCCGATGCCGCCCGAGACGGCGACGACCGCACCCGTCAACAGCGCCGTGGCGATGAGTGTCGTCGTACGCAGCCGGTTGACGTCGATGCCCAGTGCGCGCGCCGCATCATCGCCGGCCAGCAGCGCGTTGAGCTGTCGTGCGTGGGTCATTGCGAAGGCGGCGACGGTGAGCAGCGCCAGGGCCGGCAGCAGCAGTTGCGGCATGGTCGCGGCCGAGACCGAGCCGAGCAGGAAGAACATGATGCTGTAGACGTTCTGCGCGTCGGTTGAGATCGTCAGATAGCTGGTGATCGCGCTGAACAGGGCGCCCAGGGCGACGCCGGCCAGGATGAGCCGCTGCGGGGCGATCCGCCCGGCCTTGCGTGCCAGCAGGTAGACGGCGGCGGTGGCGATCATCGCTCCGGCGAAGGCGGATGCGCTGATGCCGAGGGCGCTGATGCCCAGCCCGAGCACGATGAACGAGACCGCACCGACCCCCGCTCCGGCCGAGACGCCGAGGATGTATGGCTCGGCGAGCGGATTGTGCACCACGGCCTGGATGAGGGCCCCCGCCAAGGCCAGAGAGGCTCCCGTCAGCGCAGCCAGTGCAGCGCGCGGCAGACGGAACTGCCACACCGCGTTGTCCTGCATCGTGGTGAGCGATCCGTCGCTCATCCAGGGCATGCCGGGTAGCAGATGGCCGGTGACGATCTTCAGCGCGTCCAGCGCAGAAACGCTGATCGCGCCGATGCTCACCGAGATCAGAAGCACACCCAGCAGAGCGACCGAGAGCACGGGAACGAGTATGGTCGCGGCCTTGGTGCCGGGACGGCTCGGCTGACGGGTCTCGGTACGCGAAGGGGGCATGGTCTCGGATCCTATTGCGAATGAGAACCATTCTCAACTACGCTCCGACACGGTGCAGCGAACAATGACGGCACCATCGACGACCGAGCAAACGACCACACAGACGACCGAACAGGAGCACGCCGCATGATGATCGTTCGCGAGCTGTGGCGCGAGGCGGCCCGATCGCCCGCACTTCTGGCGGGCACCGTACTGTGCCTGCTGCTCGCCTCGGCGACCTACCTCGCGCAGGCGTTCGCCATCGCGGGGGCGCTCGCCGCCGTCGTCTCCGGCGATGGCTCGCGAGTACTCGCAGCCCTCGCCGCGATCGTCGGCTTGGCAGTGGTGCGGATGCTGCTCATGCTGCTGCAGGACGCGCTCGCCTCCCACCTCGGCGGGCACGTGCGGGTTGTGCTGCGGCGGCGCACGCTGCGGACCGCGCTCACGGCGACACGACTGCATGATCCGACCGGCCGGGATGGGGCGCTGCGCGGCGCACTGACGGACGGCGTGGACGGGACCGACGCGTATGTGTCGAAGTACATCCCGACCCTGGCGCTCGTGTTCCTGGCATGTCCGATGGTCATTGCGATCCTCGTCGCGGTCAACCCCTGGGCCGGGCTCAGCGCTGGTCTCGCCGTGGCACTGGCGCTGATCGGGCCGCTGGCGTGGAAGCGCATGATGTCGCGCAGGGGGCTGGATCACTGGGACTCGTACGAGGCACTGGGTGCTGACTACCTCGATGCCCTCCGCGGCATGGCGATGCTGCGCGCTCTCGGTGATGTGCCCGGAACCCGAGCCCGCCTGCAGGAGCGATCCGAGGCGCTTCGCAGGGCGACCGAGCGGGTGATGCGCGGCTCGCTCGCCGAGACCGGCGTGATCGATGTCGCCATCCAGGGTGGCACTGTTGCGGCCATCATGATCGCTGTCGTTCAGGCGGCATCGGGTCAGCCACCCGCCTTCGAGACCTATCTCGTCCTGCTTCTCGTGTCCGAGGCGTTCCGTCCGATCCGTGACTTGTCCCGCCAGTGGCATGCCGGCTTCCTCGGCCTGACGGCGGTACCCGCGCTACGGTCCCTCGGCGCCTTCCACGCAGACCCCCCGACCGCACCGGCCGCCGAGCCGCTGGCATCCGATCGCCCGCGCCCGGCGGCGCTTCGCGGGTCCGCCGATCGGCTCGACGTGCGCGGAGTCCGCTACCGCTACCCGAGCGGTGATGCCGATGTGCTCGACGGCGTCGACCTGGTCGCCCGTACCGGGACACTGACCGCGATCGTCGGAGCATCCGGCGCCGGCAAGTCGACGCTGCTCGACGTGCTTCTTGGGCTGATCCGCCCCCATGAGGGCAGCAGCACCCTCGACGGGCGTCCGCTACGGCCCGACGACGTGGCCGTGCTTTCGCAACGTCCGGTGCTCTTCGCCGGAACGGTGCGAGAGAACCTGAGCGTCACCGGCGCGCGCACCGACGCAGAGTTGGCGGATGCCTGCCGCGCCGCGGGGGTGCTCGATGAAGTGCGGGAGCTTCCCGGCGGGTTCGACGCCGTGGTGTCCGAGGCGGGGATGAGCTTGTCTGGTGGGCAGAGGCAACGGCTGGCGCTCGCGCGCGCCCTGTTGGCGCGGCGCCCGGTGCTGCTCGTCGATGAACCTACGAGCGCGTTGGATGCCGCCCGCGCGGCGGACGTGATGACGACGCTGCGTCATGTGGCCGAGGTCCGCATCGTGGTGATGGTCACGCATCGGGTCGAAGACCTGCGGTCGACCGACACCGTGGTGCGACTCGCACACGGGCGAACCACGCCCGTCGACTACGCCCAGGAGGTGCCGGTGTGAGCGCAGACGGATCGCCACGCAGCTTCAGCGCACTGCTGCCCGCACTGGCCCCCGAGCGCGGCCGTATCTTCTCGGTCTATCTCAGTGCGACGACCAGCGCGCTGACCCTCAGCGCGCTCGGCGCGCTCGCCGCCTGGGGAGTCGGCCATGCCGTTGTCGAGCGTACTCTGCCCGGCACGGCATGGTGGGTGTGGCTGGTGGTGCTCGTCGCCGCACGGGCCGTGCTCACCTGGCACGAGATGGATCGATCCCATGCCGTCGCCTACCGTGTTCTCGCGCGACTGCGCCTGGTGCTGTTCGACTCCTATAGCCGCAGCGTGCCCGCCCGGCGGCGCGAGCACTCCGGTCGAGCTGCCGCGGTCGCGATGGACGACATCGAGAAGCTCGAGTTCTTCTACGCCCACACCATCGCGCAGGTCGCCGCCGCACTGACCGCCTTCCTCGCGGCGCTGGTCGCCGTCCTGCTCGTACTGCCGCCCGCCGGTGCGGCGCTCGCGGTCGGGGCCGTGCTCGTCGTGGCCACCGTGCCGGTGCTCGCGCGCGCTGCACGCCGCCGCGGCGCCGAGGAACAGCAGCAGCGCGCAGAACTGTCCACCCAGATCGTCGATGCGCTCGGGGCGCTGCGCGAGGTTCTGTCTTACGGGCTCGCCGAAGCGGTGACGACTCAGGCGCTGCGCACCACGCACCGGGCGACACGCGCCGGACGACGACGCGGCACGATCGGGCAGCTCGTCTCGGGCATCCGCGACCTCATCGTGACCACGACCGTGCTCGCCGTCATCTTGGTGAGCGCGACAGCGGCGGGCGTACTCGGCGGTGACGCGCACATCTCGCCCGCAACCCTGCCGATGCTCGTGGCCTTGGCCCTCGCCGGCGTCGCCGCGGTCGCAGATGCCGCGACCACCCTCACCCAGCTGCACCCGCTCACCGCGAGCGCCGCGCGCGTCGACCGGGCCCTGCATCGCACGCCCGTCGTCGCCGCCACGGGGCAAGCGCGCCCCGTCCCCAACGGTCCGCTCGGCCTGCGATTGCGCGACATCACTTTCAGCTACGACGACCGGGTCGAGGCGATCAGCGGCTGGTCCGCCGAGATCGGTCCCGGCGAGCACGTCGGGCTGGCCGGGCGCTCGGGGTCGGGCAAAAGCACACTCATCGCGCTCGCCGCCCGCCTATGGCAGCCGACGTCGGGAACGATCGAGCTGTTCACGGCCGATGGTCAGACCGTGCCCCTGCGCGACGTCGACGAACACGCACTGCGCAACACCATCGCCTTCGTCGACCAGGAGGCGACGCTGTTCCACGGAACCGTCCGCGAGAACCTGCTGCGCGGCGCCGCTCCGGTCTCGGACGACACCCTGCGCCGCACGCTCGAACGTGTGGATGCCATCGGCTGGGCCCCGCTCGATCTGTCGATCGGCCAGGGAGGCCTCGCACTGTCAGGCGGCCAGCGCGCACGCCTCGCGCTGGCCAGGGCACTGGTACGGCAGCCGCGCATCCTGCTCATCGATGAGGTCACCGCGAGCCTCGACGCCGAAACGGAGCGCGTGATCTCGAATGCGCTCGCCGCCTACCACGGAACGGTGCTCATCGCCTCGCATCGAAGCGAGACGCTCTCTGCCGTATCTCGCGTGATCCCCGTCGACGGCGGGGTGCTGACAGGCACCCCATAGTGATCCGCCGATAGGGTTGATCCGAACCCTGGAGGATGCTGTCGTGACCACCGCCCGCGCACCGCGGAACCGCCGTCGGATTCTGATCATCGCCCTCGCGGGCGTCGCGCTGATCGCCGTGCTGCTGATCGCCTCACTGACCCGGCCGGGTCAGGAAGAGCCCGATGCCACCGCAACGGCGCCGACGGGCCAGCAGACCCCATCAGCCGAAGAGAGTGAAGCACCCCGGGTGCCCGACCTCTCGCGTCGCATCGATGGCGACGTGGCGGCACTCGGCGCCGTGGACGCACCGGTCGTGATGATCGAGTACGCCGACTACCGGTGCCCCTACTGCGGTGTGTTCGCGCTCGACACCATGCCCCAGCTCGTCGCCGACTACATCGACACCGGCAAGCTGCGCATCGAGTGGCGCGACGTCCCGCTGTTCGGCGAGGACTCGTTCAACGCCGCCGTCGCCGCCCGTGCCGCCGGCCAGCAGGGCCTGTTCTGGGAGTACCACCACGCCGTCTACGCGTTCCAGGGCGACTCGCGCAAAGACCTGCCCCGCGAGCAGCTGCTCGCACTCGCCGATGAGGTCGGTGTGCCCGACGTGGCGGCATTCGAGACGGCGCTCGACGACCCGGCGCTGCAGCAGGCCGTCGCAGCCGATGCGCAAGAGGCCCAGGCCATCGGTGTGCAGAGCACACCGGCGTTCCTGATCGGCCAGACGCCCGTGATGGGCGCCCAGCCCATCGACGTGTTCCGCCAGGTCATCGACGGCGAACTCGCACGCGTCGGGGAGTGATCGCCGTGGACATCGGCTACATCGGCGCGTTTCTCGGTGGCATCCTCTCATTGCTCAGTCCGTGCTCGGTCATGCTGCTGCCCGCGTTCTTCGCCTACGCCTTCACCTCGCCCACGAAGTTGATCTCGCGCACCGGCGTGTTCTTTCTCGGGCTGCTGGTCACGCTGATCCCGCTCGGGGTGTTCTCGGGCCTGTTCGGGTCACTGCTGGGTGAGAACCGCGGCGCGTTGATCACGACGGTGGCGGTGCTGGTGATCGTGGTCGGTCTCGTGCAGCTGCTGGGGGTGCCCGTACCTGGGATCTCTCGTTCGCGGCGCGGGGGAGAGGACAGCACCTCGGCGGTCTCGGTGTTCCTGCTCGGTGCCGTGTATGCGGTCGCGGGCGTGTGCACCGGGCCGATCCTCGGATCCGTCCTGCTGATCGCCTCTCTCGGTGGCTCGCCCGTCTACGGCGCCGTGCTGCTTGCCGTGTATGCGCTCGGAATGGTGCTGCCGTTGCTGATCCTGGCGCTGCTGTGGCGCCGGTTCGGGGCGAAGGCGATGACCTGGATGCGCCCGCGCGAGCTGCGCATCGGCAGGTGGCGCAACTCGTGGACCATGATCATCACCGGAGCGCTGTCGATCGCGCTGGGCGCCTTGCTGCTGTTCACCGACGGCACGGCCAACCTCGGCGGACTGGTCGGCATCGACACCCAGTTCGCGCTGGAGTCGTCCGTATCGACGATGGCGGCGAGCATCCCCGACTGGTGGTTCGCGATCGGCGCGCTGGTCGTGCTCGCCTCGGTCACCGCCGTCGTCCTGTTGCGTGGGCGCGGCGATCGGACGGATGCCGCCGAGAGCGTCGCGCACGTCGACCCGCCGTCACCATGAGCCTGCCGCGGCTCGCGCCACGAGAGGTACGCTGACCGCAGGCGTCAGCAGATCGAGGAGGCCGCCGGTGACCAATCCCGAGCAGGACCCGCAACCGGCCGTACTCACAGCGGGGGAGCCGTGCACCGAGGTCGAGGTGCTGACGCCCCGCGAGGTGCCGCTCGGCGGGCCCCGTGCGATGACGGTGTTCCGCACGCTCCCGCAGCGGCAGCGTTCCCTCGTGGGGGCCTGGTGCTTTCTCGATCATTACGGGCCCGATGACGTGGCCCGCACGGGCGGCATGGTGGTTCCCAGGCATCCGCACACCGGCCTGGCGACCGTTTCATGGCTGTTCACCGGTCGTATCGACCATCTCGACTCCAGCGGTGTGTCCGCCGCGGTGCTGCCGGGTGAGCTGAATCTGATGATCGCGGGGCAGGGCATCACCCACCAAGAGATCAGCGCGCCCGACACGGATGTGCTGCACGGTGTGCAGCTCTGGTACGCACTGCCCGACGCCACCCGGTTCACCCCGCACCACTTCACGCACTATGCGCCGCCGCCCGTCGAACTGCCCGGAGCGACGGTGCGCGTGTTCATCGGCAGCCTGGCCGGTTCCACCTCGCCAGTCGATACCCGCACCCCCGACCTGCTTGGCGCCGAACTGGTGCTCGCACCACACGCCGAGGTGACGCTGAGCGCGCGCCGTGACTTCGAACACGCGGTGCTCGCCGAGACGGGTGATATCACCCTGAACGGCACCGCCGTCGCTCATCGCTCGCTCGGCTATGCACCGGTCGGCGCAGACACGCTGCGCATCACAGCGGGCCGGGACGGCGCGCGGGCGATCCTGCTGGGCGGAGTACCGCTGGGGGAACAGATCGTGATGTGGTGGAACTTCGTGGGCCGCAGCCACGACGAGATCGCCGAGTACCGTCGGCGGTATCAGGCCGAACTGGGCTTCGACCCCGTCGACCCGCAGGATGCCGGTAAGCCCTCGCTGTTCGGACCATTCGCCGACGGACAGCGACCTCCGCTGCCGGCACCGGCGCTCCCCACCGTACGGTTGCGACCCCGCTCGTGAGGCACGACCCGGCTACGACCGGGTGATCGGCTCGCCACCGGCATCGCGCGGACGCACCGGGTGCTCGCTGAGGATCGATACGCGGTTGAACATGTTGATCGTCAGCGCCACCCACTCGGCGGCGACGAACGACTCGTCGCCCAGCGTGTGCTGCGCGCCCGAGAGGTCGGCCTTGAGCTCTTCGCTCAACGGCAGGCGCGTGGCCGCCTCGGCGACCGCGAGCACAGCGCGCTCACGCTCGGAGTACAGCGCCGACTCGCGCCACGCGGGCAGCAGATCGAGGCGCTGCTGCACGATGCCGGCGCTGCGTGCTTCTCGCGAGTGCAGATCGAGGCAGAACGCGCAGGCGTTGAGCTGTGAGACCCGCACTTTGATCAGCTCGGCCTCCTGCAGGGTCAGCCCCAGCCGCTCCGCCTCCTCGGCGATGGCCGCCGAATACGCGGATGCTGCCTTCCAGGCCGCGGGGGACGCCTTGTCGAGGTACGGGCGCATGCTCTCTCCTTGAATCATGAGGGGGTCAACAGCATCCGATCACATTCCGGGCCGCGGCACGACTCCGGCGCCTTCGCGCAACTCGAACACCAGTTGTGTCTCGGTCGCGCGCACGACGTCGTGCACGGTGATCCGCTCGAGCACGATGTCGCGCAGCGCGGCGGCATCCGACACCGCCACGTGCACGATGAAGTCGTCCGCACCCGCGATGTGAAACACCTGCAGCACGCCCGTCGTCGCTGTGAGTGCGTCGAACAGCGCCTCGACACCGATCTTGTTGTGGTTGCCGAGCCGCACACGGATCATCGCCTGTACCGGCGCGCCCACGGCGGCCGGATCGATGTGCGGCCGCGACGGCGAGACCACGCCCCGCGCGCGCAGCGTGCGCAGCCGGAACGCGCATGTGGATGCCGGAATGCCGACGATCGCGGCGAGTTCCTTCACCGAGGCTTCGGGATGTTCGACGAGGGCGCCGAGGATGCGCAGGTCGAGCGCGTCGACACCGCTGTCCGGCCGCTGTGCTGTGACCAAGTTCGACTCCCCATCCGGATGGCTGGTTGCTCAACGAGCAAGATCAGCGCCAGCTTACGCCTCCCTCGACAACCCATCTGGAAAGGACTGTCGAAACGGCGCACCATAGGGTCATGTCCGACCAGCCGCTGCATCCCGACACCATCGCCGTCCACGCCGGACGCTCCGACTTCGGCGCCCTGGGCGTGCACGCCGCGCCCATCGACCTGTCGTCGACCAACCCGCTGCCCGACATCCTGCACGGCGGCGACTCGTACGAGTCGATGGCGAACGGCGGGCATCCGCTGCCTGACGGCGGCAACGTCTACGCGCGACTGTGGAACCCGACCGTCGCACGGTTCGAAGAGGCGCTGGCCGAACTGGAGCACGCCGAGGCGTCTGTCGCGTTCGCTTCGGGCATGGCCGCAACCACGGCGGCCGTGCTGGCGCACACCACGGGTGCGGGTAAGAGTCACATCGTGGCGGTGCGCCCGCTCTACGGCGGCACCGACCACCTGCTGGCCACCGGACTGCTCGGTGCTGAAGTGACGTTCTGCGATGAGAACGCCGTCGCCGCCAGCATCCGCCCCGAGACGGGTCTGGTCGTGCTCGAGACACCCGCCAACCCCACACTGGAACTCGCCGATATCGCCGCCGTCGTCGCCCAGGCGGGCGACGTGCCGGTGATGGTCGATAACACCTTCGCCACACCGCTGCTGCAGAATCCGCTCGATCTGGGGGCGGCGATGTCGCTGCACAGCGCCACCAAGTACATCGGTGGTCACGGCGACGTGATCGCGGGCGTCATCGCGTGCTCTGAAGAGACGGCCGCGGCGCTCCGCCGGGTCCGTGCCATCACCGGAGCGCTGCTGCATCCGCTGGGGGCCTACCTGCTGCACCGCGGACTGCCCACCCTGCCCGTGCGCATGCAGACCCAGCAGGCCGCGGCCCGTGCGATCGCCCTGCGCCTCAAAGACAACCCGGCCGTTCTCGAGGTGCGCTACCCCGAGTTCGACGACACGCGCGGCCTGATCGGCCGTCAGATGCGCGGCGGCGGCGCCATGGTCGCCATCCGGCTCGCCGGTGGATACGCGGCGGCCGAGGCGGTCACCGGCGCTGTGCGCCTGTTCACGCACGCCGTCTCGCTCGGTGGCGTCGACTCTCTCATCCAGCATCCGGCGGCGCTCACGCACCGACCCGTCGCGCCCGAGGCGCGGCCCGGTGCCGACATCGTGCGCCTGTCGATCGGGCTCGAGAACGTCGACGATCTGATCGCCGACCTCGAACAGGCGCTCGTCAAGGCGCCCGCGGTCGCCGCCGTCTGAGCGCGACCGTGGCGCGTTCCGCGACGTGACACGATGGATGCATGAGCTCCGCCAACCTCACCAGGGAAGAGACCGCCCACCGCGCAGCGTCGATCACGCTGCGGGAGGTGCGCGTCGAACTCGACCTCACCGGCGCGCCCGAACAGGCGCGAACCGGATTCCCGACCGTGACGACCCTGACTTTCGACGCCCGAGAGAACTCGACCTGGCTCGACTTCATCGGTGAAGCGGTCACCTCGGTCACGGTCAACGGCGAGCAGCGCGAGGTGCGGTACGACGGTGCGCGCATCGAGGTCGACGGACTGGCAGACAGCAACACGGTGCGCGTCGAGGCGGTCGCGACGTACAGTCGCTCCGGCGAGGGCATGCACCGCTTTCAGGACCCCGTCGACGGCCAGACCTACCTGTACACGCAGTACGAGCCGGCCGACTCGCGCCGGGTGATGGCCTGCTTCGAGCAGCCCGACATGAAGGCCGCCTTCACGTTCGAGGTGTCGGCTCCCGCCGGGTGGCAGGTGCTGTCGAACCAGTCTCCGGTGACCGTGACCGAGGGCATCGGGGTGCAGAGCGTCGAGTTCGCACCGACACTCCCCATCTCCAGCTACATCACCTCGGTCGCCGCCGGTCCGTACGCGCGGATCGACGCGGAGTGGACCCGTGGCGAGCAGCGCATCGCGCTCGGCGTGCTGTGCCGCGCATCGCTGCTCGAACACCTCGAGTCCGACGACGTGATCGAGGTCACCCAGCAGGGTCTTGATTTCTTCACGGATGCGTTCGCCTACCCCTACCCGTGGGGCAAGTACGACCAGATCTTCGTACCCGAGTACAACCTCGGCGCCATGGAGAACCCCGGGCTGGTGACGTTCACCGAGGCCTACATCCACCGCGGCGCACCCACCGACGCACAGCGCGGTGGTCGCGCGAACACGATCCTGCATGAGATGGCGCACATGTGGTTCGGCGACCTCGTGACCATGCGGTGGTGGGACGACCTGTGGCTCAAAGAGTCGTTCGCCGACTACATGGGGGCACACGCATCGGCCGCCGCGACGCGGTACGACGATGCCTGGGTGCGCTTCGCCGCCAACCGCAAGGCCTGGGCCTACCAGCAGGATCAGCTGCCCACGACGCATCCTATCGTCGCTGATATCACCGACCTCGAGGCCGCGAAGCTCAACTTCGATGGCATCACGTACGCCAAGGGCGCCTCGGTGCTCAAGCAGCTCGTGGCATTCGTCGGCGAAGAGCACTTCTTCGAGGGGGCGCGCCGCTACTTCGCCGCGCACGCCTTCGGCAACACAACGCTCGAGGACCTGCTCGTGCAGCTGGAGGAGGTCTCGGGTCGCGACGTGCGCAGCTGGTCGCGTGCGTGGTTGCAGACCAGCGGAGTGTCGACCCTCTGGTTGGAGACCGCTGTCGACGGTTCGCGGGTGCTCGTGCAGAGCGACCCGCGCCCGCATCGTCTTCGCGTCGGACTCTACGACCTCGTCGAGGGGCGGCTCACGCGCCGCGAGATCGTCGAGCTTGACATCGTCGACGAGTCCACGCCCGTGAGCTTCCCGAACGCTGACCTGGTGCTGCTCAACGACGACGACCTCACGTACGCGAAGGCGCGGCTCGACGAGCGTTCGTTGGATGCTGTCGAACAGGCGCTCTCGACGCTCGAACCGTTGCCGCGGGCGCTCGTGTGGTCGTCGCTGTGGAACGCCGCACGCGACGGCGAGCTTTCCGTTGAACGGTATCTGCGGATCGTCGCTGCGCACGCGCCGGCGGAGCACAACGGTGGCCTTCTCGCCGGCGTACTCGCCAACACTGCCTACGCTATCGGCCACTACGTGCCGGACGCGCGGCGCCCTCAGCAGCGTCGGGAATGGCTCGACACGACGTGGGAGGCTCTCACCGCGGCAGATCCGGCAAGCGACGCACAGCAGTCCTGGGCGCGGGCTTTCGCCTCGGCGTCTGCGTACGACGACGCCCGTGCCGCGCAGGTCAGGGCCATCCTCGACGGTGACGCACCCGAGGGGCTGCCGGTCGATCCGGACCTGCGCTGGGCGCTGCTGACAGCGCTGAGCACGACGGGCAACGCGGCGGGGGAGGAGATCGAAGCCGAACTCGAGCGAGACGACACCGCGAGCGGCCGAACGGCATCGATCCGCGCGCTGTGGTCGAAGCCTGTCATCGAGTCGCGCACCGCCGCATGGCACTCCGCGTGGGAGGACCACGAGCTCAGCAACGATCACTTGAGCGCCACGATCGACGGGGTGCAGGCGGGCGGCCGACGCGACCTTGTCAGCGCGCTCGATGCCGGCTACTTCGAGCGCATCCTGACGGCCTGGCAGGAGCGCAGCATCGAGATCGCGCGGCGTCTCGTGATCGGTCTGTTCCCGGCGGCTGACTCGCTCGACGACGTCGACGCGTGGCTCGAGGCTCACCCGGCGGCGCCGGCATCACTGCGGCGTCTCGTGATCGAGCAGCGCGACGGCCTCGCGCGCGATCTGCGCGTGCGCGCCGCGCAGTAGCGTCGTCAGGCGTCGACGGACATCCCGGGATCGAGGTCGTAGAACTCCCCGTTGTGCTGCTCGGTGGCCCATCGCAGTCTCTCGCGGTGCATGTTGCGCCCGATCGGCGACAGCGTCATGTCATGGGTGCCGAAGCAGCGCCGGGGAGCGACAGCGAGCACGAAGTCCATTGCCTCGCCGATCTTGAGCCAGGGCGCTCCGAGGGGTGCGGCGAGCATATCGACGGCGACGTCGTCGGGGAGAGCGTACGAGTCGCCGGGATAGTAGAACGTGTCGTTGACGAGCACCCCAAGGTTCTCGATCGTGGGGAGCGACGAGTGGATCACCGCGTGCTCCCCTCCGAAGAAGCGCAACGAGAACGCGCCGACCGCGTACGTCTGACCGGGGGCAACAGTCGTCACGAGGTGGTCGGCGGCCGCGGCGACGGCTGCCGTGCTGAAGATCGGCGTGCCGGGAGCCGCCTGCAGGATCCGATCCAGGTGCACCGCAGTCCAATGATCCGGGTGCTCATGAGTGATGACGACGCCGACGACATCCGACAGGCCGTCCAGGGGAGCGGTGAATGCTCCCGGGTCGATCAGCAGGGTCTGGCCGTCGTGCTCCAAGCGCAGCGCGGCGTGCTCGTGTCTGGTGATGCGCATGCCCGCAGTCAACTCCGAGTCGCTTCGACAGGCAAGGTTCATCAGTGCGACACGCCCGCGATGCACGGTATTAGGGCCCCGATTTGGATCGCCTGGAATCGTCGTGTCATACTTGAACAGTTGCAGGAACGGCCCGGAAAAAACGGGCCGGGACGGCCCCATCGTATAGCGGCCTAGTACGCCGCCCTCTCACGGCGGTAACGCGGGTTCGAATCCCGCTGGGGTCACAACACGAAGAAAGCCCCCCGATTCATCGGGGGGCTTTCTTCGTATCCGGATCAGCCGCGGCGCCAGGCGTCGTCGAGAAGGTGCGAGCCGCCCTGCGGGCCCATCTGCAGCATCCCGCCGTCCACGACCCACTCGGCACCCGTGACGTACGACGCTTCGGGTGAGGCCAGGAACGCGACGACCGCAGCGACCTCCTCGGCCTTGCCCGGTCGCCCCAGGGGAACGCCGGGGCGGTGCGTGCGGTCGGCATCGGCCGACGTCATGCCGGTCGCGGGTGTGGCGATCTCGCCGGGCGCGACCGCATTCGCCGTGATGCCGTGCGCGCCCAGCTCTTGCGCGAGGTTCTTGATCAACCCCGACAGGCCGTGCTTGGCGGCGATGTACGCCGACAGGCCGACACGCGGCTGCTGCGCATGCACACTCGTCACAGCGATCAGCCGCCCGCCACGACCGGCCGTGACCATGCCACGTGCGGCTGCCTGCAAGCCCGCGAAGGCACCATCGAGGTTCAACGCGATCGTGTGCCGCCATTCTGCGAGAGGCACGTCGAGCACCGGTCTGCGCACGCTCGCGCCGGCGTTGTTGACGAACACATCGAGTCCGCCGAGTTCATCGGCCAGTCCGTCGATCACTCCCGCGACCCGGTCGAGATCGGTCGCGTCGAAGCGTGACACGGCCGCGCGGCGGCCGCGCTCTCGCACCGCCGCCGCGGTCCGCTGCGCCCCGGTCTCGTCGCTGTGCCACGTGATGCCGACATCCATGCCCGCGTCGGCGAGGGCGATGGCCGTCGCCGCGCCGATGCCCGAGTCGGATGCTGTCACGATCGCCCGCCGTGGCGAGAAGAGCTGCGCTGCCATGGGGGAACGCTACCGAAGCGCGCGCCCGGGGGATAGGGTCGCGCGCCCCGCCGCGTGAAAACGCGGCGGGGCGTCGCATCACGCGGACTCGGTTGCGGTCTCTGCCTTCTCGCCGGTCGCCGCGCGAGTCCGCCGACGCCGCAGCACCCACCAGATCAGCAGGCCCGCCACGCCGACGATCGCCAGCCACGGCAGGATGAAGCCGAATGCCACCACGATCGCGTTGAGCGAGACGATCAGGCCGTTCCAGCCGGCGATCAGACCGTCCACGAATCCAGCCGGGTCAGCGGTCGTCCGGGGCGTCTCGGTCAGCGAGATCGACACCGTGGCCATCGTCACCTGCTCATCGAGACCCTTCAGCTGCTGCTCATAGCTCTCCAGCTGCGCCTGGCGCTCGCTGAGCGCGGACTCCGCAGCGATCAGATCGCCCACCGAACCGGACTGCGCCATCAGCTCGGTGAGACGCTCGACCGAGGCGCGAGCGGCATCCGCCCTGGCCTGCAGGTCGACGACCACCGAAGTCACGTCCTGCCGCGACACCGACGAGCGCAGCACCTCGCCCTCATCACCCAGAGCCTCCATGACGGCGGTGAGGTCCTCGGCGGGAACGCGGATGCTGATCCAGCCGTTCCCGCCGAAGCTCGGCATTCCCGGCTCGGTCATGGCAGCATCCGGCGACATCCCGACATCCGTCGCCTCGACGTACCCACCGTACTCAGCCGCCAGCGCACCGATCGATTCCACCGACGCGCCGACATCGGTCACCTGCAGGCCGATATCGGCCATCGAGATGATCTCGCGGCCGTCCGTCGCCATGTCAGCCGACCCCGCCGCGGAGTCCATGGACTCCATGGCGGCATCCGACGCCACCATCTCGTCGGTCGCCGCAACCGGTCCTTCCTGCCAGCCCGCATCATCAGACATGGATTCGTTGACCGCCAATGGCGAGACGGCGGTGAGCAACGGGGGAGCGATCAGGATGCCACCGACGAACGCCGCGGCGATGGAGACGCCGGTCACCCAGCGGCGACGGCGTCGACGCGCGCGATCCATGTCCGTCCGCGGTGCGGGCGCCTCGCGCGGCTCATCGGCGACCTGAGCGAACACCTCGTGCTCGATGCGCGCGATACCGGCGTCGCTCAGGGGCGGAAGCGTCGGGTTGTCGTTGTCGTTCATGCGTCTCTCACTTCCCCCGCAGCACCGCGCAGGCGCGTGCGGACTCGGGAGAGACGGTTGCGCACGACGGCATGGCTGACACCGAGCTGCTCGGCGGCCGCCTGATAGCTGTAGCCCTCGACGGCGCACAGCGCGAAGATCTTGCGATCCACGTCATCGAGCAGGTTCACCTCCGTGGCGATGCGCTCTGCGAGCGTCGCGGTGATGACCTGATCCTCGACGCTCACGGTGTCGGCGACCGTCTCATCGACGGCATCCGCGGTGTTCCGCCGATCCCGGCGCAGCACGCGCAGGCGATTGGCGGCCTGGAACCGGCAGATGGTCGCCAACCAGGGCAGCAGCGAGTCGTTGACCAGCTCCAGCCCGGGCAACCGGCGCCACGCCACCACGAACGTCTCCTGGGTGACGTCCTCAGCATCCGCCGGCGATCCGAGGATGCCGTGCGCGATCCAGTACACCGGCTTGACATGGGTGCGGAAGATCGCGCGGAAGGCGTCCTGGTCGCCGGATGCGGCTCGTGCCGCCAGGTCGCGGTCGTCGGTGCCCGGCATATCCCATCCGATCGTCGTCGTGCAGAACTGTCTCTCACTGACTGAGTGTCATCGGCGCACTCATCGTCTCAGACTCGGGTACGATCGTTCGAGCGAAAGGGAGTATCCCGTCTTCGCGCGGATCGTCATCACGAGCACCATCAAAGCTGCTCCGGCCGCGCGACGCACATCGTGCGGGGAGAGACTTTCGGCTCACGCCATACCCTTTCGAAAGGCACTTCGACCTTGACCATTCCTGTCTGGTTCGAGATCACCGCCCTGGTGGTCCTGACGGTGATCCTCATCGCCGACCTGCTGCTGATTCTCAAGCGCCCCCACATCCCCTCGACCAAGGAATCGAGCTTGTGGGTGGCGTTCTACGTCTCGCTCGCGCTGATCTTCGCGGGCGTGCTCTACTTCATCGGTGATTCGAAGACCTCACTGGACTTCCTCACCGGCTGGGCGATGGAATACAGCCTCTCCATCGACAACCTCTTCGTGTTCGTGCTGATCATGACGCAGTTCTCGGTGCCGCGTCGCTATCAGCAGGAGGCGCTGATGGTGGGCATCATCATCGCGCTGGTGCTCCGCGCGATCTTCATCATCATCGTCGGTGCCGCCGTCGAGCACCTCAGCCCGATCTTCTACATCTTCGGTGCGTTCCTCGTGTTCACGGCGGTGCGGCAGGCGCTGCCCGAGAAGCACGACAACGATCAGCAGACCGAGGGCTTCATCGTGCGCATGGTGCGCCGCGTCATCCCGATCAGCGACGAGTACGACGGACCCAAGCTGCGCACCGTCGTCAACGGCAAGAAGATGTGGACGCCGATGCTGATCGTCTTCGTCTCACTCGGCATCACCGACCTGATGTTCGCCGTCGACTCGATCCCCGCCATCTTCGGTGTCACCACCGACCCGTTCATCGTGTTCACGGCGAACCTGTTTGCGCTGATGGGTCTGCGCCAGCTGTACTTCCTGCTCGGCGACCTGCTCGAGAAGCTCAAGTACCTGCACTACGGCGTCGCCTTCATCCTCGGCTTCATCGGTATCAAGCTGATCCTGCACGCCATGCACGAGAACGAGTTGCCGTTCATCAACGGCGGCGAGTCGATCGCCTGGGCACCTGAGATCAGCAACTGGGTCTCGCTCGGTGTGATCATCTCGTCGATGGCCGTCGCCACGATCGCGAGCCTGATCGCATCGAACCGTGAGAAGCGCGCAGCGTTGAAGCGCTGATCGTTCCCGCTCGGGCCCGCTGACATACGCGCAGAACCACCCGTCGCCGCCGTGTAAACTGACCGGCATGCGGCGGGTGGTTCTTCTTCTTAGCAGCCGCGACGGGATCTGATCCAGGCCTTCCTCGTCGCGGCGTTCAATGCGGGCCGACCCATCGAGCCAGAAGGAACACACCGCATGACCAGCATTACGCAGCCCAGGACTCTCGCGCAGAAAGTCTGGGACGATCACCTCGTCGTACAGGGCGAGAACGGCGAGCCCGATCTGATCTACATCGACCTGCACCTGCTGCATGAGGTCACCAGCCCGCAGGCGTTCGACGGCCTGCGCACCGAGGGGCGGCCCCTGCGGCGGCGGGATCTGACCATCGCCACCGAGGATCACAACACGCCGACGCTGAACATCGACAAGCCGATCGCCGACCTCACCAGTCGCACGCAGATCGAGACGCTGCGCCGCAATGCGGAGGAGTTCGGTGTGCGCCTGCATTCGCTGGGCGACGCCGAGCAGGGCATCGTGCACGTGGTCGGTCCGCAGCTGGGGCTGACGATGCCCGGTGTCACCGTGGTGTGCGGTGACTCGCACACATCGACGCACGGGGCGTTCGGCGCCATGGCCTTCGGAATCGGCACCAGCGAGGTCGAGCACGTCATGGCCACGCAGACGCTGCCGCTGAAGCCGTTCAAGACCATGGCGATCACCGTCGAGGGCGAGCTGCGCCCCGGCGTCACGGCAAAAGACATCATCCTCGCCGTCATCGCCAAGATCGGCACGGGCGGCGGTCAGGGCTACGTGCTCGAGTTCCGCGGCAGCGCGATCCGCGCCCTCTCCATGGAGGGGCGCATGACGATCTGCAACATGTCGATCGAGGCCGGCGCCCGTGCCGGCATGGTCGCCCCCGACGAGACGACGTTCGCATACGTCAAGGACAAGCCGCACGCGCCGCAGGGCCAGGACTGGGAGGACGCGGTCGCGTACTGGCGCACTCTGCCGACCGACGAGGGTGCCGTCTTCGACGCCGAGGTGTTCATCGACGCGAACGAGCTGGAGCCGTTCGTGACGTGGGGAACGAATCCCGGTCAGGGCAGTTCGCTGTCGGCTGCGGTTCCCGACCCGGCCGCGATCTCGGATGCCAACGAGCGCGCCGCCGCCGAGCGGGCGCTCGAGTACATGGACCTCACTCCGGGCACTCCGTTGAAGGAGGTCAAGGTCGACGCGGTCTTCATGGGGTCGTGCACGAACAGCCGGATCGAGGACCTGCGCGCATTCGCCTCGGTCATCAAGGGCAAGAAGAAGGCTGACGGTGTGCGCGTCATGGTCGTGCCGGGCTCGGCCCGCGTGCGCCTGGAGGCCGAGGCTGAGGGCATCGACCGGATCGTCGAGGAGTTCGGCGCCGAATGGCGCTTCGCCGGGTGCTCGATGTGCCTGGGGATGAACCCCGACCAGCTGGAGCCGGGCGAGCGCTGCGCGTCGACATCCAACCGCAACTTCGAGGGGCGCCAGGGCAAGGGTGGGCGCACCCACCTCGTGTCGCCGCTGGTCGCCGCCGCGACCGCCGTCCGAGGCACATTGTCGAGTCCCGCAGACCTGGAGGGGAGCAACTGATGGAGAAGTTCACCACGCACACCGGAGTGGCAGCGCCCCTGAAGCGCTCCAACGTCGACACCGACCAGATCATCCCGGCGGTGTTCCTCAAGCGGGTCACCAAGACCGGTTTCGACGACGCTCTGTTCCACGCCTGGCGCCAGGACCCCGAGTTCGTGCTCAACCAGCAGCCCTTCCAGCAGGCATCGGTGCTCGTCGCCGGTCCGGACTTCGGCACCGGGTCCAGCCGCGAGCACGCCGTGTGGGCGCTGCGCGATTACGGTTTCAAGGTCGTGCTCAGCCCGCGGTTCGCTGACATCTTCCGCGGCAACGCCGGAAAGCAGGGGCTGCTCGCCGCCACTGTCGATGACGCGGATATCGAGCGCATCTGGGCGCTGATCGATGAGGAGCCCGGTCGTGAGATCACGGTCGACCTCGAAGCGCGCACCGCCACGATCGGGGGCTTCCAGGCCTCCATCGGCATCGACGATTACACTAGATGGCGGCTCCTCGAAGGGCTCGATGACATCGGGCTCACGCTGCGCAACGAAGACAAGATCGCTCAGTTCGAGGCCCGCCGCGCGTCGTGGCGGCCACGCACGCTCCCCGTCCGATAGACGAGGAGCGGGGTGGGCCGGGGGTCACAAGCCCCCGCGGCATCCGCCGTGATCAAACCGGACGCGGCGACCGCTGCGTCTGCTCAGACGAAGAAGAGGCCCGAATGACGACATCCGCGCACGAAGCAGCAGTTGAGCCGACCACGGTTCCCACCGCATCCGTGCTCGCGATCCGAGGAGGCAGGCCGCTGCGCGGCCGGGTCGACGTGAAGGGCGCGAAGAACCTCGCCACCAAGGCGATGGTGGCGACGCTGCTCGGCGAGACCGCCAGCACGCTGCGTGATGTGCCGGATCTCAGCGATGTCGCCGTGGTGCGGTCTCTGCTCGAGGTGCACGGAGTGACCGTCACCGAGGGTGACGAGCCCGGTGCGATCGTGCTCGACCCGAGTGCGGTCGAGTCCGCTCACTACGAAGAGATCGACGCGCATGCCGGGGCCTCCCGCATCCCGATCCTCTTCTGCGGCCCGCTGCTGCACCGTCTCGGTCAGGCGTTCATCCCCGACCTCGGAGGTTGCCGCATCGGTGATCGTCCGATCGACTTCCACCTCGATGCGCTGCGCAAGTTCGGCGCCGTCGTCGAGAAGGAGCCCAACGGTATCCGTCTGTCGGCTCCCAACGGGCTCAAGGGCGCGAACATCCACCTGCCGTACCCGAGCGTCGGCGCCACCGAGCAGGTGCTGCTGACCGCTGTACGTGCCAAGGGCGTGACCGAGCTGCGCAATGCGGCCATCGAGCCCGAGATCATGGACCTGATCGCCGTGCTGCAGAAGATGGGCGCGATCATCTCGTACGAGCCCAACCGAGTGATCCTGATCGAAGGCGTCGAGCACCTGCGCGGCTACGACCACCGCTGCATCTTCGACCGCAACGAGGCCGCCTCGTGGGCAGCCGCAGCGCTGGCCACCGACGGCGAGATCTTCGTCGGCGGCGCGAAGCAGCAAGAGATGCTGACCTTCCTGAATGTGTTCCGCAAGGCCGGCGGCTGGTTCGATGTGCAGGAGGACGGCATCCTGTTCCGTCGCGACGGGCAGATCAAGCCGGTCATCGTCGAGACCGATGTGCACCCCGGCTTCATGACCGACTGGCAGCAGCCGCTGATCGTCGCGCTGACGCAGGCGCACGGCCGTTCCACCGTGCACGAGACCGTGTACGAGAACCGCTTCGGCTTCACACAGGCACTCGTGAAGATGGGCGCCGACATCGTCGTGCACCCGCACGGTCTGCAGGATGGTCCCCGTCGCGTTCCGCGTCGTGAGCTGGAGCAGGCTGCGGTCATCACCGGCCCCACGCCGTTGCACGCGGCCGACATCGTCGTGCCCGACCTGCGCGGCGGGTACAGCCATGTCATCGCCGCGCTGACCGCTGAGGGCGAGTCGCAGGTCTCCGGCGTCGACATCCTCAGCCGCGGCTACGAGAAGTTCCTCGACAAGCTCGAGGCGCTGGGCGCGGACTTCGACGTCGTCCGGTGATCTGATGGCAGTATCCGAACGCAGTCGTCCCAGCATCTTCTGGCCGCTCGCGGCGATCGTGGTGCCGGTGCTCGGTCTGATCGCCAAGGTCACCGTGCGAGGCGACGAGAAGCTGCCCCGGCAGGGAGCCTTCGTGCTCGCGCCCAACCACTACTCGGAGTTCGACCCGCTGATCATCGCGCTCGCGGTGTTCCGCACAGGTCGCTTGCCGCGGTTCATGGCCAAAGAGAGCCTGTTCCGGGTGCCCGTGGTCGGGTGGGTCCTGCGCAAAAGTGGCATGATCCCCGTGGCGCGCACGTCGTCGGCATCCGCGGCGAAGCAGACGATGACGCAGTCACGCGAGCTGGTCGAACACGGCCGCGGTGTGATCGTGTATCCCGAAGGCACGCTGACGCGTGACCCCGACCTGTGGCCGATGCGCGGCAAGTCGGGCGCGGTGCGCCTGGCGCTGACCGGTGACATCCCGCTGATCCCGGTCGCGCACTGGGGAACGCAGAAGATCATGGGCCGCTACCAGAAGGGCCTGAGTCTGTGGCCGCCGCGCAAGCCCGTGTACGTGCTGTACGGCGACCCCGTCGACCTCTCGGATCTGCGGGGCCGCGCCGGTGAGCCGGGCGTGCTTGCCGAAGCCACCGACCGGTTGATGGCCGCCATCACGGTGCTGCTCGAAGAGCTGCGCGGCGAGCAGGCACCCGCGCAGCGCTGGAACCCCGCGCAGCACGGCCAGAACGAGACGGGGCGCCTTGAACCGTAAGAGACCGGGCGCGGCCACGCGCGCCACCATCATCGGTGCCGGAAGCTGGGGCACGACATTCGGCAAGATTCTCGCCGACGGCGGGGCCCAGGTCACCATGTGGGCGCGTCGTCCCGAGCTGGCACACGAGATCTCCGAGGCCAAGCGCAACTCGAAGTACCTGCCGGGCATCAACCTACCGCGCACGATGCTCGCCACACACGATCTGTCCCGGGCACTCGAGGGCGCCGACCAGGTGTACCTCTCGGTGCCGAGCCAGTCGTTGCGCGAGAACCTCAAGGCGCTGCGTCCGCTGCTGGCCGAGGGCGACGCACCGATCGTCAGTCTGATGAAGGGCGTCGAACGCTCGTCGGGGCTGCGTATGAGCCAGGTGATCGAGCAAGAGCTGCGCTGCGATCCTGAACGCATCGCCGTGGCATCCGGACCCAACCTCGCGCTCGAGATCGCGCGCGAGCACCCGACCGCGGCTGTCATCGCCTCGCGTAGTCAGGAGACGGCGGATGCTGTCGCGCGCACGGCGCGCAACCGGTACTTCCGCTCCTTCGTGAACACCGATGTCATCGGCACCGAGTTCGGCGGGGTGCTGAAGAACCTCATCGCCGTGGCGATCGGCATCGTCGACGGTGTTGGATACGGCGAGAACACCAAGGCATCGATCATCACCCGCGGGCTCGTCGAGATGACCGACTTCGCGGTCGCCAACGGTGCCCGGCCCGAGACGCTGCAGGGGCTCGCGGGGCTCGGCGATCTGATCGCCACGTGCCAGTCACCCCTCAGCCGTAACAACACCGCGGGCCGGTTGCTCGGCCAGGGGTACAGCTTTCAGGACGTCATCAAGCAGATGGAGCAGACCGCCGAAGGGCTCGCCTCGGTGGCTCCCGTGCTGCAGTTGGCCCGTGAGTCCGAGGTGCACATGCCCATCGTCGAGCAGGTGAAGATGGTGCTCGACGGACGCATGGACCCCCGCGATATTGCCCCGCATCTGACGACGGACGACGACACTCCGCAGGAGGAGAGAACCAATCATGGACAAGCAGACGGTGGTGGTGCTCTTCGGCGGACGCTCCAGCGAGCATTCGATCAGTTCCGCAACGGCGGGCGGAGTGCTGGGCGCGATTGATCGCGAGCGCTACGAGGTGATCCCGGTCGGGATCACCCGCGACGGCGCCTTCGTGCTCGAAGAGGACCGACCCGAGAAGTTCCCTCTCGACGCCGACCACCTGCCCGAGGTCGTCGACAACGGCACCCGGGTGCGGTGGCCCGAACCGGGGGGAGATCGGATGCTGCGCGTCGCCGCTCCGGACGGCTCGACGGTCGACCTCGGGCGGATCGACGTGGTGCTGCCGCTGCTGCACGGTCTGCACGGCGAGGACGGCGCGATCCAGGGCTTCTTCGACGTTCTGGACGTGCCCTACGCCGGCGGTGGCATCCTTGATTCTGCCGTGTGCCTCGACAAGCACTTCACCAAGCTCGCGCTGTCGGCGGCGGGGATCGCAGTGGCACCGGGCATCACCGTGCGCCAGAGCGATTGGGAGAGCGATCCCGAGAGCATTCGTCGTGCGGTGGCCGAGCTGGGCGATGTCGTGTTCGTCAAGCCGTCCGACGCCGGTTCGAGCGTGGGCGTCTCACGCGTCGATGGCGGTGAGGGGCTCGACGAGGCTCTGCGCATCGCGTTCGCCGAGAGCCCGAAGGTGCTCATCGAGAAGCAGGTTTCGGGCCGCGAGATCGAAGTGGGTGTGCTCGCGGGTCGAGACGGCGCTCGGGCCCGGGCTTCTCTGCCTGGTGAGGTCGTGCTGACCACGCGCAGTTTCTACGATTTCGAGGGCAAGTACCTCGGCGGTGACGGTGTCGACATCGTCTGCCCGGCCGAGGTCGATGAGTCGCTGATCGCTGAGCTCCAGGAAGCCGCGGTCCGCGCGTTCGAAGCGGTCGACGGCCGGGGGTTGGCCCGGGTGGACTTCTTCGTGACGCCCGAAGGACGGTTGGTCGTCAACGAGCTGAACACGATGCCCGGGTTCACGCCGATCTCGATGTTCCCGAAGTGCTGGATCGCCTCGGGGCTGAGTTATCGCGACCTCATCACCGAGCTGATCGAGGCCGGTCTGCACCGTTGATCGATGCCGGCGGGCTGCCCTATTCGGGCAGCTCGTTCGGTTCGGTGCATGCGCTGGTCGCGGGGATCATTCGCACTCCTGAGACGATGCCGGCGTTCGACAGTGCGTCGTTCGCGCTGACGACCTCGGTGTCGACGAACACCTGGACGGCGGGGTTGCGACCGTAGGTCGTCATGCGCATCATCGGTGCCTGCGACTCGTCGACGAGCCAGTCGATGCCCTCGAGCGTGATGCACTGCAGTTCGCTCGTCGGTCCGGGCACCGTCACGCCGCACGAGACGAAGACGCTTGCCGGGTCGCCGTAGGCGCCGGTCGCCTGCGCGTCGGTCCAGCGGCGGTCCTCGCCGGCGACGGCATCGGGCAGGCGCACGGTCACCTCGGCGCACAGGGGGTTGTTCGCGTCCTTCGCCGGTTCCAGGGCGACCGTGCTCGAGCAGGCGGTCAGGGTGAGGAGCGAGAAGGCTCCAGCGACGAGGGCGAGACGACGGAGCATGATTCCAGGCTACCGTTGTCGGCATGGCATCCGCTTCGGACGACGACCCGCGCATCGGCGATATCTCTGAGGGGACGGTGCTACGGGCGATCCTCGCTCGCACGGCACCGGCAGCGCATTCGGTGCTGGGTCCGGGTGATGACGCCGCCGTGCTCGCGGCGCCGTCGGGTTCGGTGGTCGCCACGGCCGACACGCTCGTGTCGGGCCCTGATTTTCGTGCCGCCTGGTCGAGCGGCTACGACTTGGGCTGGAAGGCCGCGGCCGTGAACCTCGCCGACGTCGCGGCGATGGGGGCGGTACCGACGGGCCTGTTGGTCTCGCTGGCCGTACCGCTCGAGACGCGTCTGTCGTTCGTCGAGCAGATGGCCGATGGCTTCCGCGAGGCGTGCGCGCAGCTCGCCCCCGGATGTTCGGTGATCGGCGGTGACTTGACGGTCTCGGAGCTGCTGATGATCGCTGTGACGGCGCTCGGCGATCTCGGTGGTCGTACGGCCGTCACGCGCGCCGGGGCACGTCCCGGCGACGTCGTCGCCCTCGCCGGCGACCTCGGGGCCGCGGCCGCGGGGTTGGCGCTGCTGTTCGGGCGCTTCCGCGACGGCGAGACGCCGATCGCGGTGGACCGGAGCATGCTGGACGCTGCCGAGCAGCGGGCATTGGACGTGCAGCTGCGCCCGTCTCCGCCGATCGCCCTGGGGGCGGTGGCGGCGGATGCCGGTGCGACTGCGATGATGGATGTCTCCGACGGACTCGCGCTCGATGCGTCGCGCATGGCGGATGCCTCGGGCGTGACGATCGCGCTGTCGACGACGGCGCTCGATGCACTGACCGGTGGGATCGATATCTCTCGCGCGATCGGCGGGGGAGAGGATCACGGCCTGTTGGCGACCTTCCCGCTCGGCACCATGCCGAATGGTTTCCGCCCGATCGGTGTCGTCACCGACCGCGCGGCGGACGGCGTGCTGCTGGACGGTGAGCCGATCGAGCACAGGGGATGGGATCCGTATCGGGATTGGGACGGCTCGCTGTAGCTCACCACCAGTACGCCGGGTATGCCGTGCGCGTGAGTGCGCTGCGCAGCACACCGAACAGCACGAGCACGACCGCCGAGAGTCCGGCGCAGATGACGAACTCGACCCGCCCCTCGGCGGTCATCGCCCCGATCACCGCGGTTGCCGCGGCCGGTGAGTGCGATGTGCGCGTGAGCATCATGGCGGCGAGGGCGACGCCACCGGCTATGGCGCCCGCCCAGAGCGAGTGACTGGCGAAGCCGACGAGTACGCCCGCGACTGCCGAGATCACTTGGCCACCGATGACGTGGCGGGGTTGCGAGAGCGGCAGCGTCGGGGCCCCGGCGATGAGCGCCATACTGGCAGCCATGGGCGGGATCAGCAGCAACTGGCCGGAGGCGGCACCGAGGCCGACGAGCGCGGCGAGGGCGGCGGCCGCCGTCAGGGTTGCCATCAGTACGGTCGGCAGCCCGGGGCGTGCGGGTGCCTGGCTGGCGGGGATCAGTCCGGTGTGCGACGACATGTGCTTTCCTCCACTGTGTGAGAACGATCGTTCTCTTCTCGTCTGGTAGCGTAGAGAACGATCGTTCTCGCACCAAATCGGACAGGTGGCGGCCATGAAACAGGACTCTGACGCGGATCGACTGCTCGACGCGGCCGAAGAGCTGTTCTACGAGCGCGGATACCAGGCCGTCGGCATGGACGCCCTGCGTTCGGCGTCAGGCCTGCCGCTGAAACATATCTATGCGCTGTTCGGCGGCAAGGAAGCTATCGCGGTTGCGATGCTCGACCGCCGTGACGAGCGCTGGCATGCGGCGCTGGCGGCCCACGTCGACGAGCACGCCGATCCGCAGGCACGCGTGTTGGCGATCTTCGATTGGCTGGCCGAGTGGCTTGCCGACGAGGGGCACCGCGGATGCGCCTGGATCAACGCGTTCGGCGAACTCGGTGGGACATCACCGGATGTGGTCGCCGCCGTCCGCCGCCACAAGGCTCGGCTGCGGGAGCTCATCGACCGCGCGGTGAGCGAGACGGGCGCGCCCCGGTCTGCCGCGGACGCCGTCTTCCTGCTCGCCGAAGGGTGCATGGTGACCGCGGGGATCGACGGCGACCCAGTCGCCGCCGTGCAGGCCAGGGTTGCCGCGGCGCGGATGCTGGAGCACTGACGTCTCGGGCATCCGCCTTTGCTCACATCGCGGGCGTCGCCCACCACAGCGTCGTGTCGCCGTAGGTCTTGCTGCGCAGCAGGTCCAAGCCCGCGGCATCCAGGTCAGGGGGAGTGGCGCGCTTGCCGCGCTCGATGACGACCACGGCGTCATCGCTCAGCACGGGTGTGAGCGCGACCAGATCCGCGGTCATCGCCGCATCGTCGAGGTCGTAGGGCGGGTCGATGAAGACGAGGTCGAACGGTCCCTGTGTACGCGTCAGGAAGGCGTGCACGGCGCTCTGGTGGACTTTCGCAGTCGTCGGTGTGCCGAGCGCTTTCGCCACGACCGCCGCGTTGCGTCCTGCGACTGTCGCCGCGGGGCGGGACAGCTCGACCAGTTCGACCGACTCCGCGCCGCGGCTCCAGGCCTCCAGGCCGAGTGCGCCGCTGCCGGCATACAGATCGAGCACGCGCGCCCCGTCGAGGGCATCCATCGACTCCAGCGCCCCGAACAGCGATTCGCGCACGCGATCACTGGTGGGGCGGGTGCCGGTGCCGGGAACGCTGAGCCGTGCGCCGCGGGCTCCGCCGGCGATGATCCTGGTCATCCGTTCACGATACGACACGCATACGGCCGCCCCGCGACGCGTCGCCGCGTCGGTGGGCATCCCTAGACTCGGAGCATGTCCTTCGAGCTCGACACGCCGCTGACCGAGGCTCTCGGCACATCGACCGCACGTTCTCTGCAACGCGCGTTCGGTATGAGCACGGTCGGGCAGCTGCTCGGTCACTACCCGCGTCGCTATGCCGACCGCGGTGAACTGACGCCGATTATCCAGTTGCCCATCGGTGAAACCGTCACGATCGTCGCTGAAGTGCTCTCGTCGGGCGCGCGCCCGATGCGCAACCGGCGCGGCGCGATGACCGAGGTCACGATCGGTGACGGCATCGGCCGCATGTCGCTGACCTTCTTCGCGAAGAATGTCGGGCAGGCGGAATGGCGCGCGAAAGAGCTGGCAGTGGGCCGGCGCGGCATCTTCTCGGGCAAGGTGAGTGTGTTCAACAACACCCTGCAGTTCGCGCACCCCGACTACGAGCTGTTCGATGACACCGAGGCGGCGTACCGGCAGGCCGACGCGCACAAGGACGTGCCGATCACCATCTACCCGGCTACATCGGCGGTGCAGAGCTGGCAGTTCGCCAAGATGGTGGCGTCGGTGCTCGACAAGCTCGGCGAGGTGCCCGATCCGCTGCCGGACCACCTGCGCGAGCGTGAGGGGCTGCTCACGGCACGCCAGGCACTGGAGCAGATCCACCGTCCTAGGCGCCGTGGCGATGTCGACCCCGCGGTGCGCACGCTGCGCATGCACGAGGCGCTGGTGCTGCAGACCGCACTGCTGCAGCAACGCGAACAGGTGCGGTCGCTGACGGCCACACCGCGTCGTGCGACTGAGGGTGGGTTGCTTGAGCGTTTCGACGCGGCGCTGCCGTTCACGCTGACCCCCGATCAGCAGCGCGTGGGGGACGAGATCGCCACCGATCTGGTCGCAGACCGCCCCATGAACAGGCTGATCCAGGGTGAAGTCGGATCGGGCAAGACGCTCGTGGCGCTGCGCGCCATGCTGCAGGTCGCAGAGTCGGGCGGGCAGGCAGCGCTGATCGCCCCGACCGAGGTGCTCGCAGCGCAGCACCTGCGGTCGATCACCCGCATGCTGGGGCCCGACCTGTCGGCCGAGGTCATTCCGACGCTGCTCACGGGCCAGATGACGGTGCCCGAGCGGCGCCGGGCTGCGCTGCGCGTGGCATCCGGTCAGTCCTTGATCGTGATCGGCACGCACGCTCTGCTTTCCGAGAAGACGACGTTCGCCGACCTCGCCCTCGTCGTCGTCGACGAGCAGCACCGTTTCGGCGTGGAACAGCGTGAGAGCCTGCGGGCCAAAGGCACCGCGCCGCACGCGATCGTGCTCACCGCGACACCGATTCCGCGCACGGTCGCCATGACGGTGTTCGGTGACCTCGACACGTCGGTGATCCGTTCGATGCCGGCGGGCCGGGCCGGCATCCAGACTTTCGTCGCGCCGCTCGCCGAGAAGCCCGAGTGGTTCGGGAGGGTGTGGGAACGTGCTGGCGAGGAGATCGCCCAGGGGCGCCAGGTCTTCGCCGTGTGTGCCGCCATCGACACGGCCAAGGAGTCCGTCGAATCCGATGAGGCACCGCCGCCGGACGTCGAGGGCAAGGGGCCGAAATGGGGTGTGGTGCAGCTCGCCGAGGCGCTGGCGACGCACCCGACTCTGTCGAAGGTGCGCAGCGCGGTACTGCACGGCAAGATGCCGTCCGAGCAGAAGGATGCCGTGATGCAGGCCTTCGCTCGAGGAGAGCTCGACCTGCTGATCGCGACGACGGTCATCGAGGTCGGGGTCGACGTGCCCAACGCCTCGATGATGGTCATCATGGACGCCGATCGCTTCGGCGTGTCGCAACTGCACCAGGTACGCGGTCGGGTCGGACGCGGTGAGCATGCGGGGCTGTGCCTGCTGGTCACCGAGGCAGAAGCAGGAACCCCGGCACGGGAGCGCGTCGAAGCCGTCGCCGCGACTCTCGATGGTTTCGAACTCGCCGAGGTCGATCTCGACCTGCGTGGCGAGGGCGACGTGCTCGGAGCCTCGCAGGCCGGGGTCAAGTCGTCGCTGCGGTTGCTCCGCGTGGTGAAGGATGCCGGACTGATCGCCCATGCCCGTGATCTCGCCGAGAGCATCCTCATCGCGGATCCGTCGCTCGATGAGCACCCGGGGTTGCGCGGCGCGATTAACCGGCGGGTGAGCGACGCCGACCGCGCGGCGTTGGGAAAGAACTGACCGGTAGGCTGTTCGCATGCGTTGGGTCGCGCGGACGGGCTCGTCGAAGTGCGCCGTACTGAGCGACCAGAGGGAGTCGAAGTGCGCCGTACTGAGCGACCAGAGGGAGTCGAAGTGAACAGTCGAATCGCCGTCGTTCCGGGGTCTTTCGACCCACCCACGCTCGGTCACCTCGATGTGATCGCGCGTGCCGCGCGCCTGTATGACGAGCTGCATGTGCTCGTCGTGCACAACCCGGGCAAAGAGGCGATGCTGCCGATCGCCCAGCGGATGACGCTGCTGGAGCAGTCGATCGCCGAGGCCGGGCTCGAAGGGCACATCATCGTGGGCTCATGGAGCATGGGCCTGCTCGTCGACTATGCGCGCGATGTCAATGCCGGAGTGCTGGTCAAGGGCATCCGCTCACAGGTCGATGTGGCGTACGAATCGCCCATGGCGATCGTGAACCGTCACCTTGCCGACATCGAGACGGTGTTCCTGCTGCCCGACCCGGCACACGCCCTGGTGTCGAGCTCGCTGGTGCGGCAGGTGGCCGCGCTGGGCGGCGACGTGTCTCCCTTCGTCCCGCCTGTCGTCGCGTCCTTCCTCGACACCGGCGCGCGCGGCCTCTGATACCCGGTCGGCCCCGACGCATCGTCAGGGCAGGTAGCATGGCGGGGTGAAATCCCGAGTGAACGGACCGTTTTTCCTGCCCGTCCGCGACATCATCCGCAAGCCGGGAGAGATGCGCGAGCATCGATTCGAGGTGACGCTCACCGACAAATGGGGTGAGGGCATCGTCACGGTCGAAGCCGGCGAGTCGCTCGGCCTCGATGTGCGACTCGAGGCGGTTCACGAGGGCATCCTGGTGTCCGGAACCGCAGATACCGACTACGTCGGAGTGTGCGGTCGCTGCCTCACCGACATCTCTGCGCCTGTCGAAGTCGAGTTCCAGGAGCTTTTCGCGTATCCTGGTGAGGAAGAAACTGACTTCGAAGTTCAAGACGACCACGTGGATCTTGAAACTCTTGTCAGGGATGCGATCGTATTGTCGCTTCCATTTCAGCCGGTGTGTCAGCCGGACTGCCTGGGGCTCGACCCTGTGACGGGCGAGAAGCTGACCGAGAGCGCCGGTGCAGAGAGTGACACCCCCATCGATCCTCGGTGGAGTGCGCTCCGACAGATCACAGACCAGGACGGCACGGCAGAGCGCCGCGCCGCCGAGAAAGAAGAGAGCTAGTCATGGCCGGTAACCCCCCGAAGCGCAAGGTCTCCCGTTCGAACACCCGCTCGCGCCGCGCGCAGTGGAAGGCGACCCCCACCGCTCTGGTGAAGACCGTCGAGAACGGCAAGGTCGTCTACAGCCGTCCCCACCAGGCGAAGGTCGTCACCGACTCGCAGGGCACCGAGCTGTTCCTTGAGTACAAGGGCCGCAAGGTCGCCGACGTCTGATCGGCTGACTCATGTCCGAGATTCTCACGGGAGAAATTCCGCTCACTGAGAAGCTCGGCGTTGAGATCGACTCTGCGTTGCTGGAACGGGCGCTCACGCACCGTTCGTACGCATACGAGCACGGCGGCATCCCCAACAACGAGCGGCTGGAGTTTCTTGGAGACTCCGTCCTCGGACTTGCGGTGACCGTGATGCTCTTCACAACGCTTCCCGACCTCGACGAGGGTGATCTGGCAAAACGGCGCGCAAGCGTCGTCTCCACGGTCGCCCTCGCCGAGGTCGCTCGCGGTATCGGTCTGGGAGAGCACCTCCGCCTCGGCAGGGGTGAGGAACAGACCGGTGGGCGAGACAAGGACTCGATCCTCGCCGACACCATGGAAGCGGTGTTCGGTGCTGTCTTCCTGTCGGCAGGTCCCGATGCGGCCACCGATCTGGTGCTGCGGCTGACGAAGCCCTTGCTCGCCGACCCGGAACGGTACGGCGCGGCGATGGATCCTAAGACCAGCCTGCAGGAGCTTGCAGCTCGTCTGGGCAGGACGCCGCCGAGCTACTCCATCGAGTCAGCCGGTCCGGATCACGATCGTGTGTTCACGGCGACGGTACGCGTTGGCGAACTCGCCTGCACGGGTGTCGGCAGCAGCAAGAAGACCGCCGAGATGGCGGCTGCACTGACCGCATGGCGTCAGCTCAGCGACCGGGACTGACCCTGCGTGCCGGAGCTGCCTGAGGTCGAGGTCGTTCGTGCCGGCCTGGCGCCGGCGATCGTCGATGCGACGATCGCGGCCGTCGAGGTGCTCGACGAGCGCGCACTCACGCGCCATTCTGCGGGCGCGGCTGACTTCGTCGCGCGTCTGGAAGGGCAACGCGTACGCGCAGCCGTCCGTCGTGGCAAGTTCCTCTGGATGCCGTTGGCAGGGGAAACGGATGCGCTGATCGCGCATCTCGGCATGAGCGGGCAGATGCTGTTGCGTGAGTCGGATGCCGACCGCGAGCGCCATGAGCGCGTTCGCGTGCACATCGAGCATCCGCGTCACGGCAGGCTCGCAGTGGCATTTGCTGACCAGCGCACCTTCGGTTCTCTCGCGGTCGATGCCCTGCTGGCGACCGCGGACGGCGCGGCCGGCGGCTGGGGGAGCGACCTCGCGTTGGTGCCGTCTCAGGCGGCGCACATCGCCAGAGACCCGCTGGATCAGGCCTTCGATGATCGTCTGTTCGTCGACGCTGTGCGTCGCCGGTCGAGTGCGGTCAAGCGCATCATGCTCGACCAGACTCTGGTCAGCGGTATCGGCAACATCTACGCCGATGAGGCGCTTTGGGCTGCACGGATTCACCCCGAGACGCACGGGCGAGCGCTATCTCCGCAGGCCGTACGCCGCCTGCTGGGCGAGGTGCGGCTTGTGCTGCAGAAGGCGCTGGCCGAGGGGGGAACGAGCTTCGACGCCCAGTACGTCAACGTCAACGGACAGGCGGGGTACTTCGCGCACTCGCTGAACGCGTACGGGCGCGGGGGAGAAGCGTGTCCGCGTTGCGGCGGAGCGATCAGGCGCGACGCGTTCATGAACCGGTCGTCGCACTACTGCCCGCGGTGCCAGCGCAGACGCGAGGCACGCTGACTCATCCCCGCCGATCAGCGCGCGCCGTGAGGGTGCGCTCGTGGCGGTCGACGGCGAACGCCAGGTGCGGCATCTCGACTCCGCGGTAGTGCTTGATGAAGCGTCCTCGCACCGTCATTCCGAGACGGATCGCAACGTTCATCGACGCGATGTTCGTGTCACGGATCTGCGCGTACACCCGCTGGGCACCGAGCACGTCGAACGCATGGTCACGGCACGCAGCGGCGGCCTCGACCGCATAGCCCCGATGCCAGAACGCCCGCTGGAACAGGTAGCCGACCTCGATCACGTCCTGATCCAGAATGTGCTGCATCGTCAGCCCGCACTGGCCGATCATCTCTCCGGTCTCGCGCAGCACCACGGCCCACAGGCCGAAGCCATCCTCGCGATAGCGATCGTGCATGCGTGCGAGCCAGGCCTGCACCATCGGCTCGTCGAAGGCACCCTCGTAGGCGCGCATCGTCTCAGCATCCTGAAGGATGGCGCGCAGCGCCGGGAGGTCGTCCGCGGTCAGTTCGCGCAGGGCAAGACGGGGCGTGCTCAGGATCATCGCCCCATCTTGCCCTGCACTCACGACAGCTTCTTCTGCCACGCCCCGGCGTAGGCGATCGGTCGGAAGCCCATCGCCTCATTGATCCCGAGCATGGGCCGGTTCTCCTCGGCGTTGAACGTCACGATGCGCGGAGAGTGCGGCGCCAGTTCGCGCCAGCGCAGGATGTTCGCGCACTTGACGATCTGGCCCAGCCGGTGCCCGCGGTGCTCCTTGAGCACCAGCGTGTTGTACTGGTGCGTCACACCCGCGGGATCGTCGCCGATCACGAGCTCGTTGAACGCGGCAAGGGTGCCGGTCGGAACATGTTCGACCCCGACGACTGAGACCGTCTGACCGCCGTCGAGCAGTTGCTGATCCCGTCGGGCAACGCGCTCCGCGTCCCAGATCTCCTCGTCGATGGCCAGACCACCGCTCGGCACATCGGTCGACATCCGTGACAGCACCCACGCATACCCGTCTTGCAGATGACTCGGCGTCGGCAGTGACCACGCAACGACCCGGTAATCCTGGCCGGCAATGGCCGTCGCCTCAGCGAGCATCCGCTGCAGTGGTGCCGGGTCCGCCTGCAGATCGAACGCGCTGCTGCGCTCGACCTGCTCGAGCACGTATCCGTTGCCACCGAGCAGACGAGCGAGTGGCGACGTCGAGATGCGTCCCCACCCCGTGGCCGGGGTGAGCGGTGACGTGCCGGGATCGGGACGGTGCAGGGAGTACGTCTGCATGACGTGGCGCCCGAGGGTCCGCACTGCGTCCTCGGCGGCGTCGACGAGCATCTGCTCGATTCCGCGCCCCCACTGGTCGGGCAGCACGAGCACCTCGATCTCGGCGCTGGTCGGCTCGGCGACCGCATGGCCGATCGTCACCGCACCGACGATCTCGGCGTTCTCGCGCGCGACCAGCGTGCGATTGACCGCATCGGTGCTCTCCCGCCAGCGCGGCAGCAGTTCTTCGGCAGTGGTGTCGTAGTCGTCCAAGCCGGTTTCGGCCCGATAGACGGCGTTGCTCAACGCCACCACCGCGTGGAAGTCCGCGGCATCGTCGGCATCGAGCCGAGCAGGGACGTGCATCGGTGAGATCGTCACGCCCGGTGAGGCGATCGTGCTCATGTGAGATCCTTCCGCCAGGCGCCCTCGTAGGCGACCGGGGTGAAGCCGATGGCTTCGTTGATGGAGAGCATGGGCCGGTTCTCCTCGGCGTTGTACGTCACGACGTACGGTGATTCGGGGTAGCGGGCGCGCCACGACAGCAAGCCCGCCGTCTTCACCAGCATTCCCAGGCGGCGCCCGCGATGCTCAGCGAGCACGAGGGTGTCCTCTTGATCGGTCTTCGCGGCGTCGGTGCCGATGATCGCGAGCTCGTTGAAAGCGCACAGCTCGCCCGTGGCGATATGCTGCGCGGCCGTCACCAGCACGCGGGCTCCGCGTGCGGCGTACCGCGCGTCGTGTCGGTGCACGCGCTCGGCATCCCAGCGTTCGACCGGCATGTCCAGCGCCGCGTCGGGCACGTCCGTCGACATCCGCGACTTCAGCCAGGCGTAGCCATCGAGATGCTCCGACGGGGTCGGCAGCATCCACTGCACGACGCGGTAGTCGGGGGCGTGCGTCTGCGCCTCGTGCTGCAGCGAGCGCAGGTGATCCTCGCTGTCAGACGTCCAACGCAGTTCGCTCGCGCGCTCGACCTGCTCGAGGCGGAAGTCGTGACGCTGCAGAAAGCGCGCCGCGTGGTCATTCGGCACGGCACCGAAACCCGTCGGTGAGGCCACCTCGCCGCGCGCATCCGCACCGCGGTGCTGATTCCAGCACAGCAGCCGCCGCACGCCCGCGGTGCGGGCCTGCTCTTCGACGAACCGCAGTACCGCGGTGCCGATGCCGCGCCCCCAGTGCTCCTTGAGCAGGGCGATCGTGCCGACGGCCATGCCGCCGTCGCCGTCGTGCGAGATGTTCAGCGGCACGCATCCGACGATGCGGCCGTCGAGCTCGACATACCACTGCGTGCGTGTGACGTCGGCGTCGCCGCGCAGCACCGCGAGCATCGCCTCGGGCGTCTGCGCCTCGTCGTCGCGGCCGGTCTCCTCAGCCACACAGGCGTTGCGCACGGCGGTGTACTCGCGGATGAGAGGGGTGGGTGCTGCGTCGACCCGAGCAGGAAGCTCGAGCCGACGCAGCACGGCACCGGCAGGGAGAAGGATGCTCATCGCCAGCCTCCTCAGTACATTCCGCGTTGCAGGCCGTAGGTGAGCAACGCGACTGCCTGCCGCTCGTTGAGTGCCTGGAGCTGCGCGTACTGCAGGTCGGGTGCTCCGGCGGCAGGGGAGCGGTTTCCCCGCAGGCTCCGCTCGAGCAACCAGAGCGCGAAGCGCAGCCCGAGCCGGTCGGTGAGGGTCAACCGGCGCAGCTCTTCATTGCCGGGCAGGGTGAGAACCTCGCGACCGTGGGATATCGGTGGGTGGGTGGACAGGGAACGCTGACCTTGGTCGGTCAACACAGTGATGCGCACGATGCGTGTGCTTTCTGGTGATGAGGATGATGGCCCGGTGGCGACGCAGAGTTGCGTCAGCGAGCCGAGGAACCTCGCGAGATGGCGAGGGAGACGACCCCGTGGCGGGGCGGTGCATCGTGAGCGCCCGACGGGCACAGGGATGCGGATCATCGATCAGGCCACGAGGGCCCGAGAGATCGGGAGAGGCGGTGCGGTTCTAGCCGAGCACGTAGACGGAGGCCGCGGAGACGGCGACAAGCGCTGACACGTGCGACGCGGTATCGAACCGGGCGTCAAGCTTCGTGATCATCATCGGCGGCCTCCTCTCATAAGTCCGGTGTGTCACGTTAGTGACGCTGAGGCGAGACGTCAAGACAATTTCGCTTCTCTCGGCGTGTCGCACCGAAATCCATCACGCCTGACACCGCGCGGGCTCCACGCCGTCGTCGACCGTTCCGGTAGCGTATGGGCGTGATTCACCCGACCGCGAAGGCGCCCGCATGCACCTGAAGAGCCTGACGCTCAAGGGCTTCAAGTCGTTCGCGCAGCCGACGAGCTTCGTCTTCGAGCCTGGTGTGACGTGCATCGTAGGTCCCAACGGCTCGGGCAAGTCGAACGTCGTCGATGCACTCGCGTGGGTGATGGGCGAGCAAGGGGCCAAGACCCTGCGCGGCGGAAAGATGGAAGACGTCATCTTCGCCGGCACCTCGACCCGCGGACCGCTCGGGCGTGCCGAGGTGCAGCTCACCATCGACAACAGCGATGGAGCTCTGCCCATCGACTACGCCGAAGTCACCATCAGCCGCACACTGTTCCGGAACGGCTCCAGCGAGTACGCCATCAACGGCTCGACCTGCCGACTGCTCGATGTGCAGGAACTGCTGAGCGACTCGGGGCTCGGACGCGAGATGCACGTCATCGTCGGGCAGGGCCGGCTGGACACCGTGTTGCAGGCCTCACCCGAGGATCGTCGCGGCTTCATCGAAGAGGCCGCGGGCATCCTCAAACACCGCCGGCGCAAAGAGAAGACCCTGCGCAAGCTCGACGCGATGGAGACCAACCTCACGCGCCTCAGCGATCTCGCCGGCGAGATCAGGCGTCAGCTCAAGCCACTCGGACGGCAGGCCGAGATCGCCCGCGAGGCGCAGACGATCGCGGCGGTGGTGCGTGATGCCAAGGCGCGGATCTTCGCCGACGACGTGGTCACGCTGCGCACCGCGCTGGCCGACCATACGCGCACCGAGCAGGAGCGTCACACCGAGCGGCTCGTGCTCGCGGAGCAGGCGGATGCAGTGCGTGCGGGCATCCAGCGCCTCGAGAAGGAACAGACGTCGGCCGCCGTCGATGAGGCACGGCGCGTGTCGTTCGGCCTTGAGCAGACGCAGGAGCGCATGCGCAGCCTGTTCACCCTCGCCAATCAGCGTCTGGCGCTGCTGGGGGCCGAAGAGGACGACGTCGTGACCGCGATCACCGTCACACAAGACACGATCGACGAGGCCAAGGACGAGATCACGCGGATCTCTGAAGGGCTCGGTGACGCGCAGGACGCCGCCGCAGCGGCGAGCCGTGACGTCATCGCCGCGCGCGCCGAACTGGACACGCTCGACGTCGATATCGCCGAGCAGAGCGCACTGGTCTCGGCCTACGACATGCGGATGAACACGCTCCGCGGCAACGCCGATTCCGCAGCATCCGCCTTGGCCGCGGTACGCGGCGGTGTCTTGCGGCAGGAACAGGCACTCGAATCGGCGCATAGCCGTCGTCGAGAAGCCGCCGCCGCACTGGAATCGATCGACGATGCCGAGGCGCCGGACGGCACCGCGGCAGAGTTCGCCGCCGCGTACGACGAGGCACAAAAGGCGCTGACCGCCGCCGAAGCCGATCGTGATGCGCTGCGCGAGAAACTGCACGACTCCGAACGCGAAGCCGACGCCCTGATGGCGAAGGCCGCTGCCCTCGGCAGTGCGCTGGCCCTCTCCGGCGGTGCTGCCGAGATCGTCGCGGCGGGCGCAGAAGGCGTGCGCGGACTCGTCGGCGACGCCGTACAGGTGCGCGCGGGCTACGAGGCGGCGATCGCCGCCGTGCTGGGATCGCTGGCCGAGGGCGTTCTGGTAGATCGTGCCGATCAGGCCTACGCGCTCGTCGCGGCCGGCGCGCGCGGCACGGTCGACTTCGTGATCGCCGAGGGCGGCGTCGCCCGTGAGGTGGTCTCTCAGATCACAGGCACCACGCGCGCCGTCGATGTCGTCGAAGCGCCCGCAGGCGTGCTCGCGCTGCTCGCCCCTGTGCTGATCGCCGATGACCTGGATGCGGGGCGCGCCGCGCGAAGCGCGCTTGATGCCGCGGGCGACACGCTGACGACGATTGTGACCGGCAGCGGTGAGGTGATCACGGCACACACCCTGCGCGCCGGTTCGGGTGAGACCTCGCGGCTCGAGCTGGCGGCCGAACGCGACGCGGCCACCGAGCGACTTGCCGAGGTGCAGATCGCGGTCGAGGAACTGCGCGGCTCGCGCGTCGATGCGACCGACCGCGTCGAGGCGGCCAGGCGCACGGCGAAGGACGCCTTGCGAGCGCTGCGCGAACACGACGCCGCGCTGGCCTCTCACGCCGAGCAGCTCAACCGCGTCACCGTGCAGCACGAGGCCGCAGTCGCCGAGTGCGAACGTCTGGAGGCCGCACTCGCGCAGGCGCAGTCCGCGGTGTCGGATGCTGAGCAGAACGCCGACACGGCGAAGGCAGAAGTCGCAACAGCAGAGGCCGAACCCCGCCCAGTGCTCGACGCCTCGGCGCGCGACGGGCTACTCGAAGCGCTCGAGACCGCGCGCGAGGGCGAGGTGCGCGCTCGACTGGAGATCGAGACGCTGCGCGAGCGCGTGCGTGCCGCTCAAGCCCGGGTGGCGTCGCTGGAACGCCAACGTGAGCAGGAGCGCGACGCCGCCGCTGAGGCCGCACGACGGGCTGTGATCCGGCGTGCTCAGCGCGAGGCTGCATCGGCGGTGGCGGACGAACTGCCGCGGGTGCTCGACTCGATCGACCGCTCGGTCAGCGAGGCCCGCGTCGCGTTGGCATCCGCTGAGGCCGAGCGCTCCGCGCAGAACGAGGAGCTCACGGTGCTGCGCTCCCAGGAAGGATCGCTGCGCGAACGCCTCGCGGGCCTGACCGAGAGCGTCCACGGTCTCGAGCTGCAGATCCACGAGAAGAAGCTGCACCTGCACGGGCTGCTCGAACGCGTCGCATCCGAACTCGCGCTCGACGAAGATATTCTGATTGCGGAATACGGTCCGGATCAGCCGGTTCCGCGCGATCCGGGCGCTGAGGACAGCGACGATGATGCGGCTGTTCCGTTCGACCGCCGCATCCAAGAGCGACGGCTGAAGGAGGCCGAGCGCAAGCTCGCCCAACTCGGTCGTGTCAACCCGCTGGCGCTGGAGGAGTTCGCGGCGCTGGAGCAACGGCACGCGTTCCTCACCGAGCAACTGGCCGACCTCACCAAGACCCGGCAGGACCTGCTGACCATCATCGCCGAGCTCGACGAACGCATGGAGACCATCTTCGCCAGCGCTTTCGAAGACACCAAGCAGGCCTTCAGCGAGGTGTTCCCGCTGCTGTTCCCCGGAGGAACCGGCAGCATCTCGCTGACCAATCCGGACGACATGCTCACCACGGGCATCGACGTCGCTGTGCGGCCCGTGGGCAAGAAGATCGAGCGATTGTCGCTGCTGTCGGGTGGCGAGCGGTCACTGGCCGCGGTGGCGTTGCTCGTCGCGATCTTCAAGGCGCGTCCGAGCCCGTTCTACATCCTCGACGAGGTCGAGGCGGCGCTCGACGACGCGAACCTCGGCCGCCTGCTGACCGTGTTCGAGCAGCTGCGTGAGAGTTCGCAGCTCCTGGTGATCACGCATCAGAAGCGCACGATGGAGATCGCCGATGCGCTCTACGGCGTCTCCATGCGCCAGGATGGCGTGTCGGCCGTGGTCGGGCAGCGCGTGGGTGACCGCGCCGCAGCCGGCGCCTGAGTTCGCCGGCGCGTGCCAGCGGGGTTTCGCTTGTCGGAAATCCCAGAGCCTTCGCTCGCCTGACGGCGTGTCTGCAGCATCCGCCCTGCGACGCGCCGTGCGCGTCTGAGATTTCCGACGCGTGGATGCGCGGGCCAGGCCAGTGCCCGCTCGCGGGCGCACGGCCAGACGTCGGCGGCGCCACGCCCGGGGCAGCCACGTGCAGGCGTCAGAGGGGCATGCCGTCATCGTAGGCTGGAGGCATGGCGGAGAAGTCCTGGTCCCTCGGTCGCGCGCTGCGCGGCATGTTCGTCAAGCCCACGATCGATGAGACGACATGGGAGGACCTGGAGACCGCGCTGATCACGGCCGACTTCGGTCCGGACATCACCGAACAGCTGCTCGATGAGCTGCGCGAGCAGGTCGAGCGCTTCCGCACGACCGACCCGCGCGACCTGCAGCGGATGCTGCGTGAAACCCTCGAAGAGCGCTTCGCGAAGTTCGACACGACGCTCAAGCTCACCGAGCGGCCGGCCGTCGTGCTCGTCGTCGGTGTCAATGGCGTCGGCAAGACGACCACGATCGGCAAGTTCACCAAGTTCCTGCGCGGATACGAGCGCAGCGTGGTCGTCGGCGCCGCCGATACCTTCCGCGCCGCGGCCGTCGAACAGCTCGCCACCTGGGCGCAGCGCGGGGGAGCGGCGATCGTGCGCCCCCAGCACGAGGGGCAGGATCCCGCCTCGGTCGCCTTCCAGACCGTCGAGTACGCGAAGAACCAGGGCGTCGAGATCGCCATCATCGACACGGCCGGCCGTCTGCACACCAAGAGCGGGCTGATGGACGAACTGTCCAAGGTACGCCGCGTGGTCGAGAAGCAGGCGCCGATCAGCGAGGTGCTGCTCGTGCTCGACGCCACCACGGGTCAGAACGGCGTCATGCAGGCCGAGTCCTTCCTGCAGCACGCCGGCGTCACGGGGCTGGTGATCACCAAGCTCGATGGTTCTGCGAAGGGCGGCTTCGTGCTGGCCGTGCAGGAGCGCACCGGCATCCCGGTCAAGCTACTCGGCCAGGGTGAGGGCATCGACGACCTCACCGGTTTCACCCCGCACGTGTTCGTCCAGTCGCTGGTCGGCGCGTAGGACTACCGCGGCGACACAGAGGCTGGTTTCATAGCGATATGGCGATCGAACACGACTACTTCGGAGTTCTCTCTTCCGGACCCGACGGGGCCATCTTCTGGACCGAGCGGGTCGAGTTCGGCGACCAGTCGGTGACGGTCGACCTCACCGCGCCCGACCAGGACGACGTCTCCGCGGCGGCATTGGACGCGGCGGCCGCACTGATCGGCAGCATCGAAGGGCTCGACGACGTCGTGCGCCGCGCGATGCTCACCGAGGTCGATGACCGCACCAGTGAAGTCACCGAGTACGTCCTGCAGCAGCAGGAGGCGTATGGCGACGAACTGGAAGACATCCTGGTCGACATCAGCGGTGATGCGGCGGTCGACATCATCCGCTCGTTGCGCCTGTCGAGCATGACGATCCTCGCCGACGAGCACGGCGGTAGCGAGCCGTTCGCCGTCCTCGAGTACGCGCTGGATGCGGATGCCACCGACGACGTGCTGCTGGTCAACCTCGGCTCCGACGGTGCCGTGATGTCAGTGATGAGCGCAGACTAGACCGCCTGAGCGAACCCGAGCTCGACACCCTCGGCGATGTGGGCCAGGTGCGGCGGGATCTCGCGCCCCTTCGACATCATCGACTGCGCCCACAGGCGGCCCGCGCGGTAGGACGAGCGCACCAGCGGACCGGCGAGCACACCGAGGAAGCCGATGCGCTCGGCCTCTTGCTTGAAACCGACGAACTCATCGGGCTTCACCCACCGCGCCACCGGCAGGTGACGGGGCGAGGGGCGCAGGTACTGCGTGATCGTGATGATGTCGCATCCCGCGCCGCGCAGGTCCTGCAGAGCCTGGATGACCTCCTCGGGCTCCTCGCCCATGCCGAGGATCAGGTTCGATTTCGTGATGAGCCCTGCGTCATGACCCTGCGTGATCACGCCCAATGAGCGCTCGTACGTGAACGCAGGGCGGATGCGGCGGAAGATCCGCGGCACGGTCTCGACGTTGTGAGCGAACACTTCGGGGCGCGCCTCGAAGATCTGCCCCAGGAAGTCCGGGTTGCCGCCGTGATCGTTGGCGAGCAGTTCGACCCCCGTGTTGGGGTTCTGTGCGTGGATCTGTCGCACGGTCTCGGCGTTCAGCCAGGCGCCCGTGTCGGGCAGGTCGTCGCGCGCAACACTGGTCACGGTCGCGTAGCGCAGGCCCATCCGGGTCACGCTCTCGGCCACCCGGCGCGGCTCGTCGGTGTCGTAGTCGGCGGGCTTGCCGGTGTCGATCTGGCAGAAGTCGCACCGACGCGTGCACTGCGATCCGCCGATGAGGAAGGTCGCCTCGCGGTCCTCCCAGCATTCGAAGATGTTCGGGCAGCCCGCCTCCTGGCAGACCGTGTGCAGGTCCTCGCTCTTCACGAGCGAGTGCAGAGCCTGGTACTCCGGCCCCATCTTCGCCTTGGTGCGAATCCACTCCGGCTTGCGCTCGATGGGGGTCTCGGCGTTTCGGATCTCCAGGCGGAGCAGTTTGCGTCCCTCGGGGCTTGCGGCGCTCATGCGGCCGCCTGCTTGTCTGCATCGGCGGTGTACTCGGTGGTGAAGGCGTTCGCGACGGCGTCGACGATGTCGTGGGGCGAGACGCTCTGACCGACGACCTCGCTGATCGTCGTCACGCCGGCATCGGTGATGCCGCACGGCACGATGCCGCGGAAGCCGGCCAGCGTGTTGTCGCAGTTGATCGCGAAGCCGTGCATGGTCACGCCCTGCTGCACACGCACGCCGATCGCGGCGATTTTGTCCTCGCCGAGCGGGCGGCGCACCCAGACGCCGCTGCGCCCGTCGACCTGGTAGCCGTCGACGCCGAGCGGACGCAGGATGTCGATCAACACGCGCTCCAGCCGCCGCACATGCGCCACGACGTCCATCGGCGCGGGCAGGTGCACGATCGGGTATCCGACGAGCTGGCCCGGGCCGTGCCAGGTGATCTTGCCGCCGCGGTCGACGTCGACCACGGGGGTGCCGTCCTGCGGGCGCTCGTGCGGCTCAGTGCGCTTGCCGGCGGTGTAGACCGCGTCGTGTTCGAGCAGAAGGAGCGTATCGGGGCGGATGCCATCGACGACGTCGCGGTGGATGCTGCGCTGCAACTCCCACCCGTCGACATAGGGCACGTAGTCGGGGGCGAGTCCGGGTATCTGGATATCGAGCATCTCGCGGTCCTCCATGTAGACGGCGCCATCGCGCGTGTTGTTGGATTGCGTCCAAGAATATGGCGTGCCCCAGCATACGCTCATTCGCGGTTGCCGCGACGCGAACAGCACGGGCTACGCTGGGCGCTATGCAGAACGCGTCGCGCGCCGGGCGTCCACGGGCATCCTCACGCGAGACGCTGGCCGAGGCGGCGTGCGAGCTGTTCCTCGAACAGGGCTATGACGAGACGTCCGTCGCAGACATCACTCGACGTGCCGGCGTGAGCCGGTCGAGTTTCTTCAACTACTTCTCATCCAAGAGCGACGTGCTGTGGTCGGGGCTCGATGCGCGCATTGAGGCGGCATCGGTGGCGCTGGCGTCGTTGGGCAGGAATGCCGACGGCCCGGCCGTGCGGGCGGCGCTCGAACCCGTCGTGCGTGGGTTCGCGCCCGACCCTCTCGTGCTTGCGCTGCGCAACGCGGCCGCGATGGGGGTCGAGGAAGAGCTTCTGCGCGACACCGGGATCCGGCACGCGCGCATCGCCTCGGCCGTCGCCGGCGCGGCGCGCAGTGCGGGAGTCGACGAGATCCGTGCAGACATCCTCGGTGCGGCGCTGGCCGCGGCCGTGCTGTCCGCGTTGCGGGTGTGGGCTGAGCAGGGTGCGGGGCAGGCGTCTTTGGAGGCTGCGTTCGACCAGGCGCTGCGCAGCATCCACGACCTTCCCTGGGGGTGAGTGTGGCGACGCGCGGGCGGGCCCCGGCGCTCGCGTAGAATCAGAGGCACCATGGCTACCTTTGGCACGCTCTCCGATCGGCTCACCGAGACCTTCCGCAATCTGCGCACGAAGGGAAAGCTGACGCCCGCCGATGTCGACGGCACCGTCCGCGAGATCCGTCGCGCCCTGCTCGACGCCGACGTCGCGCTCGTCGTCGTCAAGGACTTCACCGCGAAGGTGCGCGAGCGCGCACTGGGCGACGAGGTCAATCGCGCTCTCAACCCCGCGCAGCAGGTCGTGCAGATCGTCAACGAGGAGCTCGTCGCCATTCTCGGCGGTGAGCAGCGCCGGCTGGAGTTCGCCAAGACGCCGCCGACGGTGATCATGCTCGCGGGTCTGCAGGGCTCGGGTAAGACCACGTTCGCCGGAAAGCTCGCCAAGCAGCTCGAAGGCGAGGGGCACACGCCCTTGCTCGTGGCCGCCGACCTGCAGCGTCCGAACGCCGTGAACCAGCTGCAGGTGGTCGCCGAGCGCGCTGGGGCGACGATCTACGCGCCCGAGCCGGGCAACGGTGTCGGCGACCCGGTCAAGGTCTCCAAGGACGGCGTCGAGTACGCACGCCGTCACCAGCACGACGTGGTCATCATCGACACCGCCGGCCGTCTCGGCGTCGACGCCGAACTGATGAAGCAGGCATCCGACATCCGCAAGGCGACCACCCCCGACGAGGTGCTGTTCGTCATCGACGCGATGATCGGTCAGGATGCCGTCAACACGGCCAAGGCCTTCCAGGAGGGCGTCGACTTCACCGGTGTCGTGCTGTCGAAGCTCGACGGTGACGCCCGCGGTGGTGCCGCGCTGTCGGTGGCATCCGTCACCGGCCGTCCGATCATCTTCGCCTCGACGGGTGAGAACCTCGAAGACCTCGAGCCCTTCCACCCGGACCGCATGGCGAGCCGCATCCTCGACCTCGGTGACATCCTCACCCTCATCGAGCAGGCCCAGCAGGCCTTCGATGAAGAAGAGGCGATGAAGGTCGCCGAGAAGCTTGCCAACGAGGCCTTCACGCTTGAGGACTTCCTCGAGCAGCTTCAGCAGATGAAGAAGATGGGCTCGATGAAGAAGATGCTCGGCATGCTGCCGGGCATGGGCCAGATGAAGCAGCAGCTCGATGACTTCGACGAGCGCGAGATCGACCGCACCGAGGCGATCATCCGGTCGATGACTCCGGGCGAGCGCCGCAATCCGAAGGTCCTCAACGGCTCGCGTCGTCTGCGTATCGCCCGCGGTTCCGGTATGACGGTGACCGACGTCAACCAGCTTGTGCAGCGCTTCGACCAGGCCGCCAAGATGATGAAGACCGTAGCGCGTGGCGGCACGCCGCAGATCCCCGGTATGGGCCCGATGGGCAAGCCCGGCGCATCTGCCAAGCGTGGCAAGAAGGGTGCCAAGAGCAAGGGCGGTTCGCGTTCGGGTAACCCTGCCAAGCGGGCTGCCGAGAATGCCGGCATGGCCACCACGAACACCACTCCCACCGGCTCCGGGTTCGGTCTGGGTGGTCAGCAAGCGCCGAGCGAGGCAGACCTCGCCGAGATCCAGAAGCTGTTCGGCAAGGGCTGAGCGCCCCTCAGGGTGTCGCCATGGGCTGGGGCGCGCGGGGTGTGACGGCACGCGGCTGTCGTAGCACGGCGAGCTGACCGGCCACGAGCGCGCTCAGTACGACCAGCAGGCCGGTGAGCTGCACAGGTGTGAACGCCTCGTGTGCGAGAGCGACGCCGAGAATCGTCGCGACGACGGGGGAGAGCAGGGCGAGTAGCCCCGGAGCTGCCACCGGCAGTCGCTCGATCCCGCGGAACCACAGGGCGTATGCGATCAACCCGCCGGCGGTGGTCAACCACAGGTACCCGAGCACATTGTCGGGATGGATCTCAGCGGGGATTCCTTCGAAGACGAGCGTGAGTGGCAAGAGGAAAAGCCCTCCCGCGGTGAGCTGCCACCCCGCGTAGGCCACCGCACCGGTGCGCGGTGGGCGTCCCCAGTGCTTGGTGAGGATGATTCCGACGGCGGTGCACGTCACGCCGCCTACGGCGGCGGCGATCCCCAGCGGATCCAGTGCGGCCGAGGGTCCCAGCACGATGGCGGCGACACCCGCCGCACCGGCGACCGCGGCGATCGCAGCTACGGGGCGAACGCGCTCACGCAGAACGACAGATCCGAGTGCCAGCAGGATCAGAGGCTGCGCCCCCGCAACGGCTGCTGCTACCCCACCGGGCAGGCGCTCCGCCGCGATGAAGAGCAGCGGAAAGAAACCGCCGATGTTGAGCGTTCCGAGCAGGGCCGCCTTCATCCACCACGTGCCGTGGGGAATGCTCCGACCGACGACGACGGCAATGACGCCGGCGGGCAGCGCGCGTATGAGCGCCGCGAAGAGCGGATGCCCGGGAGGGAGGAGCTCGGTGGTGACCAGGTAGGTCGTTCCCCAGGTGATCGGGGCGAGCGCTGTCAGCAGAAGCGTGCGAAGCAGGGGCATCTTTCGATGGTGGCTTCCTCCGAGCAATGAGTCCAACGCATACTTGGCATGGGATCCATGAACTGTGATCATGGCTGAATGGATCTGCAACAGCTGCGCTACGTGGTTGAGGTGCTCGACACAGCGAGTTTCACCCGTGCGGCTGAGCGCTGTTTCGTCACGCAGTCAGCGCTCAGCCATCAGATCGCGGCGCTGGAGCGGGAGATCGGCCAGCGGCTGTTCATCCGGTCCAGCCGGAGCGTGCGCCCGACCGAAGCGGGGGAGGCCTTCGCTCTTCAGGCACGGATCGCGGTGGAAGCCGCCGAGAACGCGATCGAAGAGGCGGCTGCGGCCGCCGGACGCATCGTCGGTACGCTCACCCTGGGCGTGATCCCCACAGTCACCGCCGTTGATCTACCGGCGCTGTTGAGTGGGTTCCGCGACAAGTACCCGGACGTTCGGGTTGAGCTGCGCGTCGGGAGCAGCGACAAACTGATGCGTCAGGCGAGCACCGGCGAGATCGATGTCGCACTGCTGGGCCTGCGCGACGACGTCCGCCCGCAGGGAGTGGCGTTTCGCGCGCTGCGCCGCGATCGCCTGGTGGTCGTTTTGCCCACAGAGCATCCGCTGGCATCCCGAAGCGAGATCTCGCTCGCCGATCTCACGGACGAGACGTTTGCGGACTTCCCGCAGGGCAGTTCCGGGCGGGCGCAGAGCGACGGGGCCTTCGCCGACGCCGGCATTCCCCGTGACGTCGCGTTCGAGGTCGACACGGTCGACATGCTTCTTGGTCTCGTCGAGGCGGGACTCGCCGTCACGCTGCTCGCGCCAGGGGCGGTACGAGGCGTGCACGCGGCTGTCGTCGTTACCCCCATCGTCGACGGACCTCACCGTACCGAGTACCTCGCCTGGCACGCGACGGGTGCGCGTAGTGCGGCGCGCGCGTTCGTCGCGCAGATCGAATCGGATGCTGCCCGTTGACGATCACGCTCGCCAGCGTCCAAGGCGGGCTCCCACCGAGCCCGATGGCCTCCTGTACGTTCTGCCAGATCTCACGCGCGTCGTCGTCAACCCAGCCCGCCTGCGGCAGGATCTGCTCGTGCTCCTTCTGACCGGTCGCGACCACCGTGCCGTCGTGACCACCGTGCCGTCGCGATCGAAGGTGATCGCTCGACGGAATGTACTCCCCTGATCGATCGACAGGATGAAATCGCCGAGGAAATCCCTACAGACTGCGGATGAAGACGTCAGCGGGCGATCGGAACGTCGATGTCGACTCCGTGCGCCTCGCTGAGCAGGTGCGCCGTGGCCTCGATCTCGGCGTCGCGGCGATCGGGCGTCCAGTTCAGCATCGGCGCCAACGCGTCGGCGATCTCTTCGAGCGCCTCCGCTGTCACGGCTCCGACGAACGCGATGCTGGTGCGGCGCAGAACCACATCGGCCAGGCGCACGACCATCTCGTTGTCGACCATCCACTCCAGCTCGCGCGTGGACAGCTCGCCACCGGCGAGGTCTTGGTCCTCATGCTGCTCGATGTGGGCCCACACCTCGGCCGCGCGGGTGCCGTAGCGCGCCAGCAGTGCGTCGCCGCGGGTGCCGGCGCCCGCAAGATGCGTCTGCTTCCAGGACGCGCGTGCGCGCGGCGTGCGGGGGAAGCCCCGACCGCCACCGATCGGGGCATCCGCGGTGCTTACCGCGCGGGTGCGGCCGAGAAGGTCGAGCACTCGGTCGGCCAGCGACTCGCCGAGCGCGCGGAAGGTGGTCCACTTGCCGCCGACGAGGCTCAGCAACGGCACGGGTCCGCTGTTGTCGAGTTCGACGCGGTAGTCGCGCGAGACGAAGCCGGGCGCCGTGTCCTCGTGCCGGGGGAGCGGTCGGATGCCCGAGAAGCGGTACACGATCTGCTCGCGCGATACGGCGATCGTCGGGAAGACGTGGGCGATGAGCTCGAAGAAGTAGTCGACCTCGTCCTCTGTGCAGCGTGCGGGCTCGCGCGGGTCGGCGTCGATGTCGGTGGTGCCGACGAGCACACGCCCCTTGAGCGGGTAGATCAGCACGATGCGGCCGTCAGAGTGCTCGAAGAAGATCTCGCGCCCCTGGGTTGCCTCGAGAAGCTCATCGTTGTCGAGCACGATGTGCGAGCCCTTGGTGCCGCCCATGTAGCGCGTCACCTGACCGAGGGCTTCGTTGGTGAGGTCGGTCCAGGGCCCCGACGTGTTGACGACGACGTCGGCGCGGATGCGGAACTCTTCAGCGGTCTCGCGGTCGCGGAGCACGACGGTGTCGCCGTCCCGCCCGATGGCCTCGACGTAGTTGAGTGCGTGCGAGTGGTCGTTTGCCGACCGGCCGTCCTGCAACACGTCGAGTGCGAGGCGCTCGGGGTCATGCATCGAAGCGTCGAAGTAGGTGGCGGTGTACTTCACCTCGGGGTCCAGTGCGGGGAGTTCCTCGAGCGAGCGCCGCCGGCCGAGGAAGCGGTGGCGAGGGACTGAACCGCCGTCGCGCGAGAACAGGTCGTACAGCGTGAGACCCGCCTTGATGAGCACGGCGCCGCGCTCGGTCGGCTTGCCCGAGCGGTGCGTCAGGAAGCGCAGCGGGGCCGAGAGGATGCCCGAGAACGTCGAGTAGATCGGGATCGTCGTCTGCAGCGGCTTGACGTAGTGCGGAGCGATGCGCAGCAGGCCGTTGCGCTCTTGCACGGATTCGCGTACGAGGCGGAACTCGCCGTTCTCGAGATAGCGGATGCCACCATGGATCATGTGACTCGACGCCGCTGACGCGCCGCTCGCGAAGTCGCCGCGATCGACGATCACGGCGTCGATGCCCTGGTGGGCGAGATCGCGGAACAGCGAGATGCCGTTGATTCCGGCGCCGATGATGAGCACCGTGGTGCGTTCGGTCTCGCGCACGGCCGCGATCTCGTCGGCACGGCGTGCGGCACGGGTCATGACTGCCATAGTGTCTCCTCGCTGTCGCTTCCAGCATCCGTCGATTGACAGGATCTCGCAAACGTTCTGCACGTTTGTGCAAAGCTGGTAAGGGAAAGGTGAGGACGATGGTCACAGAGAGCGGCGCGATGGACGCGCGGACGAACGCGGCGCTCACCGCCGCCAAGCTGTACTACCTGCAGGACATGACGATGGATGCCATCGCCGCCGAACTCGCAACGTCGCGTTCGACGGTGTCGCGGTTGCTGTCGCACGCCCGCGAGAGCGGCCTCGTCGACATCCGGGTCAACTCGCCGTTTGCGCACGCCGGCGAGCTCGAAGAGCAGCTCCGGTCGCGACTGAAGGTCAACGCGCACATCGTGCCCATGTCGGGTGTGGTGAACGAGGTTGAGCGTCTGGAGCGGGTGGCGCTGACGGCCGGACGGCAGGTGTCGCAGTTCATCGATTCCAACATGGTGGTCGGCGTCGCATGGGGCTCGACCTTGGGAATGGTCAGCCGCTCGCTGGTGCCCAAGCAGACGCACAGTACGACGATCGTTCAGCTCAACGGCGCAGGGAACACGCAGACCAGCGGCCTGGAGTACTCCAGTGACATCCTGCAGCGTTTCGGGCAGGCATTCGGTGCGCAGGTCGAGCAGTTCCCCGTGCCCGCGTTCTTCGATGATCCGCGCACGCGCGAGGCCATGTGGCAGGAGCGGAGCACCCGGCGCGTGCTGTCGTTCCAGGCGAAGATGGACGTTGCTGTCTTCGGCCTGGGGTCGCCGCAGGCCGAGGTGCCGAGTCGCGTCTACGTCGGCGGCTATCTCGGGCGTGACGACTTCCGCAGCCTGCGTGAGGACGGGGCGATCGGCGACGTGGCGACGGTGTTCTTCCGCGCGGATGGCACGTGGCGCGACATCCGGCTGAATGCTCGTAGCACCGGCCCCGGCCTCGATCGGCTCCGACGGGTGCCGCGGCGGGTGTGCGTCGTCTCGGGTGCGGCGCGCCTGACGTCGCTGCAGGCGGCCATCGCGGCCGGGATCGTCACCGACGTGGTTCTCGACGAGGGCTTGGCGCGGATGCTCGCGGATGCCGTGCGCTGAACAGTGCTGCGCTGAACGGTGCTGCGCTGAACGGCGTTGGGCTGAGTTCAGTCGGGGAGAGGTGCCGCGGGCCCGTTGCGGAACTCGTCGATGAGGTGGTGCACCACCGCGCGCAGGTCGCCGTCGGCATGGTGAGCGGCGGCCAGCTGGCGCTCGTAGCTTGCCCCCTCGCTCACGATCGAGTGCACGCCGGCGAGCTCATCGGCGCAGCGCAGATCGCGCGCGATCGGCATCAGATCATCCACGACGGCATCAAGGTGCTCTCGGACGGGAACTTGGGATCCGGCGCGATCCACGATCACATCGGCGTCCAAGCCGTAGCGGGCCGCACGCCACTTGTTCTCGCGGTGGAACCAGGGCGGCAGCATCGGCAACGCGCGCCCCTGATCGAGCTCTCGCGAGAAGAACTCCACCAGCGACTGGGTGAGTGCCGCAACCGATGCGAGCTCGGCCAGCGTCGACATGCCGTCGCAGGCCCGCACCTCGATCGTTCCCCACCGTGGCGCCGGACGGATATCCCAGCGGATCTCGGAGGCATCCGACATCACGCCCGTGCGCGTCATGTCGTCGACGTACCTCTCGAACTCTGTCCACGATTCGAGCGCCCAGGGCAGACCCGCGGTCGGCAGTTGCTGAAACACCAGCGCGCGATTCGAGGCGTAGCCGGTGCGTTCGCCGGCCCAGTAGGGGCTGGACGCCGCCAGCGCCTGCAGATGCGGAAGGTACGACGTCAGAGCACCGACGATGGGCAGCACCTTGGCGCGGTCCTCGACGCCGATGTGCACATGGATGCCCCAGATCATCATGTTGCGGCCCCACCACTGCGTGCGTTCGATCAGCTTGCGATAGCGCGTCTTGTCGGTCACGCGCTGGTGGAACCACTGCGCGAACGGGTGACTGCCGGCGGAGAGCAGCTCGATGCCCGCCGGATCCGTGGCACGGCGCACCGCGTCGATCGCCGCACCGATGTCGGCGACGGCATCCGCCACGGTCGTGCCGATCCCGCTCGTCACCTCGATCGTGTTCGTCAGTAGCTCACCCGTGACGGTGTGGCGTTCGGGGGCGCTCTGCGCTTCGAGCGCGGTCAGCAGCTCGGGGGCGCGCCCGACGAGGTCGCCGGTGGCGGGGTCGGCCAGCATGACCTCCCATTCGAGGCCCACCGTGCTGCGGGCCGAGGAGGCGAACTCGATCGTCACGCGCACAGTCTGACACGTGGGGCACCGCGCGACGCGCATCGCCGTGTCGTTTCGCGGTCGCCCCCGGAATCTGGCAGAATAGAGGGTCGGACGGCCGCTCGACCCTCTATCCAGCATCCGTCCCCCCGCAGAGCTTCCGCCGGGTGTGCACCCCACGCTCCAGGCGACCGGTTCAACTTCCTTTCCACACCATTCAGGAGAATCGTGGCTGTCAAGATCCGTCTCAAGCGTTTCGGCAAGATCCGTGCGCCGTACTACCGCATCGTCGTCGCCGACTCGCGCACCAAGCGCGATGGTCGCGTCATCGAGGAGATCGGCAAGTACCACCCCACCGAGCAGCCCTCGTTCATCGAGGTCGACTCGGAGCGTGCGCAGTACTGGCTGTCGGTTGGCGCTCAGCCGACCGAGCAGGTCACCGCGCTGCTCAAGCTGACCGGCGACTGGGGCAAGTTCAAGGGCGACAAGGACGCCAAGTCGACCGTCCAGGTCGCCGAGGCCAAGGCCGCCTTCGAGGTCGACGCCGACAAGAAGTCGGTCGTCAAGCCCAAGGCCGAGAAGAAGGAGACTCCCGCTGAGGAGGCTCCCGCCCCTGACGCGGAGGCCGCTGAGGCTCCCGCCGCAGACGCAGAGTAATCCGCTGTGCTCGCCGCCGCGCTCGAACACGTCGTCAAGGGGATCGTCGATCACCCGGACGATGTCCGCATCACCGCATCCGCATCGCCCCGAGGCGATCTGCTCGAGGTGCATGTGCACCCGGATGACCGTGGTCGCGTGATCGGGCGCGGCGGCCGCACCGCCAAGGCGCTGCGCACGCTGATCTCCGCCCTCGCCGACGGACGTCGCGTCCGTGTCGACGTCGCGGACGACTGACGTGTCAGCGGATCGCAATCAGCTCCGCGTCGGCCGTCTGCTCAAGGCACACGGTCTCAAAGGCGCGTTGAAGCTCGAGCTCTACACCGACAACCCCGAGCGCCGCTTCGTGCCGGGGGCCGAGTTCACGCTGCAGGTGCCCGAGGCATCTGCGTGGCACGGCAAGACCGTGACCATCCGCGAGTACCGCGTGATGAACGGCAACTCCGTCGTCTTCCTGGAAGGCGTCGATGACCGCACCGCAGCGGAGTCGCTCGTGCGGGCCATCCTGTGGATGGACGAAGACGACGAGGTCGAGGACGACGCCTGGTACGCGCACCAGCTCGCCGGTCTCGACGTGGTCCGAGACGGTGCCGTGGTCGGCCGCGTCGTGCGCGTGGAGCACCTGCCCGCCCAGGACCTGCTGATCGTCTCCACCGAGAGCGGCGAGGTGATGGTCCCGTTCGTCGAGGCCATCGTCCCGACTGTCGACGTGGCCGCCGGTCGCGTCGTTGTCACGCCGCCGCCCGGTCTCTTCGAGGAGCTCCCTGCGCCCGGCGCGGGATCGGATGCTACCGCGCCCGATACCTCGGATGCCGCCGCCTCCGGCGGCGAGTGACACCTCGTTAGCATCGACGCATGCGCATCGACGTCGTCTCCATCTTCCCGTCGTACTTCGACGGCCTGACGCTGTCCCTGCTGGGCAAGGCGCGCGATTCGGGCATCCTCGACCTGCATGTGCACGACCTGCGGGATTGGACCCACGATCGTCATCGCACGGTCGACGACACGCCCTACGGCGGTGGTGCCGGCATGGTGATGAAGCCCGAGCCGTGGGGGCTCGCGCTCGATGACCTCACCGCTGGGCTCGACACCCGACCGACCATCATCTTCCCGTCTCCCGCGGGCGAGCTGTTCCGCCAGTCGACGGCCCGCGAGCTGGCACATCGAGAGCACCTGATCTTCGGCTGCGGCCGCTACGAGGGGATCGATGAGCGCGTCTTCGAGTACGCGTCAACACTCGGCGACGTGCGGCTGATGAGCCTCGGAGACTATGTGCTCAACGGGGGAGAAGTGGCCGTCATGGCCATGACCGAAGCCATCGGCCGCCTGATTCCGGGCGTCGTCGGCAACCCCGAGAGTCTCGTCGAGGAATCGCACGAGGACGGTCTGCTCGAGTACCCGTCGTACACTAAGCCCTCGACATGGCGCGAGCGCGAGGTGCCCTCCGTGCTGCTGAGCGGCAACCACGGCGCGATCGCCGCATGGCGCCGCGAGCAGCAGATCGAACGCACCCGGCAGCGACGCCCCGACCTGCTCGCCGAGTAGCAGCGCGTCACGCTGGTACGGTCGGGGCATGGTCGACCAGACGCTTGCCCGCTCGTTTCTCACTGCCGGTGCCGACTACGACCGCTACCGTCCCGGGTTTCCCGCAGAGGCAGCGGATGCCATCGTTCCCGCCTCAGCGCGCGTGGCTCTGGACCTGGGCGCGGGCACGGGGAAGTTCACCGAGCTGCTCGTCGGCCGCGTCGACCGCGTGATCGCCGTCGAGCCATCCGAGCAGATGCTCGCCATCCTGCGGGCGAAACTGCCCGGCGTGGAGACGATGATCGGCGCAGCCGAGTCGATTCCGGCATCCGATCACTCTGTCGACGTCGTGACGGTCGCGCAGGCGTTCCACTGGTTCGATCGCGAACCGGCGTGTGCCGAGATCGCCCGTGTACTGGTTCCCGGTGGGCTGCTCGGCCTGCTCTGGAACCGATCCGACCCTCGTTGCGTCTGGGACCGCGCGTGCCATCGTGTCGCTCACCCGGCCGTAGGGGACACAGACGAGACGACGAGTTCTGCGGCGGAGCAGCTCCCGGGCTTCGACGTCGTCGAACGCGTGACTGTTCCCTGGGCGGAGAGCATCTCTCGTGCCGATTACATCGCGCGCTGGCACACCGTGAGCAGCTTCATGACAGCATCCGATGCCGAGCGCGCACGCATGACCGCTGATGTCGAACGCATCCTCGACGCCGACCCCGCGACTGCGGGGCGCGAGATCTTGGACCTGCCGCAGATCACGGACGTGTACGTTTACCGAGCACGCGTCTGAGAACAGGGAGGCGCACCAGAACAGGATGATTCCCCGAGAATCATCCTGTTCTGAGCAACGAGCCTGTTCTCGGTGACGAGGTCGCCTGCCTGAATCGTCAGTCGACGCCGAGGAAGCTGCGGTCGGTGAGCACGATCGGGCCCTCGTCGGTGACCGCGACCGTGTGCTCGGAGTGCGAGCCGCGCGAGCCGTCAGCGCTGCGCAGCGTCCAGCCGTCCGCGTCAGTGATGAGCTCGTCGGTCGTCGCCAGCAGCCACGGCTCCAGGGCGAAGACCAGGCCCGCGCGCAGCGGGAACCCGCGGCCGGCGCGGCCGTCGTTGGGGATGTGCGGGTCACCGTGCATGATGCGACCGACGCCGTGTCCACCGAAATCGGTGTTGATCGAGTAGCCCCCGCCATGCGAGACCTCGGCGATGGATGCTGAGATGTCGCCGATCCGGTTGCCCACGACCGCGGCGGCAATCGCCGCGTCCAGGGCACGCTCGGTGGTGTCGATCAGGCGCAGGTCCTCATCGCGGGGAGTGCCGACGATGAACGAGATCGCCGAGTCCGCCACCCAGCCGTCGACCGAGACGGCGAAGTCGAGCGAGACGAGGTCGCCGTCGCGCAGCACGTAGTCATGGGGGAGGCCATGCAGCACCGCGTCGTTGACCGAGGTGCAGATCACCTTGCCGAACGGGCCGCGGCCGAACGACGGGGCGTAGTCGATGTAGCACGACTCCGCACCGGCACGGCGGATCAGGTCGTGCGCGCGCTTGTCGATGGCGAGCAGGTTGGTCCCCACCTTCGTCTCGTCGCGAAGCGTGGCCAGCGTCTCGGCCACGAAGCGGCCAGCGGCGCGCATCTCGTCGATCTCGGCCGGGGTGCGCAGTTCGATCATCGGGGGTGTCCTCTCGTCAGCATCCCATTCTCCCCGATGCCGGCTGTTCGGATGCCCACAGCGAACGCGCGGCCATCAGCGCCGTCGGGGACGTAACATCGAAGCATGGTTCTACGACGGGCGTTCTTCCACTGGCTGCTGCCATCGGCGTTCCTGCTGCCGCTGTGGATGGTCGTCGGATGGGCGATCTTCGGGCAGTCCGGCTGGGCGTTGCTGTGGGTGCTGCTGATCGCCGTGCCGTCGCTGTTCATCGGGCAGCTCGTGCTGACCCTTCTCACCCGATCGCGTCCGTCGGTGCGCGCCGAACGCGCGGTGTCCTGGTGGGACGTCCTGGGCTTCGCGGTGTGGCACGGCCTGACGATCGCCGTCGCCTGCTTCATCGACGGGGCCTTCCCCTGGCTGCTCACCGGCGCGATCGTTGCCGCGCTCGGTCTGTTCTGGCTGCAACTGTGGCAGTTGTGGAACGAGGCGCGCGGCTCCGGCGCGCGAATCCGCGAGACCATCACGTGGTCGAGCATGTCGCGCTCGGATCCGGCATCTTCGTACGAATCCGAGGTGTTCATCGTCGAGGAGCGCCGGCCGCAGGATTGAGCGCGCCGCGCGGTTGGAAGCAAACCGGACTTCGTGGCAGAATAGATGCTTGTGCCGTGAACCGGCTCTGCCTCAGGGGAGCCCACGGATGCCTCGTGCTCCGCTTGGCACACACCCACTCTTGACCCTTTGAAAAATGCCCCCGACCTGTGGCGGGTGCAGAGAGAGACGATCATGCAGATCCTCGACGCCGTTGACGCGGCATCGCTCCGTTCGGACATTCCTGTCTTCCACCCCGGTGACACCGTCAAGGTGCACGTGAACATCACCGAGGGCAACCGCTCGCGTGTCCAGGTGTTCCAGGGCGTCGTCATCGGCCGCCAGGGCGACGGTGTGCGCGAGACCTTCACGGTCCGCAAGATCAGCTTCCAGGTCGGCGTCGAGCGTACCTTCCCGGTGCACTCGCCGGTGATCGACCACATCGAGGTCGTCACCCGCGGTGACGTGCGTCGCGCGAAGCTGTACTACCTGCGCAACCTGCGTGGCAAGAAGGCGAAGATCCGCGAGAAGCGCGAGAACTGACACGCCGAATGCGCAGAGAACCCCGGGACACAGCGTCCCGGGGTTCTCTCGTTGCGGTCGCGATATGCGAACCTGGTAGCGGCCGCCCCGGGCGGTGAGCCCGACGAAGAAGGATGCACATGACAGACGCCGCAGAGGCAGCACCGCGCCCATCACGAGGCAGGGGCTTTCTGATTTTCCTGCGTGACGTGATCGTCATCATCCTCATCGCGGCGCTGGTCTCGTTCGTCGTGAAGACGTTCGTTGTGCGCTCGTTCTACATCCCCTCCGGCTCGATGGAGCGCACGCTGCTGATCGATGACCGCATCCTCGTTGACGAGCTGACTCCGCGCTGGGCCGGCTATGAACGCGGTGACGTCGTCGTGTTCCAGGACCCGGGTGGGTGGCTCCCTCCGGCACCACAGCGCCCGGCGCGTCCGGGCCTCGTCGAAGCGACCGATTGGGTGCTCACGTTCGTGGGCATCTCGACCTCGGACGCGCAGGATCACCTCGTCAAGCGTCTGATCGGGATGCCCGGTGATCACATCGTCTGCTGCAACGCTCTCGGACAGCTCACCATCAACGGTTCGCCGGTGAATGAGCTCTCGTACCTCAATCTTCCCGAGGGGGACACCGCGGCGTCCAACACCGAGTTCGATGTCACGGTGCCGGAAGGCGCCGTCTGGGTGATGGGCGACAACCGCGATCGCTCGCAGGACTCCCGGGCGCACCAGGAGCTCCCGGGTGGCGGGTTCGTACCGCTGGAGAACGTTGTCGGACGGGCGTTCCTGACGACGTGGCCGCTGAATCGCTTCGGCATGATCGACACGCACGACGACGTGTTCCAAGCCGTTCCGGAGCCGTGATGGCCGTCGTCGAACCGACACTGCGGCTGGAGCGACAGCTGCTGAAGGACTTCGACCTGATCATCGCGCTCGATGAGGTGGGTCGCGGCGCGCTGGCAGGTCCCGTCGCCGTCGGCGCGGCGGTGATGGATGCCCGTGGCTCGCGGCGCCGAGTACCCGAGGGCCTGCGCGATTCGAAGATGATCACCGAGAAGCGGCGCCCTGAGATGGCGGAGCGTGCGCAGGCATGGGTGTCCGCATCGGGTGTCGGATGGTCAACGGCAGATGAGGTCGATGAGGTCGGCATCATGCGCGCGCTCGGTCTGGCGGCCTCCCGCGCCGTGCAGTCCGTGGTCGATCACGGGGCATCGCTGGATCGGACGCTCATCATCCTCGATGGCAACCACGACTACCTCAGCGCCGTGCACCCGGCATCCGTCACGGTCAGGACCGTGATCAAGGGTGACCGCGACTGCGCTTCGGTGTCGGCCGCCTCGGTGATCGCGAAGGTCGCCAGGGACGGCCTGATGGCGTCTCTGCACCCCGAGCACCCGGCCTATCAGTGGGATCGCAACAAGGGGTATGCGAGTCGTGAGCATCGCGAGGCGATCCGCGCGCAGGGACTTTCGCCGTTCCACCGTGCCTCGTGGGCGATCGCCGAGGCGCCGACCCTGTTCTGAGCGCGCTCTCGCCTAGACTGGAGCCATCATGGATGACGACGCCTTCGACGACTACGACCGCGAGCTCGAGCTTGCGCTGTTCCGCGAGTACCGCGATGTCGTTCAGCAGTTCCAGTACGTGGTCGAGACCGAGCGCCGGTTCTACCTCGCCAACGAGGTGAACGTCGTCCGCCGCGACACCGAGCACGACTTCTACTTCGAGATCTCCATGTCGGATGTCTGGGTGTGGGATATCTACCGCGCAGATCGCTTCGTCAAGGCGGTGCGCGTGCTCACGTTCAAGGACGTGAACGTCGAGGAGCTGCAGCGGCGCGAGTTCGAGATTCCGGACGAGCTGTCGCTCGACGGGCAGTGACGCACCGTTTGTCCCCAGATCTCCGATCTCGGTGACCTCTCCACAACGCGCGGGATAGTGGCGTTCGAGGGTCTCCGCCGCGCGTCAGGCTGTCGTCATGGCAGCGAAAGACGACTTCGGGCGAGCAGGCGAGGAACGCGCCGCGCAGCATCTGCGAGCCAGCGGGTACGCGGTGCTCGATCGCAACTGGCGATGCGCCCAGGGCGAGATCGACATCGTCGCGGTGCACGATGGGATGCTCTGCATCGTCGAGGTGAAGACTCGGCGCAGTGAGGCCTTCGGGCACCCGTTCGAAGCCATCGATGAACGCAAGCGACGGCGGCTGTGGCAGCTGGCGTTCGCCTGGGCCGCCGAGCACCCTGATGCCGCGCGCCGCCGTCCGGTGCGTCTGGAGGCCATCGGTCTGATCGGAGCGGATGCCCGAACGGCGCGCCTTGAGCACCTCGTGGACATGCTGTGAGCACGGCACGCACCTGGGCGGTCGCCCTCACCGGCGTCGATGGGCACCTGGTCGAGGTCGAGGCTGACCTGAGCAACCAGACCCCGGGATTCCAGATCATCGGATTGCCCGACAAGGCTCTGGGAGAGTCCGCGCAGCGGGTGCGCAACGCCTGCGTGAACGTCGGGCTGCCGTTTCCGCGTCGTCGCGTGACCGTCAATCTGTCACCGGCGAACTTGCCCAAACACGGGTCAGGTTTCGACGTGAGCATCGCCGTCGCGACGCTGGCGACGGAGGGAACCGTCTCGGCGGATGCCATTCGCGCGACCGTGCACATCGGTGAGCTCGGTCTCGACGGGCGGCTGCGTCCGGTTCCCGGCGTGCTGCCCTCGGTCTACGCGGCGGCCCGGGCCGGCTTCGAACGCGTCATCGTGCCGCACGCCAATGCCGACGAGGCGCGCCTGGTGCCGGGTATCGAGGTGCGGGCAGCGACGTCGTTGGCCGAGGTCGCTGCGCTCCACGGAGCCGAGATCGAGCCGCTCGAGGTCGATCCGGTCGTGTTGCCTGGGGAAGACGACCTCGAGGAGGACGCTCATCTGGAACTCGCCGATGTCGTCGGGCAGGATGACGCCGTCGACGCGATGATCACGGCGGCCGCCGGGGGACACCACATGATGCTGAGCGGCCCACCGGGTGCGGGCAAGACCATGCTGGCGCGGCGGCTGCCTGGCATCCTTCCGCCCCTGACCGAGGCGGAGGCACTCGAAGTGGCCGCGATTCGCTCGCTGACCGGGCGTGCCGTGACGCGCCTCGAGTCGGTGGCACCGTTCGAAGCACCGCACCACAGCGCGTCGGCCGCCGCGCTGGTCGGTGGCGGGTCGCGCGTGGCGCGGCCCGGCGCCATCGTGCGCGCGCACCGGGGTGTGTTGTTCCTCGACGAGACCCCGGAGTTCCAGCGTGTTGCGCTGGACGCGTTGCGGCAGCCGCTCGAATCGGGCCGCATCGAGCTGATCCGCTCCGGATTCAGCGCGTCGTTCCCCGCGAGGTTTCAGCTGATCCTGGCCATGAACCCCTGCCCGTGCGGTCAGTACGGAGTCCGTGGGTCGGACTGTACATGCCCGCCGATGGCGATCCGCCGCTATGCGGGCCGGTTGTCCGGACCGCTACGCGACAGGATCGACATCGATCTGCAGGTGGCGCGCGTCGCCGCTTCGCGAGCGACGTCGGGGGAGCGATCCCGGATGAGCTCCGCGGTCGCGCGCGAGCGCGTGCTCACGGCGCGCGCCGCCGCACAGGAGCGCTGGCAGGACACACCATGGCGCGTGAACGGTGATGTGCCCGGGGAACGGCTGAGGCAGGGGGACCTGCGACTACCCGCATCCGTGCGCGCACCGCTGGATCGCGCACTCGAACGCGGCACGGTCACCTTACGCGCCTACGACCGCGTCTTGCGCATCGCGTGGACGCTCGCCGATCTCGACGGACTCGGGATGCCCGGCGCTGACGAACTGGGACGAGCCCTGTTCCTGAAGAAAGGACTGCTGCCATGACGCAGACCCTTGTCCACCTCATCGATGACATCGATGTGCGCCGTGCCGCCGAACGGTTGCGGCCCGATGCCGACACCGCCGAGACAGCAGCCCGTGCCGCGTGGTCGGTGCTCGTGGAACCGGGTGACGGCGTGGCCGGTGCGCTCATCTCAGCCTTCGGCGCTCCCCAGGCGTTGCGGATCGCCCTGGGTGAGCCGCAGCTTCTGCCGCCGCACGTGATCTCACCGCGCGAGCTCTCTGAAGCGCTGGCCCGCTGGAGACCGCGTGCGCGACCAGAAGCAGTGCGTGAGGCACTCACATCATGTCAGCACGTCGGCGGTGGCCTGTTGCTGCCGGACGACGCGCATTGGCCGGCCGGACTGGACGACCTCGGAGCGCACGCACCTGTCGCGCTGTGGGCACGTGGCGACCTCACCGCGCTGGACTGCACAACTGGCGCGGCCATCGTCGGAGCCCGCGCTGCAACCTCATACGGGGAGTCGGTGGCCGGCGAGATCGCCGGTGACCTCGCCGGCGCGGGAACGCTCGTGATCTCGGGAGGCGCATACGGCATCGACGGCGCGGCCCACCGTGCCGCCCTGGGCGCGGGCGGCCGGACGGTTGCGTTTCTCGCCGGCGGTGTCGACCGTGCGTACCCCGTCGGGCACCAGCAGCTGTTCGACCGCATCCGGGCCGCAGGAGCCGTCCTGAGCGAGGTGCCGTGTGGGGCCGCGCCGACCAAGTGGCGGTTCCTTTCTCGCAACCGCATGATCGCCGCTGCCGGCATGGCGACCGTGGTCATCGAGGCGGGGTGGCGCAGCGGTTCCCTCAACACGGCCGGGCACGCTGCCAGCATCGGGCGACCGCTCGGCGCGGTGCCCGGGCCGGTGACCTCTGCCGCCTCGGCCGGTTGCCATCGCCTGCTGCGCGAGTACGACGCGGTGTGCGTGACCAGCGCGGAAGACGTCAGAGAGCTCTGGGGTGAGGCATCGACACCCCGGACATCATCCGATTCCGAGCATCCCGACCGGATCCGCCTGCGTGATGCGCTCAGTACGCGAACGCCTCGTGACGCGCAGGAGATCGCCCGCAACAGCGGCCTGTCCGTGGACCGGGTGCGCGGACTCCTCGGGCTTCTCGCGCTCGACGGCGAGGTGTCGCAGCGCAACGGAGGGTGGCTACGCAGTACATGACGGCGCGGCAGCCCGCGGCGAGTTCGGGTCCGCGGCATCCTGGACTGATGCGGTACTCAGCGGCTGTGCAGGCGTTCTGCGACCACCTCGAACAGGTGCGTCGCCTCTCGTCGGCGACGGTGCGTGCGTACCGCTCCGACCTCGCCGATCTCGGACGCGTGCTGGCCGCTGACGATCTCACCACGATCGATCTCGAGATCCTGCGCGAATGGTTATGGCAGGCCACCCAGCGCGGTGACGCCCGCTCGACGCTCGCGCGGCGCGCCGCGGCCGTGCGTTCGTTCTTCGGCTGGGCACAGGAGAACGACCTGATCGGCGCCGACCCCAGTCTTCGCCTCGTCACCCCCAAGCGTGCCAAGACGCTGCCGGTCATCGCCTCGAGCGAGGAGATCCGCGATCTGCTCGATACCCAGCGCACGATCGCTGCGGACGGCGACCCGATCGCACTGCGCGACCACGCCATGCTCGAGCTGCTGTACGGCTCGGGAATGCGCGTCTCCGAACTGTGCGGCATCGACGTCGACGACGTCGAGCTGCAGCGCCGCACGGTACGGGTGCTCGGCAAGGGAGCCAAGGAGCGCGTCGTTCCATTCGGGGGGCCCGCGGCGGATGCCATCGGCGCGTATCTCTCCCGAGCGCGTCCCACCCTCCACGCCCGCGCCGAGCGTCCGGGACCCGCTGCGTTCCTCGGGGCGCGCGGCGCACGGATCGGCCCTCGCAGCGTGTACACCCTCGTCGCACGGGTACTCGCCCCGATCGTCGGTGCCGAGCACGTGGGCCCCCACGCGCTACGACACTCCGCCGCGACGCATCTGCTCGACGGCGGCGCTGATCTGCGCGCGGTCCAGGAGATCTTGGGGCACGCCAGTCTCGGCACCACCCAGATCTACACCCACGTCTCGGCCGAACGCCTCACCGCGAGCTATCGCCTCGCTCATCCGCGCGCGTGAATCTGCGGCGTGACGCGCACCGTGAGTATCGAGCACTCACGGCGCAGCTGAGCAGCACGGCAGCAGAACCGCCCGCGGCACCTGCCCGAACAGCGGCAACGGATTGACGTACTCCCCGTCGACACGCACCCCGATGTGCATCGCGCCGCGCACGGTGTGACCCCCCTCGGCGACCGCACCGATCACGGCGCCCACGGTGACGACATCGCCGGGCGCCAGCGATGACGACACCGGTTCCCAGGTGCTGACGAACCCGGCCCCGTGGTCGATGGTCACCAGCGGACGATCCACCACGGTGCCGCGGAATGCCACCACGCCACCCGCCGGAGCATGCACATCCGCACCAGAGACGACGGCGATGTCCATACCGCGGTGGCCCGGCCCGTAGTCATGCGCCGGTGCTCGGAACGGCTCGACAACGCGTCGCGCACCGCCTACCGGCCACCGCCACGGGAAGCCCGGCGGCGCCTCGACATCGGTATCGGCGGCCGCGGCAGCATCCGCTGCACGGGCTCCGTCGGCAGCAATCGCCGGGCCGACCACGGCGGCGTCGGCGCGCACCGTTCCCACGCCGCCGAGGCCCAGCAAGACGCCGATGAGCGCGACCCGCACCAGCAGGAGCATCTGGCCGTCCGCCGCGTGTCTCCGCCATCGCACAGGCGTGCGGATGGGGGAGCGGCGGGTTGAGAGGGGAACGCGAGACGGTGGGCGCATCCGTCCACCCTGCCCGCGCTGCACCGCGGTGCGAGCGCTACTTCCGGCGGCGGTGGAGAACTGTCCCGGCGAGCCGTTCTGGGGACGACAGGCTCGCCGCCGAATCTCACACCAAGCGGTAGCCGACCCCGCGCACGGTCTCGATCAGATCAGACCCGAGCTTCTGACGCAGATAACCGATGTACACGTCGGCGACGTTCGACCCCGGATCGAAGTCGTAACCCCACACGCGACTGAGCAGCTGCTCACGGCTGAGCACCTGTCCTGCGTGTCGCACCAGCTCTTCGGCGAGGGCGAACTCGCGGGCCGACAGCTCGACATCGTGCTCACCGATACGGGCGCGTCTGCTGCGCACATCCAGGTGGAGTTCGCCGTGGCTGAGATCCAGCGATGCACCCGGCGCGTCCCGCCGCATGCGCAGGCGAATGCGAGCGAGTAACTCGTCGAAACGGAACGGCTTGCCGAGGTAGTCATCGGCCCCGCCCTCCAGACCCGCGATCGTGTCGTGCAACTCGACGCGGGCGGTGAGCATGATCACGGGCAGGGTCGAGCCCGAACCGCGCAGCTGCTCCAGAACGTGAAAGCCGTCGAAACCGGGCAGATTCACATCGAGCACGAGAAGGTCGAACTCGTCGGTGAGTGCCAACGCGAGCGCGTCGGGGCCGGTCGCGGCAACCCGGGTGGCGAACCCCGCCGCGCGCAATCCCTTGTCGATGAACCCCGAAATGCGGGGTTCATCGTCGGCGATGAGGATGGATGCCATCGTCACTCCTTCTCGGCCGGCGCGACGCCAGCGGGTGTTGCTTCGCGATCGATCTGCGCCTCGTCGACCGGCCCGCGTGGCAAGCGGATCGTGAACAGGGCCCCGCCGCCCGCGGCGTCGTCAACGCGGACGCTGCCGCCGTGTGCGTGAGCGATCAGGCGCACGATATTGAGGCCGAGCCCGCTGCCGTTGACGCCGTCCGAGGTGGCCGCGCGACGGAACCGCTCGAAGATCTCGTCTTTGTCTTCGTCGGGAATACCAGGGCCGAAGTCGCGCACCCACAGTTCGACATGCCGTCCGGTCAGTCTGCTGCCGAGCACGATGCGGCCACCGCCGTAGGCGACGGCGTTCTGCGCGAGCTGCAGCATCGCCTGGGTGACGCGGGCGGCATCGATCATCGCCCTCCCGCGCGCACGCGCACCGACGCTGATCTCGGCTCCGGTGATGCCCTGCGCCTTGCGAGCGATCTGATCGAGCAGATCGGCGAGATCCACCGACGTCGGAGTCACGGGCGATGATCCGTGCAGCGAAGCGGCGTCGGAGAGATCCTGCACAAGGCGCCCCATCCGCTCGAGCTCATCCAGCGTCAGAGCCTGAGTCGCACGCACGTCCTCGACGTCGGTCGGGTCCATCACCTCGATATGCCCGTGCACGATCGTTATCGGCGTCTTCAGTTCGTGTCCCACATCGCTGAGCAGACGGCGCTGCGAATCGAGAGCCGCGTCGAGCCGATCCAGCATCGCATTCATCGTTCGGGCGAGGTCGGCGACGTCGTCGTTGCCGACAACGGGAATTCGCTCGTCCAGCGAACGCGCCGATACGCGCGTCGCGATCTCGCGCATCTGTCGCAGCGGTCGCAGCAATCGCGTGGCGACGATGCCGCCGACGGCGGCGACGAGGACGAGGGCGATGAGCGAAGCGATCACGAACACCCGCGCGGTGTCTTCGAACTCTGCCAGCTCGGCGTGGATGTCATAGACCATGACGAACACCGCGGGATCATCGCCTGTGCTGCTCTCGACGACGATGGGGGCTGCGAGGTAGCGCCAGGCGAGGTCGTCGTCGACGTACGTCCCGATGACCGGTTCACCGGCGGCGGTCTGCTCTTGGATGTACTCCGCAAACACATCCGCGCCACTCAGGTCGACGTCCAGCCGGACGCCGGGAACCATGTTGATCTCGTTCGCGACCATTCCCATGACACCGGTGTTGTCATCGGCGCTCATGCGCTCAACGACCGAGCGCAGCGCCGCGGTCGGGGTGCTCCACGGCTGACGCTCGGGAGAGTCGGATGCCAGCGCTTCCCCTTCTGCGACGATGAACCGGGTGGTGTCGAGGTTGGCTCGCAGTCTTTCGTCCATCTGGTCCAGGGTCGACTGGCGCTCAACGAAGTACACAGCGCCTCCGACGGCGAGCAGACCGAGTGCCATGGTCGCGGTGATCGCGGCGACGATGCGGGTGCGCACGGAGACCATGCGCGGGCGCAGCACGCTCGCGAGACGGCTCCGGCGATTCGAGGAGTCTGCGGGGCCGGTCACCACCCCAGTATCCCGCAATCCTCACAACGCACTGACGCCCTAAGAGAGGTCTCATCGAGTCGACGGGCGCCTCATGATGCAATGAGTGGATGCACGCTCACGCCCGATCGCACCCGTTGCACAGCGACCCCGACTTCATGCTGTTGCGAGAGGCGCTCGGTGACGTTGCCGCCGAGACCGGGGGCGACGGCACGGCGCTCCGCCTGGTCAGCAGAGAACCCCTCGGTGAAGGCTCAGTCTCGGGATTCGCACCGACGGCGGACTCACCGGAGCAGATCTGGTACGTGGACACGTCGCGCCTTCCGGTACGGGCCGAAACGGGGTTGGCGACAGGGGATGACCCGGCGCGCCCCGAGGCGCGGATCTGGGCGCACCCGGCGGATCCCCACCTGCCCGCCCTCGCCGCGACGGCGTTCGGACACGCGGCCAAGGCGTTGCTGGCGCGACTGGGACTCGTCGCCACGGGTGAGCTGACCATGGTCGGGTACCGCCCTGGACGCCGCGCAGTGCTGCGCGCCGCAACCGATGGTGGCGATGTCTGGCTGAAGGTGGTGCGTCCGCGGCGTCTGGACCGGATTGTGGGTGCGCATCTTGCCTGCACGGAAGCCGGCCTGCCCGTTCCGACCCTGCGTGGCTGGGCGCCGGACGGGCTGCTTGTGCTGGACTCGGCGGTGGGTACGCCGGCGGCGGATACCCGGTGGAGCCCCCGATCGCTGCTCGATTCGGTCGACGCGCTCCGTGCGCAGATCTCGGGCGTCGTCTGGGACCGACCGGCCCCGTCGATCGCTGGCCGCCTCGACTGGTACGCGGGTCACGCGGGGGACGCCGTCGGGGTGCAGCGTCTGGTGGCGGGCATCCGAACACTGCTGGCGAACGCGACGGTGCGAGAAGACACCGTCGTGCACGGTGATCTGCACTTCGGGCAGCTCTTTCTTGCGGGTGAGGGCGCCGGCATCAGCGGCATGATCGACGTCGATACGCTGGGGCGCGGTGACGCGGCCGAGGACTCCGCAGCTTTCATCGCCCATGCGGTCGCGAGCGCGCGCCTCACGGGTGTTGATCATCGTGCCCGCATCGGGAGGCTCGCTGACGCGGCGTTGGAGCGCTGGGGCGACCCCCGTGTCCGCGGATTCACGGGCATCCATCTGCTCGGTCAAGCCAACAGCGCGCGGGTTCACGGCGATACGACAGGAGCGCAGACGCTGTGCGCCACGGCGCAACGCATCGTCGACGGCGGCTCGGCGGGGGACCAGACCGAAGAAACATAAGAACGCCCTCATGATCTCTTTCGATACTGCTTAGGAGGGGTCGAGACGATAGATACACAGGCGGAACGGCGCACGAGCCGGTCCCATGAGAAGCGAAGGACTGCACGATGACGAAGAAGAAGTGGATCGCATACGGCGTCGGCGGACTGGTCGGCCTGAGCGTGATGGCCACCGCAGCGGCAGCCGCGGCTGACACGATGCGCCTGGAGACCACCGAGGGGACTGTCGTCCCCGGTGGTGAGGTGACCGAGCGCGGCGGTGTCATCGACGGTGCCACCGTGCACCTGCAGCAGACGAACTCGTCGGTGACCGTCGTCAGCGCGCCGAGCGCGGTGACCGTGGCATCCGCAGCATCCGTGGCGTCCGCAGCCTCCCCGTACTCTGCGCCCAGCGCCGACTCGGCGCCCAGCGTCGCATCCGCCCCCAGCGTCGCATCCGCCCCGTCGGCCGTCTCTCCGCCGAGCGTCGCCTCGGCAGCGTCGGCGGCATCAGTGGCGTCCGCAGCATCGGACTGACTTCGGTTGCAGAGCGAGCGAGCCCCGGGAACTCTCCCGGGGCTCGCTCGTGTCATCTGGGAGTGAGGGCGATCCTGTACACTGGGAGGGCACCTCGAAGTCGGGGTGACTACGCGTGCCCATAGCGAATCTCTTCGCGGCATCCACTCCCAGCGGTCCTGCTCTACGGCAGGCGGGTGTGCGCCGGGCACCAGGATCGTCGGTCGCAAAGCCGACGAAAACAACCTCAACGGCGCCACGCGCCAGAACCAGGAGACGACCATGGCTGTGGTCACCATCCGCCAGCTGCTCGACAGCGGCGTTCACTTCGGACACCAGACGCGTCGGTGGAACCCGAAGGTCAAGCGCTTCATCCTCACCGAGCGCAGCGGCATCCACATCATCGACCTGCAGCAGTCGCTGGCGTACATCGACAACGCATACGACTTCGTCAAGGAGACGGTCGCACGCGGCGGCACGATCCTGTTCGTCGGCACCAAGAAGCAGGCACAGGAGATCCTCGCCGAGCAGGCTGAGCGTGTCGGTCAGCCCTTCGTCAACCAGCGCTGGCTGGGTGGCCTCCTTACCAACTTCTCGACGATCGCCAAGCGCCTCGCTCGTATGAAGGAGCTCGAGGAGCTCGACTACGAGAACCCGGCAGCATCCGGCTTCACCAAGAAGGAGCTGCTGCTCAAGAAGCGCGAGCTCGACAAGCTGCACAAGTCGCTCGGTGGTATCCGCAACCTGTCGAAGACCCCTTCGGCGCTCTGGGTCGTCGACGCCAAGCGCGAGCACCTCGCCATCGACGAGGCGAAGAAGCTGGGTATCCCGGTCATCGGCATCCTCGACACCAACGCCGACCCGGACGACTTCCAGTACCCGATCCCCGGCAACGACGACGCGATCCGCTCGGTCTCGCTGCTGACTCGCATCATCGCCGACGCTGCCGCTGAGGGCCTGCAGCAGAAGCACAACCCCGAGGCCGGCGACGCCGAGCCGCTCGCCGAGTGGGAGCGCGAGCTTCTCGAGACCGGTGCCGAGGCTGCTTCGACCGAAGAGACCCCCGCCGAGGCTCCGGCCGCGGACGAGGCTCCGGCCGAGACTGCCGCCGACGCCAAGTAAGCCACCCCGTACGCACAGACACGAAGCAAGGAGCCACCACAATGGCCAACTTCACCATCGCCGACATCAAGGCACTGCGCGAGCAGCTCGGCACCGGAATGGTCGACACCAAGAAGGCGCTCGAAGAGGCTGACGGAGACGTCGCGAAGGCCACTGAGATCCTGCGCCTGAAGGGCGCCAAGGGCAACGCGAAGCGCGCCGACCGCTCGACGAGCGAGGGCCTGATCGCCGCTCGCGAGACCGAGAACGGCGTGACGCTGATCGAGCTCGCCTGCGAGACCGACTTCGTCGCCAAGAACGAGCGCTTCATCGCTCTGGCCGACAAGGTTGCCGACGCGCTTGCTGCCGTCGGTGCCGACTCGCTGGAGGCTGCTCTCGCAGCCTCGGTGGGCGACCAGACCGTCGAGCAGCTGATCTCGGACGAGGCCGCCATCATCGGCGAGAAGGTCGAACTGCGTCGCGTCCGCACCCTGAAGGGTGACGCGTACTCGGTCTACCTGCACCGCACCAGCAAGGACCTGCCGCCGCAGATCGGTGTTGTCGTCGCCTACTCGGGTGACGACGCGGACACCGCGCGCAGCATTGCCCAGCACATCTCGTTCGCGAACCCCTCGTACCTCACGCGTGAGGACGTGCCGGCGGCCGACGTCGAGAAGGAGCGGGAGATCGTGACCGAGATCTCGCGCAACGAGGGCAAGCCCGAGGCGGCTCTGCCGAAGATCGTCGAGGGCCGCGTGACCGCTTACTTCAAGCAGGTCGCACTCCTCGAGCAGGACTACGCGAAGGACAACAAGCTGTCCGTGGCGCAGGTCGCGAAGGACGCCGGCATCGCCGTCACCGACTTCGCGCGCTTCAAGGTCGGCGCGTAACTTCCTTCAAGGGGGTTCGGATCCACACGATCCGAACCCCCTTATTCATGCCCATGAGGCGCTATCTTGAGACGGGATGAGAGGACACACCCCATGACTGAACGCACCGGACGCCGTCGCGTCCTTCTGAAGCTCTCCGGCGAGGCATTCGGCGGCGGACAGCTCGGCGTCAACCCCGACGTCGTAGGTCAGATCGCTCGCGACATCGCGGCGGCTGTCGATCGCGTCGAGGTCGCCATCGTCGTCGGCGGGGGCAACTTCTTCCGCGGTGCGGAGCTGAGCCAGCGTGGAATGGACCGCGGGCGCGCCGACTACATGGGCATGCTCGGGACCGTCATGAACGCACTCGCCCTGCAGGACTTCTTGGAGCAGGCAGGTGCGGCGACGCGCGTGCAGTCGGCGATCTCGATGACGCAGGTCGCTGAGTCGTACATTCCGCTGCGCGCGGAGCGCCACATGGAGAAGGGGCGCGTCGTCATCTTCGGCGCTGGCGCCGGCCTCCCGTACTTCTCGACCGACACCGTCGCGGCGCAGCGCGCGCTCGAGATCCGCGCTGATGAGGTGCTCGTCGCGAAGAACGGCGTCGACGCGATCTATACCGCGGACCCGCACAAGGATGCCAGTGCCGAGCGCATCGACCGCGTGACGTACCGTGATGCGCTGCAGCGCGGTCTCAAGGTGGTCGATTCGACCGCCTTCAGCCTGTGCATGGACAACAACATGGACATGCGCGTGTTCGGGATGGAGCCCGCGGGCAACGTCACCCGGGCACTGCTGGGCGAGCAGATCGGCACGCTCGTCACCTCCTGACGGTTCGTCGCTCGCGAATCGGCGCGCACGCGCCGGATAGAATTGCTGAAACCCCCGACCTAAGGAGCCCCCGTGATCGCGGATGTCCTCACTGATACCACTGCACGAATGACGCGCGCGGTCGATGCCGCCAAAGAGGACTTCGCCACGGTGCGCACCGGTCGTGCCAACCCGCAGCTGTTCCAGAAGCTGATGGTGGACTACTACGGCTCGCCGACGCCGATCGCGCAGCTCGCCTCGATGGCCAACCCCGAAGCGCGAACGCTCATCGTCACGCCGTACGACAAGAGCGCTCTCAAGGCGATCGAGCAGGCTATCCGCGACATGCCGAACCTGGGTGCGAACCCGACCAACGACGGCAACATCGTTCGCGTGACGATGCCTGAGCTGACGGAAGAGCGCCGCAAGGAGTACGTCAAGCTCGTTCGCTCCAAGGGCGAGGATGCCAAGGTGCAGCTGCGCGGCATCCGCCGGAAGGCGAAGGACCAGCTCGATGCGCTCAAGGCCGAGGTGGGCGAGGACGAGATCGCGCGGGGTGAGAAAGAGCTGGATGCTCTCACCCGTCAGCACGTCGATGCCGTCGACGAGGCGCTCAAGCGCAAAGAGGCAGAGCTCCTCGAGGTCTGATCCATGCCTGGTGATAGCGACTCCGAGGAACGTCCGCTCACGCGGCGTGAAGCACGCTTGAGCGAGCAGTCCTCGTCCCCGGAGGCCCCGGAGGCCGCCGCTTCGTCGGCGGAAGACACCGACACGCCGGTGCGCGGCACGAAACCGGTCGCACCGGCGGCGGTGCCGCTCACCGACGCCGCCTTTCCGGCGTTCGACGCGAGCAGCGTGCCGCCCCGGCCGCCGATGCCTGATTCGACGACGCCGCGGTCCGGTGCCGACGAAGAGCACCACCACGATCACAACGTGATCCGTGACCAGTGGCGCGCGGCGCGGGATGAGATCGAGTCGCAGGTATCGCAGGCACGAGAGCAGTTCGACCAGGCGAACGAACGTATCAAGCAGCGCACGGGCCGCGATCTGATCGTGGCGATCCTCATCGGTGTTGCGATCGGTGCGGTGCTGCTTGCCTCACTGCTGTTCAACAAGGTGCTGTTCGTTCCGTTCGCGGTTGCGGCAGGCCTGCTGGCCACCTACGAGATCTCGCGCGCGCTGCGCGCGGGTGGGCGACGGATCGACGTCGTCCCGCAACTGCTCGGTGGCGCAGCGATACTGCTCGTCGGATACTTCACGACGCTGTGGGTCAGTTGGGTCGTGCTGTTCGCTGCTATCGCGTTCGTCGCGGTCTGGCGAATGGTCGCACAGATGGTCGCGCAGGATGGCCGTACCTATGGCGACGTTCTCGCTGACGTGCTGGTGAGCGCGTTCGTGCAGGTGTACGTTCCGTTCCTCACGTCCATGGCCCTGATCCTGCTCAGTCGCGACAACGGCGAGTGGTGGGTGCTGTCCTTCGTGGCGATCGCCGTGGCGGCAGACACCTGCGCCTACGCGTCAGGGCTGGCGTTCGGCAAGCATCCGATGGCGCCGCGCATCAGCCCGAAGAAGACCTGGGAGGGCTTCGCAGGGGCTGTGGCCGGTGCTCTGCTCGTGGGTGTGCTGATGTCGATCTTCGCACTCCACCTGCCCTGGTGGGCAGGGCTCATCCTCGGCGGGTCGATCCTGCTGTCGGCGACGCTGGGAGATCTGGGCGAATCGATGCTCAAGCGCGATCTCGGCATCAAGGACATGAGCTCCTGGTTGCCCGGTCACGGCGGAGTGCTCGACCGGTTGGACAGCCTGTTGCCTTCGACGGTCCCGGCTCTGGCGCTGTCGTTCCTGCTCGCACCGTGGATCGGAGCATGATGAGAGACGATGACGCTGTTTCGACGCCTGCTGAGGAGGCACCTGCGGCGTTCCCCCTGACATCCGGCCGCACCCGGGGGTATCACCGCGCCGCGGTCGACACCTTTCTCGAGTCGGCGCGTGCCGCGTTCGAGAGCGGACGCCCGGACTTCGGCGCTGCGGACGTGCGGTCGGCATCGTTCCCATTGGTGAAGCACGGCTATGTCATCTCTGACGTCGATGCCGCTCTTGCCCGCGTGGAAGATGCGTTCGCTGCGCGATCGCGTGAGCGCACGGTGCACGAGAGCGGGGTCGATGCATGGGTCGCCGGTGCGCGCGAGGAAGCGCAGATCGTGCTCGACCGTCTCAGCCGCCCGGCGGGCCAGCGGTTCGCCCGTACCGGCTTCCTCACTTTCGGGTACCGCATCGACGAGGTCGATCATGCGGCTGACCGGATCGCTGCTTTTCTGCGCGACGGCGACGCGCTGACTGTCGCGCAGGTGCGTGGCGCCGCGTTCCGCATGCAGCGCGGCGGTTATCGCGAGGAGCAGGTGGATGCTGTGTTTGATGCGACCATCGAGGTGATGCTCGCTGTCCGCTGACGCGTTCATCGATGATTCAGACAAGTGCGCATAGACTGGTGCCCATCGTGACTCCCGATAACCAATTGATCTCGACGCGACCTGTATCGCAGCGGCCGAAGGCGTCCCGCCCTCAGCGGCGCCGTGGGAAGACGCTACTGGCAGGCCTCGCGGTCGTTGGGCTGTCCGCGGCGATGATCGCCCCGACAGGCATGGCGATGGCAGAGCCTCAGACGCAGGAGGCGCCGCTGACGGCGTTCTCGGTGGCCGAAGGTGAAACGCAGAGCATTGCGGTCAGTGCAGACGGCGCGAAGATCGAGGCGATGGTCCGCAGCGGTTTCGACGTGTATGTGAAGCCGAAGCCGAAGCCGAAGCCCGCTCCGGTCGCCGCATCGTCCAGCGGCGGTGGTGGAGGCGGAGGCGGTAGCGCCGCACCGCCACGCTACTCGGGCGGCGGTTCGAAGCAGGACTGGATGACGGCAGCGGGCATCGCGCAGTCCGACTGGGGATACGTCGACTACATCGTCTCGCGCGAGAGCGGATGGAATCCGAACGCGACCAACCCGTCTTCGGGGGCATGCGGTCTGGTGCAGGCGCTGCCGTGCAGCAAGGTGCCGGGGAACGGATACAACCCGGTCGATAACCTCCGCTGGGGCAACGGCTATGCGACCGGGCGCTACGGCAGCTGGGCTGCGGCGTACGATTTCTGGACCCGCAACCACTGGTGGTAATCCACCGGCATGGCACGTTCACGCAAGAGAAGACCCGAGCGTTCTGACGCCGAGGACTCTTTCCAGCGCCTGTTGGCGGGTTGGAAGCGAACCGAGACCCGGCGAGGCCGCGAATGGGTCGTACAGCCCGTTTCCGCGGTACAGGCCGTCAAGGACTACACGTGTCCGGGATGCCACCGCGCGATCGTCCCGCAGACGGCGCATGTCGTGGTCTGGCGCGCGGACGGCGTTCTGGGTGAGACGGCTGACCTGGCGGCTCGACGGCATTGGCACACGCAGTGCTGGCGCATCGCTTGAGACGAGGTGCTACAGCTAGCGGCTGTCCATCCGTGGGATGACGACCTGTCGGTAGATGATCAGAATGCTGGCCGCGACCGGGATGGCGATCAGTGCGCCCAGCAGACCGAGTAGTGCGCCGCCGGACAGCGCGGCGATCACCACGACGGCACCGGGCACCGATACGGCACGGCTCATGATGCGCGGTGCGATGAAGTACGCCTCGACCTGCATGTAGATCAGATAGTAGATGGCGGCCGCCAGCGCGGTGGCGGGGGAACCCACCCCGGGCAGCAGGCACGCGAGCACGATGATTGTCGACCCGGTGAGCGTTCCCACGAGCGGGATCAGCGAGAAGAAGAACGCGATGACGGCGAGCACGGCGGTGAAGGGTGCGTCGATGATCGACAGATAGATCGCGCTGAGGATGCCGTTGATGACCCCGAGCGACACCTGGCCCATGACGTAGTGCCCGACGGAGTCAGTGATCTGATCGGCGATATCGATGAAGCGCTCACGCTTCGACGCCGGCACCAGCTGATACACCGAGCTCTTGAGCGACGGTGTCGACGCCGTCAGATAGATCGTCAGCACGAGCACGATGAAGGCGCCGAACAGTCCGGCCAGTACCGCTCCGCCGACGACGAGCACGCCCGCACCGATGGTCTCGGTCCAGTCGGCGACAGTGCTCTGCCAGTCCTCGCGCTCCATCCAGTCGGTGACGTACGCGAAGACGTCGTCAACAGCGAGATTCGGGAACGTATCGGTCATCCACTGTTTCAGCGAGTCGATCGTGCGTTCACCGTTCTGTACGAGAGGCGTCAGTTGCTCGACCAGCTGCGAGATCTGTTCGATCAACACCGGCAGCACGATGAGAACCACGGCGGCGAAAATGCTCAGCACGGCGAGGATCGTCACGACGACGGCCGCCCAACGAGGCAGACCGCGCCGTTCGAGCATGCTGACGACCGGATCCAGGCCCAGACTCAGGAACAGTGCGGTTCCGATGTAGAGGATCACCGTCGACAGCGTCTGCATGCTCGTCAGGATCAGAATGCCCAGCCCCACCCCGAGGGTCGCCACGAGCGCGGTGCGGAACGTGTTGTGGATCTTCATTGCTCTCCTGATCGCCGTGCAGAGAAGCCTAATCGCTCGCGTTCCGTACGACGCGCGACGGGCCGACTCAGACGCGTGCCCGCGCCTCGTGGGCAACGCACAGGTGGTTTCGCTAAAATCGGAAGCCGAACGGAGACCATCGGCGAATGCCCGGGGTCACGTAAGGAGCTGATTCGTGCGTTTCGTATGGGCCGTCGTGGCCTTCGTGCTGGCCACGGTTCTCATCGGAGCCGGGATCGCCCAGGACACCATCTTCAAGGGGCCGTCTGCCGAGCAGATGGAACTCAGTGTGAGCGAACCCGCTCCCTTCGTCCTCGTCGACGCCGAAGTGCTCGCGTCCCGCGAAGGACTGCAGACGATGATCGTGACCGGCGAGGGCGACATCTTCGTGGCGTACGGACGCACCGCCGACATGGAGGCGTGGCTCTCGGACGCTGAGTACACTCACGTCACGCTCACTGCGGAGGGCGAGCCGGAGTCCACCGCCGTGGACGCGGCACAGGAACCCGCCGTCGGCGGGGAGACCGCTGGGCGTAGCCCGGTCGGCTCCGATCTCTGGCTGGATTCGTTCAGTGAGCAGGACAAGCTGGTGACCGAACTGCAGCTCACCGAGGGACACAGCGTGCTCATCGCCCGTGACGGTGTGGAGCCGGCACCCGAGAACATTCTGATCTCCTGGCCGCTCGACAACAGCACCCCGATGGTCGGTCCGCTCATGACGGCTGGCGGTGTGATGCTCGTCGTCGGTCTGGTGCTGTACATCCTCGCCATCCGCCACCAGCGACGAGGCCGCGGCCCCCGACGCAAGGGCGTCGGACCTCTGCCCGAGACGCAGCCGATCGGCGTTGCTGATTCCGCAGCGGCGGCAGCGATCGACGGGGGAGTCCAGGCTCCGACCGGCCCGGCACAGGGCAGTGACCGAGCCTCGGGTGGGGAGCACGCGCAGCAGCGCCGGTCCGCCACCACTCGGCGCCTTGCCATCGGTCTGCCCGCGCTGGCGATGACCGCTGTCCTTGCCACCGGGTGCACGGCGGACTCGTGGCCCGAGTTCGGCGCTGGCACGCCCACACCCACCCCCACGCCGACTATCGTCACGCCCGAGGACCAGAAGCCGCCCGTCGTCAGCGAGAAGCAGGGCCAGCGGATCGTCTCTGAGATCGCGGCGACCGTCGCACAGGCGGATGCCGATCTCGATATCGATCTGGCCGAGACGCGCCTGAGCGGGCCGGCTTTGGAGAGCCGTCGCACCGAGTACATCTTGCGTGATGAGATCGCCGAGCGCGATGGCGAGATGACGGCTCCGCGCGACAAGGTGAAGATCCTCTTGCCCGAGGCGACGGACAGTTGGCCACGCAGCGTGCTCGTACTGACGGTGTCAGAAGAGGACGAGACGGTGCCGCCCGTCCTGCTGACCATGACCCAGGCCGACCCATGGGCCGACTATCGGGTCGCTGAGATCGCCGACATGCCCGCCTCGTCGGAGTTCCCGGATGTTGCGCCGGCCTGGCTCGGCGCCACGCGGGTGCCGACCGAGTCGCCCTTCCTCTCGTTGCCTCCCTCTGAGCTGGCGGACGCTTTCGCGGACTATGTCGACGAGGGCGACAAGAGCGAGTACGCCGGACGATTCGACGAGATGTCGCAGTCCCTGGCCGAGACGGTGCGCGACAGCAGGGATGCCGTCGTCCAGGGGCTGAAGGACAAGGACGCCGCGAAGACGTCGAAGGCAAAGTTCAACATGACCGGGTCGTCTGATGAGCCGCTGTCGTTCGCCACTCTGGACAGTGGTGCGGTCGTCGCGGTCAGCGTGTTGGACACAGAACGGATCACTCCCACGAACAAGGACGCCGTGATCAGAATCGGCGACAACGAAGAGGCGAAGGTCCTGACCGATGTCAAGGAATCGGCGAAGGGGTTCGAGACGACCTACGCGATCCAGTTGTTCTTCGCCGTTCCGGCGCAGGGCTCGAATGAGCAGATCCGTCTGCTCGCGTACCACCAGGACCTCCTCAGCGTGAAGGTGATCAAGTGACCGAAATCTCTGCCGCGGCTCTCCGCGGAGCTGTCGACCTCTCTTCTCTGCGCGGACGTGACACGCAGCCGGCGTCCGACGCCACCGCCGCTGCATCGGCGGCCGCCCCGGGCGTCGTCGTCGATGTCACCGACGCCACGTTCGGCGAGATCCTCGAGCTCTCGCGTACCGTTCCCGTGGTCGTCGATCTGTGGGCCGAATGGTGTGGCCCCTGCAAGCAGCTCAGCCCGATCATCGAGAAGGTGACCCGCGAGCAGAATGGTCGCGTCGTGCTCGCCAAGGTGGATGTCGATGCCAACCCGCAGATCGCGCAGGCGTTCCGTGCGCAGTCCATTCCGATGGTTGTGGCTCTGATCGGCGGGCAGCCGGTGCCGATGTTCACCGGCGCCGTCCCCGAGGAGCAGGTGCGCGAGGTCTTCGCTCGGCTGCTCGAAGTGGCCGCGCAGAATGGCGTGACCGGGAGCGTCCCCGCAGACGGCGCCGAGTCGGACGAACAGGCCGTCGAGCCGGAAGAGGCGCCGTTGCCGCCGCTGCACGCAGAGGCATTCGAGGCCATTGAGGCCGGCGACTACCCGCGGGCGATCACCGCCTACGAGAAGGCTCTGGCGGAGAATCCGCGTGACGAGGAGGCCAAGGCCGGCCTCGGGCAGGTGCGTCTCCTCGACCGGGTCCAGGGACTGGACCTGCAGCAGGTGCGCGCGGCTGCTGCCGCCGCTCCGGCTGACGTCGACGCCCAGTTCGCGGTGGCCGACATGGACATCGCCGGGGGACACGTCGACGATGCGTTCGGTCGACTGCTCGACCTTTTCGTCGCATCCGATGGTGACGACCGACCGCGCGTGCGCGCACGCCTCGTCGAGCTGTTCGACCTGGTCGGGCCCGCCGACCCGCGCGTGGCGTCCGCACGCACGCGCCTGGCATCGCTGCTCTTCTGAGCTCTGAGCCGAGCTGCGCTCCCGCGAGGAGCGCAGCTCGACTCATCACCACTGACTGGGCGTCGGCAGGTGCGGCTCGGGCTGATACCGGAACCACAGCGTCGACAGTGCAGGAAGAGTGACCGTCGCGATAGCGGGCGCGTCATCGGCATCCTTCTGCGCTGAAATCATCCCGAGGTTGCCGGTGTCGCTGCCACCGTACTCGGCGGCATCCGTGTTCATCACTTCCTGCCAGGCGCCAGGAACGGGCAGCGCGAGGCGGTAGCCGGTGCGGACCACGCCGGCGAAGTTGGTGACCACCGCGAGGCGTCCGCCGTGCGCATCCCGACGCTCGAACGCGATAACGCTGGGATCCCATGTCGGCGCACCCAGGCGCGAGAACGAGGTGCCGTCATTGTCGCGCTCCCACAGCGGCGACTGCGCACGGTACACCTCATTGAGCGCCCCGACGAAGTGCTGCAGCTGCCGGTGGGAGGGCTGATCCAGTAGCCACCAGTCGAGCTCGCGGTCGACGGACCATTCGGCGATCTGTCCGAACTCCTGTCCCATGAACAGCAGCTTTTTGCCGGGGTGCCCCCACATGTGCCCGAGGTAGGCTCGCACGTTCGCGAGCTTGTGCGCATGGTCGCCCGGCATCCGTGAGACGAGACTTCCCTTGCCGTGCACGACCTCGTCGTGGCTGATCGGCAGCATGTAGTTCTCACCGAAGGCGTAGACGAACGAGAAGGTGATCTCGCCTTCGTGGTGCGAGCGGTGCACCGGATCGCGCTGCATGTACTTCAGCGAGTCGTTCATCCAGCCCATGTTCCACTTGAAGCCGAAGCCCAGTCCGGCGTGGTCGGTGCGGGCGGTGACCCCGGGGAATGCCGTCGACTCCTCGGCGATCATCACCACGCCCTTGTGCAGTCGGTAGGCGGTGGCGTTGACCTCTTGCAGAAAGCGGATCGCCTCAAGGTTCTCGCGCCCGCCGTGCACGTTCGGTTCCCATTCGCCGTCGTTGCGGGAGTAATCCAGATACAGCATCGAGGCGACCGCGTCGACACGCAGACCGTCGACGTGGAACTCGCTGAGCCAGTACAGCGCGTTCGCAACGAGGAAGTTGCGCACCTCGTTGCGTCCGTAGTCGAAGATCAGCGTGCCCCAGTCCTGGTGCTCGCCGCGTCGTGGGTCCGCGTGCTCGTACAGCGCGCGTCCGTCGAACTGCGCGAGGGCGAAGGCGTCCTTGGGAAAGTGCCCTGGCACCCAGTCCATGATCACGCCGATGCCGGCCTGGTGCAGTTGGTCGATCAGGTAGCGCAGGTCATCGGGGGAGCCGTAGCGGCTGGTCGCGGCGTAGTACCCGCTCACCTGGTAGCCCCAGGAACCGCCGAACGGATGCTCTGCCAGCGGCATGAACTCCACGTGGGTGAAGCCGGTTGCCTGCACGTGCTCGATCAGGGGAGCGGCGGCGTCGCGGTAGCCGAGACCACCGCGCCACGAGCCGAGGTGTACCTCGTACACCGACATCGGCTGGGCGACCGCGTGGCGTGCCGCACGCCGGGTGAGCCAGGCGTGGTCGCCCCACTGGTAGGCACTGAGCGCGACGACGGATGCTGTCGCGGGTGGCAGCTCTGCCTGCTGAGCCATCGGATCGGCTTTGAGCACCCAGTCGCCGTCCGGCGTGAGGATCTCGTACTTGTACCGGCTGCCGACTCCGACGCCGGGGATGAACAGCTCCCAGATGCCGCTCGCCCCCATCGACCGCATGGCGTGGCCTTCACCGTTCCACTCGTTCCAGTCGCCGCACACGCGCACGGCCTGCGCGTTGGGCGCCCAGACGGCGAAGTCGACGCCGGTGTCACCGTCGAACACCCGCGGATGGGCACCGAGCACCTCCCAGAGCCGTTCGTGGCGGCCTTCGGCGATCAGGTGCAGGTCGAGGTCGCCGATCGCCGGCAGGTGGCGATAGGGATCGCCGGCGAGGGCCTCGTCATGCCCGGCGTAGGTGGTGGCGATGCGGTACGGCACAGGCGGGCCGGGGTGGGTTCCCTCCCAGATGCCGTGCGCCGTGTGGCTGAGATCCATGCGATCTCCGTCGGCGAACACCACGGTGACCGATTCGGCGAGCGGCCGTCGGGTGCGGATCACCGTGCTGGTTCGCCCGACGGCGTCGGTCATCGGATGAGCGCCCAGCAGTCGATGCGGATCGTGGTGCGTGCCGCCGGCGGCCTTTCGCCACTCGTCGGAAACGGAGACGCTGTCGGTGTGACTCATGATCGCTCCTTCACCTTCAGGATGTGCACCGGCTCGGCGAAGGCGTCGAGCCGCACATAGTTGTGGTCGTTCCAGGTCCAGACCGCTCCGGTCAACAGGTCTTCGACCTCATAGTGGTCACCGGGCTCGATTCCCCAGATGCGGGTGTCGAGGTGCACGGTCGTCTCGCGCACCGAGTGTGGGTCGACGTTGGCGACGATGATCAGGGTGTCCGCGGTGCCGGTACCGGTGAAAGCGGCATCCAGGTGCTTGGAGTAGACGAGCACGGCATCGTCGTCGCTCCAGTGCATCGACAGGTTGCGCAGCTGCCCGAGCGCCGGGTGCGCGTGACGGATCGCGTTGAGCCTGCGCAGCAGCGGCGCGAGTGACTCGCCGCGTTGCTCGGCGCCGTCCCAGTCGCGGAACTTGTACTCGTACTTCTCGTTGTCGATGTTCTCTTCAGACCCGGGGCGCGCCACGTTCTCGATGAGCTCGTACCCGGCATACACACCCCAGACGGGTCCTGCCGTTGCGGCGATGCATGCGCGGATGCGGTAGGCGGCGCGACCACCGAACTGCAGGTACTCGGTGAGGATGTCGTGCGTGTTCACGAACAGGTTCGGGCGCATGTAGTCGCTGGTCTCGTGCGACACCGAGGTGAGGAACTCCTCGAGCTCGGTCTTGGTGTTGCGCCAGGTGAAGTACGAGTAGCTCTGTTGGAACCCGATCGCGGCGAGCGCGCGCATGACCGCGGGGCGGGTGAACGCCTCGGCGAGGAAGATGACGTCGGGGTCGCGTCGGCCCACCTCGGCGATCAACCACTCCCAGAACTGCAGTGGCTTGGTGTGCGGGTTGTCGACGCGGAAGATCTTCACTCCGAGATCGACCCAGTGCATGACGACGCGCAGCATCTCGGCGTAGATCCCGGCGGGATCGTTGTCGAAGTTGAGCGGGTAGATGTCCTGGTACTTCTTCGGCGGGTTCTCGGCGTACGCGATCGTGCCGTCGGGAAGGGTCGTGAACCACTCGGGGTGCTCGGTGACCCAGGGGTGGTCGGGGGAGGCCTGCAGGGCGAGATCGAGGGCGACCTCGAGGCCGGCGGTGCGCGCCGCGCGCACGAATGCCCGGAAGTCCTTCTCGGTGCCAAGGTCGGGGTGGATCGCGTCGTGTCCGCCGTCGGCTGAGCCGATGGCGTACGGCGATCCGGGGTCGCCCGGCTCTGTGGTGAGCGTGTTGTTGCGACCCTTGCGGTTGGTCGTGCCGATCGGGTGGATCGGCACGAGGTAGATGACGTCGAATCCCATGTCGGCGACGGCGGGTAGCCGCTTGGCGGCCGTGCGCAGGGTGCCGCTGCGTACCGATCCGTCCTTGCGGCGCACAGCGCCTTCAGAGCGGGGGAAGAACTCGTACCACGCGCTGACGCCCGCGAGCTCGCGGTCGACGCGAAGCGTCAGCCACTCGGTGTGCGATCCGAGCGACGCGTGCGGTCGGGCGGCGAACGCGGATGCCAGTCGCTGGTCGATCGCCGTGGCGTGCAGGGCGTCGGCATCCGCTGTGGAGAGGGCGCGAGCGGCCTTCTTCAGCATCCGGCGTTCGGCGTCGGGACGGTCGGTCTCGGATGCCGCAGCGGTGAGCAGCGCGTTGCCCAGCTGGCTCATCACGGTGACGTCGATGCCCGCCTCGGCCTTGACGGCGGCGTCGTGCGCCCAGGTCGCGAAGTCGTCGGCGAAGGACTCGAAGCGATACTGCCAGTCGCCCTGTCGGTCCAGGGCGATCCGGGTTCGCCAGCGGTCGGTGCCATCGGCCAACGCCGTCAGCCGGTGCAGAGTCTCGTTGCCGGCAGGGTCGGTCAACCGCAGGTGCACGCCAATGCGGTCGTGCCCCTCGCGGAAGGCAACCACATCGAACGGCACCACCTCACCCACGAAGGCCTTGGCCGGGTGACCGTGGGGCACGCGCGGTGCGGGGTCGAACAGGGGCAGTCGGCCGACCGTGCCGCCGATCACCGGAGTGTCGACCGCAGGGCGTGCGGGGATGAGTGCGGGGCTTCTCAGCCCCGCGGATTCTTGAGCCGTCGGTGCCGCCACACTGAGAATGTACCGCGCTCCGGGGCGGGATTGCACCGCGCCGTCACGCGGGCCGCGTTCCGGGGCCAGACAGGGTCACTCCACGCGGAACAACTGCATCGACGTGCCGGTGATCGGCAGCACGTCACCGGGTGCATACCGGTGCTCCACTTCGGTTGGTGACTCGTCTGCGCTCGACCACAGCGAGACGAACGAGGTGGCGTTCTCGATGTTGTCGGGCAGGCGCACGTCGATCGGCGCTTCATTGCCGTGCACGATCAGCAGGATCCGGTTGCTCTCACCGTCGTGAGGAACGCTGGCGGCGACGTACTGCAGTGTGCGGTGCCGTGGATCGTTCCACTGCTCCGCGGCCATCGTCTGGCCGTTCTGGTCGTACCAGTCCATCTCGGAAGCCTCGGGCACATGCTCGCCGAGTCGGGCGTACCGTGCGGGACGCAGCGCCGGATTCTCGGCGCGCAGCCGGGTCAGGAGAGAGATGTGCGCGTGCAGATCCTGTTGCCAGGGTTCGTGCTCCCAGCTCAGCCACGTGAGTGCGGAATCGTGACAGTAGGCGTTGTTGTTGCCGCGCTGGGTGCGGCCGAACTCATCGCCGGCCGTGATCATCGGAATGCCCGCCGACAACAGCAGGGTGCCCATGAGATTGCGCATGGCCTTGCGGCGTGCGGCGAGCACGTTCGGACGGTCGGTCTCGCCCTCGACGCCGTGGTTGAAGGAACGATTCACGTCGGCGCCGTCACGGTTGTGCTCGCCGTTGGCGTCGTTGTGCTTCACGTCGTACGAGACGAGGTCGTGCAGGGTGAACCCGTCGTGTGCCGTGACGAAGTTGATGCTCGCCAGCGGGCCGCGCTCTTCGCTGTACGTGTTCGCCGAACCAGCGAGGCGGTTGGCGAAGCCACCGACGCCGACCGGTGCCGAGGCCCGGCGGGCGTAGTCGATGTCGCTGAGCCAGAAGTTGCGCGCGCGATCTCGGTAGCGGTCGTTCCATTCGCTCCAGCCGGGCGGGAAGTTGCCGGTCTGCCAGCCGCCCATTCCGACGTCCCAGGGCTCGGCGATGAGCTTGACGTCCTGTAGCGCGGGGTCGTCGCGGATGGCGAGCAACAAAGGGTGCTGCGGGTCGTACTCGTGCGAGGCGTTGCGCCCGAGCGCTGCGGCGAGATCGAAGCGGAAGCCGTCGATCTGCATCTCGTTGGCCCAGTAGCGCAGCGAGTCGAGCACCAGTCGGGCTGCGGCGTCGGTGGCCGTGTTGACCGTGTTGCCGACGCCGGTGGTGTCGATGTATGCGCCGTCTGCCTGCTGGCGGTAGTAGCCGGCGTTGTCGATGCCGCGCAGGCTGGAGCGTGGCCCCCCGATGCCTTCTTCGCTGGTGTGGTTGTAGACGACGTCCAGGATCACCTCGAGGCCGGCCTCGTGCAGCCGTTTGACCATGCCCTTGAACTCGGCGAGTACGGCTTCGGGGCCCGCGTTGCGGCTGGCCTCGGTGGCGTAGGCGGTGTGCGGTGTGAAGAAGTTCAGGGTGTTGTAGCCCCAATAGTTGGTCAGGCCGCGTTCGAGCAGTCGTGGTTCGGGCACGAACGCCTGCACGGGGAGCAGCTCGACGGCGGTGACGCCCAGGTCGCGCAGATAGTCGACCATCACGGGGTGCGCGAGTCCTGCGTAGGTGCCGTGCAACGCGGCGGGCACCTCGGGATGGCGCTTCGTGAGGCCCTTCAGATGCCCCTCGTAGATGACGGTCTCTTCGAGCGGCGTGCGCGGTTTGCCGACGCCCTCCCAATCGAACCCGTCGGCGATGACCACGGAGCGCCACTCCTGGTATCCGGAACCCTCGGCGAGGCCGCGCGCGTAGGGATCGAGAAGCAGGGTCTCGGGGTTGAAGACGTTGCCGGGCCCGTGGGGGCCGTCCACCCGGAGGGCGTAGCGAGCGCCCGGCTGCAGCAGTTCGGTGGTGGCCTCCCAAACGCCGCCGGCGCGACGGACGAGGGGCAGGGTCGCCGTCTCCCAGTCCAGGTCGTACTCATCGAAGAGGACGAGCTCGATGGATGACGCGTTCTGCGACCACACCCGGAGGGTGCCGACGCCGTCGTGCAGGCGCACGCCGAGGTCGTCGAGGGTGGGACCGCTGAAGGAGGGCGTGCGGGTCGCGGGCATGGGGAACAGCCTAGAGGCGCCGGGTGCACGGCGGTGAATCCCCTTGCGGGCTCCGGTGAACCGCTCGCGACGGTGGACGCGGTGGAAGAATGAGAGGGTGCGGTACTACCTGGATCATGCGGCCACCACTCCGCTGCGCCAAGAGGCGCGCGACGCTTGGCTGAGCGCGACCGAGGTCGTCGGCAATGCGGCGTCCACGCACGCCGCCGGTCAGGACGCCAGGCGGTTGCTGGAGGAGTCGCGCGAGCGCGCCGCGGCCGTGCTCGACTGCGAACCGATCGAGATCGTGTTCACCTCAGGGGGCACCGAGTCGATCAACACGGCGCTGCACGGCCTGTGGCGTTCGCGTGCGCCAGGATCGGATGCCATCGTGCTGCCTGATGGCGAGCATCACGCCACCATGGACACGGTTGCCGCGCTGGCGGCGGGGGATGCCGCCGATTCGGCGGTGGTGCGCAGCACCCCGATTGATGAGCTCGGACGCATTCGCCTCGACGCATTCGCGCAGGCGCTGCCTGGCGCCGCGCTGGCGACGGCGCTGGTCGCGAACAACGAGGTCGGCACCGTCAATGATGCGTCCGCTCTGGCCGCCGCCGCGGGAGCTGCGCACGTGCCGCTGCACCTGGATGCCGTGGCCGCCTGCGGCCACCTGCCGCTGTCGTTTCGCGGGCTGCGCGGGAATGCTCCGCCCGGGGCGGGCCTGGTGGCCATGAGCGTCGCAGGCCACAAGGTCGGCGCACCGGTCGGCACGGGCGCGCTCATGGTCGCGCGCAGCGCGCGCATCGCGCCGCTGCTGCACGGCGGCGGTCAACAGCGCGGGCTGCGCGCCGGGACGCAGGACGTCGCCGGAGCCGCCGCGTTCGCGGAGGCGCTCGAGGCGGCGGAGCGCGAGCGCGTTGACGAGTACGCACGGCTGAGCGCCCTGCGCGACCGACTGGTCACGGGCATCCGCTCCGTCGTGCCGTCGTCCGTGCTGCTCGGCGATGCGGACGACCGACTCCCCGGCAACGCGCATCTGCTCTTTCCCGGCGCCGTGGGTGAGAGCCTGCTGTTCCTTCTCGATATGGCCGGCATCTCGGCATCCACGGGGTCGGCGTGCCAGGCCGGCGTGGCCGAGCCGTCGCACGTCGTGATGGCGATGGGGCGCGGCGAGTCCGACGCGCGCAGCGTGCTGCGCTTCACGCTGGGGCGATCCTCGACGGATGCCGACGTCGATGCCGTTCTCGCCGTGATCGCCGATTCCGTTCACCGCGCCTCTCCAGCCGGCCGCTCGTAGACTGGAGACCATGCGAGTTCTGGCGGCGATGAGCGGTGGAGTCGACTCCGCGGTAGCGGCGGCGCGCGCCGTCGACGCCGGACATGACGTCGTGGGTGTGCATCTGGCACTGTCACGCGCCGGGGGCACGTTGCGCACCGGCAGTCGCGGATGCTGCACGATCGAGGATGCGATGGATGCCCGCCGTACCGCAGATCTTCTGGGCATCCCGTTCTACGTGTGGGACTTCTCAGAGCGCTTCCGCGAGGACGTCATCGAGGACTTCATCTCGGAGTACCAGGCCGGACGCACCCCCAACCCGTGCCTGCGGTGCAACGAGAAGATCAAGTTCGCCGCACTGCTCGAACGGGCGATCGAGCTGGGCTTCGATGCTGTCTGCACCGGGCACTACGCCACCCTGATCGAGGGGGAGGACGGCCTGCAGCTGCATCGGGCCTCCGACGCGGCGAAGGACCAGTCGTATGTGCTGGGTGTGCTCAACGCCGAGCAGATTGCGCACACGTACTTCCCGCTGGGTGACACGCCGTCGAAAGCGCTCGTGCGCGCGGAGGCCGCCGAGCGCGGCATCAGCGTGGCGCAGAAGCCCGACAGCCACGACATCTGCTTCATCCCCGACGGCGACACCCGCGGCTGGCTCGCCGAGAAGGTCGGCACGGCCACCGGCGACGTCGTCGACCGCACCGGTGCCGTGGTCGGCACGCACGAGGGCGCGCACGCGTTCACGGTGGGACAGCGGCGCGGACTGCGTCTGGGCGTGCCCGCCGACGACGGCAAGCCGCGTTTCGTGCTCGAAGTGCGACCGGTGTCGAACACCGTCGTCGTGGGGCCGAAGGAGGCGCTTGCGATCGCCGAGATCTCGGGCGAGCGCTTCTCGTGGGCGGGAGCCGCGCCGATGGCATCCGAGTTCGCGTGTGAAGTGCAGATCCGCGCGCACGCCGACCCCGTGCCGGCCCGCGCGTTCGTGTCGGATGCCGGTGTGCGCGTCGTGCCCGATTCGCCGCTCGACGGCGTCGCCCCGGGGCAGAGCGCCGTGATCTACGTGGGCACGCGGGTACTCGGCCAGTTCACGATCGACACGACGGTCTCGGCGGTTCCCGTCGAGGCCTGAGCCTTGAGCGCTGAGCCCTGGGACCGGCTTCGGGCGAGGGATGTCGTACCCGGCTCGTAGACTCGAGCTGTGTCAGAGAACATCACGCTGTCAGACGCCCGCGTCGAGGTCGAGGAGCTGACTGCCCGCATTCTCGAGGCGAAAGAGGCGTACTACGGCCGCGACACCTCGATGGTGGACGACGCGACGTACGACGGATGGATGCGCAGGCTCGAAGAGCTCGAACGCCTGCATCCCGAGCTTCGGGGGCAGGACTCGCCGACGCAGATGGTCGGCGCTGCTGAGGCCACCGGTCTCGACACCATCGAGCACGCCGAACGGATGCTGAGCCTCGATAACGTGTTCTCTCTCGACGAGTTGCGCGAGTGGCAGCAGAAGACGCAGAGTGCGGCCGGCCGCGACGTCGCCTGGCTCACCGAGCTCAAGATCGATGGCCTGGCGATCAACCTGCGGTACGAGAACGGCGTGTTGACGTCTGCGGCGACCCGTGGCGATGGACGCGTCGGCGAGATCGTGACCGAGAACGCGCTCAGGCTCGCCTCGATTCCCGAGCGGCTGAGCGGGGCGGGACATCCCGAGATCGTCGAGGTGCGCGGCGAGGTGTTCATCCCTGTCGCGGCATTCGAAAGACTCAACGCGGCGCAGGCGGACTTCCGTGAACGTGCATACGCTGAGACCCTGCACCGCTGGGAGGCGCGCAGCGGGGCCAAACGCCCGTTCGACGAAGAGAAGGCGCGCACTGCTGCGGCGCGCCGGTTCCCCTCGTTCGCGAACCCGCGCAACGCCGCCAGCGGGGGACTCCGGCAGCAGATCGACAAGAAGAGCGGCCTCGAGCTCGAAGCCGGCCTGCTGCGCATCGATTCGCTGGCGCTGTACGTGCACGGCATCGGGGCATGGCAGGACCCGCCCGTGCAGGCGCAGAGCGAGGTGTACGAGCTCCTTGCCGGCTGGGGTCTGCCGACCAGTCCGCACACGAAGGTCTGCCACAGCATCGACGAGGTCGCCGACTTCGTGGCGTACTTCGGTGAGCACCGCCACGACATCGAGCATGAGCTCGACGGCATCGTCGTCAAGGTCGATGAGCTTGCGCTGCACGACGAACTGGGCATGACCAGCCGGGCGCCCCGCTGGGCCATCGCATACAAGTACCCGCCCGAAGAAGTGCAGACCCGGCTGCTCGACATCGTCGTCTCGGTGGGGCGCACCGGGCGTGCGACGCCCTTCGCGGTCATGGCACCGGCGCATGTCGCGGGATCGGTCGTGCGTCAGGCGACCCTGCACAACAAAGACGTCGTCAAGGCCAAGGGTGTGCTCATTGGCGACACCGTGGTGCTGCGAAAGGCCGGAGATGTGATCCCCGAGGTCCTCGGCCCGGTTGTCGACAAGCGCGATGGCAGCGAGCGGGAGTTCGTGATGCCCGTCGAGTGCCCCGAGTGCGGTACGCCGCTTCGGCCGATGAAAGAGGGCGATATCGATCTGCGCTGTCCGAACGCGCGCTCGTGCCCGGCCCAGGTGCGGGGGCGCGTAGAGCACATTGGGTCGCGCGGCGCTCTCGACGTCGAGGCGCTCGGTGAGGTGACCGCGGCCGCGCTGACGCAGCCGAGCTTTCCGGCCACGCCGCCGCTGGTGACCGAGGCAGGATTGTTTTCGCTGACGCTGGAGCAGATCGTGCCGATTGAGGTGATCGTGCGCGACGCCGAGACGGGCCAACCCAAGATCGACGAAGAGACCGGTGAACCGGTGCGACGGTGGCCGTTCCAGAAGCAGGGACCCGCGCAGTACCCGCCGGGCACAGAGCACATGGACGCCGCGGAACGGCGTCGCGCGGGCATCCGCAAGGACTATCGCGAGACGTTGCCCTCGGGCGCGGCGGTCAAACTGCTCGCCGAGCTCGAGAAGGCGAAGGGCAAGGAGCTGTGGCGGCTACTCGTGTCGCTGAACATCCGCCATGTCGGCCCTGTGGCCGCACGCGCACTCGCGCAGTGGTTCGGATCGTTGGATGTCATCCGCGCGGCAACGCGAGACGAGCTCGCCGCGGTCGAGGGTGTGGGCGAGATCATCGCCGACTCGCTCCGGGACTGGTTCGAGGTCGATTGGCACCGCGACATCATCGAGCAGTGGACCGCTGCGGGTGTGCAGTGGGCGACGCCCGGGCATCCGGGTCCCGGCGCGGACGCCGTCGAAGGGGGCGTTCTGGACGGCCTCACGGTGGTGGCCACGGGCTCGCTCGATGGCTTCACGCGGGAAGGTGCGCAGGAGGCCATTCTCGCGGCGGGCGGCAAAGCAGCCTCCAGCGTCTCGAAGAAGACCGATTTCGTGGCGGCCGGCCCCGGTGCCGGTTCCAAGCTCGCGAAGGCCGAGGCGCTGGGCATTCGTGTACTCGACGCGGCCCAGTTCCGCGTGCTGGTGACCGAAGGGCCGGACGCGCTGGATGGCTGATCGGCTGATAGTCGTCTGAGGAGATCCGCCACGCACTACCCCTAGGCTCGGGGCATGACCGAGAACGCTGCTGACGTGACCCTGGTGGATCTCACGACGGGCGATGCCCGTTGGGCGCAGGCGCTGCCTGTGCTGCAGGAGTTGCGCCCGCATCTCACTGCGGAGCTGCTCGCACAGGTGCTCCGCGAGGGGGAACCGCAGGGACTGCGTTTCACCGCCGTGTTCACCGAAGATCGGTGCGTCGCTGTGGCTGGATGGCGGGTCATCGCCAACACCAGCGCGATCCGCAAGCTCTACATTGACGACCTCTCGACCGCGGCAACGGAGCGCTCGCGTGGGTACGGGGCGCTGCTGCTCCGCGAACTGCGCAACCGCGCCGCCGCTGCCGGATGCCGGGTGCTCGACCTCGACTCCGGGGTGCAGCGCTTCGACGCGCACCGGTTCTACTTGCGCGAGCGGATGGACATCGTCTCGCATCACTTCGCTCAACGGCTCGGCTGAGACCTCTCGTCGGGGCACGCCGTCTGATACCCGCTTGCCGTTCTGTATGGATGTTCGAATGTCGGTGGTCGCTGGTGTACTAGAGGCATGACGGCGCTGATGGACGTGACGGTGGAGCAGGTGACCACGCTCGATGAGCTGGTCGAGCTCGCGCAGTCCATCGAGCAGTCGATCAGCAGCATGCAGGCGGCACGTGACGGAGTGCTCGCACTGGCCAGTCGCTGGGCACTGGACGCGGCGGGTGAAGTCGACGAGGCCGACCTCTCGCTACGTACGGTGGCAGCTGAGCTCGGCGCGGCGTTGCGGGTCAGCGACCGAACGGTGCAACGGCGCATGCTCGCTGCAGAACAGGTTGTCGAGCGCTTTCCGCGCGTGTGGGCGGCTCAGGGCGCCGGCGCGATCAGCGCCGGGCACACCAGGGTGATCGTCGAGGCGGGGGAGCACATCGACGATGCGGAGTCACGTGACCGATACGCCGCGCGCGTGTTGGAGGTCGCGTGCGGTGAGTCGCCGAATCGCACCCGGCCCATCGCCGAGCGGTTGGCTCAGCAGTACCAGCCGAAGTCGCTCGACGAACGGCATGAGGATGCCCGTGAACTCCGCGGCGCGTGGGTCAGCGACCACCCGGACGCCATGGCGGAACTGCACGTGTTCGGACCATCCGTTCTTGTGCACGGCGCATTCGACAGGCTCACGTCGATGGCGAAGGCGAGTAGCCGCGCGGTCCTGAGCGGCCCGCATCGGCAGGCTGAGCCCTTGTCTGATCCGCTGCCCGGCACCGCGTTCGGCCCGGCGGCGACACACGACGCCCACGTCGCGATCGATGAGGATGTCCGCACGCTCGCGCAGCGACGCTTCGACCTGGCCATGAACCTGCTGCTGACCGGCGCACCGGCAGGGCACGACACGGACGACGGGCTGCTCGCCGCAATCCGGCCGCGGGTCAGCGTGACGATCCCGTTCCTCACGCTGATGGACCGCGACGCCACTGCCCTTCGCCTTCTGCGCGGCGCGGGCCGTTGCGACGCCGTTGGCGGCGGATGCGCTGACGCCGGTCGTGGCGCTAGTGACAACGACGCCCGTACTGGTGACGCCGCAGTCATCGGCGTGCGCGAAGGCGTCAACGCGGAACTGGACGGGCACGGCCCGATCGACGCGCATACCGCGCGCGTACTTGCCGGCGCCGCGTCGGGATGGAACCGCCTACTCACCCACCCGGTCACGGGGATGTTGCTCGCCGTCGACCGGTACCGGCCCAGCGAGCAGCTTCGCCGTCATCTGCGAGCCAGAGACCAACGATGCCGGTTCCCCACGTGCGGTATGCCGGCCATCGACAGCGATCTCGACCACACACAGGACGCCGCCTTCGGCGGCGCCACCGAGGAGGGCAACCTCGGGGCACTGTGTCGCCGACATCATGTGCTGAAACACCATTCCCCATGGATGGCGGAGCAACGGGGGAGCGGACTCCTCGAATGGCGCAGCCCCACGGGGCGGTTCTATGTCGACCGGCCACCCCCGCAGAACACCGTCACCTTTACCGAGACCGCGCTGACCGAAGCCGATACGCAGTGCAACGACAGCGGCGGCGACGGCGCGAATCCCTCACCGGCACGATCCGCCGCGCCGTTCTGACCTGACCTGCCGGGGCCAGTCAATCGTGGCCCCGCGCCAGCCCCACGCCTCAGCACCCGCGCGCCGGCGCTGCGACAGATCAGTCCTTCTTGTGGCGCGGCTTGCGCGTGCCGCCCTCGTCACGGAAGTCGCGACCGCGCCCGCCGCGGTCGTCACGCTGGTAGCCCCCACGATCACGCGATCCCTGGTAGCCGCCGCGACGGTCGTCGTCGCGCGGCGCACGCCGGTTCGGCACACCGCGGTCGGGCTTGATCTCGATCAGCTTCCCCGAGATGCGGGTGTCGCGCAGCTTCTCAAGCACCGCGCGGTCCATCGTCACGGGCAGCTCGACGATCGAGAAGTCGGGCTTGATCGCAATGGCACCGAAGTCATCGCGTCCCAGGCCGCCCTCGTTCGCGAGTGCTCCGACGATCTGCCGCGGCTCGACCCGGTGGCGGCGCCCGACCTCGATGCGGTACGCCGTGTAGTCGCCGCGTCCGCGCCGCTCACGAGGGCCACGATCCGAGCGCTCCTGCCGCTCGCGCGGGGGACGGTTGTCACGTTCGACCGCCTTCGACAGTGCGTCGTCGGCGGGGTCCAGCAGCAGCGGTGTCTCGCCCTGCGCCACGACGGCCAGAGCGGCAGCGACGTCGGCCTCGGGAACATCGTGGTTGCGCACGTAGTGGGCGATGATGTCACGGAAGCCCTCGATACGTCCGGTTTCGCCGAGCGCGGCGGTGATCGCGTCGTCGAAGCGCGCCAGGCGCGTGGTGTTGACGTCCTCGGTGGTGGGCAGCTGCATCTGCGCGGGCTGCTGACGGGTCGCCTTCTCGATGTGCTTGAGCAGATAGCGCTCACGCGGGGTGATGAAGCTGATCGCATCGCCGGTGCGGCCGGCACGACCCGTGCGGCCGATACGGTGCACGTACGACTCGGTGTCGGTGGGGATGTCGAAGTTCACCACGTGGCTGATGCGCTCGACGTCCAGGCCGCGGGCCGCGACGTCGGTGGCGACGAGGATGTCGAGCTTGCCGTCCTTGAGCTGGTTCACCGAACGCTCACGCTGCACCTGCGGAACGTCGCCGTTGATGGCCGCCGCCGAGTACCCGCGGGCACGCAGCTTCTCGGCGAGCGTCTCGGTCTCGTTCTTGGTGCGGACGAACACGATCATGCCGTCGAAGTTCTCGACCTCGAGGATGCGCGTGAGGGCATCCACCTTCTGCGCGTACGAGACCACCAGGTAGCGCTGAGTGATGTTCTGGTTCGTGCTGGTCTTCGCCTTGATGGCGACCTCTTCGGGCACATTCAGGTACTGCTGCGCGAGCCGGCGGATCGCCGCGGGCATCGTCGCCGAGAACAGCGCCACCTGCTTGTCGCTCGGGGTCTGCGCGAGGATCTGCTCGACGTCCTCGGCGAAGCCCATCTTGAGCATCTCGTCGGCCTCATCGAGCACCAGGTACTTCAGCTCCGACAGGTCGAGCGTGCCCTTGGCCTGGTGGTCCATGATGCGGCCGGGCGTGCCGACGACGATGTGGACGCCGCGACGCAGAGCCGAGAGCTGCACGCCGTAGCCCTGCCCGCCGTAAACCGGCAGCACCCGTACGTCCTTCATGCGCGAGGCGTAGGCTTCGAACGCCTCGCAGACCTGCAGCGCCAGCTCACGCGTGGGTGCGAGCACGAGCGCCTGCGGCGTCTTCTGCGTCAGATCGAGGTTCTCGAGCACAGGCAGCGCGAACGCGGCCGTCTTGCCGGTACCGGTCTGCGCCGTGCCGAGCACATCGCGCCCCTGCAGCAGCAGGGGGATGGTCGCGGCCTGGATCGGCGACGGCGTCTCATAACCCAGGTCGCGGATGGCGCGGAGCACCGGGCCACTGATGCCAAGGTCATCGAAGCCGGGCGTCGACGACTGCTCGGCGACGGCCTCTCCGGAGTCGGTGGAGGAGTCGGGGGCAGGCACAGCGGCGGCATTCTCGTCAGCAGTCACCTACCAACGATAGTGCCTCCGGATGTGAGAGTGCTGGCGGTCGCAGCAGGGCGCGATGCTCAGCGGCGTGTCGTCACCGCTGTCCGCCGCCGGTCAGCTCCAGAAGACGCTCCTTCACCTGGCGGCGCAGCACCTTGCCGATCAGTGAACGAGGCAGCTCATCGACGACGAACAGCCGTCGCGGCACCTTGTAGGGCGTGAGAATTCCGCGCGCGAACTCACGGATCGACTCGATGTCGGGGTCGACGCCGGCATCCACCACGATCGCGGCGACCACCTCCTCGCCGGAGTGTTCGCTCGGCAGACCGACGACCGCCGCATCCACGACATCGGGGTGCTGACGCAGCGCGCCCTCCACCTCGGTGGGGGCGACGTTGAACCCGCCCGTGATGATGAGCTCTTTGATGCGATCTACGATTCGCACGAAGCCCTTCTCATCGATCGTCACGATGTCGCCGGTGCGGAACCAGCCGTCGACGAAGACCGCCTCGGTGGCTTCCGGCTTGCCGTAGTAGCCGGAGAACACCTGGGGGCCGCGCACGATCAGTTCTCCGGGCGACCCGGCAGGCACGTCCTGCGTGGGGTTCTCGGGATCGACCACGCGGCACTCGGTGCCGGGCAGGGGCAGCCCGATCGTGCCGGCGACACGGTGCTCGGCCACCGGGTTCGCCATCAGCACGGGCGAGCACTCACTCAGGCCATAGCCCTCGACCAGGTATCCACCGCTGGCCTCCTCGAAGGGCACGACCAGCTCGTGGGGAAGCGCCATGGCCCCAGAGATCGCCACTTCGGTGCCCGCGAGCGAGACGCCCTTCTCTTTCGCGGCCGACAGCAGACGCTCGGCGATCGGCGGCACGAGCGGCAGGAACGTCGCCGGGTGCTTCTTCGTGACCTCCAGCACCATGTCGGGATCGAACTTGGGGAACAGCACCAGCCGCGCACCCATCGACATCGCGAACGTCAGGCACAGCGTCAGTCCGTATGCGTGGAACATCGGCAGCACCGCGTAGACGACGCAGCCGTCGCCGCGCGTGATCGAGTGCACCCAGGCCTGGGCCTGCGCGGCATTGGCGAGCAGGTTGCGGTGCGTCAGCGATGCGCCCTTGGGGGTGCCGGTCGTCCCCGAGGTGTACTGGATGATCGCGAGGTCATCGGTCTGCGGACGCGGGTGCGACGAGGGCAGCGGAGCGGATGCCACCAGCTGATCCCAGCTGATCGCGCCGCGCACCTTGGCCGTCAGCGCCTGGCGCGACTCGCGAGCCTTCGCGATCGGCAGCTTCAGGGCGAGTCGCGTCATGAAGGGCATAGCCGTGGTGACATCGACCGAGATCAAGTTCGTCACCTTCAGATCGTCGGGGAACTGCTGCACGGTCTCGACGACCTTGCTCCAGACGATCGCGTGCGTGGCGCCGTGGTCCTCGAACTGCTTGCGCAGCTCGCGAGCGGTGTACAGCGGGTTGTGCTCGACGACCACCGCGCCGAGGCGCAGCACCGCGTAGAAGGCGATGATGTGCTGCGGGCAGTTGGGCAGCACGATGGCGACGGGGTCGCCGAGGCCGACGCCGAGATCGCGCAGACCGGCTGCGGCGCGCTCGATCGCGTCCTGCATGTCGCGGTAGGTGGTCTCGCGCCCGAAGAACTGCAGGGCCGGGGCATCCGGGTAGTCGCGCACCGACGCTTCCACGATGTCGATGAGAGACCCGGTCACCGGGGGAAGATCCTCGGGAACGCTGTCTGCGTAGCTGGCGGTCCAGGGGCGCGGGGGATCGAACGTCGTCACGGGTTCAGCTTACGTGTGCAGGGCCGGGGCTCTCGTAGACTGGCGTGGTGTCAGAAATCACCCCCGATCTCGTGCGCCATCTCGGCGTGCTCGCGCGCATCAAGCTCACCGACGACGAGGTGACCCAGCTGACCGGTCAGCTGGACGCCATCGTCGACAACATCGCCAAGGTGTCGGAGGTGGCGACGCCCGATGTGGCGGCCACCAGCCATCCGATCCCGCTGAGCAACGTCTTCCGCCCCGATGAGGTCGGCCTGACGCTCACGCCCGAGCAGACCCTGCAGAACGCACCGGATGCCGCCGACGGCCGCTTCCGCGTCACGGCCATCCTGGGAGAAGAGCAGTGAGCGACATCATCCGCATGACCGCCGCGGAACTCGGCGACAAGCTGAGCGCCGGCGAGATCTCCAGCGTCGAGGCCACCCAGGCGCACCTCGACCGCATCGCCGCCGTCGACGGCGATGTGCACGCGTTCCTGCATGTCAACGAGCACGCCCTTGCGGCCGCCGCCGAGGTCGATGCCCGGCGCGCCGCGGGTGAGCAGCTCGGCCCGATCGCCGGTGTGCCGCTGGCCATCAAGGACGTCCTGGTCACCACCGATCAGCCCTCCACGAGCGGATCGAAGATCCTCGAGGGCTACATGTCGCCGTTCGACGCGACCGTCGTCGCACGCTCACGTGCTGCGGGACTGGTGCCGCTCGGCAAGACCAACATGGACGAGTTCGCAATGGGCTCGTCGACCGAGCACTCCGCGTACGGCCCCACCCGCAACCCCTGGGATCTGGACCGCATCCCCGGCGGATCCGGCGGCGGCTCGGCAGCGGCAGTCGCTGCCTTCGAGGCTCCGCTCGCGCTCGGTTCCGACACCGGTGGGTCGATCCGTCAGCCCGCGCATGTCACCGGCACCGTGGGCATCAAGCCCACCTATGGCGGGGTCAGCCGCTACGGCGCGATCGCCCTGGCATCCAGCCTCGACCAGGTGGGTCCCGTCACGCGCACCGTGCTCGACGCGGGCCTGCTGCACGATGTCATCGGTGGCCACGACGCCAATGACTCCACCTCGCTCGACGAGCAGTGGCCGTCGTTCGCCGAGGCCGCACGTGAGGGCGCGACCGGTCAGGTGTTGAAGGGCCTGAAGGTCGGCGTCGTCAAGGAACTGCCCGACTCGGGATTCCAGCCCGGCGTCGCCGCCTCGTTCCGCGAGTCGCTCGCCCTCATGGAGGCGCAGGGCGCGGAGATCGTTGAGATCTCGGCCCCGCACTTCGAGTACGGCGTCGCCGCGTACTATCTGATCCTCCCGGCAGAGGCCTCCAGCAACCTCGCCAAGTTCGACTCGGTCCGCTTCGGGCTCCGCGTCACGCCAGAGGGCAACTCCACGGTCGAGGACGTCATGTCCGCCACTCGTGAGGCCGGCTTCGGCCCCGAGGTCAAGCGACGCGTCATCCTCGGCACGTACGCGCTGTCGGCCGGCTACTACGACGCCTACTACGGCAGCGCCCAGAAGGTGCGTACGCTCATCCAGCGCGACTTCGATGAGGCGTTCGCGCAGGTCGACGTGATCGCGACGCCCTCGGCACCGACCACAGCGTTCAAGATCGGTGAGAAGATCGACGACCCGCTGCAGATGTACCTCAACGACCTGACGACGATTCCCGCCAACCTCGCCGGCGTGCCGGGCATCTCGATCCCGTCGGGGCTCGCATCCGAGGATGGGCTGCCCGTCGGCATCCAGTTCCTCGCCCCCGCGCGTCAGGACGCGCGTCTGTACCGCGTCGGCGCCGCTCTCGAAGCCGCGCTGCTGGACTCCTGGGGAGCACCCCTCCTGGAGAAGGCCCCCACCCTGGGAGGAACCCGCTGATGGCCACCGCAAAGCTCATGGACTACGACAAGGCCCTCGAGCTGTTCGAGCCGGTGCTCGGATTCGAGGTGCACGTCGAGCTGAACACGCGCACGAAGATGTTCTCGGGCGCACCCAACCCCGCGCACGAAGAGTTCCACGCCGCCGAGCCGAACACGCTGATCGCGCCGGTCGACCTCGGGCTTCCGGGTTCGCTCCCGGTGGTCAACGCCACCGCGGTGCGCTCGTCGATCAGCCTGGGCCTGGCGCTCGGATGCTCGATCGCCGAATCGAGCCGCTTCGCGCGCAAGAACTACTTCTACCCTGACCTGGGTAAGAACTATCAGATCTCGCAGTACGACGAGCCGATCGCCTTCGAGGGCTCGGTCGAGGTCGAGCTGGAGGACGGCACGCTGGTGACCATCCCGATCGAGCGCGCCCACATGGAGGAGGACGCCGGAAAGCTCACCCACATGGGTGGTGCCACCGGTCGCATCCAGGGTGCGGAGTACTCGCTGGTCGACTACAACCGTGCGGGTGTGCCGCTCGTCGAGATCGTCACCAAGCCGATCTTCGGTGCCGAGCACCGTGCGCCTGAGATCGCCAAGGCGTACATCGCGGCCATCCGCGACATCGTGCGCGGACTCGGTATCTCTGAGGCGCGCATGGAGCGCGGCAACCTCCGCTGCGACGCCAACGTGTCTCTGCGTCCCCGCGGGCAGGAGAAGCTCGGAACACGCACCGAGACGAAGAACGTCAACTCGATGCGCTCGGTCGAGCGTGCCGTGCGCTACGAGATCCAGCGCCAGGCGCAGATCCTCGCCGACGGCGGGGTCATCATCCAGGAGACGCGCCACTGGCACGAGGACACCGGCACGACCTCGCCGGGGCGTCCGAAGTCGGATGCTGACGACTACCGCTACTTCCCGGAGCCCGACCTGCTGCCGGTCGAACCGGCGCGAGAGCTGGTCGAGGAGCTGCGTGCTGCTCTTCCCGAGCAGCCGATCGCCCGCCGTCGCCGGCTGAAGGCCGACTGGGGCTTCACCGACCTGGAGTTCCAGGACGTGCGCAACGGCGGTCTGATCGATGTCGTCGCCGCGACAATCGACGCCGGATCGACGCCGGCTGCGGCCCGCAAGTGGTGGACCGGCGAGATCACGCGCGTCGCGAACGCGCAGGAGCGCGACGTCGCCGATCTCGTCAGCCCGCAGAACGTCGCCGCGCTGCAGCAGCTCGTCGACGCGGGAACGCTGACCGACAAGCTGGCCCGCCAGGTGCTCGAGGGCGTCATCGCCGGCGAGGGGACGCCGCAGGAGGTCGTGGATGCCCGCGGACTGGCCGTCGTCTCGGATGACGGTGCGCTGATCGCAGCGATCGATGACGCCTTCGCCGCGCAGCCCGATGTGCTCGCCAAGATCAAGGACGGCAAGGTGCAGGCGGCCGGTGCCGTGATCGGCGCCGTGATGAAGGCGATGAAGGGACAGGCCGACGCCGCACGCGTGCGAGAGCTGATCCTGGAACGGGCCGCGCAGGACTGACCGTGATGTCCCATGCCTCCACGAGAATGGAGGCATGGGACGCGGTGACGGATCGGGACGACTGGTCTCGCCCGAAGGGGCGGACGACAGCGGCACCGGCATCCTGCATGTCGACATGGATGCGTTCTACGCCGCTGTCGAAGTGTTGCATGATCCTTCGCTGCGGGGGCTGCCCCTGATCATCGGCGGACGCGAAGGGCGCTCAGTCGTGTCCAGCGCATCGTACGAGGCGCGCCGATACGGCGTGCGCAGCGCGATGCCGGTGGGGCAGGCGCTCCGTCTGTGTCCGACGGCGCGGGTCGTCCCACCCGATTTCGAACGCTATCGTGCGGTGTCCGCACAGGTGATGGCGATCTTCGAGAGCATCACCCCGCTGGTCGAACCACTGTCGATCGACGAGGCGTTCCTCGATGTGCGCGGCGCACGCCGGCTGTGGGGGAGTCCCGGCCGTATCGCCGTGCTCATCCGCCGCCGTGTGCAGGACGAGGTGGGCATCACGTGCAGCGTCGGAGTGGCCGCGACCAAGCACGTCGCGAAAATGGCCTCGACCATCTCCAAACCCGATGGCATGCTGATCGTTCCTGCCGCCCGCACACAGGAGTTCCTCGACCCGCGCCCGGTGGGTGCGATGTGGGGTGTCGGCCCGAAGGCGGCGGATGCCCTCGCCCGCCGCGGCATCCGCCTCATCAGCGATGTGCGCACGTCGCCTCCCGAGGCGTTGGAGCGCGCGCTCGGTCCGGCGCTGGGACAGCGGATCCGTGCGCTCGCGACGGGGCAGGACGCCCGCACCGTCGAGACCGAGCGGATCGAGAAGAGCATCGGGCATGAGGAGACCTTCGACCGCGATGTCGAGGACCACGAGTTGCTGCGCTCCGAGCTGCGGCGCCTTGCCGATCGGGTCGGCGCCCGACTACGCGCCTCGGGCTGGCATGCCGGCGGTGTGGCGATCAAGATCCGCTTCGCCGATTTCACCACGGTCAACCGGTCGGTGTCGCTTGCCGAGGCGACCGATGTCGGACAGCGGCTGGGCGAGACCGCACTGTCGCTGTTCGAGCAGATCGACCGGCGCGATCCCGTGCGTCTGGTCGGCGTCCGCGCAGAGCGCCTTCGCCCGGCGGCTGCGGGCGCGCTGGCGCTGTGGGACGACGACGAGGACCAGCGCCGGCTGGAGGGCACGCTCGACGATGCACGGGCACGATTCGGTGTCGGCATGATCACCCGGGCGCGGCACATGAGTCGAGGGGAGAGCCGGTCGCCGGGGCATCCGCCGGTGGACTAGCGTGGGGTCATGCCGAACATTGCACTGGAACTGGGAAAGCAGGCCGCCTCTCTCGGGGTCAAGAGCGCTTACGGTGAGACGGTCGACGTAGATGGAGTCGGCGTCACCCCGGTGGCGCTCGCGATCACATGCTTCGCCGGCGGCGAAGTCGAACAGCAGGGCGACGGCGGCGCAGGCGGCGGAGTGGCTGTTCCGCTCGGCGTCTACGTGCGCCGTGAGGAGGGTCTGCGCTTCGAGCCGAACTTGATCACGTTGCTCGCTGTCGCCGTGCCCTTCGTCTGGGTGTCCGGACGCGCCATCACGCGCATCATCCGTGCCCTCAAGAAGTAGCGACCCTCTGGACGCGGTGCTCACCGGCGCCACCGAGCAGATCCGTTCGGCTGTCGCCGGGCTCGGTGTGCCCAATCCGGTGGTCGTCATCGACGGGCGCAGCGGAGCAGGAAAGACCAGCCTCGCCGCGCGACTGGTGCGTGCCTGGCCGTTGCCGCAGCCCGTGCAACTGTTCGCGCTGGACTCGGTCTACCCGGGGTGGGACGGGCTGACGCGGGGCGCCGAGATCGCGCGCCAAGGCGCCCTGCTGCCACACAGCCGTCAGCGGATCGGTCGCTGGCACCGCTGGGACTGGCAGCATGACGAGCCCGCTGAAGCGCACGCGGTCGACCCCGATCTCGGGCTGATCGTCGAGGGGTGCGGTGCACTGACACGGGCATCCGCTCCTCTGGCGCACCTGACGGTGTGGGTTGACGGCCCCGCCTCAGCGCGGCGCAGCCGCGCGCTGGAACGGGACGGCGACGTATTCCGCGACCACTGGGACATGTGGGCAGCGCAGGAGGATGCGCACATCGCTCGCGAACACCCGGCGCAGTTGGCGACGATGGTCTTCACGACACCCTGAGGCGTCTCACCCCGCGTCGTGCTCGTCCGCGAGCATCACCAGCTGTTCGAGCCGGTATCCGAGCCAGTCGTAGACGTGGAAGCGTTCGTCGTCGGGCCCGTGGGTGTCGGCGATGTCGATGCCGAGTCGTGTGGCGACGACCAGCCGCACCGCTGCCAGGGTTCGCAGCCAGGCGTTTACGTGCTCCGGTGGGATCCGTATCGTCCGCTGCCGCATGGCTGCGCGCGTCGACGGAGCTGAGCCGCCCTCGAGCGGCGCGCCGAGATCGGAACGCACATCGAGGGCATCCGCCGTCCGCCGATCGAACAGGCCATCGCGTGTGGCCGCGCGGAACTCGGCTGCCGCTGCGGGATCATCGGCATAGGCGGCCGGTGCGATGCGGCTCAGACCGGGGTCGTCTGTCACTTTGCCGTCGGCGATGACCTCGAGGAACTCGTCGATGAGCCGCTGCAGGTTATGCACCTCGATCGTCGCGAGCGAGAGCGATAGATCCGTCGTCACTGAGGCGCCCGCCTCACCGTCGCCCACAAGCCGAAGTCGTGCATTGCATGCGCATGGGCCTCCATCGTCTCGCGCGGACCGGTCGCCACCACGGCGTGACCCTCGTGGTGCACGGCGAGCATCAACCTGTTGGCCTGCTCGGCCGGATACCCGAAGTACGTGCGGAAGATGCGTGCCACGTAGCTCATCAGGTTCACGGGGTCATCCCACACGACGAGCTGCCACGGCACCAGAGGGGCCGCCATCAGCTGCTCATCGAGAACTGGCGTCGAGGACGGCGTGCTCATGCCCACCCCAGTTCGTGCAGTTGCTCGTCGTCGATGCCGTAGAAGTGCGCGATCTCGTGCACCAACGTCGTGTGTACCTCCGCGCGCAGCGCGGCCTCATCCGCACACGCGGCGAGATGCGTCTCGCGGAAGACGATGATGCGGTCGGGCAGCTCACCCATCCCGTACTGACCGCGCTCGGTCAGCGCGAACCCCTCGTACAGGCCGAACAACTCCTCGCCGGTCTCCGCGCGGTCCTCGACGACGAACACGACGTTGTCCAGGCCGTCCACCATGTCGTCGGGCAGCTTGTCGAGTTCGTCGATCACGAGAGCCTCGAAGGCATCGGCATCCATCTCCATCCCGGCGCCGAGGTCGAGGCTCATGTGCACGCGCGGACCGACATCGACGAGCCCAGCGCGCTGCTCGGCGTCGAGGAGAGCCGCCGTGAAGCTGTCCGAGGGCGTCGGGACCTCAGCGAAACCGAGGGAGGCGTAGAACGGTGCGTTCCAGGGGATCTCGGCGAAGGTGCGCAACGTGATCTGCTTCGCACCGCGCGCACGTGCCTCGTCGAGCGCGGCGTGTACAAGGGCCGTGCCGTGACCGAGCCGGGCGTGCTCCGGCAGCACCGAAAGCTGCTCCAGGTGCGCCACATCATCGTGCGTGATGACGTGGACGAAACCCACGGCCGGACCGGCCTCGTCGTCGGCTGCCACGAGAAGGAACCCCGGATGCTGACAGCGATCCTGTCCGGACGGGGGAGAGCCCCATGCGGTACGGTCCACGACTGCGTCGAATGCGGTGTCGGCGGTGGCCTCGATCCTCGCGATCGACGGCAGATCGGAGTCTGTTGCGATACGGACGTGCGAGGCCATGCATCGATCGTATCGACTCGTTCTGATCGCGGCCCTCGGCGAAGAGCACCGACGCGTTCCACAGAGGCTGTCGCGGGCGCTTCCCCCGTTGCTAGCATCACTCACACAACGCAGAGAAGGTTCTCAGAAGGAGAACGCATGGCCGGTTCAGCAATGGTGCAGACATCGAAGTGGCGCAGTTTCTGGAACAACGGCGGGTGGTGGAAGGCCCTGCTACTGGTGATCTTCTACTGGGTGCTCTACCAGGGCGTCGCGTGGCTCATCCACACTCTCTTCGGCGGAATGATGACGCCGGGCGGTACGTTCGCCTCGCCTCAGAACGTGCTGATCGGTCACACACTGTCGATCCTCGTCACCGGGCTGTTGATGCTCGCGCTCGCCTGGTCGTTCGGCTGGTTGAAAGAGCTGTTCGGGTCACAGCCGATCCGCGGCAGCTGGTGGATGTGGCTGGCGGTCGTCGTCGTGCTGGGCTTCAACGCGGTGCGGTACGCGGCCGTCGACTATCAAGCGGTCGGGGTCGGGGTGACGCTGATGACACTGTTCCTCGGACTGTGCATCGGATTCACCGAGGAGCTCGTGTGCCGTGGTTTCGCGGTGCAACTGCTGCGCCGCGGCGGATACAGCGAGTGGGTCGTCGCCGCGCTATCGTCGCTGCTGTTCGGCATCCTGCACGCCGGGAATTTCATCGGCACGACGGATCTGCTTCCCGTCGCCGTGCTGGTGGCGTACACGTTCACGTTCGGCGTGCTGATGTACCTCTCGATGCGCGTCAGCGGCACGCTGATCCTGGCGATCTTGTTGCACGCCTCAACCGATCCGAGCCAGTTCCTGATCACCGGCGCCATCGGCGAGCAGGGACAGGTGGGAGAGGCGAGCGCGCTGATGCCGATCGCGAACCTCGCGAACCCCGTTGTGATCATCGTCGGACTTGTGCTGCTGATCTTCATCCGCGGGCGTGTCGGCCGCGCGCACTACAGTCTCGGCGATCGCGTCGAGAAGTAACGGGCAACGGAAAAGGTCAGGCCCGGACTCCTTGGAGGAGTCCGGGCCTGACCTGATTGGGGTGAGTAACGGGGCTTGAACCCGCGACCCCCGCGACCACAACGCGGTGCTCTACCAGCTGAGCTATACCCACCATGTGCCCGCCTCAGCGGGCAACCCTTAGAGTCTATTACATGTTTTGAGTGAACGATGACACGGTGCGACTCGAGATGTCTTTGGCCTCGTCGGAAGAGGGCCCGGGCTCGGCTACGAAGACCGCTTCACGGTAGTAGTGCAGCTCGCGGATGGACTCCAGAATGTCGGCCAATGCACGGTGTCCGCCGTTCTTCTCGGGGGCCTGGAAGAACACCCGCGGGTACCAGCGGCGCGAGAGCTCCTTGATGCTGGAGACGTCGACGTTGCGGTAATGCAGGTGCCCGTCGACACCGGGCATGTACTTGGCCAGGAACATCCGGTCGGTGCCGATCGTGTTGCCCGCCAGCGGCGCCTTGCGCTCCATCGGAACGAAGCGCTTGATGTATGCGAGGGTCTGCGCCTCGGCCTCGGCGAGCGACACGCCGTGGGGGATCTCGTCGATCAACCCCGACGTGCGGTGCATCTCGGTCACGAAATCGCCCATGTTGGCCAGCGCGGCATCGCTCGGCTTGATGACGACCTGGAACCCGGGGTCGATCACCCGCAACTCGAAGTCCGTGATGACGACGGCGATCTCGACCAGTTCATCGACGGCGAGGTCGAGTCCCGTCATCTCGCAGTCGATCCACACCAGCCGGTCGTTCTCAGACGCAGAAACCATCCCTTGATCCTAGCGGCGGGCCCGGACACGGTACCGTAGACGTACACGCCTCCTTAGCTCAGTGGATAGAGCAGCAGCCTTCTAATCTGTTGGTCGCAGGTTCGAATCCTGCAGGGGGCACCAACGATCACCGCCCCACCGCATCACCGTGCCGCGACGGCGGCTGCCACTGCGGCGTCTGCGGTGTCATGCACGAAGCGGAAGCCGCTGTCGAGAAGCGCCGTCGGCCGCACATCCGCATCGGCGAGCAGCAGCGAGTCGGCCGCCGGTGCGCCGAGCACGCTCCGGAGCGCCCACGCCGGCACAGGCAACCAGAATGGCCGGTGAAGTTCGCGTGCGAGCGCGCGGCCGACGTCATTCGCCGTCGCGGACGCCGGCCCTGTGAGATTGACCGGGCCGTCGAGGTTCTGATCGATGATGTGCAGGAGTGCGCGCACCTCATCGTCGAGCGAGATCCAGGGCCAGACCTGGTCACCGCCTCCCAAGGGGCCACCGACGCCGAGGGAGGTGAGCGCGATCAACGGACGCAGCACACCCCTGCGGTGGATCACCGGTGCAGTGCGCGCGAGCGCCACCCGTGTGACGTCCGCCGCCTGCCGAGCGGCGCCCTCCCACTCGATGCACACGCGTGCCAGGAACGTGTCACCGGCGGGGGAGGACTCCGTCAGCATCCGACCGGGCACAGAGCCGTAGTACCCGACCGCGGATGCTGACACAAGCGTCGGCGCACCCCTGCCGAGGTCGCGCAGGGCCGCCACCAGAGTCGTCGTCGGAGCGAGCCTCGACGAAAGCAGCTTCCGTCGGTAAGGGGCTGTCCAGGGCATCCGTCCCACACTGGCGCCGTTCAACGCCACCACCGCGGACGCGCCCTCCAAGGCGCGCGGATCCAGCACGCCGTCCTCCGGTTGCCACTGGACCTCTCCCGGGTGAGCCGGGGGACGGCGTACCAGTCGGGTCACGCGATCCCCTCGCGCGACGAGGGCGTCCGTGAGCGCGGTTCCGATCAGCCCGGAACCGCCCGCGATGACGACGTGCGCGCTCATGGTGCCTCCGGCTCGTGGTTCTCAGGCTGCGGGTGCTTCGAGAGCTTGGACGGCCACCAGATCACCCGGCCGAGGTCGTACGACAGGGCCGGTACGAGCAGGGTGCGCACGACGAACGTGTCCAACAGCACGCCGAAGGCGACGATGAACGCCAGCTGCACCAGGAACAGGATCGGGATGACCGCGAGCGCCGTGAAGGTTGCAGCGAGCACGAGGCCGGCCGAGGTGATCACCCCGCCGGTGATCGCGAGCCCGCGCAGCACTCCCTTGCGCGTGGCGTGCTGGAGCGACTCCTCGCGCACGCGGGTCATCAAGAAGATGTTGTAGTCGATACCGAGGGCCACCAGGAAGATGAACCCGAACAGCGGCACGGCCGGGTCAGCGCCGGGGAACTGGAACAGACCGTTGAACACCAGAGCAGAAACGCCCATCGCGGTGCCGAACGAGATCACCGTTGTGATGATCAGCAGCACGGGCGCGAGCACCGAACGCAGCAGCACCATCAGAATCAGCGTGATGACGGCAAGGACGAGCGGGATGATGAGATTGCGGTCATGGATCGAGGCGGTGTTGGTGTCGACGGCTGTCGCGGTGACACCGCCTACCAGGGCGCTCGGTGCCGTATCGATGAACTCCGCCCGAAGGTCGGTGACGGTCTGCCCCGCGGCTGCCGAGTCTGCGGCATCCGTCAGCGTCGCACGAAGAAGAACCTGACCGTCGACCGTGGTGGGACTCGGTTCGGGGGTTCCGGGTGGGCCCACCGGGGTGATGCCCTCCGCTGTCACCGGCGCGGATCCGCTCGGGCTGTCCTCGGTGGTGACCGCGACGCCATCGATCCCGTCATCGGCGAGCAACACGGCGACCGCGTCGTCCATCTCGCTCTCGTCCACGATGATCAGCGCAGGGCTTCCAGAACCACCCGGGAAGTGCTCGCCCAGTGCCTGCTGACCATCTCGCGCTTCGGACTGCCCGAGCACCAGTTCGGATTGGGCGACGCCATCCGCCTTCAGCTGGGTCACGCCCAGCGCTCCGATCAGCAGAACGAGCGTGGTGGCAACCCAGATGATGCGCGGTCGCCGCTGCACGAGGTGAGCGAGCTTGGTCCACAGGCCGCGATCGGGCATCCCGTCTTCCGCGGCGACAACATCCGGCTCGAACCGCGGACGTCGCGGCCAGAAGGCCGCGCGTCCGAACGCGAAGAGCATCGCCGGTAGGAGTGTCAACGCCGAGAGCATCGCGAAGATGATCCCGATCGATGCCACCGGGCCGAGTGCGCTGTTCGACTTCAGGTCGCTGAGCAGCAGGCACAGCAGGCCGGCGATGACCGTTCCACCCGACGCGAGGATCGGCTCGAACGAACCCTTGATCGCTGACATGGTCGCGACCCACTTGTCGTTCTCGACCCGGAGCGCCTCGCGGTACCGGGCCACGAGCAGCAACGAGTAGTCGGTCGCGGCGCCGATCACGAGGATGAAGAGGATGCCCTGCGTCTGGCCGCTGAGCAGCAGGATGTCCCACTTTGCCAGCCACCACACCGTGAGGAGCGCGGCGCACAGGGCGAACAGACTAGTCGACAGGACCGCAATCGGCAGCAGGAACGATCGATACACCAGCAGCAGGATGACAAGCACTGCCAGCAGAGCCACGCCGAGCAGCAACCCATCGATCCCCGCGAACGCCGAGACCAGGTCGGCGGTGAACCCAGCCGGTCCCGTCACGAAAGTCTCGATGCCTTCGGGTGCTGCGGTGGCGAGCTCTGCGCTCAGCTCTGCGACGGTGTCGCCGACCTCGGCGCTGCTGAGGATGGGCACGAATGCCTGCGCGGCCAGGCCGTCCTCAGAGGGGATGAGTGGCGACACGTCCGCACCGATGCCGTCGATCGTCGCGACCTTCGTCATGACCTCCGCCAGCGACGAGAGTTGCTCGTCGCTCAGCTGCTCGTCGGAGACGAAGACGACGAGAGCCGGTATCGCCTCGGAGTCGTCGAAATCTCCCAGCATCTCCTGCACACGGGTCGCGTCGGCTGACTCGGGCAGGTAGCTCGTCTGGTCGTTCGATGAGACCTCGTCGACCTTGCCGAAGTAGGGGCCGCCGATGCCCGCGACGGTCAGCCACGTCAGGATGAGTGCGGCGGGCAGAAGGATCCGCAACCATTTCGGAACGGCGGGCCGATCGGCGGCCGCGCGTCGTTCGCTACGGGTGGTGTGAGTCATGCGCTGTTCCATTCCAGGATCAGGAGGAGGGTGACGAGAAAACCAGAGAAGTAGTTGAGTGCGATGAACCGACGCCAGGCCCGGTTGGACTCTGCGGAGCGTTCGTCGGTGAGCGACCAGAACGGCGCGCAGTTGAGAAGGTAGGGCACGGCGATGATGGCGGCGAGCGGACCGGGCCAGGGCACGGCGAGCATGAGCAGGCCGGCAGCCGTCCACAGCGCGAGTGCCACACGCACGGTCGCGTTCGCGCCGATCGCCGTGGCGATCGAGTGGATGCCCGCCGCACGATCCGGCACGATGTCCTGCACCGCCCCGAAGGCGTGCGCTGCCATACCCCAGAGGAAGAAGGCCGACAGCAACAGCAGGATGCCCCCCGTGAGATCTGCGCCGGCCAGAAGCAGACCGACCACCGCGGGGCTGACGAAGTGCGTGCTTGAGGTGAGCGAATCCAGGAAGGGGCGTTCCTTGAACCGAAGTCCCGGCGCGGAGTACGCGACGACGGCCAAGGCGCTCACGGCGAGCGCGCCCCATACCGCGGGGCCACCCGCGAGCGCGAGCAGCACGAGGAAGGGGATGTTTGTGAGGGCGGCGATCCACAGCGTCGGCGTATGGAGCCTCCTGGGCAGCAAAGCCCCTTCCACACCGCCCTTGCGCGGGTTGGCGACGTCCGACGCGTAGTCGAAGACGTCATTGATGCCGTACATCGCGAAGTTGTAGGGCACCAGGAAGTACAGAAAGCCGATCAGGAGGACAGCGTCGATCTCGCGTGTGGTCATCACGTACGCCGCCGCGAAAGGGAACGCCGTGTTGATCCAGCTGATCGGACGAGAGGCAACGACCAGTTGCCTGAAGTCCTCCCGGCGCGCCGAGCCGCCCTTCTGCAGCGCTACCCAGGCGGCCGGCAACAGCAGCGCCCCTGCCAGCGGGTAGGCGAAGTCCTCGACGGGCGCGACACCGATCGACACGCCCAGCAGGTGTGACGGTGCGTAGTGGAACAAGCCGGCCGAGATCATGAGGTTGTCGAACAGCGCCGTCAGAGCCAGCATGAGCACGGTTGTGAGCAGCAGGGCGATGAGCACGCGTGAGCGGGGAACACGCGGTGCGCGGCGGAACGCGACGGCGAGAAGGGCGATCGCCCCACAGGCGGCGATCGCAAGTCCGAGAGTCGCGATCAGTGGATACGTCACGACCGGTCCGCCGTCCGCGTGCGCGTCTGCTGTATCCAGCCGAGGATCCGCAGGGTGCCGGTGAAGACGACCATCGTGCACAGCACGAGGAAGATCAGGAAGAACGGTTCCTCAAGCGGCAGTTCGGGGGCGAGTACGATCCCGGTGGCGATCGGGCTCTCGCCGCGAAGGAAGACGCCCGCGGCGATGCCGGCGACATCCCACAGCAGGAACAGCGCGGTCCCGATGACGGTGATCAGCAGAGCGATTGCGGGGTCGTGCCAGAAGAACAGCCGAAAACGGTAGTCGATCAGAAGCATGCATCCGATCACGAGCAGCAGTGCTGCGAGGTACAGCATCCCCATCATCGTTCCGCTCCCGCCACGCGTGCATCCGCCGAGCGGGCGGCGCTGCTCACGCGCGTCGGAAGTGGCCCGGCGCTGTGGTCGCCGCGGATGCGCTTGAGCACGAGCTCCGCGCTGATGAGGCACATGGGCACGCCCACACCGGGTGCCGTCGTGGACCCCGAGTAGTAGAGGCCCTCGACCTTTCGCGAAGCGTTCTGCGCGCGGAACATGGCACTCTGTCGCAGAATGTGCGCGGGGCCGAGCATGCCGGCGTGCCAGGAATGGTAATCGGCCGCGAAGTCCGCAGGGCCGATGGATTCGCGCACGACGATCCGTTCGCGCAGGTCCGGAACATCGGCCCACGACGCGATCTGATCGATCGCGGCATCGACCGCGTTCTCGACCGCTGTGGACGGCGAACCGTGAAGGCTGCCGCGCCCGATGCTCTCATCGGCCGGCACCGGAATCAGGACGAAGAGGTTCTCATGCCCGGCAGGAGCCACTCCGGGATCGGTGGCGCTCGGACGGCACACGTAGATCGACGCCGGATCGGGAACACGCGCGTCCACACCGAAGATGGCGTCGAAGTTCGCCGTCCAGTCAGTCGTGAACAGCAGCGAGTGGTGGGGGAGTGCGGGCAGCTCGCCTCGCACGCCGAGCAGGGCGATCACAGCGCCCGGCCCGCTGGTGCGTTTGTCCCACCACCGTTGGGGGAAGGTCCGTTGCCGCGGTGGCAACAGCTGTGTCTCGGTGTGATGCAGATCCGCACCGGAGACGACGATGTCGGCTTTCTCGAGATGCTCGGCTCCGTGAGCATCTCGCCACGTCACGCCGGTGACCGTGTGTCGGCGCCGGCCGCGGCCGCGCCGGGGGGCGGTCTCTATGCGCTCGACGCTGGCATCCGTCACGATCTGCGCCCCGGCAGAGCGGGCGAGCGTTTCCAGAGTCTCAACCAGGTGCCAGAACCCACCCATCGGGTACTGCACGCCCTCATCGAGATCGAGCGCGCTCATCAGGTGGTACATGGCCGGTGCAGCGGATGGATCGGTTCCGAGGAAGACCGCCGGGTATCCGAGCACTTGCCTCAGCACCGGATCGTCGAAACGCTTCCCGACGTACGACTCCAGGGAAGAGGCGAGCAACCGTGTCAGCGTCGGCAGTCCGCGGATCACCTCGCCGGCGAGCAGACTCCGCAGCCGAGTGAACGGGTTGTAGAGGAAGTAGCGTTCTGCGAGGTCGGTCGTACGGGTCGCGGATGCCAGATGCGCACGCAGCACTGCAGAGCTTCCCGGTTCTGTGGCCTCAAACGTCTGCAGTACTCGGTCGGCGCCGAGTGGAACCGTGAGCGGTTCCCGCTGCCGGCCGTGCTGATCCGGCTCGCTGAAGACCCGGTACGCGGGGTCGAGGAAGCGCAAGTCAAGCTGCTCCTGGGCGGACGTGCCCAGCATGCCGAAGAAGTGCTCGAACACACGCGGCATCAGATACCAGGACGGTCCGGTGTCGAACCGGAACCCGTCACGCTCGAGGGTCCCGGCGCGGCCGCCGACGCGGGAGTTCTTCTCGAGCACGACGACGTCGTGGCCCTCCTGGGCAAGCAGTGCCGCCGTCGCAAGCCCTGCGACACCGGCGCCGATGATCACCGTGCGGGTCATCGATCTCGCTCCTTCACTGTCATGAATATGGCACGCGCCACCAGGACTGTCTTGATCGCATCAGGAACACGGATGCGCTTCTCGTAGAGCTGTTCGGCCGGGGTGCGCGCGATGCGGTCGGTGAGGTTGCCGAACAGCGCGTGGGCGCTGCGCACTGCGGCACGCGCGTCGCGCGGCAACAGTGGAATCACCGCTTTGGCATCAGCGAGCTGCCCGCGGATTCTCGCAACCCAGGCGAGTACCTCCGCATCGGAGAGCCTGCGATCGTTGCCGAGGTAGCTGCGCCCGAGGCGTTCTGTATCGTCGGCGAGGTCACGCAAGAAGTTGACGTTCTGGAACGCCGCACCGAGCTGACGGGCGCCGTGCTCCAGACGCGTCCGCGTGCTCTCGGTCACCTCTTGCCCACGCAGGAACACGCGCAGGCACATCAATCCGACGACCTCGGCCGACCCATGCACGTACGCGGCATGTGCGCGCGGATCGAACACGGTGTTCTCGGTCCCGGCATTGAGCAGATCGGTGCGCATCGAGTCGAAGAACGGTCGGGTCAGCGTCTCGTCGATCCCCGCGGCTCGGGCGGTTGCAGCGAACGCATGGATGACCAGGTCGCTGCTGTAGCCGGTCTGCATCGCGCGATGGGTCTCGACGACGTAGGCATCAAGCACCGCACGTTGATCCGCCCCGGACAGCCCCGCTTCGCTCGCTACGCCGTCGACAATCTCGTCGGCGACGCGCACCAGCGCGTAGATGTTGCGCACGTGTGTGCGGTGACGGCGTCCCAGGAGCCGCGTCGCGAGGCCGAACGATGTTGAGTAGGCGCGGATGACGCTCTGCGATACGGTCTCTGCCATTCTCGTGAAGCGTGTGAGCGAGGGAGTGCTCGATGCGGTCCGCGCCGACATGCTCATGAGCGGCGCCCTTCGATGCGCTCTGCGAGGGCGAGCAGGACTTCTCGGACCGCCGACGGTACTGCTCCGGTACCCGTGGCCGCGAGCACGTCGTAGAAGCCCGCGAGCTGCTGCTGCACCAGACCGCTCACGAACTCCTCTGCGCCGCACTCGCGCAGGCGATCTCGCAGGCGCTCGGCGCTGGTGAGCGTCAGATCCGGGTCGCCGAAGTCCTCGGCGATGTAAGGCCACAGCCCACTCAGGCGGGCGAAGCAGATGATCGCCGTCTGCTTGCCCTCGCGAAGATCCGAGTACGGGTCCTTTCCATGTTCGTGCGCGTCACCGAACGTCGAGAGCAGATCGTCCTGCAGCTGATAGGCGAGGCCCAGATGCGACCCCGCCGCGCTGAGCGCGTGTTCGAGCTCCGGCGCGGCACCGGCCAGGATCGCCGCCGCACGCAACGGCAACTCGAAGCTGTAGCTAGCCGTCTTCCGGCGGGTCATGGCGAGCACAGTATCGAGATCCGGCGCCACGAGGCCGTCGCTCAAGCCCACATCGGTGAACTCGCCCGCCGTCGTCTCGAAGACGGTGTGGTCGAGAAGATCCAGCAGACGGATGCGCTCCACAGCGGGGGCATCGATGCGCGCGAACACCTGATGGGCGCCCGAGAGCAGCAGACTTCCCGCGAGAATACCCCCGGCCTGCGCCCAATGGGATACGGCGCCGGCACGCGCCTCATCCGCTGTCGTGCGCGCGAGCTCGCCGATCAGGTTGGGGCGTCCGCGTCGGTACAGGTCTCCGTCGATCACATCGTCGTGCAGGAGGAACGCGTAGTGCAGCGCCTCGACGGCTGCAGCGACACGCACAGCGCTGCGGGTATCGGCCCACCCGCCCCGGGTGTTCTGACTCAAGGCGATGTACGTGTCGAGCAGCAGACGCGGTCGAACCAGCTTTCCGCCTTGCATGTGCTCCCCGGCGAGCGACCAGAGGCGGGAGAAGTCGGCGCCGTAGGCCTGGGCGGTTCCTGAAGAGCGCGAGAAGAGCGCACGGATCTCCGCCTCGACGGCGTCGTGCGGGTCGGACGTCTGGCGCGGCTCGCGAACGGTGCTGGTCATCTCGCCTGTCCTTCCGTCTCCATCATGCGCGCCAGTGCGGGCGCCTGCAGGATCATCCAGGGGCTGAACGCGAAAGGCGTCAGCTCTGCGGACCTCAGCAGCGCCTCCGGTGCAACCCAGGCCCATTGCATCACCTCGTCGGGGTTCGGCGACAGGGGGCCGATCACGGTTGCTCGATGCACGGGGCAGACCTCGTTCTCGACGATGCCCCCGGCGTCGACAGCGCGATAGCGGAAGTTCGGATCCACAACACGGACGTCGCGGATCTGCGCCCCGAGTTCCTGCAGCGCCCTCCGTTCGACGGCCGACGTGAGATCCTCGCCGGGCTCGGGGTGGCCGCAGAAGCTGTTGGTCCACACTCCGGGCCAGCTGCGCTTGCCCAACGCGCGCCGAGTGATGAGCACGTTGCCGTCCGCGTCGAAGAGGTAGCAGGAGAACGCCAGGTGCAAGGGCGTCGCGCGGTTGTGCACGCCTTCCTTGTCGGCGGTGCCGATGGCCTGCCCAGACTCGTTCAGCAGCACCACTCGACCCTCGGGGTGAGCGCTGCCTTCCGGGGACGTTCTGTGGACCGCCATGTCTCGCCTCGCGTTCTCTCCGACCGTGATATCGCTAGCCTAGCGAATAACTCGCCAAGCTGAAAACACCTACTCCGCTATCATATGAACATGTCGAAGCAGGAGAAGGGCAACGCGACTGTTCTGCCGAGCCTTTACGACGTCGAGAAGAACGACCCGGATTCCGCTCTCATCGACAGGACTGGGGTGTCTCCTGAGCACATGCAGGAGATCGCCGCCGTGATGGCCGCGCTGGGGCGGCTGCGCGAAGCCGAGCAGCGCCTGTCAGAGGCGTCTCAGCGCTATATGAAACTGGGGCGGTCGGATATGCGCGCGCTGCACATGCTGATCGTCGCGCAGCACGCGCAGACCGTTGTCACGCCCAGCGCCATCGCAGCGCACCTGAACATCTCGACCGCGTCCACGACGAAACTGCTCGACCGGCTCGAAGCGGCAGGCCACATCACGCGTTCACCGCATCCCAACGATCGCCGAGCGTTGGCCATCTCGATTACCGAGGAGACCAAAGAGGCGGCTAAGCAGACGGTGGGGCGCCTGCAGGCCAAGCGTTTTCACGCGGCAGCGCGATTGACATCCGAGGAACGCGCCACCGTGGTCAGGTTCCTCGAAGACATGACCGAGCAGATCACCCTGCGCAACGAGGCCTGGGCGCAGGACGAGCACACGGGGGCCGCAGGTCATCGCGCGGAGGGCTAACGCCGCCCCGCCAGAGCGACCGACTTCACTGCCGTAGCGAGGTCACTGCGTCGTCGGCGCTCCAGAACTCACCGACGAGCCGGAATGCGCGAGAGGCAAGGTGTAGTCGTTCAGCACGGTAGCGAATGCCGAGCGGGTCAACGATGACGCGCAGGTGACCGCGAACGTTTCCCCGCGCATCGATGACGCGCCACAGCGCATCTCCCGCGCGATCAAGGTGCTCCGTACGCGCCCGCAGGCACGGTGTCGGCCACTGGAGCCCGGGCAGGGTCCCGGATAGGGTGTCGGTGCTGTTGGACATGGTGACTCCTTCCGCTGATTCGAACATACGGACGGGCACCGACATCGCATCGCGTAGACTCATGCGCATGCCTGTCTCATCCCCGTACGCCGCCCGGCTCAGCGAGATTCCGGTCGCGCGTCATGAGGTTGATGTGCTGGGATCGCCCACGGCCTACTGGGTGTACGGTCCCGCCATTGACGTGCCCGACGTACCGACGGTGGTGGCCGTTCACGGGTTCCGCGGCGAGCATCATGGGCTGGAGCCGATCGTCGCGTACCTGCCGGGCATCCGCGTCATCTCGCCGGACCTCCCCGGCTTCGGCGAGACGGTGCCTGTCGCCGAGCGAGAGCACGACCTGGGGTTGTACGCCGGCTGGTTGTGCGAGTTCGCTCGCACCGTGGCCCCGGGTTCTGTCGTCCTCGGACATTCGTTCGGTTCGATCGTTGCGTCTGCGGCGGTCGCCAGCGGACTCGAGACGCCACAGCTGATCCTCGTGAACCCGATCGGTGCACCCGCACTGGAGGGGCCGAAGGGTGTGCTCACCCGGCTCGCGATCTTCTACTACACGATGGGTGCGCGACTACCCGAGAAGCCCGGTACCGCGCTGCTGCGGCATCCTTGGATCGTGCGCGTCGCCAGCATCGCTATGGCGACCACCCCTGATCGTCATCTACGCCGGTTCATCCACGATCAGCACGACACCTACTTCTCGAGCTTCGCGGACCGTGACGTGCTGCACGACGCGTTCGTGACCAGCGTTTCGCACGATGTGCGTGCCTTCGCCGGTGTGATCGACGTGCCCACCCTGCTGATCGCCGCCACGCGAGACCAGATCACACCCATCGAATCCGAACGGGCCCTGGCAGGAATGTTCCCGCAGGCACAGCTTGCCGAGATTAGTGGCGTCGGGCACCTCATCCACTACGAGGCGCCGGCCGAAGCGGCGGGCGCGATCCGCCGGTTCCTCAGGCTTCCCGTCGCGCCAGGCCGATAAGACCTGCCACCCGGAAGGGGATCACCTCTCCCATCGCGAGCGAGGTCTCGGTACGCTCCACGCCATCGATCGCCAGGATGCGGGCGTCCGTGTCGAACAGGTGTCGCGCATCGCGACAGGCGACCCTGGCGAGCAGATCGATCGGACCACTCAGGCCATGGGCCTGCACGATCTCGGGCACTCGGGCGAGCTCGGAGATGATGCGCGGCAACTCGGTCTGGCGCACGCCGATGCTGATGAAGGCCTGCAGAGGAAAGCCCAGCACCTCCGTCGAGAATGAGCGCTCGTAGGACTCCAGCACGCCGGTCTGCTCGAGGCGGGCCATCCGCGCTTGAATCGTGTTGCGTGAGAGTCGGAGGCGCTCCGCCAAGGCGACGACCGTCATGCGAGGGTCTTCGGAGAGGGCCGTGAGCAGTTCGAGATCGACACGATCGAGAGCGGGCATAGTGCCACACGTTAGCAGGTGGAGAACACCTCTGAATGCGCAACATGCTCAACACACCCAGGCATGCTTGAGCGTCGTGTCATGCCGACGTACGCTTCAAGAAGCCCCGACTGAGCTGTCGGGAACGCCGTGAACGCCCCACAAGGGCCCCACGTCAGGAGGACACCGATGTCACCGCACACCACACCGATCGTCGATACAGAGAACGACTTGACCGAGCGCATCATCGCGCCCAACGGTTCCCGCCTGTCGAATCCGCAACTCGACCGCTACGTTCAGGACGTCGACTTCCAGACGCTGCGAGACTTGCACCGCGACATGGTCGTCGTGCGCCGCATCGACTCCGAGGGCGTCGCTCTTCAGCGTCAAGGACAGCTCGGTCTCTGGGCGCCGTGCAACGGGCAGGAAGCCGCACAGGTCGGCACCGCCCGCGCCCTCGAGAAGCGCGACTACGTCTTCCCCAGCTACCGCGAGACCGGCGTCATGTATGCACGCGGCGCGGCACCGGGCGACTACGCCCGCATGTGGCGAGGCGAAGAGGGATCCGCGTACGACCCGGATGCCCTCCGCATCGCGCCGCTGCAGATCATCATCGGTGCGCAGACTCTGCATGCCGTCGGCTACGGAATGGGCATCATGCACGACGGTGCCGACGAGGTCGCCGTGAGCTATTTCGGTGACGGCGCGACCAGTCAGGGCGACGTGAACGAGGCGATGGTGTTCGCCTCGTCGTACCGTGCGCCGGTCGTCTTCGTCTGCCAGAACAACCACTGGGCCATCTCCGAGCCGGTCGGCCTGCAGTCGCAGTACCCGCTCGCCGGGCGCGCCCCCGGCTTCGGCATTCCCAGCATGCGCGTCGATGGCAACGACGTGCTTGCCTGTCTCGCCGCGATGCGCTGGGCCCTCGAGCACGCGCGTTCTGGCAAGGGTCCGGCCTACCTCGAAGCCGTCACCTATCGGATGGGGCCGCACACCACGGCGGATGACCCCAAGCGTTACCGGGACGATGCCGAGCTGGCGCTGTGGCGCGAGCGCGACCCGATCGCCCGCCTGGAGGCGCACCTGCGAGCCGCCGGTGAGCTGCCCCAGGAGCACCTCGATGCCGTGCAGGCCGAAGCCGACGCGGTGGCGCGCGACATGCGCGCCGCGACGATCGGAATGGTGACCCGTCCTGCCCTGGCCGTGTTCGATGGTGTGTACGCCGAGCCTCACTCGGGTATCGAGCGCCAGCGCGCCGAGTACGCCGCCTACCTGGCCGCATACGAGGAGGCGTGAGCATGGTGCAGATGACGATGGGCAAGGCCCTCAACGCTGGTCTTCGCCAGGCGATGCGCGATGACGACAAGGTTGTGCTGATGGGCGAGGACATCGGCACTCTCGGAGGTGTGTTCCGCATCACGGACGGCCTGCTCGACGAGTTCGGCAAGCAGCGCGTGATCGACACTCCGCTCGCCGAGTCCGGCATCGTCGGAACCGCCGTCGGTCTCGCATTCCGCGGCTATCGACCGGTCGTCGAGATCCAGTTCGACGGGTTCATCTACCCGGCATTCGACCAGATCGTGTCTCAGGTGGCCAAGCTGCATTACCGCACGCAGGGGCGGGTGAAGATGCCGATCACGATCCGGGTGCCCTGGGCGGGCGGCATCGGTGCGGCCGAGCACCACTCGGAGTCCAACGAGGCGTATTTCGTGCACACCGCAGGTCTGCGCGTGATCGCCGTCTCAGATCCGCAGGACGCCTACCGCTGCCTGCAGCAGGCCATCGCCAGCGACGACCCGGTGATCTTCTTCGAGCCGAAGCGGCTCTACCACCACAAGGGCGAGGTCGATCTGGATGCGTCGCTGGCGGATGCGCCGCCGATGGGACTGGCGCGCATCGTGAGGCCGGGAACGGATGCGACGGTCATCACGTACGGCGCCATGGTGAGCACGGCGCTCGACGCCGCCGAAGCAGCGCAAGACGAGGGGATCTCGCTCGAGGTCATCGATCTGCGTTCACTGTCACCCATCGACTACGACACCGTCGCGGCAGCTGTTCGTCGCACCGGCCGTGTCGTCGTCGCGCACGAGGCATCACGCGAGGCGGGAGTCGCCGCTGAGGTGATCGCCAGCATCACCGAGCGCTGCTTCGAATACCTCGAGGCGGCCCCGCTGCGGGTGACCGGGCACGACATCCCGTATCCGCCGGCGAAGCTCGAGAAGTTCCACCTGCCCGATCTCGACCGCATCCTCGATGCCGTCGATCGTGTGATGGACCGACCGAACAGCCTCAGCGAAGCCACCGACGCGAAGGGGACAGAGCGTTGATCACCGAATTCCGACTTCCCGACCTGGGTGAGGGCCTCACCGAAGCCGAAGTGGTGCAGTGGCTGGTGCAGCCGGGCGACACCGTCGCGCTGAACCAGACCCTCGCCGAGGTCGAGACCGCCAAGGCCGTCGTGGAGCTGCCGTCGCCTTACGAGGGCACGGTCGCTTCGTTGCACGCGGCTGCCGGCGAGACCGTCGCCGTCGGCGCCCCGCTGATCGCATTCGACGTCGCCGGGGCCGAAGGCGAGTCCGCGCCGAAGGCCGCAGAGACTGAGGAGACCGCTGAGAAGGCCCAGCCGAACCTCGTCGGCTATGGTGCGGCCCCGTCCTCGGGCGCGCGCCCGGCACGCCGTGCGCGCAGAAGTGCGGCATCCGCGGCATCCGAGTCGGTGGCGGACGCGGCCGTCATCGAGGCCGCACCGCACGATGCCGTTCCGCCGAGCGCGGCGGAGCCTGCGACGGGGGAGCGGCCCCGTTCGACGCCGCCCGTGCGCGCATATGCCAAGCGTCGCGGCGTCGATCTGGTACTGGTCGCTGCGGAGGCCGGCGATCGGGTCATCACGCGTTCCGACGTTGATGCCTACGCCGATCGCGTCGGCGCGCCCGAGGCGGAGCCGAAGGCTGTCGCGACAGAGACCAGTGTGCCCGCGGGTGTCGGCGCACCCGCTCGCGGAGAACGCGCACAGACCCGCGTGCCCATCAAGGGTGTGCGCAAGCACACGGCGCAGGCGATGGTGCAGAGCGCCTTCACAGCGCCGCACGTGACGACGTTCCACAGCGTCGACGTCACCGCGACGATGGAACTGATCGATCAGCTGCGCGCCGACCGTTCGCTGGCCGAACACCGGATCGGCCCACTGGTGCTCGTCGCGAAGGCGGTCTGTCTCGCGCTCGGGCGCAACCCGTCACTGAACGCCACGTGGGACGAGGCCGCGGGTGAGATCGTGCACAACCACTACGTCGACCTCGGCATTGCCGCGGCAACGGACCGAGGACTGATCGTGCCGATCATCCGCGACGCCGAACAGAAGTCGTTGACCGGTATGGCAGACGCCCTCACCCAGCTCACCCAGACGGCGCGCGCGGGCAAGACCAGCCCGGCCGAACTCGCGGGCGGCACGTTCTCGATCACCAACATCGGTGTCTTCGGGATCGACGCGGGTACGCCGATCCTGCCTCCGGGCCAATCCGGCATCCTGGCGGTCGGCGCTGTGCGCAAGCAGCCCTGGGAACACAACGGCGAGATCGCGCTGCGGCAGATCATGACGCTCAGCGTGTCGTTCGATCACCGCCTGGTCGACGGCGCAGAGGGGGCACGGTTCCTGAAGGACGTCTCGGATCTGCTCGAACAGCCGGGACGCGCGATGCTCTTCTGAGCACTCAGCCGGCGGCGGTGAGCAGCGCGCTCAGCGCCATAACGGTGAGCAACTCGGCGGTGGAGCGTCGAGTTCTCAGCGCCGCGCTCGTGCTGTGCGGCGTCGAGTTGAGCAGACCGAAGCACGCCTGCACGCGCAGGCGTGCTTCGTCGCGCGAGGCGGGCACGATGTCGCCGAGCACATCGATCCACAGTTCGATGTACGCCCGCTGCAGGCGTCGCACCGATGCGCGCGCGTCGGCAGTGAGGTGGGCGATGTCGCGGTCCTGCACACGGATGACATCGGCGTTGCCGAGCGCGAAGTCCACGTGGAACTCGACCAGCGCACGCATCCGTTCCGGCGCGGAGTCATGCGCGGCGGAGACCGCTTCGCCGCCGGATACCAGACGTTCACTGACGCCGATCAGCAGCGCCGCCAACAACGCCTGCTTTCCGGCGAAGTGCCGGTACACGGCGGGGCCGGATATGCCGACCGCCGCTCCGATGTCCTCCAGGCTGGCGCCGGAGTAGCCGCGTTCGGCGAACAGGCGAGCGGAGGCGACCAGGATCGCGTCGGTGCGCTCGGCCTTCGCTCGATCGCGGGGCGTGGAGGGCATTGTCATTTCGGTTAATCCTCGCTAACCTGATTTATCGGGTTAGTGAACACTAACCAATCTCGTACGAGTTGTCAGCACTTCGCTGCCACATCCGCCGTGAGTCGAGGAGGACACGCGATGGTCGTCACCCAATCGACGCTCGCCGAAGAACTGCGGCAGCGCCTTGCCGAGACCGCGCTGGGCGGCCCCGAGCGCTCTCGCGAGCGTCACGTCGCAAGGGGCAAGATGCTGCCGCGCGAGCGCATCGCGCGCCTGCTCGACCCGGGTAGCCCGTTCGTCGAAGTCGCCCCGCTCGCCGCGCATGGTCTATATGACGACCAAGCGCCCGCCGCCGGCGTCGTCGCCGGGATCGGCCTGGTGCATGGGCGGCACGTCATGGTCGTCTGCAACGACCCGACTGTGAAGGGCGGCACCTACTACCCACTCACCGTGAAGAAGCACCTCCGCGCCCAGGAGATCGCACTGGAGAACCGGCTGCCCTGCCTGTACCTGGTTGACTCGGGCGGCGCTTTTCTGCCCAAGCAAGATGAGGTCTTTCCCGACCGCGACCACTTCGGTCGAATCTTCTTCAACCAGGCCCGCATGTCGGCCGAGGGCATCCCACAGCTCGCCGCGGTGCTGGGATCCTGCACCGCCGGCGGCGCGTATGTTCCGGCGATGAGCGACGAGACCGTGATCGTGCGCGGGCAGGGCACGATCTTTCTCGGCGGTCCTCCTCTTGTCAAGGCCGCCATCGGCGAGGTCGTCACGGCCGAGGAGCTCGGCGGCGGCGAGCTGCACGCGCGCCGTTCCGGCGTGGTCGACCACCTGGCAGAGGACGACGAGCACGCTCTCGAGATCCTGCGCGACATCGTCGCGACCCTACCCGCGCCGCACGAGCCGGCCTGGAAGGTCGCCACGGCCAAGCCTCCGCAGGCGTCCGGCAGCATGTACGACGTCGTTCCGGTCGACGTGAACGCCGCCTACGACGTGCACGAGGTGATCGACCGACTGATCGACGTCGACACCTTCCACGAGTTCAAGCGCGAGTACGGCACGACTTTGGTCACCGGATTCGCCGCGCTGCACGGGCATCCGATCGGCATCGTCGCGAATAACGGTGTGCTGTTCGGAGAGTCCGCGGTCAAGGGCGCGCACTTCATCGAGCTGTGCGACCAGCGCGGCATCCCGCTGCTGTTCCTGCAGAACATCACCGGCTTCATGGTCGGCACCGACGCCGAGGCCGGCGGCATCGCCAAGGACGGCGCCAAGATGGTCACGGCTGTCGCGACCACCCGCGTGCCGAAGCTGACCGTGATCATCGGCGGCTCGTTCGGCGCCGGCAACTACTCGATGTGCGGTCGGGCGTACTCGCCGCGGTTCCTGTGGAGCTGGCCCGCCAGCCGCATCTCGGTGATGGGCGGTGCGCAGGCGGCATCCGTCCTCGCGACGGTGAAGGAGGATCAGCTCACCGCCACCGGTTCGTCCTGGAGCGCCGAGGAACGCACCGCGTTCGAGGAGCCCATCCGCGCGCAGTACGAAGCGCAGGGCGAGCCCTACTACGCCACCGCCCGACTGTGGGACGACGGCATCGTCGACCCCGACCAGACCCGCGACCTGCTCGGACTCGCGCTCGACGTCGTCTCGCGCACCCCGCTGCCCGAACCCCGCTTCGGCCTCTTCCGGATGTGATGCACATGTACGACTGGACACCAGAACTGCTGCACCGCGTCGAGAGCGTCCTCGTCGCCAACCGCGGTGAGATCGCCCGACGGATCATCCGAACGCTGCGCGACCTCGGCATCCGCAGCATTGCCGTTTACAGCGACGCCGATGCCACGGCGCCGCACGTGCGCGAAGCGGATGAGGCGGTGCACATCGGCGCGGCTCCCGCGGCGGAGTCATATCTCGATGTGACGGCGATCATGGCGGCTGCGCGCACCACCGGGGCGCGCGCGATCCACCCCGGCTACGGCTTCCTGTCCGAGAGCGTCGCCCTTGCCGAGGCCTGCGCCGACGCCGACGTGATCTTCATCGGCCCCGAGACGCGCGCCCTGCAGATCATGGGTGACAAGGCCCGTGCCCGCGCGCACGTCACGCAGCACGGTGTGCCCGTGGTGCCCGGATTCGACGCGACGGGTCTCGAGGACGCGCAGATTCGCGCCCGTGCCGATGAGGTCGGCTACCCGCTGCTGGTCAAGCCCAGCGCGGGCGGCGGCGGAAAGGGGATGGAGGTCGTCGCGTCATCCGCTGAACTGGCATCCGCCCTCACTTCGGCGCGGCGCATCGCGACGGCCGCGTTCGGCGACGATGCGCTGGTGCTCGAGCGCCTGGTGCGGCGCCCGCGGCACATCGAAGTTCAGGTGTTCGGTGACGCCCACGGCAATGTCATCGCGCTCGGCGAGCGCGAGTGCACGCTGCAGCGTCGGCACCAGAAGGTGATCGAGGAAGCGCCCGCGGCCCACCTGCCGGAGCCCGTCCGGCAGCGGCTGTGGGATGCGGCCGTCGCCGCCGCGCAGAGCGTGGCGTATGTCGGCGCCGGAACGGTGGAGTTCCTCGTCGAGGCGGATGCCGTCGATCAGATCTTCTTCATCGAGATGAACACGCGGCTCCAGGTCGAGCACCCCGTGACCGAAGAGGTGACCGGCCTCGATCTCGTGGCCCTGCAGCTGTGGGTGGCCGCCGGGGGAGCCCTGTCGCAGGCACCCGAGCTGCGCGGGCATGCCGTCGAGGCGCGGGTGTACGCAGAGTCCCCTGAGCGCGGATTTCTGCCGTCGACGGGTCGGGCGCTGCGTTTCGACGTACCGGCGGGGGTCCGTGTCGACGCCGCCGTCGAGACCGGTTCCGAGGTGACCGGGTTCTACGATCCGATGATCGCGAAGGTGATCGCCTCGGGTCCTGATCGTGCGACGGCGCTGCGCCGCTTGGACGCCGCCCTCTCCCGGACGGTGGTGCTGGGCGTCGAGACGAACATCGCCTTCCTGCGCGCCCTCTGCGCCCACGACCGGGTCGCATCGGGCGATCTGGACACCGGGCTGATCGACACCATGCTTCCGGTGTCGCCCGGTGAGCCGACAGAGCGGATGCTGGCCTCGGTCGCGTCGATCGCGCCGACGTCGAGCGCAGAGACCGGCGCGGTCGGGCCACTCTGGCACGAACTCTCGGGGTGGCGGCTGGGGTCACCCCGGCCGACGGACCCCGCAGCGTTCCTGACGGATGACGACGAGATCGTCGTCGCGCCCGCGGCCGGCGCGCCGGGTGCCGCCGTCGCCCGCGACGACGACGGCGCGCTCTGGGTGTCGGACCACGGGGTCACGATGCGCCTGCGTCCGCTCTCGCGACGCGAGCGGATGCGTCGCCGGCTGGCGGATCGGATGCCCGATGCTGGGCCGAGCGAGCCCGAGGGGCGTGCGCCCATGCCCGGCAGCATCGTCGCTGTTCATGTCGCGGACGGTGACCGCGTGCGCACGGGCGATCCGCTCGTGTCGATCGAGGCGATGAAGATGGAGCACCCGGTGCTCGCGCCGCACGACGGCATCGTGCATCTGATGGTCGCGTTGGGCGACCAGGTGCGGCGCGACCAACCGGTCGTCCGTGTCAGTGAGGAGGAGACAGCATGACCGATGAGATGCGCTACGCCGATCTCGACGAGGACCAGCGCGAGCTGGCCGCGATGGTGGCCGACTTCGCCGAGCAGGTGGTCGCACCGCAGGCGTACGAGGCCGACCGCACGCACACGCTGAATCTCGACGTGGTGCGGCAGATGGGCGAGATGGGCCTGTTCGGTCTGCCGTTCAGCGAGGAGTACGGCGGGCAGGGAGGGGACTACCTCGCGTTGGGCATCGCGATCGAGGGACTCGCCCGTGTCGATCAGTCGATCGCCATCACGCTCGAGGCGGGCGTGAGCCTGGGTGCCATGCCGATCTACCGCTTCGGTACCGAACAGCAGAAGCGCGAGTACCTGCCGTCGCTGCTCGAAGGTCAGGCCCTCGCCGGATTCGGTCTGACCGAACCCGAGGCCGGCAGCGACGCCGGCGCCACCCGCACCACGGCGCGTCTTGACGGCAATGAGTGGGTGATCGACGGCACGAAGCAGTTCATCACCAACTCCGGCACCGCGATCACGCGGTTCGTCACGGTGACCGCGGTCACCGGCGAGCGCGAGGGGCGCAAGGAGATCTCGACGATCATCGTTCCCAATGGCACCCCGGGGTTCACCGTCGAACCGGCCTACGACAAGGTCGGTTGGAACGCATCCGACACCCACCCCCTCACCCTGCAGGGTGTGCGCGTGCCGGAGGAGAATCTGCTCGGCGAGCGCGGAGCGGGTTTCCGCAACTTCCTCAGCATTCTCGACGAGGGGCGCATCGCGATCGCCGCGCTGGCGACGGGAGCAGCCGAGGGATGCCTCGAGGCCGCGGTCGACTACGCGCGGCAGCGCACGGTGTTCGGCGCGGCACTCAGTACCCGGCAGAACGCGCAGTTCACGCTGGCGCGCATGCGGGCTCGGGTGCACACCGCCCGTCTGGCCTGGCACCATGCGGCGCGACTGCGTGATGCCGGCAAGCCGTTCGCCGAGGCGGCGGCCATCGCCAAGCTGGTCGCGGGCGACGCGGCGATGGACAATGCCCGCGACGCCACGCAGATCTTCGGTGGCAACGGGTTCATGAACGAATACCCCGTGGCACGTCACTACCGCGACTCGAAGATCCTCGAGATCGGCGAGGGCACCACCGAGGTGCAGCTTCTCGTCATCGCGCGAGCGCTGGGCCTGGCCGGGTAGCGTGACGTCATGACCGATATCGTCCAGCGCGGCCTGTACTTCGAGGAGTTCGAGGTGGGTGCGCGCTATCTGCACCGGCCGGGTCGCACAGCCACCGAGGCCGACAACGTGCTGTTCACGACGCTCACGATGAACAGCCAGGCGCTGCATCTCGATGCGGCGTTCGCGCAGGCGCAACAGCCGTTCGGGCAGCGACTGATGAACTCGATGTGGACGCTGTCGACGATGGTCGGCGCGTCGGTCGGACAGCTCACCCAGGGCACGCTGGTCGCACAGCTCGGCTTGGGCGACATCGCGTTTCCGCATCCGCTGTTCCACGGCGACACGCTGTACACCGAGAGCGTGATCGTCGACAAGCGGCTCTCGTCGTCGCGCCCCGGGCAGGGCATCTGCACCGTGTCGCACACCGGACGCAACCAGGACGGCACGGTGGTCGCGACGGCGAGCCGCACGGTGCTGGTGCACTGCCGACCCGAGGGGGAGTAGATGTCACTCGATATGGGCCCTGCCCTGCTTTTCTGCCCGGCCGACCGCCCGGAGCGTTTCACGGGTGCGCTGCAGAAGGCGGATGCCGTCATCCTCGACCTCGAAGATGCGGTGCTCCCCGCTGCCAAGGCGCAGGCGCGCGAGAACATCGCCGCCGCCGCTCTTGATCCGGAGCGCGTGATCGTGCGGGTCAATGCTCCCGACACGGCGGACTTCGCGAAGGATCTCGACGTGCTCGCGCGTACGTCGTTCCGTCGCGTGATGGTCGCCAAGAGCGAGGACCCCGGGATGCTGGATGCCTTCCGCGCGGACCAGCAGATCATCGCACTGTGTGAGACGGCGTTGGGCGTGCACCGCGCGGGCGAGATCGCGGCGCACGAACGCACGGTCGCGCTGATGTGGGGGGCCGAGGACCTCGTCGCCTCGTTGGGTGGCCTGTCCAGCCGGTTCGCCGACGGGCGTTACCGCGACGTGGCCCGCCAGGCGCGAGCGCAGGTGCTGCTGGCCGCCGGCGCGCACGGCCGCACCGCGATCGACGCGGTGCACCTCGACATCGACGACGTGCAGGGACTCGCCGAAGAAGCGGCGGATGCCGTCGCCTCGGGCTTCGGCGCGACGGCCTGCATTCATCCGAAGCAGGTGGCTGTGATCCGTGAGGCCTACCGGCCGGACGCCGCCACGGTCGACTGGGCCCGTGCCGTGCTGGTCGCCGCAGAGGGGGAGCGTGGCGTGTTCCGGTTCGAGGGCCGCATGATCGATGAGCCGGTCTTGCGGCACGCGCGTGCCGTGGTCGAACGGGGCATGCGTATCGACGGATGACGTCGACTGCGGCCTGGCGTCAGGTGCGGCGCGGCATCATGCCGCGACTGATTCCAGCAGACGAAGGCTGCCGCGCTCGGCGACGAAGCGATGCACCGAGCCGTTGCGCAGCACGTCGCCCTCGCGGGGCAGCGTTCCGCCCGATGCGTGCAGCAGCAGCGCCCGCAGCACGCCGCCGTGGCTGACGACGACGATGGATTCGGCGCGCGGCGCCGAGCGGCGTCGGGCAGCGCGGGCGATCCGTTCGAGCGAGTTGAGCGCCCGATCGCGCACCTGGTCGAGTGTTTCGGCACCGGGTACGGTCGCCGTCCAGTCGCCCCAGCGCTGCAGGTACTCGTCGACGAGCAGCCCCTCGCCCTCGCCGAACTCGCGTTCGCGCATCCCGCGGGTGAGCACGGGCTCAGGCAGAGCGAGTTCGTCGGCGATGATCTGCGCGGTCTCGCGTGCCCGCATCAACGGGCTGGCGTAGACGGCGTCGTAACCGGATCCCGCGAGCACCGCCGCTGCGCGGCGGGCATCCGCGCGTCCGGTGTCGTTGAGGGGGATGTCGGTCGACCCCTGGATGCGTCGATCGAGGTTCCAGTTGGTCTGGCCATGGCGCACGACAGTCAGCAGGGTCACGGCATGAGCCTACGCGAGCCGGCTCAGAGAGCGCCGAGCGCGCGGGCGATGCCGGTCAGCACAGGCGTGGTACCGCCGCTGACCACGGCATCGGCCCACCGGTCGGCTCGGGTCGGTTCGTGGTTGACGATGACCAGGGGCATTCCCCGCCGGCGCGCGCGCTCGATCACGCGGATGCCCGAGTTCACCGTCAGAGAGGTGCCCGCCACCAGGAGGGCATCCGAGCCGTGCACGAGTGCCTCAGAGAGTCGGAAGCGCCCGGTGGGGACGAACTCTCCGAAATAGACCACCTCGGGTTTCAGCATCCCGCCGCAGACCGTGCACGGCGGAATCACGAAGCCGTCCGCGCTCTCGGGCGTCACGTCCCCGTCGGGGTTGAGCACGACGTTCTCCGGCACCGCGATCCACGGGTTGAGCTCGTCGATCTGCGCGCTGATGGCCCGCCGGTCGAAGACCTGTCCGCAGTCCAGGCACCGCACGCGATGCATCGTGCCGTGCAGTTCGACGACCCGCCGGCTGCCCGCACGCAGGTGCAGACCGTCGACGTTCTGTGTGATCACACCGGTGACGTCCCCGTTGTGCTCCAGAGCAGCGAGTGCGCGGTGCCCGCCGTTGGGATCGGGCGAGGTGAACCGGCGGTAGCCGAGGTGACCGCCCATCCAGTAGCGCCGGCGGGCCGCTTCATCAGACAGATACGTCTGGATGGTCATGGGCGACACGCGCGGCGGTGCCCCGGCACCCCGATAGGCGGGAATGCCCGAGTCGGTCGAGATGCCCGCGCCGGTGAGCACGGCGGTTCGGCGGCCGCGCAGCAGGGCGGCGGCACGATCGATGGCGTCGGGATCCAGGGCTTGCGGTTCGATCGACGTCACGGGGGCAGTCTAGGACCCGCGACGAGGTGATGGGGCGGATGGGGAAGGTGGAAGAGTGGAGGGATGCGCTTGCTGCCCGTGACCGATGCACACGACCACGTGCTCGATGACTACCGTTCCCTCACCGATGCGGCTTTGCGGCGCGTGCAGGAGCCGGCGGGCGGGCTGTACATCGCCGAGTCCGCGAAGGTCATCGAACGCGCCCTGGCGGCGGGGCACGTACCGAGATCCGTGCTCACGCAGCAGCGCTGGTTGGATGACGTCGCAGCGCTTCTGGACGGACGCGATGTGCCGGTGTACGTGGTGTCGGATGCCGTGGCGCACGAGCTGACCGGCTTCGCCGTGCACAGGGGCGTCATGGCAGCGATGCGGCGTCCGGAACTTCCTGCGCTGACCACGGTGCTCGAGAACGCACGGCGGGTGCTCGTGCTCGAAGACATCGCCGACCCGACCAACATCGGTGCGGCGTTCCGCGCCGCGGCAGGACTGGGAGCGGATGCTGTGCTGGTCACGCCGCGGTGTGGCGACCCGCTCTACCGACGGAGCGTGCGGGTGAGCATGGGCACGGTGTTTCAGGTGCCCTGGACGCGTATCGGGGAGTGGGCCGATGCCGCACACCAGCTGCGCGCGCACGGTTTCGAGATCGCCGCTCTCGCGTTGCGTGATGATGCGGTGCCGCTGGATGACTACGCCGCCTCGCGTCCCGATCGGATCGCCCTGGTCATGGGCACCGAGGGTGAGGGACTCTCGGCGGATGCCCTCGCGGTGGCCGACCGCGTCGTCACGATCCCGATGGCCGGCGGTGTCGACTCGCTCAACGTCGCCTCGGCCGCGGCGGTCGCCGTGTGGGCGATCACCCGCTGATCGCGGTCGCGGTCAGTTCTGGCCCGTTTCCGAATCGTCGAGGTGGACATACGGCACGGCCTCCGGGCGCTTCGCCGTGACGTTGTCACCCGAGGACTGGTGGCGCAGACGCCGCAGCACCCAGGGCACGAGGTGTTCGCGTGCCCACCCGATGTCTTCGGCCCGCGCTTCGCGCCAGGTGCGCATCGGCAGCGGTTCGGGTTGCATAGCCTGCAGGTCATTGGGCACGTTGAGTGCCCGCAGCACCATGCGTGCCACCTCGTGGTGACCGAGCGCGTTCAAGTGCAGGCGGTCATCGTCGAAGAAGCGCATGTCCTGGATCGTCTTCAGCGCCCACTGGTCGGCGACGATGCAGTCGTGGCGTTCGGCGACGGCGCGCACGTTCTCGTTGTAGATCGCGACCTTGCCGCGGAACGGGCGGAACACCGGGGTGAAGCCCGTGTCGATGCCCGTGAAGAGCACGACGGCAGCACCGGTGGTCGACAGCCGGGTCACTGCGTCATCGAGCTGGGAGGCGATCTCGTCCGGATCGGTGCCCGGCCGGATCACGTCGTTGCCACCGGCGCAGATCGAGATGAGGTCGGGACGCAGGGCGACAGCCGCGTCGATCTGGGTCTCTGCGATCTGGGCGATGAGCTTTCCGCGCACGGCCAGGTTCGCGTAGGCGAAGTCATCCACGTCCTGGGAGAGCACCTCGGCGACGCGGTCGGCCCAGCCGCGATGCGTGCCGACGGCGACGGGATCCGGGTCGCCGATGCCCTCGGTGAACGAGTCGCCGACAGCGACGAAACGGCGCCACGGGTGGGGGCCTTCGTTGGCGACGTACGGGGTGCGCGATGAGTCGCGATCGGTCATCGTCTTCTCCTTGACAGCGGCGCCGCAGGGGTCTCCTGTGCGCGGTTAGAGAGCCTACCGCGCGTTGTCAGTGAGCTGGCCTATCGTAGTGAGGATGCTCTCTCCGTCCTTCCCTCAGCGCGCCCCGTGGGGAACCGCAGACAAGCTCAGGGCATGGCAGCGCGAGGCCCTCGACCGCTACTTCGCCGCCGATCAGCGCGATTTCCTCGTCGCCGCGACGCCCGGCGCCGGTAAGACGACGTTCGCGCTAACGCTGGCCGTTGAACTGCTGCGGATGGGCGAAGTCAACCGCGTGATCGTCGTCGCGCCCACCGAGCATCTCAAGACGCAGTGGGCGGATGCCGCGGCGCGCGTCAGCATCCGCCTCGATCCGCAGTTCAAGAACAGCCACTGGGCACCGTCGCGTCAGTATCACGGCGTGGTCGTCACCTACGCGCAGGTCGCTGCACGCTCGTCGGTGCACCGCCACCTCACCGAGGACGCGAAGACCCTCGTGGTCCTCGATGAGGTGCATCACGGCGGCGACGCGCTCAGCTGGGGCGACGCGATCCGCGACGCGTACGGCCCGGCCAAGCGCCGCCTGCTGCTGTCGGGAACGCCGTTCCGCAGCGACACGGCCCCGATCCCGTTCGTCGAGTACCACCCCGATGAGTCCGGTGCGCGTATCTCGACCACCGACTACGCGTACGGGTACGGCCGCGCGCTCGAAGATGGCGTCGTGCGTCCGGTGCTGTTCCACATGTACGCCGGCAAGATGCGCTGGCGCACCAGCGCCGGTGACGAGCTCGAAGCGCATCTGGGCCAGGACAACACCAAGGACGTCACCTCGCAGGCGTGGCGCACGGCGCTCGACCCCGAGGGTGAGTGGATGCCGGCGGTGCTGTCGGCCGCCGACCGCCGCCTGAGTGAGATCCGCCATCATGTGCCGGATGCCGGTGGGCTGGTGCTCGCGACCGACCAGACGGTCGCCCGTGCCTACGCGAAGATCCTGCACCGCATCACGGGCGAGCAGGCCACCGTGGTGCTCTCGGACGACGCCTCGGCGTCGGAGCGCATCGAGCAGTTCAGCGGCAACACCCGTCGCTGGATGGTGGCGGTGCGCATGGTGTCCGAGGGTGTGGACGTGCCGCGTCTGGCGGTGGGCGTGTACGCGACGTCGTCATCGACGCCGCTGTTCTTCGCTCAGGCGATCGGTCGGTTCGTGCGCGCGCGGCGTCGCGGCGAGGCCGCCAGTGTGTTCCTGCCCAACGTTCCGGTGCTGATGACGCTGGCCAATGAGCTCGAGAAGCAGCGCGATCATGCGCTGGACCGTCAGACGAAGGACGACGACGGTCTCGAGGACTCACTGCTGGAGAGCGCGAACCGTGAGGACGATGCCTCGGATGCCCTCACGCAAGAGTTCAGCTACCAGGCGATCTCGTCGCTGGCGCACTTCGACCGTGTGGTCTTCGACGGCAAGGAGTTCGGTCAGCTCGCCGAGCCGGGAACCCCCGAGGAGGAGGAGTTCATCGGCATCCCGGGCCTTCTCGAACCCGAGCACGTGCATGAGCTGCTGATGCAGCGCCAGGCGCGCCAGGGCCGCCTGCGCCAGGAGCGAGAGGCGGCGGCGCCGCCGGAGGCGACGACGACCCTGCCAGCTCCGCTGCACCGCACGCTGCGCGAGCAGCGTCAGTTGCTCAACAGCTTGGTCGGTCTGTACGCGCGTCAGAGCGGAGAGGCACACGGACAGGTGCACGCCGAGCTGCGTCGGGTCTGCGGCGGGCCGGCGGTCGCGCAGGCCACGGTGACCCAGTTGCAGTCGCGCATCGACGTGCTGCGCAAGCGCGTGCGCTCCTGACCGCCCGGCCGTCACCGCGTCGCGCTTCGGCGCTCCGAAAACCTGTCAATCCTTGTCCTGGTGCGGTTCCAGCGCCCTCTGCTCGGTAGCGTGGAGCGTTCGCTCACGACACCGGAGGATGCATGACCACCCCCGTCCAACCCACCGCTGCTGACCGCAAGCGGTGGGCTCGGTACCTTGTCGAAGAACGTGCGGAAGGCGCTGTTTACACGCGCTTGGCGGCACGGCGCACGGGGGAGGAGCGTGAGATTCTGCTCGCCCTCGCCGAGGCGGAGCGCCGTCACGAGCAGCACTGGCTCGACCTGCTCGGCGGCGAGGAGCCGACCCGCCTTCCGCGCGCCGGAGTGCGCTCTCGCATGCTGGGCTGGATGGCGGGCCGGTTCGGGTCGATCTTCGTGCTCGCACTCGCGCAGAGCGCTGAGGCGCGATCGCCCTATGACGCCGAGCAGTACGCCACTCCGGCCATGCGCGCCGATGAGAAGGTGCACCACGAAGTGGTGCGGGGTCTGGCGGCACGGGGGAGGAGGCGTCTGTCGGGCTCATTCCGCGCCGCCGTGTTCGGTGCAAACGACGGACTGGTGTCGAACCTCGCCCTCGTGCTGGGAATCGGCGCGACGGGCGTCAGCTCGTCCTTCGTCCTGTTCAGCGGAATCGCGGGGCTCCTCGCCGGAGCGCTGTCGATGGGCGCAGGGGAGTTCGTCTCAGTGCGCTCGCAGCGTGAACTGCTGGCGGCGACCGAGGCGAACGACGATGCGGATGCCAATGCGGGCGACCTGGACATCGATGCCAACGAGCTCGCGTTGGTCTACCGCGCACGTGGGGTCGACGAGGTCGAAGCCCTCGCACGCGCCCAGAAGGTCGTCGCCGCGGCACGTGTCGGTGTGCGGCGCACCTTCCCGACGCCCGTCGGCCCTGCTGCCCGGTACGACGCCGATGATGTGGTCGGCAGCGATTGGATGGCCGCGATCTCCAGCTTCCTGCTGTTCTCCTCGGGGGCGATCATCCCGGTGCTGCCGTGGATCTTCGGCCTCAGCGGCATGACGGCGATCCTTGTCGCGCTGGCGCTGGTCGGGATCGCCCTGCTGTCGACCGGCGCGATGGTCGGCATCCTCTCGGGCGGGCCACCCCTGTCACGCGCGCTACGACAGCTCGTGATCGGATTCGGAGCTGCGGCCATCACGTACGCGCTGGGACTGGCCTTCGGCGTCGGCGCGGTGTGAGCGCGGTGCGCCTGCACATACAAGAATGACCCCACCGTCGGCCACTTGGTCTTCGATGGGCCCAGGCCGCGGGCGACGAGGTCGGTGAGAGAACGGCTTTCATGGGCACGTCCTCTCGACCAAGGAAGCCGGCGGCGAAGTCCGAGGATGGCAGCCCGCGCCCGCATATCGTAAAGGCATGTCTACGCTCCAGACACATGTGAAGTTCTGGCAGATTGCGCGAGTGGTTGTCGGCGCCGCAGTCCTTGTCGTGCTTGCGTACACATACTCGCTTGGGGCAGGCACCGCCGAGCGAAACCCTTTCAACTACTTTGGGTACTTCACCAACCTCACGGCGCTGCTGACGGCGTCGTTGCTTGTAGTTGCTGGCACGTTTGGTGTCACGCGCTGGGCGCGACACGACTGCATTGTGGTGGCGAGAGCAGTATCGACCACTTGCATGGTCATCGTTGGCGTGATCTACAACACGCTCGTTCCGGGAACCGGTTCTGCTCCCGCCTGGGTCAGCGTCACCTTGCATCTGGTGCTTCCGGCCTTCATCGTTCTCGACTGGATCGCGGGCCCGGGGCGACGCACTCTTCCCTGGTCGCGAGTGTGGTGGGTGCTTCCGTATCCAATCGCGTGGGCAGCTGTCGTCCTCCTCCGCGGGGCGACCGATGGGTGGGTTCCATACGGCTTTCTCCTTCCTAGCCGAGGGTTGGTTTCGCTCGTCGTCCACGTAGCGGGACTTCTCGCGGCTCTCACTGCGGTGGGTGTGCTTGTCTGGTGGACGAGCCGTCTTCCGCAGGTCATCAGCGAAGAACAGCCCGGTCTCACACCTTCGTGAACAGAGTGACGGCGACAGGCAAGTCCCCGGCAGTGGCGTAGCGCCGTGTCCTTTGCGGTGATGGTTAGGCGCTGAGTTCGAGGATGGTGTCGGTCACCCCCTCGGCTGCGGTGCCGGGGACGAGCCGAAACCCCATACGCCCACGTTGCTCGTGCAGACAAAAATGACCCCGAACCGGTTTCCCGGTTCGGGGTCATTTCCTGCTGTGCGCGAGGGGGGACTTGAACCCCCACGCCCTTATCGGGCACTAGCACCTCAAGCTAGCGCGTCTACCTATTCCGCCACCCGCGCAGGTGTTGGTTTTTGTCGTTGCCGACCGAAGAATGACATTAGCACGATCCCGAGGTCGGTACGAACCCGCATGACGCCCGGGCGTGGCTGAGTGTCTTCGATACTCTGGTGCCATGCCCGACTCATCCGTTCCCGAGGTCGCCCGGATCGCGCGCGACCTGATCCGCATCGACACGTCCAACTACGGCGGCGGCAAGGCCAACGGAGAGAGGGAGGCCGCCGAGTACGTCGGCGCATTCCTGAAGAGCCTGGGCCTGGAGCCGGAGTACTACGAACCGATCCCGCGGCGCACCAATGTCATGGCCCGCGTTCCCGGTCGCAACCCGGATCGGCCAGCGCTTGTCGTTCACGGCCACCTCGACGTCGTCCCGGCCGTCGCCGAGGACTGGACCGTCGATCCGTTCGCTGGCGAGATCCGTGACGGGATGCTGTGGGGCCGCGGCGCGGTCGACATGAAGAATATGGATGCCATGATCCTGGCGGCCGTCGCCGATCTGCTGCGTGCGGGGGAGCAGCCCGACCGCGACGTGATCCTGGTCTTCTTCGCCGACGAGGAGAACGGTGGCGTCGAGGGGTCGGCGCTGGTCGTTCAGGACAAGCCCGAGTGGTTCGCTGGCGCCACCGAGGCGATCAGCGAGGTAGGCGGATACTCGATCACGGTTGATGACCACCGCGCGTACCTGCTGCAGGTGGGCGAGAAAGCCCTCATGTGGCTCAGACTCGTCGCGAAGGGCCGCGCCGGGCACGGCAGTCGGTTCCACGAGGACAACGCCGTCACGCGCCTCTCAGAGGCCGTTGCAGCGATCGGGCGCACCCGGTGGCCCATCCGGCTCACTCCGACGACTCAGGCCCTTCTCGAAGGGCTCAGCGAGCTCACCGGACGCCCTGTCAACGACCCCGACGCCCTCGCTGCCGCCGCGGGTCCGGCCGAGGCCTTCCTGCGGTCGACCTTCCGCACGACCGCGAACCCGACAGCGCTCAGCGCCGGCTATAAGCACAACGTCATCCCCGAGAGCGCCGAGGCACTGATCGACGTCCGGGTGATCCCCGGTACTGAGGACGACGTGCTCGCCGAACTTCAGCGCATCGTCGGTGAAGACATCGAGATCCAGACGGTCGTGCGCGATATCGGCATGGAGACGCCCTTCGCGGGCGAGTTCGTCGAGCACATGGTGGCCGCACTGGGCCGACATGACCCCGGTGTGCCCGTCATCCCGTACCTGCTCGGCGCCGGCACCGACAACAAAGCGCTGGCGGCTATCGGTATCACCGGCTACGGCTTCGCCCCACTGCAGCTGCCCGCCGACCTCGACTTCACCGGGATGTTCCACGGTGTCGATGAGCGCGTGCCCGTAGACTCGCTTGTCTTCGGCCAGCGCGTGCTGGCCGATCTGCTGCGCGTCTGCTGATCAGCATCCGCCGCTTCTCCCGCACCATCTGAAAGCACCGCATGAACCTGCTCGAAGCGCTCATTCTCGGCATCGTGCAGGGACTCACCGAGTTCCTGCCCATCTCGTCCAGCGCGCACCTGCGCATTGTGGGTACGTTCCTGCCCTCGGGTGAGGACCCCGGCGCCGCCTTCACCGCGATCACCCAGATCGGTACCGAAGCCGCCGTCGTGGTGTTCTTCTGGCGCGACATCGTGCGGATCATCGGCCAGTGGTTCCGATCGCTCGCCGGGCGCGTGCCGCGCAATGACCCCGACGCCCGGATGGGCTGGTTGATCATCATCGGAAGCCTGCCGATCGTCGCGCTCGGCTTGCTTTTCCAAGACAAGATCGAGACCGTCCTGCGATCGCTGTGGCTGGTCGCGATCATGCTGATCGCGTTCGGCATCCTGCTGGGCATCGCCGACTACGTCGGTGCGAAGAAGCGCAAGCTCAACCAGCTGACCTACCCGGACGGCGTCGCCTATGGATTCGCCCAGGCGCTCGCACTGGTGCCCGGCGTCTCACGCTCGGGCGGGACGATCACCATGGGTCTGTTCCTCGGCTACGAGCGCGCAGCCGCCGCGCGCTACGCGTTCCTGCTGGCGATCCCCGCCGTGTTCGGCAGCGGCTTCTACCAGCTGTTCAAGCACTGGGGTGACCCGAACCAGCACTTCACGCTGGGCGAGACGTTCGCCGCGACCGGCATCGCCTTCGTCGTCGCCCTCGGCGTGATCGCGTTCTTCATGAACTGGATCTCCAAGCGCAGCTTCCTGCCGTTCGTGATCTACCGGGTGCTGCTCGGCATCGCCATCATCGTGATGCTGTCGACGGGCGTGATCCCCGCGATGTGACGATCAGCGCTTGTCGGGGCCATCGCCCCGACGGCGCAGGTAGCGCTCGAACGCCTGGGCGATCGCATCCCCCGAGGCGTCGGGGGAGTCCCAGGTGTCGCGGGTTCGCTCGAGCTGACGGATGTACTCGGCCATATCGTCGTCCTCGGCGGCAGCTGCGTCGATCGAGGCCTCCCAGGCGGCCGCCTCGGTGCGCAGATGCTCGCGCACGGGGCCGACGCCGGTGAGCTCCTCCAGGCGGTCGAGCAACGCGAGCGTCGCCTTCGGAGACGGCGCTGCGGATGCCACATAGTGCGGCACGCTCGCCCACAGGCTCGCCGTGGGGATCTCGGCGCGGGTGGCGAAATGATCGAGAACGCTGAGGATGCCCACCGGCCCCTCATAGGTGGACTTCTCCAGCCCATGCGCCTCGCGCACCCGTTCTTCCTGGCTGGTGGCGAACACCGAGATCGGCCGGGTGTGCGGCACGTCCGACAGCATCGCCCCCAGGGTGACGAAACCGGTGATGTCGTCACGCAGGGCGACGTCGATGAACTCGTTCGCAAACGCCTGCCAGGCGCGCGCCGGCTCCGAACCGGTCAGCAGCCACAGTTCCGGCCCCTCCGTCGCGCTCGTGGGCCGCCAGAGCGACGCCTCGGGCCACACGAGCTCGCGTTGCCCGGTCGCGTCCATCCGCGTCGCGGGTCGGGTGTACTGGTAGTCGAAGTACAGTTCAGCGTCCACGGAGTGCACGCGCTGGTAGTCCGTGGACTCGCGCAGCGCCGAAATGGCACCACTGGCTGCCTCGCCGGCGTCATTCCAGCCGTCGAACGCGGCGATGATGATACGAGAGCCGAGGGCGTCCACCGAGCTCCTCTCCGTCGGCTTTGGGTATCCCTCCAGGTTAGTGGGGGCCCGCGCGGAGCGGGCTCTGACACGGCTAGCATGGTTCGGTGAGTGATAAGCCCAGCGCAGTCCTGTGGGACATGGACGGAACCCTCGTCGACACCGAGCCCTACTGGATCGCCGTCGAGACCGAACTCGTCGAGTCGTACGGCGGCACGTGGACCCCTGAAGATGGGCTGCAGTTGGTCGGCAACGCCCTGATCGACAGCGCGAAGATCCTGCGCGCGGCCGGCGTCGACATGGAGCCGGAAGCGATTGTCCAGCTGCTCACCGACCGCGTCTCGGAGCGCCTGCGTGTTGAGGGTGTCCCGTTCCGCCCCGGCGCGCGCGAGCTGCTCGCCGACCTGCGCGCTGCGGGCATCCCGACCGCCCTGGTGACGATGTCACTGCGCCGCATGGCACTCGACGTGGTGAGCCTGATCGATTTCCCGGCCTTCGACGTCGTCGTCGCCGGTGACGACGTGGAGCGCCCCAAGCCGCACCCGGATCCCTACCTCACCGCCGCGACTCAGCTGGGCGTCGACATCGCCGACGCCGTCGTCATCGAGGACTCACCGACCGGGCTGGCCGCGGGACTGGCATCCGGCGCGACGACGCTCGGGGTTCCGCACATCGTCGCTCTCGACGACCTCGGCGCGCACGAGCTCTGGCCGACACTGGACGGACGCACCGCCGCCGACATCTCGGATCTGCGCACGCGCGTTGGAGCGGGGGTGGCACGATGACCGCCGCACGCCCCAGCGGCCCCTTCCGCGAGGGGGATCGCGTTCAGCTCACCGGCCCGAAGGGGCGGATGCACACGATCACCCTGCGCGCCGATGGCGAGCTGCACACGCATCACGGTGTGCTGTTCCACCGCGACCTGATCGGGCAGCCCGACGGTTCCGTCGTCACCAACAGTTCCGGCCACGACTACCTGGCGCTGCGGCCGCTGCTGCGCGACTTCGCCCTGTCGATGCCGCGCGGTGCCGCCATCGTGTACCCGAAGGACTCGGCGCAGATCGTCATGCAGGCTGACATCTTCCCCGGTGCCGTCGTCGTCGAGGCGGGCGTGGGGTCCGGAGCGCTTTCGCTCGCGCTTCTGCGCGCGATCGGGCACGACGGTGCGCTGACCTCGTTCGAGCGCCGCGAGGACTTCGCCGAGGTAGCGAAGGCGAACGTCGAGACCTTCTTCGGTGAGACGCCCGACACGTGGGACGTCGTCGTCGGCGACCTCGCAGAGGAGCTCCCCACCCGCTTCGAACCCGGCACCGTCGATCGTGTCGTGCTCGACATGCTCGCGCCCTGGGACTGCATGGATGCCGTGGCGGATGCCCTCACGCCGGGCGGCGTCGTGATCTGCTACATCGCGACCGCCACGCAGCTCTCGCGAGTGGCCGAGTACATCCGCGGAACCGGACTGTTCACAGAACCCGATGCGTCCGAGACGATGGTGCGCGGCTGGCATGTCGAGGGTCTCGCGGTCCGCCCGGACCACCGGATGGTCGCGCACACCGGCTTCCTGCTCACGGCCCGCCGCCTCGCACCGGGTGCGGTCCCGCCCGAAGTGCGTCGCCGTGCCTCGAAGTCCAGCTATGGGGATGAGGACGTCGAGCTGTGGACGCCGGGGGCTGTCGGCGACCGGGAGATCACCGACAAGAACCTGCGCAAGCGCGTACGCGAGGCGCAGAAGGCAGCCGCCGGCGCCAGGATCGCCGCCTCGTCGCGCGAGGTACCGCCCGCTTCGGAATAGACTGGGGCGCGTGCGTAAAACGACCGCTGCTCTCTCGGCCCTGGCCCTGTCCGCCCTTGCTCTGACCGGCTGCTCTGCGGTGCCGGGCAACGATGCCGCGGACTGCGACCGTGTCTCGTCGACCGGCCTGGCGGCGTCCGTCGAGGTCGTTGGCGCCTTCGGTACGCCGCAGGTCGCGATCGACATGCCGGTTCGCGCGTCGGAAGTGAAGTACACCGACCTCATCGTCGGTGACGGCCCCGCAATCGCCGCGTCGAACCAGAACGCCATCATGACTCGGATGCTGGTCAACGGCGACACCGGCGAACCGATCCACTCCGCGCTGAGCGTCTGGAGCCCGGACTCTGCCGCGGCAGAGTTCCCCGGCGTCGAACAGGCGCTGGAGTGCGCAACCGAGGGAGGCCGCGTCGCCGTCGCGATTCCGGCCGCCGATCTGCCCGAAGGCCTGGCACCGCAGATCGGCCTCGGCGCCGACGCCAGCCTCGTCGCCGTCTACGACATCCAGTACACGCTGCTCCCGAAGGCCGAGGGTGATGACGTGTTCAACACCACCCGCGGGATCCCCTCGGTGGTGCGTGCACCCGACGGTCGCCCCGGCATCATCGTGCCCGGCAGCGCCGCGCCCGAGACGGTCGTCGTCGAGACCCTGATCGACGGGCGGGGCGAAGCCGTCGCGGACGGCACACCGATGTTCCACTACACGGCCGTGGACTGGGCGAACCGCTCGGTCGTCGGCAGCTCGTGGGACGGCCCCGTGATGTTGAACGCGCAGTCCCTGCCCGAAGAGGTCGCCCAGGCGATCTCCGAGGCGACCATCGGCTCACAGGTGATGGTGATCGTGCCGGACGAGACCGGCGACGCGGTGACCTACGTCGTCGACATCCTGGGTGTGATCCCCGAGGAGCTGGCACAGGGATGACCGTCACGATCCCCGCGGAGGAGCGTCTGACGAATCTCGTCGTGGCGCTGATGGCCACGGGGATCGGCCTGACCAAGCAACAGATCCTCGACAGCGTCTCCGGCTACCGTCAGCGCGCAGAAGCCGGCGCCAAGCCCGACGCGCTCGAGAAGATGTTCGAGCGCGACAAGGACGAGCTGCGCGCCCTGGGTATCCCGATCGAGACCATCGGCGACCCGACCGACCCGCATGATCTGCGCGAAGCCCGCTACCGCATTCCGCAGGCCGATTACGATCTGCCTGCCGACATCGAGTTCACGGATGCGGAACTCGCCGTGCTTCGTCTGGCGGGCAGCGTCTGGAGTGCAGAGTCCGTCTCGGTCGACGCTCAAGCGGGTGTGCGAAAGATCCGCGCGCTGGGTATCGACGGCGACGAACCGATCATCGGCTTCGCCCCGCGCATCGCGGCGCGCGATGCTGCGTTCCCCAAGCTGCAGGAGGGCATCGAGCGCAGTCGAGTCGTCGTCTTCGAGTACCTCAAGCCCGGCGACGCCGCGGCCAGCACGCGGCGAATCCGACCGTTGGCACTGGTCGAGTACGAGGCGCGCTGGCATGTGTTCGGCATCGATCTGGATGCCGCCGCCGATCGGACGTTCCTGCTGAGCAGAATCGTCAGTGATGTGAAGGTGACCGGCCAGACGTTCGACGCGTCCCTGCGCATCGGGGCGGGCGAGCGCGCGCTGTCGGGACTCGCAGCGGTCGCCGCGGCACAGAGCGCCCTGCTCGAGGTGACCCCGGGCACCGAGGCGGCACTGCGACTCGGGCGCCGTTCCACGGTCGCTGCACAGGGCATCCGCGTGCCCTACGTCGACCGACACGTCTTCGCCGACGAGCTCGCCGCCTACGGGCCAGAGGTGCGCGTCGTCGAACCTGCCGACCTGCGCGACGCCGTGATCGACCGCCTCCGGGCGATCAGTCGCGTGCACTCCGACGGAGGTGACTGACGATGACAACCCGTGCACCGTTGCTCGCGGCGGATCGCGTGCGACTGTACCTGACGCTCGTGCCATATCTCCTCGAACGCGGCCAGGTCACCCTCGACGAGGCCGCCGCCGACTTCGGCGTGACGCCCGTGCAGATGCGACAGATGGTCGAGAAGCTGACGGTGATCGGCTTGCCCGGTGATTCCGGATTCTGGCAACCGCCGCAGGAGATGTTCGACATCGACTGGGACCTGCTCGATGAGCACGGCGTGATCGAGATCACCAACGACGTCGCGCTGCGGCGTGTTCCGCGCTTCACCGCGCGTGAGGCCGCGGCCCTGCTCGCCGGCCTGCAGATGGTCGCGGCCGTTCCCGCGGTCGCAGACTCGGGCCTGGTCTCGGGACTGATGGCCAAGCTGTCCCGAGGATCCGCGGACGCGCCGCCTGACCTGGTGGTCGCCCCGGTCGAGGTCAGCGCCGTGCAGCACGTCGTCTCGCGTGCGCTCCACGAAGGCGTCGCCGTGTCGTTCCGCTATCACGCACCGGATGCCGAACCGACGGTGCGTACCGTCGACCCGATGCAGATCCTGCTGACGAACGGGCAGTGGTATCTGCAGGGCTGGTGCCATCTGCGCCAGGCGATGCGCACGTTCCACCTCGATCGTGTGAGTGATCCCGAACTCACCGACATCGCCATCACGCACACCGACGCCGCCGCACCGCCCGATTTCGGCGCGGGAACGCAGGCGGGGCCCGTCACTGTGCGTCTGCCGGAGCGGCTCGTCCCCCTGCTCGGCGCCCTCTCGCACGATGAAATCGCACGCTCCGCAGGCCTGGTGACGCTGCGATTCCACATGGCCGATCCGCGGGGCATCAAGCGGATCGCGGCACGATTCGGTGGTGCCGTCGAGGTGCTCGACCCACCCCCGGCACGCGCAGCGACGCAGGAATGGGCATCCGCCGGACTCGCGTTGTACGTCGTCCCCAGCACCGATTCGTGACGATAGACTGAACCAACCTTGACCCATCCAGAGGAGACATCCATGGGCAATCTCTTCGCAGGACCACACCTGTGGATCATTCTGATCATCATCCTTCTTCTCTTCGGCGCGGCGAAGCTGCCGGCGCTGGCGAAGAGCCTCGGCCAGTCCGCTCGTGTCTTCAAGGGCGAAATGAAGGCGATGAAGGAGGACGACGCAGACGCGACGACCCCCGACGCCGCCGACGCGACGGCAACGGGCACTTCGGCTCCGGCAAAGCCATCCGCGGAGCGTCCTGCTGATCAGGACACACCGCCTCGCGCTTCCTAGGCCGTGACTGAACTGAACGTCGAAGCGCAGCCCGAGGACGGGAAGCGCGATCGACGCATGTCGCTCGGCGAGCATCTGCGCGAGGCTCGCAAGCGACTGATCATCGCGGTGATCGGCCTCGCGGCCGGTATGGTGATCGCATTCATCGTCACCGACCCGATCATCAACTTCCTGACCGAGCCGATCCGCATCATCGATGAAGAGCGCGGTGGCGACTTCGCGGAGTTGATGTTCACGGGCATCGCTTCTGGATTCAACCTGCGAATCCGCATGGCTCTGTCGATCGGTCTGTTGTTGTCGGCACCGGTCTGGCTGTGGCAGATCTGGGCGTTCGTCATGCCGGGGCTCACCAAGAAAGAGATCCGGTACACGCTCGCGTTCGTCGGTGCGGCGATACCGCTGTTCTTCACCGGTGGGTACGTCGCCGTGCTGGTGGCACCGCACGTGATCGAAGTGATGTCGAGCTTCGTGCCCGAGATCGGCGTGAACTTCTTCGATTCCGATTACTACTACGACTTCATCCTGAAGTTCGTTCTGGTGATCGGTGTCTCGTTCGTGCTGCCGGTGTTCATGGTGGCGTTGAACCTCGCCGGTGTGATGTCCGGTGCGGCGATGCTGAAGGGGTGGCGGATCGCGATCCTTGTCGCCTCGCTGTTCGCGGCGATCGCGACGCCCGCGGCCGACATCGGTTCGATGCTGCTGCTGGCCGGCATTCTCGTGGTGCTCTACTTCGCCGCGGCCCTGTTGTCGTTGCTGTTCGACCGCCGCAAGAAGAAGCGCGAGATCGCCGCAGGTCTTGACCCGGACGCCCCGGCAGCATGACATCACCCGCTGAGCGCTACGCGGCAGCCCGATCGGCCGCGGAGCACCCGCAGACACAGGCGTTCTCGGCCCAGCAGCGCTTCGACCTGGACCCGTTCCAGGTCGAAGCCTGTCAGGCCCTCGAGCGCGGGCGCAGTGTGCTGGTCGCCGCCCCCACCGGTGCGGGCAAGACGATCGTCGGCGAGTTCGCGATCCACATGGCGATGCAGACCGCGAACGACAAGGCGTTCTACACCACGCCGATGAAGGCGCTGTCGAATCAGAAGTTCCGTGAGCTGGTCGATGTGTACGGCGCGGACCAGGTCGGTCTGCTCACCGGCGACACCAACATCAACGGCAACGCGCGCATCGTCGTGATGACTACCGAAGTGCTGCGCAACATGCTGTACGCCGACTCCGACGCCCTGCGCGGGCTGCGCTATGTCGTCATGGACGAGGTTCACTACCTCGCCGACCGGTTCCGCGGCCCCGTGTGGGAAGAGGTGATCCTGCACCTTCCGCAGGATGTGCGACTGATCTCTCTCAGTGCCACGGTGTCGAACGCCGAGGAGTTCGGTGACTGGCTTGACACGGTCCGCGGTGACACCGATGTGATCGTCTCCGAGATCCGCCCGGTACCGCTGGAGCAGCACGTGCTGGTGCGCGATGACCTGCTGCCGTTGTTCGACGACCGCGCCGGTGTCGCCACGGCACAGGTCAATCAGGAGTTGTCACGCCTGCGCTCTTCTTCCGGTCCGCGACATGAGAGCAATCGTCGGGCGCAGGAGTACCGCAGCAACCGCCACGCCGGCCGTCACGCTCAACGCCCGCCGCGCGGCGGTAAGCGCCCGAACAGGGGTGCCGACGAGCGCCGCATCGAGCGTATGGATCGTCCCGACGTGGTCCGTCTGCTCGAACGGGCGAACCTCTTGCCGGCGATCTTCTTCATCTTCAGCCGCGTCGGGTGCGATGCTGCCGTGCAGCAGGTCAGACGCGCCGGTGTGCGACTGACCACAGCGGAGGAACGCGCCGAGATCAAGGCGATCGTCGATGACCGCACACGCTCCTTGCAGGACGAGGACCTCGATGTGCTCGGATTCTGGGAGTGGCGCGACAATCTGGAGCGGGGTGTCGCCGCCCACCATGCCGGCCTCCTGCCCGCTTTCAAGGAAGTCGTCGAAGAACTGTTCCAGCGAAAGCTCGTGAAGGCCGTCTTCGCCACCGAGACGCTCGCGCTGGGAATCAACATGCCCGCGCGCACCGTCGTCCTCGAGAAGATGGAGAAGTTCAACGGCGAGGCGCGGGTCGCGATTACCTCAGGGGAGTACACCCAGCTCACGGGGCGCGCCGGCCGCCGCGGCATCGATGTGGAGGGTCACGCGGTCGTGCAATGGACCGCGGGCATGGACCCGCAGGCGGTCGCCGCGCTGGCTTCGCGGCGCACCTATCCGCTGAACTCCAGCTTCCGCCCCACCTACAACATGGCCGTCAACCTGATCGACCGGTTCGGTCGGGAACGGGCGCGCGAGATCCTCGAATCGTCGTTCGCGCAGTTCCAGGCGGACCGCGCCGTGGTCGGCCTGGCACGCAAGGTCAAGGACGCCGAGGAATCCCTGCAGGGCTACCGCACCGCGATGAAGTGCGAACACGGGGACTTTCCCGACTACGCGGCGATCCGCCGCGAGCTGAGCGACCTCGAGAAGAAGAACCGCAAGGACGCGGCGGCGCCCCGAGCCGTCCGCGAGAAGCGGATGAAGAAGATCCAGGGTCTGCGGACGCGCATGCAGCGCCACTCCTGCCACGGATGCCCCGATCGGGAAGCCCATGCGAGGTGGGCAGAGCGGTATTACTCCCTCAAGCGCGAGACCGATCGCACACGCCGGCAGATCGAGACCCGCACCGGCACTGTCGCCCGCACTTTCGACCGCGTCATCGACGTGCTGCAGGTGGTCGGCTATCTCGACGGCGAGGGCGGTGACCTCGCTCTCACCGAGGCCGGCCGCACGATGCGTCGCATCTACGGAGAGCGCGATCTGCTTGTCGCAGAGGCGCTACGGAACAACCTGTGGCGCAACCTCGATGCACCCTCGCTTGCGGCCATGGCGAGCTGCCTGGTGTACGAACCCCGCCGTGATGAACAGAACCTCGGCGAGCGTGGTCTGCCCCGCGGGGCGTTCCGCATCGCCTACGACCAGACGATGCGGTTGTGGGTCGAGCTCGATGAGCTGGAGCACGACTACGGCCTGCCACGCACCGAGCCGCTGGCTCCTGGGCTCGCTGCGGCGATGCACAATTGGACGCGAGGCGGTTCCCTCGATCGGGTGCTGGTCGATGCCGATATGGCTGCGGGTGACTTCGTGCGCTGGTCGAAGCAGACGATCGATCTGCTCGATCAGCTCTCGATCGTCGCCGAGGACGACCAGCTCGCCCGTACTGCACGGCGTGCACTCGATGGTGTGCGTCGCGGCATCGTCGCGTACTCGGCGGTGTGACCCGGATGCCGGCATCCGCCACCGCGGCTCCTGTGCGCCCGCTCGTGCCCCTGTGGCTCGCCGTACCGATGGCCGCGGCCGCAGGTGTGCTGATGAACTTCGCCTTCCCCGCAGTGGCGGCATGGCCCTTGGCTTTCGTCGCACTTGCCCTGCTGCTGCCCGCCCTGATCGGCCGGCGCTTCGGCGGCGCGCTGCTGGTGGCTGCGGTCTACGGACTCGTGCTGTTCGCCCTGCTCGTGTCGTGGACCGCCCGCTATCTGGGCCCGATTCCATGGGTGGCACTGTTCGTGCTCGAGGCAGCGCTGACGGCCATTGCGCTGGTGCCCATCACGCTGGCGTACCGGTGGCTTCCACGCGCTTGGCCGCGGAGCAGGACCGTGGTGCTGCCACTCACCGTCGCAGCGCTCTGGACGGTGCACGAGCTCTTTCTCGGCAACTGGCCGTACGGTGGCTTTCCCTGGGCACGGCTGGGCATGACGCAGTCGGAAGGGCCATTCGCTCCGGTCGCCTCGTGGGTGGGCGTGAGCGGCCTGACCTTCCTGATGGTCGCGGCGGTAGCCCTGCTGATCGAGGTCGTACGAATGCGCACGTGGCGACAGCCGTTGCGCCTGATCGCCCCGGCGCTGACGGTGCTCGTTCTCGTGTTCACGCCACTGTTCCCGACGACGCCGTCCGGAGCGATGAGCATCGCCGCGGTGCAGGGCAACGGTGCGACCGGGTACTTCGACGATCGCGAACCCTACGGTGTGATCACCGCGCAGACCGAGGCGATGGATGCGTTGCGCGGTGAGGATATCGACCTCGTCGTCTGGCCGGAGGGCGGGGTCGACTACGACCCGTTCCAGGATCCCGCGACAGCACGGCGGCTCACCCGGCTGGTGAACGTCTTCGACGCGCCATTGCTCGCCAACACCGCGACGCAACGCGGCGAGGAGTACTTCAACACGTCTTTCCTGTGGACCGACGAGGGCACCGCGACGCAGAGTCACGACAAGCGCCACCCGGTGCCGTTCGGCGAGTACGTGCCGGACCGTGACTTCTACTACGCCATCGCTCCCGACCTCATCGGCCTGATCGGCAGGGAGTACACGCCGGGCGTCAACCCGCCGTTCGTCGACGTCGACGGCGTGCGCGTGGGGCTGGCCATCTGCTTCGACGTGATCTACGACGAGGTCATCCGCGAGAGTGTGACCGCCGGTGCCGAAGTGCTCGTGTTCCAGACCAACAACGCCGACTTCCGTGGCACCGACGAGAACCTGCAGCAGCTCGCCTTCGCGCGCATGCGCGCGATCGAGACGGGGCGCAGCGTCGTCAACGTCTCTACGGTGGGCACGAGTCAGATCATTCGTCCGGACGGCTCGACCGTCTCGTCGCTGGACGCAGATGAGGCCGGAGCGTTGCTCGAGGATGTCGAGCTACGCTCCGGCCTCACGGCGGGTGTCGTGCTGGGCCCCTGGATTCAGCTGGTGCTGCTGGTCTCAGGCTGCGTCACGCTGATCATCGCCGGCGTGCGCGCCCGGCGCGAGTGATTCAGCGTCGGTGCCTCATGCGCCGATGCGCTCGTGCGACGGGTCGTCACCGTCGCCACGACGTGCCCGCACGTAGGCGAGCCGGTCTGCGAGAAGCTCTTCGAGCTCGTCGCGGGTGCGACGCTCGAGAAGCATGTCCCAGTGCGTGCGGGCCGCCTTCTCGTCGGCCTCTTCGAGCTTGACCGATGCGCCGTCGACCTGCAGCACCGCTTCCGCGCCGCACGCGCGGCACTCCCAGGTCTGCGGAGACTCCGCATCCGCGGCGAACATCAGCGTGGTCTCCTGACCGCACGACTCGCACTTGTACGTCGTAGCGCGACGTTCCATGAAAACGACGCCCTCTTCGCTCTGAAGGCTCTGCGCACCCAATCGGATGCCGCGAAGGCTGCGATCTGCCATTGTGTGGTCCTCTCGTCGCTGTCAGGTATAGCGCTCGCGCCTGTGCGCTTCATGCATGGTCGCGAGTTCTGCGCGGAAGACTCAGGATATTCTCAGGTTAAGGACGACGTTTTGGGTGTATCAGGGTCGACCGAGCGTACCCAGCGCGAGATCCGCACGATCGGTCACGATTCCATCGACGCCCGCATCGACGAGGCGTTGCATCTCGGCGGGATCGTTGACGGTCCACACATGCACTTCGACCCCCAGCGCGTGCGCCGCCCGCACGAGTGAGGGCGTCAGAATGCGCACGCCGGCATGACGTTCGGGGATCTGCACGGCGTCGACGCCGCGCAGTGCGCGAGCGGGGGAGAGGCGGGCCCCGGAGAGTGCACGCAACGCCGCGATGACGCGCTTACCGCCGGAGGTCGCCGGTGGTATCTCGGCGCCCGCGCGTCGAACGGAGTCCAGCGCCGCCGCGCGGTTGCGGTCTGAGAAGCTCGTCAACAGAACGCGGTGCGCGTGCGGAGCGATCTGCGCACCGATCGGGGCGGCGACAGCGGCAACCTTCACATCGATGTTGAAGCGTGAGCGCGGAAAGGCCTCGAGAGCTTCGGTGACCGTCAGCAGCCCACCGTGGTCGGCGAAGAGATCGACAAGCTCGGCGGTGCGCACCGAAGCAATCGACCGAGGGTCCCCGGCGATGCGCTGCAGCGTGCTGTCGTGGAACAGTACGACGTCGCCGTCAGCGGTGACTTGGCAGTCGGTCTCGATATAGCGCGCTCCCGCAGCATCCGCCGCGGCGAATGCTGCTGCTGTGTTCTCCCAGATCGCGGGATCCTGCCCGGGGGCGGACGCCAGACCGCGGTGCGCGAGAACCCTGGGACCGTCGATTCCTCGGAAGTACGGGTGCGTCACGCGTCGCGCTGTGAGTCGGAGCCCGGGCGGGGCGTGAACGCGCTGCCGATGCCCTTGAGCGCCTCGGTGAGCTCGCTGGGGATGATCCAGAGTTTGCTGGATTCGCTCTCGCTGATCTTCGGAAGCATCTGCAGGTACTGGTAGGCGAGCAGCTTGTCGTCGGGACGGCCCTGGTGAATCGCCGTGAAGACGTTCTGGATCGCTTCGGCCTCACCCTGCGCTCGGAGCACAGCCGCCTGCTTGTCACCCTCGGCCTTGAGGATTGCGGCCTGACGCTGACCCTCGGCTTCGAGGATCTGCGACTGCTTCGACCCCTCGGCCGTCAGGATCGCAGCGCGACGGTCACGCTCGGCACGCATCTGCTTCTCCATCGAGTCCTGGATCGAGACGGGCGGGTCGATCGCCTTCAGCTCGACCCGCGAGACGCGGATGCCCCACTTGCCGGTCGCCTCGTCGAGCACCACCCGCAGCTGCCCATTGATCTCGTCACGGCTGGTGAGCGCCTCTTCGAGGTTGAGTCCGCCGACGACGTTGCGCAACGTCGTGGTCGTGAGCTGCTCGACGGCGCCGAGGTAGTTCGCGATCTCGTAGGTAGCGGCGCGGGCGTCGGTCACCTGAAAGTAGACCACCGTGTCGATCGAGACGACGAGGTTGTCTTCGGTGATCACCGGCTGCGGGGGAAATGACACCACCTGTTCGCGCATGTCGATCAACGGGCGCAGCCGGTCGATGAACGGAACCAAAAGGTTGAGGCCCGGCGTAAGTGTCTTGTGATAGCGACCGAGTCGCTCGACGACGCCGGCTGTCGCCTGGGGGATGATCCGGATCGCCCGCGCCAGGGTGACGAGCACGAAGATGATGACGGCGATCGCCAGCACCCAGGCGATCGCGGCAGGGATGATCGAGCTGTCCATCAGAAGTCCTCTTCCGTGACGGGGTGGACGATCGCGGTCGCGCCGTCGATCTCGGTGACAGCGATACGGCTGCCTTGACTGATCGGAGCACCGTCGAAGCTCCGCGCGGTCCAGGTGTCACCGTTGCCGAGCTTGACCTGTCCCGACCCTTGGGTGATGTCGGTGAGTGCGACGCCACGCTGGTCGAGCAACGCGTCGAGGTTCGTCGGTGTCGGATCTTCATCCCGGCTGAGGCGATGCAGTAACGGTGGCCGCAAGAAGAACACGAAGGCCGCGGCCGCGGCGCCGGCAATGATGACCTGCGCCCAGATCGGTACCCCGACCAAGTCGGTGACCAGGCCGACGGCGCCGCCGAACGACAGCATCAGGAAGGTGAGATCGAGCGTGAGCATTTCGATCACCAAGAAGAGGGCGATCAGCACGATCCAGCCGATCCACGCCCACTCGTCGATGACCGTGATGAATGTCGTGAAGCCGTCCATGGGCCCTCCTGCGCTCAACTTACCACGCGTGGGGAACGCTCGGCCCGACCCGCGACGCTGTAGGCTGGGACGTCGCTGAACGTGCGAAATCCGCGCCCCCGAGGAGTAGTTATGTCCCAGGTTCTTCCCGCCGGATCCCTCGACGGCAAGGTGGCGTTGGTCACCGGTTCGTCGCGAGGTATCGGCGCCGACACGATCCGCTACTTCGCCGAGGCCGGCGCAGATGTCGTGATCAACTTCCGCAACAAGGCGCCGCGCGCTGAGAAGCTCGCGAACGAGCTGCGTGCGCTGGGACGCCGGGCTCTGGTCGTGGGCGCCGATCTGACCGACCCCGCGTCGGTCTCGGCGATGTTCGACCAGGTGCGCGATGAGTTCGGGCGTCTTGACATCCTGGTGCTCAACGCATCGGGCGGCATGGAATCCGGCATGGCCGAGGACTACGCACTCAAGCTCAACCGCGACGCGCAGGTGGGTGTGCTGAAGGCAGCCGAGCCGCTGCTGGGTGACGGCGCCCGCGTGGTGTTCGTCACCAGCCACCAGGCGCACTTCATCCGGACGACCCCGACCATGCCCGAGTACGAGCCGGTCGCCAAGTCGAAGCGCGCCGGTGAAGACGCTCTTCGTGAGCTGATCCCGGGGCTGACTGAGAAGGGCATCGGTTTCACGGTGGTCTCCGGCGACATGATCGAGGGAACCATCACGGCCACGCTGCTCGAGCGCGCGAACCCGGGTGCCATCGCCGGGCGCCGCGAGTCTGCCGGCAAGCTCTACAACGTGTCCGAGTTTGCTGCGGAGGTCGCGCAGGCGGCCATCGACGCGGTTCCGGCAGACAACACACGACTCATCGGTGACACTTCGGACTTCATCGCCGAGTGACCCTTGTGCGATGGTCGGTCTCGACCGTCGCACGAACGAGAGAAGGCGACCCGATTGCTCGGGGCGCCTTCTCTCGTTGTGAGGGGACGGTCAGACGGCCAGTGCCTCGACGTCCTTCTTCATCGTGATCGCACGGATGATCTGGATGAGTCCCAGCGCCACGAGCGAGGCGCCGAGCACGATCCACAGCAGGGCGGCTGCGTACAGCGGCGACAGGATGACGACGATACCGGCGATGATGCTGAGCAGCGAGTACAGCAGCGTCCAGACCTTAGTGGTCTTCTGCCCCATGATGCTCAAGGCGACGACGCCGTCGACGATCCAGCTGATGCCGATGAAGATGGCGACGACGATCGCCAGGGTGACCTTCGCCGCGCCCAGGTTGGCGAAGGCGATGATTCCTGCCGCGAGATACAGCAGACCCAGCAGGATGTGCCCGACACGGGCCCAGCCGCCACCCTTGCCCGAGAAGATGCCGAGCCCGATGTAGACGAGGCCCCCGACGATGAGGTAGGACGCGAAGATACCGGTGACGATCACCGCGGTCTTGCTCGGCCAGGCGAGCAGAACGATGCCGGCGATCAGTGCGATCGCACCGGACACGGCGAGGAACGTGCGAACGGACTTCATGAAGCTCTTCGCTTCAGTGAGTGCATCGGTCATGGGGAACCTTTCCTTGAGTCTCCTATGAAGGTGATGTTCCTCAGCGTAGCGGGGTGCCGGCGCCGGCACACGACTTTCTCGCCCATGGAGGGTGGCGTGTGTCGGACGTGGATGCAAGGATCAGACGGTCCGGCGTAGAAAACCCGGCGGAAGGAGCCACCCGTGGCAGACAGGCATCCGGCGGACGGCCACGACGTCATCCGCGTCGAGGGGGCACGCGAGAACAACCTCAAGAGCGTCAGCGTCAGCATCCCGAAACGGCGTCTCACGGTCTTCACCGGCGTCTCGGGGTCGGGCAAGAGCTCTCTCGTCTTCGACACGATCGCGGCGGAGTCCCGGCGCATGATCGACGAGACCTACAGCGCCTTCGTGCAGGGGTTCATGCCATCGGTGCCGCGACCGGATGTCGACGTGCTCGAGGGCCTCACGACGGCGATCCTCGTCGATCAGGAACGCCTCGGCGCCAACCCGCGGTCAACGGTGGGAACCGTCACGGACGCGAATGCAATGCTGCGCATCCTGTTCTCGCGGTTCGGCGCACCGTACATCGGTGGCCCGACGGCCTTCTCGTTCAATATCCCGACCCAGCGCGCGAGCGGTGTGATGACGGGGCCGGGCGGCGAGAAGAAGATCGTGAAGGATGCCGTCTATCTGGGCGGTATGTGCCCACGCTGCGAGGGCAGGGGATCGGTGTCGGATCTGGATCTGACACAGGTCGTCGACGAATCGAAGTCGCTGTCGGACGGCGCCATCCTGGTGCCCGGCTACACCGCCGACGGGTGGATGGTGAAGCAGTTCGCCGGCTCGGGCTTCTACCCGGCCGACAAGCCGATCGCCTCGTTCACCGAGAAGCAGCGCCACCTGTTCCTGTACGGCGAGGTGACCAAGGTCAAGATCAACGACATCAACATCACCTACGAGGGATTAATCCCCAAGATCAGCAAGTCGATGCTGTCCAAAGACATCGACGCCCTGCAGCCGCACATCCGCGCATTCGTCGAACGCGCCGCGACGTTCGCCACATGCCCCGAATGCGACGGGACCCGTCTGACGGAGGGGGCGCGGTCGTCGAAGATCGATGGCGTCAGCATCGCCGATGCCTGTCGGATGCAGGTGACCGACCTGGCCACCTGGGTCCGCGGGCTGGAACTCCCCGGTGCCGGTCCGCTGCTGGAGGCGCTGCGGGCGAATCTCGATTCCTTCGTGACACTGGGACTCGGGTATCTGAGCCTGGAGCGCCCGTCGGGCACGCTGAGTGGGGGAGAGGCCCAGCGCATCAAGCTGCTTCGGCACCTGGGATCATCCCTCACCGACGTCACCTACGTCTTCGATGAGCCGACGATCGGGTTGCATCCGCACGACATTCAGCAGATGAATGCCCTGCTGCTGCAGCTGCGCGACAAGGGGAACACCGTTCTGGTCGTCGAGCACAAGCCAGAGACCATCGCGATCGGCGACCATGTCGTCGATCTCGGCCCCGGAGCCGGTAGCGCGGGAGGCGAGATCGACTTCAAGGGTTCGGTCGAGGACCTCGCCGCCAGTGACACGGTCACCGGCCGACATCTGAAGGATCGCGCGCGTCTCAAGGAGGGCGTCCGCACACGTACCGGGGTCATCGAGGTACGCGGTGCCAACGCGAACAATCTGAAGAACGTCGATGTGGACGTCCCGACCGGGGTGCTCACGGTGATCACCGGTGTCGCTGGCTCGGGTAAGAGTTCACTCGTGCACGGCTCCATTTCGCCGCGTCCGGACGTCGTCTCGATCGATCAGACGGCGATCAAGGGCTCGCGCCGCAGCAACCCCGCCACGTACACCGGAATGCTCGATCCGATCCGCAAGGCATTCGCGAAGGCGAACGGCGTCAAGCCCGCGTTGTTCAGTGCGAACAGCGAAGGCGCATGCCCCACGTGCAAGGGCGCCGGCGTGATCGTGACAGAGCTCGGGTTCATGGACACCATCGAGACGCCCTGTGAGGATTGTGGCGGCAAGCGTTTCCAAGCAGCGGTGCTCGACTACCGGCTGGGTGGACTCGATATCACGCAGGTGCTCGATCTGCCCGTGGCCGAGGCGCACGCGTTCTTCTCGGCACCCGATACCAGGATCCCCGCGGCCGTGAAGATCCTCAGCCGTATGGAGGACGTCGGGCTCGGCTACCTCACGCTCGGCCAGCCGCTCTCCACTCTCTCGGGCGGAGAGCGTCAGCGCCTGAAGCTCGCCATCCAGATGGGCGAGGCGGCAGAGACATACGTGCTCGACGAGCCGACCACCGGCTTGCACCTCGCCGACGTCGACAATCTGCTCGCGCTGCTCGACCGGCTCGTTGATTCCGGAAAGACGGTCATCGTGATCGAGCACCACCAGGCGGTGATGGCGCACGCCGACTGGATCATCGACATCGGCCCGGGGGCAGGACACGACGGCGGTCGCGTGGTGTTCGAGGGCACCCCGGCCGACCTCGTGGCGGCGCGTTCGACGCTGACAGGGCAGCACCTCGCCGACTACGTCGGGGCGTGACTCGGTGCCGATGCAGGAGGACATTGATGCCCGCATCCAGTCCTACTACACGAGTGTGTTCGATGAGCATGCGCGTCTGACGACGCGTTCGGCGCAGGGTCCGCTGGAGTACGTGCGGACGCAAGAGATCATTCGGGAGCATGTCTCGGCGGGCACGATGATCGACATCGGTGGCGGCGCGGGAATCCACGCACGCGCGCTGACGGATGCCGGCTACGTCGTCGAAGTTCTCGATCCGGTTTCGCGTCACGTCGAGCAAGCCCGCGCGCTCGGCCTCAACGCGCGGGTGGGAGACGCCAGAGAGCTGCCGTTCGCCGCTGGGTCCTTCGATGCGGCCCTGCTGCTCGGCCCTCTGTATCACCTGGCCGCCTATGCTGATCGAATCCTTGCGTTGCGCGAAGCAGCGCGCGTTGTCGGTCCTGGCGGATTCGTCTTCGCCGCTGGCCTGTCGCGATACATCGCGTTTGGTCAGGCCACACTGGGCCGCGACGTTCCGGAGCCGTATCCGGGGGAGTGGGTCTCCCTCGCGGCCCAGGGAAAACCCGCTGATGGCATGCGATTCCCCGCCGGGCACTTCCATACCGCCGAGGAGCTGGCATCCGAAGCGACTGCCGCCGGACTCGACGTCATCGAGGTCGTCGGCGTCGAGGGTCCTGCAGGTATCCTGCTCGAATCGATGGTGGATGCGGGGGAGGAGCTCTCTCAGGCAGCGCTGGCGATCGCGCGTGCCGCAGCGGACCGCCCGGGCGTTCGCGATATGAGCGCGCACCTCATCGCTGTCGCTCGGGTCCCTGGTGGATCAGGTGACTGAGGGGCCGCTCAGCACTGCTCTTCGGACTGCTCGGTCATGATCCAGTGCTCCACGCCGGGTTCGAGCACGACAGTGCCGCAACTGCCGCCGGCGTACGTCACGAAGAGTTCCGCGCGCTGCGCTTCTTCAGAGACGGTCTCGATGTCGACCTCCGCGACGTCGCCCGTGGCCGCGTAGGCCTGAGCGGTGACATTCGTCATCTCCGCGCAGTCGGAGACCGGGAATCCACTGGCCTTCATCTCGGCCAGCATCCGCTCGACCAAGGCGTCACTGAGATAGGCGCACGCGACATCAGCATTCGGCTCGCGGCTCGCCGCGAGCCAGTCGAGAAAACTCTGCTGCGGGGTGGCGGAGGATGTTGTCGGTGACGGCGCGGGCGACGTCGCCGTCGGCTTCGTGGTTGCACTGTCGTCTGCGGCAGGCGGAGTCGCCGACGCTGAGCAGCCGGTGAGTGCCAACAGCAGGACTGCCGCTCCGGCTGTGAGTGAACCGGTGAGGCGACGGCGCGTTGTGGTCATCCGATCAGTATCACCAGTTCTCATGAGCGCGTCCACTCACGTGCGCGATGATGGACCCTATGTCTGTCGATCGCTCCATCGTTCGTGTCAAGGCCATGATCGTCGTTCCCAGTGCCGACGGATCGCATCACCTGGTCAGCGCCAACGGCCGGACGCGTGAGAACCCGCTGGGCTTCCACCGTCTCATCGGAGGGAGCGTTGAACTCGGCGAGACCTTCGAGCAGGCGATCATCCGAGAGATCGATGAAGAGCTCGACGCCAGCATCATCGACCTCACGCAGCTCGGCGTCGTCGAGAGCATCTTCACCTACGAGGGCGCGCTCGGCCACGAGGTCGTCGCCGTGTTCGCCGGGAGGCTCGATCCGGAACCGCCGAAGGGCGGCGGCACGCTCACAGAATCCGATGGCACTGTCGTTCCCGTTCTGTGGCGCTCGCTCAGCGATGATGACGTGGAGATCCCGTTGTACCCGGCGGCTGCTCGCGACCTGGTGTCCGCGGCGATGCCCTAGACGGCAACGACTCCGGTGAGCACCCACGCGCTAAAGCCGATAATGCACATTATGTCAGTTCAGGTAGTTGCACCTCTCCCCACGCCTGACACGACACGAGGATCACGCCCCCGGCACACATAACGCGCGCACCGTCATACGATGTGGCCGTGACCATCACGACTCCGCGCATGGCAGCGACAATCGAGCGACGGCTTCTCGTCAACTACCGGGTTCAGCCAGACGCGATCGCTCCGATACTTCCCGACGGGCTTCGCCCACAACTGGTTGACGGCAGCGCCGTAGCCGGCGTCTGCCTTATCCGCCTTGCGCACTTCCGACCGGCGTGGTTCGCACCGCGGGCCGGCCATCGCAGCGAGAGCGCCGCGCACCGGATCGCCGTCGAATGGGATGGTCTGCGCGGCGTGCGCACCGGCGTCTTCATCCCCCGCCGCCACTCTGCATCGCGGCTGGCCCGTGCCGCCGGCGGTCGTGTCTTCCCCGGCGTGCACGAAGCGGCTCGCGTGACCTCGATCGAGTCGCACGACAGCGTGCATGTCACGGTCACCTCGACCGACCTTCGCGTGGACGTCGCCGTCGATGTCACCGAACCTGCGCATTTCCGCAGCTCGCTGTTCGCCGACGTCGAGCAGGCATCCGAGTTCTTCCGAAAGGACTCCCTCGGCTTGTCGCCGACACGGAGCCTTGGGCTCGAGGCGCTGCACCTCGACACCGATGCGTGGCGGGTGCACCCCGGTCACATCAGGCATGCCGCCTCGAGCTTCTTCGATGGCCTCCCGACAGGTGCGGCCGAACTCGACCATGTGCTCGTTATGCGCGACGTCCCGGTCGTCTGGAGCGCTGAGCGTCACGCCGATCACTGGCGGCGATAGCGCGTCCTGAGCACGAGGTTCGGGTCCGAAACGGCGTCATCCCCCGTATCTATGACGACCTGGGCGATCGATCCGGAGAAGACCCCACGCTCGACTCCGTAGTCGGCTACCACCGGGTCGAGGCTGTCGAGTCCCACGTCGAGTCCTTCATCGAACGAGAACAGTCCCGGCACGGTGCGTTCGATTCGCCCGGAGGCCACGCGGTCGTCGTCGTAGAACAACGACGCGGTGCCGCCCTTGCCGACTCCGCCGCCGTCGTAGGCGAACTCAAGGCGGATGTCGTGCTCCCCCGCCGTCAGCACTCGATCCGAACGTACGGAATGCGTCCCCAAGCCGACGAAGTTGTGCGCGTAGGTGAGACGGCCCTCGGCGAAGTACAGGCTCCAGCCGCCGAATCCTCCGCCCTGCGCGATCAGAGCGCCACGCGCCGTCACACCCTCGTCTAACTGAACGCGTGCCGTCACCGAGAACGACCTGTTCTTGACGTTCAGCACGGTGTTCTCGTTCAGACGCGACATGCCCGGCCGCAGCACCTGTCGCGTGCGGCCGCCCATCAGATCGGGCCGCCCCGCGATCGTCGGATCGAAGCGCTCCCGTTCGCGGTCGTCGATGGGCAGCACGTTGTACTTGGCCCCCTCGATGAGGAACCGGTCCTGCATCTCTCGCAGCTTCTCAGGCATCTCGCTGGCGAGATCATGCGCCTGTGTCCAGTCATCGGGACCGTACAGCTCCCAGGCATCGTCCGTGAGCGCGGGGATCTGGTCGTCTGGATCCGGCCACGGCAGCAGGTGCTGCGTCACCGCCGTCCACCCCTGGTGATAGATGCCACGGTTTCCCGCGATCTCGAAGTACTGCGTGATGTGGCGCTCAGCGGCGCCTGCATCCTCAAGCGCGTACTTGAAGCTCGTGCCCTCGACCGGACGTTGCTGTACGCCGTTGACACTCACGGGTTCGGGAATTCCCGCGTACTCGAGCACGGTCGGAACGACATCGATGAGATGGGTGAACTGGTGGCGGCACTCCCCCGCAGGCACCTTGCCCGGATAGCGCACGATGGTACCGGTCCGGGTTCCTCCCCAATGCGAAGCGACGATCTTGCTCCACTGGTAGGGCGTGTTCAGCGCCTGCGCCCATCCAGACGGAACGTGGTTGAATGACGCCGGCGTCCCGACCTCGTCGAGATGAGGCTCGATGTCCGCCGTGGTCATCAGCACATTATTCTGATAGGCCATCTCATTGAACGTCCCGTACGCGCCAGCCTCCGCAGAAGCCCCGTTGTCGCCGAGAATGTAGAAGATCAGCGTGTCGTCCAGAACGCCCTGCTCTTCCAGAGAGTCCATCAGGCGAGCGACCTGATCATCCATGTGCCGGGCCATGGCGGCATACGCTTCGAAAAGTCGGGCACCCACCCGCTGGTCGGCAGGCGTGAGCTCATCCCACGAGGGGATCTTCGCGTTCGGTGAAGTGAGCTCGGCATCGGCGGGAATGACCCCGAGTTGCTTCTGGCGAGCGAAGATACGAGCCCGCTCTTCGTCGTAGCCGTGGTCGAAGGCGCCGCGCACCGCCTCCAGGTAGCTCTGCGGGGCGTGATGCGGCGCGTGCGTCGCACCGAAGGCGAGGTAGGTGAACCACGGCTTGTCGGGCGTGAGGGATGTCAGGTTCCCGATCCAGTCGATGGCTTGATCGACCAGGTCCTCCGAGAGGTGGTAACCCTCCTCGTAGGTGCGCGGCGGCTCGATCGGCTTCGTTCCGTCGACGAGAGCGGGAGTGTACTGGTGCGTGTCGCCGCCGATGAAGCCGTAGAAGCGCTCGAACCCCTCCCCTGTCGGCCAACGGTCGAACGGCCCGGACGGGCTCGTCTCCCAGGGCGGTGTCTGATGATGCTTGCCGAACATGCCGGTGGAATAGCCATTCAGTTTGAGCACCTGCGCCAGCGTCGCGCAGTCATCGGGACGCACGCCGGTATAGCCGGGGAACGAGGTCGCGACCTCAGCGAGAGCTCCCATCTCGGCGGAGTGGTGGTTGCGCCCCGTCATCAGCGCTTGACGCGATGGCGAGCACAGCGCCGTCGTGTGGAAACGGGTCAGTTTGACGCCGTCGGCGGCGATACGTTCGGCCGCGGGCATCTGACACGGGCCACCAAACGCGCTGCTGCCGCCGAACCCCATGTCGTCGACGAGGATGATCAGCACGTTCGGAGCGCCTGCCGGCGGCCGCAGCGGCGCTGCGGGATGCGGCGGCACGGCATCCCGGGCATCCACCGGAGTGTCTGCCCCAACGCGCGGCCGCTGGATCGGGAGGTGGTGTCGTCCGAACGCTGTCTCCGATGCCATGAATGACACCCTTCTCTTCATCTGCAGACCGCAACAGTCGCACAGTACCGTCTTGCCGGCTCGACACGCCAGTGACGCCGTACTGTGCGACTGTCGCCGGTCAGGCCGTCGTCAGGTCGCGACGTCGGAACCCGGCGACGCCGATGCCGATCAGCGCGACCGTCGCGGCCGTGAGCACCGCCACGCCGGACCACGATAGATCCTGTGCGGGGTACTGACCGACGTGTCGGAACACCGAGGTCGACAACAGCGCTTCGTCGAGCTGCAGCATGTCGCCGAACAGGCTCAGTGCCGTCCCCCACCCGAACACGGCCCACGTGAGGCCGACGAGCCGCGGGGCGAACCCGTAGAGCGCGACGGCGAGTCCCAGCAGAGCCCACACGGAAGTGACCTGCGCGATCTGTCCAACGAGCACGTCACCGAGCAGCCCCCACTCATCCGTTGCGAGTGCGGCACCGATGCCGTTGCCCACCCCTGCCAGCGCGAGCAGCCAGACCGAGCCGAGCGCGGCGACGATGGTCCACGACAGCAGCCATCCGGCGCGTGACACCGAGGCGGCGAGTACCGGCTCCGTACGGACCGACTGTTCCTCGCCGACCAAGGCCTGCACCGAGAGGATGGCGAACACGGCCACCATGAACGCGAAGTAGACGCTCATGAAGCCCAGATAGCCCTCGATGATCCCCTCGGTCCCTCCGAAGATGATCATGATCTCGTCGGGCAGCCCGGCCGCATTCTCGACCATGGGCTCGGCGAACGTGCCGAAGGTGATGCCGCCGAGCAGGATCGCCACCGACCACCACACCAGCGCAGAGCGCTGTAGGCGGAAGGCCAGGGACAGGGGGCCGCGCAGCCAGCCCGGAGCGCGACCCGCGCCGAGCCGGTCCGGAAGGATGCCCGCGGCGAGATCGCGGCGAGACTGTAGCGCCACGGCGGTCGTCGTGCACAGTACCGCGAACCCGAGCGACAGCAGCAGGGGCCACCACCGGTCAAGAGTCAGCGGTGCCGTCTGCTGCGACCAGCCGAGAGGTGACAGCCACGAGAGCCAGCCGAGGTCGCCGCCCTGTGCGCGGGACATGTCCCCGAGTCCGCGGATGACGAACGCTGCTCCGAGCACCGCTCCGGCCATGCCTGACGCGGCCCGTGAGAACGCCGACAACTGCACGGTGACAGCTGTCACGCCCGCGAAGACGAGCCCGACGGCGCCGACACTGCAGGCGAACAACAGCGATGGCCCGAATACTCCCGGCTCCAATGGGGAGAAGTGGAAGGCGAGTGCCATCAGCACGGTCATGACGACGTTCATCAGCGCTACGAGGATCACCGCGGCCGCGAGCTGCGCGTGTCGACCGACGACGTTGGCACGTACGAGCTCGGCTCGTCCTGCTTGTTCCTCGGCCCTGGTGTGCCGTGAGACGGTGAGGATGCTCATCAGCGCTGCGCCGAGCATCAGATAGACGCCGTAGATCCCCACCACGATCCTGCCGACTGTGATCTCGTCGAAACCATAGCCGGGGCCACCGATGAGCGCGATGACCGGGTTCCGCGCCAGCGCGGCGAAGCCCTGCACTGCCGTCTCATCGAGAATGAGGCCGATCGCGTTCGCGAAGTACGCCATCATCAGCGTCAAACCGAGCACCCACGATGTGAAGCGCACACGGTCGCGGCGCAGCATGAAGAGCAGGAGCCTGCCCGTCCCGGTCAGCGAGCCGCCGGATCCGGATGCCACGTGCACCCGCGTCGGTGCGTCCAGCACAGCGGTCATGATGCGCTCCTGCTGAGCTCGTCACCGTAGTGGCGCAGCAGCAACTGCTCCAGCGTCGGCGGTGCGGCGGTCAACGTCTGCACACCGAGCGCGGAGAGCTCGCGCATGATCTCGGGGAGGTGTTGGGTGTCGGCATCGAAGCGAAGCTGGCTACCGTCCCGCAGGTAGTTGTGGATGCCCTCCCGCGCCTCCAAACCGGCCGGTGCGGTCGTCGTCTGCGCCGTCACCGACGTCCGCCCGAGGTGCCGCAACTCCCCGAGTGTTCCCGACTCCACGATCTTGCCGTTGCGCACGATCGAGATCCGGTCCGCGAGCACCTCGACCTGCGCGAGGATGTGGCTGGAGAGCAGTACCGTGCGTCCGGCCTCCTTGGCCTCTCGAATGCACTCCTGGAAGACCGCCTCCATGAGCGGGTCAAGACCGGCGGTCGGCTCGTCGAGAAGCAGCAGTTCGACGTTCGAGGCCAGCGCCGAGATCAGCGCGACCTTCTGCCGATTCCCCTTGGAGTAGGTGCGTCCCTTCTTTCGCGGGTCGAGATCGAAGCGCTCGATCAGCTCGTCGCGCTTCTTCTCGTCGATCCGGCCGCGCAGGCGCGCGAACAGGTCGATGGCCTCACCGCCGGTGAGATTCGGCCAGAGCTCCACGTCGCCGGGAACATAGGCCAGACGTCGGTGCAGGGTGACGGCGTCGGTCCAGGGATCACCGCCGAGTACGCGTACGGTTCCGGAGTCGTGCCGGAGGATGCCGAGGAGCACGCGGATGGTGGTCGACTTGCCCGCGCCGTTGGGGCCGAGGAAGCCGTGCACCTCCCCCGGTGCCACGTCGAGAGTCAGCCCATCGAGAGCGCGCACGGCGCCGAAGGACTTGGTGAGGTTCGAGATGCTGATGGCGGATGCCGCCGAATCGGTCTGCTGGTTCATGATCGTTCTCCATCGAGGTCTGGGGGGGCAGTTCACGGGACCGGTTCTGCAGGAGGATCGTGCTGGCTGCCCGGCGTCGCGCGCGGACCGGGAGTCGCGTGCGACTCGGGCACGGACTCGATGAAGCCGTGGAGATAGAGGTCGTAGAGCGATGGCGCGATCCGCCCCATCGAGTCCTGCAGATCGGCCGTACCGAGCGCCCGACGCAGTTTGGGTTCGAGCATCAGTGGCGCCAGCGCCAGTGCGGCGATCGTCGCGGACTGGGCGCGACGGTCTTCCCCCTGTCGCATGGTGTACCCCGCGAATCCGTCCTCGATGAACCTCTCGACCATGTCGACATAGTGATCGAAGAAGCGCTGCCCGTGCTCGGAAGGGTCGAGGATCGACTTCAGCAGGTACTCGGCATGGGTGCGCATCTCTGGGTCGCCGAACAACTCCGCAACGACGAAGGGAGAGCGGTGCGCGTTCTCGCGCTTGCGTGCGGTGAGCACCGCGAAAACGTGATCATCGCAGACAGCACGCAGTGCGTCCTTCGATCCGAAGTGATGGATCACGAGTCCGGGAGAGACACCGGCAGCCGCAGCGATCCCGCGCACCGTCGTCTTCGCGAAACCGTGCGCCGCAAACTCCCCCACGGCGGCGTCGCGGATGCGCGCTGCCGTCTCTGGCGCTGTGTGCGGCGCTCGTCTGGTTGAACTCATGTTTAATATTGAACGCCTGTTTCATATCCGTGTCAAGAGATATCGGCGCACGGGCTGCGACGCCTTTCGCGCGGTCGGTGCACGCGCGAGACTGGAGGCCCGGTCGGTTCCGTAGCCACCGCCGGAGAGGAGAACCGGATGACCAAGTACCTGATCTCATTCCCCAGCGGCGCGATGGATGTCTCCGACGAGGAGCTTCCCAGCGTGGCGGCCGCGGCGCATGCCGTCGTGCGCGAGGCGAAGGCAGCCGGCGTCTGGGTCTTCGGCGGTGGCATCGACGAGTCGGTCGAGCCGCTCCTGGTCGACGCGGATGGCAATGCCAAGCCGGGCACGTACCCGCAGACCGCGCGAATCGAGGGCGGATACTCCGTGCTCGAACTGCCCTCGGCGGAAGCCGCCGTCGAATGGGCGGCGAAGATCGCCCGCGCCTGCCGCTGCGCGCAGGAGGTGCGCGCGTTCCAGTACGACCCCGAGAGCTGATCGCGACATCCACACGAACCCGTCGCAGTAGCCTGGACCTGTGACCACCGCTCCCCCGCTCAGTTCGACACCGGGCTGGCGGGCATGGCTCGTGTGGGGTGTCGCTGTTGCCGCGTACATCCTCGCGATCACCAACCGCAGCTCACTCAGCGCCGTCGGAGTCGATGCGGCCGAGCGGTTCCAGGCGGATGCCGCCACGCTGTCTCTCTTCGCGGTCGTACAGCTGGCCGTGTACGGCGGCATGCAGTTGCCCGTCGGGGTGCTGCTGGACCGATACGGCTCACGCCCGATCATGGTCATCGGCATGTTGCTGATGGCGCTGGGACAGTTCGTCATGGCGATCTCGCCCAGCATCGGCATCGCCCTGGTCGCCCGCGTGCTGCTGGGCGCCGGCGACGCCGCGATCTTCCCCGCCGTGCTGCGACTGGTCGCGACCTGGTTCCCCGCGCAGCGCGGACCTGTGATGGTCCAGATGACGGGGCTCGTCGGGCAGACCGGGCAGCTGGCGGCACTGCTTCCGCTCGCCGCGCTGCTGCACGCCACGACGTGGACGATCACCTTCGGCAGCGTCGCCGGCCTGGGCCTGCTGTTCGCGATCCTGGTGTGGGCGATCGTGCGCAATCACCCACCCGAGCAGCCGGCGGACGTCAGTGTGAACACCGAGACGGGCGCGGTGCGCGTGGTCACGTCGGCAATCGACACCGGTGTCGGCATCCGCGCCGCGTGGGCGCACCCCGGCACGCGATTGGCATTCTGGTCGCACTTCACGACGCCGTTCGCCTCGACCGCATTCCTGCTGCTGTGGGGCATGCCCTATCTCACCGCCGGTGAGGGGCTCAGCGCGGCAGCCGCCGCTGCCCTGTTGTCGCTCAACGTCGTGGTCGCCATGACGCTGAGCCCCATCCTCGGCATCCTTTCGCGACGCATTCCCACGCGTCGCTCACTCGCGCTCGTACTCCCGAGCATCGGCATCCAGGTGGTCGCATGGGTCACCGTCGCGTTCTGGCCGGGGCCCGCACCGATGTGGCTCCTCACCGTGCTCGTGATCTGCCTGGCCGCCGGTGGACCGGCATCCATGATCGCGTTCGACCACGCTCGCACGCACAACCCGGCCCACCGCTTGAGCACCGCGACCGGCGTCACCAACTCGGGCGGATTCCTCGCCGCGCTCACCGCGATCTTCCTGATCGGACTCACCCTCGACCTGCAAGGCGCGGGTACGCCCGACACCTACACGCTGGAGGCGTTCCGCTGGGCGTTCCTGACCCAACTACCGCTGTGGGCGATCGGCGTCGCGTTCATCATCCACGAGCGCAAGAGCACCCGCATCCGCATGGGACTCGATCCCGAGCGCAAACGGCACCGCTGACGCCCCGCGCGATCAGCGTCCGCGCGGGGTCCATCCCACCGGTCGCACTCCCCCGCGCCCGCCGCGTTCGAGGTCGGCGCGCGCCGACCACCCCTGCGCGGCCTCAACGCCGTTGAACCCGCCTCGCGCCAGACGCATGCCGACATCGTCGTGATGCATGCGCGGGGCACCCCCACGACGGACGGATGCCCGGACGCTCCATGCGTCGTCGGCGAAGCCGCCCCCGCGGAACACCCGATAGTCGTCGTAGCGTTCGGGGTCGAGCAGGTCCCAGCACCACTCCCACACATTGCCCAGCGTGTCGAACAGCCCGTTCAGGTTGGGCAGTCTCAGACCGACATCCTGCGGAGTAGAGACCCCATCGCGCACAGTCCAGGCGACGTCGGCCAGCGGTCCATAGTGCGGACCCGCCGAGCCGGCACGACACGCGTACTCCCACTCGGCTTCGGTGGGCAGGCGGTAGCCGTCACTGTCAATGTGCCAGGTGACTTCCTCGCCATCGAATGTGTACGCGGGGTCGAGCCCCTCCCATTCGGATGCCGCATTGCAGAACCGCACCGCGCGCAGCCAGCTCAGATCCCGCGCGGGGCGTCTCGGGTGCACAGCCGGCACCCCCAGCACCTCGGCGAACTGTTCTTCTGTGACTGCGAAGACACCGATCTCGAAGGGTTCCAGATCGACGGCTCGATGCTCGTCACGCCGAGCATCGTGCAGTGTCACCCGACCGGCGGGGAGCTGCCGCATGTGCCAGAGGTCCATGGCTCAGCCGCTCACCGGAACGGGGCCGGTACGCGCCTCAGTGTCGCGCCGGGGTGGTTCGCCCCCGTCGAGACGCACCGCGAACACCCGCAGGAAGAACTGGCAGAGCGGCCCCACCAGCAGCGCGAACGCCACCGTGCCGACACCGACGTTGCCGCCGAGCACCCAGCCGATCAGAACGACGGTCACCTCCAGCGCGGTCCGCACGACCCAGATCGGCAGTCCCCATCGGGCGTGCAACCCCGTCATCAGACCGTCGCGGGGCCCGGGCCCGAAGTGCGCCCCGATGTAGAGTCCCGTCGCGGCTGACAGGACGAGCAGACCAATCGCGAAGAAAAGCACCCGCAGCCAGAGCGCTTCTGGGGCGGGGATGAGCAGAAAGCCGACATCGGCTGCCGGCCCCACACCGAGAGCGTTGACGATCGTTCCGAACCCGGGCTTCTGCCCGATCGGGATCCACAGCAGCAGTACCACCGCGCTGACCAGGATCGTCACCATTCCGAACGACAGCGGCACGTGCAGGCTGATGCCCTGAGACAGCACGTCCCACGGCGCCGCGCCCACCGCGCCCTCGACCATGAATGCGATTCCGATGCCGTACAGGAACACCCCGATGACGAGTTGGGTCAACCGCCGCGGCATGCGGCGCCCGGTGAAACGACTCACTGCGGCACCCGTTCGACCCAGTCGCCGTACTTCGCAGCGCGCCCGTCACCCGATGACGTGCGCGTCACCCGGCGCTTGATCCACGGGCCGACATACTCGCGGTAGTACGCCCAGCCCGACGGGCCGAGCGGCAACTCGGTGGTCGGCGACCACCACGACTCGTGCGGGTCGAGGCCCAACGCGTCCAGCACACGTGCGGCGACACGGTGGTGACCGTTCGCGTTCATGTGCAACCGGTCCTGCGACCAGTACCGCGGACGCGACAGTTCCTCATCGGGCCAGTTCCAGGCATGGATGATGTCCGTGCGCCCCTCGATGCGGCGCATGACCGCTTCAGCGAGCACGTCGCCGCGCTTCTGGAACACGTCCCCCATCGGCAGCTGTGCACTGGGATTCGCCCCCGACAGCAGGATCAGCTGCACACCTTGCTCGTCGCAGCGTCGCAGCACGCGTGAGAATGCGTCGGCGATGTGCTCGATATCGGCGTTGGGTCGCATGATGTCGTTTCCCCCGCCGTTGAACGACAGGTGTGTGGGACGCAACGCCAGCGCTCGCTCGAGCTGGTCCTCGACGATCGGCCAGACCAACCGCCCACGGATCGCCAGGTTCGCATACTGCACCGACTCGCCCGTGGCATCCGCCCAGCCCTGAGCGACGAGGTCGGCCCACCCGCGCACGGTACCGTCGGGAAGCTCATCGCCGACGCCCTCGGTGAACGAGTCGCCGATCGCCACGAAACGCACTGCCGCCATGGTGACAGCCTATTGCCGTGCGGACGGGTCGGGGCCCGCCGACGTACTCAGCCGGCGAACACCGCGCGCAGCGTGTCGAGGCCGACGCCGCCGATGTCGAGCGCACGCTTGTGGAACCCCTTGAAATCGAAGGCGTCACCCTGCTGAGCACGCGCCGTCGCGAGCACGTCTTCCCAGATGCGCTGACCGACCTTGTACGACGGCGCCTGTCCCGGCCAGCCGAGGTAGCGGTTGACCTCGAACTGCCGGAACTCGTCGGGCATGTTCACATTGCGGCGCATCTCATCGAGCGCGTAGTCGTGGTCCCACACACCATCGCCGTCGAGGCGCGGCTTCTTCAAGTGCACGCCGATGTCGAGCACCACGCGAAGCGCGCGCATGCGCTGCCCGTCGAGCATTCCCAGACGATCAGCCGGATCGTCGAGGTAGCCGAGCTGTTCCATCAGGCGCTCCGCGTATAGGGCCCATCCCTCGGCGTGGCCCGACGTGCCGGCGAGCACACGGCGCCACGTGTTGAGCTCGGCCCGGTTGTACGTCGCCTGCGCGATCTGCAGGTGATGGCCGGGAACGCCCTCGTGGTAGACGGTGGTCAGCTCGCGCCAGGTGTCGAACTCGGTGACGCCCTCGGGAACCGACCACCACATCCGACCGGGCCGCGAGAAGTCATCGGTCGGGCCGGTGTAGTAGATCCCGCCCTCCTGGGTCGGGGCGATCATGCACTCGAGCTCACGAATCTGGTCGGGGATGTCGAAGTGCGAGGCGCCGAGCTCAGCGATGGCACGGTCGCTGGTCTCCTGCATCCACCGCTGCAGCGCCTGCGTGCCGTGCAGCTTGCGCGCCGGGTCCGCCTCAAGATGAGCGACGGCCTCCTCCACCGTCGCGCCCGGCAGGATCTCGTGCGCGATGGCCTCCTGCTCGGCGATCATTCGCCGCAGTTCCTCTCGGCCCCACTCGTACGTCTCGTCCAGATCGATCGTCGCCCCCAGGAAACGCCGGGAGTTCAGGGCGTACAACTCGCGCCCGACAGCGTCCTCATCACCGGCGACGGGAGCGAGCTCCTCGGTGAGGAACGCGCTCAATGCGTCGTAGGCGACACGCGCGGCCCCCGCGTGGTCGCCGAGATCACGGGCGAGGGATGCCGGAAGCTGACCCTCCTTCGGCGCTGCGCCGGCGACGAAGCCGGCGAAGAACCCGTCGTCGGCCGTGTAGCGCGCGATCTGGGTGGCGACCTCGCGCACCTGTCGGCGCGCGGGAACAACACCGTGGCGGATGCCCTCCCGCAGCGTTTCGGTGTACCCCTGCAGCGCCGCGGGCACCGCGGCGAGGCGTTCGGACACCACCGACCAGTCCTCCACGCTGTCAGTGGGCATCAGGTCAAACGCCTGACGGAAGTCCTGCGCGGCCGAAGCGATCACGTTGAGATCGCGCAGGTGCCACTGGGCATCATGCAGTTCGGACTGCAACCGCAACTCCGCCGACAGGTCAGTCTTGGTGACCTCATCGATGCTGTCGACCGGGTCGAGCGCGTCAAGCTTCGCGAGCGTCTCGCGTGCCGCAGTCACGGCGCGCTCGTGACCTTCGGGGCTGACATCGTCCAGGCGGGCGTTCGCCTCATTCCGACCGATGTAGGTGGCCAGCACTGGCGAGAGCTCGACGAGCGTGTCGACCCAGTCCTCGGCGACCTGGTCGATGGCGGACGGGGTGCGGAGCTCGGAAGTCATGAGCTCGAGCCTATCCCCGCCCGCCGGTTCCCGGCATCCGATGAAACCGCTGCGGGCTGCGCCACGTGGCGCAGCCCGCAGCGGGCGTCAGTGCGCGGCCTCGTTCCAGTCGCGGCCGGCACCCACCTGTACATCCAACGGCACCGACAGCTCGGCAGCATCCGCCATCTGCGTGCGCACGATCTGCTCGACCCGGTCCCACTCGCCAGGTGCAACCTCGACCACGAGTTCGTCGTGGATCTGCAGCAGTACGCGCGAGGCGAGTTCGCTCTCGCGCAGGTCGGCGTGGATACGGTTCAGCGCGATCTTCATGATGTCCGCCGCGCTGCCCTGGATCGGCGCGTTCAACGCGGCGCGCTCCGCATTCTCGCGCAGCACGCGGTTCGGGCTGCTCAGGTCGGGGAACGGACGCCGACGGCCGAAGATGGTCTCGGTATAGCCGTCTTCTTTCGCCTGAAGCACCGAGGCGCGCAGGTAGTCGCGCACTGCGCCGAAGCGGGCGAAGTACTCCTTCATCAGCTGCTTGGCCTCGGACTGCTCGATGCGCAGCTGCTTGGACAGGCCGAACGCACTGAGCCCGTAGACCAGGCCGTACGACATGGCCTTGACCTTGGTGCGCATCGCCGGCGTCACCTCCTCGGGCTCGACACCGAACACGCGCGCGCCGACGAAGCGATGCAGGTCCTCGCCGGAGTTGAACGCCTCGATCAGCCCGGCATCACCCGAAAGGTGAGCCATGATGCGCATCTCGATCTGCGAGTAGTCCGCGGTCAACAGCGTCTCGTAGCCGGCGCCGACCTCGAATGCGCTGCGGATGCGGCGCGATTCCTCGGTGCGCACCGGGATGTTCTGCAGGTTCGGGTCGGTGCTCGACAGTCGACCGGTCTGGCTGCCGGTCTGCACATAGGTCGTGTGGATCCGGTGGTCGTCGCGGATCGCCGAGTCGAGCGATTCGATGATCTGGCGCAGCTTGGTCGCCTCGCGGTGCTGCAGCAGCAGGGCGAGGAACGGATGCGGGTTGGTCTCTTGCAGATCCGCGAGCACCGCAGCATCTGTGGAGTACCCGGTCTTGGTCTTGCGGGTCTTCGGCAACTGCAGGTCCTCGAAGAGGACTTCCTGCAGTTGCTTCGGCGATCCCATGTTGAACTCCCGACCCACCAGTGCGAACGCCTCAGCGGCGATCGTGTCGGTGCGCTCGCGCAGCTCGCCCGAGAACGTCGAGAGCACCTCGTGCGAGACCGCGACGCCGGCAGCTTCCATGTCGGCGAGCACGAGCACGGCCGGCAGTTCGATGTCGGTGAGCACCGTCGCCACGCCATCGGGCATCTGCTCACGCACGGCGGCCGCCGTGCGCAGGGTGAACCACGCCTGCTGTGCCGGCGTCGCACCATCGGTCTCGGGAACGAGCTGCGAGGGATCGGCCTCGGGCAGCTTCTCGCCCAGGTACCGGTCGACGAGGTGACCGAGCGACTTGTCGGGGAAACTCGGCCGCATCAACCACCCGGCCAGAAGGGTGTCGTAGCCGAGGCCGCCGAGGCGGATGCCGGCGCGCAACAGCGCTTTGATCTGCGGCTTCGACTCATTGAGCACCTTCACCGCGTCGGACTCCAGCCACGGTGTCAACGCGGTCGCGATCTCATCGCTCCATCCGCATTCGCGCAGCTCGGTCGCACTCGCAATACCGACGCGGTCGATGGTCTCGGCCGTGGTCAGCAGCGTGAGCCCGAGCTCGCCCTCCTGAGCGCTGAGCCACGTCACGATCTGCTCTGCCGTCGACTCGACGGGGTCGGGAACCTGCACGGCAGGCTCGTCGTGCACCGGCTCATCCGCGGCGCCCACGGCGTCGAACACCCGGGGCAGCAGCGTACGGAACTCCAGTCGCGCGAAGATGTCGCGGACGGCCTGTGCATCGATCGGCGCGACCGCCAGCTCTGCGGGACTGAGGGGAAGTTCGACGTCGGTGAGCAGACGGTTCAGTCGACGGTTGCGCCGCACATCGTCCATGTGCTCGCGCAGGTTCCCGCCGACGACACCCTTGATCTCCTCGGCGCGCGCGAGCAGCTCGTCGAGACTGCCGAATTGGGTCAGCCACTTCACGGCGGTCTTCTCGCCGACCTTGGGCACTCCCGGAAGGTTGTCGCTCGTCTCGCCGACGAGCGCCGCGATGTCGGGGTACTGCTCGGGACGCACGCCGTAGCGCTCCTGGACGGCGGACGGATCGTAGCGCTTGAGCTGCGAGACGCCCTGCACGGACGGATACAGCAGCGTCACCTCATCGTTGACGAGCTGAATCGTGTCGCGATCGCCCGAGACGAGCAGCACGTCGTACCCCTGAGCCGAGCCCTGCACAGAGAGCGTGGCGAGGATGTCGTCAGCCTCGAACCCCTCTTTCGTGAGCACGGGGATCGACATCGCCGCCAGGCACTCCTGCAGCAACGGGATCTGCCCCTTGAACTCGGACGGGGTCTCGGAACGCGTCGCCTTGTACTCGGGGTACTCATCGGTGCGGAAGGAGTGCCGCGAGGTGTCGAACGCGATCGCCATGTGCGTCGGCTTCTCAGCCTTGATCAGATTCACCAGCATCGACAGGAAGCCGTAGATGGCGTTGGTGTGCTGATTGTCGCGGGTGGTGAAGTTGTCGACCGGAAGGGCGAAGAAGGCCCTGTAGGCGAGCGAGTGGCCGTCGACGACCAGGAGAGTAGGCTTTGCGGAGTCCGTCACACAGCAAGCCTAACGAGCGCGACGGACACTCGCTGAGGAGGACAGGTGACACAGCACACCGAGATGTCGGGACTGGAATGGGCGACCCAACGAGGAATGGGTGCGCTCGCCGAGAAGATGGGCATGGAGTTCACCGAGTTCTCCATCGAGCGCAGCGTTGCGACGATGCCGGTCGAGGGCAACACGCAGCCGGTAGGACTGCTGCACGGCGGCGCCTACGTCGTTCTCGGCGAATCCCTGGGATCGATGGCAGCGAACCTGCACGCGGGTCCCGGGCGCCTCGCTGTCGGCGTCGACATCAACGCCACGCACACGCGTTCGGCGACCTCGGGCGTGGTCACCGGCGTGTGCACGCCGATCCACCTCGGTCGTAGCATGACCGTGCACGAGATCGTCGTCACGGACGATCAGGGGCGCCGGTGCTCGACGATCCGGATCACCAACATGATCAAGGCGATGGGGTGAGCGGGCACTAGCGCTCGCGCTCACCTCCCCGGCTGGTCAATCGACGAGAATACGCTGGAACAGGTCGTGGTCCTGCCACTCCCCTGCGATTCTCAAGTACTTCGGCGCCCGGCCGATGAGCGTGAATCCGTTGGACCGGAGCACCCGTTGCGAAGCGGTGTTGCGCACCAGGGTGGCGGCTTGAAGACGGTGCAGACCGAGCACCGATGAGGCATGTTCTCGGACTTCTGCCACGGCACGGGTCATGAGGCCCTTGCCGACGAGCGAGACGTCCATCCAGTACCCGAGGTCCGCGCTGTCGAAGGCACCGCGCACGATGTTGTTGATGTTGACCCGTCCGACGATGGCATCGTCGTCGTCGCGGGTCAGCACGAACGGGGCGCAGCGCCCGGCATCCCGGTCGTCGCAGGCAGTAGCGATCAACCGGTCCTGCTCGTCACCCGAGAAGAACACTTCTTCGCGCAGGGGATCCCACGGAGCCAGGTGCCGCCGGTTGCGACGATAAGCGGAAACGACAGCGGCCCCGTCGCTCCTCTGGAGCGCACGGAGCCGAATGCCGTCGTGGAGGTCGATCAGGACTTCTTGGGAGCGAGCTGCTCGATGATCGCCTTGGCGACGTCCTGCATCGTGAGGCGACGATCCATCGACGCCTTCTGGATCCAACGGAACGCCTCGGGCTCGGACAGGCCCATCTTCTCGTTCAGCAGGCCCTTCGCACGATCGACGAGCTTGCGCGTCTCGAAGCGCTCGACCATGTCGGAAACCTCGGCCTCGAGCGTGATGATCTGCTCGTGACGCGCCAGGGCGATCTCGATCGCCGGCAGCAGGTCGTTCGGGGTGAACGGCTTGACCACGTACGCCAGAGCGCCGGCCTCGCTGGCACGCTCGACGAGTTCCTTCTGGCTGAAGGCCGTCAGCAGCACCACGGGGGCGATGTTCGCCTTGTGCAGCTTCTCGGCCGCGCTGATGCCATCCAGCTGAGGCATCTTGACATCCATGACCACCAGGTCGGGACGCAGCTCGGTGGCAAGCTGCACGGCAGTCTCGCCATCCCCGGCCTCACCGACGACATCGAAGCCGTTGTCGCGCAGGATCTCGACGATGTCGAGGCGGATCAGCGACTCGTCCTCGGCGACGACAACGCGTCGCGGAGCGGATGCCGTGGGCTGCTCGGGCTGTTCTTGCTCAGTCACAGAAGAAATCCTATCGGAGTGATTATCAGTGTTCACCTGTGCCGGCGGTGGGACTCGAACCCACACGTCTTTCGACAAAGCATTTTGAGTGCTCCGCGTCTGCCATTCCGCCACGCCGGCCCCGATCGACTTTAGCGCATGGAACGGGGCGGAGCCCGCAGGCCCCGCCCCGTTCCTGACGCTCAGACTCCGGTCTTGTAGACCGGTGCGGCTCCGCCGACGGCATCCCCGACCTTGTGGACGCGGATGTCGTTGGTCGAACCGACGATTCCGGGAGGGGAACCGGAGATCACCACGACCCGGTCACCCTCCTGCGCCAGGCCCGTGCGCAGCAGGTACTCGTCCACCTGCAGGTACATCGAGTCGGTGTGCTGCACGGCGTCGACCAGAGTCGACGTCAGACCCCACGTGAGGGCCATACGACGGCGGATGCCGGGCTCCGGGGTGAACGCGAGCATCGGGATGCGCGAACGCAGACGCGAGAGCCTGCGTGCCGAGTCGCCCGACTGCGTGAACACGCACAGGAACTTCGCCTCGACGAACTCGGCGACCTCGAGCGCGGCGAGGGTGATCGCACCGCCCTGTGTGCGCGGCTTGGTCGTCAAGGGCTGGATGCGCTCCAGACCGTGCTCCTCGGTCGACTCGATGATGCGCGCCATCGTCTCGACGACGACCACCGGGTACTCGCCCACGCTCGTCTCGCCCGAGAGCATGACCGCGTCGGCTCCGTCGAGAACGGCGTTCGCCACGTCGGAGGTCTCCGCGCGTGTCGGAACGGGGCTCTCGATCATCGACTCGAGCATCTGTGTCGCCACGATCACCGGCTTGGCGTTGCGGCGCGCCAGCTCCACCGCGCGCTTCTGCACGATCGGCACGGCCTCCAGCGGAAGCTCCACGCCCAGGTCGCCGCGGGCGACCATGATGCCGTCGAAGGCATCGACGATCTCTTCGAGCGCTGCCACGGCCTGCGGCTTCTCGATCTTGGCGATGACGGGGATGCGCACACCCTCTTCAGCCATGATCTCGTGGACGCGATCGACGTCGGCCGCATTGCGCACGAACGACAGGGCGATGACATCCGCACCGGTGCGAAGGCCCCAGCGCAGATCGTCCTCGTCCTTCTCGCTCAACGCGGGCACGTTCACGGCGACACCAGGCAGGTTGATGCCCTTGTTGTTCGAGACCGCGCCGGCGACGATGACCTTGGTGGTCACGACGGTGCCATCGGTCTCGACGACCTCGACGCGCACCTTGCCGTCATCGATCAGCAGGAAGTCGCCGGGCTTGACGTCCTGCGGCAGGCCCTTGAACGTCGTCCCGCAGATCTCGCGGTTGCCGATGATGTCCTCAGTGGTGATCTTGAAGATGTCCCCCGCAGCGAGCTCGTAGGGGCCGTCCTCGAACTTGCCGAGGCGGATCTTCGGGCCCTGCAGGTCGACGAGCACGGCGACCGCACGGCCTGCATCGTCGGCAGCGCGACGGACATTGGCGTAGTTCGCGTCGTGCACGGTGTAGTCGCCGTGGCTGAGGTTCAGCCGGGCGACGTCCACACCGGCGTCGATCAGTGCACGGACGGTCTCATACGTCGACGTGGCGGGTCCCAGGGTGGCGACGATCTTCGCGCGTCTCAAATCTTCTCCAGAGTTGGAAGGGAAAGTACACAGGATGGCGACGTTGCCGCACTCAGCCTACGCGGGTGGGACGCTCAGTGCGACGTCCGTTGCAGCGACAGGGGCCGGCAGTGAGGTCGTGCCCATCAGGTGGCGATCCACTGCGGATGCCGCCGCGCGGCCCTCCGCGATAGCCCAGACGATCAGCGACTGGCCGCGCCCCGCGTCACCGGCGACGAATACGCCCGGCAGGGATGTCGAGTAGTCGGCATCCCGACGCAGCGCGCCACGCTCGGACACGGGCAGCGTGCTGTCGCCCTGGAACGACGCGGTCTCGGGCCCGGTGAAGCCCATCGCGATCAGGACGAGGTCAGCGGGGATCTCGCGCTCGGTCCCGCTCTTGGGTACTCGCCGTCCGTCGACGAACTCGGTCTCGGCGACACGCACCGCCCTGACCTCCCCCGCGCCGTTCGACAGGAACTCGACGGTAGAGGCGAGATAGGTGCGTTCACCACCCTCTTCGTGAGCGGACTGCACTTCGAACAGAGTGGGCATGGTGGGCCAGGGCTGGCTCTCAGGCCGCTCCGTGCCGGGCTGGCGACCGATGGCGAGGTTGGTGACGCTGAGCGCACCGTGCCGATGCGCGGTGCCGATGCAGTCGGCGCCGGTGTCGCCGCCGCCGATGACCACCACGTGTTTGCCGGTGGCCGTGATCTGATCCGAGACGTCGTCCCCCGCGTTCGCCCGGTTGGACTCGACCAGGTACTCCATCGCGAAGTGCACGCCGGCGAGGTCACGCCCCGGGATGGACAGGTCACGCGGCACTGTCGCCCCCGTGGCCACCAGAACGGCGTCGTAACGTGCCCGCAGGTCGTCCCAGGTGATGTCGGTGCCGATCTCGACGCCCGCGCGGAACCGCGTGCCCTCCTCCTGCATCTGACGCAAACGCGTCTCGAGGTGACGCTTCTCCATCTTGAAGTCGGGGATGCCGTAGCGCAGCAGCCCGCCGATGCGGTCGTCGCGCTCGAACACGACGACGGTGTGCCCGGCACGCGTGAGCTGCTGCGCCGCAGCCAGACCCGCGGGACCCGATCCGACAACAGCCACCGTCTTGCCCGTCAGCCGCTGTGGCGGCTGGGGCTGGACCCAGCCGTTGCCGAAGGCCTCGTCGATGATCGAGACCTCGATCTGCTTGATCGTCACCGCCGGCTGGTTGATGCCGAGCACGCACGAGCTCTCGCACGGCGCTGGGCACAGCCGGCCCGTGAACTCCGGGAAGTTGTTGGTCGCGTGCAGGCGCTCGATCGCCGCACGCCCCTCGCCGCGCCAGGTCAGATCGTTCCACTCCGGGATCAGGTTGCCCAGCGGGCATCCGGAGTGGCAGAACGGCACGCCGCAGTCCATACAGCGACCGGCTTGCCGCTTGAGCACGTTCCGGTCGCCCGGCTCGTAGACCTCTTTCCAGTCCATGATCCGTACCGCGACGGGGCGGCGAGCCGGCAGCTCCCGCTCGGTCGTCTTCAGAAAGCCCTTGGGGTCAGCCACCGGTCACCTCCAGGATCCGGTTCCAGATCGCGTCGCCGTCGGGGTCGATCCCCGCAGCCTCCGCTTCCTGGCGCATGGTCTGTACTGCCGCGTAGTCCCGCGGCAGCACCTTGGTGAAATCTGCCTGGCTGCGCTCGAACTCGGCCAGGATCTCGGATGCCAGTGGCGAACCCGTGCTCTGCACGTGTTCGTCGAGCATCCCTCGGAGCACCTCGACATCGGCGCGGTCCAGCGGCTCCAGCCGCAGTTCGCCCGATGCGAGTGCCTCAGCGTTGACGTTGGCGGTGCGCAGTCCGCGCACATACGCGACACCACCCGACATGCCCGCACCGAGATTGCGGCCGGTCTCGCCGAGGATCACCGCCGTGCCGCCGGTCATGTACTCCAGGGCGTGGTCGCCCACGCCCTCGACGACAGCAGTCGCTCCGGAATTGCGGACCAGGAACCGTTCGCCGACGACGCCCGAGATGAACATCGTCCCGCTGGTCGCGCCGTAGCCGATGACGTTTCCGGCGATGACGTTGTGGTGCGGTGCGAACGATGCGCCGCGCGCGGGTCGGACGGTGATGTCTCCGCCCGAGAGGCCCTTGCCGACGTAGTCGTTGGCGTCGCCCTCCAACCGCAGCACAATGCCCTGGGGCAGGAAAGCTCCCAACGATTGTCCTGCCGTGCCGTGCAGCGTGATGTCGATCGTGCCGCGGGCCAGCCCGTGCGCGCCGCGCCGAGCCGTCAGGTGGTGCCCCAGCATGGTGCCGACCGCGCGCTCGGTGTTGCGGATGGGCAGTTCGACCACCACTGGTTCACCGCTATCCAATGCGTCCGCCGCGTGTGCGATCAGCGCCACGTCGAAGTGCTGCTCCAGTTCGTGGTCCTGTGTGCGACCGCTCCTGCGCGGCTCCCCGGCGGGGAACGCCGGGCCGTGCAGGATCGGCGACAGGTCGAGGCCGTCGCTCTTCCAATGGCGCAGCGCGCGATCGGTACGCAAGAGGTCCGCGCGCCCGATCACCTCATCCAGCGAACGGAAGCCGAGTTCGGCCAGCAGCTCGCGCACCTCTTCGGCGATGAACTCCATGAAGTTCACCACGAACTCCGGCTTGCCCGTGAACCGCTCCCGCAGCACCGGGTTCTGCGTCGCGACCCCCACCGGGCAGGTGTCCAAGTGGCACACGCGCATCATGATGCATCCGCTGACCACCAGCGGTGCGGTCGCGAAACCGAACTCCTCGGCCCCCAGCAGCGCACCGATGATGACGTCGCGCCCGGTCTTGAGCTGCCCGTCCACCTGGACGATGACCCGATCGCGCATGCCGTTGAGCATCAGCGTCTGCTGCGTCTCTGCCAGGCCGAGCTCCCACGGTGTTCCGGCGTGCTTGAGCGAGTTCAGCGGGCTGGCGCCCGTGCCCCCGTCATGACCCGAGACCAGCACGACATCGCTCAGCGCCTTCGCCACACCGGCCGCTACCGCACCGATGCCCGACTGGCTGACGAGCTTGGTGTGGACGCGTGCCTTCGGGTTCGCGCGCTTGAGGTCGAAGATCAACTGCTTGAGGTCTTCGATCGAGTAGATGTCGTGATGCGGCGGCGGCGAGATGAGCCCCACCCCTGGCGTCGCATGACGAGTGCGCGCCACCCACGGATATACCTTCTGCGGCGGCAGCTGCCCGCCCTCCCCTGGCTTGGCGCCCTGGGCGAGTTTGATCTGCAGATCGTCCGCCTCGGTGAGGTACTGGCTGGTGACCCCGAACCTGCCCGACGCGACCTGTTTGATGGCGCTTCGACGCTCGGGGTCAACGAGTCGCTCGGGATCCTCGCCGCCCTCTCCCGTGTTCGATTTCGCGCCCAGTCGATTCATAGCGATCGCAAGCGTCTCGTGCGCCTCCTGCGAGATCGAGCCGTAGCTCATCGCTCCGGTCGAGAAGCGCTTGACGATCGATGACACCGGCTCGACCTCGTCCAGCGGCACGGGCGGGCGCTCGCCGGTACGCAGTTCGAACAGTCCCCGCAGGGTCTTGAGCTCCGCTGCCTGGTCGTCGACGAGGCGGGTGTACTCCCGGAAGATGTCGTACCGGCGGGTGCGAGTGGAGTGCTGCAACCGGAAGACGGTCTCGGGGTTGAACAGGTGCGGCGTTCCATCGCGCCGCCACTGGTACTCGCCGCCCGTCCACAGCCGCTCATGCGCCCGCGGCGCAGGATCCTGCGGATACGCGAAGTCGTGTCGGGCCTGGTTCTCGGCGTAGACGTCTTCGATTCCGATGCCACCGAGCTTGGTCTCGGTACCGGTGAAGTAGGCGTCGATGAACTCCTGGCTCAGACCCACCGCCTCGAACACCTGCGCGCCGGCATACGACGAGACGGTCGAGATGCCCATCTTCGACATGATCTTCAGCACGCCCTTGCCGAGCGCGTAGATCAGGTTGCGCACCGCCTTCTCGGGCGTGATGCCGGTGATGAACCCGGTGCGCACCAGGTGCTCGACGCTCTCCATCGCCAGGTACGGATTCACGGCCGAGGCCCCGTATCCGATGAGCGTGGCGACGTGATGCACCTCACGTACATCGCCCGCCTCGACGACCAGCCCGACCTTCATGCGGTTCTGACGACGGATGAGGTGGTGGTGCACCGCAGAGACCATCAGCAACGACGGAATCGGAACGAGGTCCTTGTCAGAGTCGCGGTCCGAGAGGATGAGCAGTTCCGCTCCGCGCTCGATGGCGGCGTCCGCCTCGGCGCACATCTCGTCGAGGCGCTCCTGCATCGTATGGGCACCCGCGTCGAAGTGGTACAAACCCCTGATCGTGGCGCTGGAGTGCCCGGGCAGGGCCTTCTCGATGTGCCGGATCTTCGCCAGTTCGTCATTGTCGATCACCGGGAAGTCGAGCGTCACAGTGCGCGCGTGATCCGGACCCCAGCTCAGCAGGTTGCGCTCCGGGCCGAGCCCGAGACGAAGGCTGGTGACCACCTCTTCACGGATGGCGTCCAGCGGCGGGTTCGTGACCTGCGCGAACTGCTGCACGAAGTAATCGAACAGCAGCCGCGGGCGGTCGCTCAAAGCGGCGATCGGTGCGTCGCTCCCCATGGCACCGAGTGGCTCCGCGCCATTCTGCCCCATCGGGGTGAGCAGGATGCGCACCTCTTCCTCGGTGTAGCCGAAGGTGCGCTGGCGACGAGTGATCGACGCCGCGGGATGCACAATGTGCTCCCGCTCGGGAAGGTCGGCGAGGCGCACGGCGCCCTTGTCGAGCCACTCCTGCCAAGGGTGCATCGTGGCCAGGTCGTGCTTGATCTCGTCGTCCTCGACGATCCGTCCTTCGGCGGTATCCACGAGGAACATGCGGCCCGGGCTGAGACGCCCACGGCGCTTGATGCGCTCGGGAGCGAACTCGAGCACACCGGTCTCGCTGCCGATCACCACCAGGCCGTCGGTGGTCTCGGTCCAGCGCCCCGGCCGCAGACCGTTGCGGTCGAGGGTGGCGCCCACCTGGACCCCGTCGGTGAAGATCAGCGCCGCCGGCCCGTCCCACGGCTCCATCTGGTTCGCGTGGTACTCGTAGAACGCCCGCAGGTCGGCGTCCATGGAGGTCTGCTTCTCCCATGCTTCGGGAACCATCATCATGATCGCGTGGGGCAGGCTGCGCCCGGTGAGAGTGAGCAGCTCGAGCACCTCGTCGAACGAGGCCGAGTCGCTGGCACCCTCCGTGCAGATCGGCAGGAGCGGCCGGATCTCACCGATCAGGTCCGACTCGAGCTGCGACTGTCGGGCCCGCATCCAGTTGCGGTTGCCACCGACGGTGTTGATCTCTCCGTTGTGGGCGAGCATCCGCAGTGGCTGCGCCAGCGGCCACGACGGGAAGGTGTTGGTCGAGTAGCGGGAGTGCACGATCGCCAGCTCCGATGCGAAGCGCTCGTCCTGCAGATCGGGGTAGAACGGCTCCAGCTGAAGTGTGGTGACCATGCCCTTGTAGCCGAGCGTGCGGCTGGAGAGCGACACGAAGTAGGCGCTGAGCTCATGCCCGGCGCGCTTGCGCAACCGGTAGGCGATGCGGTCCAGTGCGAGCGACGACTCGGTCGTGCCCTCCAGCGCCACGAACAGCTGCTCGAAGGCGGGGCGCGCCTCGTCGGCGAGCTTTCCGAGGTGCTCATTGGCGGTCGGGACCACTCGCCAGCCGAGAACCGAGAGTCCTTCTTCGGCGGCGATGCGTTCGATGCCGGCCTTCTGCTCGCGGCGGGCGCTCGACTCCCGAGGGAGGAACGCAAGGCCGGCGGCGTAGGTGCCCGCGGCGGGGAGCTCGAAGGGAGCGACTTCCCGGAGGAACGCGTCGGGCATCTGGGTGAGGATGCCCGCTCCATCGCCGGTGCCGGCATCCGAGCCGATCGCACCGCGGTGTTCCAGGTTGCGCAGCGCTTCGAGCGCCAACGCGATGATGTCGTGGCCGGGTTCCCCGCGGAGTGTCGCGACCATGGCCAGGCCGCAGGCATCCTTCTCGTGGGCGGGGTTGTAGAGCCCTTGCTTCGGGGGGTAGGCGCCGGAGGCACCGTAGGGAGGCTGGAAGTACACCAGTCACCGTCCTCAGTTCTCAGTGAACCCGGGGACGTCATCGGCCCGCTCGTTCAGTGCGATTTCTCGCGTGAAGAGGCGCTCAGAGAGCGTCCTCGCTGACGGGAGCGGTGCTTGTGGCGATCGCTCCTAGTCGACTTCGGTCTTCGCCGGAGGCTCGCTCACGTCGACGAAGTCGGAGGGATTGTCCTGCGAGTCTACATCCGCCTCGGCGGGCACTCGTCCCGGCACGTACGGCGACGGCTCGACACCGGTGTGGCGGCGCGTCTGCACGATCATGATGACCAGCCCCACGAGCACGCCGAAGATCGCGGCCCAGACGTTGCTGCGCAGGCCGAACAGCACCTCACTCGGGTCGATGCGGATCGACTCCCAGACGATGCGTCCTGCGCTGTACCAGATCAGGTAGAGCGCGAACAGCTTGCCCCACTGCAGCTTCAGCTTCGAGCCTGCCCACAGCAGCACGATGACGCCCAGACCGTTCCAGAGCACCTCGTACAGGAACGTGGGGTGGAACAGCGTTCCCTCGGCAAGGCCGGGAGGGAAGGCGGGGTTGGTCGACTCGATCTCGAGTCCCCACGGCAGATCAGTCGGCAGTCCGAACAGTTCGTGGTTGAACCAGTTGCCGAAGCGCCCCATCGCCTGCGCGAGCAGAAGCCCGGGTGCGAGGGCGTCGGCGAACGTCCAGAACCGGATGCCCGTCCACCGGCATCCGAGCCAGGCGCCGACAGCGCCGCCCATCAGCGCGCCGAAGATGGCGATGCCACCCTCCCAGATCGCCCACACCGAGCCGTATTCGAACGGGTTCCAGGTGTTCTTACCAGGGCCGAAGTAGAAATCGGGGTGTGTGACCACGTGGAAGATGCGCGCACCGATGATGCCGAGCGGAACGGCGATGATCGCGATATCGATCACGACCCACTTCTCGGCGCCCCGCTTGGTGAGACGGTGGTTGGTGAGCAGCAGGGCTGCGATGATGCCGGCGATGATGCACAGCGCGTAGAAGTGAATCGTCAGCGGACCGATCTGCAGGTAGCTGACCGACGGGCTCGGAATGCTCGCGGGCACGGTGATGAGGGTGCTGAGAGGCGCGAAGGGCATGAGAACGATCCTAGTATCGCGTCGTCGGCGTACCGCCGGCGAGAGCTCGGGTGGTTTCGGCGAGGGCGTCCAGACCGCCATCGCGCAGGGCCTTGACGAGGGCAGTGCCGACGATCGCACCATCGGCGTACTCGACGACGCCGGCGATCTGGTCGGCGTTCGAGATGCCGATGCCGACACAGGCGCGCACGTCGCCGCGGGCGCGCATACGCTCGACGAGAGTGCGGGCTGCACGGTCGAGCTCGGCGCGCTCACCGGTGATGCCCATGGTTGAGACCGTGTACACGAAGCCGGTGGACGAAGACAGCACAAGATCGAGACGTTCGTCGCTCGAGGTCGGCGCGGCGAGGAAGATCCGATCCAAACCGGTGCGCTTGCTGGCGGCGATCCACTCGCCGGCAGCTTCGGGCGTGATGTCGGGTGTGATCAGGCCCGCACCACCGGCGGCGAGCAGATCGTCAGCGTAACGATCGACGCCGTACTGCATGACGGGGTTCCAGTACGTCATCACGACCACGGGCACGTCGGTCTCGGCGCTGATCCGCTGCACGGCGGTGAACAGGTCGCGCATGCGGAAGCCGTTCGCCAGAGCATGCTGTGTCGCTTGCTGAATGACCTCGCCGTCCATCACCGGGTCCGAGTAGGGCGGACCGATCTCGATGATGTCGACGCCGTTGCGCGCCAGCGTCACAGCCGCCTGGATGCTCGTCTCCAGGTCGGGATATCCGATCGGCAGATAGCCGATGAACGCGCCGCGCCCGGCGGCATGCGCCTTGTCGATGGCTGCTGCGACGCGGCTCACGATGCGTCGTCCTCTCGGTCGTAGAGATCGAAGTAGCGGGCGGCGGTGTCCATGTCCTTGTCGCCGCGACCCGACAGGCACACGGCGATCACGCCGTCCGTGCCGAGCTCGCGGCCCAGTCGCAGGGCTGCGGCCAGCGCATGCGCCGACTCGATCGCGGGGATGATGCCCTCGGTGCGGCTGAGCAGACGCAACGCCTGCATCGCCTCGTCGTCGGTCGCCGGGATGTACTCGGCGCGCCCGATGTCGCTGAGCCATGCGTGCTCGGGCCCGACACCCGGGTAGTCGAGTCCGGCCGAGATCGAGTGCGACTCGATGGTCTGGCCGTCCGCGTCCTGCAGTACGTAGGTCTTGGCGCCGTGCAGCACGCCGGGACGTCCCCGTTCGATCGAGGCCGCGTGACGATCGGTGTCGACGCCGTCGCCCGCCGCCTCGACGCCGTACAGACGGACGTCGGCGTCGTCGAGGAACGCATCGAACATGCCGATCGCATTGGAGCCTCCGCCGACGCACGCGACGACGGCGTCCGGAAGTCGGCCGGCCTCGTCGAGCAGCTGCTCGCGTGCTTCTTCGCCGATGACCTTCTGGAAGTCGCGCACCATCGCCGGGAACGGGTGCGGACCCGCCGCGGTGCCGAAGATGTAGTTGGTCGTCTCGACGCTGGCGACCCAGTCGCGGTACGCGTCGTTGATGGCGTCCTTCAGGGTGCGCGACCCGGTCGTGACCGGAATGACCTCGGCACCGAGAAGGCGCATCCGGGCCACGTTCAGAGCCTGGCGTTCGGTGTCGACCTCACCCATGTAGATCGTGCAGTCCAGGCCGAACAGCGCCGCGGCGGTGGCCGTGGCGACGCCGTGCTGGCCCGCGCCGGTCTCGGCGATCACCCGGGTCTTGCCCAGCCGCTTGGTCAGCAGAGCCTGGCCCAGCACGTTGTTGATCTTGTGCGACCCGGTGTGGTTGAGGTCTTCGCGCTTGAGGAAGACGCGCGCGCCCCCGGCGTGCTCGGCAAACCGGGGCACCTCGGTGATCGGCGACGGACGCCCCGCGTACGAATGCAGCAGGGCTGCCAGCTCCGCGCGGAACTGCGGGTCGGCGAGGGCATCCTCGTACGCCGCGGTGAGTTCGTCGATGGCCGCGATGAGCGATTCGGGCATGAACCGCCCACCGAACTCACCGAAGAACGGTCCGTGCTGGTCGCGCAGGCTCACCGTGCGCCTCCTCGTGCGGTGGGGGCCGCTCCCGCGGCCAGGAAACTCTGCAGCGTCGCGACGGCATCGCCGGTCACAAGCGCTTCACCGATCAGCACCACGTCGGCGCCGGCCTCGCGGTACCGGGTGACATCCTCGGGAGCGAGCACCGCAGATTCCGCGATCTTGACCGCGGAGTCTGGGATGCGGTCGGCGAGGCGTCCGAACAGGTCGCGGTCCAGCTCGAGTGTGTGCAGGTTGCGCGCGTTGACGCCGATCAGATCGGCGCCCAGATCGATGGCGACCTCGAGCTCCTCAGCCGAGTGGGTTTCGACCAGCGGCGTCATGCCGAGCTGAAGGATCAGCTCGTGCAGTTCGAAGAGGGTCTTGCGTTCCAGACCGGCGACGATCAACAGTGCGAGATCTGCGCCGGCGGCGCGTGCCTCGAACACCTGATACGGCGTCGCGATGAAGTCCTTGCGCAGCACCGGCAGGGACACGCGGGCGGTAACGGCTTCGAGGTCGGCGAGGCTGCCGCCGAAGCGACGTTCCTCGGTCAGAACGCTGATCGCCGAGGCGCCGCCCTGCTCGTAGAGCGAAGCCTGCAGCGCGGGATCGGCGATCTCGGCCAGCGCACCGCGCGAGGGGCTCGCACGCTTGACCTCGGCGATGATCTTGACGTGGTCTGCGGGCGCCAGGGCGGCGCGGGCATCCCGTGCGGCCGACCGCTGTGCGGCATCGCGCTCCACGACAGAGAGCGGTCGCGACAGCGCGCGCCGCTCGGCGTCCTGCACCGCGCCGGCCGTGAGGTCGGCGAGCACCATCAGTGTGCCTTCGGTGTGTACTTCGGGCCCTTCACGCCCCAGCCTGCCTTGGCCATCACCCAGCCGACGATCAGTCCAGCGACGATGATGCCACCACTCACCATGACGGCGACGGGCATGTCGAGGCAGAAGAAGACGGCTCCGGCGGTGAAGCCGAGCAGCATGATCACGACGGCCGTCCACGCAGCAGGCGAGTGTCCGTGTCCGGGGTCGGCGATCGGGTTGGTCATGTTCTCCTCCGGGAGGCTAGGGGAATTCGATTCAGTCTATCGGGCTGCGTCGGTCGGGTCGGTTCCCTGGGACAGCTCGTCCCAGGAATCGATCGCGTCCAGCGGTCCATCATCGTGGTGCTTCGCTTCGGAAGCGGCGCGGTACCGGCGACCGCCCGACGCCCAGCCGCGCGCCGTGAACAGCACGAAGACGGATGCCAGCAACAGAAGCACCCACGCCGCCAGCGCGATCGCGGGCCAGCCGGTGGGTTCGATCTTCGCGACGATCGTGTAGAGCGCGGAGTCCCCGCTCAATCCGGTCGCCTCGGCGACAGCATCCGCTGCCACGCTCAGCGGTGGACCGACGAGCAGCGTCGCCGTGCCCGCGAGCAACACGCCCGAGGCTGCGATGGTGAGCACTCCGAGCACGTACCGCAGTACGGGGCCGGCGATGGCGAGCACGGCTCCGAGCGCCAGCACCGCCAGCGAGAGCGGCGCGAGCAGCGTCAACGCATCGGCGCCGGCGATCAGCAGCGGCTCGACAGCATCCGAGCGTTCGACGACCAACCAGGTCTGCGTCGAAGAGACGATTCCGATCGCACCGGCGAGCAGGATGGTCAGGACGGAGAGCATTCTTGCGCGACGCTTCATCGCTCCTCCCCTGCCAGATCGAACGCTCGACCATCGAAGCACGTACGGCTGCCGGTGTGGCAGGCGGGGCCATGCTGATCGACGGTGAGCAGAAGCGTGTCGCCGTCGCAGTCCGTGGCGACGGCATGCACGCGCTGAGTGTTGCCCGACGTGTCGCCCTTCCGCCAGTACTCCTGACGGGAGCGCGACCAATACACGGCCCGTCCTTCCGCGAGGGTGCGGCGCAAGGCCTCAGCGTTCATCCACGCGAGCATCAGCACCTCCCGCGTGTCGTACTGCTGCACAATCACCGGGGCCAACCCCGCATCGTTCCACGTGATTTCGGCGATGCGCGCTTCATTCGCGTCGGTCATCGCACGCCACCCCGATCGCCCGGGGCAACCTCACGGATCGTCACTCCGGATGCTTTCAGCGCTGCCTTGACATCACCGACCGTCAGCTGGCCGGTGTGGAACACGCTGGCCGCGAGGACAGCATCCGCCCCGGCGTCGATCGCGGGTGCGAAGTGCGAGACGTCGCCGGCTCCGCCGGAGGCGATCACGGGAACCGACGAGACCTCGCGCATCAGACGCACGAGTTCCAGGTCGAACCCGTCCTTCGTGCCGTCGGCGTCGATCGAGTTGACCAGAAGCTCACCGGCGCCACGCTCGATGGCCTCGCGCGCCCAGGCGAGGGCATCCAATGATGTCTCGGTGCGGCCACCATGCGTCGTGACAGCAAAACCGGACGGCGTCGCAGCGGAGCGCTTCACATCGAGCGAGAGCACCAGTACCTGGGCACCGAAGCGATCGGCGATCTCGCCGATGAGCGCGGGACGGGCGATGGCGGCCGAGTTCACACCGACTTTGTCGGCACCGACGCCGAGCAGGCGCGCGACGTCCTCGACCTCGCGCACTCCCCCGCCGACGGTCAGCGGCACGAACACGTGCTCGGCGGTGCGCTGCACGATGTCGTATGTCGTCGCGCGGGCATCCACGGTGGCCGTCACGTCAAGGAAGGTGATCTCGTCCGCGCCCTGCAGCGCATAGTGCGCCGCGAGCTCGACCGGGTCTCCCATGTCGCGCAGGTTCTGGAAGTTGACACCCTTGACGACGCGACCGGCTGCCACGTCCAGGCACGGGATGACGCGTGCCGCGAGTGCCATCAGAGCCTCGCCGCGTGGATGGCGGTGACCAGGATCGCGCGTGCACCGAGGGCGTAGAGGTCGTCCATCACCTGATTCATGCCCTTGCGGGGAATCATGACGCGCACGGCCACCCACTCGGGATCACGCAACGGGGAGATGGTCGGCGATTCGCGTCCGCCGGCGATCGCGACCGCCTGGTCGACGAGGTGGGCGGGCAGGTCGTAATCGAGCAGCACGAACTGGCGCGCCACCATCACGCCGCGCAGGCGTCGCAGCAGCCGGTCGGTGCCGGGTGCATCGCCGGGGCGGCTGATCAGCACGGCCTCGGACTCGATGATCACGGGGCCGAAGATCTCCAGGCCCGCCTGACGCAGGGTGGTTCCGGTCTCGACGACATCGGCGATGACATCCGCCACGCCGAGTCGGACCGCCGATTCCACCGCGCCGTCGAGCGGCACGAGTTCGGCCTGGACGCCATGCCGACGCAGGAAATCGTCGACCAGGCCCGGGTAGGCCGAGGCGACACGGACGCCTTCGAGATCCTCGATCGTGCGGAATCGGCCGGGAGGCGCCGCGAAACGGAACGTCGAGCGGGCGAAGCCGAGTTGCTCGATCTCGCGCGCGTCGTCCTGACGCACGTCGAGCAGCAGGTCGCGGCCGGTGATGCCCACGTCGAGAGCACCGGATGCCACATACGTGGCGATATCGCGGGGACGCAGGTAGAAGAACTCGACGTCGCTGTCGGCGTCGATCACGTGCAGGGTCTTGGGGTCGCGGCGTCCGACGTAGCCCGCCTCGGCGAGCATGTCAGCAGCGGTCTCGGAGAGCGAGCCCTTGTTCGGAACGGCAATGCGCAGCATGGGTGTCTTTCGGATCGATCGGTCTCTGAGCGGGGCGGCTCACAGATGTCGGTAGACGTCCTTAAGGGTCAGTCCCTTGGCCAGCATCATCACCTGCAGGTGGTACAGCAGCTGCGAGATCTCCTCGGCCGCATTCTCGTTCGATTCGTACTCAGCGGCCATCCACACCTCAGCCGCCTCTTCGACGATCTTCTTGCCGATGGCATGCACGCCGCGATCCAACTGTGCGACGGTGCCCGATCCCTCGGGCCGGGTGAGCGCGGTGGCGCTGAGCTCGGCGAACAGTTCGTCGAAAGTCTTCACAGTCCCAGGCTAGCCTCTCGCGCACGCTCTCGGAGACCTGTGACGGCCGCCGCGACGTCGTCGGCACCGTACACGGCCGAGCCTGCGACGAACGTGTCGGCACCCGCCTCGGCGGCCTGCGCGATGGTTGCATCCGAGATCCCACCGTCGACCTGGAGCCAGACGTCGGATCCGCGCCGCTGCGCCTCGGCCCGCAACGCACGCAGCTTCGGCATGGTCTCGGGCATGAACCCCTGGCCGCCGAAGCCGGGCTCGACGGTCATCACCAGAATCTGATCGAACTCGTCGAGCATGTCGTACAGGGCGTCGCCGGCCGTACCCGGTTTGATCGCCACGCCTGCACGGGCGCCGATCGATCGCAGTCTCCGTGCCAGCGCGATCGGGTCGGATGCGGCCTCGAGGTGGAAGGTCACACTGGCCGCACCCAGTTCGGCGTATCCGGGCGCCCACCGGTCGGGGTCGGTGATCATGAGGTGCACGTCCAGAGGAATCGGGCTGGTCTGCTGGATGCGCTCGACCATCTGCGGCCCGAACGTGAGGTTCGGCACGAAGTGGTTGTCCATGACATCGACGTGCGCGTAGTCGGCGGTGGCGATCCGCGCCAGCTCGGTCTGCATGTTCACGAAGTCGGCGGCGAGGATGCTCGGGTTGATACGCGGGGCACGGGGCAGGCTCATGTCACTCGTCTCCTTCTGCGCCCGAGTCGGCGCCGCTCGTGATCGGGACGCGCTGCAGCAGCGCGACGAACATGGCGTCAGTCCCGTGGCGATGCGGCCAGAGCTGGGCGCTGAGCGCCCCCGGCTCGTCCGTGCCACGAGCGGCGAGGTCGATCGGCGACTGCGACATGCCGGCGATCACCGCACGGGCGTCGAGCTCGACGAGGTCGTCGCGCCGATGCAGCACCTCCGAGACGACTCCGGTGGTCTCGGCGAGGTGCGGTGAGCAGGTCGCGTACGCCACGATTCCGCCCGGCGCCAGGGCGTCGGCAGCGGCATCCAACAGCTGCGTCTGCAGCGCGACGAGCTCGGGGACGTCGGACGGCGACTTGCGCCAACGGGCCTCGGGGCGGCGGCGCAGCGCGCCGAGCCCGGTACAGGGTGCGTCAACGAGGATCCGGTCGAATGCAGCGGGGTGCTGCGCGGCGAACGCCCGTCCGTCCTGAGTGTGCACGCGGATCGGGATCGGCAACGGGCGTACGGCGTTGCGCACCAATCCTGCGCGTGTCGGCACGACCTCATTGGCTTCGAGTGCTGCACCGTGCTGGTGTGCGAGCGCGCCCAGCAGCGCGGTCTTTCCGCCCGGCCCGGCGCACAGATCGAGCCAGCGCTCTCCTTCGCGCACGGGGGCGGCCTCGGCCAGCGCCAGCGCGACAAGCTGCGAGCCCTCGTCCTGCACACGGATCAGCCCGTCGGCGTGCGCGATCGCCTCTCGCGGGTCGCCTCCGGGCGAGCCATACGCGGTCGCCGCGTAGGGACGGCGCGGCTCACCGGGTTCAGCGAGCCCCGGGAGCGCGACGAGGGTCACCTCGGGCGAGAGGTTGTCGGATTCGAGCAGCGCGTCGAGCTCGCCGTCGCGGCCCTCGGCCGCCAGCGCGCGTCGCAGAGCCCGGATCACCCACACCGGGTGCGCGGTGCGCAGCGCGAGCCGCTCGTCGTCGGATCGTGCTCCCGCCTCGATGCGTTCCTGCCAGGTGTCGGCGTCGTCTCGTCCGATCCGGCGCAGCACGGCGTTGGCGAAACCGGACGCCCCACGCCCGACTTCCGCTGCGACGAGATTCACAGACTCGTTGACGGCGGCGTGCGGGGCTACTCTGGTCGCCAGCACCTGGTGCGCGCCGAGGCGCAGCGCGTCGAGCACCGCGGGATCGATCTCGCTGACCGGGCGGCCGGCGGCATCCGCGATGATCGCGTCGTAGGTGCCGCGACGGCGAAGCGTGCCGTACGCGAGCTCGGTCGCCAGCGCGGCGTCCTGGGTGTTCAGGCGTGCTTCGGCGATGAGCTTCGGCAGCAGCAGGTTGGCGTACGCGTCGTCTTCGGTGACAGCGCGGATCACGTCGTAGGCGACCCAGCGGGCCGGCTGGATGCGCGTGCGGCTCATGATCCCACCCGCAGTCCATCGTGATCACGAAGGCCGCGCCACCAGTCCGCGGCGTTCATCGCCCCGCGCCCGGCGGGCTGCACTCGGGTCACCTCGAGCGGTGTGCTCGCGGTACCGATCAGCACCGCGGTCTTGGTTCCGCCCAGCTCCCCCGGCGCCAGGCGCGGGGCGTCGGATGCTGCCGGCGCGGCGGCCAGGATCTTGAGCCGACCCCCGTCAAAGGTCGTGTGCGCCCCCGGTTCGGGCGTCACGCCCCGGTAGCGGGCGTAGATGATGTCGACCGGCTGGTGCCAGTCGAGCAGGCCGTCCTCAAGACCGAGCTTCGGGGCGAGGGTCTCGTCTCCGGCCTGCGGTGTCGCCACGGCGGTGCCGGCCGCGATGTCAGCGACGACCGTGCGGGTGAGGTCGGCGCCGTCGATGGCGAGCACGTCCAGTGCGACGTCGGCGGTCGCGTCGGCGGAAATGTCGACCGCGCGCATCGCGAAAACGTCGCCGGCGTCGAGCGCCGGCACGAGGCGGAACACGCTCACGCCGATCTCGGTGTCGCCGGCGATCAGCGCTCGCTGTACCGGTGCGGCGCCACGCCACCGCGGCAGCAGTGAGAAGTGCAGGTTGATCCATCCCTGGGCCGGCGTCGACAGCAGCGGCTCGCGCACGATGCCGCCATAGGCGACGATCACGCCGAGTTCGGCGTCGAGCGCGGAGACCTGCGCAGTGACCTCGGCATCGAGTCGTGCCGCCTTGATCACCGGCAACCCGAGCTCGTCGGCGGCCTCGGCGACTGGTGACGGCGTCAGCACGCGCTTGCGGCCGAGGGGGGCATCGGGGCGGGTGACGACCCCGACGATGTCGTGCTGCGCGGCGAGAGCGCGAAGCGTGGGCACCGCGACGGCGGGTGTGCCGGCGAAGACGAGGCGCATGAAGGTTCTCCGGAGGGTGTTTCGATCAGATGTCTGGTTCGAGGATATCCAGGTGCACCGTCAGCGGGACCCGTACACGCCCCCGTCCTCGACGGCTCTGCGCTGCCTGCGCGATCACGGTGGCGCGCAGTCGGGTCGCGACGGCCTGCCCCGCCGCGTAGCTGAAGCGCGCCAGCGCGCGCACCTTGCCCTCGTCGCCGATGGGCACCGGACCGAGCACCGCTTCACCACGGATATCGAGTTCGGCGAGGGCGTCGAGGGCTGCGCGCACCGCGGCCGGCAACCCGTCGATCTGCGCCACGCGTGCCGTCGGCGGCATATGCAGCGGTGCCCGGGCCTCGAGCTCGCCACGTGCGTATGCGGCCGGGGTCCAGGTGGCCAAGGCTCGGGCGACGGGGCCGTCCACACCCACCAGGTGCACCGGAGCGCCGGGGGCGGCAAGCGCGGCCGCGTTGCACCACCAGCGCAGGCAGGACTCTCCGATGCGCAGCTCCGGCGCCTGCAGCATCCGCGACCCGTCGAGCAGGATCACTGCGCGGTATCCGCCGTCGGCGATCGGCTCGGCGCCTCGCGTCGCGACGACCAGGGCCGGCTTGGCATCCACGTGCTGCACGGGGTGGGCACCGTCCGAGACGATCACACGTACGCCGGGGAAGGCGCGCCCGAGCTCATCGGCGGTGCGTTCGGTGCCCGACGAGGCGAGCCGCACCTGATCGGAGTCGCAGTGACCGCAGCGCCACGAGTGCGCAGAACGGCCGCACCACCCGCACACCGGCACAGCGCCACGCCTTCGTGCCCCCAGCGGGCCGCCGCAGTGCGTGCAACGCGCCGGCGCGCGGCAGGTGCCGCACACCAGGCTCGGCGAGAAGCCGGGGCGCGCCACCTGAACCAGCACAGGTCCCTCGCCCGTCGCGGCGCGCGCCGCGCCGAAGGCGCTCGACGGCACACGCCGGCCGCCCTGCTCCAGCTCCTGCGGGGTGCTCAACCGCACCTGCGGAAGCACCCTTCGCACGGCCGTCACCTCGTGCATCCAGCCGCCGGCGACAAGACGCTGCGCATCGGTGGAGCGCGTGTGCCCGACCAGCAGCAGTGCGCTGCCCTCCTGCTCTTGCCGCACCAGCGCGGCATCGCGGGCATGGACGTACGGTGCCAACGGCTCACCGAGCAACGGGTCGCCGTCGTCCCAGATCGCCACGAGTCCCGCCTGCACGGGCGCGTACACCGCGGAGCGATTGCCGATGACGACGCACGGCGCCTCGTCGAGGGTGCGCAGGAACGAACGGTAGCGCTCGGGATTGCTCTGGCGGGCGTCGTACCGTGCGACTGCGTCGTCGGGCACCATCGTGGCCAGCGCCGCGAGCAGCACCTCCTGGTCACGGTAATCCGGGACGATCAGGATGCTGGAGCGGCCCGAGGCCAGTTCGATCGTGGCCGAGGCGGCGATCATCTCGGCCCACCCGGGCGTCGTGCCGTGCTGCACGGGGATCGCCTCGACGGCGGCACGGCGGCGCTCGGCGAGCACCTCTGCCAAGCCGTCGTAGCGGGCCACGACGGCCTCCGCACCTGATACCGCCTCGGCGGGGACCGCGGGTGGGGCGGCGACGGGTGTCCAGGACTTCTCCACCCGCACCTGGCGCTTGGGAATCGCCAACCGCAGCACGTCGGATGCGCTGCCCGCGGCGCGGTCCGCGACACGTCTGGCGAGCCGGTAGAGCGGATCGGGCATCACGACCGTCGATGAGACGATGCTCTCGATCTCGGAGAGGGTGCGCGAGGGGTCGGGCTCCTCGTCGATCTCGACGATCAGGCCGTCCACGACCCGACCAGCCGTGCGCAGCGGCGCCTTGATCCGCACCCCCGGCTCGACCTCACCGAGACCCTCGGGCATCGCGTAGTCGAACAGCCGGTCCAGTTGCGGGAGCGGCGAGTCGATCAGCACCCGCGCGATGCGCCGGCGCCCGGTGGGCACTGTCGCCACCGGGTCGACGTCGCCCGCGTCGGGTTCCGCGGAGGCGGCTTCGGCCGTCACGGCCCCGCCGCTCTCAGACGCCGGCGGCGCGGCGCAGCTCGTCCGCCCGGTCGGTGCGCTCCCAGGTGAAGTCCGGCAGCTCACGTCCGAAGTGACCATAGGCCGCGGTCTGCGCGTAGATCGGACGCAGCAGGTCGAGTTCTTCGATGATCGCCTGCGGACGCAGGTCGAAGACCTCACGGATCGCGCGGGTGATCGTCTCGTCGTCGACGCTGCCGGTGCCGAACGTCTCGACGTACAGACCGACGGGTCGCGCGACGCCGATCGCGTAGGCGACCTGCACCTCGGCCCGCGCTGCGAGCCCGGCCGCGACGACGTTCTTGGCTACCCAGCGCATGGCGTAGGCGCCCGATCGATCGACCTTCGACGGGTCCTTGCCGCTGAACGCGCCACCGCCGTGGCGGGCGGCGCCGCCGTAGGTGTCGATGATGATCTTGCGGCCGGTGAGACCGGCGTCGCCCTTCGGGCCGCCGATCACGAAGGGTCCAGCCGGGTTGATGTAGTACTTCAGGTCGGATGCCAGGTCGAGCCCGGTCTGCTCGAGGACCGGGTCGATGACCCGTTCGCGTACCAGGCCGCGCAGCTCTTCCTGCGAGATATCGGGGTGGTGCTGCGTCGACAGCACGACCGCGTCGATCGTCTTGGGCACGAGGCCGTCGTAGCCCAGAGTCACCTGAGTCTTGCCGTCGGGACGCAGGAAGGCCAGTTCGCCCGACCGGCGCACCTCGGTCAGCCGCTCCGCGATCCGGTGTGCGGTCCACGCCGCCATCGGCATGAGCTGCGGCGTCTCGTCGGTCGCGTAGCCGAACATGATTCCCTGGTCGCCCGCGCCGAGCAGATCGCGCGGGTCGGTCGAGCTGCCGTCACGGTGTTCGCTGGCCTGGTCGACGCCCTGCGCGATGTCGGTGGACTGCTCCCCCACCGAGATGCTCACGCCGCACGATGACCCGTCGAAACCGGTGTCGCTGGAGGTGTAGCCGATGCGGTTGACCACGTCGCGCACGATCGTGGGGATATCGACATACCCCTCGGTGCGGATCTCACCGGCCACGTGGACCAGCCCCGTGGTGACCAACGTCTCGACGGCGACACGCGATCCGCGGTCGACGGCCAGCAGTCCGTCGAGGATGCTGTCCGAGATCTGATCGCAGATCTTGTCGGGGTGCCCCTCGGTGACGGACTCGGACGTGAACAGACGCAACGCGCTCATCGGTGCTCCAGATCGGTTTCGTGCGGGGCCGTTCTCGGCCCGAAGCCAGTGTGCATGAAGCCGCCGACATCCGCATGCGGATGTCGGCGGCTTACGGTGTGCACGTCACTCGGCGTGACGGATGCGAAGCTTGTCTTCGTTGATCTCGTGCAGCGCGATGGTCAGCGGCTTGTCCTCGACCGACGAGTCGACCAGCGGGCCGACGTTGTCGAACAGGTTGCCCTCGTGCAGGTCGGAGTAGTAGTCGTTGATCTGGCGCGCCCGCTTGGATGCGTAGATCACGAGCTCGTACTTCGACTCAACGCGCTCGAGCAGGTTGTCGATGGGCGGGTCGATGATGCCCTGGTTGGTTCCGGCCATGGTGGACCTCCTGGTCAGGCGACGATGCATCAGATGACGACGTGTCGCGAAAATCGGTGGGAGCGCGCGCTCCGTACGGGACAGAACCCGGTCAGCGCGCAGAGCCTGAAGACAATTCTACGACGTCGCGGGCCGCCGTGGCGACGTCGGCGTTCACGACGAGGTAGTCGAACTCGTTCTGCGCTGCCAGTTCGGTCCGCGCCGTACGCAGTCGACGGGCTCGTTCCTCGGAGTCCTCGGTGCCCCGACCGACCAGACGGTTGACGAGTTCGTCCCACGTCGGCGGCAGCAAGAACACCAGCGATGCCGAGGGCTCGGACTCCCGCACCTGGCGGGCGCCCTGCAGATCGATCTCCAGCAGCACGGTCTTGCCCTGCGCCAGCGCCTCGTCGACGGGACCGCGCGGCGTTCCGTAGCGATGCTTGTTGTGCACCGTCGCATACTCGAGCAACTGCCCCTCTTCGATGAGGCGATCGAACTCGGCCTCGTCCAAGAAGTAGTAGTGCACGCCATCGACCTCACCCGGCCGGGGGCTGCGGGTGGTCGCCGAAACCGACAGGTGCAGATCGGGGTTCGTCTCGCGGATGTGCGCGGCAACCGTGCCCTTGCCGACGGCGGTCGGGCCTGCCAGCACCAGCAGACGGCTGCGCCCCTCACGCGGACGATGCGGCGGGAACCGTTCGTCGAGCCACGCGGTCAGAGCGGCGCGCTGGCGCACGCCGAGCCCGCCCAGGCGCTTGACCGGCGAGATGCCGAGATCCTCGAGCACGCGGTCGCGCTTGCCCGCGCCGATCGCCGGCAGCGCCATCAGGAAGTCGGTGACCCGCATGGTCGCGGCATCCGAATCGGCGTCCTCGAATGCCTGACGCAGAACGGCCTGCGGTGCGGTGACCCGCATCGCCAGGTCGCGCTTCAGGGATGCCCGGGCGCGGCGACGCTCGAGCGCGCGCCGCGATGCTGCGGCGCGATCAACGTCGGGAACGGTGCGGTTCTCAGCCACGAAGTACCTCCAGGTAGTGCGCACTGCGCGAGCGGATCGCCTCGGCGATGCCGTCGGGACCCGCGCCGAGGATGCTCCGGCTCTCGCTGGCGAGCACGTTGCGTGCCAGCGGGCCGAATCGTCCGGTCAGATCCTCCGGCGTGGCGCCCTGCGCCCCGAAACCGGGAGCGAGGATGGGGGTGCGCACGAGCAGATCGTCGTCGAGGCCGAACTCCGAGCGGTCGACTGTCGCGCCGATCACCAGGCCCACCGGGCCCAATCCGGCGGCGAAAGCATCCGAGTCGTTCACCCACGTGACATCCCGTGCCACGCGTCGCGCGACCGTCTCGCCGTCGCCGGCGGCCACGTCGACCGGAGTGGCCGTCTGCAGCGCCGCCGCCTCGGGGTTGCTGGTCGCGGCGAGCACGAAGACGCCCTTATCGGCGCGGACGGCGCCCGTCAGCGTCTCACGCAGCGACTCCGGTCCCAGGTAGGGGCTCACAGTGAGGGCATCCGCCTCCAAGGGCGACCCCGACTCGAACCACGCCGACGCATAGCCGGCCATGGTCGAGCCGATGTCGCCGCGCTTGGCATCGGCGATCACGATCAGGCCGGCCGCACGCGCGGCCGACATCACGTCTTCGAGCGCTGCGAAGCCGCGGGATCCGTAGCGTTCGAAGAACGCCACCTGGGGCTTCACGACGCCCACCCGGCCCGCCGCCGCTTCGACGACGGCGAGCCCGAAGGCGCGGATGCCGTCAGCATCCGCACCCAGACCCCACTGCTCAAGCAACGCGGCGTGCGGATCGATCCCCACGCACAGCGGGCCGTGCTCGTCGAGCGCGGCACGCAGACGTGCGGGGAACGACTCGGTCACACCGACCCCTTGCGGTCGAGCGCGTACTCCTGAAGGCTGCGCACGTCGAAACCGTCACTGGTGGCGTCCATACCGCTGACCGCCGCGCCGAGCACTGCCATCGTGGTGAACAACGCCTTGTCGGCGGCGACCGCCGCGGCCCGGATCTCGTAGCCGTCGGCACGCGCCGCTCCCCCGCTGGGAGTGTTCACGACGATGTCGATGCGGCCCTCGTTGATCAGGTCGACGATGTTCTCAGCTCCGCTGTCCTGCGTCTCGCTGAACTTCGACACGACGGTGACGTCGATGCCGTTGCGGCTGAGGATCTCGGCGGTCCCTTCGGTGGCCACCAGGGTGAAGCCCAGCTGCTGCAGACGGTGCGCCGGCAGGATCACCGCGCGCTTGTCGGCGTCGGCGACCGAGATGAACACGGTGCCCGAGACGGGCATTCCGCCGTAGGCCGCAGCCTGGCTCTTGGCGAACGCCGTCGGGAAGTCGCGGTCGATGCCCATGACCTCGCCCGTCGAGCGCATCTCCGGCCCCAGAACCGAGTCGACGACCTTGCCATCGTGGGTGCTGAAGCGCTTGAACGGCAGCACGGCCTCCTTGACGGCGACCGGAGCGCCCAGCGGCACGCGCGAGCCGTCCTGTGCCGGCAGCATGCCCTCGTCGATGAGCTCGGCGACGGTCGAGCCGGCCATGATGCGGCTCGCGGCCTTGGCCAGCGGAATGCCCAGCGCCTTCGAGACGAACGGCACGGTGCGGCTGGCGCGCGGGTTCGCCTCAATCACGTACAGCACCCCCGCGCTGATCGCGAACTGCACGTTCAGCAGACCGCGCACGCCCACGCCCTTAGCGATCGCGAGCGTCGCCGCGCGCACGCGGTCGACGTCGGTACGGCCGAGCGAGACCGGCGGCAGCGTGCAGCTGGAGTCACCCGAGTGGATGCCGGCCTCTTCGAGGTGCTCCATGACACCGCCGATGTACAGGTCGGTGCCGTCGTACAGGGCGTCCACGTCGAGCTCGATCGCATCGTCGAGGAAGCGGTCCACCAGCAGCGGCTTGCCCTCCTCGATCACGACCTCATCCGCGGTGCGCACGAAGTAGTCACGCAGCGAGGGGGTGTCGTAGACGATCTCCATGCCGCGGCCGCCGAGAACGAAGCTCGGGCGCACCAGCACCGGGTAGCCGATCTCCTCGGCGATGCGCACCGCGCCCTCGACGTCGATCGCCGTGCCGTTGCGGGGCGCGACGAGCCCGGCGTCGTCGAGCAGGCGGGCGAAAAGCTCGCGCTCCTCGGCCAGGTCGATCGCCTCGGGGCTCGTACCGAGTACGGTGTACCCCGCCGCCTCGATGCCCTTGGCCAGACCCAGTGGCGTCTGACCGCCCAGCTGGCAGACGACACCGAGAATCGTGCCGCTACGCGCCTCGGCGTCGAGCACCTCGAGCACGTCCTCGAGAGTCAGCGGCTCGAAGTACAGCCGGTCCGAGGTGTCGTAGTCGGTCGAGACCGTCTCAGGGTTGCAGTTGACCATGACGGTCTCGTATCCGGCATCCGACAGCGCGAACGACGCGTGCACGCACGAGTAGTCGAACTCGACGCCCTGGCCGATGCGGTTCGGACCGGAGCCGATGATGACGACCTTGGTGCGGTCGGATGCCGCGACCTCGGTCTCGAAGTCGTAGCTGGAGTAGTGGTACGGCGTCAGGGCGGGGAACTCCCCCGCGCAGGTGTCGACCGTCTTGTACACCGGACGCACGTCGAGCGCACGACGGATGCCCCGTACCTCGGCCTCCTCCACGCCGCGCAGCTGAGCGATCTGCGCGTCGGAGAAGCCGTGCTCCTTGGCGTGACGAATCGTCGCGGCGTCGAGTTCGGCGGCGGATGCCACGGTCTCGGCCACCTCGTTGATCAGCACCATCTGGTCGATGAACCACGGGTCGATCGAGGTCGCCTCGAACGCCTGCTCGATCGTCGCACCCTTGCGCAGCGCCTGCTGCAGCACGACGATGCGACCGTCGGTGGGCGTCTTCGCGATCTCGAGCAGCTCGTCGACCGAGCGCTCCTCCGGGCCCCAGTGGAAGCTCGATCCACGCTTCTCCAGCGACCGCAGCGCCTTCTGCAGCGCAGTGGTGTAGTTGCGGCCGATGGCCATCGCCTCGCCGACCGACTTCATGGTCGTGGTCAGCGTGGCATCCGCGGCGGGGAACTTCTCGAAGGCGAAACGCGGCACCTTCACGACGACGTAGTCGAGCGTCGGCTCGAAGCTCGCCGGTGTGACACCGGTGATGTCGTTCGGGATCTCGTCCAGGCGGTAGCCGAGGGCGAGCTTTGCGGCGAGCTTCGCGATCGGGAATCCGGTCGCCTTCGACGCCAGGGCCGAAGAGCGCGAGACGCGCGGGTTCATCTCGATGACGATGATGCGGCCGTTGGTCGGGTCGACCGCGAACTGGATGTTGCAGCCACCGGTGTCGACGCCGACCGCGCGGATGATGTCGATCGAGATGTCGCGCAGCTTCTGGAACTCACGGTCAGTGAGCGTCAGCGCGGGTGCCACGGTGATCGAGTCGCCGGTGTGCACGCCGACGGGATCGACGTTCTCGATCGAGCAGACGACCACCGTGTTGTCGGCGGTGTCGCGCATGAGCTCGAGCTCATACTCCTTCCACCCGAGGATCGATTCCTCCAGGAGCACCTCGTTGGTCGGCGAGTCGTGCAGACCGGCGCCACCGATGCGGCGCAGGTCCGCCTCGTCGTAGGCGAAACCGGAGCCGAGACCGCCCATGGTGAAGCTCGGGCGCACGACCAGCGGGTAGCCGAGCTCTTCAGCACCTGCCAGCAGCTCGTCCATCGTGTGGCAGATCACCGACTTGGCGACGTCGGCGCCCGCCTCGAGCACGAGCTCCTTGAACACCTGACGGTCTTCACCTCGACGGATGGCATCGACCTTGGCACCGATGAGCTCGACGTCGTACTTTGCCAGGATGCCGCGCTCGTGCAGCGCCATGGCGGCGTTCAGCGCGGTCTGTCCACCGAGGGTCGGCAGGATGGCATCCGGCTTCTCCTTGGCGATGATCGTCTCGATCACTTCGGGAGTGATCGGCTCGATGTAGGTGGCGTCGGCGAAGTCGGGGTCGGTCATGATCGTGGCCGGGTTGGAATTGACCAGGATCACGCGCACGCCCTCTTCGCGCAGCACACGGCACGCCTGGGTGCCGGAGTAGTCGAACTCGCAGGCCTGACCGATGACGATCGGGCCGGAGCCGATCACGAGAACGGAGTTGATGTCGTCGCGCTTGGGCATTACTTGCTGGCCTCCAGGGTCGCGATGACGAGATCGCGGAAGCGGGTGAAGAGATAGTGGGCGTCGTGCGGGCCGGCCGCCGCCTCGGGGTGGTACTGCACCGAGAAGGCCGGGATGTCCAGGGCGCGCAGCCCCTCGACGACCTGATCGTTGAGCCCGACGTGGCTGACCTCGACCGAGCCAAAGCCGTTCGGGCTGTCGAAGACACCCTCGACGGGCGCGTCCACGGCGAAGCCATGGTTGTGGGCGGTGATCTCAACACGGCCGGTGGCCTTGTCGAGCACGGGCTGGTTCAGGCCGCGGTGGCCGAACTGCAGCTTGTACGTGCCGAGCCCCAGGGCGCGGCCGAACAGCTGGTTGCCGAAGCAGATGCCGAAGTAGGGCAGACCGGCCTGCAGCACCTCGCGCAGCACCGCGACCTGTGCATCGGATGCCGAGGGGTCGCCGGGCCCGTTGGAGTAGAACACGCCGACCGGATCGATCGAACGGATCGCGTCGAACGACGACGACTGCGGCAGCACGTGCACGTCGAATCCGAGAGCGGCGAGGTTTTCGAGCGTTGCCCGCTTGACACCGAGGTCGATGACGGCGAGGTTGCCGATCCGCTCGGCCGTGGCGGGCAGCACGTACGTCTCGGCGACCGAGACCTCTGCCGACAGGTTCTGACCGGCCATCTCGGGGGCAGTCGTCACGCGGCTCAACTGCTCCGCGGGATCAAGGGCAGCATCCGCTCCCGAGAAGACGCCGCCGCGCATCGCACCGGCATCGCGGATGCGGCGCGTGAGCGCACGCGTGTCGATGCCGCTGATACCGACGATTCCGTCGCGGATCAGTGCATCATCGAGGGATTCCTCGGCACGCCAGTTCGACACCCGGCGGGCGGGGTCGCGCACGATGTAGCCGGCAACCCAGATCTTCGCCGACTCGTTGTCTTCGGCGTTCATACCGGTGTTGCCGATGTGCGGCGCAGTCTGCAGCACGATCTGACCGGCGTAGGACGGGTCGGTGAGCGTCTCCTGGTAGCCGGACATGCCGGTCGCGAAGACGACCTCGCCAAGGGTGGTGCCGCGCGCGCCGTAGGCGCGTCCGACGAAGCGGGTGCCGTCCTCGAGGACGAGTACGGCGGAATCTGCGGTGAGGGCGGTCAAGAGTTCACTCCGTTCTCCGGAGCGCCGCACAACTGCTGGAGCTCCGGGAGGATCTGCTGGGGCTCGGCTGCCGAGAGCCGAAGGTAGGTGTCGACGAGGATCCCATCGGCGACCCGCCAGTCAAGGCGGATCAGGCCGGACGGCTCCACGACGCGGTCGATGGTGACGGTGGCGACGTCGGCACCGGCGAGCCGGTCGGCCGCGAGAAACACGGTGGGTGCGCCATCAAGGCTCAACGCGACGCCACGGTCGGTCAGCGCGAGCTCTCCGCGAGCGCGGTATGCGAGCGGTCGCACCGCGGCGCGCTCCAGAGGCTGACCGTGCTTCGTCGTCGCCACGTGCAGCACCTCGTACCGTGCCGAGACCTCGGCGTGCTCGGGAACCCCGAGCGGTGCGGTGAGACCCGAATCGCGACGCAGACGCGCGCGCCACGCGAAGAACATCGTGAGGAGGATGGCCGCCGCGATGGCGGCCATGATCAGGCCGGCAAGTTCGCGCGTCACTTCGACTCGCTCCGCTCGCTCAGCACATCGCACTTCGACTCGCTCCGCTCGCTCCCGACAGGCCGCAGATCCTCGACGAGTTCCCCACCGTCGAGTGTCACGACACCGCCGTGGATGGTCCACTGGACGCGGCCGGGAAGCTCCCGTCCGAGGTACGGCGAGTTGTGGCTCCGACCGTGCAGGTCGGACTCGGTGAAGACACCGGGCACATTCGGGTCGTACAGCGTCACGTGGGCGGGCTTGCCGACTTCGAGCGCCCCGAAGCCGTCGAGCTGCCCGATGCGCGCGGGCGCGGCGCTGAGCACACGCGCCACGTCGGCCCAGTCGAGCTGGCCGGTCGCCACCATCGACTGGTGCACGACGCGCAGTGCGCTCTCCAGGCCCACCATGCCGTTCGCGGCGGCCTGCCACTCGCAGGCCTTGTTCTCGGCGGGGTGCGGGGCGTGGTCGGTGGCGACGATGTCGATCGTGCCGTCGGCGAGACCCTCGCGCACGGCCATGACGTCCTCCTGCGTGCGCAGCGGAGGGTTCACCTTGTACCGGGCGTCGTAGTCGCGCACGAGTTCATCGGTGAGCAGCAGGTGGTGGGGGGTCACCTCGGCGGTGACCTGGATGCCGCGCTTCTTGGCCCAGCGGATGATGTCGACACTGCCCGCCGTGGACAGGTGGCACACGTGCAGGCGCGAGCCGACGTGCTCGGCGAGCAGCACGTCGCGGGCGATGATCGACTCCTCGGCGACCGCCGGCCAACCGGCGAGGCCCAGCTCTGCCGAGACGATGCCCTCGTTCATCTGGGCGCCCTCGGTCAGACGCGGGTCCTGTGCGTGCTGGGCGATGACGCCACCGAACGACTTGACGTACTCCAGGGCGCGGCGCATGATCAGCGGGTCCCACACGCAGAAGCCATCATCGCTGAACACGCGCACGCGTGCCCGCGACGACGCCATGGCGCCCAGCTCGGCGAGGCGCTCGCCCTTCTGCCCGACGGTGACAGCGCCGATCGGCTGCACGGTGGCGTAGCCGGCTGCCTCGCCGAGGGCGAGCTCCTGCTCGACCACGCCGGCGGTGTCGGCGACCGGCTGCGTGTTCGGCATCGCGAACACGGCGGTGTACCCGCCGGCGGCGGCCGCACGGGTACCGGTCAGCACCGTCTCGGATGCCTCGAAGCCGGGCTCACGCAGATGCGTGTGCAGGTCGACCAGGCCGGGCAGTGCCACCAGCCCGGCGGCGTCGATGACGCGCGCTCCGGACCGGTTCAGCCCCGTTCCGATCTCGGCGATGATGCCGTTCTCGATCACGATGTCGGCGCTCTCGCGTCCGAGCAGCTCGACTCCTTCGATGACGAGGGTCTGGCTCATTTCACTTCCCCTCGTTCGTCGTTTCGTTCGCCTGCGAGCAGCAGGTAGAGCACAGCCATGCGCACCGCGACGCCGTTCGTGACCTGCTCGAGCACGGTCGAGCGCGGCGAATCGGCGGCCTCGGAAGAGATCTCCAGGCCCCGGTTCATGGGTCCGGGGTGCAGAACAATGCTACCTTCCGGCAGCGCCGCCGCACGCACGGCGTCCAGACCCCAGAGCCTGGAATACTCCCGCTCAGTGGGGAAATACGCGGCGTGCATCCGCTCGCCCTGAATGCGCAGCATCATCACCGCGTCGGGTCCCTCTGCCAGCGCGGCATCGAGGTCGTACAGCACCCGCACCGGCCACTGCGAGACGTTCTGCGGCACGAGCGTGGGAGGCGTCACGAGCGTGACGTCGGCTCCGAGCAGCGACAGCAGCCAGACGTTCGAGCGAGCCACGCGGGAATGCAGCACGTCGCCCACGATCACGACGCGCAGCCCGGCGAGGTCACGACCGCGGCTGTCGCCACCGTGGTGGCGTTTGCGGATGGTGAATGCGTCGAGCAGCGCCTGGGTCGGATGCTCGTGCGTGCCGTCACCGGCGTTGACCACGCCGGCCGAGATCCAGCCGCTGGTCGCGAGCGTGCGGGGCGCACCAGAGGCGGAGTGACGGATGACGACAGCATCCGCCCCCATCGCCTCCAGGGTCTGGGCGGTGTCCTTCAGGCTCTCGCCCTTCGAGACGCTGGAGCCCTTCGCGGCGAAGTTGATGACGTCGGCGGAGAGACGCTTGGCAGCGGCCTCGAACGAGATGCGCGTGCGGGTGGAGTCTTCGAAGAAGAGATTGACCACGGTCTTGCCGAGCAACGTCGGCAGCTTCTTGACCTGGCGCGACTGCGTGTCGGACATGTCCTCGGCCACGTCGAGGATGCGCAGGGCGGTCTCTCGGTCGAGTGTGCGGGTATCGAGCAGATGCCTCATGATTCGATCGTCACCTCGTCGCTGCCGTCGAGCTCGCGCAGACGCACGTTCACGCGCTCGGTGCGGGCGGAGGGAATGTTCTTGCCCACGAAGTCGGGGCGGATCGGCAGTTCGCGGTGTCCGCGGTCGACAAGGATCGCGAGGCGCACGGCCGCGGGGCGGCCGATGGACTGCAGCGCGTCGAGTGCCGCGCGGATGCTGCGACCTGAGAAGAGCACGTCGTCGACGAGGACGACGGTCTTGCCGTCGATGCCGCCCTCGGGAATGTCCGTGCGCTTGGGTGCGCGGGTCGGATGCTGCGACAGGTCGTCTCGGAAGAGCGTGATGTCGATCGCTCCGACGGGAATGTCGACGCCGGCGATGCCGGAGATGACCGGCCCGAGCCGCTCGGCGAGGGTCACGCCGCGGGTCGGGATGCCGAGAAGGACAAGGCCTTCGGCGCCGCGATTGGATTCGAGGATCTCGTGGGCGATGCGCGTCAGAGCGCGCGATATATCGGCTTCATGCAGCACGGTGCGTGCAGACAACGGCCACGTCCCTTCTCCGCCTCTCCGGACGGGGTTAAAGGTTGGTGATGACACCAGTCTAGCGAACCCCGCCCGCGCTCGCGGCCGCGCGAGGTGCCCCGCGCGCCGTTTCGCGCGCACGAGAACAGGACGGATGCTGAGAACAGGACGATCCTGCGGAATTCGTCCTGTTCTCGTGAGATCGCCTGTTCTCGGTGACACCAGACGGCGGAGTGGATGCCCGGTTCGGCCCCGGGCTGCCAACTGCTCAGGCGCCGGGACGCAATGCCTCGTCGGTGACGGGGTCGATCTTCTCGGCGCGGATCGCGTGACCTGCCGTCGACAGGCACTTGCCGGTCTTCAGATCCCACTTCCAGTCGTGCATGCTGCACGTGAGCACGCCGTCCTCGTCGATCTTGCCGGTGCGGGTCAAGTCGGCACGCAGGTGCGGGCAACGGCGCTGCACGACCCAGTCGCCGATCTCGGCATCCTCCGTCTGATCGGTCTGCTCCTGGTACCAGTTCTCGACGTACTCGATGCGATCGACCGACAGGCACTTCAGGAACGTCGTGAGGAACTCGTTGAACTTGCCGCTGCGCCCCACCGAGAACTGCATCGACAGGAAGATCGAGTTCGACCAGTCGATCTCATGATCGCGGATGTTCGTCGAGACCAGATCGGCGGGGATCGTGTACCAGTAGATGCACTCCTCCCCCGCGTACTCACGCACCTTGGCCTTCGGGAAGTCGACCACCATGTCGAGGTCGCCGATCTTGAACCGCACGTTGCCGCCGACGCCGAGCCGGATCGTGCGGGACTTCTTCAGCAGCGGCTCCCACCACGCCTTGAGCGCCGCGAGCATCTCCTCGGGCGGCAGCACCTCGGCGCGCGTGGCCTCTTCGTCGATGACCTCCTGCTGCCGCGTCGCCTTCTGCTCAGCCAGGTACTCCCACTTCTCGTCGAAGATGTGGTCGATCTCATCCTGGCTGTACAGGCTCTGCGTCACCGTCATCTCGCCGTGATTCATGTCGACGACGGTGCCGGGGATGAACAGCTGGCCGTCGTACTGCGGCGCCTGCTCCTTCAAGTGAGCCAGGAACTCCTTCTGATCGGTGAAGATCGAGTCGTCGTCCTGGCCGGTGCCGTTGTAGCGGAAGAGCTCCTCGCGCAGGAACATCGGCGGGCCCGCCATCGGGAACACGTGCGGCGCGTCGACCTTCTCGATGTAGTACATCGCGCGCTTGTTCTGCGCCTCGCGCTTCAGGCGCGCGAAGTTCTGCTTGGCGTCCTGCGGCAGGTCGTAGACCATCGGCCACCAGATGGCGCCGGAGACCTGCGTGAAGTACGCCTCGGGCTTGCCGAACGACAGCAGCGCCTCCAGATCGAGCGGATGCGAATCGTTCTGGTTGAGGATCGATGCCGTGCCGTCATCCACGCTCAGCGACGAGTCACCGATCGGGCCGTCGCTGGGGGCGCGCAGCGGCGTGATCATCATCTTCAGGTCGCCGCGCTCGATCACCTGGCCGGCCAGCGCGTAGGTGATGTTGTTGTACCCGAGTGCACGGATGTCGACCTCGAGGTCGTCGGTGACGTACTCGGGCAGCAGCACCTCGATGTCCTTCGAGATGTACCGCTCGAGCAGTCGCGGGTCGAAGTGATCGCGGTGGCGGTGCGAGATGTACAGGAAGTCCGCCTCGCGCCCGTAGCGCTCCCAGTCGAGCCCGCGGTTGTCGGGGAACGGGAACCACGAGCCGAAGAACGACGGACCCAGCACGGGGTCGCAGATGATGTTCCCGCCGACCGTCTCGATGAACATCCCCGCGTGGCCGAGTCCCGTGATCCGCATGTCTCTCCTCTGTTGTGGACAGCCTCGAGTGTACCGAGCCGAGGCTGGGACTCCGGGGACGCGAGCCGTGGGAAACGCCTACGGCGCTCACCTCAGGGCTCAAGTAGTCCGCGGATGTCGTCGGCCGTCAGCGCCTGCGAGAACAGCGCCTCGTCGTCCATGACCGCGGTGAACAGCCGCGCCTTGCGCTGCTGCAGGGCCAGTACCTTCTCTTCGATCGTCCCGGCCGCGATCAACCGGTACACGAACACGCGCCGGGTCTGCCCGATGCGGTGCGTGCGGTCGATCGCCTGTGCTTCGGCGGCGGGGTTCCACCACGGATCCAGCAGGAAGACATAGTCGGCCTCGGTGAGGGTGAGCCCGAATCCACCGGCCTTCAGGCTGATCAGGAAAACGGGCGCGTCACCATCTCGGAAACCGTCGACCGCGGCTTCGCGATCACGGGTCGAACCGTCGAGATAGGCGTACGGGACGCCGGCGGCGCGCAGGCGCTCGGCGGCCAGTTCGAGGAAAGAGGTGAACTGGCTGAACACAAGGGCGCGGTGGCCCTCGGCGCGAAGTTCGGTGACGTGCTCGAGGAGCACGTCGAGCTTCGCGGATGCCACGGAAGGTGTATCCGGCTCGATCAGGGCCGGAGACAGTGCGAGCATGCGCAGCATCGTCAGCGAGCGGAACACGATGAACCGGTTGCGGTCGAGGTCCTGCAGCAGGCCGAGCACCTTCTGACGCTCACGCTGCAGCACGGTGTCGTAGACGGCTCGGTGCGCGGGAGCCAGCTCGACGAGCACCTCTTGCACCTGTTTCTCGGGCAGGTCTGCGGCGACCAGGTCCTTGGTGCGGCGCAGCATGAGGGGACGGATGCGATGGCGCAGGCGCTCCAGGCGTGTCTGCCGATGCTGCGAGCCCTCTTCGTTCTCGGGCACCTTGCCCTGCTCGATCGGCTGCACGTACTCCTCGCGGAAGCGACGCTTCGAAGGGAAGAGCCCAGGCGCGGTGAGTGAGAACAGCGCCCACAGGTCGAGCAGGGTGTTCTCCAGCGGCGTGCCGGTGACGGCGATGGTGACATCGGCGTCGAGGGTTGCGAGTGCCCGGTGCACCTTGGTGGCAGGGTTCTTGGCGAACTGCGCCTCGTCGACGATCACGCCCGCCCAGCGCGTTCGTGCGTACTCGTCGGCGTCCAGACGCAGCAGGGCGTACGAGGTGACGACGATATCGGCGTGCTCGGCGATGTCGGCGATGCCCTGGCCGCGCCGCGATGCCGTGCCCTCGACCACCCGCACGCGCAGCCCGGGCGCGAACCGCGCCGCCTCACTGCGCCATGTTCCCAGCACCGAGGTCGGAGCCACGACGAGGAAGGGCCGGTTCTCGCCCTGTTCCGTCGCGTGGAGCACGAGCGAGAGCAACTGCAGCGTCTTTCCGAGCCCCATGTCGTCGGCGAGGATCCCACCGAGTCGGTGCCGCCACAGGAAGGCCAGCCAATCGAGACCCTGCTGCTGGTACGGCCGCAGCTGAGCGGTCAGGCCGTGCGGAGGTGGGGTCGTCGGCACGCTGTCCACGCCGCGCAGCCCCGCGGCGGTCTCGCGCCAGCTGACGGCGGGTTCGGCCTCATCCGCGAGGTCTTCGAAGTCCTCCCAGAGCGCGGTCTGATAGCGGCTGATCCGGGGGCCGGTCTCCCATTCGGTGAGCTCTGCTGCCTCATCGATCAGATCGCGCAGTCGCTGCAGCGCCGGGTGGGCGAGCGAGAAGTAGGACCCGTCGACGAGCAGCAGCTTGGTGCGACGCATGCTGAGTGCGGTGAACAGCGGCGCGAAGGGGATCGCCGTACCGTCGATCGTCACGATGATGCCCATGTCGAACCAGTCGGGGTCGGTGGATTCGACGGTCGTGATGGCGATCTCGGGGGTGCCTGCCAGCTCGCGGTACGCCGTTCGGCGGCCGGTCACGACGACCTTGACCGCGCTGTCCTCGAACAGCGGCAGCACCTGTGCCGCCCATTCCGCAGCCACAACCTGCTCGAACTCCCCGGCGGCATCGAACTCGTCCGACGTCCCCCGGGTCCAGATGGCCTTGATCTCGCGGGTCAGGTCGGCTTCAGCATCCGCGTCCCGAAAACCGCCCCGTACCGTGGCGAACGGCACGGTGCCGTGCCCGGCGTACTCCCACTCGAAGCGGTACTCGATCCGGTGCCCACTGCGGAAGCGCACGCGCAGCACGGGTTCGGGGACGGCCGGTGCCGGCAGGCTCACACGATCGGACGCCCGCACCGGGGCCTGTCGCGCCAGCGAAGGGTAAACCTCTGCGAGGAACGCCGCACGGTCGCGACCCGGAACCGGGATCTCTCCGCCGGTCGTGAGCGCCGCGAGCACCGCAGGTGGCAGAGTCACCTGGGCGAGTGTCACCTCGACCGCCGCCCCGGTCACTTCCCATCGATAGAGGCCGATCGCACCGATCGGGCGGAGTGACGCGGCCGGCACCTGCTCCCCATCGAAGGTCACGTCCGCGGCGACCGACAGCCCGTCGTCTTCCCGCGCATCGATCCGCAGCCCCGCAGACGCGGACTGCGCACGCCGGACGGTGGTGTGTTTCTGCGTAGCGACGATCGGGACGCCGAGACGGTCCAGTGCGTCGAGGTGCTGCCACAAAAGCGGCGCCTGCACTCGGTCGAGGGCGATCCAATCACCGGCGGTGCCCGAGAGCAGAGAGTCGCGGGCGAGGCTGAGAAAGTCCGCGAACCAACGCGCCTGCTCCGGCACGAAGCCGCTGGCTGCCCGACGCACGGACTCCCACGACGCGTCCCCCTGGATCCAGTTGCCGGTGGAATGGCTGCGCATCAGCGGACGCACGACCAGCATGACCTCGCCCGGTTCGCGACTGAGTCCGCGCGGGGTCGCCGTCTGCAGGGCAGCCGCGCCCCAGCGGTCATGCGCGTGCCCGGCTCGCGTGCGCAACTCGATGCCCAACGCGAGCGGCTCGGTCTGCGTCGAAGCCGACGGATTGAGCAGCGCACGCCAGGCCGGCGGTGACGCCTGCGCGAACGCACCGAACTGCTCCCAGGAGGCTCGGGGCGGCGGGCTCACCGCAGGCGCCGTCGCAGGGGCGGGACCGGTGCCGTGCGTCTGCTGCTCCGTTCCTGCACCGACGAGGATCGCCGCCACCACGTGCTTGCAGGCGACCCGCATCGGGCAGGAACATCCCGTGGTCATGACGCGCCGGGCGTCGAAGCGCACCTGGCAGCGGTACGGTGACCGTTCGCTGCCGCGCACGTGGGCGGTGAGCGTCTGCGTGGCGGCATCCCAGCTGGTCTTGGAGACCTGCCCGCGCCGGGCGTAGTCGAGCCCACGCCGATAGCCGCCATCACCGGCAAGGGCGCGCAACGCGCGTTCCTCAAGCCGGGGTGACGTCATGACAGCATCCTGGCGCGGCCCACCGACATCGCCGGGCCGCGGGGTCAGATCGAGCGCGCGATTCGGGCGAGGACGCCGTGCACGAACGCGCCGGAGTCCTCGGTCGAGAGCTCCTTGGCGAGTTCGACGGCCTCATCGATCGCGACGGCGGTGGGGACCTCGTCGTTGTAGACGATCTCCCAGGTGCCGATGCGCAGCAGGGCGCGGTCGACGGCGGGCATCCGCTCGAGCTTCCAATCGCGACTGTGCGTCGTGATGTGCTCGTCGATCTCTTCGCGGTTGTCGATGATGCCGTCGACGATATCGCGGGCGTACAACCACGAGGCCTCGCGTGCGGGCTCGTTCGCCGCGCGCTTGGCGGCGGCGGCGAGCACGACCGAGACCTCCTCGCCACGAACGTCGGAGGAGAACAGGATATCGAGGGCGCGCTTGCGCGCCTTGGTACGGGCGCTCAACTCAGTCGTTGACGCGGCCGAGGTAGTCGCCCGAGCGGGTGTCGACCTTGACCTTGGTGCCGGTCTCGAGGAACAGCGGGACCTGGATCTCGTAGCCGGTCTCGAGAGTCGCGGGCTTGGTGCCGGCCGACGAGCGGTCGCCCTGCAGACCGGGCTCGGTGTAGGTGACCTCGAGCACGACCGAGGCGGGCAGCTCGATGTAAAGCGGGTTGCCATCGTGCAGGGCGATCTGCACCTGCTGGTTCTCGAGCATGTAGTTCTTGGCGTCGCCGACGATCGCGGCCGAGACGGTGAGCTGGTCGTAGTCCTCGACGTCCATGAACACGAAGCCGTCGCCGTCGGTGTACAGGTAGGTGAAGTCACGACGGTCGACGTTCTCGATGTCGATCTTCGTGCCGGCGTTGTAGGTCTTGTCGACCGACTTGCCCGTCACGACGTTCTTCAGCTTGGTGCGGACGAAGGCGCCGCCCTTGCCGGGCTTGACGTGCTGGAACTCCACGACGCTCCAGAGCTGTCCGTCGATCTTGATGACGACGCCGTTCTTGATGTCTGCAGTGGATGCCATGCGTGCGGGTCCGTTCGTGTAGAAGTCAGGTGGCCGGCGCGGTTGCGCGCAGAAAGTGGCCGAGCATCGATTCTAACGGATGCCCGCGACCGACGTTTCAGAGGCGACGGCGCACTACGGCAGTGCGGCGACGAGCTCACGCACCGCTTCGGCGTACCCGTCCACCCCTCGGCCGACGACCCGCACGGTGGCGACGTCATCGAGGTACGAGAAGTGGCGGAAGGACTCCCGGGCGTACACGTCCGAGATGTGCACTTCGGCGAAGGGCAGGCCGATGCCGGTGAGAGCATCGCGCAGGGCGACAGACGTGTGCGTGAGCCCTCCCGGGTTGATCACGACGCCCACGCAATCCTCGCGTGCGGCGTGGATCGCATCGATCAGCACGCCCTCGTGGTTGCTCTGCACGGCGCGCACCTCGTACCCGAGTCTCTCGGCGGCGCGGGCCGTCAGGTGTTCGACATCGGCGAGCGTCGCCGTGCCGTACACGTCGGGCTCGCGCGTGCCGAGCAGGTTGAGGTTCGGTCCGTTCACCAGCAGCAGCCGACGCGCGGTGCTCATCCGGCGACCTCTTGATACGCCGCGAACATCAGTGACTCATCGGGCGCCTGCACGACGGTCGGCTTGGCGATGTCGTCGAGCAGGATGAACCGCAGCATCCCGCCGCGGGCCTTCTTGTCACGTTGCATGGTCGCCAGCAGCTGCTGCCAGGCACCGGCACGGTACGTGGTGGGCAGCCCCAACGACTCAAGCACGGCACGGTGCCGATCAGCACCGGCATCCGACAGGCGCCCTGCCAGTCGCGAGAGCTCGGCGGCGTACATCATGCCGATCGAGATCGCGGCGCCGTGCCGCCACTGGTAGCGCTCGGAGTGCTCGATGGCGTGGCCGAGGGTGTGGCCGTAGTTGAGGATCTCGCGCAGGCCCGCCTCGCGGAAGTCGTCGGAGACCACCTTCGCCTTCATGTCGATGGCCAGCTCGATCGTGCGACGGAACTCATCGGTCGTCGTGTCGATCGCGCGTGCCGGGTCAGCCTCGATGATGTCGAGGATCTCGGGAGCCCAGATGAAGCCCGCCTTGACGACCTCGGCGTAGCCGGCGGTCGCCTCATTGGCGCTCAGGCTGTTCAGTTCGTCCAGGTCGCCGATCACAGCGCTGGGTGCCCAGAACGCCCCGACGAGGTTCTTGCCCTCGGCGGTGTTCACGCCGGTCTTCCCGCCGACCGAGGCGTCGACCAGGCCGAGCACCGTCGTGGGGACGTGCACGACCTGTACGCCGCGCAACCACGTCGCAGCGACGAAGCCCGCCACGTCCGTGACGGCGCCGCCGCCGAAGCCGATCACAGCGTCTGTGCGGGTGAAGTCGGCCTGCCCCATGACCTGCCAGCAGAACGCCGCCACCTCGATGCGTTTGCCCTGTTCGGCGTCGGGGATCTCGGCCAGCAGCACCTCGCGCGGGCCGCTGCTGGTGTCGGCGAGTACACGGTCGCGCAGTTCGGCGGCGCGCACCGCGAGCGTCGGCGGGTGCACGATCAGCACCTTGCGCACGGTGGGCGCAAGTGCGGCAGGAACGGCGTCGAGAATGCCGCGCCCCACGGTGATGTCGTACGGGCTCTGGCCGGTGACGCTGATGGTGGTCGTGGTCATGGCTGCTCTGTCCTCCAGGCTGCGATCTCTTCTGCGATCATCCGCATCGGACGCCGCGATGTGTCGATAGTCAGGTCGGCGACCTCGTCGTACCAGCCGCGGCGCTGTTCGAAGATGGTCCGCCAGCGGGTGACCGGGTCGTCTTCGCCGGACAGGAGCGGGCGGCTCGATCCGCCCAGTCGCTGCGCGACGGCGTCCTCTGTGACGGTGAGGAAGACGACCGGGTGCCGCGCGAGAAGTGCCCGGGTGTCGGAATCGGTCACTGCTCCCCCGCCGAGTGAGATCACCCCGCCCTCGGCGACCGCCTGGGCGACGGCCGAGCGTTCCAGGGCGCGGAAGTGCGCCTCGCCCTGCTCAGCGAAGATCTGCGGAATCGGCCCGTGCTCCGCGGCGACGCGTTTGTCGGTGTCGATGAACGGCACGTCGAGCAGCCGGGCCACCTTGCGGCCCACGCTGGTCTTGCCCGCGGCCATCGGACCGACCAGGACGAGCGTCAGCGGATGCTCAGGCGTGCTCATCATGCGCGAGCAGCGCCGCCTCCGAGGCGGGCGCCGTGCGCAGCGCCTCGGGGATCGCCGCGAGGTACGACTCGATATTGCGACGCGTCTCGCCGACGCTGTCGCCGCCGAACTTCTCCAGCAACGAGTTCACCAGCTCGATGGCGACCATCGCCTCGGCGACGACACCGGCGGCGGGAACAGCGCACACATCGGAGCGCTGGTGATGCGCCGTGGCGCTCTCACCCGAGGTCACGTCGATGGTGCGCAGCGCGCGCGGTACCGTCGCGATCGGCTTCATGCCCGCGCGGATGCGCAGCACTGTACCGGTCGTCATTCCGCCCTCGGTTCCACCGGCGCGGTCGGATGCCCGGGTGATGCCATCCTCGGCAGTGAACAGTTCGTCGTGAGCGGCCGAGCCCCGACGGCGGGTCGTCTCGAAGCCGTCGCCGACCTCGACGCCCTTGATCGCCTGGATGCTCATCAGCGCCTGTGCAAGGCGGCCGTCCAGTCGACGGTCCCAGTGCACGTGCGATCCGACCCCAGGGGGAAGACCGTAGGCGAGCACCTCGACGATGCCGCCGAGGGTGTCGCCGTCCTTCTTCGCGGCGTCGACCTCGGCCACCATGAGCGCCGAGGTGGCCGCATCGAAGCAGCGCAGCGGGTCGGCGTCGAGCGCATCGACGTCGTCGGGGGTGGGCAGTGCCGCCCCGTCGGGTACCTGTACGGGCCCGATCGAGAGCGTGTGGCTGACCAGGCGGATACCCAGCTCGGAGAGGAACGCCCGTGCGAGAGCCCCGAGCGCGACGCGTGCAGCGGTCTCTCGGGCACTCGCGCGCTCGAGGATGGGGCGTGCCTCGTCGAAGTCGTACTTCTGCATGCCGACGAGGTCGGCGTGCCCGGGGCGCGGGCGCGTCAGCGCCGCTCCCCTGCCCCGCGAACGGTCGGTGAGCTCGGTCGGTGCCGGGTTCATCACCTCGGTCCACTTCGGCCACTCGGTGTTGCCGATGCGCAGGGCGATGGGGCTGCCGAGCGTGCGACCGTGCACGACGCCGCTGGAGATCGTGAGTTCATCCTGCTCGAACTTCATGCGCGAACCGCGCCCATAGCCGAGCTTGCGGCGCTGCAGGTCGGCCTGGATCGCGTCGGCCGTGATGGTCACACCGGAGGGCAGACCCTCCATGATGGCGATGAGTTCGGGGCCGTGGGATTCGCCGGCCGTGAGCACGCGGAGCATTGCTCTAGTCTTCCATGGCGCGAGACCGCATGGCCGCCACTATGACGTCCTCGTCCGGCAGAAGGTGCTCCTGCGACCCGTAACGGAAGATCCGGATCTGCCGCACCGCCTGGTAAAGCAGCATCTCGAAGCCCGAGATGACGTTCGCGCCGGGCCACTGGGCTGCCAGAGCCGACGGCCACGGCGCGTATGCGGCCTCGAACAGGGCGCCGCCAACGGCCGCGAGCGGAGTGACGACGTCCGTATCGAGCACGGTTCCGCTGGGCAGGGTGGCCACGGTCGCATCCACGTCGGATGCCGCATGCTCGAAGCCCTGGACGCTGAGCGCGATGCCCAGCGCGCTCGCGATCTCACGAAGCCGTCCGGCCGCTTCGGGGCGACGGGCGCGCACATCGACGCGTGTCGCACCGAGATCGTGGAGGGCGACGAGCGCGGATGCCGCCGTCGACCCTGCGCCGAGGATTCGTGCGCGATCGATACGTGTCACACCGGCGTGCGCGAAGGCATCGACGATGCCGCCGACGTCGGTGTTGAAGCCGCGCAGCGTCGAGCCGAGCAGCAGTGTGTTGACAGCGCCGGTCAGCGCCGCATGGCGGTCGTGCTCATCAGCACGCGCGTGTGCGACCTCCTTGAGGGGCATGGTCAGCGAGAGCCCGCGCCAGGAGTCGTCGAGTCCGCTCACCGCATCGCCGAAGGACCGCTCATCCACTCGGCGACGGCCGTAGTGCCAGTCCAGCCCCAGCAAGCCGTATGCCGTCGAATGCAACGCCGGCGAACGGCTGTGGCCGATCGGGTCACCCCACACGGCGAGTTCGGTGCGCGCAGGGGCGTCCGCCTCCGGCTCGGAAGGGTTCATCAGTAGCATCCGCCGTCGGGGTTCTCTTCGCACCACTTGCGGTACTGGGCCTCGGCCGCCTGCTGCTCGGCGTAGGTCGCCGAGAAGACGGTCTCACCCGTGTCGAGATTCACGGTGACGAAGTAGAACCACGGGCCATCGGCCGGATTGGCCGCCGCCTCGATCGCCGCGTGGCTGGGGTTCGCGATCGGCGATGCGGGCAGTCCCGGGTGCACGTAGGTGTTCCACGGGTTGTCGTCACCGACCACCGACTCCCATGGCCACGATGCGACCGGGCCGTCGTGGTTCAGTCCATAGCCGTACTGCGCAGTCGAGTCCATCTGCAGCAGTCCGTGGGTCTCGTCGTTGGCGGGGTCGAGACGGTTGGCGATCACGCGCGACACCTTGTCGAAGTCTGCGGTGTGACCTTCGCGCTGGATGATCGACGCGGTCGTCAGCACCTTCTGGGCGTCGTCAGCTGAGACTCCGACCTCGTCAAGGGACTGCTGCGTTCGGGCGACCATCGCCTCGATGACGCCCTTCGCGGTGACGTCGGGATCGAACGTGTAGACCGCCGGGAACAACCAGCCCTCGAGCGTGTCGGCCGCGACACCGTACGCACCGGGGTCGGCCACGGCCGCCTGCAGGTCCTCCAGCGGGATGCCGACGCCGTCGACGATCTGCGGCAGCGTCGACCGCACTGTGCCGCCCTCGGCGACTCGCACGGTGTTCTCCATGCGGTTCTCGGGGTTCTGCAGCGCCTCGAGCGCTGCAGCCGCGGTCATCTTCTGCTGCAGCGCGTAGACGCCGGGGTAGAAGGTCACGGCCTTGCCCTCGTCGATGAGGTAGTCGTAGAAGACGCTACTGGTCTTGGTGACGCCGGCCTCATACAGGGCGATCGAAACCGGCTCGCCGGTGTCACCCTGCTTGATCGTCACCAGCGCCTCGCCGGTGGCGATACCCGCCTCGTAGTCCTTCGGCTCCCCCCAGCCCATCATGTCGCTGATCCGGTCGCCGTACTGACCCCAGATGGCGAAGCCACCGGCGACGGCACCGCCGAGGATCACGAGCATGATGATCAGACCGATCAGACATCCGCGCCCGCGACGCTTCTTCGGCACGTCACGGTGCTGTTCTGGCGCGAACAGCTCGTGCAGGTGGGGGGCGTCGGCTTCTTCGTCCGATTCTGTCGATGTCGGTGCGTCAGTCGTGGGGTCTGCGGGCACGGGATCCGCAGCATCGACACGCGGGGCCTCGCTCTCCCAGAGCGGCAGGGGGTGCGTCGCCGCGGCGGTGTCGTCGCCCTGCTCCAATGCGACGTGGGATGACCGACGGCGCGGCACCTCAGCTGTTTGCGAAGCCGACTCGGATGCCGGCAACGGGGCGGGCTCGGGAGCGGTGCGCGACCCCGAAGCGGATACCCCTCGCCGGGTCGCCTCCTGGGCCGCAGCTTCACGAGTAGCGGCGCCTCGGGCAGCGGCTTCACGCGCTGCCGCCTCGCGAGCGGCAGCCTCGCGGATCGCACGACGCGAACCTGGAGCGGGCGCATCGCGCTCCGAGTTCCCCGGCAAAGGCGACGATGCCGTCGGAAGATTGCCGAACAGATCGTTCGGAGCGCCATTGTTCCGTGCGTCCGGGTCAGACATCGTGCGATGACTCCTCGGGGGTCTCGACCAACACACCGGCGGGGCGACCGGTGCTCTTCTCGGTGTCGACCGCGTGCTGCAGCAGTACGACCGCGGCGACCTGATCGACAATGCTACGAGAGTTCTTCTGCGAACGACCGGAGGCCCGCAGCGCGGTGTGCGCGCTGACCGTGCTCAATCGCTCGTCGACCATCCGTACCGGTCGACCGGTGCTGGTGAGCAACAGGGCAGCGAACTCACGGGCATCCGTCGTCGACGGCGTCTCCTCGCCCCGCATGTTGACGGGCAGGCCCACGACGATCTCGAGCGGCTCCCACTCGTCAGCAAGCTGAGCGATCCTCGCCACCGATGTCTCCGAGCGGGGCACGGTCTCAACAGGCACCGCCAGCATTCCGTCCGGGTCGCACCGCGACACGCCGACGCGGGCTCTGCCCACGTCGATACCGAGGCGCACCCCGCGACGGAAACCGCTCACGCGTCCGCCAGGGTCGCCACCACCGCGTCCAGCGCGGCATCCAGTGCCGACGCGTCGGTGCCACCGCCCTGCGCAACGTCGTCCTTGCCGCCGCCACCACCGCCGAGCGTTCCGGCCGCGATGCGCACAAGGGCGCCCGCCTTGGCACCTGCGGCGCGAGCCGCCTCGTTCGTCGCGATGACCACGATCGGGCGACCACCGGCGACTCCGCCGAAAGCCACGACAGCAGCATCCGACCCCAGGCGCTCGCGCACGCTCAACGCGAGCGTGCGCACGTCGTCGGCCGAGCCGACCTCACCCAGCGACGCGGATGCGACCCGGTACGCGCCCACGTTCCGCGCGGCCTCGGCCAGAGCCGGCACACGCCCCTCGCGTTCCTTCGCCTCGAACTGCGCGATGCGCTTCTCAGCGGCCTTGAGGTTCGCCTGCAGCTCCTCGATGCGCGCCGCGAGCTGGTCGCGGGGCGACTTCAGCGCCGCGGTCAGCTGCGACACGACGGTGCGCTCGGCGGCCAGCTCACGGAATGCGTCCTGGCCGACCAGTGCTTCGATACGGCGGTTGGACGCACCGATCGAGGATTCACCGACGAGGCTCACCAGACCGATCTCGGAGCTGCTCGACACGTGCGTACCGGCGCAGAGCTCGCGCGACCACGGGCCGCCGATGTCGACCATGCGCACGACGTCACCGTACTTCTCACCGAACAGTGCCATCGCGCCGGCTTCCTTGGCCTCATCCAGCGAGACGACACGGGTCGTGACCTCGAGTGCGTCGTCGACGGCGCGGCTCACGATCTCCTCGATCTCACTGCGAGTGTCGGTCGACAGCGGTTGCGACCACGCGAAGTCGAAGCGCATGTAACCGGCACGGTTGAGCGACCCCGCCTGCGTGGCGGTCTTGCCGAGCGTGTCGCGCAGCGCCGCGTGCACCAGGTGGGTGGCCGAGTGCGCCTGACGCGCGGCACGACGGTTCGCGCCATCGACCACGGTGGTGGCACGGTCGTCGATCGCGACAGACCCGGATGCCACATGCACGGTGTGGCTGATCAGGCCGGGCACCGGCCGCTGCACATCAAGCACGTCGAGTTCGAAACCGGTGCCGACGATCGTTCCCTTGTCAGCGACCTGGCCGCCGGACTCGGCGTAGAGCGTTGTCTCGGCGAGGATCACCTCGGCGACGTCGCCCTCGGTCGCGCTGGTGACGGTCTGGCCGTCGACGATGATGCCGAGCACGCGTGAGTCCGCCTGCAGATCGGTATAGCCGAGGAAGCCGGTCTCGCCGAGCGCACGGAAGTCGCGATAGATCGACAGGTCGGCCAGCTGGCTCTTGCGACCACGGGCGTCGGCCTTGGCGCGCTCGCGCTGCTGCTGCATCAGCGAGTCGAAGGCGCCGCGGTCGACCTGCAGGCCGGCCTCTTCAGCGACCTCGAGCGTGAGATCGATCGGGAAGCCGTAGGTGTCGTGCAGCAGGAACGCCTCGGACCCGCTCAGGGTGGAGCCGCCGGTCTTCTTGGTGTCGGTCAGTGCGAGATCGAGGATCGTCGAGCCCTGCGCCAGGGTACGGCGGAACGTCTCTTCCTCGGCGTACGCGGCGGACGACAGTGTCGCCCACTCGGTCTCCAGTACCGGGTAGGCCGATTTCATGGCGTCCCGCGACGCCGAGAACAGCTCGGGGAAGCTCGGAGCGTCGACACCCAGCAGACGCATCGCGCGCACGGTGCGGCGCATCAGCCTGCGCAGGATGTACCCACGACCTTCGTTGGACGGGCGTACGCCGTCGGAGAGCAGCATCAGCGACGAACGCACGTGATCCGCGATCACGCGGAAGCGCACGTCATCCTCGTGGGCCGCACCGTAGCGGCGACCCGACAGTTCGACCGCGCGGTCGAGCACCGGACGCACCTGATCGGTCTCGTACATGTTCTCGACGCCCTGCTTGAGGAAGGCGACGCGCTCGAGTCCCATACCTGTGTCGATGTTCTTCTTGGGCAGCTCTCCGACGATGTCGAACTCGGTGCCGCTGCGCAGGTTCTGGATGAAGTCCTGCATGAACACGAGGTTCCAGATCTCCAAGAACCGAGAGTCATCGGCGGCGGGGCCGCCGTCCTTGCCGTATGCGGGCCCGCGGTCGAAGAAGATCTCGGAGTCCGGACCGCCGGGGCCGGGCTGGCCGGTGTGCCAGTAGTTGTCGGCGCGCCCCAGACGCTGGATGCGCTCGGGCTTCAGCCCGATGACGTCGCGCCAGATGGACTCTGCCTCGTCGTCGGTCTCATAGACGGTGACCCAGAGATCCTTCTCGTCGAACCCGAGCCCGCCATCGGACTCGGACGAGGTGAGCAGCTCCCATGCGTAGCGGATCGCGCCCTCTTTGAAGTAGTCGCCGAACGACCAGTTGCCCAGCATCTGGAAGAAGGTGCCGTGGCGAGCCGTCTTGCCCACCTCTTCGATGTCATTGGTGCGGATGCACTTCTGCAGGTCGGCGATCCGCGGGTGCGGCGATGGCACAACTCCGGTGAGGTAGGGGATGAACGGCACCATACCCGCGACCGTGAACAGCAGCGTCGGGTCATCGCTGACCAATGACGCGGACGGGACGATGACGTGGTCGTTCTTCTCGAAGTAGTCGAGGTAGCGCTGCGCGATCTCCGCAGATTTCATGGCGTTCGTTGCTGTCCTTGCGTGCAGTGCCGCGGAGCGGCGAGGGGCGATGCGGGTATCAGTCGTCGGTGTCAGTCGTCGGCAGGATCCGACAGACGGGCGTCCTGCTGGCGGTAGGCGTCACCGAGAATGGCGGTGAACTGCGACAGGCGCGCGTCGATCTCGCCGAAGATCTCCTGACCGCGCGGGTCCTTGTTCATGAAGTGGGCGGCGACGAACCCGCCGATCACACCGATCAGGAACCACAGCAGATTCTTCATTACGCCATCCTACGACGAGAGGCGCCGGGGAATCCCCGACGCCTCTCGGATGCGTCATCAACAGGCGGAAGCCTGCCTCAGATCAGCGAGCCGCGTAGTACTCGACGACCAGCTGCACTTCACAGGTCACGGGGACCTCAGCGCGCTTCGGACGACGAACGAGCTTCGCCTGCAGCTTGTCGAGCTCGACCTCGAGGTAGCCGGGAACGGGCGGCAGGACGTCGGCGTGACCGCCGGCGGCTGCGACCTGGAAGGGCTCGAGGCCCTCGCTCTTGGCCTTGACGTGGATGAGCTGACCCGGCTTCACGCGGAACGACGGGCGGTCGACGAGCTGACCGTCGACGAGGATGTGACGGTGCACGACCAGCTGGCGCGCCTGCGCCGTGGTGCGGGCGAAGCCGGCACGCAGCACGAGGGCGTCCAGACGCATCTCGAGCAGCTCGACGAGGTTCTCACCGGTCAGGCCGTCCTTGCGGCGGGCCTCGTTGAAGGCGATGCGCAGCTGCTTCTCGCGGATGCCGTACTGCTCGCGCAGACGCTGCTTCTCACGCAGACGGACGGCGTAGTCGCTGTCAGCCTTGCGCTTGGTGCGGCCGTGCTCGCCGGGAGCGTAGGGACGCTTCTCGAGGTAGCGGGCGGCCTTCGGGGTGAGCGGGATTCCCAGCGCGCGGCTGAGACGGACCTTGCGGCGGTCCTGGGACTTCGTAACCACGAAGCATTCCTTCCGTTACGTGGACGCGTCTTTCACGTCTCACGGGCGTATCTCCTGCGCTCTGCCGGCAGGCGCACGCCGGGGCGCCTGATCGGTGGGTATGAGCGGAGGGATGCCCGAAAACTCGGTTTCGAGCCGATCCATGCTATCAGATCGGCCATCGGTGACCGCCGGATCAGCGATCGCCGAGAATACGACGGATGCGCTCCAGACGTGCTGCGACGTCGCGCTCTGCGCCAAGCGGCTTCGGCTGGTAGTAGCGGCGTCCGTCCAGATCGTCCGGCAAGTACTGCTGCGGAACGATTCCCGCCTCGTTGTCATGCGGGTAGCGATACCCCTTGCCATGGCCGAGTCGCTTCGCCCCGGCGTAGTGCGCGTCGCGCAAATGAATCGGCACGCGGCCGAATCCGCCAGCGCGCACGTCGGCGATCGCCTGGTTGATGGCAAGGTAGGCGGCATTCGATTTGGCCGTCGTCGCGAGGTAGATGGTGGCCTCGGCCAATGGGATGCGCCCCTCGGGCATCCCGATGAATGCCACGGCGTCCGCAGCAGCGGTGGCGATGACCAGCGCCTGCGGGTCGGCGAGCCCGATGTCCTCCGCCGCCGAGATCACCAGGCGACGAGCGATGAACCGGGGGTCCTCCCCCGCTTCGATCATCCGGGCGAGGTAGTGCACGGCGGCATCAGCATCAGATCCGCGGATCGACTTGATGAACGCGCTGATGACGTCATAGTGCTCGTCGCCCTGCCGGTCGTAGCGCAGCAGCGCGCGGTCGACCGCCTGCGAGACGTCCTCGTCCGTGACGTCGGCGGAGGCATCCGCATCGGCTCGCGACAGTGCGACGGCCGCAGCCGCCTCCAGGCCGGTGAGCGCACGACGCCCATCACCTGAGGCGAGACGGATCAGCGCCGCGCGGGCCTCATCAGTGAGCCGCACGCGTCCGGCGAGCCCTCGGGCGTCGGTGACGGCACGGTCGACCAGCACACCGATGTCATCGTCGGTCAGCGGCTGCAGCGTGAGCAGGAGCGAACGCGACAGCAGCGGCGAGATCACCGAGAACGACGGGTTCTCGGTCGTGGCCGCGATCAGGATCACCCAGCCGTTCTCGACGCCGGGCAGCAGGGCATCCTGTTGAGCCTTGGTGAAACGGTGGATCTCATCGAGGAAGAGGATCGTGGTCTGCCCGTACAGGTCGCGCTGAGTGATCGCCTCTTGCATCACCTCGCGCACGTCCTTGACGCCCGCGGTGATCGCCGACAACTCGACGAACCGTCGCCCTGATGACCGGGCAATGGCCTGGGCGAGAGTGGTCTTGCCCGTGCCGGGCGGCCCCCAGAGGATGATCGACACCGCGCCTGGCGCGCTGGCCTCAGGGTCGGCCAGTGCCACGATCGGCGAGCCGGGCCGGAGCAGATGCTGCTGACCGGCTACCTCGTCGAGAGACGTCGGGCGCATGCGCACCGCGAGCGGTGTCTGGCCCGACATCAGGGAGGCTGCGGAGGTCATACGTCCAGGCTACTGGCGCGACCGACACGCGGTCGCGCCGACGGTAGGCTCGCAGGGTCGGACGGGTCGCGCACGATCCTCCGAGTGATGAGCAGAGGAGAACGACGATGGCGGCACGCGGTTCCCGCGGAGCGCAGCAGCGCGCTCGCACCGAGGCCGAACGGGCGCGACTCTACGCGGCCCGCACGGCATGGCACGAGAAGCTGCTGCGCCGTAAGCATCGCGACAACCTCATCGCCGTCAGCGCAGGCACCCTGATCGTCGCGGGCGCCATCGTGAGCCAGACCCTTCTGGGCATGTCGGCGACGCCCGCACCCGCCGATCCCAGCACGACACCGTCGCCCGCTGCGACCACTCCGGCATCCCCCACGCCGACCCCCACGCCCGAGCAGAGCACGGACGAGTGAACCGGGGCGGCGAGTGAACTAGGCTGGCTCTCGTCCTTTCCCACTCCCGCGGGATACCTGCGCAAGGAGAACACCGTGTCTGACGACAACGCCGCCAAGCCCACCCCTCCCGTTCCGGGTCCCCCGGTTCCTGCTCCGCCGCGTCGGCCCATGCCGACCGCCGCCGCCGCCCCGGCTGCCGCGCCCGCACCGGCGGCGCCCGTGAATGCGGATGCCGCGCAGTGGGGCCGTGTCACCGATGACGGCACCGTCGAGGTTCGCGAAGGCGACTCGTGGCGTGCCGTCGGCCAGTACCCCGACGGCACGGCCGATGAGGCGCTCGCCTACTACGTACGCAAGTACGAAGACCTCGCCGTCAAGCTCGGCACCCTCGAGACACGCGCCCAGGGCGGCGGTGCTTCAGCATCCGATCTGACCAAGCAGGCCACGCATCTGCAGGGCGAGGCCGCTGACGCGGCTGCCGTCGGTGACCTCGTCGGTCTCCGCGCCCGCATCGAGACGCTGATCGAGTCGCTGGCCGAGGCCACGGCGAAGGAGGCGGCAGCCGCCAAAGAGGCGCTCGACGCCGCCATCGCCGAGCGCACGACGATCGTCGAGAAGGCCGAGCAGATTGCCGCCCGTGACCTGAGCAAGGTGCAGTGGAAGCAGGTCACTGCCGAGATGACCGAGCTGTTCGACGCCTGGCAGGCGCACCAGCAGAACGGTCCGCGCCTTCCCAAGGGAGTCGCACAGCAGCTCTGGAAGCGGTTCCGCACCGCCCGTTCGACGGTCGACAAGGCCAGGCGCGTCTTCTTCGCCGAGCTCGACGACGTGCACCGCGCAGCACGCGACGCGAAGTCCCGACTGATCGAACGCGCCGAAGCGCTCGCGCCCCGTGGCGTCGACGGCATCCCCTCCTACCGCAACCTCCTCGACGAGTGGAAGACGGTGGGACGCGCCGGACGCAAGGCCGACGACGCCCTGTGGGCGAAGTTCAAGGCCGCCGGCGACGCACTCTACGCGGCACGCGCCGAGCAGGCAGCCGCTGAAGAGGCGGATTCCGCGCCGAAGATCGAGGCCCGCGAGGCTCTGCTCGTCGAGGCGAAGGGTGTCGCCGACGAGCCGAACCTGAAGCGGGCACGCGCCCTGCTCACCCGCATCCAGCGCGAGTGGGACGAGGTGGGTCGCATCTTCCCGCGCGACAAGGAGCGCGCGCTCGACGACCGGATGCGTTCGATCGAGCAGGCTCTCAAGTCGCGCGAGGACGTTGACTGGAAGAAGAACAACCCCGAGACCAAGGCGCGTGCGAACGACATGAGCTCGCAGCTGGTCGAGGCCATCGAGAAGCTTGAGTCCGAGCTCGCCGCCGCAGAGAAGTCCGGCGACAAGAAGGCGATCAAGCAGGCAGAAGAGGCGCTCTCGGCACGTCGCGCCTGGCTGAGCGCGCTCGGCGGCTGAGCACCGCGGTTATCCACAGTATGAGCCGTGTCGCCCCATCGCGGGGTGACACGGCTCATACTCTTTGACGTGCACTCAGCGCTCTTCTACCGTCCCGGCCAGCCTCTCTCGCTGCCGGAGCTGTCCGCGGCACGGCTGGACGGCCACGTCATCGAGGTCGGCGAAGGATTCATGCCGGTCGACACAGTCGAGAGCGCCGCTGATCGTGCCGTGAGCATCGCCGACCTCCTCCCGCCGAGAACCGCGGCGAGCGGACACTCGGCCGCGTGGGTTCACGGCGCGAGCGACCAACCGCCCCGCGTGCACCATGCGACGCGCATCAACCGGTCGCGGCCGCGCACATACTCATCGACACGCATCGTCTACCACGAGCACCGACTCGACGCTGACGATGTGCAGCTCATCGGCGGCGTTGCCGTCACGACACCACTGTGCACCGCGACGACCCTGCTGTTCGAGCTGGCGTGCACGGGCGGCGACGACCGTTGGCTACGGGGCCTGCTGAGTGCGCTCCCCCGGCTCGACGGCGAGTTGCGTGCGCACGTCGAACCGATCACCCGTCGTCCCGGTATCCGCGCGGCGAAGCAGCTCCTCGCGCGGATGCTGGCGGATCAGGAGGTCGTGACGCGGTAGACGTCGTACACCGCGTCGATCCGCCGGACGGCATTGAGCACGCGGTCCAGGTGCACGGAGTCACCCATCTCGAACACGAAGCGGCTCAGCGCGAGGCGTTCGTCGGTGGTGGTGACCGTCGCCGACAGGATGTTCACGTGGTGCTCGCTGAGCACGCGTGTGACGTCCGACAACAACGCCGAACGATCGAGGGCCTCGACCTGGATCTGCACCCGGAACACGCTCTTGGTGGTGGGGGCCCACTCAACCTCGACGAACCGGTCGGGGTCGTCTCCGAGGGACTTCACGTTGACACAGTCCTGCCGGTGCACCGAGACGCCGCTGCCACGGGTGACGAAGCCCACGATCGGATCGCCGGGCACCGGGGTGCAGCAGCGGGCGAGCTTGACGAGGATGTCGGAGTCGCCGCGCACCAGGATGCCCGAGTCGCCGCCCTTGCCCTCACGGACGGGGGCCTGACCGGGCAACTCGATGGCACCTGTGCTGGTGTCCTCCTCGACCGTGACCAGCGCGGTGACCTTCTCGATCACGGACTGCGTCGAGACGTGCCCCTCGCCGACGGCCGCGTACAACGCCGACACGTCCTCGTAGCGCAGCTGGTGCGCGACCTGCGTGAAGGACTCCTGGCTCATCAGACGTTGCAGGGGCAGGTTCTGCTTGCGCATCGCCCGGGCGATGGACTCCTTGCCCTGCTCGATCGCCTCTTCGCGTCGTTCCTTGGTGAACCAGCCGCGGATCTTGTTGCGCGCGCGGGTGCTCTTGACGAAACCGAGCCAATCCTGGCTAGGCCCTGCATCCGGGTTCTTCGAGGTGAAGACCTCGACGACGTCTCCGCTCTTGAGCTCGGTCTCCAGCGGCATCAACCTGCCGTTGACCTTGGCTCCCATCGTGCGGTGCCCGATCTCAGTGTGCACCGCATAGGCGAAATCGACCGGTGTAGCGCCTGCCGGCAAGCCGATGACGCGCCCCTTGGGGGTGAAGACGTAGACCTCTTTCGCGCCGATCTCGAAGCGCAGCGAGTCGAGGAACTCGGTCGGGTCGGCGGTTTCCGCCTGCCAGTCCGAGATGTGGGCGAGCCAGGCCATGTCCGTATCGGGCACGCGCGAGTCGACCTTGCCGCCGTTGACACGTTCCTTGTACATCCAGTGCGCGGCAACGCCGAACTCCGCCTGCTGATGCATCTCATGCGTGCGGATCTGGATCTCGACGGTTCGGCCGGACGGCCCGATCACTGTGGTGTGCAGCGACTGGTACAGGTTGAACTTCGGCGTCGCGATGTAGTCCTTGAAACGTCCGGGCAGCGGCGTCCAGCGCGCGTGGATCGCGCCGAGCACGGCGTAGCAGTCGCGGACGGAACCGACGAGCACGCGGATGCCGATGAGATCGTAGATGTCGTCGAACTCGCGCCCGCGGATGACCATCTTCTGATACACGGAGTACAGCTGCTTCGGCCGGCCGACGACCTTGCCTCGGATGCGGAGCTCGCGCAGGTCTTCATCGATCGACTCGATGACGCTCTGCAGGTACTTCTCGCGCTGCGGTGTGCGCTGCGCGATCAGGCTGTTGATCTCGGCGTAGATCTTCGGGTGCAGAACGGCGAACGAGAGGTCTTCCAGCTCGGACTTGATCGTCTGGATTCCGAGCCGATGCGCCAACGGCGCGTAGATCTCGAGGGTCTCTTTCGCCTTGCGTGCAGACTTCTCGGGCGGCACGAAGCCCCAGGTGCGGGCGTTGTGCAGGCGGTCGGCGAGCTTGATCAGCAGCACCCGGATGTCTTTCGACATCGCCACGATCATCTTGCGGACCGTCTCGGCCTGCGCGCTCTCGCCGTACTTGACCTTGTCGAGCTTGGTGACCCCGTCGACGAGCATCGCGACTTCGTCGCCGAACTCTTCGGTCAGCTCGGCCAGCGCGTAGCCGGTGTCTTCGACCGTGTCGTGCAGCAGCGCAGCCGCGATGGCCCGCGGTCCCAGCCCCAGCTCGGCCAGGATCTGTGCGACCGCGAGCGGATGCGTGATGTAGGGCTCACCACTCTGACGCAACTGCCCGGCGTGCTTGTCGCGTGCCACCCGGTACGCACGCTCGATGATCGGCAGATCACCCCGAGGGTGATTTGCCCGAACCGTGCGGATCAGGTTGTCGAGGTCATTGACACGGGGGGCACGAGAGAAGATGCGCGGCACAAGGCGACGCAGGCTCGATCCCTGCGACGGCGCCGGTGAATCGACCATCTGCTGCTCCTGTCCCGATCAGAACATCCTACGCGCGTTCGCCCCTACCGCTGAGCGAGGGAGGCTCAAGCCCCAGAGGCCACCGAGCGCTCGCGTGCCTCGTGCACCTTCGCATCGTGCGCGGCGATCGCCGGCTCCTTCTCGCGCAGAAGCGAGTAGAGCGGCGCGGCCACGAACAACGTCGAGTAGGTCGCGACGATGATGCCCACGAAGATCGAGAGCGAGATGTCGGTGAGTGTCTCGGCGCCGAGCCAGAACGAGCCGATGAACAGGATCGCCCCTACGGGCAGCGCCGCAACGATCGACGTGTTGATCGAGCGCACCAGCGTCTGGTTCACCGCGAGGTTCACGGATTCACCGAACGTACGCGTCGTCTGGTTCGCGTCCTCGGTGGTGTTCTCACGGATCTTGTCGAACACCACCGTCGTGTCGTACAGCGAGTACGCGAGGATCGTGAGAAAGCCGATCACCGCTGCCGGCGAGATCTCGAACCCGGCCAACGCGTAGACACCGATCGTGATCACGAGCACGTCCAGCAGGCCGATGATGGCGGCGGCAGACATCTTCCAGGTGCGGAAGTAGATCGCGAGGATCAGGAACGTCAGTGCCAGGAAGATCGCCAGGCCCCACAGCGACTGCCGCGTGACATTCTCACCCCAGGCCGGTCCGATGAACGAGTTGGTGATCTCGTCGACGTTCACGCCGTAGACCTGCGCGAGCTGCTCGGTGACCTGCTGGGTCTCAGCCGCGCTCATCTGCGAGGTCTGCACGCGGATGTCCTGGCCGTTCACGACCACGACCTTGGTGGTGGCCTCGGGAACGACCTCACGCACAGCATCCGTCGCCAGCGACTGATCGGTCGACTGCGGCGCCGAGACCATGAACTGCGAACCGCCGGTGAACTCGATCGAGAACTGGATCGGACGGATCAGCGGCACCAGCGCGGACCCGATGATCAGCGCGATGGCGATGATGAACCAGATACGACGCTTGGCGACAAACGGGAAGGAAGTCTTGCCCGAGTAGAGGTTGTTTCCCAACTCATTCATGGAGAACATCAGTCGTCGGAGTCCTTTCGGGCGCTTGACGAGCCCTGAGCTGCGAGGGCCTCGGCGCGCTTGCGCTCAGCGATGGTCTGGCGCTTCTCGGCCTCACCGCGCGCCCCCTGATTACGAGCGGCGCGACCGGTGCTGGCGACGCGCGCCTCCCGGTACTGAGCACGTCCACGATAGACAGCTCCCAGCGACTCGGGGTCGAGTCCGGACAACCGATGCCCACCACCGAAGAACCGGGTGCGTGCGAGCAGCTGCATGACGGGGTGCGTGAAGATCACGAAGATGAACACGTCGATGAGCGTCGTCAGACCAAGGGTGAACGCGAAGCCCTTCACCGTCGAATCGGCCAGCACATACAGCACCACGGCGGCGAGCACGTTGATCGACTTCGAGATGTAGATGGTGCGCTTCGCGCGCCCCCAGCCGTCTTCGACCGCACCGGTGATCGACTTTCCGTCGCGCAGCTCGTCTCGTATTCGCTCGAAGTACACGATGAACGAGTCGGCGGTGAATCCGATCGACACGATCAGACCCGCGACGCCGGCCAGCGACAGGCGGAAGCCCATGCGCCACGCGAGGATGCTGATGATGACGTAGGTGAGCACACCCATGACGCCGATCGAGGCGATGATCACCCAGCCGAGTGCGCGATAGCTGATCAGTGAGTACACCGCGACCAGTCCCAGGCCGATGAGACCGGCGATCAGCCCGATCTGCAACTGCTGCGAGCCAAGCGTCGCCGAGATGGTGTCGGAGCTCTCGACGGTGAAGCTCAGCGGCAGCGCGCCGTAGCGCAGCTGGTCGGCGAGCGTCTTCGCGCTCTCCTGGGTGAAGTCGCCCGAGATGCTCGGGTTGCCGTCGAGGATCGCCGCCTGCATCTGCGGCGCCGAGATCACCACGCCGTCGAGCACGAACGCGAACTGGTCGCGCGGGCTCAGGCCGGCGATGCGGTTGGCGTTCAGGCGCTGGCTGATCTCGCCGAACACCTCGGTGCCCTCGCGGTTGAGGTCGAGGTTGACGGTCCACTTCGCCGAACGCTGGTCGCGACCAGACGTCGCGTCGTCGATGACCGTGCCGTCGAGTTCCTTCGGGCCGAGCAGGTACTTGACCGACCCGGTCGGGTCGCAGGCGACCAGCGGCTCTCCAGCCGGCGGCGTGGTGTGATCGCGCGGAGCGGCGCAGTCGAACGACTGCAGCTCTGCGATCTGCTTCTCGGTCATCCATGCCGGGTCGCTGCCGTCGGTGGGCTCCGGCGTGGGCACGGCGTTCATCGAGTCGTCGGGCGTGGGGAACGGCGTGGGGTTGCCATCCTCGCCGATGAACTCGGTCGCCGCGTCGGTTGCGGCCAGTACGGCACGGAACTCCAGCTGGGCGCTCGCCTGGATGCGGTCGCGGGTCTCCTGATCGGCCACACCGGGAATCTGCACCACGATGTTGCGGCCGCCCTCGGTGGTGATGTCGGCCTCGGCGGTGCCGGAGGCGTCAACACGCTGACGGATGATCGCGGCCGCCTGGTCGAGCTGCTCCTGCGTCGGGTCGGCACCGTCCTCTGTCTGCGCACTCAGGACGATCTGAGTGCCGCCCTGCAGGTCAAGGGCGAGCTCAGGAGCCCACGAGCTCTCCTTGAACCCGTACACGCCGATCGCATTGATACCGAACAATGCCGCTGTGACCAGGAGCAGGCCGAGCAGGACCCGCCACGCATGACGGGTCGGAGATGAGGATGCCACGTAGTTCCGCTTTCCGCGTGAGACGCCCGCAGGCGTCAGTTCTCGTCGTTGCGCTCGAGGCGAGCCTTGGTCTCCTCAGGCGTCTCGACCTGGATCGCCTCGATACCGTCGGTCGCGTCCTTGGCGGGGACCGTGTCGGGGTGCTCCTCGACGACCTCGTCCTCAGCGGCGTCGTCGGAGTCGACGGCCTCCTCAGTCGGGTCGACCACGCGCAGGATCGCCTGGCTGTGCACCTCGATGACCACGCCGGGAGCGAGTTCGATCTGTGCGGGCTTGTCGAGGTCGACCGCGTCGTACGAGACGACGGTTCCGTACAGACCCCCCTGCAGCAGCACCTTCGCGCCGGGGATCGTCTTGGCGGCCTTCTCCTCCTGCTGTTCCTTCATCTGCTTCTGGCGCTTGCGCGTGTTCATGAACATGAACACGAGCATCACGGCGAGAAGTCCGAAGAGGATGATTTCCATGAGAGTTGAAGCCTTTCGAAGTGCACGCCGAACGCGGCGGTGCGTAGGGGGATATGGCCGGGAAGTCTTCAGCGATTATAGGTCATCGAACAATGCCACTCCCTCGGGATGCGAGATCCCGAGGTGCGCGTACGCCTCGGGCATCGCGATCCTCCCGCGTGGCGTCCGCCCGAGAAAGCCGATCCGCACGAGGTATGGTTCGACCACGCTCTCGACGGTCTCGCTCTCCTCACCCACGGCGACGGCGAGCGTGCTGAGGCCGACCGGTCCCCCGCGGAAACGCCGCACGAGCGCATCGAGCACCGCGCGGTCGAGCCGGTCGAGGCCGATCGCGTCGACGTCGTACAGCTCCAGCGCTGAGCGCACATCCGAGAGCGACGCATCTTGCCCGCCGCCGTGGACGAGTGCGTAGTCGCGCACGCGGCGCAGCAGGCGGTTCGCGATGCGGGGCGTGCCGCGCGAGCGACGCGCGATCTCGGAAAGCGCGTCATCGGGCAGACGCACACCGAGAACACCGGCAGACCGGTTGATGACCTGTTCGAGGTCGTCAGCGCTGTAGAACTCGAGGTGGCCGGTGAAGCCGAACCGGTCACGCAGTGGGTTGGGTAGCAGACCCGAGCGCGTCGTGGCTCCGACGAGGGTGAAGGGCGCGAGCTCCAGCGGGATGCTCGTGGCGCCGGCCCCCTTGCCGACCATGATGTCGATGCGGAAGTCCTCCATCGCCAGGTAGAGCATCTCTTCGGCCGATCGCGCCATCCGGTGGATCTCGTCGATGAAGAGCACCTCGCCGGGCGTGAGGCTCGACAGGAGCGCAGCGAGGTCGCCGGCGTGCTGGATCGCTGGGCCGCTCGACAACCGCAACGGGCGTCCGCTCTCGTGGGCGACGATCATCGCCAGCGTCGTCTTGCCGAGGCCGGGTGGGCCGGCGAGCAGGATGTGGTCCGCTGTGCGCTCCTGCAGGCGTGCGGCTTCCAGAAGCAGCTGCAGCTGACCGCGCACCTTGGCCTGACCGACGAATTCGTCCAGGCTCGACGGGCGCAGAGCGCCCTCGATCGCCAGCTCGGTGTCGTCGAGGGCTTCGGCCGCATCGCGCGCGTGCTCAGCCACGGTTCACCCCCGGCCCCATCGCCGCCAGCGTACGGCGCAGCAACGCGGGCACCGATTCGTTCTCGGCGTCGGTGGCGATCTCGGCCGCCTGCGCCACGGCTTCGGCCGCGACCTTCTCGGACCAACCGAGGCCGACCAGCGCGGCCACGACCTGGTCGGTGACGACCGTCTCGGGGGCACCCACCGGTGCAGTGGCGACACGGGGCTGCACCTTGCCGGCCAGCTGCACCACGATCAGCTTCGCCGTCTTCGGACCGATCCCCGATACCCGACGGAACGGGGCATCGTCCTCGGCCGTGACAGCCTCGGCGATCTGATCGACCGTCAGATGCGAGAGCACACCGAGCGCCGACTTCGGGCCGACGCCGGTGACGCTCAGCAGCTGACCGAAGATCTCCAGCTCGTCCAGATCGCCGAAGCCGTACAAGGTCAGCGCATCCTCACGAACGATCAGACTGGTGTGCAGGCGAAGCTGATCCCCCACGACCGCGGTGTGCGCGATGTCATTGGGCACGAAGACGGCGAAGCCGACACCGCCTGTCTCGATGACGACCTGGCCGGAGACCGCGTGCAGAACCGTGCCGCGCAGGGAGGAGATCATGCCTGTCAGCCTAGCGGTTGGGTCGTACATACATTCGAGCGACGCGCTCAGCATCCGCCCACGCACGTTGAGCCGGTGTCTGGGCGGCTCCCCCGGCGACCGACGCACCGTCCCGTCGCCACGCATGGCACAGCGCGATCGCCAGGGCATCCGCGGCGTCTGCGGGCTGGGGTGGGGCATCCAAGCGCAGGATGCGGGCGATCATGGACTGCACCTGCCGCTTGTCGGCGGACCCGTATCCGGTGACGGCCGCTTTGACCTCGCTGGGCGTGTGGGTCGCCGCCGGAAGACCCGCTTCGGCGGCGATGAGCAGCGCGACACCGGAGGCTTGCGCTGTACCCATCACCGTCTGACGGTTCTGCTGCGCGAAGACGCGTTCAACGGCGACGGCCTCGGGACGGTGCTCGTCGATCGCGGTGCGGATGCCCGCGGCGATGCCGGCGAGGCGCTCAGCGATGTCGGCGTCGGGCGGGGTGCGCACAACACCCACGTGCACAAGGGTGGCCCTGCGGGCGCGATCGACATCCACGATGCCGACGCCGCAACGGGTCAGCCCAGGGTCGATGCCCAATACGCGAAGGGTGCTCACTCCCCCAGGCTACGGTCCGCCGTGCGCCCGTTGATCAGGCGCGCCCGGAGTCAGTCCTCGTCGCCGTCGTTCTCGAGCTCGGCCTGCACCTCTGCGGGCAGGTCGAAGTTGCTGAACACGTTCTGCACGTCGTCGCTGTCTTCGAGCGCATCGATCAGGCGGAAGATCTTGCGCGCGGTGTCTGCGTCGATCTCGACCTTGAGGTTCGGCACGAACTCGACGTCCGCCGACTCGTAGTCGATGCCCGCTTCTTGCAGCGCCGTGCGCACCGCGACGAGATCGGTCGCCTCGGTCACGACTTCGAACCCCTGGGCGTGCGGCTCGATCTCCTCGGCTCCCGCTTCGAGCGCCGCCATCATGACGTCGTCCTCGGTGGTGCCCTCGGAGCCGACGACGATGACGCCCTTGCGCGAGAAGTTGTAGGCGACCGAACCCGGGTCTGCCAGCGTGCCGCCGTTGCGGCTGAGGGCTGTGCGCACCTCGGCAGCGGCGCGGTTCTTGTTGTCGGTGAGGCACTCGATCATCAGTGCCACACCGTTGGGACCATAGCCCTCGTACATGATCGACGCGTACTCGACGGCCTCGCCGCCGATGCCCGCACCGCGCTTCACCGCGCGGTCGATGTTGTCCTTGGGAACCGACATCTTCTTCGCCTTGAAGACGGCGTCGTAGAGCGTCGGATTGCCCGCCAGGTCGGCGCCGCCCAGCTTCGCCGCGACCTCGATGTTCTTGATCAGCTTCGCCCACGACTTCGCACGGCGTGCGTCAATGACCGCCTTCTTGTGCTTGGTCGTGGCCCACTTGGAATGCCCGGACATATGTCTCCGCTCGTCTTATCCGCCCGGAGTCGCCTCCAGGGCGTCGTCCAGTCTAACGAACCGGCCCCGGGTGCCGTTGTTTTCGTCCCTCCGCGGTGCAAGAGTGGTGTTCATGAACGATCGGGCGAAAGCGCTCGACGCGGCGCATCGACGCGCCACCGAGTTCCTTCAAGGACTCGATGACCGTCCGGTCTGGCCTCGGGCGAGCTTCGACGACATGATGACGCGCTTCGATGGGCCGCTACCCGACGAGGGCGTCGACCCCGCCGATGTGGTGGATCAGATCGCCCTAGCTGCCGATCCCGGGCTCGTAGCGATCCCCGGGGGGCGCTTCTTCGGGTTCGTGATCGGCGCCACGCACCCGGCGGCGCTGGCGGCGGACTGGCTCGTATCCGCATGGGATCAGAACTCGGGGTCCTCCCGGCTCACTCCCGCCACCGTGGCCATGGAGCGCACCGCGGGCACATGGATGCTCGATCTCCTCGGCCTACCGCCCGACGCGAGCGTGGGGTTCGTCACAGGTGGTCAGATCGCCAACTTCACCTGCCTGGGTGCTGCCCGGGCAGCCGTGCTGGCCCGCACGGGGTGGGACCTCGCAGAGCGGGGAATGCGCTGCGCTCCGGCGATCCGCTTCGTCGTCGGTGCTGATCGACACGGCTCGATCGATCGGGCGGCGCGGTACCTCGGCATAGGCCGGGCCGAGGTCACGGTCGTCGAATCCGACGATCAGGGCCGAATGCGGCCCGAGGCGCTGACGACGGCACTCGCCGATACCGACGGTCCGCTGATCGTCTGCCTTCAAGCCGGGGAAGTCCACACGGGGGCCTTCGACGACTTCGCCGCGCTCATACCGATCGCGCGCGACCACGGAGCGTGGGTGCACGTGGACGGCGCCTTCGGTCTGTGGGCCGCGGCTTCGCCCTCGCTGCAGCATCTGACGTCGGGCATGGCGGAAGCGGATTCGTGGGCGACGGATGCGCACAAGACGCTCAACGTCCCCTACGACTGCGGCGTCGCGATCGTCCGCGACCCCGCCGATTCGATCGCTGCGTTCCGCACCGGAGGCGACTATCTGATCTACTCGGGCCTCGACCCGTGGGATGTCACACCTGAACTGTCGCGCCGCGCGCGGGGTGTCCCCGCGTTTGCGGCTCTGCGCAGCCTCGGGCGCACCGGGGTCATCCGCCTGATCGATGGCCTGCACGCGAACGCCGTGGCGATGGCGCAGGGACTCGCCTCCATCACGGGAGTGCGGGTCATCAACGACGTCGACTACACCCAGGTGATGCTGCGCATGGACTCGGACGACGGTACGCGGGCCCTCGGGGAAGCGATCCTGCGCGACGGCACTGCGGTGATGACCGGCGCGGAATGGCGTGGCCATGCCACCCTGAGATGTTCGATGTCCTCGTGGGCGACCACGCCGGCGGACGTCGACCGGACCGTCGCCGCGATCGCTCGACTCGTCGCCTCGATGTGAGCTCGGCGCATCGTGCCCGGTCAGATCGGGTCTGCCCCACCGTCGGCCCTTAGGCTTGCCGGATGCAAGCAGGTGCGCAGCGGGCCAGGCCCGCGTGGTCGTCGTTGCCCGCCACCCTTCGAGCGAGCGTTGTGGATTGCATCGGCGGCACGTATGTCGATGACGTTGCCGCGCAGGGCGGATTCAGCGCGGGATACGCCGGCGTCGTCAGCACCACAAAGGGAAGGGCGTTCGTGAAGGCGGCGGGGCCCGCCTCCCACGCAGTCTCGCTCACGCTCTACCGCAGGGAGGGCGCGCTGCTCCCCAGCATCCCGCGGTCGCTGGCGCCGCGTGCTCTTGCCGTCATCGACGGCGATGACGGCTTCGCCCTCGTCACCGACGTCGTCGACGGCGCTCACCCCGGCGCGGCATGGTCGGCCGCGGACCTGCGGTCGGTCGCGCGCACGCTGAGCCGTCTCGCCGAAACCCCCGCCCCGGGTGGCGTCCCGGATGCTCGGGATGACATAGCGGAATTCACACGGTGGCATCGGATTGCCGACGACGCCGCTTTGCGAGACGCACTGCCGCACGACCTGGCCGCGCAGATACCGCGCCTGGTGGATATGGAGCGAGGGTTCGCCGACGCCGTCACTGGGCGGATGTTGATCCACGGCGATCTCCGTGCGGACAACATCCTCATCGGTGACGGCGACGCACGATTCGTGGACTGGCCGTGGGCGGTGCACGGTGTGCCGTGGTTCGACCTGCCTTCCCTGTTGCCGAGCGTCGAGGCCGGCGGCGGCCCGTCCTGCGAACAGGCATGGCCGATCTTTCAGGAGTTCGGCGCACCTGACCCGCACGAGCACCTGCCGATCATCGCGGGCATAAGCTCGTACTTCTGGTACTGGCAGGGGCAACCCGAGCCGGCGCAGGTCCCCGGCCTGCGCGTCTTCCAGCGCGCGCAGGCGTTCGCGGCGCTGCGGTGGCTCAGCGCGCTGCTGTGACTGTCAGGCGGCGCGGACTGCCGTCCGCTCCGCCACCCTGGCGAGGAAGCGCTCGTGGAACCGCGTCTCCCCCGAGATCTCGGGGTGGAAGCTGATCCCGAGCAGGTTCCCCTGTTCGACGGCGACGATGCTGCCGTCGTCCAGGACGGCCAGCACGACGGCATCCGATCCGACGTCCTCGACCACGGGACCGCGGATGAATGCGGCCCGCACAGCGGGCTCGCCCAGGGCCGGCACGTGGATCGCCCCCTCGAAGGAGTCGACCTGACGTCCGAACGCGTTTCGGCGCACGAGAACGTCGAGTCCTCCGAAGGTCTGCTGCCCTTCGATGCCGTCCGCGAGCCGGTCCGCGAGCATGATCAGTCCCGCGCAGGTACCCAGCACCGGAAGTCCTGCCGAGATCGCGTCGCGGATCGGATGCTGCATGCCGAAGGTGCGCGCCAGCTTGTCGATGACGCTCGACTCCCCACCGGGGATGACCAGCCCGTCGACACGGGCGAGTTCCTCGGGACGACGGACAAGCGTCACCTCAGCCCCGAGGCTCGCGAGCAGGGCGGCGTGCTCGCGCACGTCACCCTGCAGCGCGAGCACGCCGACGTGCGGGTTACCAGCCACGCTCAGCGAGACGGTGCGGCGCGGGCAGGTCGCTGACGTTGATGCCGACCATCGCTTCCCCCAGTCCGCGCGAGACCTCGGCGACGACCTTGGGGTCGTCGAAGAAGGTCGTCGCCTTCACGATCGCCTTCGCGCGCGCCGCCGGGTCGCCGGACTTGAAGATGCCCGATCCGACGAACACACCGTCCGCACCGAGCTGCATCATCATCGCGGCATCGGCGGGAGTGGCAACGCCACCGGCGACGAACAGCACGACGGGCAGCTGACCGGTGTCGGCGATCTCGGCGACGAGCTCGTAGGGCGCCTGCAGTTCCTTCGCGGCAACGTACAGCTCATCCTTCGACAGTGCGCCGAGAGCTGCGATCTCACCACGGATCTTGCGGATGTGCTTCATCGCCTCGGACACGTCGCCGGTGCCGGCCTCACCCTTCGAGCGGATCATCGCCGCTCCTTCGGTGATGCGGCGCAGCGCCTCACCCAGGTGAGTCGCACCACACACGAACGGCACGGTGAAGGGCCACTTGTCAATGTGGTTGACGTAGTCGGCGGGCGAGAGCACCTCGGACTCGTCGATGTAGTCGACGCCGAGCTCCTGCAGCACCTGCGCCTCGACGAAGTGCCCGATGCGCGCCTTGGCCATCACGGGGATCGAGACGGCGTCGATGATGCTGTCGATCATGTCGGGGTCACTCATTCGCGAGACGCCGCCCTGCGCGCGGATGTCCGCCGGCACGCGCTCGAGCGCCATGACGGCGACGGCACCGGCATCCTCGGCGATCCTCGCCTGCTCTGCGGTGACGACGTCCATGATGACGCCGCCCTTGAGCATCTCGGCGAGACCGCGCTTGACCCGCTGCGATCCGGTGGTGGGGTTCTGGTCGGATGCCATGGTCACTCCTCTTGTGACAAAAATCGGTTTGGCCTATGTCAAAACATAGCACCATAGAATCGAACCGTGGACGACCAGATCACCGGAAGCACCGCCGCAGAGATCGCCGACAGTGTGCGCGGCCTGCGCGAACGCGGCACGCTGCGCCCCGGCGACGCCCTCCCCCCGGTGCGCGAACTGGCCGTCCGCCTCGGAATCAATCGCAACACCGCCGTCGCCGCCTACCGTCAGCTCGCCGGGGCCGGACTCGTCATCTCCCGCGGCCGAGCCGGCACGCTGATCGCCGGTGCCGAGAGCGTCGCGCAAGAGGGCCTCGCCGATACCGTGCTGCACGACATCGCCTCGGGCAACCCCGACCCAGCGCTCATCCCCGACCCGACCCCCGCGCTCAGCCGCATCGTGGGGCGTCCCGTGCTGTACGGCGAACCGGTCATCGACGCGGCGCTCGAAGCGTGGACCCGTGAGTGGATGCACGCCGATCTGCACCGCGACGATCTCACCATCTGCGTCACCAGCGGAGCCGTCGACGCCGTGGAACGACTGCTCGCGCAGGCGCTGATGCGCGATGATGCCGTCGCGCTCGAAGACCCCTGCTTCCTGGCGAGCATCCATACGGTGCGCCTGGGCGGCTACCGCGCCGTGCCCGTGCCGGTCGATGACGAGGGCATGACCGTCGAGGGGTTGCGTGCGGCGCTCGACGCCGGCGTCCGCGCCATCATCAGCACGCCGCGTGCGCAGAACCCGACCGGTGTCACCCTCACACCCGAGCGCGCCGCCGCGCTGCGCGAGGTTCTGGCCGATCACCCGTACGTGCTCATCATCGAGGACGATCACTTCTCGCTGCTCTCCCCGCACGCGTACGCGACCCTCATCGGCCCTCAGCACCGCCGCTACGCGCTCGTTCGCTCGGTGTCGAAGTTCCTCGGTCCCGATATGTGCCTCGCCCTCGCCGCGACCGATCCCACGACGGCAGAACGACTCTCTTTGCGTCTGAGCCCCGGCACGACCTGGGTCAGCCATCTGCTGCAGCGTCTGGCGCACGCCCAGCTCACCGATGCGTCGGCGAGGACGCAGATCTCGACGGCATCCGCGCACTACGCAGAGCGCAACGCCGCCTTCGCCGCCGCGCTCGAGACGCACGGCATCTCGACGAGTTCCGTCGACGGGCTGAGCCTGTGGGTGCGATTGACCGTCCCCGCGCGCACGACCGCCGAGCGCCTGATGCGGCGGGGGTGGTTGGCGCGCACGGGCGACGAGTTCTGCATCGACGAATCCTCGCCCGCGTCGCACCACCTGCGATTGACGGTGCACGATCTGTCGGATGCCGACGCCGCGCGTCTGATCGATGATCTGGTCGCCGCGCAGCGCTGAGCACCCGTCGCACGGCAGTGACGGGCCCGGGTCCGCCGGATGAGAGGATGAAGGGATGAAGATCCTCTCGATCCAGTCGGCCGTCGCTCACGGACACGTCGGCAACTCCGCCGCCGTCTTCCCGTTGCAGCGCATCGGTGTCGATGTGCTGCCGGTCTACACGGTGAACTTCTCGAACCACACCGGGTACGGGGCGTGGCGCGGACCGATGATCGACCCGACCGACGTGCGCGAGGTCATCACCGGCATCAGTGACCGCGGCGTGATGCCCGAGATCGACGCCGTGCTCAGCGGCTACCAGGGTGGCGAGGGCATTGCCGACGTCATCATCGACGCCGTCGCACAGGTGAAGGCGGCGAATCCGAACGCCGTGTACGCGTGCGACCCCGTGATGGGCAACGCCAAGTCGGGCTGCTTCGTCGCTCCCGCGATCCCCGACCTGCTGCGCGATCGCGTCGTGCCCGTGGCCGACATCATCACCCCGAACCAGTTCGAGCTCGGCTTTCTGACGGGAACCGAGCCCGACACCCTGGATTCCACCCTGGCCTCGGTTGACGCCGCGATGGCCATGGGACCGTCGACCGTGCTGGTCACCTCGGTCGAGCGCCCTGACCGCGACGAGGGAACGATCGAGATGCTTGCCGTGGACGGCAAGGGCGCCTGGCTCGTCGCCACACCGCACCTGCCGATGAAGGCCAATGGCTCGGGAGACGTGACGGCGGCGCTGTTCACCGCACACTACGTCTCGACCGGCGATGCGAAGCTCGCGCTCGAGCGCACGGTGTCGAGCGTGTTCGACCTGCTGCAGGCGACCCTCGACTCCGGGGATCGCGAACTGCGCCTGATCGAATCGCAGGAGCGCTACGCCAACCCGCGGATGCAGTTCACCGCACGGCAGGTGCGCTGAGCACCCGGCTACTCGGGAAACGCCTCTTGCAGCGCGGAGTCCCACGCGGCTTTGTCATCGGGGCACATATACCCGGCGGCGAACACCGCGGTCTTCGCAATGCCCTGAAGACGTGCGCCGAGCTCGCTTTGCGTCGCGTCTGCGGGGACCAGTTGCTGCACCAATGGCGAACCGCTGAGCATGGCCATCATGAACTCGGCATCGATGCGGTGCTGGTTCAGGATGCCGCTCTCACAGGTATCCGACCCCAGCGCGAGCAGGATCCATTCCTCCCGCTCGGTCCAGGTTCCGCCCTGCGCTTCCGCGCGCTCACGAGCCTGCGCCACGAGTTGCTTCTGCGCTTCGGTGACAGCGACCAACGGTGACCCATCGAGCGGTAGCTGCTGCTCTTCGAGGAAGGCATCGCGCTCAGCGAGAGCATCGGCCATCGCTTTGTCGTCGTCGGGTGCGGGTGCCGAGCTGTTCGTGGGGGTTGTGCGCGGCGACTCCGTGGGCGCGCAGGCAGTCAGGGCGAGCGCGAGCGTGGCCACGACGGCGAGCGGCGCAGCCACGCTCAGGCGATGAGATGCGGTGGTCATATTCCCTCCCGAGAATCTGTCACCCCAGTCTTTCAGCGCAGCGCCACCTGCGATTCAGTTATCCACAGGCCAGGCGCGGGCCACGGCGTCGCGCACCTCGCCGAGCAGCTGTGGCAGCGCCTTGGTCTTGGCGATGATCGGGAAGAAGTTCGCGTCGGTCGACCACCGCGGCACGATGTGCTGATGCAGGTGCTCAGCGACGCCGGCACCTGCCACGGCTCCCTGATTCATTCCGAGGTTGAATCCATCGCACCGAGAGACGTCACGCAGCACGCGCATCCCGATCTGCGTGAGAGCGCCGATCTCGGCGACCTCCTCGGGCGTGGCCTGATCGTAGGTGCCGATGTGACGGTAAGGGCACACCAGAAGGTGGCCGGAGTTGTACGGGAACAGGTTCAGCAGCACGTACGCGGTCTTGCCACGCGCGACGATCAGTCGCTCGGCGTCATCGTGCTTGGGTGCCTCGCAGAACGGGCACTCCTCACGCAGCGGTTCCGGCCCCGCCTGGATGTACGCCATCCGGTGCGGAGTCCACAGCCGCTGGAACTCATCCGGAACACCGGCGAGGTGCCGGGCGTCCTCGGGCGTCGGCTGCTGATCCTGTTCCGTGCTCACGCGAGGTCCTCGGCCGTCATCACCCGCGCGTGGTTCGCGACTGCGTTCCGGATCCGCTCGATCGCGACCTCGACCGGCACACCGTTCTCCTGGGTGCCGTCACGGAAGCGGAACGAGACGGTTCCGGCGTCGCGGTCCTGCGCACCTGCGATGAGAATCAGCGGCACCTTGGCGGTGGTGTGGTTGCGGATCTTCTTCTGCATCCGGTCGTCGGAGTGGTCGACGTCGGCGCGGATGCCCGCGGCGCGCAACTGCCCGATGACCTCGTCGAGGTAAGGACCGAAGTCATCGGCCACCGGCACGCCGACCACCTGCGCGGGAGCCAACCACAGCGGGAAGTCGCCGGCGTAGTGCTCCAGCAGGATCGCGAAGAAGCGCTCCACCGAGCCGAGCAGGGCGCGGTGGATCATCACCGGGCGGTGCTTGGCTCCGTCGGGGCCGGTGTACTCCAGTTCGAAGCGCTCGGGCTGGTTGAAGTCGAGCTGGATCGTCGACATCTGCCAGGTGCGTCCGATGGCGTCGCGCGCCTGCACTGAGATCTTCGGACCGTAGAACGCCGCTCCACCCGGGTCGTCCACCAGCTCGAGACCGGACTCGACGGCGACCTCGCGCAGCGTGTCGATCGCAGTGGTCCACTGCTCGGGCTCACCGAGGAACTTGGGGTTGCCCACCTCGTTGGTCGACAGCTCCAGGTAGAAATCGTTCAGCCCGTAATCGCGCAGCAGCTCGAGCACGAGGTTGAGGTTGGTCGCGAGTTCCTCGCGCACCTGGTCCTGGGTGACGTAGATGTGTGCGTCGTCCTGCGTCAGGCCGCGCACACGCGTCAGACCCGAGAGCGTGCCGCTCTTCTCGTACCGGTACACCGTGCCGAACTCGGCCAGACGCAATGGCAGCTCGCGGTAGCTGCGGCCGCGCGCGCGGAAGATCAGGTTGTGGAACGGGCAGTTCATCGGCTTGAGGTAGTAATCCTGCCCCTGGCGCGTGACGTTGCCCTCGTCGTCGACGACCTCATCGAGGTGCATCGGGGGGAACATGCCGTCGGCGTAGGTCTGCAGGTGCCCCGACGTCTGGAACAGGTCCTTCTTGGTGATGTGCGGGGAGTTGACGACGTCGTACCCGTTGCGCAGCAGGTGGCGGCGCAGGTTCTCCTCGATCTCGTAGCGGATGATGCCACCCTTGGGGTGGAACACCGCCAGCCCCGAGCCGATCTCGTCTGGGAACGAGAACAGGTCCATCTCGACGCCGAGCCTGCGGTGGTCGCGACGCTCGGCCTCTGCCAGACGCTCCTGGTACGCGCGCAGTTCTTCCTTGGTGGGCCAGGCCGTGCCGTAGATCCGCTGCAGCTGGGGGTTCTTCTCGCTACCGCGCCAGTAGGCGGCCGCGACGCGGGTGAGGTCCCAGCCGTTGCCGATCATACGCGTGCCTGGCACGTGCGGGCCGCGGCAGAGATCCTTCCAAGCGACCTCGCCGTCCTTCGTGACGTTGTCGTAGATGGTCAGCTCGCCGCCGCCGATCTCCGCGGAAGCGCCTTCGGCAGCATCCGCGCCAGAGCCAGGCCCTCCGGCGAGATCGATCAGCTCGAGTTTGAAGGGCTCGTGTGCGAGTTCGGCGCGCGCTTCACTCTCGGTGACGACCCGGCGCGTGAAGCGCTGACCTTCGCGGATGATGCGCTGCATCTCTTTCGAGATCGCCTTCAGATCCTCGGGGGTGAAGGGCTCATCGACGCCGAAGTCGTAGTAGAATCCGTCCGTGATCGGCGGGCCGATACCGAGGTTCGACTGCGGACGGATGCGCTGCACCGCCTGCGCGAGCACGTGCGCGGTCGAGTGGCGCAGGATGCTGAGGCCGACCGGGCTGTCGATCGTGACCGGCTCGACCACGTCGGTGTCGGTGACGGTGGCGGCGAGATCTTTCAGTTCGCCGTTGACGGTCATCGCGACGACGGATCGATCGGTGAACAGGGCGAAGCCGTCGCGCTGTTCGGAGGTGGATTGGGCGTTGTCTGACACGGGGTATCTCCAGATAGACGATGGAAGGAGTCGACTCAGCTGCGGGCGCTGTGCGCCCTGCCCGCTCAGGCCCTCGTAGTTCGCACGACGACACCGGTGACAGAGGTCACGATGGTCAGCGCGGCGGATTCCATGCCCACGAGTCTACGCGTTCGGCGACGCGCGCCGGAGTACCCCGCTCCCTCACTTCACGATCGGCAGGCCCGTGGCATCGGCGGCCTGCTGCAGCGAGCCGAGATTGGTGAGCGTGGTGAATCCGGCCTGCTCCATCAGCGCGATGGCCTGACCGGCTCGGTTGCCCGAGCGGCAGTAGACGAGGTACTCCGCGTCGGGGTCCAGGTTCGGGATCGCGGCGGCGAGCTCACCGCTGTTGAAGTCGAGCAGGGTCGACCCTTCGAGGTGCCCGCCCGCGTACTCGTCGGGAGTGCGCACGTCGAGCACGACGGTGTCGGTGCTGATCTCGATCGGTTCGGCGGTGGTGCTCGGCGAACCGGCACAGGCGGTCAGCGTCAGGGCGAGGGCGATGGCGGATGCCGAGACGGCGAGAAGACGGCGCATGAGGTGTCCTTTTCGTAGGGGTCGTGGTGAGGCGGGGTGATCAAGAAGTGGGGGTGGGTTGTTCGACGACGCAGCTGTCGCCGGGACAGTACTGCGGTGGCGTACGGCCGAATCGCGCCTGCAGGGCGCAGCCGACGCAGATGCCGAAGGCGGTCTCCAGGAACAGGAGCGTCAGGCAGATGCTGCACAACGCCAGTGTGAGCCACAACGGCGCGGCGAACACCCCCATGCTGGCGCACGAAATGGCCGCAAGACCGAAGCCGAGCCACCATGCGAATGCCTTCTGCGGTGCGCCAACCCACTCCGGACGCTGCCCTCGGACAGCGAGACGACCGAGCGCGAGCGACGGTGACCACCGGTCTCCGGCTGTCACACGCAGCAGCATGTCGATCAGAAAGAGCATGCCGAACGGTTGCATGATCTCGACGCGACCGGTGAAGTACGCCGCCGCGAAGGAGACACCACCGAGCAGGAAGAGGATGCCGGCGCCGGCGCGCACGGCACGCTCGTCGATGACGGCGGTTGCGTAGCCGGGGACGAAGCGGCCGATCCTCGGCGCGTCGGCGCGAATGCCGGAGGGGTCGGATGTCACAGGGCTGTCCTGTCTGGTGGTGAGGGCGGTCAGGTGGTCAGGGTCGTTAGGAGTGGGAGCAGTTCTTGGGTCAGTACGAACGCGCCCATCGCCAGCACGAAGATGCCGAACCCGCGGCGGAGTGCCCGCTCGGGGAGGCGTCCGGCGAGGGCGACGCCGACGAACGATCCGGCGATCGCCGTTGCGGTGAATCCGAGCACGATGGGCCACTGCACGGGAACCGAGAGCAGGTATCCACCGAGCCCCGCGAACGACTTCATGGCGATCACGAGCAGCGAGGTACCGACGGCGACGGCCATGGGCAGGCCGCCGAGCAGATTCAACGCGGGCACGACGAGGAATCCCCCGCCGGCGCCGACCAGACCCGTCGCGACGCCGACGAGAAGTCCGTCGATGAGGATGCGGATCGTCGCACGGCCGTGTGTGGCTGCCGATGCCGCGTCGCCCGCGGACTTGCGTCCGCGGATCATGGCGATGGCGGTGACGATCATCATGATCGCGAAGAGCACCATGAGCACCACACCAGGGATGAACCCGCCGATGAGCCCGCCGACGAAGGCGCCGGCCATACCGGCCACGCCGAAGAGTGCGCCGGTCTTCCAGCGCACTCGCCCGGCGCGCGCATGACTGATCATGCTCACCGCGCTGGTCGCACCGACGATGAACAGCGACGAGGCGATCGCCTCTCGCGGTTCCATCCCCAGTACGTAGGTGAGAATCGGAACGGTGAGGATCGACCCTCCGCCGCCGAGAAGCCCGAGCGAGACGCCCACCAGCGCGGCAAGCGCGAGAGCGATGATAATCAGATGGGGTTCCACTCGGGCTCCAGAACGGGCTTCGGATCAGGCGGCGACGGGCAGGGCGCCCGACATCTGGACCCAGGCGTTGTAGCTGCCGTCGAGCTCGGCGATGTCGTAGCCCTTGCGGCGCAGTGCACTGGCGGCGACGCTGTTGCGCACGCCACTCTGGCAGTAGGTGACGATCGTGCCGGCGTCCGCAGCCGGCAGTTGGTCCAGGTTCCACAGCACACGGCCGCCCGAGAGCTGTGCAGCGCCCGGCAGGTGTCCGGCAGCGAACTCGGTCTTGTTGCGCACGTCGAGCAGCAGGACATGCTCGAATCCGTCGAGGTCCTCGGGTTGGACGAGCTTGGGTACGACCAGGTCGAGTCCGTCCAGAGAGGTGATGAAGCCCCGCACAGCGTCAATGCCGACGCGGATCAGGTGATCGCGCATCTGCTCGGCCTCATCGCGACTCGCGGCGAGCAGCACCAGCGGACGCTGCTCTGTCTCGGGGTCGTACACCCACGCGCCGTAGCTGGCGGCCTTCTGAACGCCCGGGATGTTCAGGGCACCCTCGACCGTTCCCTCGTGCACCTGGCCGTTGTGGCGGGTGTCGACGAAGATGACACTGTCATCGGCGAGTTCGATCCCCAGCCGCTCGCTGGTGTACTCGATGAGCTCGGGCTCGTCGCCGATCACTGCGGGGCCGATCTTGTTCTGCTGCTTCATCCGAGCGAAGTACGCGTGAGCGTCGGGCTGGCCGTTGAGCAACTCATCGATGAAGCCCTGCTCATCATCGTTCTTCAGATAGCGGGACCACCACGAGAAGTTGCGCTCGTAGCCGACCGTGGTCGATGCGATCGCTCCCAGCGCCTTGCCGCAGGCCGATCCGGAACCGTGGGCGGGAAGCACCTGCACGTAATCGGGCAGGGTGAGGAACCGGTCGCGCAGGCTGGCGAACAGGTCCTTGGCCCCGGCAAAACGGGTGTCGACGAAGCCGGCGGCCTCATCGAGCAGGTCGGGGCGTCCGAGATCACCGACGAACACGAAGTCGCCGGTGAGCATGAACCCGGGATCGCTCGACTGCGCGCCATCGGTGACGAGGAACGACAGGTGCTCGGGGGTGTGCCCGGGGGTGTGAACCGCCTCGACGGTGATGTTGCCGAGCGCGATGCGGTGACCGTGCTTCATCCGCACGGCGCCGACGAAGGCATCCGAGTACGTCCAGTCGGGACCACCCTCGTCGGAGACGTACATCGTCGCGCCGGTGGCGGCGGCGAGCTCGCGGGTGCCCGAGAGGTAGTCCGCGTGGATGTGGGTCTCGGTGACGGCGACGATCTTCATACCGTTCTTCGCGGCAAGATCCAGGTAGACGTCGAGGTCGCGGCGGGGGTCGACGACGATCGCCTCGCCCTTCGCCTGGCAGCCGATGACGTAGCTCGCCTGCGCGAGGTCCTCATCGTAGATGCGTTCCAGAAGCATGGTCAGTCCCTTCGTGTGCGGAGCAGTCGGTCAGTGGGTGGTGCGTGTTCTCAGCGCCCGAACAGGCGTGCGAAGAATCCGCCGCGCTCGGACTTGGCGGCGTCGATCTGCGCTTGCGTGTGCGTTCCGCCGCACCACTGTCCGGCGGGAACGCTGCGCTTCACAGATGCGACGTGCTGGCCGCAGCCCGCCCAGGTCGTCTTTCCGCAGGTGCGGCAGGTCGTCGGTCGGCACATGACTCATCCTCAATCTCATTTGGATACCCCTAGGGGTATGCGTGATGAGATCGACTATACCCTAGGGGGTATAACGAATGCCAAATCGAAGAGCGGATCGCCGGCCGTCAGCCGCCGTGGGCGGCGACCTGAATGATGACGACGAGAGAGCCGACGAGCGCTTCGACGCCGAGTGCGATGATCCGCTGCCACCAGCGCATCGGCACGCGTCGCACAGCGAGGTACGCGACGATGACCAGGCCGAGCACGACGCACAATTGCCCCGCCAGTAGCGCGAACTCCGTTGACCACCACCCCGCGATCGCCCCGATGAGCAGCAGCACAGGGGCGATGCCGGCGGTTGCGGCCCCAAAACTCGCGGCCAGCGCGTGGCGCAACTCGGCAGCAGTGGGAAGCCCGCCCTGCACAACCAGATGCGAGAGCATGTCGGCCACAAAAACGGCGGTCACCGTTCCCAGCACAGTGATCACGAGCGTTCCGGTGGCAGCTTCAGGCGCCACCTCGTGGGCAGAGAGGGCGACCAGCACCGCTAGCGCGGCGAAGGAGATGTAGATGCGCTCCTTGAGCCGTTCGGCGTTCACTGCCCGTTTCGAGCGACCGTGGGCCATGGTGCACTCCTCCCCGCGGGACGCATCACCCCCGCGTTGGAGCGATGCGGCGGGAGTCGACTCCGGTCGACGCCCGCGTCCCGACATCACGACCAAGGTACGGGACGGCGAGAGTGCGTGGTGCGTCGGTTGTCACGGCGGATGCTGTCCATCGCCCCGATGCGGGTGTGTGACGCGGAAAGCAGAGAACCCCCTGATCTCTCAGAGGGTTCTTTCTGTGCGCGATACTGGGATCGAACCAGTGACCTCTTCCGTGTCAGGGAAGCGCGCTACCGCTGCGCCAATCGCGCCCAAAGGGCTGTTCAGTTCAGACCAGCAGGACCCTTGCGGGACTTCCTACTTTCGAGCGGATGACGAGACTCGAACTCGCGACCCTCACCTTGGCAAGGTGATGCGCTACCAACTGCGCTACATCCGCATTTCGTTCCCGGTGTCCCGGGCACATCAACTACTTTACCCCACGTTCACCACTCTGACCGACCACACACGGCGTACCTGGCAGAGAAGCCGAGTGCGGCAGATGCCCGATCACCCTGGGCATCCACTGCATCGGAAACAAGAAAACCCCCGGCTGGACCGGGGGTTTCGTCTGTGCGCGATACTGGGATCGAACCAGTGACCTCTTCCGTGTCAGGGAAGCGCGCTACCGCTGCGCCAATCGCGCCCAATGGGCTATTCAGTTGTCGGAGAGGTGGCGACGGGATTCGAACCCGTGTAAACGGCTTTGCAGGCCGGTGCCTAGCCTCTCGGCCACGCCACCGCGAGGTGGATTCGAACTCCACATGCCGAAACCCCCTTACGGGGGCTCCTGCACTCGAGCGGATGACGAGACTCGAACTCGCGACCCTCACCTTGGCAAGGTGATGCGCTACCAACTGCGCTACATCCGCATTTCGTTCCCGGCGTCCCGGGCACTTGAAATACATTAGCCCAGGTTCACCGCATCACCAAACCACTCCGCGCATCCGGGCGTGTCCGACGACGCGCACGCCGAGCGCCACGCCCGGGCTGCGCCACGGTACCGGCACTCCCCCGCCGATCGGGTATGATCTCTATCTGTGCCCTTGAGCACATCACAACAACACATGGGCGATTGGCGCAGTTGGTAGCGCGCTTCCTTCACACGGAAGAGGTCGTGGGTTCGAGTCCCGCATCGCCCACCATCGAAAGGCCCGGGAAGCTCCCGGGCCTTTCTTCGTTCCAAGCGGGCGGTCCATGCCGAGTGAAGCGACGCACTCGCCGGCGCTAGGCTGAGCCGCGACGAACTGGGGGCTCGGATGCGCGCGTTTCGACTTGTGCTTGGTGGGGTGCTGGCGGCTTCGCTTGTTGCGGTGGGCATCCGCGGCGCGATACTGACCCACCAGGCGTGGCTCCCTTGCGCTGCAGGAAGTTCCGTCGAGGCCTGCACGGCGGCGATGGATGGCCCGGAGCATCTCGCAGCATTGGCGCCTCTCTGGGGTCTCGCTCTTGTTCTCACCATCACGGCCGCCTTCGTGCTTCGAACTCGCCCTGCACGAGTTCTCGGCATCAGCGCAGCTGTGCTCGTGCTGCTCATGAACAACATCACCGAGTACGCACTCGCGCTGGGCTTCGTCGGCGGGCACCACGATGTACCGCCGGGAACGGGCTACGGGCAGGTGTCCGCCTGGATCCTGGCGGGCGTCCTCGTCGGAACGGGAACACTGGCTGATGCGCGGACGCCGCACGCTCCCGTGGCACCGTTCGACCGGACCCAACCGATGCCGGTACGCTCGATCCGGCATATCGCTACCCGAGCGAGAAGAAACAGGAGCGTCACGTGATCGAACACGCGAAGGTGAACGGCGATTGGGAGATCGACCCGGCTCACACCCGCATCGGATTCTCGGCCAAGCACGCGATGGTCACGACCGTTCGCGGGGCGTTCAACGACATCACCGGTCACCTGCATGTCGACACCGAGCAGCCCGAGAAGTCCTGGGCGAAGGTCAGCATGGAGGTCTCCAGCATCGACACCCGCAGCCCTCAGCGCGACGAGCACCTGCGCAGCGCCGACTTCTTCGACGCCGAGAAGTGGCAGCAGATCACGTTCGTGAGCACGCAGATCGAAGAAGTCGACGATCGCGCCTTCGGCGTCACGGGAGAGCTCACCATCCGCGACGTCACGCGTCAGGTGATGATCCCGCTGGCCCTGACGGGCATCGAGACGGGGGCGTACGGCGAGCTGCGGGCCGGCTTCGAGGGAAGTCGGCGCCTGAATCGCAGAGACTTCGGCCTGGAATGGAACACCCCGCTCGACTCGGGTGGCGTGCTGGTCTCAGAGAAGATCACGCTCGAGTTCGAGATCTCCGCGGTGAAGACGCAGCCCGAGCAGTCCGACGAAGATGGTCAGGGCGACTGAGTCCTACTCACGCGCCCAGCCGTAGCGTGCGATCAGCGCACGCGCCACACGCGCGTAGCGCTGAGCGTCAAGCACCGCCGCCTCGCGGCGCATGCCGTCGTGGTGCACGCTGTACAACTGCTCGATGTCCACCCAGGACTCACGCCCGCGCACATCCCACGCTCCCGAGCCGATCGGCAGGTAGTCACGATCGCGGTCATGCGGCTTGCTGGTCATCCGCACGGCGTACACGCGATCGGCCGTGTGCCGCCCGATCACGAGAACGGGGCGGTCCTTGCCGCGGCCGTCGTTCTCCTCGTACGGCACCCAGGTCCAGATGATCTCACCCGAGTCCGGCGCGTCGTTGCGGGACGGTGAGTAGCCGACCGCGACATCATCGACCCGTTCCGGATCGACCTGCACGGTCTCGGCACCGGGCATCCGCCCCGGTTCGACGTCCTCGGCCTGATCGCGCGCGACCGACCCACCCGAACGCGACCGCCCCTCCGGACGAAGCACCGCGTCGCCGGCGTGCCGGCGACGCGGTGGTCGCTGTGATTCGTCCTTCACCAGCATCCGATTGACGATGCCGGCGAGGGCGGACAGGAACTTGTTCGTCGAGCTCACCTGCCCACCCTATCCAGCAGCTACTCGACCAGCGCGTAGCCCGCCTCGCCATGCACGACCTGGTCGACGCCCGCAACCTCATCCTCGCTGGTCACCCGGAACCCGATCGTCTTCTCGATCGCCAAGCCGATCACGAAGGCCACCACGAACGAGTACACCAGCACTCCCCCGGCCGCGATCACCTGCACCGCGAGCAACCGCCAGTCCCCACCGGTGAACAGCCCCTGGTCGGTCGCGAAGAAGCCGAGGTACACCGTGCCCAGCAGACCTCCCACCAGGTGCAGACCCACGACGTCGAGCGAGTCATCGAAGCCCCAGCGGTACTTCAGGTCCACCGCAAGAGCGCAGGCGACTCCCGCGAGTGCGCCCAGCAGCAGCGCCCAACCGGGCGTGAGGTTCGCGCAGGCCGGCGTGATCGCGACAAGACCGGCCACGAGGCCCGACACCGCGCCGACCGACGTCGGCTTGCCGTCCTTGATGCGCTCGATCAGGATCCAGCCGAGGATGCCCGCGGCCGCCGCCCCCAGGGTGTTGATCCCGATCAGGCCCACCTTGCCCATGTCGTCGGCCAGCCACTCCGCACCGGCGTTGAACCCGAACCAGCCGAACCACAGCAACGCCGCCCCCAGCAGCGTCAGCGGCACGTTGTGCGGACGCTGGATGCCCTTGGCGAAGCCGATCCGCTTGCCCAGCACGAGCGCCAGCGCGAGAGCGGCGGCTCCCGCGTTGATGTGCACCGCGGTGCCACCGGCGTAGTCGATCACGGCGATGCCGCTCTCCTCACCGAACAGCGCCGTTCCGAGGTTCATGATCCAGCCACCGCCCCACACCCATGCGGCGATCGGGAAGTACCCGAGGGTGCCGAACACGCCGACGAAGATCAACCACGGACCGAACCTCGCCCGATCCGCGATCGCTCCCGAGATCAGCGCGACCGTGATGATCGCGAACGTGGCGCCGTAAGCCACGCTCAGCAGCGCCACGTTCGCACCGTCCCCCGCGGCGGTGTCCACCAAGCCGAAGTCGGCGAAGGGATTGCCCGCGAACTGCATCGGGTCTGACACCGCGCTCATCGAGAACCCGTACAGCACCCAGAGCACCGCGATCAGACCGATCGCGCCGAAGCTCATCATCATCATGCTGATGACGCTCTTGGCCTTGACCAGTCCGCCATAGAAGAATGCCACTCCCGGTGTCATCAGCAGCACCAGTGCAGTGGCTGTGATCGCCCAGGAGATGTTGCCCGCAGCATCCATCCCAACCTCCTTCAATCATGTGAACGAGGCTCAGTCTGCGGCGGCCGTGTTTCGACGACCGACGCGCTGTGTTGCGGCCGTGTTACAGGCCGTGGCCGAATGTGAACGTCGCGTTACGCGGCGTCGGGCAATGAGTGCGTGAGTGCGTTGAGTCGGGAGATCGCGCGCAGGTACTTCTTGCGGTAACCGCCCGAGAGCATCTCATCGGCGAACACGGCGTCGAGCGAGACGCCGGTCGCGGCGATCGGCAGCTGCGCGTCGTAGACGCGGTCGACGAATGCGACGAACCGCAACGCCTCGGACTGATCGCTCAGCACGCGCACGTCGCGCAGACCGACCACGTCGACGTTGTCGATGAGACGGATGTAGCGCGAAGGATGCACCTGGGCGAGGTGACGGATGGCATCCGAGAAGTCATCGTCGGATGCCGTCCCCGCGGTCGCGCTCCGCGCGATCGTCGCGGCGTAGCCGGCATCGTCGAGCACGACGGCAGTGCCATCGATAGCGCGCTGCCGGTAGTCGACGCCATCGATGCGCAGCGTCTGGAACGCCTCGGACATCGCGTGGATCTCGCGCAGGAAGTCCTGCGCCGCGAAGCGTCCCTCGCCGAGCGCGTTCGGCGGCGTGTTCGAGGTGGCGGCGAGGCGGGTTCCGGATGCCACCAACTCGCCCAGCAGTCGGGTCATGACCATGGTGTCGCCCGGGTCGTCGAGCTCGAACTCGTCGATGCAGAGCAAGTCGGCCCCGCGCAGCAGATCGACGGTGTTCTTGTAGCCGAGAGCTCCGACCAGCGCGGTGTACTCGATGAACGACCCGAAATACTTCCGCCGTGCCGGCATCGCGTGATAGACCGACGCCAACAGGTGGGTCTTGCCGACGCCGAACCCGCCGTCCAGGTAGACGCCCGGCTTCATGGGCTCGATCTTCGGTGCGCGCCGGAACAGCCCGGCCCTCTTCACGGGCTCTCCCCCACCGGCGAAGCGCATCAGCGTGCGCTTCGCCTCGTCCTGTGACGGGTAGGCCTCGTCCGCGCGGTAGCTCTCGAAGGTCGCACCGTCGAACTGCGGGGGCGGAACAAGACTGGCCAGCATCTCGTCTCCGGTCACGACGGGTGTGCGTTCGGTGAGATGCACGACACCCGTGCCGATCTGCTGGGTCATCACGTTCCTGAAGTCATAGTCTTGCGATCCGAGTGCGGGCACGCTGGAAGGGATCTAGGGTCAAAGGGGACGGCTCGATTTTACGCCGTCCATCAACACCCCAGGCATCCTGCACCCAGAGGAGCAATAGTGACCGTCGCACACGACACCTCATCCGCCAAGTTCGCCGAGTACGCCGAACCCGGTCGTCTCGTCACCACCGAGTGGCTCGCACAGAACCTTGGCACCCCCGGCCTCGTCGTCGTCGAGTCCGACGAGGATGTGCTGCTGTACGAGACCGGCCACATCCCAAGTGCGGTGAAGGTCGACTGGCACACCGAGCTGAACGACCCGGTGGTGCGCGACTACGTCGACGGCGAGGGCTTCGCCGCTCTGCTCAGCCGCAAGGGCATCTCGCGCGATGACACCGTGGTGATCTACGGCGACAAGAACAACTGGTGGGCCGCATATGCCCTGTGGGTGTTCTCGCTGTTCGGGCACGAGGACGTGCGCCTGCTCGACGGAGGCCGCGACAAGTGGATCGCCGAGGGCCGTGAGCTCACCACCGAGAAGACCGTGCGTCCCGCCACCGAGTACCCGGTCGTCGAGCGCGACGACTCGGTGCTGCGCGCCTACAAGGACGACGTGCTGGCCTTCATCGGCCACGGACCGCTGATCGACGTGCGCTCTCCCGAGGAGTACTCCGGTGAGCGCACCCACATGCCCGCATACCCCGAGGAGGGCGCGCTGCGCGGCGGTCACATTCCGACGGCGCAGAGTGTGCCGTGGGCGCGCGCGGTCGCTGAGGACGGCGGATTCAAGTCGCGCGCCGAACTGGAGCAGATCTACCTCGACGGCGCCGGTCTCACGCCCGGCGACGACGTGATCGCGTACTGCCGTATCGGAGAGCGCTCCAGCCACAGCTGGTTCGTGCTGCAGCACCTGCTGGGCTTCGAGAACGTACGCAACTATGACGGCTCATGGACCGAATGGGGCAGTGCCGTGCGGGTGCCGATCGTGACCGGCACGGAGCCCGGCGCGCTCTGAGCGTGGGAGAATCACAGGGATGACTGACACGCCCGTCCCTGCCGCGCTCGCCGAGTTCCGCGACGAGTTCCTCGAGTTGCCCGAGAGCGACCGCCTCGAGCTGTTGCTGGAGTTCGCGAACGAGCTGCCGGCCGTCCCGGAGCGTCTCGCCGACCATCCCGAGCTGTACGAGCGCGTCGCTGAGTGCCAGTCTCCTGTATTCATCATCGTCGAGGTCTCCGACGGCATCGTCGCCATGCATGCGACGGCGCCGCCGGAGGCACCGACGACCCGCGGGTTCGCCAGCATCCTCGCGCAGGGCATCACCGGGCTGACCGCTGACGAGGTGTTGGCGATCCCCAGCGACTACCCCCAGACGATCGGGCTGACCAAACTGGTCTCGCCGCTGCGGATCGGCGGGATGACCGGGATGCTGATGCGCGCCAAGAACCAGGTCGCACAGAAGCGCTGAGTGCTCAGTTCGGTGCGCTGTCCTCGGCCAGGCCCTGCGCAGTGATCCAGTCGGTGATCGTCGCCGTCCACCCGCTCTGGTCGTAGTTCCACAGCTTGGTGTGCCGCGCGACCGAGATCTCGGGCATGGTGACCAGATCCGGGCGTGCCTTCGCGAGCGCGTGCGAGGCGTCGGCAGGCACGAAACCGTCGTCCTCGCTGTGCAGGATCAGCACAGGAGCATCGAGCTCGGATGCCCGTGCCACCATGTCGAGACGGTCGAACGCGATCGGCGCCTCGGCGCCGCTCAGTCGTGCCATCACGGAGTTCTGGAGCGCTCCCATCGCCAGTGCGGGCAAGGGCTCCCGCAGGCCCGCCTCGCGCGCCTGGAACCGCAGCACGGTGCGCCAGTCCACGACCGGCGAATCCAGCACTAGTGCCGCGATCGCCTCCCGATGCGCGGATGACACCGCCGTCTGCAGCGCGATCGCGCCGCCCATCGACCAGCCCATCAGCACGATGCGCTCGGCGCCGTGGCGCATCGCGTACCCGATCGCCGCGTCGACGTCGCGCCACTCCGCGGCCCCGAGCGCGTAAGAACCCCGCCGCGAACGCGGCGCCTCGCCATCGTTGCGGTATGAGACCACGAGCACGGGCAGGCCGAGCGCGTGGAAGACAGGCACCGCGCGCAGGCACTCCGAACGCGTCGTGCCCCGGCCGTGCACCTGGATCACCCAGGTAGAGGAGGACTGCGGGAACAGCCACGCCGGGCAGGGTCCGGCCGGCGAGCCGATCAGCACGTTCTTCCACGGCAGGTGCAGCTCATCCGGTGCGACGTAGTACCAGCCGCTGAACGCGGCGTCCTGATCGAGGTGCGCATCGGGTGCGATCTGTGTGAGCAGCTTGCGCCGCACACTGGTGGCATCAGCGCTCAGCACCGCGCCGAGCTTGACGTAGTCGTGCGATCCCGCGGTGAACAGCCCATAGCGGCCGGGGAGCTCTGTATCGACCGTGCGGTCGAGCTCGATCGTCTGCGCCGCGGTGTCCACGGAACGGATGCGCACATCCTTCTGGCGGACGGCGGGCGTCACCACGCGGCGGGCGGTACTGAACACCGCGACGGCGGCCGCCGCGGCCGTAGCGGCGACGACAGGGAGGGCGAACGCTGCGGCGTGCCTGAGACTCTTCATCGCCTCCTGACTCTAGCCTGTCCACGTGACCGCAGACCCGGAGGCCGCCGCCCTGTTCGACGCAGCGGTGGCAGAGTTGCGCACGGCGTCGTCACGGACCGACATCGTCGTGCGCGAGATCCCCGCCCCGCGCGACCTCGCTCCGTTCGCTTTCGCTCTGGCCGCGGATGTGCGACCCGATGACCACGGCGATTCCCTGTACGGCACCGGGCGGTTCGTGCTGCTGCACGATCCAGACGAACCGCCGTCGTGGGGCGGCGCCTGGCGGATTGTCGCATACGCCCAGGCTCCGCTCGAGCCCGAGATCGGCACAGATCCGTTGCTGGCGGAGGTGGCCTGGTCGTGGCTTGTCGACGCACTTGACGACCACGGAGCCGACTACCACTCCGCATCGGGCACCTCGACGAAGATGCTCTCGAAGGGATTCGGAGCGCTCGCCGAAGAAGGCGACGGCGCGCAGATCGAGTTGCGCGCGTCGTGGACAGCCGACGCACCCCTGCGGCCACATGTGGAAGCATGGGAGGAGCTGGTGGGAATGCTCGCAGGGCTCCCACCCGGATCAGAGGATGTCGCCGTGTTCGGCGCAAGAAAGGGCGGACGTGGCTGACTACTCCGTGATCAGCGACCGCGCGGAGTTCGAGAAGGCCAGTCGCGCGCTGGCCGAGGGCGATGGGCCGGTCGCCGTCGATGTCGAGCGAGCATCGGGATTCCGGTACTCGCAGCGCGCATACCTGATCCAGGTCTTCCGTCGCGACGCCGGGGTCTTCCTCTTCGACCCTCCCGCCATCGGTGACTTCAGCGCACTCCAGCGCGCCATCGGCGCCGAGGAGTGGGTGTTCCATGCGGCCAGCCAAGACCTGCCATCCCTACGCGAACTCGACCTCGAACCACCCCGCATCTTCGACACCGAGTTGGCATCGCGACTGCTCGGCAGCGACGGATTCGGCCTCGCCGCCGTCGTCGAGCACACGCTGGGCATCTCGCTGGCCAAGGCGCACTCGGCAGCCGACTGGTCCACCCGGCCGTTGCCGGCGCCGTGGCTCGAGTACGCTGCGCTCGACGTCGTGCATCTGATCGACGTGCGAGACGCTCTCGTCGACGAACTCGCAGCTTCGCAGAAGACCGAGTACGCGGCGCAGGAGTTCGACGCCACCCTGCATCGGCCGCCCAAGCCACCGCGCGAAGAGCCATGGCGACGCCTCAGCGGTCTGCACAAGGTGCGCGGTGCCCGCCAGCTCGCCGTCGCACGCGAGCTCTGGACGGCACGGGAGGACTACGCCCGAGAGATCGACGCCGCACCGGGCCGTCTCGTGCCCGATCGCGCACTCCTGGCCGCGGTGCTCGCCTCCCCCACCTCGAAGCAGGCGCTCGCCGGCCTGAAGGAGTTCAACGGTCGCGCCAGCCGCACGCAACTGGATCGCTGGTGGGATGCCATCGCGCGCGGCCGCGCCACCGAGCAGCTGCCCCGCGAGCGGGTGCCCAGTGACTCCCTCCCGCCGCCTCGGGCGTGGGTGGACCGCAACCCCGAGGCCGATCTGCGACTGAAGGCCGCCCGACCGGTGGTCGAGGCGATCGCCGAAGAGCTGCACATGCCCACCGAGAACCTACTGACGCCCGAGCACCTGCGCCGGGTCGCCTGGCACCCGCCGGCGCTGACCGCGGATGCCATCGGCACCGCGCTCAGCGAACTCGGCGCGCGGCCCTGGCAGGTTGCGCATACCGCACAGAAGATCGCGGATGCCTTTGTAGAAGGCCCGCAATCCACGACGGATGCCGACACGGCGGATTCGTAGAGTCCGCCCAACCGATTCCCCCGCCACGACGCGCACTCCTAGGCTGGTCGCATCCCCAACCTTTGGAGGCAGAGTGGCCGAGATCTCGGACGTCTACTTCGTCGATGGAGTGCGCACACCCTTCGGGCGCGCCGGCGAAAAGGGCATGTACTGGAACACCCGCGCAGATGACCTCGCCGTGAAGGCGACCATCGGCCTGATGGAGCGCAACGCCGGGGTACCGGCCGAGCGCATCGACGATGTGGCAATCGCCGCGACGTCGCAGACCGGGGATCAGGGCCTCACCCTGGGCCGGTCGGTCGCCATCCTCGCCGGCCTTCCGCAGACCGTTCCCGGCCTCGCCGTCGAACGCATGTGCGCGGGTGCCATGACGAGCGTGACGACCATGGCCGCATCGATCGGCATCGGCATGTACGACTTCGCGCTCGCCGGTGGTGTCGAGCACATGGGACACCACCCGATCGGCGGCAACGCCGACCCGAACCCGCGTTTCGTCGCCGAGAAGATGGTCGACCCGGGCGCACTGAACATGGGTGTCACGGCCGAGCGCCTGTTCGACCGCTTCCCGCACCTCACCAAGGAGCGCTCCGATCGTTTCGGCATGCTCAGCCAGCACAAGGTGCAGGCTGCGTACGACGCCGGCAAGATCCAGCCCGATCTCGTCTCTGTGGCAATCAAGGGCGCCGACGGAGCCTGGGGTCTGGCGACCGAGGACGAGGGGCGTCGCCCGGGCACGACCATGGACGACCTGGCCGCGCTGAAGACCCCGTTCCGGCCGCACGGTCGTGTCACCGCCGGCACGTCGTCCCCTCTGACCGACGGCGCGACAATGTCGCTTCTCGCCGGTGGCGGTGCGGTGAAGGAGCTCGGCCTGGCGCCGAAGATGCGGATGGTCTCGTTCGCCTTCGCCGGTGTGCAGCCCGAGATCATGGGCATCGGTCCGATCCCCTCGACCGAGAAGGCGCTCAAGAAGGCCGGTCTCACGATCGATGACATCGGTCTGTTCGAGCTGAACGAAGCCTTCGCCGTGCAGGTGATCTCGCTGCTCGATCACTTCGGCATCGCCGATGACGACCCGCGGGTCAACCAGTGGGGCGGCGCGATCGCGCTGGGGCACCCGCTGGCAGCATCCGGAGTGCGTCTGATGATCCAGCTCGCGGCGCAGTTCGCCGAGCGCCCCGACGTGCACTACGGCCTCACCGCGATGTGTGTCGGTCTCGGCCAGGGCGGTTCGGTCATCTGGGAGAACCCGTACTACGACGGAAAGAAGAAGAAGTGAGCTACGACGACATCGACTTCTCGCCGATCATGGCCCTCACCGAGGGTGAGGTGATCACGCACTCCCCCGTGCGCGACATCCGCCTTCCCTCGGGCAAGGTGCTCGCGCTGATCACGCTCGACAATGGGCGCGACCACACCCGTCCGAACACGCTGGGTCCGGCGACGCTCACGGAGCTCGGCGAGACGCTCGACGCCCTCAAGGCGCGCGCCGCGTCTGGCGAGATCCAGGCCGTCGGCATCACCGGCAAACAGTACATCCTCGCCGCCGGCGCCGACCTGTCCGACATCAGCCGGGTCGGCTCGAAGGACAACGCTCGCCTGATCGCACAGCTGGGCCACAAGGTGATCGGGTCGCTGTCCGATCTCGGTGTGCCGTCCTTCGCATTCGTCAACGGACTGGCGCTGGGCGGCGGCATGGAGATCGCCCTGAACTCCACCTACCGCACCGTCGATGCTTCGGCGGCCGCCTTGGCTCTGCCCGAGGTCTTCCTCGGCATCATCCCCGGCTGGGGCGGCGCCTACCTGGTGCCGAACCTGATCGGTATCGAGAACGCCCTCGAGGTCGTCATCTCGAACCCGCTCAAGCAGAACCGCATGCTCAAGCCGCAGCAGGCGTTCGAGCTGGGGCTCATGGACGCCATCTTCCCGGCGGCGAACTTCCTCGAGAACTCGCTGGCCTGGGCCGACGCTGTGCTGGGCGGCAAGAAGGTCGAGCGCAAGAACGCCCCCGGCAAGATCGAGCGCACCGTGAAGTGGCCCGTCGCCATCAAGATGGCGCGCACCATGCTCGAGTCGAAGATCGGCACCGTGCCGCGCTCGCCCTATGTCGCGCTCGACCTGCTCGACAAGGCCCGCAGCGGCACGAAGGCCGAGGGCTTCGCCCGTGAGGACGAGGCTCTGGCCGAGCTCGTGACCGGCGACCAGTTCGCCGCGTCGATGTACGCGTTCGATCTGGTGCAGAAGCGCGCCAAGCGTCCGGTCGGCGCACCCGACAAGACGCTGGCGAAGAAGGTCACCAAGGTCGGCATCATCGGTGCGGGCCTCATGGCCAGCCAGTTCGCCCTGCTGTTCGTGCGCCGCCTGCAGGTGCCGGTGCTCATCACCGATCTGGATCAGGCCCGCGTCGACAAGGGCGTGGCATACATCCACGATGAAATCGGCAAGCTCGAGGCCAAGGGCCGCGTCGACGCCGACACCGCGAACAAGCTGCGTTCGCTGGTGACGGGAACCACCGACAAGAGCCTGTACGCGGACTGCGACTTCGTCATCGAGGCCGTGTTCGAAGAGGTCGGCGTCAAGCAGCAGGTGTTCGGTGAGATCGAGAAGATCGTCGCCGAGGACGCCATCCTCGCCACCAACACGTCGTCGCTGTCGGTCGAAGAGATCGGTGCGAAGCTCGCCAATCCCGAGCGCCTGGTCGGCTTCCACTTCTTCAACCCGGTCGCGGTGATGCCGCTGATCGAGGTCGTGAAGACGCCGCACACCAGCGAAGCGGCGCTGTCGACCGCGTTCGTGGTCGCGAAGGGCCTCGGCAAGAACGCCGTTCTCACCGCAGACGCCCCTGGGTTCGTGGTGAACCGCCTGCTGGCAAAGGTCATGGGCGAGGCAGCACGTGCCGTGTACGAGGGCACGCCGATCGCCGAGGTCGAGAAGGCCTTCGGCCCGCTCGGCCTCCCGATGGGCCCGTTCCAGCTGATCGATCTGGTCGGCTGGAAGGTCGCCGCGCACGTGCAGGACACCATGGTGCGCGCCTTCCCCGAGCGTTTCTACGCCAACGAGAACTTCCATGCTCTGGCCGAGCTGGACGCGATCGTCGAGAAGGACAAGGGCGGACGCGTCACCGGCTGGACCAAGGCCGCCGAGAAGGTGCTCAAGGGCGCCGTCGGCTCGTCGCCGGCGGATGCCGGCACCATCCTGACGCGTGTGCAGGACGGCCTGGCGCAGGAGATCCGCATCATGCTGGACGAGGGCGTCGTGCCCGAGGTCGAGGACATCGACCTGTGCCTGATCCTGGGCGCGGGTTGGCCGTTCATCGACGGCGGCGCTTCGCCGTACCTTGACCGCGAGGGTGCGTCCGAGCGCGTGTTCGGCGGAACGTTCCACACGCCGCCGATCCGCGGCATCGAGGCCTGACCGTCTGAACCGCACGAAGCCCCGTCGACTTTTGCAGTCGGCGGGGCTTCGTCGTTCCGGCGAGGATTCCCGGACTCAGCGCTGCGCAGGCCTGGTGTCGCGGTCACCGCGCTCAGGCCAGTGCGCGAGGGCTCGTTCGGCGAGGGCCGTGATCGTCAGCGACGGGTTGACACCCGGGTTGGCGGGCACAGCGGACCCGTCGACGATGTGCAGCCCAGGGTATCCCCAGACCCGGTGGTAGGCGTCGATGACGCCCTGCTCCGGGCTGTCGGAGATCACAGCGCCGCCGAGGAAGTGCGCGGTCAGCGGGATGCCGAAGACTTCGGGCCACGACCCCCGTGCCTCGGAGCGCACGCCGGTCTCGGCCTGCATCCGCCGGGCGATCGCCTCGACGGCGGCATGCGCCTGCGGCAGGTGTGTGGGGTTCGGCTCGCCGTGTCCCTGTGCGCTGGTCAGCACCCGACGGCCGAAGCGTCGCCTGAGCGACAGGGTGAGTGAGTTGTCGGCGGTCTGCATGACCAGCGCGATGATCCCCCGCTCGCTCCAGCGGTGCAGCGAGGCCAGCCGCAGTTGCCGGATCGGATGCCGCAGCACGCGGCCCACGACGGCGCCGAAGCGTCGCAGCAGGCCCCGGTCCCCCGGCACCAGAACGGTCGCCAACGCGCCCATCAGGTTCGATCCCGGCCCGTAGCGCACGTTCTCGACGTGGGTGCGCTCATCGACGTGGAACGAGGTGGTTATCGCGACCCCGTCGGCGAGGCCGGCACTCTCGGGCACGCGTGCCGCGACGGCACCGTCGAGCGCTTCCGAGTTGGTACGGGTGAGGTGCCCGAGAGCCCCGGAGAGGGCGGGCAGTGCATCGGATGCCCGCATCCGGTGCAGGAGTTGCTGCGTGCCCCACGTGCCCGCGGCGAACACCACCTGCTCGGCGTGCAGGGTTCGCCTGTCACGCCGGAACCAGGCACCGCTGCGCTGGGTGGTGACGACAAAGCCGCCCGACGGGTGCTCGCGCACGTCCGTCACGGTGCGCATCGGCTCGATGATCGCGCCCTGGCGCTCTGCGAGGGCCAGGTAGTTCTTCATCAGGGTGTTCTTGGCCCCGACGCGACACCCCACCATGCAGTTGCCGCACAGCGTGCACCCGGTGCGGGCGGGTCCGGCACCGTCGAAATAGGGATCGGGCACGGTGACGCCCGGCATGCCGAGGAAGACGCCGACGGGTGCCTTGCGGAAGCTGTCCTCGACGCCGAGGTCCGCGGCGGCGCCGCGCATGATGCGTTCGACGGGACCGGTGTGCGGGTAGTGCTCGACCACACCCAGCATCCGTTTCGCGGTCGCGTAGTGGGGCGACAGCTCGTCCTGCCAGCGCACGTCGGCAGGCCACTGCGGGTCGGCGAAGAACGCCGCCCCGGGCTCGTAGAGCGTGTTGGCGTAGTTGAGCGACCCGCCGCCGACGCCCGCGCCGGCGAGGATCATCACGTGCGGCAGCCGATGGATGCGCTGCACACCGTGGCATCCGATCCCCGGTGCCCACAGGTAACGGCGCACGTCCCACGAGGTCTTCGCGAAATCGTCGTCCTCGAACCGGCGGCCGGCCTCGATGACCCGCACCCGGTAGCCCTTCTCGCTCAGTCGCAATGCCGCGACCGATCCGCCAAAGCCCGAGCCGATCACGGCGACGTCCACATCAGGCATCCGACTCCCCCTCACTCAACGGCACGAGCATACGCAGCGCCGCGGGCCGCACGGTGATGCGGCACTCCCCCGCGCCGACGCGCTCGCCGTCGGCGTAGACCACCAGACCCGGCGCCGACACGCTCACCTGCTGGGCGCGCCGGTGGATCACCTCCGGGCGGGTGAGGTGACGGCCCTGCAGCAGCAGCGGGAACAGTCTGAGTAGACGCAGTCGCGTCAGCGGAACCACATGCACGACGTCCAGAGCGCCATCGTCCGGAGCGGCACCGGCGCACACCGGCATCCCCCCGCCGTAGCTAGCGGTGTTGCCGACCGCGATCAGAGTGCCGGGCGCAGCCGTCTGAGGTCCGCCATCGACCTCGACGCGGAAGTCCATCGGCTGCAGCCTGATCAGTTCGATCAGCAGCGCCAGGTAGTAGCGCAGAGCGCCTCGCGGCCAGCGCAGCCGGTTGGTGCGGTCGCTGACCTTGGCATCGAAGCCGAGGGCGGCGACAGAGAGGAACGGTGTCGTCCTGCCCTCGCTGTGCACCTCGCCGACGTCGATCAGGCGCGTGCGACCGCGCACCGCCACGCTCACGGCGGCCGTCGCGTCGCCGCGTGGCAGCCCCAGCGCGCGGGCGAGATCGTTGCCGGTCCCCGCGGGCACCAGAGCGATCGGCACCTCGGCGGCGGCGAGCACATCGATGATGCCCGAGAGCGTGCCATCCCCGCCGACGACCACGAGGGCATCCGGCTTCTCTGCGACGGCCTCCTCAGCCAGGCGCCGGGTCTCGGCCGGTGAACCACCGGAGTAGACCTGCACCTGCGCACCGTCGGCGCGCAGCGCCGCGATCGCCTCGTCGGCTGCCCGACGACCCCGCCCCTTGCCGGATTGCGGGTTGGCGACGACCGCGACCCGGCGCACCGGGATCACGTCGCCGACCCGAGCGGTGCGATCACGGCACCGGGGTTGAGAATGCCGTGCGGGTCGAGCTCACGTTTGATGGCGGACAGGATGCGGATGCCGGTCTCGCCGATCTCCTCGGCCAGCCAGGGGGCGTGATCGCGGCCAACGGCATGGTGGTGGCTGATGGTCCCGCCGGCCGAGATGATCGCGTCGTTGACCTTCGCCTTGATGCCGTCCCAGACCGCGAGCTGGTCGCCGCGCACCCCGGCCAGCACGGTGAAGTACAGCGACGCGCCCGTCGGGTAGATGTGCGAGATGTGGCACATGACGTAGCTCTTGGCACCGGCATCCGAGAATCCCTGCCGCAGGGCGTCCTCGACAGCCTGACGCAGGCCGGCCAGGTTCGACCAGGTCGTCGCGGTCTCGAGCGTCTCGCAGAACACGCCGGCATCGAGCAGCGAGTCACGCAGGTACGGGCCGTCGAAGCGCGTCTGCAGCCAGTCCTCGGCCGCGCCCTCTCCAGAGGAGGTTCCGCCGGCGGCGCGCATCAGCTCGCTCGCCCGCGCACGCCGGGCAGCGATGTCGTCGCCCTCGTACACGGTCACGGCGCTCGCACCCTTGGCCAAGGCGCGGCCGATCTTGCCGACCTGGGCAAGGCTGACGGCGGTCTCGGCCTCATCCGACAGCCGGATCACCGTCGGGCCGCCCCCGCCCTGGGCCACACGCCGCAGGGCATCGGCCCCGGACGCGAAGTCGGGGAAGGTCCACGATTCGAACACGCGGTCGCGCGGGATCGGATGCACACGCACGCGCACCTCGGTGATGACCCCGAAGATCCCCTCCGAGCCGAGGAAGACCCGGATGAGGTCGGGGCCGGCCGCCGAGCCCGGCGAACGCCCCAGCTCGATGTCGCCGGTCGGGGTGGCGACGCGAAGCCCGGTGACCATGGTGTCGAAGCGGCCGTTGCCGGCGGAGTTCTGGCCCGACGACCGGGCCGCCGCGAATCCGCCGATCGTCGCGTACCGGAAGCTCTGCGGGAAGTGCCCGAGTTCGTACCCCACGGCGGCCAGCAGTTCTTCGGCGACGGGTCCGGTGGTTCCGGATGCGAGCACCGCTTCGCCGCTGAACTCGTCGAACCGCAGCAGCCCGCTCAGTCGGTGCAGGTCGAGGCTGATGACGGAGCGCTGCGCTCCGCGCTCGGGGTCGAGGGCGCCGACGACGCTCGTACCGCCGCCGTACGGAATGACGGCGATGCCGCGCTCGACGGCGACAGCCAGCACAGCGCTGACCTCGGCATGATCCGCGGGTTGCACGACAGCATCCGGGGCATTCTGATCGTGCGCGCGGCGGCGCAGCAGGTCCGGCGTCGAGCGTCCGCCCGCGTGCCGGATGCGCGCCTCGGCGCTCGTGTCGACGTGCTCGGCGCCCACGACATCGCGTAGCGCTGCAAGGTCATCGTGCTCTAGCGCGGATGCGGGTAGCCGAACCTCGGCCAGGGTCGCGGCGGGCTCGGGCCGGTGAATGCGCCCCAACAGAAGAGGGATCAGGCTGCGCACCGCGAAAGAGAGGTCTTTCGCCTTGGCGGGATCGCCCCAGCCGTTCCAGCGCATCAGAGGTGCGGCGCTCGGAGCGGGTCCGGTCTCCCTGGGCTTCACATCGTCCATGCGTTACAGTGTGACAGATCATGGAAGAACGTCAACCAACGGGCGGATCCGCCGCGCTTTCGTCACCGGAATGGGATGCGACGCAGACGCGCATCCTCGATGCCGCGGATGCCCTCCTGCAGCGCCGCGGTGTGCACGGCCTGACCGTCGCCGAACTCAGCCGGCGCGCCGGTCTCAGCAGGCCGACGATCTACCGCAACTGGGACGACGCCGACGACGTGGTGCGCTCGGCACTGCTGCGACGCGTGATCGGCATCCTCGACGATCTTCCCCATCCCGTGCGCTCGCGCGCCGAACTCGTCGACAGCGTCCTGACGTTCATCAGTCGGTTCCGCGCCGACGCGGTGTACGCGCGACTGCTCGCCGACGAACCCGAATCGTTCACGCGCTACACGCTGCAGCGCGTCGGCCAGAGTCAACGCAGGATCCTGCGGTGGCTGGCCACAGCCATCGGCGGCGCACAGCACGGCGACGACGTACGCGGCGACTCCCCCGATGACATGGCTGTGATGCTGCTGCTGATCGCCCAATCCGCCGTGCTCTCGCACGGCACCGTCGCCGAGCTCATCGACGAGGCGGCCTGGCAGCACGAGCTGCGCGCGGCGTTGGACGGATACCTGCGCCCATGACATCAGCCGCCGCCCACACCGCCGAGCTGAACGCCGCGCGACGCCGCCGCGAACTGACCGAGGTCGCCGAGACGACCGTCGACGTCGTCGTCGTGGGCGGCGGGATCACTGGCGCCGGCGTCGCCCTCGACGCGGCCTCGCGCGGTCTGAGCGTCGCCCTGATCGAAGCGCACGATCTCGCTTTCGGCACCAGTCGCTTCAGCTCCAAGCTCGTGCACGGCGGCCTGCGCTATCTCGCCACGGGCGACCTGGCCACGGCCAAGGAGAGCGCCCTGGAGCGCCATCTGCTGATGACTCACATCGCGCCGCACCTGATCCGGCCCCTCGGTCAGCTACTGCCGTTCAGCACCGACATCACCGCCAGGCAGCGGGCGGCAGGCGCGTTCGGCATGGGCATCGGTGATCTGTTGCGAATGCGCGCCCGCACACCCCGCTCGGTGCTGCCCCGTCCGCGTCTGGTGTCGACTCACACCGCACGCCGCCTCGTCCCCGCATTGGAGGATCACGGCCTGCGCGGCGGCATGCTCTCGTTCGACGGGCAACTCGTCGACGATGCCCGACTGGTCACGACCGTTGCACGGACAGCGGCCGCCCATGGCGCCCGGGTGCTCACGCGCGTGCGCGCGTTGCAGCTGCGGCGCGACGGCATCACCGCCGAAGACGCCCTCACCGCCGAACGGTTCGAGATTCGTGCGCGCAGCGTGATCAACGCCACAGGCGTCTGGGCGGGGACGCTCGACGACACACTGACCGTGCGCCCGAGCCGCGGCACCCACATCGTGCTCGATGCGGCCGACCTCGGCGGCCCGACTGCCGCACTCACCGTTCCGCACGAAGGCTCCATCAGCCGGTACGTCTTCGCCCTCCCCCAGCAGCACGGCCGCGTGATCGTCGGGCTGACCGATGAGGACGCCCCCGGGCCAATCCCTCTGGTGGCGGAACCGGCCGAGCATGAGATCGACTTTCTGCTCCGCACACTCAACCGCGTGCTGGCCACCCCGATCGGACGCGACAGTGTGCGCGGCGCATTCTCGGGACTGCGCCCGTTGATCGACAGCGGCTCGGGCGCCACCGCCGATGTCTCACGGCGTCATCTTGTGACAGACACCCCCTCGGGTGCCATCGCTGTACTCGGCGGAAAGCTGACGACCTACCGCCGCATGGCACAGGATGCCGTCGACCACGCCGTGCGCACGCGCCTGGGCGGGGATATCCGCCCCTCATGCACCTCAACGCTGCGCCTGGTGGACGGCCCGCCCGCGGCATCCGATCGTCCGTTCGGCGACGCCCTCGACGTGAGCGTCGAGGACGTCGTGTTCGCGGTGCGCGCGGAGGGCGCGCTCAGCGCGGACGACGTGCTCGATCGGCGCACCCGGATCGGTCTGGTCGACGACGACCGTCGCCGCTGCCTGCCCGAGGTCGAGCGGATCGTCTCGGAGACACTCGCCGAACTCGACGCCTGACGGCGCGGTTCCCTCAGCGACGATCGCTCAGCGGAACGTCGATCGCGTCGGTGTGCTCGGCGGCCTTCGCCACGGGAAGACGCGTGCCACCGATCTGCGCGATGACGTCCGCCGTGATCTTCTCGGCCGTCAGACCGGCATCGGCGAGGATCTCGTCACGCGTCGCGTGGTCGATGAACTCATCGGGGAGCCCCAGCTCATCCACGGCCGTGTCGACGCCGGACTCGCGCAGCACCTGCCGCACGCGTGTGCCAATACCCCCAGCGCGGATGCCGTCTTCGAGCGTGATCACCAGACGGTGCCGCGCCGAGAGGTCGATCACCGACTGCTGCACCGGGATCACCCACCGCGGGTCGATGACCGTGACGCCGATTCCGTGCGTCTCGAGGCTCTGCGCGGCTTTCAGCCCCAGCTCGGCGAACGCACCGGTGGCGACGATGAGCACGTCCTCGGTGTTGCCGCGGAAGAGCACATCGGTGCCGTCCGCGCGGCGCTCCACCGCGACGATCTGATGCGGCGTGTCACCCTTGGGATAGCGGATGACCGTGGGCGCATCGTCGACGGCGACAGCCTCGTCGAGCGCTTCGCGCAGACGCTCACCGTCGCGCGGTGCGGCGATGCGGATGCCGGGGACCATCTGCAGCATGGCGAGATCCCAGACGCCGTGGTGGCTGGGGCCGTCCGGCCCCGTCACTCCGGCCCGGTCGAGCACGAACGTGACGCCCGCGCGGTGCAGGGCGACATCCATCAGCACCTGGTCGAACGCCCGGTTCATGAATGTGGCATAGATGGCGACCACGGGGTGCAGACCACCGAAGGCCAGCCCGGCGGCCGAGGCGACCGCGTGCTGTTCGGCGATACCGACGTCGTACACCCGGTCGGGGAAGCGCTCGGCAAAGCGCGCCAGTCCCGTCGGTCGCAGCATCGCCGCGGTCATCGCGATCACCTTGTCGTCGCGTGCACCCGCGTCGACCAGCGCATCGGCGAACACCGACGTCCAGGACGTCCCCGATGACGACGACAGCGATCCGCCCGTCTTCGGGTCAATCCGCCCGACCGCGTGGAACTGGTCGGCGTCGTCGTCACGGGCCGGCTGGTAGCCGCGCCCCTTCTCGGTGATGGCGTGCACGATCACCGGTGCGCCGAAGTCCTTGGCCAGCTGCAGCGTCTCCAGCAGTGCGGGGATGTCGTGCCCATTCACGGGGCCCAGGTACTTGATGTCGAGGTTCGAGTAGAGCGCGGCATTGTTGGTGAACCGCGAGAGGAAACCATGGGTGCCACCGCGCACACCGCGGAACATCGCACGCCCGAAGGGCCCGAACGCCCGGAACAACCGGTCGGAGCGCTTGTGCAGATCACGGTACGTGCTGGCGGTGCGCACGCGGTTCAGGTACCGCGACATGCCGCCGATGGTGGGCGCATACGAGCGCCCGTTGTCATTGACGACGATCACGAGGTTGCGATCGTTGTCGTCGCTGATGTTGTTCAGCGCCTCCCACGTCATGCCACCGGTGAGAGCTCCGTCGCCGACGACGGCCACGACGTGCCGATCAGCGCGGCCCGTCGCGGTGAGGGCGCGCGAAATACCGTCGGCCCAGCTGAGCGAGCTGGAGGCGTGCGAGGACTCGACGACGTCGTGGGCGCTCTCGGAGCGCTGCGGGTAGCCGGCCAGGCCGCCGCGCGAGCGCAGCTGCGAGAAGTCCTGCCGCCCGGTGAGCAGCTTGTGCACGTACGACTGGTGCCCGGTGTCGAAGATGAACGGGTCATCGGGCGACGAGAACACGCGGTGCAGCGCGATCGTCAGTTCGACGACGCCGAGGTTCGGTCCCAGATGACCGCCCGTTCGGGCGACGTTCTCGACCAGGAATGCACGGATCTCGTCAGCGAGCTCGGCAAGTTCTTCGGTGGAGAGACCGTCGAGGTCCCGAGGACCGGTGATGCCCGGCAGGATCGGCATGTAGGCGCCTCCGCGACTCGATTTCACGCGACACCAGTGGGCGTGCGCATCGCTCCAGTCTATCGCGGGACGACGAAGGGCTCGGATGCCGAAGCATCCGAGCCCTCGTCGTGGACGCTGGATCAGACCAGCGAACGCAGCACGTACTGCAGGATTCCACCGTTGCGGTAGTAGTCGGCCTCACCGGGGGTGTCGATGCGAACGACCGCATCGAACTCGACCGGCTGCTTGCCCTCGGGCGAGAACTCGCTCGGAACGGCCGTGACCTTGACGGTCTTCGGGGTCCTGCCCTCGTTGAGCTCGGTCAGACCGCTGATCGAGATGATCTCGGTGCCGTCCAGGCCCAGCGACTCCCACGACTCACCGGCGGGGAACTGCAGCGGGACGACGCCCATGCCGATCAGGTTCGAGCGGTGGATGCGCTCGAAGCTCTCGGTGATGACGGCCTTGACGCCCAGCAGCGTGGTGCCCTTGGCGGCCCAGTCACGCGACGAGCCCGAGCCGTACTCCTTGCCGCCGAACACGACGAGCGGGGTGCCCTGCGCCTGGTAGTTCATGCTGGCGTCGTAGATGTACGCCTGCGGGCCACCGGCCTGGGTGAAGTCGCGCGTGAAGCCACCTTCGATCTGCTGGCCGTCATTGACCGCCTTGACCATGGCGTTCTTCAGGCGGATGTTCGCGAACGTACCGCGGATCATCACCTCGTGGTTTCCGCGACGCGAACCGAAGGAGTTGAAGTCCTTGCGGTCGACGCCGTGCTCGGTGAGGTACTGCGCAGCCGGCGTTCCCGGCTTGATCGCACCGGCGGGCGAGATGTGGTCGGTCGTGACCGAGTCGCCCAGCGTCGCCATCACGCGTGCGCCATCGATGTCGGTGACCGGGGTCAGCTCCATCGTCATGCCATCGAAGTACGGCGCCTTGCGCACGTAGGTCGAGTCGGCGTCCCACTCGAAGACCGGCCCGGTCGGGGTGGGCAGGCTCGTCCAGCGCTCGTCGCCGTCGAAGACGGTGGCGTACTGCTTGATGAACTGGTCGCGCGAGATCGACGAGTCGATGATCTCCTGCACCTCTTCGGGCGCGGGCCAGATGTCCTTGAGGAAGACGTCGTTGCCGTCGGCGTCCTGGCCGAGGGCGTCGTTGTCGAAGTCGAAGTGCATCGAGCCGGCCAGCGCGTAGGCCACAACGAGCGGCGGCGAGGCCAGGTAGTTCATCTTCACGTCGGGGCTGATTCGACCCTCGAAGTTGCGGTTACCCGAGAGCACGGCGGTGACGGCGAGGTCGTGGTCGTTGATCGCGGCCGAGACCTCATCGATCAGCGGACCGGAGTTTCCGATGCAGATCGTGCAGCCGTAGCCCACCGTGTAGAAGCCGAGGCCCTCGAGGTCCTTGTTCAGGCCCGACTTCTCGTAGTAGTCGGTGACGACCTTCGAGCCGGGGCCGAGCGTGGTCTTGACCCAGGGCTTCTGCTTGAGGCCCTTCTGCAGCGCCTTGCGGGCGATCAGACCCGCGGCGATCATCACCGAGGGGTTCGACGTGTTGGTGCACGAGGTGATCGCGGCCAGGGTGACGGCACCGTTGTCGAGGATGTACTGCTCACCGGCAGGCGTCGTGACCGGCACGGGCTTCGACGCGTGCGCGGGTGCACCGCTGTTGATGTGCACCGGACGCGTGGTGGGCTCCTCTTCGCCGGGGACCTGACCCGGGTCGGATGCCGGGAACGAGTGCTTCGACTCGAGGTCGACGATGTCCTCGCTGGTCGACGGCGTGGCGTAGTTCAGGATGTCCTTCTCGAACTGCTCCTTCGCCTCGGACAGCAGAATGCGGTCCTGCGGGCGCTTGGGGCCGGCGATCGAGGGCACCACGGTGCTGAGGTCGAGCTCCATGTACTCGCTGTAGACCGGCTCGTTGGCCGCGTCGTGCCAGAGGCCCTGCTCCTTGGCGTAGGTCTCGACGAGCGCGACGGCCTCGTCGGTACGACCGGTCAGGCGCAGGTAGTCGAGCGTGACGTCGTCGATCGGGAAGATGGCCGCCGTCGAGCCGAACTCGGGCGACATGTTTCCGATCGTGGCACGGTTGGCCAGCGGAACGGAGGCCACACCGGCGCCGTAGAACTCGACGAACTTGCCGACCACGCCGTGCTGGCGCAGCATGTCGGTGATCGTGAGGACGACATCGGTGGCGGTGACGCCCGCGGGGATCTCGCCCGTGAGCTTGAAGCCGACCACGCGCGGGATGAGCATCGACACGGGCTGGCCGAGCATGGCCGCCTCTGCCTCGATGCCGCCGACGCCCCAACCGAGCACGCCGAGGCCGTTGACCATGGTGGTGTGCGAGTCGGTGCCGACGCAGGTGTCGGGGTAGGCCTGCAGAACGCCACCGTTGGTGCGGTCGTAGATGACCTTGGCGAGGTGCTCGATGTTGACCTGGTGGACGATGCCGGTGCCCGGGGGCACGACCTTGAAGTCCTGGAAAGCCGTCTGGCCCCAGCGCAGGAACTGGTAGCGCTCACCGTTGCGCTCGTACTCGATCTCAACGTTGCGCTCGAGGGCGTTCTCGCTGCCGAAGAGGTCGGCGATGACCGAGTGGTCGATGACCATCTCGGCGGGCGAGAGCGGGTTGATCTTGTTGGCGTCGCCACCCAGGGCGGTGACGGCCTCACGCATGGTGGCGAGGTCGACGATGCAGGGCACACCGGTGAAGTCCTGCATGACCACGCGGGCCGGCGAGAACTGGATCTCGGTGTTCGGCTCAGCGGCGGCGTCCCACGACCCGAGCGCCTCGATCTGCGCCTTGGTGACGTTCGCGCCGTCCTCGGTGCGCAGCAGGTTCTCGAGCAGAACCTTCAGGCTGAACGGGAGTCTCTCGTGACCGGCGACCGTGTCGACGCGGAAGATCTCGTAGTCGGTGCTGCCGACCGTCAGGGTGCTCTTGGCACCGAAGCTGTTCACCGTGGACACGAATACGTCTCCTTCTGAATCTGATGGAAGCGACAGGCGGTTCCATCTTGCTCGCCGAGGACGCGCCGCGGCTAGCAAGGTGTGCCTTACCAGTGTGCGCCGCAGGAGCCCTCGCCGAAAGCCCGAAATTTATCTTGATATCAAGATAAATCTAGCAGACCATGAACCCGATAGCCGCTAGCCGCGCTCGACGTAGAGCCGGCGTGTCACCAGCCACGTCGTCGCAAGCAGCGCGGCGAACAGCGGCAGCCCCATGATGAGCTTCACGGTGCCGAGTGTCGCCACGTCCCCTTCGAAATAGAACGGCAGCTGAAATCCGAGACGCAACAGGAAGAGCCCCGCCCACGCCGCGGAGAGCCACGCGAAGGTGCGGCGCTTGCGGGCGTTCTGTCGCCAGGCCACGCCCTCGCCGACGAGGAAACCGACGATGATTCCGATGATCGGCCAGCGCACGAGCGCAGACACCAGGAACGCCAGACCGTACACGATGTTGGTGATGAACCCGATGACGAACTGGTCCTCGGCGCGACCGGTGAACAGCGGGAGCCCGGCGGCGATCACGGCGGCGATCAGCCCCGAGAAGGCGGCCACCGGCGGTGACTTCATCGCGAGGCGCACGATCGCGAAGACCGCCGCGATACCCACCGAGAGTCCGAGTGCCAGCAGCAGCTGCTGAGTCGTGGTGTAGGTCACGACGAAGATCAGCAGAGGCAGCACCGATTCCATGACGCCGCGCCAGCCGCCGATGACCTGCCAGACCATGTGGCCGGTGGTCTGCTCGGTATCCGGGTCGATGCCCGCGCGGCGCGCGGCCGAGCCCAGCGCCGTGCCGATCATCTCGGCCGCGGACGGCTCGGGGGGCGTCAGGCCGGCGGCCGCCTCTTCGGCGTCTCGGCTCGATGCCGGCGGATCGCTCGAGTCGCGCCCCGGATCGGTCACGCGGCGCCCGGCGTCGACGGCATCTTCAGCGGGATGAGATCACGCGGCGGCATCGGCGAGCCACCGCGCACCACGACGATGGATCGGAAGAGGTCCTCGGCCTGCTCGGCGGCCGCGGGGTCGGATGCCGCGTCCCCACCGATCACGCCGCGCAGGAACCATCGCGGTCCGTCGACGCCCACAAAGCGCGCCAGACGCATACCGGTCCCCTCGGCCGCCGTCGCCGGAACCTCGGCGAGCAGTTCTTTGCCCAGCGGCCCCTCGCGCTCCTCGACGCGTCCACCCTGGTTGCGGATCTGGTCGCGCAGCTGCACGCGGGTCTCATCCCACAGTCCGCGGGTGCGCGGTGCGGCGAAGGGCTGCACCTGCAACGTGGATCCGGCGTAGTCCAGCCCGACGGCCACGATGCGCTTGCTCTGTTCCTCGACCTCGAGACGCAGGTTCAGTCCCTCACGCGGAAGCACCTTGATGCCGCCGAGGTCGATGTACGGGCGTACGGGGTTCGCCTCGGAGTCGTCAAAAGGACCCGCCTCGGCACGATCGGCCGGCGCGGACTTCAGCGTGGGTTCGATCTCTTCAGTCATTCGCTCTTTCCCTGGGTATAGCCGGTGGATCCGAAACCTCCGGCGCCGCGGACGCTGTCCGGCAGGGCTTCGACGGGTTCGAACCGTGCCTGGACGACAGGCATGATGATCAGCTGTGCGATCCGATCACCGACGGCCACATCGTACGCCTGCTTGCTGTCGGTATTCAGCAGGGTCACCTTGATCTCGCCGCGGTATCCGGCATCAACGGTGCCCGGAGTGTTGACCACCGTGATGCCGTGCTTCACCGCAAGTCCGCTGCGCGGCACGACGAAGGCCGCGTAGCCTTCGGGCAGGGCGATGCGGACGCCAGTGGGCACCAGCGCCCGCTCCCCCGGTTCGAGCCGCACGGCCTCGGTCGAGACGAGATCGGCGCCGGCATCCCCCGGGTGGGCGTAAGCCGGGACGTTCGCGGCGATAATGGGAACAGCAACGGAATGAGTCACCCCATGAGGCTAATGCAGAACACCGAACGTGCCACGAGCGAGACCTACCGCGAACGGCTGACGCCGAGCTTGTGGATGCTGGTGACGATCGCCCTGGCCGGCCCCATGGTGTCACTGGTGTTCGTGCCGGTCGGGGCAGAGTTCGCACTCCTGCTGGGTGCCGCGGTCTCGCTGGTCCTGGTCTCACTGAGCATCGTGCTCTCACCGAAGCTGCGGGTGGTCGGCACTGTTCTGCACGCGGGGCGGGCACACATCGACGCCCGTTGGTTGGGCGAGCCCGAGGAGTTCGTCGGCGATGACGCGCGCGATCGTCGCACCCGTGACATCGCTCGCGACGGCTGGCACCTGTTGCGTGGCGGCATCGATGGCGTCATCGTGGTGCCGGTGACCGACCCGGCCGACCCGATGCGCAGCTGGACTCTCTCGACGCGCACTCCCGACCGCCTCGCGGCGGCGATCCGAGACGCGCGCGCCGCAGCCTGAGCCCGGCGGTCTCGGCAGCGGTCGGGCCGCAGACCCCGGGAAACAGAACGCGCCCCTGGGCCAGTCAGGCCGGGGCGCGGTCGGTCGAAGGAAAAGTGCCTCAGGCGGCGCATTCCTTGCAGATGGGACCTTCCGGGCCCTCGTGGTCGAGCTGCGAGCGGTGCTTCACGAGGAAGCAGCTCATGCAGGTGAACTCGTCCTGCTGGGCCGGGAGCACGACGACGTCGAGCTCCACATCTGAAAGGTCCGCACCGGGGAGCTCGAACCCCGTGGGGTTGTCCGAGTCCTCGACATCGCCAGCGCCGGGCTGGGTGTTCGGCACACGCTCCTTGAGTGCTTCGATCGACTCGGAGTCGTCTTCGCTCTTTCGGGGTGCGTCGTAGTCGGTTGCCATGCGGTGGGTCTCCACTTCCGTGGTACAAGAGGGGTGGGTTGGGAGGTGCCGTTTCGGGTGTACGGCGGCCATAGTTTGCACGAATGCGGAGCGTTTCGCAAATGCTCGTGCACTCTCCCGGGCAAACTCGCGGCGCGCCCGCGCTATTCCCGGGTGCGCACAGGCACGCATGACACGATGAACCCCTACCCACCAGAGGGGCATTGGCATGGAAAACGTCACCATCGTCGGAACAGAAGCAGGGGTCCTCGTCCTTGCTACTGAGTCCGGACAGCGCTTCGCGCTGCCCATCGACGACGTGCTGCATCGTGAAGTACGTCGCGCCACCCGCCAGGCCGAGCCCACGGCCGCGCGTCTCGCGGCGAGTCCGCGCGATATCCAGGCGCATATCCGCGCCGGCCTGTCCGCCGCAGAGGTCGCGGCGCTGCTCGGCGTCAGCGAATCGGATGTGGCCCGCTTCGAGGGCCCCGTGCTCGCCGAGCGCGAGCACATCGTCGGCCAGGCACTCGCCGTGCCCGTGCTCATCGGCAGCGATGTCGAGCCCGACGCCCAGCCGACGTTCGGCACTGCCGTGCGCGACAAGCTCGCCGACCTCGCTGCGACCGACGAGCGCTGGGTGAGCTGGAAGGACGAGTCCGGTTGGACCGTCAAACTCGAGTTCACCGCGAACGAGGTCGCGCACGACGCCCGCTGGGCGTTCGACCCGCGCCGCAGCACATTGTCGCCCTCGAATGCCGAAGCCGTGCAGCTGTCTCGACAGGGATCACTTCCGGACGGTCTGATCCCGCGCCTGCGCGCGGTCGATGACGAGCGCGTCTCACCGTACAAGGACGACAGCCGATTCGACTCCGGCGCATTCGGCCCACGCCTGCTGCCGAAGCCCGACGAGCACACCGACGACGCTTCGGTCGAGGCGGAGCACTCCAGCGCCGCTGCCCAGGCGGCCGCTGCCCGACGTGCCCCCGAGGATCATCAGCCCAGCGCCGAGACCGCAGATCTGCTCGAGGCGCTTCGGCGCCGCCGTGGCCAGCGCGAGTCCGCGCCGCTGCTCGACGACAACGACGGCGATGAAGCCGCGCCGATTGCGCTGTTCGACAGCGCCGAAAACGAGCCGGAACCGGCTGATGAGACTCCCACCGAGCAGCCCTCGACGTCGGGAAAGCCGGCGCCCCGTGGCGACAGCGGTGATGCCGGTGGCGGTCGACGCAAGCGTCGAAACGCGATGCCGAGCTGGGATGAGATCGTCTTCGGCGCACGCACCGACGACTAGAACGCCGCGCCCGCCGGGGTGCGAATCAGCTCGCGAACGCGCCGAGCCGAATCGACGGCACACGCCACTCCTCCGGCGTGAGCGCACCGTGCTGTCCGATCATGCCTCGACCGCGCTGGTCCTCGGCATCGGCGTCGTACAGCGCGTAGTTCGCGCGTGCGATCGCCAGCAGGTCGCCGATGCGTGCACGCGCAGCATCCGTCACGCGGGGTCCGAACAACCCCGCATCGATCGCCTCCGCCCTGCTGACGACGTCGGCAAGGCCCTCCAGGTCGCGTCGCCAGCGCGCGAGAATGGCGGCCTGGTCGGCATCCGGTTCGGTGTACACGTGCAGCATGCGCGGCTCACCGCCGATGTGGCGGATGCCATCGCGCCAGCCCCCCGCGGCATCGAGCAGCAGGTGCCGATGTGCGGGCACATCGACCATGCCGTGGTCGGCGGTCACCAGCACGCCAACACCGTCCGGCACGCGCTGTGAGAGAGCGGCGTCGACGTCTTCGAGCGCGGCCACCCACTCGGCAGAGTCGATGCCGTACTTGTGCCCGGCCTTGTCGACATCGGGCAGATAGCAGTAGACGAACGCGCCGTCGTGCGTGTCAGCCAGCTCGAACGCCTGCGCGACACGATCGGCCGCCGCACCTGCGGGCACGAAACGTCCGCCACGCAACGTGGCGCGCGAGAACCCGCTGTGCATGTGACCGGCGAGCCCCACGGCGAATGCCGCATGCCCGGCCGCAGAAGCGCGCTCGAACACCGTCGGCGCACTCTGCCAGGTCAGCGGATCGATACCCGCCGCCTCCCACTCGGTCAGTTGGTTGACGAGCACGTCACTGTCGGGATGCCGCACGCGGTAACCGACCACGCCGTGCTCGCCGGGAGCCACCCCGGTGAGCAGACTGGTCAGCGCCGCTGCGGTGGTGGTGGGAAAGACCGCGCCGCCGACGCTCTTCTTCGTCATTGCCGCGCTGAGCGTGCGCGCGTGCCCGGCGTGGGCCCGCAGCGAGATCGCCCCGAGGCCATCGACGACGACGAGCACAGCCGAGCGCACCGGCCGCAGCGCGTCACCCTCTCCGCGCAATGCGGCGAGGAGGCCCGGCGCCACCCCGGTGATGCTTCGCGGTGTTTCCAGGGCGGACGGTAGCATGAGAGACATCCGGGCCAGTCTTTCACAGGCCTCCCGACGCGCGCCGCCGCAATGGCCGCGAGCCCCGCCCCGAGCGACCAGCAGGAACCCCATGCCGAAGACCCCGCCGTCCGAGCCCGTCCAGGAGCGCATCCAGGACATCGATCTGTCACAGGAGATGCAGGGCTCGTTCCTCGAATACGCCTACTCGGTCATCTACTCCCGCGCGCTTCCCGACGCACGAGATGGCCTGAAGCCCGTGCAGCGGCGCATCCTGTACCAGATGGCCGAGATGGGGCTGCGCCCCGAGCGCGGGCATGTCAAGAGCGCCCGCGTCGTCGGCGAGGTGATGGGAAAGCTGCACCCGCACGGCGACTCGGCGATCTACGACGCACTGGTCCGCCTCGCGCAGTCCTTCGCGCTGCGCGTGCCGCTCGTCGACGGGCACGGCAACTTCGGTTCGCTGGATGACGGTCCGGCGGCATCCCGATACACCGAAGCCCGTCTGGCAGCATCCGCTCTCGCGATGACCGAGAGCCTCGACGAGGACGTCGTCGACTTCGTGCCCAACTACGACGGGCAGTTCCAGCAGCCGGCCGTGCTCTCGGCTGCCTTCCCGAACCTGCTCGTGAACGGTGCCAGCGGCATCGCCGTCGGCATGGCCACGAACATGGCGCCGCACAACCTCATCGAGGTCGTCGCAGCGGCCACCCATCTGCTCGAGAACCCGGACGCCACCACGGCCGACCTCATGGAGTTCGTGCCGGGACCGGACTTCCCGTCGGGCGGCATCCTGATGGGGCTCGACGGCGTCAAAGACGCGTACGAGAACGGACGCGGTGCGTTCAAGCTGCGGGCGAAGACGTCGATCGAATCCCTCGGACCGCGCCGCACCGGCATCGTCGTCACCGAGCTGCCCTACCAGGTGGGTCCGGAGCGGGTGATCGAGAAGCTCAAGGATGCCGTCAACGCGAAGAAGCTCCAGGGCATCAGCGACGTGCAGGACCTCACCGACCGCAAGCACGGCCTGCGCCTGGTGATCACCATCAAGACGGGCTTCGATCCGGCCGCGGTCCTGGAGCAGCTCTTCCGCTTCACACCGCTCGAGGACTCGTTCTCGATCAACAACGTCGCCCTGGTCGAGGGGCAGCCGCGCACGCTCGGACTCAAGGAGCTGCTGCGCGTCTACCTGCAGCACCGCATCGAGGTCGTCACCCGGCGCAGCCGCTATCGTCTCGCCCGGCGCAACGAGCGCCTGCATCTGGTGCGTGGCCTGCTGCTGGCGATCCTCGACATCGACGAGGTCATCCAGGTGATCCGCTCGTCCGAGGACTCCGAGACAGCGCGCGCCCGCCTGCAGCAGGTGTTCGAGCTCGACGAGGTGCAGGCCGAGTACATCCTCGAGCTGCGCCTGCGTCGTCTGACCAAGTTCTCGCGGCTCGAACTCGAGGCGGAGCGCGACAAGCTGCTTGCCGAGATCGCCGAGCTGGAGACCCTGCTCGCCGACCCGGCGCTGGTCCGCGCACAGGTCGCGCACGAGCTGGATGCCGTCGCCGAGACTTTCGGCACCCCTCGCCGCACTCTGCTGCTGAACGCCGCCCCGCCGAAGGCGCGCTCGAGCAAGTCCGCCATCGAGCTACAGTTCGCCGACGCGCCCACCACCGTGCTGCTGTCCGCCACGGGACGCGCGGTGCGCGTCGACCTCGAGCCGGGCGCCGTGATCACGACACCCGCGCGCCGCAGCAAGCACGACGCGATCATCGCCCGCGTCGAGACGACGACACGCAGCGAGATCGGCGCGGTGATGAGCACCGGGCGCGTCGTACGGTTCACTCCGGTGGACATCCCCGCTGTGCCGGCCACGTCGGTGGGGCTCGGCGCAGGCGTGCGCATCTCGGACTACCTCGGGCTCACCGACCGCACCGAGCGCGTGCTCGCGCTCATCCGCTTCGATGATGACACCCCCGTGGCGCTCGGCACTAAGGACGGCGTGGTCAAGCGCTTCGTCCCGTCTGCGCTGCCGGTGCGCCCCGAGCTGGAGGTCATCGGCCTCAAGCCGAAGGACACGGTCGTCGGCGCTGCCCCGGCATCCGACGACGCCGAGGTCGTGTTCGTCACATCCGATGCGCAGTTGCTGCACTTCTCAGCCGCGAACGTGCGCCCGCAGGGCGCCGCGGCCGGCGGAATGGCCGGTGTCAAGCTCGGTGCCGGCGCCGAAGTGCTCTCGTTCGGCGTCGTCTCCTCGCCCGACGAAGCGGTCGTCGTCACCGTGTCGGGCGCCGAGGGCACCCTCGCCGGTGCGGATGCCGGGCGTGCGAAGGTCTCGGCGTTCGCGGAGTTCCCCGCCAAGGGTCGCGCGACCGGTGGTGTGCGCGCACACGCCTTCTTGAAGGGTGAAGATCGTCTGCGGCTGGCCTGGGTGGGCGTCGAGCCCCGTGCGATCGGGGCGGACGGCGCCGTGCGCCAGCTGCCCGCGTCGGGTGCGAAGCGCGACGGATCCGGACAGCCGTTGGATGCTGTCGTCAGCGCCGTGGGAACCGCGATCGGCTGACCCGCCACCTCGCGTCGCGCGGGATGTGGCGCCGGTACACACCGGCGCCACAGGTCACGCGTCGATGGCTTCCCGGCTGAGACGGTCGCTGGAGCTCATGATGAACTCGCGTCGCGGAGCCACTTCACTGCCCATGAGCAGTTCGAAGGTGCGCACCGCGGCGTCCGCGGACTCGGCGTCCTCGATGGTGACGCGGCGCAACAGGCGCCCTTCGCGATCCATCGTGGTGTTGGCGAGCTGGTCGGCGTCCATCTCACCCAGACCCTTGTAGCGCTGGATCGGGTCCTGCCAGCGCTTGCCTGCCTTGCGGAGCTTGGTCAGCAGCGCTTGCAGCTCGGCCTCGGAGTACGTGTAGATCGTCTCGTTCGGCTTCGAGCCGGGGTTCATCACGATCACTCGGTGCAGCGGCGGCACGGCCGAGTACACGCGGCCGGCCTCGACCAGCGGACGCATGTAGCGGAAGAAGAGCGTCAGCAGGAGCGTACGGATGTGCGCGCCGTCGACATCGGCGTCGCTCATCAGGATGATCTTTCCGTAGCGGGCCCCGGCGATGTCGAACGAGCGTCCCGAACCCGCACCGATCGTGGTGATGATCGCCGCGCACTCGGCGTTGCTCAGCATGTCGCTGACCGAGGCCTTCTGGACGTTGAGGATCTTGCCCCGGATCGGTAGCAGTGCCTGGAACTCGCTGTTTCGGGCGTGACGCGCGGTGCCGAGCGCCGAATCACCCTCGACGATGAACAGCTCGCTGTGGGCGACATCGTTGGAGCGGCAGTCGACCAGCTTGGCGGGTAGCGACGACGACTCCAGCGCCGTCTTGCGCCGCTGGGTCTCTTTGTGCGCGCGCGCCGAGACGCGTGCCTTCATCTCGGAGACGATCTTGTCGAGCAGCATCGACGCCTGGCTCTTGTCGTCGCGCTTGGTCGATGTGAAGCGCTGCGCGAGCTCTGTGCGCACCACCTTCGCGACGATCGCGCGTACCGCCGGGGTTCCGAGCACCTCTTTCGTCTGGCCCTCGAACTGCGGTTCGGGCACAGTGACCGTCAGCACGGCCGTGAGGCCCGCCAGCACGTCGTCCTTCTCGAGCTTGTCGTTGCCCGCCTTGAGTCGTCGTGCGTTCTGCTCGACCTGGGCGCGCAGCGTCTTCAGCAGCTCCTGCTCGAAACCCTGCTGATGTGTGCCGCCCTTGGGCGTGGCGATGATGTTCACGAACGAGCGGACGGTGGTCTCGTAGCCGGTGCCCCAGCGCAGCGCGATGTCGACCTGGCACTCGCGATCGACCTCGGTCGCCTTCATGTGCCCATCGGCCTGAAGCACGGGCACCGTCTCGGTGAAAGTGCCGCTGCCCTGAATGCGCCACGTGTCGGTGACGGGGGCGTCGGATGCCAGGTAGTCGACGAACTCCGAGATGCCGCCCTCGTAGAGGTACGACGTCTCGACCGGCCCTGCGTCGACCTCAGCGCCGTCAGCAGCCTGCCCGCTCGGACGCGCCGTGGGGCGTTCGTCGCGCACGACGATCTCCAGCCCCGGCACGAGGAACGCCGTCTGACGCGCCCGTGTCTCGAGGTCACCCAGCTGGAAGGTGGCGTCCTTGGTGAAGATCTGCCGATCGGCCCAGTAGCGCACCCGCGTGCCGGTGATGCCGCGCGGCGCCTTGCCGATGACGCGCAGTTCGCTGCGCTCCTCGAACGGCGTGAACGGGGCATCGGGGCGCGGCTCGCCGTCGTCGGCGAACACCCCGGGCTCGCCGCGGTGGAACGACATCGCGTAGGTCTTGCCGCCCCGGTCGACCTCGACGTCGAGCCGCTCCGAGAGCGCGTTGACGACAGAGGCGCCGACACCGTGCAGACCTCCTGAGGCGGCATATGAACCACCGCCGAACTTTCCACCGGCGTGCAGCTTCGTGTAGACCACCTCGACGCCGGTCAGTCCCGTGCGCGGCTCGATGTCGGTAGGCACGCCACGTCCGCGGTCGCGCACCTCGACGCTGCCGTCATCGTGCAGCACCACGTCGATGCGCGCACCGTTGCCGGCGACGGCCTCGTCGACGGAGTTGTCGATGATCTCCCACAGGCAGTGCATCAAGCCGGGCGAACCGTTCGACCCGATGTACATTCCGGGGCGCTTGCGGACGGCCTCGAGCCCCTCGAGTACCTGAAGATGATGGGCGGAATACTCGGCGGTCACAATGTTCAATTGTATTTCGCGCGGCGACACCCGCGGACCGCGACACTCCCCCGGGCTCCGCACGCGCGATCACGGCGTACGCGCTGAGCGAAACACGCCGGTCGGCGGGCATTCCCCCAGGCGACTCGTGGTTGTATTGAGCACGATTACCCGCCATACCCGAGGAGGCAACGAGATGAACGCTACGACTGAGCGAGAGACCGTCGAGTACCGCCTCACCGCGTCGGACCGTTGCGACTCGTGCGGTGCACAGGCGTACATCGCTGCGGAGGTCAACGGATCCGAGCTGCTGTTCTGCGCGCACCACGGACGCAAGTACGAGGAGAAGCTGCGCGCGGTCGCCACGACCTGGCATGACGAGACCGCTCGACTGATCGAGGCCTGAACCGTTCGGCGCCCCTCGCGGGCGCCGAACATCACGCGGCGCCCCGGCGGAACGGATCAGTCCGTGATGATCCGACGCACGGCCGACGTCAGCCGGGTGATGATCTCTTCGCCCACCGTGTCGATGTGCTCGGCGAGGGCCGTAGCATCCTGTTCTCCGTCGTCGCCGGGTCCGAAGACCACCACGCGCTGACCGAGCTCGGCACCACCCCACGGCTCGAGGTGCAGGCTTCCGCCATCGATGCGCAGGATTCGCCGCGGCCCACCCGGGGTCCCCGCGAATGTGCCCCGCAACGTCGACGGCAGTCCGTGGAAGGCACCGGCACCCACGATGACGGCATCCGGCGTCACCGCGTCGACCGTCGCCACCAGCCTCGCGATGGGTGAGATCCCGTCGAGAACAGGCCCGTCGGCGGAGCGGACGCCGTAGCAGAACGCGCCGATACGGCTCAGCGATCCGCGCAGCTCAGGGCGCCACCACGACGCGGCCGACGCCGTCAGATGCAGCACCTCGGGTCGACCGCCCGCCTCGGTGAGGTGGCGCACCGCTTCGTCGAACACGCGCTGCGCTGCGTCGTCCTCGGCGTCGCTCGCCTCTGCCAGGTGGCTCCACACGCCGACGACGCGCAGGGCGCCGTCGTGTTCTGCCTCGCGGGCGGTGGCGACGGCCTGCGGCCATTCATCCGGCCGGAAACCATTGCGGTGCAGACCCGTGTCGATCTTGAGATGCACGTCGGCGCGGATGCCGGTGCGCCGCGCCGCCGCGATGACGTCGCGCAGGTACGCGGCCGACCCGACTCCCAGCTGGATGCCCGCCACGATGGCGGCTTCGATCTCGGCGGGCACGGATGTCGCCCAGGCGTAGACGTGGCGATCGGTGAGCGCCCTGATCCGCAGCGCGGTGTCGATGTCGTATCCGCCGAACCATGTCACGCCCGCCGACGCCGCCTCGGGTACCGACCAGTCCAGGCCGTGTCCGTAGGCGTCGTCCTTCATGACGAGCATCAGCTCGGTGGGCTGCAGTCGCGCGCGCACCGCCGCGATGTTGCGCCGGAACCGGTCGCGTGAGATCTCGAGGACGGGATTGCTCATGCGCTCCACTCCCTGGGTGCGTGTCGGCCGATCACGACGGCGATCTCCAACGCTGTGAGCCCCGTCACCGCAGCCCAGTGCGACAGGGCATCCCGCATCCGGCCGTCTCCGCCGAAGAAGGTGACGGGCGTGCCGTCGGGCACATCCCCGCCTTCGAGGTCGACGACGCACACGTCCATGGCGATCCGCCCGACGACCGGGTGCACATCCGCTCCGATCTGCACCGAGACACGATTGCCGAGCGCCCGTAGCACACCCTGCGCATAGCCGCCCGTGACGAGCGCCACGCGGGTGTCACGGTCCGCCCGATGCGTGTAGCCGTATGACACGGCCTCTCCCGCGTGCAGCGGTTTGGTCGAGAGCACGTGCCCTTCCAGCCGCATCACCGGCGACGACGTCGCAACCGTTGAGCCCTCAGGGATGCCGAACAGCTCGTGCGGGCCGATGTCCGCTGAGCCCTCTGCTCTCGCCGAGATGCCGTACCCCGCCAGCATGGCGATGTCGTCGTCGTCCACCAGCACACTCGCGGCACCGGCACTCATCACGATGCGGGTGGCCTCGACGACGCCGTGCCCGTATGCGTCATGGCGCAAGTCGATGACGGCGTCGCGCACGGATTCGCCGGCGTTGCGCATCAGGGCTCGGCGATCGAGAATCACGCGCGGAGCACTGCTACTGGCCATGTCGTCCTCCGGTGGCGCGTCAGAGCTGGATGGTCTTGAAGCCCTTGTCGTGGATGAAGCGGTCGATGGCGGCACGCGCCTCGTGCGCGTACTCGTCGAGCGGACCCGACTGCGGATCCGTCAGTGCCAACCCCCGACGCTCCGCCGCGGCGGTCACGAGCACATCGGCCAGACCGGGGTTGAGCGGCAGCACCGGCCCCTGCACGTTTCCGGCGAACGCGTTGCGGTGACGGACGATCTCGCCGCGCCCCTCGCCGGACGCGAAGCTGCCACGACCCGCGGTGACGGTTCCGTACGCGAGCGAGGGGTCGCTCAGGGTCCACTCCGAGGCGTGATCCTCGAAACCGACCACGCGCACTCCCGGGGTCTGCACGGTGATGTACCCGACGCGACGGTCGCGGGTACGTGCGACACGGTAGGGCAGGATGCCCAGCCCGTCGAGCGTGCCACCGTCGGTGAGGTCGATCCCCGAGCCGAGCAACTCGGCCGAACCGCCGACAGCGAAGAGCACTCCCTCCGCTGCCACGTAGTCGCGCAGTGCATCGACGCGCGAGACGAAGTCGGCGTGCACGCCGCGCAGTGCGGAGAGCGGTCCGTTGCCGATCACGATGACATCGACGTCGGCCGGCAGGCTCTCGCCCGGGCCGACGAGCACCGTGACCGGGTTCAGCCCGCGGGCTGCGGCGCTGCGCTCGATGGCGCGCACGTTGCCCCGGTCGCCCGTGATACCGAGCTCTGCGGGATAGAGCTGTGCGATCGTGAACTGCGTCATCGGCGCGCCACCTCCTGATCGCCGTGGCCGAGAAGGCGACGACCGATCATCATGAGTTCGTAGTTGACGAACCACATCTGCTTGCCGGCCTCGGTCTCGGGGAAGGAGCGCATGATCTCGACCGCCTTCTCCATGTCGGGCTCAACCGTACCGATCTCGACGCCGGCGTAGGCCAGCGCGAGAGCCAACTGGTACGCCTTGTCACCAGTGACGACATCCACGCGAGGCAGAGCGGCGAAGTCGACGTCATAGAGCCACGAGACGTCGGGGGTTCCCTCGTCGATCGCGATCAGGGCGCGCTCGGGGGTGCCCTCAAGCGCGTCGAGGTTCATCTGAATGCTCGGGCCGTTCTTGAACATCACGAACTCGACCTGCTCGCCGTTCGGGTCGCGCCGCAGCGGGATGACCTCTCCGCGCCCGTAGGCCGGGGCCATGGTGGCAAAGCCGGCCGCCGCGCGGTCACCGTCGAAGCGATCGCCCAGAACCCCGGATGCCACGGCGAGAGCCGCGGCAGCATCCGCCGCATAGTGCAGGCCCCGTGCCGGAAGCGTGACGCGGGCATCCGCATCGCCCACACGTACGACGATGTCGCGGCCCGACACCTCGCGCACCTCCGAGAACGCATCGCGTTCGAGGGTGCCCGACGTGCCGCTGCGCGTGTCGACGGCGTTGGCGAGGCCGTGCGCCGATGCGGCGACGATCTCGGGCGCAACGCCGAAGAACGTGACCGGCGCGCGCATGGCGTCGACGTCGATCTTCGACAGATACGGGTCGTCACGGTTGACCACCACGTGCGCCGAAGCGCGCGTGGAGGCATCGAGCATCATGTCGGCGACGCGCTCGGTCTCGTAGAAGCGGTACAGCTGATCGACCTGCACATTCAGCGACAGGATCACCGACGGCGAGAGGCGGTCGGCCAGGTCGGCCGCGAAGCCCTCATCGATCTCGAGCACCGCGACATCGGCCTTGATCCGGCCGGTGAGCGTGGCATCCGCGAGCAGCGCACTCGTCACACCCTGCGGCAGGTTCGCCCCGGTGGGGTTGGTGAACACGGTCAGACCGTGCGCACGCAACACCTCGCTGATCATGTGCGTGGTGGTCGTCTTGCCGTTCGAACCGAGTACGAAGACGACGCCGTACGCGAACTGATCCGCCAGCGTGGGCAGAAGCGTCGGCGCCAGCCGGTTCGTGAGGTAACCGGGGAACGCGGAGCCGCCCCCGCGCAGCCGGGTCGCGAAGCGCGCGAGCTTGCCGGCGAGCACGGGAAAGACGTACCGCAGACCCGCTGAGCGCGCCTGGGGAGCCGTCGAGCTCATTCGAGGTAGTCCCGCAGCGACTGCGAGCGGCTCGGGTGCCGCAGCTTGGCCATGGTCTTCGACTCGATCTGGCGGATGCGCTCACGCGTCACGCCGAAGGTGTCGCCGATCTGGTCGAGCGTCTTGGGCTGACCGTCACCGAGCCCGAAGCGCATGCGGATGACACCGGCCTCGCGCTCCGACAGCGAGTCGAGCAGCTGCTCGAGCTGGCGCTGCAGCATGGTGAAGCCCACGGCGTCGGCCGGGACGACGGCCTCGGTGTCTTCGATCAGGTCACCGAACTCGCTGTCGCCGTCCTCACCGAGCGGGGTGTGCAGCGAGATCGGCTCGCGACCGTACTTCTGCACCTCCACGACCTTCTCGGGGGTCATGTCGAGCTCGCGGGAGAGCTCTTCGGGCGTGGGCTCACGGCCCAGGTCCTGCAGCATCTGACGCTGCACGCGGGCCAGCTTGTTGATGACCTCGACCATGTGCACGGGGATGCGGATCGTGCGGGCCTGGTCGGCCATCGCGCGCGTGATCGCCTGGCGGATCCACCATGTGGCGTAGGTCGAGAACTTGAAGCCCTTGGTGTAGTCGAACTTCTCGACGGCGCGGATGAGACCCAGGTTTCCCTCCTGGATCAGGTCGAGGAACTGCATGCCTCGACCGGTGTACCGCTTGGCGAGCGAGACGACCAGACGCAGGTTGGCGCCGAGCAGGTGGCTCTTGGCACGCTGACCGTCGCGGGCGACCCACTGCAGGTCAAGGCCCAGCTGACTGGTCTTCTCCTTCGCCGACATCGTCGACAGCTTCTCTTCGGCGAACAGACCGGCCTCGATCCGCATCGCCAGCTCGACCTCTTCGGCCGCGTTCAGCAGCGCGACCTTTCCGATCTGCTTCAGGTAGTCCTTGACCGGGTCGGCGGTCGCACCCGTGATCTGCGTCGAGTAGACGGGTGCGTCGTCCTCATCCTTGGACGAGATCACGATCGCGCCGGTGGGCAGCGGCTCGGTGAAGGCGGGCTTCTTGTCGCCCTCCTCCTCTTCGGGCTCCTCGACCTCGGCGGCCTCGTCGTCGACCTCGGGCTCGTCGGCCTTCTTGGCGCGCTTTGCGGGCGCCTTCTTCGCCGGGGCCTTCTTTGCGGGAGCGCGCTTCGTTGCGGGCTTGGGCGCCTCGGCGGATTCGCTGGCGGCCCCGTCGACCTCGGGGGTCTCCGCCTCAGCGGCGACGGTCTTCTTCGTGGTCGTCCGGGTCTTCTTGCTCGTGGCAGCAGTCACGTTTCGCCTTTCACGGAGCGGTGCACACGCTCCGAGCCATTTCGGACACTAGTAAGACCCTTGTCAAGCCGATTCATAAGAACGGCCATTGACAACGGGTCGGCTATCCATTATCACACACACCAACGGCTGGCGCGCGCCGGTGACGACATCCGACTCATCGTTTGTCGTCATCGCCGGGTCGGCGATCGGCGAGATAACGCTCCAGCTCGGCCGCCAGCTCGTCGGCACTGGGCAGGTCGCGCTCGTTGAACGATTCCTCAGCCTCATCCTCACGCCCCGCCATGTACGCGTCATAGCGCCCCTCGAGAGTGTGCACCATCTGCGTCAACTCCTCGCTGCCCTCGACCTGCTCCCCCACTCGCGCGAGGAACTCTTCGCGCTGCTGCTGCACGTCGTCCATGCGCAGCACGAGTCCGGCACCGATCATCACCTTGTCGGCTGCGGCCAGCACGGTGTCGGGGTACTCGGTATCGGCCAGGTAATGCGGCACGAGCAACACGAAGCCGGCAACCAGGTGCTCGTGCTCGATCAGACGGTACTCCAGCAGGTGCCCGGCCGTTCCCGGCACCTGTGTACGCGGACGCCAGACAGAATGCGCGGCGATCAGGTCGTGACGGTTGCCGCTCACGGTCGCTCCCAGCGGTCGCGTGTGCGGAACAGGCATTGCGATCGAGTGCACCCAGCTCACCGTGGACACCTGGAAAGCGTCGACGAAGTCGATGACCGCCTCGGTGAAAGCGTTCCACGCGAAATCGGGCTCGTACCCCGAGAGCAGCAGGAACGGCTGTCCGAGCGCATCGTGCGCGAGCGAGAGTTCGAGCTTCGCCGGGCGGTACTCGGTCAGGTGGTCCTGATCGAACACGATCACCGGGCGTCGGGCGCGGTAGTCGAGCAGCACATCGTTGTCGAAGCGGATCACGGGACGAGGGTCGGCCGTCGCATCCAGGTGCTCGATCAGCCCGGACACAGCGCTACCGGCATCGGTGAATCCGGTGAGCAGGATGACCAGCGGAAGGCCCGTCGGCACATCGGGTGCACCGGCGATCGACTCGTACAGATCAGCGGAAGAGGGCATGCCTCAATGCTACGAGGCGGGACGCCGAGGGTGTCGGCGATGCGGATGCTGACAGCGAACACGCATCACGCCTCGACCACCGGGCCACGGGCATCCCTAGGATGGAGGCATGACGCTTCCCGTGATCTCGCACACGTCCGATCCGTTCCCCGGAAGCGCTGCAGACGCCGCAGTGCTCGTCATCTCCGATCCGGCAGCCACCACCGATGCGCTGACCGGCTACGAGGGACTCGTGGAGACGCTTTCCGCCATTGGCTACAAGGGCACCGCATCCGCCTACACGCGCGTGCACCTGCCCGCCGTCACGACGCTTCCGCTCGCGGTCGTCAGCGCCGGAAGGACCCCTGACGCCGCATCCGTGCGCGACGCCGTCGCGACCGCGGTGCGCAACCTGACCGGTTTCGCGACGGTCTCGATCGGGCTCGCCTCCGACATCGAGCCATTCGCGGATGCTGCCGCCGAGGGCGCCCTGCTGGGCGGCTACCGCTTCGACGACTACCGCTCCGAGAAGAAGCCGGCCCGCGCCGAGACCCTCGTGCTGCACGCCGCGCAGCTCTCGGATGGCGCTCTGGACCGGGCCCGCGCCGCGGCGGAGTCGGTCGCGCTCGTCAAGGATCTGGTCAACACGCCCGCCGAGTGGCAGAGCCCCGCGCAGCTGGCGCAGTCCGCGATCGACGCGGTCGCCGACCTGCCGGTCGACGTGCAGGTGCTCGATGAGGAGCAGCTCGCCGAGGGCGGCTACGGCGGAATCCTCGGAGTCGGCCGCGGCTCGGACCGCCCGCCGCGCCTGGTGCGCCTGGACTACTCCCCCGCAGGCGCCGAGCGCCACATCGCGCTGGTCGGCAAGGGAATCACGTTCGACACCGGTGGTCTCTCGCTCAAGCCGGCAGCAGCCATGGTCGGCATGAAGTTCGACATGGCCGGCGCCGCGAGCGTCCTCGCGGCCATCCGTGCGATCGCGGCGCTGAAGCTGCCGGTGCGAGTGACCGCGTGGATGTGCATCGCCGACAACATGCCCTCGGGCCGCGCGACGCGCCCCGGCGACGTGCTGCGGATGCTGGACGGCCAGACCGTCGAGGTGATGAATACCGACGCCGAAGGCCGCCTGGTGCTTGCTGACGGTCTTGTCGCCGCAAGCCGTGAGAACCCCGATGTCATCATCGACGTCGCCACCCTCACGGGGGCGATCATCGTCGCCCTGGGCATGCGCCACACCGGCGTGATGGGCGCCGACGACACGGTCGCCGAATACCTCGCCGCATCGGATGCCGTCGGTGAGCCGGCCTGGGCGCTGCCCCTGCCGGAGTTCATGGAGGAGTCGCTCGACTCGCAGATCGCCGACATGGTCAACGCGAACATGAATGACCGCTCTGGTGGCTCGATGTTCGCAGGCCTGTTCCTGCAGCGCTTCATCGGACGCGTTTCCGACGCCGAGGACGCCCCGCGCATCCCGTGGGTGCACCTCGACATCGCCGGCTCGGGCGAGCACAAGGGCTCGGCCTACGGCTTCACCGAGAAGGGGCCGACCGGTGCCGCGGTGCGCGCACTGATCGCCTTCGCCGAGGCATCTGCCAAGGAGTCCTGATGGCTGTCCACGAGTACGACCTCGTCATCCTCGGCGGCGGCAGCGGCGGATACGCCGCGGCCCTGCGCGCGAGCGAGTTGGGGAAGAAGGTGGCGCTGATCGAGAAGGAGAAGGTCGGCGGCACCTGCCTGCACCGCGGTTGCATCCCCACCAAGGCTCTACTGCACTCGGCCGAGGTCGCCGATCATGTGCGCTCCGCCGCGAAGGTCGGTGTGACGGCCACGTTCGAGTCGATCGATGCGGCCGGTGTGCGCGCCTACCGCGAGGGCATCGTGGCCAAGAAGTTCAAAGGTCTCGAAGGACTCATCAAAGCACGCGGCATCACCGTCGTCCCGGGTGAGGGACGCCTCGATGCCGACCGTTCGGTGCTGGTCGGCGACGACCGCTACGTCGGCACCGACGTCGTGCTCGCCACCGGCTCGTACAGCCGCACACTGCCGGGCCTCGAGATCGGCGGGCGCATCATCGCCAGCGAGCAGGCGCTGACTCTCGACGAGGTGCCCGCCAGCGTGGTGATCCTCGGCGGCGGCGTCATCGGTGTCGAGTTCGCGAGCGTCTGGCGCTCGTTCGGCGCCGAGGTGACCATCATCGAGGCCCTGCCGCACCTGGTGCCCAACGAGGACATCGCCCTGAGCAAGGGGCTGGAGCGCGCCTTCCGCCGCCGCGGCATCAAGTACTCGCTGGGCACGCGATTCGAGCGCGCTGAGCAGACCGACGATCAGGTGACGGTGACGCTGGAGGACGGCAAGACGTTCACGGCCGACTACCTGCTGGTCGCCGTCGGGCGCGGCCCGGCCACGGCCGGGCTCGGCTTCGAAGAGGCCGGCATCTCGCTCGACCGCGGGTTCGTGACGGTAGACGACCAGCTGCGCACCGGCGTGCCGGGTGTCTGGGCCGTTGGAGACATCGTCCCCGGCCTTCAGCTCGCGCATCGGGGTTTCCTGCAGGGCATCGCCGTCGCTGAGCGCATCGCCGGCATGCAGGTGCCCGCGCTGCCCGAGTCGCAGATCCCCCGCGTGACCTACTGCAGCCCCGAGGTGGCGTCGGTGGGGATCACCGAGGAGGCCGCGATCGCGCAGTACGGTGCGGATGATGTCGTCGCGTACGACTACAACCTCGCCGGCAACGGCAAGAGCGAGATCATCGGCACCGGCGGCACCGTCAAGGTCGTCCGACAGAAGGACGGCCCCGTCCTGGGCGTGCACCTGCTCGGCGACCGCGTCGGCGAGCTGATCACCGAGGGCCAGTTGGCCGTCGCGTGGGAGGCGCACCCCGAAGACATCGCACCTCTCATCCATGCGCACCCGACTCAGAGCGAAGCGCTCGGTGAGGCATTCCTGGCTCTGGCCGGGAAGCCGCTGCACGCGCTCTGAACCACACATCCCGACGTTGAGGTCACTAAGCTTGACCGCGTCACAGATTTTTCCGAAGGAGACTCCGTCATGAGCACACCCGTGGTCCTTCCCGCACTCGGGGAGAGCGTCACCGAGGGTACGGTCACTCGATGGCTGAAGCAGGTGGGCGACACCGTGCAGGCGGATGAGGGCCTGCTCGAGATCTCGACCGACAAGGTCGACACCGAGATTCCCTCTCCGGTCAGCGGCGTGATCGAGCAGATCCTGGTCGCCGAGGACGACACCGTCGAGGTGGGTGCGGTCCTCGCACACATCGGTGACGGTAGCGGCGCCGGTCAGGCCGACGCAGCCCCCGAGGCTGCAGCGCCCGCCGAGGAGGCCCCGGCCGCAGAAGCACCGGCCCCTGAGGCACCGGCTCCGGCTGCTGAGGCTCCGGCTGCACCGGCACCGGCCGCGGCTTCGTCCGATGCCGTGGACGTCGTTCTTCCCGAACTGGGCGAGAGCGTCACCGAAGGCACCGTCACCCGCTGGCTGAAGCAGGTCGGCGACGACGTCGCCGTCGATGAGGCGCTGCTGGAGATCTCGACCGACAAGGTCGACACCGAGATCCCGTCGCCCGTCGCCGGCACGCTGCAGGAGATCCTCGCGGCCGAAGACGAGACCATCGAGGTCGGCGCCGTACTGGCCCGCATCGGTTCGGGAGCCGCACCCGCGGCAGCCGCTCCCGCGGCACCTGCTGAAGCTCCGGCTCCGGCCGCGGCTCCGGCACCTGCCCCGGCTGCCGTTCCGGCACCTGCAGCACCTGCCCCGGCCCCCGCGGCAGCCCCGGCCCCCGCGGCAGCTCCGACGCCCGCAACGCCTGCTCCGGCGGCCCCCGCGGCTCCGGCCGCGGACTCGGGTTCGGACTCGCTGTACGTGACCCCACTCGTGCGCCGCCTGGCGACGCAGCAGGGTATTGACCTGGCCACCGTCACGGGCACTGGCGTCGGCGGACGCATCCGCAAGGAAGACGTCCTCAAGGCCGCCGCGGCCAAGTCGCAGGCTCCGGCAGCATCCGCTGCACCGGCACCCGCACCGCTCGAGGTCTCGCCGCTTCGCGGCACGACCCAGCCGATGTCGCGCCTGCGCAAGGTCGTCGCCGAGCGTGCTGTCGCCTCGATGCAGCAGACCGCCCAGCTGACCACGTTCGTCGAGGTGGATGTCACCGCGCTGGCAGCGTTCCGCACGGCGAAGAAGGACGAGTTCCTGCAGAAGACCGGCGACAAGCTGTCGTTCCTGCCGTTCTTCACGCTCGCGGCGGCCGAGGCTCTCCAGGCCTTCCCGATCATCAACGCGACGGTGGACGGCGACAAGATCGTGTACCCCGAGACCGAGAACGTCTCGATCGCGGTCGACACCGAGCGTGGCCTGCTGACGCCGGTCGTCCGCGACGCCGGCACGAAGAACATCGCCGAGCTGGCCTCTGAGATCGCCGATCTCGCCGCCCGCACCCGCGACAACAAGCTCAAGCCCGACGAGCTTGCCGGTGGCACCTTCACCGTGACGAACACCGGCTCCCGCGGTGCGCTGTTCGACACCCCGCTGGTGTTCCTGCCGCAGTCGGCGATCCTGGGCACCGGTGTCGTGTTCAAGCGCCCCGGCGTCGTGACCGTCGACGGTGTCGACGCCATCGCCGTGCGCTCGTACGTGTACCTGGCGATCTCGTACGATCACCGCATCATCGATGGTGCCGACGCGGCCCGCTTCCTCGGCGCGATGAAGTCGCGTCTCGAGGCTGCGGACTTCAGCGCGAACCTGGGGGTCTGAGCCACCGCTCACCCCGCATCCGATGGCTGGTCAGCGACGTCGTACACGTCGCGGACCAGCCATCGGTCGTTCTGACGAACGATGACGAGCATCTGCTCGCCATGCTCCCCGCTCGCAGCCAGTCGCACGACGCCGATGTCGCCGTAGTCCTCGACGGGAACGATCGCGCGGTCCGGGTCGACCGGGCTCAGCCGTTGCAGTACCAGTTCGGCGGCGCCGCCGACGATCGCACGTTCGCACACCGAATCGTTGTCGGCTGCGCACCCGGCGACGTCGCTGATCAGGCGGGCCGCGACCTGCTCAAGGCTCTCGTCCCCGCCGGGCGCCGTGTCAGATTCTCCTCCCCCCGCCTTGACGGGTTCGTCCCCGACAGCGCCCTCATCGGCGCTCTGCTGCTCGTCCTGAGCGGGAGCTTCATCGTCAACGCTCCCCTCCGCGGTGCCTTCCGGTTCCGGTGTCTGCTCGCCGCGCGCCCCGGAGTCCTTGTCCGACCCGCCATCCGCAGGCGTCTGCGCGACACTCGGGCCCCCTTCCATGGCTGCGGTGTCATCGCCGCCCGTCGGCCACAAGAGGCCACCGAGCAGCACCACAGCTCCGGCCGCGGCGCCGATCAGTAGCATCCGACGCCGCCCGCCACTCTGCTGCCGGGGCGATGGCGGGCGCAATCGTGTGCGCGTGGCGCGCAGCTGCTCGAGCAGTTGCTCCCATCGCTGTTGCACGAACGTGCCGGCCGTGCGCTGTGCGAGCACGTGCCCGGCGTCCTCAGGAAGATGCGCACGGTGCACGGGGATCTCACTCGCGCGCTCGGGCGGATGCACCTCGAGCTGCAGCGGACGCGGCGCGGCCAGCTCGACAAGCTCACCCTCCCAGCGATCAAGGTTGCGCGCGACGATACGGGGGTCCTCGATCCCGGCGAGGATCTCGGTCAGGGTCCGCTCTACGGCCCGGTCGGTGCACGCGTCGCGCACGCGTGCGATGATCTCGCCGCTCGCTGCGGCGCAGTGCGCACCTTCGCCGGGGCTGAACACGGGACGGGCGTCCTGCGTGAGCCACCAACGTCCGACGAGCGGCTCGCCAAGACGCTCGGCTTCGACGACGCCGCGCAACAGACTCCCGACCAGCGTGACGGTCTCACCCGGCGTCAAACCGCGCTCGGCGACCGCTCGGCGGGCGAGCAACGCGTCGACCGTCTCGATGCACCAGGGCAGCAGCGCATCGTGTCCATCTCGACGGCGGACGACGTCGACGACGCCGGCGACGTGCTGTGCGCCCGCAGAAAGCCAGACGGCATCGGGCACCAGATCGGCAGCAACCTGGACCCGCAGCGCATCGCCGTCGGCGACCAGAGCGCCGACGACGGCGGCGTCCGGGGTGTCGAGCCGCCGCACCCAGCGGTGCGTGCCCGGAACCAGTGCGGCCGTGTCATCCGTGCTGTGCATGCGCTCCATCAGAGCGCAATCCGCCTCCCTCCGGATGCTGCTTGCCGCAGGCTGTGCACAACTCGATTCGATCGATGACCTGTGCAGGGACACTGTCCGCACGAACACTCGGTAGGCTGGTAGGCATGGCAAAGCGTGCTCCCGCGACCGAGAAGCGTCCGGGTTTCTTCTCCCAGATCCGCTCACTGTTCCGATTCACCCGGGAAGTGTACGGCTGGTTGCCGTGGGCGCAGATCGCCATCCTCATCGCCGGTGTGCTCGTCGGTCTCATCCTCGGCTTCCTCATCGGCGGCGGAACGGTCCTCTCGCTCGTGCTGTGGGGCATCACCGGCCTGATGCTCGGCATCCTGGGCGCCATGATCCTGATGACCAAGCTGTCGACCACGGCCATGTACGAGAAGATCGATGGCATGCCCGGTGCCACCGGCCACGTCATCAGCACGAGCCTCGGGCGGCGCTGGCAGGCATCCGACACTCCCGTCGGGATCAACCCGAAGACGCAGGAAGCCGTCTACCGCGTGATCGGCCGCGGCGGCATCGTCATCATCGGTGAGGGCACTCGTGGTCGCCTCACCCGTCTGATCAACGATGAGCGACAGAAGTCGCAGCGCGTCGCCCACGGCGTTCCGATCACCGTTCTATACGTTGGCCACGGCGATGCCGAGGACGAGGTCGCGATCGCCGACCTCGCCAAGCGGATCAAGAAGATCCCCAAGTCGATCGACAAGGCCACGATGGCCACGGTGATCCGCCGTATCGAGTCCGTGTCGCAGTCGCTGACCTCGCTGCCGATCCCGAAGGGCATCGACCCCACTCGCGTGCGCGCCCAGCGTCCGCGCTGAGCACGCAGCAATCCACTTCACGACGACGGCCCCGCGCAATGAGCGCGGGGCCGTCGTCGTTCACTCGCCGAGCGGTTCCTTCGGAAGACGCCGCACCCGGGGGCGCCGCCGCTTCTTGGCTGGGATCATCGAGCGCATCTCTTCCAGCTTGCCGAAGCACAGCAGACGGTCCTCCGCTTCGAGTACCTGGTGCTCACGTGGGTTCGGGATCACGCTGACGCCGCGGTGCAGCGTCAGCACCGTGATGTCGCGGTCCCACAGACGCAGCTCACCCAGCTCCTTGCCGACCTGCTCGGCACCGGAGTGGATCAGCAGTTCTGCGACGCCGTAGCCGGTCGACACGCTCAGGCGCTGGCGGACATCGATATCGGGGAAGGCGACCTGATTCGCGATGTAGTCGATGATCGCGCCGGCGACGTCGAGGTTGGTCGCCGCCTCGATGCCCTGCAGGCCGGGTGAGGAATTGACCTCCATGACCAGGGGGCCGTCGTCGCTTTCGAGCATGTCAACACCGGCTACGCGCAGACCCATGATCTGCGCAGAGCGCACAGCCGTCTGCTCATACGCGGGATCGAGCGTGACTGGCTCGACACGACCGCCACGATGGACGTTCGAGCGGAACTCGTCGCCGTCCGCAACCCGACGCATGGCCGCCACGACCCGGTCGCCGACGACCAGGGCGCGGATATCGCGCCCTCGGCTCTCGGCGATGAACTTCTGGATCAGCACGTTCTGTTTGGTGGAGTGCAGCGTCTCGATGATCGCCTCAGCCACCTTGACCTGAGGCGCCAGGATCACGCCGATGCCCTGCGTGCCCTCGAGCAGCTTGATCACGACTGGCGCGCCGCCAACGCGCTCGATCGCGGGTCGCACGTCGGCCCGGTTGCGCACGAACGCCGTCGGCGGCATGGCGATGTTGTGCCGGGAGAGGATCTGATTCGCCCGCAGCTTGTCGCGCGCGCTGGAGATGCCGTTGGCGGTGTTCGGGGTGTACACGTCCATCTGCTCGAACTGCCGCACGACGGCAGTGCCGAAGTAGGTGATCGAGTTGCCGATACGCGGCAGGATCGCATCGTATTCACTGAGCTGCTTGCCACGGAAGAACAGATCGGGTGCGCCGCCGGTGAGGTCGATCGCGAAGCGCAGGGTGTTCAGCACCTTGACGTTGTGACCGCGCTGCTGAGCGGCCGCCCGCAGGCGCTGTGTCGAGTACGAGTGCGGTGCGCGCGAGAGTACGGCGATCTTCACAGATGAATTCCTGCCAGGATGTAGGGGTGAAACGGTCTTCTCATTCAAACACGACGACCGGCTGGCGCGAGTGGGTTGCGCTGCCGGATCTCGGTGTCGAGTGGATCAAGGCGAAGATCGACACCGGTGCGCGCACCTCGTCTCTCCACGCGTTCGACGTGCACGAGTTCACGCGCGACGACGCCGCCTGGGTGCGCTTCAGCGTGCATCCCTGGCAGCAGAGCGATGCGGATGCCGTCGTGCACGAGTGCCCGGTGCACGATCGCCGCGCGGTACGCAGTTCGTCGGGTCACACCGAGAACCGCATCGTCGTCGTACTCCGGGTGCGGCTGGTCGGCATCGACGTCGACGCGGAGGTCACGCTGACCAACCGCGATGAGATGGGCTTCCGGATGCTGATCGGGCGCGAGGCGCTGCGCCGTGGCTTCGTCGTCGACCCGGCACGGTCGTTCGCCGGCGGACGCGCTCCGCGTGAGACGCGCCGGCGCAACCGGGGGCGCTCCTAGGCGGTCACGCCCGGATGAGCACCGTGCCGGCGAGCTTGTCGTGCAGGCCGCGCTGATCCGCGTCCCAGATCACCGCCGGGATCACGAGCACCAGCAGCACGGTGCGCACAATCGGGCGCCACAGCCCCACCCACGCACCGTCAAGACGCACGATGCGCATGCCGAGGATGCGGTGCCCGGGGCTTCCGCCCGCCGTGGGGATGAACACGACCTGAAGCGCCGCGAAGACCATCATCGGAGCGAACTGGGTGAGCCCCGCTTCCGCCGGAAGCGCGAACTGGTCGTATCCGAAGAAGCCGACGGCGATGATCGTCGCGGCGAAGTAATCGATGGCGAGAGCACCGATGCGACGCCCCGGTCGGGCGATGCTGCCCGACCCCGTAGATGGCAGGCCGAGTCGTTCACCGGGGTACTCATTCACCCCTCCAGCCTACCGAGCGCTCGTAACATGCTCGAAACACGACAGACACGACCGGGAAACGCCGCCCGCATAATCTGCGTAAGGTTGCAAGGGACCAAACCCGATGAGGAGTCGCCAATGTTCACAGAACCCGCAGAGGTCATCCGCTATATCGAGGAGAACGACGTCAAGTTCCTCGACATCCGATTCACCGACCTTCCGGGAGTGCAGCAGCACTTCAACATCCCCGCCTCAACCGTCGACGAGGACTTCTTCCGTGACGGCCAGCTGTTCGATGGATCGTCGATCCGCGGATTCGCGAGCATCCACGAGTCGGACATGCAGCTGATCCCCGATGTCACCACCGCCTACCTCGACCCCTTCCGGGCCGAGAAGACGCTGATCATGGTGTTCGACATCTACAACCCGCGCACCGGTGACATCTACGCGAAGGACCCGCGTCAGGTCGCGAAGAAGGCCGAGCAGTACCTGGCATCCACCGGCATCGCCGACACCGCGTTCTTCGCCCCCGAAGCCGAGTTCTACATCTTCGACGAGGTGCGCTACGAGGTCAGCGCAGGCCGCAGCTTCTACTCGGTCGACTCGGACGAGGCCGCCTGGAACTCGGGCCGCAAGGAAGAGGGCGGCAACCTCGGCAACAAGACGCCGTTCAAGGGCGGGTACTTCCCCGTCTCCCCCGTCGACAAGCAGGCCGACATCCGCGACGACATGTGCCTGCGTCTCGGCGCGGCAGGTCTGATCCTGGAGCGCTCGCACCACGAGGTCGGCACGGCCGGCCAGGCCGAGATCAACTATCGCTTCGACACGATGGTGCGTGCCGCGGACGACGTGCTGAAGTTCAAGTACATCGTCAAGAACACGGCCGAGGAGTGGGGCAAGACGGTCACGTTCATGCCGAAGCCGCTGTTCGGCGACAACGGCTCGGGTATGCACACCCACCAGTCGCTGTGGCTCGACGGAAAGCCGCTGTTCTTCGACGAGGCCGGCTACGGGCAGCTCAGTGACATCGCACGCTGGTACATCGGCGGGCTGCTCAAGCACGCCGATGCTGTGCTTGCCTTCACCAACCCGACGCTGAACAGCTACCACCGTCTCGTGAAGCACTTCGAGGCGCCGGTGAACCTCGCGTACTCGGCGGGCAACCGCTCGGCAGCCGTGCGCATCCCGCTCACCGGGTCGAACCCGAAGGCCAAGCGCATCGAGTTCCGTGTTCCCGACGCGTCGAGCAACCCGTACCTGGCGTTCGCCGCGCAGATGATGGCGGGCCTGGACGGCATCAAGAACCGCATCGAGCCGATGGAGCCGATCGACAAGGACCTGTACGAGTTGCCGCCTGAGGAGGCTGCCAACATCCCGCAGGTGCCCAACTCGCTGCTCGACTCGCTCGAGGCCCTGCGCAACGATCACGACTTCCTGCTTGAGGGTGGCGTGTTCACCAAGGACCTCATCGAGACCTGGATCGACTACAAGTACAGCAACGAGATCCTGCCGATGGCGCAGCGTCCGCACCCGTACGAGTTCGAGCTCTACTACGGAGTCTGACCTCACCCGCTGAGAAACCACTTCCCGTCCGAGAAACCACGCACCACGGTGTTTCTCAATCGGGAAGTGGTTTCTCGCGTTCAGAGGGGCGCAGAAGGACTGCAGAGGGTCAGCAGCGCACGCGGAGGGCAGCGGACTGCACCCGCACGTGCAGACGCGACACCTCGCCGGCTTCCTCCCCGTCGATCTCGAACGCAACCGGGGCCGGCAACGTGACCTCGATGCTCTCGCCGGTGAGGTGCTGGGCGGAGTCGGTGCTGACGGTATCTTCGCCACCGCCCAGCAGACGTCGGATGCCGTTATCCCAGACGACGGTACGCAGGGTCTGCGCCCACTGGGCGACGTTGTCGGCGCTCACCAGCAGGAGGTCCAGTCGGCCGTCATCGGGCTCAGCGTCCGGCAGCAGCGTGACGCCGCCCTGAATCGCGCCGCAGTTGCCGATGAGCAGCGTGTGCCCGATGAGCGTCTGCTCATCGCCACCGTCGATCGCGATGGTGAAGTCGACGGTCTGCGCGGCCGCGACCGCGCGCCCCATCGCCTCGACGTAGGCGAGCCATCCGGCCTTGTCCTTCAGCTCATCGTCGGTCTCTGAGAGCATGTGGGCGTCGAGCCCGAAGCCCACCATCACCAGGAAACCCGTGGCGGTCTCCTCTTCGTCGGCCGTGCTCCACCCCATGTCGATGCGACGCTCGCGTCCGGCGGCGACAACGTCGAGCGCCTTCGGCACGCTGCCCAGCGGCACCCCAAGATTGCGGGCGAGCAGGTTGCCGGTGCCCTGCGGCACGATCCCGAGAGCCGGTGCGTCGTCGCCCGCCTGGGCAAGTACTTCGGCGATCGTGCGCACCGTGCCGTCGCCACCGACGGCGATCACGACGTCGCACCCCGCATCGACGGCCTCGGATGCCATCGCACGACCGGGATCATCGGCTGTCGTCTCCCACCAGAGGATCTCGGTATACGCTGGCGACGCGGCATCCACAGCAGCGCGAAGCTCGTCCTCATCGATCTTCGTCGGATTCCAGACGATGCCCCATCGCTGTGCCATTTGCTGCCCCCTCGTGCGGTGTTCAGCCGTAGAACTGCTTCTCGAAGACCCGCCGCGCCCGGCGCGTGACGCGCAGGTAGTCCTCGTCCAGCAGGGTCGCGGCGCGATCAGGATATCCCAGCAACCGCCCGACGCCGTCGAGCTCGCGGATCTCGCTCGGCAGCACGTCCCTGGTCTGTCCGGTGAGCAGGGTCATCGCCGAGCGGAGCCTACTGGCCAGCACCCACGCCTCACGCAGTCGCTCTGCATCCGATACCGGCAGCAGATCCGCCAGCACGGCGGCGTCCAGCGCCTGCATGGTCGACGTGGTGCGCAGATCCGGCACGCGGTGGCCGTGCTGCAACTGCAGCACCTGCACCATCCATTCGACGTCGCTGAGGGTCCCCGGGCCCAGCTTGAGATGCCGACGCGGGTCGGCCCCCTGCGGTAGCCGCTCCCCCTCCACCCGAGCCTTGATCCGTTTGATCTCACGGACGCCCTGTTCCGAGATGGCCTCGGGATAGCGGATGCTGTCGGCGAGCTCGGTGAACTTCGCGATCAGCTTGAGGCTGCCCGCGATACCGCGGGCGCGCAGCAGTGCCTGCGCCTCCCACGACAGCGACCACCGCCGGTAGTACTGGGTGTACGCCTCGATGCTGCGGACGATCGGACCGTTGCGTCCCTCGGGTCGCAGGTCGGCGTCGAGATCGAGCGGGAGCCGGTGGTCGGTGAGGTGCTCGCGCAGCCCGGCGACGATCTTCGCGGCGTGCTGCTGCGCGCGTTGCGGGTCGATGCCGTTCGCGTCGTAGATGAACAGCACGTCAGCATCCGAGCCGAACCCCAGTTCCGCTCCCCCGAAACGGCCCATCGCGATGATCGAGAAGTCCATCGCGTCGTCTTCAGCGGGGACGACCTCGCGTCGTACGGCACGCAGCGCCGCCTGAATCGTCGCCTCGGTGATCTCGGTGAGTGCCCTGGCCATCTCGTCGACGCCGACCTGTTCCAGGACGGCGCCCATGGCGGTGCGCAGCAGCTCACGTCGGCGCAGCGCACGCACGGCGCGCAGGGCGTCCTTGGTCGTGGCGTGCCGGGTCTGGATCGCCCTGGCCTCATCGTCAAGAGCAGTGCCTCCCCGTGGGCGCAGGGCGGCGGGTGCATCCAGCCAGGCCACCGATTCGGGGATCCACTCCATGAGCTCGCCCACGTAGCGCGAGCTGGACAGCACACGGGTGAGTCGCTGCGCGGCCCCTGACGAGTCCCGCAGCATGCGCAGGAACCAGTGGGTGTCACCCAGTCTCTCGCTGATCCTGCGGAACGCGATCAGACCGTAGTCCGGATCGGTTCCCTCGGCGAACCAGCGCAGCATCACCGGCATCAGATGCTTCTGAATCGTGGCCTTGCGGCTGAGCCCCGAGGTCAACGCAGCGATGTGGCGCAACGCCCCGGCGGGGTCGCGGAATCCGATGGCCGCCAGGCGCTTTCCGGCCTGCTGCTCGGACAGCATCCGCTCTTCAGCCGGCAACGAGGCGACCGCCGCCAGCAAGGGGCGGTAGAACAACCGGGTGTGCTGGTCGCGCACCTCGCGGCGCAGGTCTTCCCACGCCCGGCGCAGCCCGGAGGCGCTGTCGGCGAGCCCGGTCGCTCGCGCCAGCCGTCGCATGCCCTCGTCGTCGTCCGGCAGAAGGTGCGTGCGCGTCAGATCTCGTAGCTGCAGGCGGTGCTCCAGCAGACGCAGCACCCGGTACTCATGACCGAACGACGCCGCCTCCGTGCGACCGATGTACCCGCCCTCGACCAGGGCATCCAGCGACTCCAGTGTGCCCCTGGTTCGCAGCGTCTCATCGGTCAACCCGTGTACGAGCTGCAGCAGCTGCACCGTGAACTCGATGTCGCGCAGACCGCCCGGGCCGAGCTTGAGCTGATACGGCAGCTGGTCGTGCGGGATGTTGTCGGTGACACGTTCGCGCATGCCCTGCACGCTCTCGACGAAGTCCTCGCGCTCGGCGCTCGACCACACCTTCGGCTGCACGGCAGCGATGTACTCGGCCCCCAGCTCGGTGTCGCCCGCGATCGCCCGTGCCTTCAGCAGCGCCTGGAACTCCCAGCTCTTGGCCCATCGGTCGTAGTACGCCAGGTGCGAGGCCAGCGAGCGCACCAGCGCCCCCTGCTTGCCCTCTGGACGCAGTGCTGCATCGACCTCCCACAGCGGCGGTTCGATGCCGTACGCCGAGAGCACGCGCATCGCTTCCTGCGCCAGCCGCGTGGCGATGTCGATCGCACGCCCTTCTGAGATGACCGAATCGTCAGTGGTGCCGGCGACGAAGATCACGTCCACGTCGCTGCAGTAGTTCAGTTCCAGCGCACCGGTCTTGCCCATGCCGATGACCGCCAGGCGTGTGGCAGCGATCTCCCCGCGGTCGCCGGAACGACCGGCGTCGAGCACAAGGGTGCGTGCGACGGCGAGGGCGGCCTCGAGCGCCGCGCCGGCAGCATCCGCGAGGGCGGCCGAAACGTCCGCGATCACCGACAGCGGATCCTCGGATGCTGCATCGACCGCCGCGATCTCGGCGACGCAGCGTCGATACTCGACCCGCAGTGCCGTCGTGGGATCAACCGCCGCGGCGAAGCCATCGCCGGCGTCGACAGCCGCCAGCATCCGCTCGCGCATCTCGTCCGCGGTGGGCAACGCGCTGCGCCGCAGGGCTTTACCGTCGAGGTGCTCCGGATGGCGCGCGAAGAACTCTGCCAGAGCCCGTGAGACACCGAACAATCGCCAGGCCGCGGTCCGAGCCTCCGAGTCGGACAGCACTGCACGGACCCGATCCGGGTCACGGCGGGCGATCCCCACCAGACCGTGCACGGCGGCATCCGGATCGGCCGCGGACATTCCGTCGGCCAGCTCGGTGCGTTCCAGCCCCGTCAGCTCGGACAGCTCGGTGAGTTCCGCCGACGCCGCCGCGAGCTCGACAAAGCCCAGTCTCGCCAGGGCGGACAGCGAGACCGACGCATCAGGGCGCGTCATGACCGCACTCAGAGCAGCCCGAGGTTGCTCTTGAGCTCGAACGGCGTGACCTGACCGCGGTACGCCTCCCACTCCTTGCGCTTGTTCAGCAGCACGTAGTTGAATACCTGCTCACCGAGCGTCTCGGCGACGAGCTCGGAGTCCTGCATGTACTCCAGTGCATGGTCGAGACTCGCGGGCAACGGCTCGTAGCCGAGGGCACGCCGTTCGGCATCGCTCAGCGACCAGACGTTGTCCTCCGCCTCGGGCGGCAGCTCATACTCGTTCTCGATGCCCTTCAACCCCGCCGCAAGCATCAGCGCGAACGCGAGGTACGGGTTTGCCGCCGAGTCCAGGCCGCGGTACTCCACGCGCGTGGACTGCGACTTGTTGGGCTTGTACATCGGCACCCGCACGAGTGCCGAACGGTTGGCGTGCCCCCACGTGACGAAGCTGGGCGCCTCAGCACCGCCCCAGAGACGTTTGTACGAGTTGACGAACTGATTCGTGACCGCGGCGATCTCGTTCGCGTGCCGCAGCAGGCCGGCAACGAACCGGCGGCCGACCAGCGAGAGCTGGTACTCGGCGCCGGGCTCGTAGAAGGCGTTCGCATCGCCCTCGAACAGCGACAGGTGCGTGTGCATGCCGCTGCCGGGCTGATCGTTCAGCGGCTTGGGCATGAACGTCGCGTAGACGCCCTGCTCGATCGCCACCTCCTTGACCACCGTGCGGAAGGTCATGATGTTGTCGGCGGTCGTCAGGGCGTCGGCGTAGCGCAGATCGATCTCGTTCTGACCCGGTCCACCCTCGTGGTGGCTGTACTCGACCGAGATGCCCAGGTCTTCCAGCATCCGCACCGCGCTACGACGGAAGTCGTGCGCCGTCCCCCCCGGGACGTTGTCGAAGTAGCCGGCGTTGTCTGCTGGGATGGGGCCGTCCGGCCCCAGCTGCGACGACTTCAGCAGATAGAACTCGATCTCAGGGTGGGTATAGAAGGTGAAGCCCGCGTCGGCCGCCTTCGCGAGCGCCCGGCGCAGCACATTGCGCGGGTCCGACACCGCTGGTCGCCCATCGGGAGTGGTCAGATCGCAGAACATCCGCGCGGTGGGGTCGATGTCCCCGCGCCAGGGCAGCGTCTGGAACGTGGTCGGGTCTGGCTGGGCGAGCAGGTCGGACTCGAAGGTACGGGTAAGACCCTCGATCGCGGAGCCGTCGAAACCGATCCCCTCGGCAAAGGCGCCCTCGACCTCGGCCGGTGCGATCGCCACCGACTTCAGCGTGCCGATCACGTCGGTGAACCACAACCGTACGAACTTGACGCCGCGTTCCTCGATGGTGCGCAGAACGAAGTCGCGCTGCTTGTCGACGCTCACGCCCCGCCCACCGGTCCCGTCGCGTCCCAGCCGCTCTCGGCGGCGTCGTCCTCGGCCCAGGCGTTCGAGCGCTCACGCAGGAGTTCCGGCGCGTGCGCGGCTTCGTCGGCGGTGTCGAAGGGGCCCACTCGGTCGACCGATGCCGACTGCATGCCGAACTCGACCTCGCCGGTTCTGAGGTTGTACCAGTACTTCTCGTCACCGTCGGACATCTCAGCTCCTTGTTCGGGATCTTGTCACGATCCTAATCGCAGACCCGCGCATCGCTAGGCTATTCCTCATGGCACAGGCAATCGGCGTAGACATCGGCGGCACCGGCATCAAGGCGGGAATCGTCAACCTGCAGACCGGCACGCTCGATTCCGACCGCGTCCGTGTCCCCACGCCTGAGGGCGCGCGCCCGCAGGACGTTCTCGAGACCGTCCGCGGTGTGCTGGACACGCTCGGTGTCGCCCAGTCGACCCTGCCGCTCGGCGTCGCGTTCCCCGCCATCGTGAAGTACGGCAAGACGCTGTCCGCGGCGAACATCGCCAAGGAATGGGTGGACTTCGAGGCCGAACGCTTCTTCGAGCAGGGGCTGGGGCGCGACATCACCTTCGTCAACGACGCCGACGCAGCCGGTGTCGCAGAGGCGCGCCACGGCGCGGCACGGGATGCCCGTGGCCTGACGATCATGACCACGCTCGGCACCGGCATCGGATCGGCTTTCCTCTACGACGGCGTGCTCATCCCGAACACCGAGCTTGGACACCTCAACCGCGAGGGCGAATCGATCGAGCGCTGGACGGCCTACTCCGCGATGGAGCGCGAGAACCTGTCGTGGGAGGCCTGGTCCGCTCGCCTGCAGGAGTTCTACCGCCACGTCGAGTTCCTGTTCAGCCCCGATCTTTTCGTCGTCGGCGGCGGCGTCTCGAAACACCCCGAGAGGTTCCTGCCGTTGCTCGACCTGCGCACACCCATCGTCGCGGCCGTGCACCGCAACGCCTCGGGCATCATCGGCGCCGCGTCGCTCGCCGCGCACTGAGCGCTCTCGCATCAACGGGAAAGGGACCGATCATCCGATCGGTCCCTTTCCCGTTGATGCGAGTGGGCCGGCCTGTACGCCGGGTTCTGTTCAGGAGTTCTTCGCTCCCTTGACGGCCATCTCTCTCGACGACACGTTGCCGTGCCGTTCCAGCAACCTACCCGAGGACTCGGCGGGCCGCGTCAACGTCCTCTGTCTGGTCTTGCTCCGGGCGAGGTTTACCTGGCGGGATGTGTCACCACGTCCCCCGGTGGTCTCTTACACCACCCTTTCACCCTTACCCGTCGGCCGTCAGGCACGACGGGCGGTCTTCTCTCTGTGGCACTGTCTCGCGGATCGCTCCGGGTGGGTGTTACCCACCGCCCTGCCCTGTGGAGCCCGGACGTTCCTCGGTGCGCTCTCGCGCCACGCGACCGTCCGGCCGACCCACTCACCCTCTGATTCTACGTGCCTGCGCTATGCGTGCTTCGCCGCATCGGCGCCGATGTGCACGTCCAACGGGATGTCGATGTCGAATCCGGGGAACAACCGCCGCGTCGCTGCGTCGGCCGCGGCGCGCAATACCCCTGCGACGGCATCGGCCTGGTCACGCGGGGCATGCACGATCACCTCATCGTGCAGGAAGAACGCCAGATGCGCGTGCGAGCCGAACACCGGGCCCGAGTCGGGCGCGGGAGCGGATGCCGTCGGCAGGGCGGTGAGGCGATGCCGAATCTCTGCCAACCAGAGCAGCGCCCACTCGGCCGCGGTGCCCTGCACGACGAAGTTGCGGGTGAAGCGGCCGCGCTCGCGCGCTCGACTGCGCGCCCGGGACTCATCCCCTCCGACCGCGTCAGGGGCGCTCGCGCGCGATTGCTCGCTGCGCCATCCCTCGTCGGGGCGGGGCGAACTGCGCCCCAGCAGCGTGCTGACCACGCCGCCCTGTTCGCCGCTGTGAGCCGCCGCGTCGACAAGGCCCATGGCCCGCGGATACACCTTTCGCAGCCGGGGCACCAGCCGGCCGCTCTCCCCCGTCGTGGCACCGTACATCGCACCCAGCACGGCGTACTTCGCCTCCTCACGCGTGGCCACGGCGCCGGACCGCACCACACCCTCGTACAGGTCTCGGCCGCGGGCCGCCTCTGCCATGGCCGTATCGCGTGACATCGCCGCCAGAACGCGGGGCTCCAGCTGCGCCACGTCCGCCGCCACGAGTGTCCATCCGGGGTCGGCCGACACCGCCTGGCGCAGCAGGCGCGGGATCTGCAGCGCTCCCCCGCCCACCGAAGCCCACCGCCCCGTGACGACGCCACCGGTGAGATACACGGGTCGGAAGCGCCCATCACGCACCCACTCGTCCAACCACGCCCACCCGTTCGCAGTGAACAGCCGCGACAGCCGCTTGTACTCCAGCAACGGTTCCACCACGGGGTGCTCGATCTGTGACAGCTCCCACTTCGACGTCGATTCGACGAACACGCCGGCGCGATGCAGGGCGCGCAGCAGCCGAGGCGGACTGTCGGGGTTGAGTGTCGGGTCATCCAGAAGATCGCCGATCGCCGTTGCGAGGCGCGCCATGTGCGCGGGCCTCGCCCCGCGCATCGGCCGCGGCCCCAACTGCTGGTGCAGGATGCCCTCGTGCACGTCGACGCTCCAGGGCAGGCCGGCGGCGGTCATCTCCTCTGCCACCAGCGCACCGGCGGACTCCGCCGCGCACAACAGGCGCAACCGGCCATCGGCGCTTGTGCGCAGAGCCGTGAGCTGGGCGACCCATTGGGCGTGCACCGCATCGAATTGATCGGCCGGCGCGGGTGCGCCGAGATCGACGTCGAACAGGCCGGGTTGGCCGGTCTCGCTCTCCGCCTCGTCGGTACGCATCCACAGCGGCGAAGGCGTCAACGGCGCGTTCAGCGCGGCCGTGTCGCGGAGGATCGCATGACACAGCACCAGATCATGAGCTCGTCGCGGGCGCACACCCGCGGCCAGGAGCCGTGGCGCGAAGGAGCGCAGACTGCGCACCGTCCAGCGCGGCGCGAGCTCCGCTTCGATCTGCCGGACGCGCGCAACGAGTTCGGTGTCCGCGACGTGCTCGGGTTGCGCATCCGGGTTCTGTTCAGTGCACAGCGCGATCTGCCATCCACCGTCCGGTGCGCGCCCCACGACCGCATGCACCGGATCGGGGCTCAGGTACGTCTGCCGGGCATCCGACATCACCGCGTCACGGTCGAACGGCGCGTGCGTGGCGTCGAATCACAGCCCCGACTCGTCCGTACGCACGAGGATGCCACCGCACTCGGGGCACGAGACGACGTCGTCGGAAGCCGCGCGGCGCACCTCGTTCAGATCGGTCCCGGCCAGCATCATCTGACATCCCTCGCAGACGCCCCGGCGCAGCAGACCGACACCCACGCCGCGAGATGCGCGCCGTTCGTAATCGGCGAGCAGCTCCGGTGCAACCGACGCAGCCAATGCCGCACGATCGCGCGACAGATGCTCGCACTCGGTCGCGGCCGCCGCCATCTCGGCCTTGGCCGCGGCGGTCAACTGGGCACCCTCGGACTGCGTCTGGTCGATCAGCGCCTGCTGTGCGTCAACGGCGGCCTGTGCCTCTTCGACTCGCCCCATCACGTCGAGCTCGTCATCCTCGAGCGAACTGATCCGGCGCCCGAGGCTCTCGATCTCGTTCTCAAGCGCCTGCGCCTGCTTGGGGTCGGTCGCCGCCGCCAGACGCTCGGCGTCACGGTCGCGGCGCTGTGCGGCCAACGCGACGTCCGACTCGAGCCGACGCAGATCGGCACGGGCGTCGTCGAGGGTTCCGGTCAGCGCCGTGAGTTCGCCCAGCTGCTGCTTGCGGACCGCCGCGAGCTCATTGATGCGAGCGCCCTGCGCCGGTGTCTTGCTCGCCCGCTCCGCCTGGCCGATCTTACGATCCAGGTCGGCGATGTCGAGCAGGGTGCGCTGGTTCTCAGGGGTGGCCTTCACAGTGTCAAATCTATCTGCTGGCGACGATGCCGTCGACGTAGAACCACGAGCCGTCCTCACGCACGAAGCGGCTGCGCTCACGCATCGACCCGCGCTCGGCGCCCTGACGATAAAACGCCTCGAACTCAACCACGCCCTCAACATCGAATGGACCGCCGCGCTGCTGATCGAGGATGTCGAGACGGTACCAGCGCACGTCGTCATCCAGCTCGAGGTCATCGGGGCGTGTGCTCGCATGCCAGGTGCGCAGCAGATGACCGGCATCGCCGATCGCGAACGCCGTGAAACGAGAGCGCATCAACCGCAGCGCACCAGGAGCCTCACCTGACTTCAGCACCGGGCCGCAACACGCACCGAAGAGGTTCCCGCTCGTGCACGGGCAACGCTGATCGTCGGTGGGCAGCGAGGATTTCGACATGTGACCATCGTCGCATCCTGCTCTCCCGCTCGGCGCGTAGGCTGACCGAACCCGCCGAAAGGAGCACCCATGACCGAGGTCCCGTTCTTCACCGCCCACAACGGCTTCCGGATGCCGGCGATCGGCCTGGGCACGTACCGCCTCAACGGAGATGCGGGTGCCGCAGCCGTCACCGCCGCGATCGCACTCGGATACCGCTTGATCGATTCGGCGTTCAACTACGAGAACGAAGGCGCCGTCGGCGCCGGCATCGCAGCATCCGATGTGGATCGCTCCGATCTCATCGTCACGACCAAGCTGCCCGGCCGCCACCACGAGAGCGCCCGTGCTCGCGTGAGCATCGAAGAGAGCCGATACCGGCTCGGTCTCGACGCCACCGATCTGCACCTGATCCACTGGCCCAACCCCGCGCGCGATCTGTATGCGCAGGCGTGGCAAGCGCTCGTGGACGCGCAACAGCGCGGCACCGTCCGCCAGATCGGCGTGTCGAACTTCCTCCCCGAGCACCTGGATCGCATCGAGCGCGAGTCCGGCGTGCGGCCGGTGACGAACCAGATCGAGGTGCACCCGTACTTCCCGCAGGAAGACGCCGTGCGGCTCCATGCCGAGCGCGGCATACTCACGGTCGCCTGGAGTCCCCTCGGGCGGGCCGGAGAACTACTCGCAGAACCGGTCATCGTCGACATCGCATCCGCGCATGGCATCACGCCGGCACAGACCGTGCTCGCGTGGCATGCGGCGAGAGGCACGGTCTCGATCCCGAAGGCCTCGTCAGCCGCCCATCAGCGGGCGAACCTTGCCGCCGCCGCAGTGGTGCTCTCCCCCGGCGAAGTCGAGGCCATCACCGGGCTGGGGCGACCCGACGGGCGACTCTTCGACGCGGATCCCGCGCATCACCAGGAGCTGTGACGGGTCCCGTCACTCACACCCAGACCTGCACGGCCTTGACGATCTGCAGCACGCCCACGATCGAGAGCACCCCCGCGCTCAGATAGCCGTTGTGCTTCAGCATCCACCGACGCAGCCCGCGCAGCATCGGTTCGGCGCGCTGGCGCCGAAACAGCACGATCAGCACCGGAACCGCGACCGGCGCCGCCGCGGCGACCACGAACCCCAGACCGAGCATCACTCGTTCGCCGCCACCGGGTGTGGTGTGAATGATCGCCAGTGCCGCCGCGGCGACCAGCGAGATGTTCATCGGGTTCAAGAAGATCGCCGCGCCCAGACCGAAGGACCGTGGTGGCGTGTACCGGGCGACGCTACGAACAAGACGAGGAAGCTGCGGCGCCGCGGCCGCGAGCTCGTCCGGAGTGCGGGCCGCGGCGACGAGCTCGATCACCCGTCGCGCGCGCAGATAGATCCAGCCCGCACCGCCGAGGCAGATCGCGCCGATCACGAAGTGCAGCACAGCCACCCAACCCGGTTGGCGATACGGCCCCATGTCGCCGGCCGCCACCAGCATCAGGATGCCCGCCGTCAGCAGGAAGGCGATGCTCAGCATCCACCCCGCCAGGTAGGCGATGCCGTTGCGACGAGGACGCCGCGAGAGCAGGATGCCGATCAGCCCCAGCACGGCCAGCGGACTCGCCATCACCCCGAGCGCCACCGGGATCAACTGCCACACCGCGCCGATCATGCGCGACTCCGATCGATCAGCCCATCTTCGCGCCGGGCACGGGCTCCGATTCCGTTTCGTCCTCGTCAGCGTGCGCGGTGTCATCACTGTCAGCCACCGCGTCGCCTTCCGGTCCGTCCTCTTCCGGTGTTCCGCTGCGCACCAGTTCCACGATGATCAGCAGCACACCGAATCCAGTTGCCGTCCACAGCACGGTCGCGAACGAGATCGGACGCGCCATCATCAGCACGACCAGTGCGATCACCAGTCCCGCCACCAGGATCGCGCCGCGATAGCGTTCCACCGCCGCACCGAACCTGCCGGTAGAGAGACCTCGGTGCTCGGCAGCCGAGCGCACGGCGGTGAATCCACTGCCGAGCAACCCGCGCACAGCGACGGCCGGGCGGCTCGTCCCGGCGAACCAGGCCCAGATCGCGACCACGACACCGAAGAACGCGAGCGCCATGATCGTCGACCGCAACAGCACCGTGAGGCCGTCGAACAGCGCATCGGCCGCGTCAAAGGTCATCGTCGACGGTGCGACGGCTCGGGCGAAGAAGCCCCGCCCGATTCCTACCCCGGCCGCGAGCAGCAGGAACATCGCCGCGAACGACGCCGACGTCCACATCAGCGCACGCGTGCGGTCCTTCGCGAGTGCGACGCCGAGCACGAGCAGCCCGAACACGATCCATGGCAGCCAGAACCCGACCGACACGGCGATCTGATACACCGTGCGCACCAGCACGAGGGCATCCGCCTGCGCAATAGGCACGGTGCGGTCGATCACCGGGATCAGCCCTGCGATACCGACCCCACGATCGGTGAGCGTCTGCTTGACCTGAGCCACGAGAACGCCGAGGTCGATGGCCAGCACGCCGTCGTCGGTCAGCTGCAGCGCGGTGCCGGGCTGGTCCTGCATGATCGCGACCGCCCGCTCATGGGCGAGCCGCAGCGACTGCGTCCAGATCACGGCGAACTGTTCAGAAGCCACCAGGTCGTGGACGACCCCGTCGATAAGCGAAACAACTCCACGGGCTGCGGGGGCCTGTAGCAACGTCAGAGCCGACTCCGCGCGCGGCGGCAGGTCGAGTCCCCGAAGGCCGTCGAAGACGTCCTCGACGACGGCATCGACGTCGATGTTGTCGAGGATCGCTGCGTTCACCTGGTCGGCGACAAAGTCCTGCACGTCAGGGTCCGATGCCAGCGGCGCGAACGTGGCCACGAAACGATCCGTGTCCACCAGCTGCACGCGCGCCCAGGTGCCGACCGCGGCAACGGGCGCGAGCAGCACACCCAGGACCAGCGCGATGACGGCGACTATGCTCGTCGCCGCAGGGCGCCGACGCGGGCGCCGCAGTCCCGCGTTCTCCTTTTCGAGTTGTTCAACCCTGGCTCTCAGATCTTCCAGCTCGCCCATCTGATCTCCTCTTTCCGGTGCGGACCGCGCGACGGCATCCACGAAGGCGCCGACCAGGCGAACGACCGGTCGGACGCCTCGCGGCGTGTCAGCTCAGCAACTTCTGCTTGGCTGCGGCGAACTCGTCGTCTGAGAGCACTCCCGCATCGTGGAGCCCGCTCAGCTGCTGCAGCTTGGCGATCATATCGCCACCCGCGTCAGCGGCCGGGGCCTGCGGGGCGGGGGCCACCGGTGCCGGCGCGTACTGTGCCGCGGCCTGTTGCGCCGCGGCATCGATCTGTGCCTGCTGCGCGGCAGCCTGATACTGCTCCTGCTGGGCGCGCTCCTGCTGTCTGCGTGCGGCGCTGCCCTGCACAGCGCTGGCGGTACCGGCGACGACGGCTGTTCGAGCCGCCAGACCGATCAGACCGGGCCTACCTACTCTTCTCAATGGCATCTCACTCACCTTCCTGTTCGAGAATGTCGATCATCGCGTTCACGACCGGGGCGGGGACCCGCTCGGTGCGCAGCACCTCACCGCCCGACGCCTGCAGCTTCGCCGCCAAGGTGCGGGCGAAGGCGAGCTCGAGTACGACCACGGCTGCCGAGGTGCCGGCAGGCACGTGCTGGGCCAGCGTCATGATGTCCTCTTCACCGGCCAGTCCGTCGGCGAGCGGGTGTGCTTCACCGAGCAGGTCTGCCTGGTCGACGTCGAGATCGCGCGTCTCGACGTCACCACCGGCGGTCTTCGTCAACAGGACGAAGTCGAGCAGGCGCACGGCACCCGATGCGAGCAGATCTCGTAGCGCCTGGAACGTCTCGGGGTCGGGGCCTTCGCCTTCGAACCCGACCAGATAGAACTCGACGGGTCCGTAACGGAAATCGTTCATGTGGTTCTCCTGTCTCACTGCTGTTCGCGGAGCTGATCTCGCGCGTCATCGGTGCGCAAGGCGTCCAGTGCCGCGCGGTTGGTCTCGAAGATGTGTTGGCCGGCGAGGATGCCGAGCCGCTCCAAGCGCGGGCGCGCGGCCGCCCGGAGCCGGCTGAACGACAGCATCACGCCCTCGGATCGGAGCCAATCCGTCAGCCCCTCAAAGGACTCCGCGGCAGTGACGTCTGCATCGGTCACCGCTTCCATATCGATCACGACGTGCTGCACGACGCCCGCGCCGGGGGCGCGCACGGCGCGGCGTACGGCTCCCGCGAACGCGTCGCCGTTGGCGAAGAACATCGGCGCGGCCATCCTGATCACGACGACCCCGGGGGCCGTCATCGCGCCGGTTGCGGCGGTCTCGAGAAGGGATGCCGTGGGCGAACCATCGGCGGCGAGCACATCGATTGCGGGGTTCGACGCACGCTTGGCGATGTTGACGAGGGCGAGCACGAAGGCGACGAGGATGCCGGCGATCGAACCGACGAACAGCGTGGTCAGGAAGCACACCGCGCCGATGCTGAACTCGAAACGATCCTGGTGCCAGAGTGCGCGGAACTCACGGAATCCCAGCAGCGGCAGGATTGCCACGCCGACGATGGCGCCGATCGCCGGCGACGGGATGTCTTCCAGTAGCCCGGTACCGAAGAGCAACAGCAGCAGCGTGCCGACTGCGAGTACCAGCGAGGGCAACTGCGTGCGCGATCCCGCCTGGTCCATAGCGGCGGTTCGACTTGTCGATGAGCCGACCGCGAAGCTGCCCTGCGCGCCCGCTGCCACGTTCGCGACGCCGAAGGCGAGCAGGTCGCGATTGGGCGAGGTCCGATAGTGCCGCTTCTCTCCGTACGAGCGCGACACGAGCAGACCTTCTGCCGTGGTGACCATCGTCAGTGCCAGCGCGGATGGGATCAGCAGCAACCAGGTCTGCCAGTCGAGCATGGGCCAGGTGAGCTGCGGTGCACCCGCGGGCACCTCGCCGAGGACGGCGACGCCCCGGTCGCCGAGATCGGCAACCAGAACCACCACGGTCGCCGCAACCATCACGACAAGGGCCCACGGCACCATCTTCAGGAATCGCTTGCCCGCCAGAAGCACGACGACGGCGAACCCCGAGATGGCGAGTGCATAGAGATTCGTACTGCCGAGGCCGCCGATCACGCCCACCAACTTGTCGACGAACTCCCCGCCCGAGTCGATCGAGATGCCGAGCATCTTCGCCACCTGCGAGACCAGAATGTCGAGTGCGAGTCCACCGACGAAGCCGATCAGGATCGGCTTCGACAGGAAGTTCGCGAGGAACCCCAGCTTGAACACGGCGAGCAGCACGAACAGGATGCCGCAGATGATCGCCTGTGCCATCGCCATCGCCAGGTAGTCCTCGGAGCCGGCTGCCGCCAGACCGCCGATCGACGACGCCACCAGGGCTGCGGCCGCGGCATCGGGCGACGCCACCAGTTGCCGCGACGACACCACGACCGCGTACACGATGGTCGGCACGACCAGCGCATACAGCCCCGCCGTCGCCGGTAGCCCCGCGATCTGTGCATAGCCGATGTTCAACGGGATTGCGATCGCGAGCAGGGTGACGCCGGCGAGCATCTCGCGCACGAGGTTCTTCGAGGTCAGTCCGGTCAGTGGTCTGTGCACCCCGTCACCTCTCTACCACGGTCATCGCGCGCCGACTCGATCACGTGCGTGGTGCCATGCTGGCACCGCGGTCGCCCCCACGGACGGCGTGCATCACCCTGGCCGGGTGATCTCAGTCCTCGGGAGCGGTGACCTGGCTGTTCTGCCTCGGGATCCAGACCTGGCGGATGATGATGAGCACCGATGCCGTGATCGGAATGGCCACCAGAGCGCCGAGCAGACCCATCAGCGTCGCCCCGATCATCGCTCCGATGATCACGAGCACCCCGGGCACGGCAACCGCCCTGCCCATCACGCGCGGGGTGATCACGTACGCCTCGACTTGGATGTACGCGAGGTAGGCGATCGCGAAGATCACCGCGGCGACGGGGCTGACGAACAGCGTCGCGATGCTCCCGATCACGAGGAAGAGCACAGATCCGATCATCGGCACGAGCGTGATGAAGAACGCGGCGAGCGCCAGCACGACGGGGGCCGACGAACCGAGCGCGAGTTGCAGCACCAGTACGACGACGGCGTTGAGCGACGAGAGCGTGATGGCACCGGCGACGACGCCTCCCACCGAACGGGTGATCTCGTCGAGCAGGTGCGAGAACCTGTCTCGACGGTAGAAGGGGACGAGAGCGGCGAGCGCGTTCTTGATGGACTGCAGCGACGAGACGAAGTAGAGCGTGAGGACGACCACCATCATGAAGCTGGAGACGGCGCCGACGACGCCGAACCCGACCCGCAGCACGCCACCCGAGATGGCGAGGAATGAACTCAGCGAGGCGAACGACTGCAGCGCGTCGGCGATGACTGCCTCCAGGTCGACCCCCAGGCTGCGTTCAAGACTCAGATACCAGTCCGCCTGCTGCATGGCGGCGATCGTCTGCGGTGCCGCGTTGACTGCTGCTGAGATCTGCCGCACGGTCGCGGGAACGACGAGGAAGACGACGATCGCGACGATCCCGAGGAAGAGCACGGCGACGATCGTCACCCCGACAGGTCTGGTTAGTCCGCGACGTTCCAGCGCGCGCACGGCAGGATCCAGCCCGAGCGCGAGGAACAGTCCGAGAAAGATCGAGATCAGCACCGTCGAGATGCCGGCGATCGTCGCGGCGAGCGCGATCGCCAGGAGGACGCCCACGGCGACGGTGAACCCCGACAGCAGAGGGTGCGCGGGCAGGAAGCGCAATGCACGGGGGCGCTCGTGCGCGCGTTGCGATGGGACGGCGGTCTTCTTCTGCCTCACGCGCCTCACGCTACTCAGCGGGTGAGACCGTGGATCGTCGCGTCGCCCGATCAGGGTGAGCAGCAGTCGTGTCTGGCTCGGACGGGATGTCACCATCGCAGGACCCTGTGATGCGAGCTCTGTGATGCGGACGGAGACCCGAGACATGCCGTTGGGACAGACCACGCTGATGCTCGCCGGAGTCGATGATGAACGGCCCGATGCGGCTCTGTTGCGCGCGCTCGTGAGTGGCGCGGTCAGCGGCGGGATCCGCTTGCTGGACTTGGTCATCGTGCGGCGTCGCACCATCAGCAGCGGCGTCCTCTACGAGGTCGACCACGACGACCTCGCGCTGATGGGGCTCCCACTCGCGGTGCCGGGCATGATCGGTGTCGATGATGCTGCCACGCTGTGCGCGCATGTGAGCATCGGTGCTGCCGCGGCGCTCATCCTTGTCGGACATCCCGCCGTTGCACAGCCTGCGGATTGGCCGCCGACCGCGCTGCGTGCTCGGCTCATCGGCGTCTGGCCGGTCCCGGTATCTGCCGCAGACCTTGTGCTGGAGGCAGCGCGGGCCAGGGCGGTGTCCGGCGCTGTGCCCGGCCGGCGTGCGTTCCGATCACGCCGGCCGGTGGCGTGAACGCAACGGTGGGGCGCACCGCAACTGATCAGAGACCGACGCGCACGGCGTCGCGACGCGACGACACGTCGAGTTTGCGGTAGATCGAGCGTTGATGGGTCTTGATGGTGTTGACCGAGACTCCAAGCTCCCGCGCGATCTCCGGCAGAGTGCGCGAGGTCTGCAATTGCCGGTACACCTCTCGCTCCCGATCAGACAAGACCCCGGCAACGGATCCAGCCGCGTCGTCCGCGAGGCACTCGCTGATGAAGTCCTCGTACTGGGTTCCGTGATGCACATGCTCGCCGAGCAGTCGGCGCACGGCGGTCTCCCGCACTCCGAACGGCAGTCGGATGCCCTCGGATGCGGCCACGGCGAGCGCAGCTTCACAGACATCGTGCGCGGCCTCGTGATCGCCGTTGTGTCTTCTCATCACCGCCGCTGTGATGAGCGTGCTGACCTTGATGTACGAGACCTCGGCGAACGTGCGCAGCGAGCGCAGTTGGATGAGCGCCTCACTGTACTCCTCCGCACGACGGAGCACGCCGGACAGTGCGAGCGCGACCAGCGGGAGGTCCGTGCGACGCACGTGTCGACGCGCGATGCGCAGTGCACGATCGCGGTTGCCGATGGCCTCTTCGAGCACAGCTATGGCCGTCTCCCGGATCACACCCCACGGCACACCGTGCAGGGTCTCGACCGGGATCTCCTGCGCTCCGATCGCGGCGCGTCGGCAGGCCGCGACGTCGCCGCCCTCCGCGGCGGCGCACGCGAGCATCAATCGCGCCACGGATGCCACCGACGGGTCGGCATCCCCCGCCGTCAACGCGGCGAACAGCTGCGAGGTCGTCGTGGGATCACCGGAGAGGTGGGCCACGAGTCCTTCCGCCATGATCGAGCTCACATCGAGACCGCCGCGCGCTGAACTGGCATCGATCGAGTCCGACATGGCGTTGATCTCGTCAAGCACATGTCGTGCCCGGCGCAGGTGTCCTGCCCACATATGTCCGAAGGCGACTCCACCGAGCGCACGCGGCCAGAGATCCGGCTCCTGCCCCCGCATCTCCCTCGCCACAGCCGCGAAGTGCTCGGCCGGGAGCACCGGATTGGTGGGGTGACGGATCTCCGCCCATGCGAGGAGGGTGTTCACGGCGACCTGATCTGCGAGTGCGGGGGCGGCCGCACCCGCGAGCATCCTCTCGCGCACCCGTTCGTGCGCAGCGGACACGCGTTCGGGCTCATCCGAGATGACGAGACGTGCGATGTCGAGCACGACGTCGTCGTCTGCCGCGCCGGACGTCGCGATCTGCGCCTGCCCGCGCACGAAGAGGTCGTGTGCCAAATGATGGTCGCCGAGCATGTCGGTGGCGCATGCGCGGATCAGGAGTAGCTCAGCATCCTCGGCCAGGTGCATCATGATCCGCGTCGCGGCGGTCTCAACCTCGGCCGCATTTCCGTTCATGCTCAAGCCGAGCCAGCACCCCAGAAGCGTGCTGCGTGCAGCGCCGATATCAGTGGCGCGCATCGAGTGCGATATCGCGGTGATCGGCTCGGGGCGGCTCAGGTGCGCGGCTGCTCGACGGTGGAGCTCGACCAACCGAGCGGGATCCTCGGCGGCGAGGAGCGATGAACATGTCTTCGAAAAGGTCGCATGCCACCGATAGCGCGTGCCCTCGGGGACCGCGAACCTGTCGAGGAACAGTCCGAGACGCGCGCATTCCTCCAGCAACCGCGCGGCATGCTCCTCGCCCGTGACCTTGGCCGCGAGGTCTGCGTCGAGAACAGCGCAGACGCTGGCATCGAGCATGAACCGAGCCAACGCAGGGGGCAACGAAGCCAGCACGTAGTCGCGCACGTAGTCGGCGAGGAAGGCCGATGCCGACGTGGCGTCCGAGTCCGGCCGTGCTCCGGCGATCATCACCATCGACACGGCGATCGGCCATCCCTGCGTCTCCTCCAGGATCGCGACGGGGGTGAGCGTATGCGATCCGGCAGCGTGCAGCTCAGCAATCTCGTCCGCTGTGAACCGCAGCACATCCGCGCACAGGAACAGGTCGGGTGCTATGAGCCGTTCGCGAGCGGAGGTGACTTCGAGCAGTGTGGTGCCGACCAGCACGATACGCAGCTTCTCGGGCATCTGCTCCAACAGCATCCCGAGCAGCCCCTCGCGCCACGCTTCCCCGGCACGATGCGCGTCATCGACCACCAACTGCACGACACCCTCTGCAGACTCCAGACTGTCGATGATGGCAGCGTAGGCGCGACGCGGATCGAACCTGGTCGTATGCGAAGGCGCGCCGCCCCGCCCATCCGTGGCGACCGCCAGCGCGTCGAGCACGCCGCGCGCCAGGCGACGTGGATCCGCGTCGAGCGCGTTCAGCGTGAGCCAGGCGAGCCGGTCAGCGTTCGCGCCCCACTCAGCGACTGCGGTGGTCTTGCCGTAGCCGCTCGGCGCACTCACGATGCAGAACGAGTAGCGGGCGAGCGCCGCGTCGATCGTGGCGGTGACGCGTGGGCGGCGCACGTTCTCAGGCCGAGGCATCGGGGCGCGGAATCGCACGTTCGATCCCACCGGAACACTCCCCCGCGCAGGCGCCATGCGAACAACCTACCCAGAAGCGCGTGTCCTGCCCAGAGCACGACGCCCGGTGGCTCTCACGAAGCGGTTCGCTCCGCGGCCTCGCTCGCGTCCGACACGGCATCGGCGGCGCTCGCATCCTGTGCGAGAGCCGCCACGGTGCGGATCAGCAGGATGATCCACGCGAACACGACAACACCGGCGACGAGCTCGACGGCGGTCAACGTGTAGTAGCCGGTCGCGAACAGCACCGCGTGCAGCACGATCACCGCGATGAACAGGTAGCCGATCGACAGGAACGTGCGAGACACACCGGGTAGCCACCATTTCAGTCCGACCACCAGCACACCGAAGGCCACGGCCATGCCCGAAGCCACGCCCGTGTGCAGCGCGAAGTACTGATCCACCGGGAACAGTCCCACCATGCCGAGGAAAACACCCACGATGATGAGGCAGGTGCGCACCGCGACGACTCCGCGCCCGGATTGCCCAGGAATCGCGTTTGTCGCGTAGCGGGCGAGAGTCGTCACCAGAATGCCCGCGATGATCAGCGTCAGGTTGAACGTGCGCGCCGAGAGGTCATCGGTCATACCCAGGGCGCTGAGGTTGTCCTTCCACCACGTCGGGTCGCTCGCGGTGAGCATGCTTGCGAGCACTCCCACCACGAGGAACAGGGCGAGCACGACGGCGAGCAGCTGGAGGTCCAGGTGGGTGGCCGAGACGAAGACGACATAAGCGGTGAGCGCTGCCGCTGCACCCGAAAGCAGCAGCACCGGCAAGGGGAAGACCACCGCTCCGATGAGTCCGGCCTCCAGAATCACCGCCACCAGCGTCCAGCCCAGCAGCGCGATCACCGCGTGTGCGAAGGCCAGCGCGGCGACGTCGACGAGATCCAGCGCCGCTAGCCGTTCGCGTCTCTGCGGTTCCGCCACCACGATCCGTCCGAGCACGAACACCACGGCGGCGGTGGCCGCCGCCGAGACAGCGGCGAACTGGCCGAGCGAGCCCGCTCCGGCGATGGGTGCGGGCCGAAAGCCGAAGACCGGTAGGGCGATCAGCGCCACGAGTACGAAGGCGAAGATCGAGATCTGCAGGCCGATGGCCTCTCGTGCGCGCTCCCTCGTGCCCTCATTGGCGCTCGAACGCGCAACAGTCAGCAGGTCGGGGCGTACGGAGCGAGTCGGCATACCCACATTCTCGCGGGCATCCGATCGCCGTGCGAGACGCGTCATCCCACCCGGGCGAGTGCAGGGCGTTACCCTGACGAGGTGACGACCACCCCCGCACAAGACCCCGCACCGATTCTCTCGCCCGCGACGCGGGTGCTTCTGCTGCTGGCAGCCGCGACCGTCACGCTCGTGGGCGTGCACCTGGCGCAGGATCTGATCACGCCCCTCGCGCTCGCTCTGGTCATCGTGATCATCTGCGAGCCGGTGCGGGGCCCGCTGGAGCGGCGCGGGTGGCCGCGTTGGGCGGCATCGACCACCGTTATTGCCCTCGCCTACCTCGTTCTGGCGCTGATGGGCCTGTTGTTGTGGATCGCCGGGGCGCAGTTCGTGCGCATGATCGAGGATCTCGCGAGCGCCGGGATGCCCCAGCCGCTCGACGAGCTGATCGCCCTGCTGCAGACGGCTGGTCTCGGCGCGGGTCTCGCGGAGGCCGCATCCGGACTGCTGGACCCCTCGCTGCTGCTGGGCATCGCCCGCAGCGCATGGAGCGCGACGCTCGGTACCGCGACGGCGCTGTTCTTCGTCTGCGCGTACGTGATCATGATGGCCGTCGACGGATCGCGGTACCGCGACGCCCCGCGTCTGTTCGGTGCGGCCAAGGGGCCGACCATGGCGCGCATCTCGAACCTCACCTCGGGCATCCGCCGCTACTACGTCGTCAACGCCGTCTTCGGAGCGATCGTGGCGATCATCGACGGTCTCGCCCTGTGGTGGCTCGGGGTGCCCGCGCCCGTGGTCTGGGCGGTTCTCGCGTTCGTGACGAACTTCATCCCCAACATCGGCTTCATCGTCGGGCTCGTGCCGCCGGCTATTCTCGCGTTCCTGGTCGGCGGCTGGCCGCTGATGCTCGGTGTGGTCGCGATCTACTGCATCGTCAACGTCACGCTGCAGGTACTGATCCAGCCGAAGTTCGTCAGTGACGCGGTGGGGCTGAGCCTGACGATCACGTTCTTCTCGGTGGTGTTCTGGACGTTCGTGATCGGCCCGCTGGGTGCGATCCTGTCGATCCCGCTGACCCTGTTCAGCCGCATGCTGCTGCTCGAGTCCGACCCGCGCGCAACGTGGTCGCGCTGGCTCTCCGGGGATCGTGACGCGGTCCCCACCGCGAAGACGTCGGATGCCGCAGGCACGGCTTCCGGCGATGACGCGACCTCCGACAACGACGCGGAGTCCGGTGATGATGTGGGCCCTGCCGGGATCGAACCGACGACATCCACGGTGTAAACGTGGCGCTCTACCAGCTGAGCTAAAGGCCCTGACCCGTTCAGTGTATCGGTGATCGGTTGCGTCGTCGTACGCCCGAACGGATATAGGCTGAGGACAGCGCGCGTTGTGCCGAGCCGACAAGGCTCCCCGTGTCGCTCCCCCGTTTCCTTGGCACGACCTGCCAGATCGACGAAAGGCTCCACCGTGACTGTTCACGATCAGGACCCGTACTCCCAGGCACCACTGGACAGCGACCCGGAGGAGACCGGCGAGTGGCAGCAGTCGCTCGATGAGCTGGTGGATGCCAAGGGGCACGGCCGCGGCCGCGAGATCATGCTCAGCCTGCTGAAGCGCTCGAAGGAGCTGCACCTCGGCGTGCCGATGGTTCCGACCACCGACTACATCAACACGATCGCCCCCGAGAACGAGCCGACCTTCCCCGGTGACGAAGAGGTCGAGCGTCGTTACCGCAGCTGGATCCGCTGGAACGCGGCGGTCACCGTGCACCGTGCGCAGCGCCCCGGCATCGGTGTGGGTGGGCACATCTCGACCTATGCGTCGTCCGCCTCGCTGTACGAGGTGGGCTTCAACCACTTCTTCCGCGGTGCCGACGCTGAGGGCGGCGGAGACCAGATCTTCATCCAGGGCCACGCCTCACCCGGCATCTACGCCCGGTCGTTCCTGGAGGGGCGCCTCGACGAGCAGCAGCTCGACGGGTTCCGGCAGGAGAAGTCGCGCGCGCCGCACGCACTGTCGTCGTACCCGCACCCGCGTCTGATGCCGGAGTACTGGCAGTTCCCGACGGTGTCGATGGGCCTGGGTCCGATCAACGCCATCTATCAGGCGATGTCGAACAAGTACCTCGAGAACCGCGGTATCAAGGACACCTCGGCCTCACACGTCTGGGCCTTCCTCGGCGATGGCGAGATGGACGAGATCGAGAGCCGCGGCCAGCTTCAGGTCGCCGCCAACGAGGGCCTCGACAACCTGACGTTCGTCGTCAACTGCAACCTGCAGCGCCTCGACGGCCCGGTGCGCGGAAACGGCAAGATCGTCCAGGAGCTGGAGTCGTTCTTCCGCGGCGCCGGCTGGAACGTCATCAAGGTCGTCTGGGGCCGGGAGTGGGACGACCTGCTCGCCCGCGACACCGAGGGCGCGCTGCTGAACATCATGAACTCCACGCCCGATGGCGACTACCAGACCTACAAGGCCGAGTCGGGTGCCTACGTGCGTGAGCACTTCTTCGGCAAGGACGAGCGCGCGCTCAACCTGGTCAAGGACCTCAGCGACGACCAGGTGTGGCAGCTGCGCCGCGGCGGTCACGACTACCGCAAGGTGTACGCCGCGTACCAGGCCGCTCTGGCTCACAAGGGTCAGCCCACCGTCATCCTCGCCAAGACCGTCAAGGGTTACGGGCTCGGACCGCACTTCGAGGGTCGCAACGCGACCCACCAGATGAAGAAGATGACGCTGGAGAACCTCAAGACCTTCCGCGACACCATGCACATCCCGATCACGGATGCGCAGCTCGAAGAGAACCCCTACCTGCCCCCGTACTACCACCCGGGTGCGCAGGACGACACGATCCAGTACATGCTCGAGCGCCGCAAGAACCTCGGTGGCTTCCTGCCCGAGCGTCGCGCCACGCACGTGCCGCTGTCGCTGCCCGGAGACAACTCCTACGCGCTGCCCAAGAAGGGCTCCGGTACGCAGGAGATCGCCACGACGATGGCGTTCGTCCGACTGCTCAAGGACCTGCTGCGGTCGAAGGACTTCGGTCACCGCATCGTGCCGATCATCCCCGACGAGGCCCGCACCTTCGGTCTGGACGCATACTTCCCGACGGCGAAGATCTACAACCCGAACGGCCAGCAGTACACCTCGGTCGACCGCGAGCTGCTGCTGGCGTACAAGGAGAGCCCGCAGGGCCAGATCGTGCACGTCGGCATCAACGAGGCGGGGGCCCTCGCGGCGTTCACCGCGGCGGGAACCTCGTACGCGACGCACGGCGAACCGCTGATCCCGATCTACATCTTCTACTCGATGTTCGGCTTCCAGCGCACCGGCGACGCCCAGTGGGCCGCTGGCGACCAGATGGCTCGCGGCTTCATCATCGGCGCCACCGCCGGGCGCACCACGCTCACCGGCGAGGGCCTGCAGCACGCCGACGGCCACTCGCCGTTGCTGGCGTCGTCCAACCCGGCGACGGTGTCGTACGACCCGGCATACGGCTACGAGATCGCCCACATCATGCGCTCGGGCCTGGAGCGCATGTACGGCGGCAACCACCCCGACCCGAACGTGATGTACTACATCACCGTCTACAACGAGCCGCTCGTGCAGCCGGCCGAACCCGAGGATGTCGATGTCGACGGCATCATCCGCGGCATCCACCGCGTCTCCGTCGGCGAGGGCGAGGGTCCGCGCACGCAGCTGCTCGCCTCGGGCGTCGGTCTGCCGTGGGCGTTTGAGGCCCAGCAGCTGCTCAAGCAGGACTGGGGCGTCGTCTCGGACGTGTGGTCGGTGACCTCGTGGAACGAGCTGCGCCGTGACGGCCTCGCCGTCGACGAGCACAACTTCCTGCACCCCGACGAAGAGCCCCGCACCGCGTATGTGACGCAGAAGCTGCAGGGTTCCGAGGGCCCGGTCATCGCCGTCAGCGACTACATGCACGCCGTGCAGGACCAGATCCGCCCGTGGGTGCCCAGCAGCTACTACACCCTGGGCGCCGACGACTTCGGGTTCTCCGACACGCGCGCCGCGGCTCGTCGCTACTTCAAGATCGACGGGCCCTCGATGGTCGTGCGCGCTCTGCAGGCGCTCGCCGACGAGGGCAAGATCGATCGCGCCCGGGTCGGCGAGGCGATCGCGAAGTACCGCCTGTTCGATGTGAACGCCGGATCGAGCGGGAACGCGGGCGGCGAGAGCTGACACGTGACCGGATCCTCGAACCCGGCCATGGATAAGGCCGCCACACTCGCCTGGTTGCGCAAGATCTCGGGCGATATCGCCACGGTCACCATCAAGCGGCTCGAGGACACCCTTCCCTGGTACGCCGACATGCCACCGGCCCGCCGCTCTGCGGTCGGGCTGGTGGCCCAGGCCGGGATCACCTCGTTCATCCAGTGGTACGAGGACCCGACGTCGACGCCGTGGATCGCGGCCGATATCTTCGCCGCGGCTCCCCGTGAGCTGCTGCGCAGCGTGAGCCTGCAGCAGACCCTGCAGCTGATCCGCGTCACCGTCGAGGTCACTGAGGAGCGCGTCGCCGGGCGCGGCGAGGATCTGCGCGAAGCGATCCTGCTGTACTCCCGCGATGTCGCCTTTGCCTCGGCCGACGTGTACGCTCGCGCCGCCGAAGCCCGCGGCCTGTGGGATGCCCGACTCGAAGCGCTGGTCGTGGACTCGATCCTCACCGGCGAGGCCGATGAGGAGTTACCCAGCCGCATCGCCGCGCTCGGTTGGCACGGTCATGGCGAGGTATGTGTGCTCGTCGGCACGACGCCGCCGCAGTTCGACGTCGATCTGGTGCGCCGCACGGCGCGCCGGCTCTCGGTCGATGTGTTGATCGGGGTTCAGGGCTCCCGATTGGTGCTCGTGATCGGTCGCGCCCGTGTGCCGGGCAAGGAGGTCGACGAGGTCGAGCTGCCGTTCAGTGAGATCGCGCAGCGCCTGGAGCCGTCGTTCGGTCCGGGGTACGTCGTGCTCGGCCCTCCCGTCACCGCTCTGGTTGATGCCGGGCAGAGCGCTCGCGCGGCATTGGCCGGCTTCGCCGTTGCCCGAGCGTGGCGCGGAGCCCCCAGACCTGTCGAGGCCGACGATCTGCTGCCCGAACGCGCGCTGGCCGGAGACACGCTGGCGAAGCAGACCCTGATCGAGCGGATCTTCCGCCCGCTTGAGGCGCACTCCCCCGATCTCGTGACGACGCTGTGGAGTTATCTCGACAACGGCCGGTCGCTGGAGGCGACGGCGCGCGAGCTGTTCGTGCATCCGAACACCGTGCGCTACCGACTAAAGCGCGTCACCGAGGTGATCGGCTGGGATGCGACAGGTCCGCGCGAGGCGTTGATTCTGCAGACAGCGCTGATCCTCGGATCCATCGGCGCCGTCGACCCCGCGCGGCGGCGCGCGACGACGCGTCGGCGCTGATCACACGAACGAGGCGCTGATCGCACGAAGGATCTGTGCGCCACGCACAATCGATGCGTCGATTCTTGTGATGGTTCATCCACCGTCTCGCGCGATTCGTTGGCAAACTGGATGGGTGATTGTCGCCGCCTGCCCTGGACAGGGCTCACAGACCCCCGGTTTTCTCGCTCCGTGGTTGGAGCTCGATGGCGTGCCCGCACAGCTGGCTGCCTTCTCGGAGGCGGCGGAGGTCGACCTGATCGCGCACGGCACCGAGTCGGATGCCGATACCATCCGCGACACGCGCATCGCCCAACCGCTGATCGTCGCCGCCTCGATCGTCGCCATGACGCAGCTCGTGGAGCGCGCGGGCCGCACGGCCGATGGTCTGGCGGGGCACTCGGTCGGCGAGATCGCGGCGCTGAACGCGGCGGGTGTGATCGATGCAGACAGCGCAATGCGTCTGGTGGGCATCCGGGGCCGGGCGATGGCGGATGCTGCCGCGCAGACGCCGACCGGCATGAGCGCTGTGCTCGGCGGGGACGCCGATGTCGTGCTCGCCCTGCTGTCCGAGCTCGGTCTGACTCCCGCGAACTACAACGTGGCGGGCCAGATCGTCGCCGCCGGCGAGCTTCCCGCGCTGGCCGAGCTGGCTGAGCGCGCACCGCGCGGCGTGCGGGTCATGCCCCTGCAGGTCGCCGGCGCGTTCCACACCTCGTACATGGCCCCGGCCGTAGACACCCTGCGCGCCGCGGTTGACGATGTCACACCCCAGAACCCGACGCACACGCTCTGGTCCAACCGAGATGGCGCCGCCGTCTCGTCCGGCCAGGACGCCCTCGACCGGCTCGTCACCCAGGTCTCGTCCCCGGTGCGCTGGGACCTGTGCATGGAGTCGTTCACTGCGGCCGGCATCACGGGCTTCATCGAGCTGGCACCCGCCGGGGCGCTCGTGGGCCTCGCCAAGCGTGGACTGCGCGGCGTTCCCAACGTCGCGGTCAAGACCCCCGAAGACCTCGATGCGGCTGCAGAGCTGCTGAACGGAGCAGCAGCATGACCGGCATCACCGCCCCGCCATCGGGCCCCGCATACACCCGCATCTACTCGGTCGGCGCGGCCCGGGGCGAGAACGCCGTGCCCAACGACGACTTGATCGGCCCGATCGACTCCAGCGACGAGTGGATCCGCCAGCGCACCGGCATCATCACCCGCACCCGCGCGATCGCCGAGACATCGGCCGTCGACCTGTCGGCGGCGGCCGCCGCCGAAGCGGTCGAGCGCTCCGGCGTCGACCCCGCCGAGATCGACCTCGTGATCGTGGCGACGATCAGCAACCCGAAGCAGACGCCGTCCGTGGCGGCGATCGTCGCAGACCGGATCGGCGCCACCCCGGCGGCCGCCTACGACATCAACGCTGCCTGCGCCGGTTACGCGTACGCCGTTGCCCAGGCCGATGCTCTGATCCGCACCGGGACGGCCCGCCACGCGGTCGTCATCGGTGCCGAGAAGCTCTCCGACATCGTCGACCCCACCGACCGCAGCATCTCGTTCCTGCTCGGCGACGGCGCGGGTGCTGTCGTGATCGGCCCCAGCGAGACGCCGGGCATCTCGGCGACCGTCTGGGGGTCGGACGGCTCCAAGGCCGACCTGGTGGGCATGAACCACACCCTCGTGGAGTTCCGCGATGGCACCGCGCCATGGCCGACGCTGCGCCAGGAGGGCCCGCGCGTGTTCCGCTGGGCCGTCTGGGAGATGGCGAAGGCCGCGCGCGAAGCGCTCGAGAAGGCCGGTATCGAGGCATCCGACCTCGCCGCCTTCATCCCGCACCAGGCGAATCTGCGGATCATCGAGGAGTTCGCCAAGCAGCTGAAGCTCCCCGAGACGACCGTCATCGCCCGCGACATCGAGACGACGGGCAACACGTCGGCCGCGTCCATCCCGCTCGCGACGCACCGCCTACTCGAGGAGCACCCCGAGCTCAGCGGCGGGTTGGCACTGCAGATCGGCTTCGGCGCAGGTCTCGTCTTCGGCGCACAGGTCGTCGTGCTGCCCTGACCGGGCGCCCCTTTTCCCTAGACTGTTCACCGGTTCCGAAACCACTCCGAGAAAGAGGAAGAAACATGGCTCTCACCAACGACGAGGTCCTCGCTGGCCTTGCAGAGCTCGTCACCGACGAGACCGGCATCGACGCATCCGAGGTCGCGATGGAGAAGTCGTTCACCGACGACCTCGACATCGACTCGATCTCGATGATGACGATCGTCGTCAACGCCGAGGAGAAGTTCGGCGTCACCATCCCGGACGACGAGGTCAAGAACCTCAAGACCGTCGCCGACGCCGTCAACTTCATCGTCGCCGGCCAGGAGTAAGACCCTGCGGATGCCACCCCCGCGGACCGCGGGGCGTGGCATCCTCCTTCCCTGATCCCTCCCCTCCTCACGAAGGACCCCCATGACCAAGCGCATCGTCGTCACCGGTATCGGCGCCACGTCCGCGTTGGGCGGCACCGCCCCCGAGAACTGGACCAACCTGCTCGCAGGAAAGCCCGGTGCCCGGACGCTGACCCACGAGTGGGTCGACCAGTACGAGATCCCGGTGAAGTTCGCCGCTGAGGCCATCGTGCGCCCCGAGGAGGTCCTGCCGCGCCACGAGGCCAAGCGTCTCGACCCGTCCACGCAGTTCGCACTGATCGCGGCGCGTGAGGCATGGGCGGATGCCGGAGAGCCCGACGTGGCCCCCGAACGTCTCGGCATCGACTGGGCGACCGGCATCGGCGGCGTGTGGACACTGCTCGACGCCTGGGACACCCTCCGCGAGCGCGGCCCGCGGCGTGTCATGCCGCTGACGGTGCCGATGCTGATGCCCAATGCGGGCGCCGGAAATCTCTCGCTGCACTTCGGAGCGAAGGCGTACGCCCGCACCGTCGTCAGTGCGTGCGCGTCGAGCACCGAGTCGCTGGTGAACGCGTACGAGCACCTGCAGGACGGCTTGGCCGATGTCGTGATCGCCGGAGGCGCCGAGTCGGCGATCCACCCGATCACGATGGCGTCGTTTGCTTCGGCCCAGGCGCTCTCGCGCCGCAACGACGACCCCGCCGGTGCCTCACGTCCTGGCGCGATTGACCGCGACGGCTTCGTGATGGGCGAGGGCGGTGCAGCCATGGTCCTCGAGACCGAGGAGCACGCCAAGGCCCGCGGCGCGAAGATCTACGCCTACCTGGTCGGTGGCGGCGTCACGGCCGACTCGTATCACATCACCGGCAACGACCCGGAGGGCGCCGGTGCTGCCCGCGCCGTTGAGCAGGCGCTCGCTCAGGCCGGCGCGACTGCCGACGATGTGGCGCACATCAACGCCCACGCCACCTCCACCCCGGTCGGCGACCCCAACGAGTACGAGGCTCTCAAGCGCGTCTTCGGAGACCGCATCGATGAGATCCCGGTCTCGGCGACCAAGGCATCGACCGGCCATCTGCTGGGTGGTACCGGCGCGCTGGAGGCCGTCTACACGGTGCTCGCCCTGCGCGACCGGGTCGCACCGCCCACCATCAACATGTCTGAGCCCGACCCGGCTGTGCCGTTCAAGCTGTCGGGTGAACCGCAGCCGCTCGGCGACGGCGATCTGCTGGCGATCAGCAACTCGTTCGGCTTCGGCGGGCACAACGCCGTTGTCGCGTTCCGCAGCGCCGACTGAGTCGGCCACGCATGACTGAAGCCCCCTGCTTCCCCGCAGGGGGCTTCAGTCGTCTCACGGAGGATTCGTTTTCTCGGCTTCCGGGAGCGACTCACCGGACCCCGGTACTCGCGCCTCCTCCGCAGGTTTTCATGATCCGACTCAGCCGACCTTGTGCAGCCAGACCACGCGTGCATCGTCGCCGGCATGCCGGAACGGTTCCAGTTCCTGGTCCCACGCCGAGCCCAGCGCGACGTCGAGTTCACGTTGCAGTTCGATCGCGCTGCCGGCGGCGATCTCCATCGCATAGCGGATGCGGTCCTCGCCGATGACGATGTTGCCGGACGCATCGGTCTGCGCGTAGTGGATGCCCAGATCGGGCGTGTGCAGCCAGCGTCCGCCGTCATTGGCGGGCGTGGGGTCCTCTGAGACCTCGAAGCGCAGATGCTCCCACCCGCGGATGGCTGTTGCGAGAGCAGCCCCCGTACCGACCGGACCGTCCCAGTGGAACTCGGCGCGGCGCGTACCCTGTTGCACGGGCTGATCGCTCCAGTCGAAGCTGACGGCGCGCCCGATGGCGCCTCCGACCGCCCATTCGAGGTGCGGGCAAAGCGCGCGTGGTGCGGAGTGGATGAACACCACCCCGCGTGCGTATCCCGTCGCCATGATCTCTCCGTTTCATCAGGTACGTCTTCCCCTACGACCTGAACCGAGAATCCGGCGAACTATGTGGTTGTACGGCGATTATCACCCAGATCCGGGCGAATCACAAGCATGTGATCCGCCCGGATCCTCAGGCGTTCAGAGGCTCAGGCCTCGCTCATCGCGAGCTTGACCTGCTGGCCCTTCGCGGCGTAGTAGGCCGCGCGCGCGGCATCCTTGCGAGCCTGCTCGGCGTAGCCCGCCTCGAGCACGTCCTGCGCGACCTCGACCTGGGTGTGCTGGTCGGTGCCGTTGTACTTCTCAATGTAGGCGTCGAGCTCGGGGCCCGACTCCCACGAGGTGATGAGGCAGTAGCGCGGCTCGGTACCGTTGTGCGTCGCGGCGTGCCACAGGCGCTGCGTGTCGACGATCAGCTGGGCGCCGGCGGGCAGGGCGATCCGGTACTCGATGCTCGGGTCGGTGCGGTTCTCACGCAGGACGAAGTAGCTGTCCTTGTCGTCGGTGAGGTTGAAGAAGCCGCGGACGACCCATCCGGTACCATCCGGGTTCAGACGGTTGTTGTCGTCCTGGTGCAGGTTGTACAGGCACTCGCCGTACGGGGTCGGCTGCAGCTCGATGATGCGGCAGCGGCCGACGTTCGCACCGGGCTCCTGGGCGCGTGCGGTGAGGGTCGGAGCGATCGCGGTCTGCGAGTCGATCCAGACACCGTCCTTGTCGGTGCGCGGCGGCTTGTGGTTCCAGAAGCCGTTGCACTCGATCTCGCCCTTGGCGCTGGCGAGCGGGGCGAAGCGGGTGTCGCCGGAAGACTTCCAGTCGACGTACTCGATGTCGAGCCATTCCTTGGGGTCCATCTCGGCGCCGTAGCTGTCGAGGATCACGAACCCCTTGTCTTCAAGGGCTGCGGACTTGATGTATCCCATGATCTGAGTCATGTCCTTTCGTAGCGGGCCAGCACGTTTTAACAGGCCCTACTTAGGCAAGCCTACCTGCGCACCCTGGACACTCCCCAGAGCCCGGCCAGGAAAAATCTGGCCACGGCTAGACTCGATGCGGCGGGTTCCGTCACACCGCCGCTCGGAGGAATCACCCAGTCATGGCAACGGCGACGAATGTCGAAGCGACCGCAACCGGCACCATCGAGTGGCTCGCCGCTCCCACGACCAACATCGTCGTCCCGGTGTATCAGCGTCAGTACCGCTGGGACATCGGCGGATGCGAGAAGTTGCTCTCGGACATCCGTGCGGTCGCCGCACAAGATGACGAGCACCGGCACTTCATCGGCTCCATCCTGTCGGGCCGCGACGCCTCGGGCGGCGACCTGATCCTTATCGACGGGCAGCAGCGCATCACGACGGTCATGCTGCTGATCGCCGCGCTGCACCACGCGGTGCAGGGCAGTGATCCCGCGATGGCCGCCGAGCTCGAACGCGTCCTCGTCCGCGCCGATGACGCGTCCCGCACCAAGTTGCGCCCGCACCACGCCTGGGCCGAGTTGTACGAGTCGGTCGTGCTCGACCGGCGCGATGATGCCGACCGCGAGTCGCGCTTCGACGATAACTACGCCTTCTTCCGCAGTCAGGTGCATGCCGATGAGGCAGCTGTGATCTGGCGTGGTCTGCAGAAGCTCGAGCACGTCTCGATCACGCTCGGCGCCAGCGCCAGCGCCCAGCAGATCTTCGAGAGCCTGAACTCGACCGGGCAGCCGCTGCGCGACCACGAGCTCATCCACAACTACATCCTGATGGGCCTCTCCCACGCCGAGCAGCTGAGCATCGAGCAGGAGTTCTGGCTGCCCATCGAGCAGGCCACCGGTGAGAGCATCGGCGCGTTCTGGCGTCACTTCCTGGTGATGACACTCGGCCGCGAGATCGACGTCTCGGGCGAGCACGGCGTGTACGCCGCGTTCCGCAGCTCGTTCCCCCGACTCGACGCCGCGCGTCTGCGTGCGGATGCCACCGTCTGGCGCGAGTATGCCGAGATCTACGGCATCCTCCTGGACCCGCAAGGCGAATCGGATGCCGGCATCCGCCGTCATCTGCACCATCTGAACACCTTCGGGCGGGCGACGTACCCCCTCGTGATGAGCGCGTACGGCGACCACCGTCGCGGCGCGATCACGCGCGACGAGCTGATCGAGGTGCTGGAGTGGACGCAGGCGATGTTCCTGCGCCGCGCGATCGTCGGCCTGCCGACCGACCGGCTCATCGCACGGTTGTGCCGCGCCCGTCAGACGGGACGCGATGAGCTGATGCGCGCCGTCGCGCGCATCACGCCGTCGGATGAGCGCGTGAGCGCCGTGCTCAAGTATGGGGAGCTCCCCCACCCCGCGTACGTGCTCGGCCGACTCGAGCAGGTCGATGACCTCGACGCCTACGACATCGAGAGCATCGTGCCGGCGGTCCCCGCCGACGGCTGGAGCGGAGACGGTTCCCGGGTGTGGAAGGACTACAGCGACGACGAGCAGAACAGCCATCGTGCGCTCGCACCGACGCTGGGAAACCTGACGCTGCTGGAGTCCGCGCTGACCGAGCGCGTGTTCGGTGCCTCGTTCCCCACCAAACGCGACGATGCCTATGCGCGCAGTGCGGTGCCCGCCACGCGGGAGCTGGCCGCAGTGGCGAGCTGGAATACCGCGGCGATCACGGCGCGCACCGTCCGCCTGATCGACGAGTTCGTGACGATCTGGGCACGCCCGGCGCTGCCCGAGATCGACGACGACGGACTCACCCCGGTGCTCGATGCCGTGCGGCGGCGCGGGTGGCCGATGGGGTGGGAGCGCGAGTTCGACTACTGCGAGTATCGGGGCGAGCACTGGGAGATCAAGGATGTGCGCGCCCTGTTCAACCGTGTCTTCCGACGCGCATGGACCGATGATCCGTCCGCGGCGCTCGCCTACAGCGCGAAGCACGGCGGGCCGATCTACGACGAGATGGCGTGGAAGGGTCAGTGGGACTCGCTCGATGCCGCGCACCACTTGTACATGGGGTGGGATTCCCACTACATGATGACCGCACTCCAGGGGGTGCTGGAGGAGTCCGGTATCGCCGCCGAGGTGTTCGTGAAGTACTCCTACGTAGGGAACGTGATGTGATGCGCACTGCTCAGACAACTGTCCGCCGGATGCAGGATCTCACCGTCGCCGAGCATCGGTTGACGGTTCCGCTGGTATGGGCGGATGCCGATGACGAGCGCACTCTTGAGGTGTTCGCCGCAGTGATCTCGCGCCCCGGCGGAGAGGACCTGCCGCACCTGGTCTTCCTGCAGGGTGGTCCGGGGCACGAGGCTCCTCGCCCGTTTCACGCACCGTCAGCGCCGGCCTGGTTGGACACAGCGCTGCAGCACTTCCGGGTCGTCATGCTCGATCAGCGCGGCACCGGACGCTCCACGCCGGTCAGCGACGACCTGCTGTCGCTCGGCGATGAGCGCGCGGCCGAATACCTGACCCACCTGCGCGCGGATTCGATCGTGCGCGACGCCGAAGCACTGCGCGAGGCTCTGGGCATCGAGCGGTGGAGCCTGCTCGGCCAGTCATTCGGCGGCTTCACGACGCTGGCGTACCTCTCCACCGATGCGTCGTCGTTGCAGAGCGTGTTCATCACCGGCGGGCTCAGCACCATCGACCGCCACCCCGATGAGGTGTACGCGCTCTGCTACGAGAAGATGCAGACAGCATCCGAGCAGTACTACCGACGCTTTCCCGAGCATCGCGAGCGGATGCGCGCGCTGGTCGATCTCGCCGCCGCAGGCGAACTCGTGCTGCCCGACGGCGAGATCGTCTCGGTCTCGCGGCTGCGCTCGGTCGGTTCGGCGCTGGGCACCAACGATGGCTGGCAGACGCTGTGGTCACTGCTCGAGCTCGACCCGCGCACGAACGCGTTCCGCTACGACCTCGCTGCGGCGATGCCGTACGGCGGCCGCAATCCGCTGTACTACGTGTTCCACGAGTCCAGCTACGCCTCGGGGCAGGCGACGCGGTGGTCGGCAGAGCGCATGACGCCCGTCGCCTTCGATGAGGACCCCACTCTGTTCACCGGCGAGCACATTCAGAGCTCGTGGACCGAGACGGTTCCGGCGTTCCGGCCCTGGCGCGGTGTCGCCATGCGTCTGGCTGAACACGAGTGGCCGAAGATCTACGACGCGGAGGCGATTGCGGCGTCGGGCGTGACCGGGGCTGCCGCTGTGTATCTGAATGACGTCTACGTGCCGTACGAGTTCTCGATGGAGACCGCACGGCTGCTGCCCGGTGTGCACCCGTGGGTGACCAACGAGCACGAGCACAACGGGCTGCGTTCGGGACCCGTGCTGCAACGTCTGATCGACATCGCTGACGGCCGCGCGGTGCGCTGACGCCGCGCGGCCGTCAGCGGCGCGAGCGTCGCAGACGGCGGGCGGCCTGCTCCTCCTCGACGTCGCGGGCCGCGGCTCGTTCGATCCGCTCGGTATCGCGGAGCGCGACCTGCAGGTCGCGCTCCGCGGGAATCCCCGCGCGCAGTTCGCGCACGCGCTCCAGTTCGGCGTCGAACAGCGCTCCGAGTAGGAGCGCCATGTTTCCGATCCAGAGCCACAGCAGAAAGATGATCACGCCGGCGAACGACCCGTAGATGCGGTCGTAGTCGGCGAAGTTGCTGACGTAGAAACCGAGACCGGCGGATGCTACAGCGAACACAGCCACCGCGATGATCGCGCCCACGCTCACCAGCCGGAAGTGCGCGTGGGCGATGTTGGGCGCGAAATAGTAAAGAATCGCGATGATCAGTACCACCAGCAGGACGAGAACGGGCCACCGCGCGAAACGCCAGGTTTGGAGTGCCAGGTCGCCGACACCGAAGGTGCGACCGAGCGTTTGCACGAGAGGCCAGCTGAGCGCCGCGACACCGCCCGCGGCCGACACCAGCGCGAATACCGCCGCCGTCACCAGCAGGTGCACAGGCTTGGCCTTCCAGGGCATCCGCCCTTCCGGCACACCGTAGATGCGATTGATCGCCCGTCCGAGCGCTGTGACGTAGCGTGCCACCGACCACAACGCGATCACCAGTGCCGAGACGAGCACCCACCCCGACCCCGCGGCGGTCGCCGCCTCCTGCAGCGGGCCATCGATACCGGCGTACACATCCGGGGGCAACATCTCGCGTGCGGCATCCAGCGCCGCGCGCATACCGTCATCCTTGTCGCCCGCCAGGCTGATCAGTGAGAACACCGCGATGAGCGTCGGCACGATGCTGAGCAGCGCGTAGAAAGTCTGCCCGGCTGCGGCATCCGGCGCGGCCGTGCGGAAGAAGCCGCGCGCGACGCGTCTCAGGATGAGACCGGCCGCGTCACGGCGACCTGCATGGGCTGATCCGGTCGCTCGTCCCGCCTTCTGCTCACGACTCATCTCATCAGTGTGACGTCAGGATCGCGCCTCGCAAAGTAGCACGATGAGCAAGCCCTTGTCTTACGCCCGGCACCCTTCCTATACCTGCACCTCAGCGCGACGCCGCCGCAGCAGCAGAATGAGCGCGATCGCGACCATCGCGAGCACGACCGCCAGCCCGGTGCCACCCCAGAACAGCACGGTCGGCCATGAGCTTGCGACGGTCTGCTCATCATCGACGCCGTCGATCAGGTCAGCAGATGCAGTGCGCACGAGCGGGCGCGTCGAATCACCGAGGTAGACACTCAAGAGCGCGGTCGCACGCCGCTCGCCGACGGGAATGTCGCCGACTGTCACGGGGATCTCGATCGCCGTCGCCTCTGCCGCGGCGAGCGTGAGCGACCAGGTCACCTCGTTGTCCTCGACCTCAGCGCCAGCGAGAGATCCGACCGTCACGAACTCCGGTGGGGTCAGCACCACCCTCACCTGCAGCGCCTCACCCCGGTTCGTGATCTCAGCGCTGTAGGTGAGCTCGTCCCCGGCGCCCAGGGACTCCACGCCGCTGGTCAGCGTCACCGCGATGCTCGGCGTGGCTTGCTCGTCGGCCGCGGCGTGGGCGGCACCGATCCCGGTCGACCCGAGCATCGCGAGCAGGAATGTGAGTACGGCCGCACGGGAGACGACCCTTGGGAGATGTGTGAGTGACATGTCACGGATTCGGTGACGGGTGGATCCTTCGGGTTCCACCCGTCACCTGTCCTTTCGCTTCTCGATTATGCGGTCGTGTTGTGACGGCGGCTACCGAGGAGCAGAGAGAGTCCGGCGAGGATCGCAAGCGCCGCGATCCCCAGCCCGCCACCCAGGATCCACGGATTCATGCCCGTGGTCGCCAGGGGCGGTGCGCCAGGAACATCTATCTCCGTCAGCGTCCGGCAGGCATCCAGACAGGACTGTCCGTCACCGGGAACGACCGAGTTGACGAGTTCCCGGTCCCCGGACGCGGCTTCGTTGACCGTGACGCTGTACGAGATCGTGACGACCTCGCCGACGGCGAGCGGACCCGACCAGTTGAGCGCCGGCTCGGCGTAGGTCGCACCGGCCGTCGCGTCGTGGTTGTAGGTCGCGTCGTCGAGCACCTCAGAGAGGTCGTCGGCGAACGACGCGGGCGCCGCCTCGGTGTAATCGACTGCTCCGGTGTTCTCGATCTCGATCGTGTAGCTCACAACCTGGCCGAGCCCCGTCGAGGTCGCGTCGACGGTCTTGGTGACGACGTAACCGCGCACCGGAGTGACAGTAGTGCACGACCCCTCATCGAGGCACGCACCGCCGACACCCGGGACTACCGCATTGACCAACCGGAGATCTCCGCTGCGCTCTTCCGCGACTGTCACTGAGTAGGTGACGATGACGCTCTCCTCTACAGGGATCGTCAGAGCCCACGAAAGAACCGGGTCGGCGTACATCGCGCCGTTGGATGCGTCACCGTTGTACGACGCATCATCGAGGACGTCGGAGAGATCATCGGTCAACTCGGCCGGGTTCTCCGCCGTGAACGGCAGGGCACCCGTGTTCGTCACGACAACCGTGTAGGTGAGCACCTGACCGCTGCCGACCGTGCTGCTCGAGGCCAATTTGTCGACGGTGAAGGAGCGAATCCTGTCCGTGGTCGAGCATTCCTCCGCCGACTCGCAGCCGCCGCCGACACCGGTGGGAACGACCGCGTTCGTGAGCACACCGTCGCCATTCCCGGCAGCGAGAACGGTCACCGAGTAGCTAATCTCGACCGTTGCTCCGGTGGCGAGAGCACCCGACCACGTCAGCGCGTCGCCGACAACGGTCGCGCCGGCGGATGCATCGTCGTTGTACGACGCATCATCCAGCACCGCAGACAGGTCATCGCTGAACGACGCCGGCATCGCATCGGTGTAGTCGACAGCCCCGGTGTTCGTGAGCGTGATCGCATACGTGACCACATCCCCCTCGGTCACCTCTCCTGCGGCCGAGGACGTCTTCGAAGCCGTGTAGGCCCGCAGCGCATCCACTGTCGAGCACTCGCCGACACAGGTCCCGCCGTTGCCAGGCACGACCGCATTCGTCAGGATGCCATCGCCATCACCAGTCGCGTTGACAGTCACCGAGTAGGTGATCGTCGTCGTGGACCCGGCCGCGAGCGGCCCCTCCCAGCGGAGTGTCGCGGCATCGACCGACGCCCCCTCTGTGGCGTCCTCGTTGTATGTCGCATCATCGAGCACGGCCGACAGGTCATCGCTGAACGAGGCGGGGTCGGCGTCGGTGAAGTCGACGGCGCTGTTGTTGACCACGCTGATCGTGTACGTCAGCACGTCCCCCTCAATCACCTCGCCAGAACCCGACGAGGTCTTCGAGACCTGGAACTGACCGATACGAGTTCCGGTGGTGCACGTGCTCTCGGGGTCGCACCCGCCACCCGGAGACGTCGGGACGACGATGTTGCCGAGATTGAGGTCGCCGGCCGCTGCGCCCGGCTCACTCACGGTGACCGAGTAGGTGATCTCGATGGTCTGGCCGACGGCAAGCGGCCCCTCCCAGGCGAGCGTCGTAGCGGAGACAGTGGCTCCGTTCGAGGCGTCATCGTTGTACGTCGCGTCGTCGAGGACGTTCGCGAGGTTGTCGTCGAAGGAAGCCGGCTCGTCGTCGGTGTACGCGATCGCGCCGGTGTTGGTGACGGTGACCGTGTAGACGATGACGTCGCCGGGCAGCGCGGTGACGGCCGAGGACGTCTTCGCGACCGTGAACGACCCCGAGGGCACGTTCTCGACACATGCCGGGTCGGTCGATCCGGACGCGCAGTTTCCACCGTTCTCGGTGACGACAGCATTGTTCAGCTGGCTGTCCCCGGTGATCGGATCGTTGACGGTCACGGAGTACGTGACGGTGACGGCCTCACCGACCGCCAGTGCGCCTTCCCATGACAGCTCGGGTGCGGTGTATGTGGCGCCGCCCGTCGCGTCGCCGTTGTAGGTCGCGTCGTCGAGCACCGCTGACAGGTCATCCGTCAGGGTCGCCGGATCGGCGGCCGTGTAGGCCGTCTGGCCGGTGTTGACGATCTCGAGCGTGTACGTCACCGTGTCACCGGGAGTCACGTCGGTGGCATCCGCGGTTTTCGTCACGGTGAACGACTGCACCGGGGTGATCGCCTCACACACCTCTTCGGGGTCGCACGATCCGCCCGGACCAGTCGGGAAGACAACGTTGGTGAGCACGTTGTCTCCGCTGTTCGGGGCGTTGACGGTCACCGAATACGTGATGTCGATCGACTCGCCGACCGCCACCGCCCCCGACCACGCGAGCGTGTTGCTCGTGATCGTCGCGCCGTTGGTCGCGTCGCCGTTGTACGTCGCGTCGTCGAGCACCGCCGAGAGGTCGTCGGTGAAGGATGCCGGAGCCGCGGCCGTGTAATCGACCGCACCAGTATTGACGACCGTCACCGTGTAGGTGATGGTTCCGCCCAATTGGACGGACGTCGCCGACGCCGACTTCGCAACGGTGTACGACTGCACATCGGTGGTTGTCGAGCATCCACCCGCTGCGTCACATGATCCGCCGATCCCGGTCGGGACGACCGCGTTCGTGATCTCGTTGTCACCGGTGTTCGGCGCATTGACCGTCACCGAGTACGTGATCGTGATCGCGTCTCCGGCTGCCAGCGCGCCCGACCAGGACAACGTCGGCTCGGCGTAGATCGCACCGTTGTCGGCGTCGTCGTTGTAGGTCGCATCGTCGAGCACCGCGGAGAGATCATCGGCGAACGAGGCCGGATTCTCGGGGGTGTAGTCGACGGTGCCCGTGTTGGTCACCGTCACCCGGTAGGTGATCGTGCCGCCGGGCTCTGCGGTGTCGGCTGAAGCCGTCTTGACCACGGTGTACGCCTGCACCGCTGTGACCGTGTCGCAAGCCTCAGGCTGGCATGCGCCGCCGGGGCTCTCCGGGACGACCGTGTTGGTGAGAACGCCGTCGCCGGTCATCGGGTCGTTGATCGTCACCGAGTAGACGATGGTGATCCGCGATCCCGCAGGGAGTGCCCCCTCCCACGAGAGAGTGCTGCCCGCAACCGTCGCACCGTTCGTCGCGTCATCGTTGTAGGTCGCATCGTCGAGCACCTCCGACAGATCGTCGGTGAGCGATACCGGGGCGTCCGCCGTGTAGTCGACCGCACTGTCGTTGTCGACGGTGATCGTGTAGGTGACGGTGTCGCCGGGCACCGCACTCGTCGCAGACGACGACTTCGTCACCGTGTGGAACTGGAGCGGTGTGACGGTGCTGCACTCGCCCGCGGAGCACTCGCCACCGGGGCCGGTCGGAATGACCGTGTTCTTGAGCGAGCCATCGCCGCTGCGCGGATCGTTCACGGTGACCGAGTATGCGATGGCGACGGTCTGGCCGACGGCGATCGGTCCCGACCAGCTCAGGTTCGGGGTGGTGAAAGCCGGTGCCGGCAGAACGGTTCCGGGCTGGCCGACGACCGAGGCGGTCGGTGTGCCGGAAAGAGTCGCGTCGTCGAGCACCGCCGACAGATCATCGCTCAACGTCGCGGGGGTGGCGGAGGTGTAGGCGGCGGTGCCGTCGTTGGTGATCGTGAGTGTATAGGTGACGATGTCGCCGGGACTCACGGTCTCGGGTGTCGACGCGGCGATACCCTTCGACACTGCGTAGTGCCGCACCGGGTTCTCGGTGGTCTCGCAACCGGTGGGCGGGCAGGTTCCGTCACCCGTGCTGAGAACGTTGCTGAGCATGTGGTCGCCCTGCTCATCGAACGCCTTGACCGTCACGGTGTAGCGGACCGTCAGCGTCTCACCGACCGGCACCTCTCCTGTGATCGCAAGCTCATCGTCGGCGAGTGCGGCAGTCAGACCGTCATCGGCGATCGGCCCTGCGGTCATCTCGGCATCGTCGAGCACATCGGTGAGTGTGTCGAGCGCGTCGACAGCTGCAGGAGCCTGGCCGACGTTGGTGAACGACAGGGTGTATGTGAGCTCCTGACCCGCGACGACGGCCGTACCGTTCGCCGGGTCGACCGTCTTGCCCGTCTCGAGCGCGGCTGCGGGGATCTGCACGACGTCACACGCGGCAGCCGGGTCGAGAGCATCGCTCTCGGGCACGCACACGGTGTTGACGAGCACGTTGTCACCCGCCGATGCATCGTACGTCACCGTGTATCTGATCGTCGCTGAGTCACCGGCGCCGAGTGCTCCTTCCCATCTGAGCTCGGGCGCCGAGAACGAGACGTCGCCCGACGTCGCCGAGGCGTCAGCGTTGTACGCCGCGTCATCGAGTACAGCCGACAGATCATCGACGAAGGTCGCCGGGCGAGCATCGGTGAAGGCACCGGGGCCCTCGTTCGTCACGACGATCTCGTAGGTGACGCTCGTCCCGTCCGTCGGCAGATCAACCGTGTCGGCCGACTTCTCGACTGTGAGGCGCGGCAGAAGGTTCTCGGTGGCCGCGCAGCGCTCACCGGTCGCCTCGTCGTTGCCGTCGTCGTCCGTGGAGTCACAGGTCGGGACGTCCGTCGGCGGTGTTCCCGGGGTCGGAGGTGTCTCGGGCTGCCAGGCGACGTTGCGCACAATGCCGTCGCCGCCGCCCGCAAGGGTCACCGTATAGGTGATGGCAACCGACGCACCCGCCGGCAGTGCCCCGCTCCACGACAGGAAGCCGGGATCGAGGTACGACGGTGTGCCTGCAACGGACACCGTGGCGTCATTGTTGTACACCGCGTCATCGAGAACGCCCCGGATGTCGTCAATCACAACGGCGGGGTTGAGAGCGGTGAAGGCCGCAGTGCCCGTGTTCGTCGCCGTGATCGTGTACTCGATCACGTCGCCCGGGCGACTGGTTGTCGTCTGAGTCGTGGTCTTCTCGATCTCAAGGGCTCGGTCTGCGAAGCCGACCGGGTAGTCCTCGACCTCTCCGGCGGCGGCGGAGCCGCTCGGCAGCGGAGCGGCGATGGCGCCGGTGAACAAGCGGAAGCGGGCGAAGGTCTCGCCGGAGGGTGCCCCCGCGGGGAACGTGAGGGTGTGCTCGGCCGTGCCGCTGCCGGCGGGGATGCCGATCGTCGCGAGCTCGCTCGAATCGAACGTGCCGCTGTTGTCGAGGTCTATCCAGCCGGCGAGCGTAGCCACCTCGTCGGTGTCGTTCGTCACGACGAGGCTGACGTCGGTCGGCTCGCCGGGAACGACCCCGACCGAGCCGACGAGGCCGTCCTCGTCCGCGATACCCGTGGTGTCATCGCCATCGGCGCCGGGACCGGGGCGTCCGTCGAGTTCGGCGTCGATCGTGGTGCCGAGGGTGAGGCCGTCCAGCAGCGCGTGGTTCGGGCCATCCTGCTCGACGGTTGTTCCATAGCTGTCGGGGGCGTCGCCCCAGTCCGCGCAGAGCGGAGTCGGCACGACCTGGGCGTTGAAGCCCTCGGCGGTCCAGTAGCTCTTGATCTGCACGATGATCGTGTTCGCACCGGTCAGCCAGCTGTTGTCGAGCACGGTGGTGGCTTCGTTGCCCGCACGGAAACCGGGGTGAAAGTAGGGATTCGTCGGGCTCTGGGGCAGGTTCGCGCCCGTCTGCGAAATGCCATTCACCCAGACACCCGCGACGCTGTTGTCGGCGAACCACTTCATCGTGAGCGCGAACGCGTCGGGGTTCACCGTGTCGTCGAGAGCGAACTGGAATCGGTAGTACCAGTCGCCATTGCCCTGTGTCTGGTTCCCCCCGCCAACGCCGTTGAAGTTCGCGCTGATCCACTGCGCGTTGGCGCTCGGGCTCTGTACCCATGCGTGCGGAACGACATTTCCGACTTCAGCGTCAGCCCAGAGCGCATCGGACGGAGGCAATGACGTCGCCGAGGGCGGGACGGTGCCATCCGGGTGGAAGAAGCCCTCCTCACCGCCGGCGACCTGCCAGTTCGCGTCCATGGCGCCGGCCGGCAGCGCGCCACCGGTCGCAGCGTCGTAGCCGGTATTGAAGATGTTGGGATCCGAGGTGCAGGTCACGACCGGAAGCGCATCCTCGGCGGCCCGAGCCGGCGAGGCGACGGCGAACGACGCGGCCGAGGTCATCCCGACGACGAGCGTTCCGACGACGACTTGTGCGAGCGCACGAACCAGATTGGTGCGTCGTTCCTCGCCGACATGCCCGGATCGATCCGGACGGGTCCCCCACATTCGAGACACGATGCTCCCTCTTCATTCTCACGCAGACCGCGCGTCGGATGACCAGCCCGCAAGCAGGGAGAATCCCCGCCCCCGATTTCCGACAGCGCCTCCCATCCAACCGAAATATCGGTGCAGTACTGCGCTGATCCCGCAAAATACCCCTCGAGATACCCACTCGTCGCTTCCGATGATCATCCGCACCGTTCCGGCGCCTGCGACCCAGGCTCGATCCCGGTCCGCGCATCGCAGACGAAGCCCGCGAGCGTGGCGATAGCTGGTGCACGAATGTGCCCGTTCCGCGTCGAAATGACGGCGCGTTCAGCGCCGAACGGGCGCCGCACCGTCGCACAAAGGCGTGTCGTGCACGTTCGTGCATCAGAATTGCGGTTCTGTGCAGCGGCGCGGCATGGTTTCGAGAACAGTCTCGAAAGGTCCGGAATGAACGAGCATTCAACGACGACACGCTCCGCCGCACAGCAGTTCCGCGACCGCACGGTCACCCTCCGCGGCGAAGCGCATCGCGCCGCCCCAGCGAAGGGAGGTGCGGTCATCTCCGCGTGAGCGGTTGCTCACACCGGCGCCTCGTCGTGCGGGCTCCATCACTACTCATTTTTCTGCCTCTTCGACGTGCCCTGACGGCATCGGGGAGGTCAAACTCGAAAGGTCAATGACGACAGCTATGGACGTCAATCTCGGACTGTACTTCCTATCCGAAATGGTGGGCACGGGCATGCTCGTGCTGCTCGGTTGTGGTGTTGTGGCGAACGTCGCCCTCGCCAAGACGAAGGGCAACGCCGGCGGCTTCTTGATGGTGAACTGGGGCTGGGGCCTCGCCGTGTTCGCGGGTGTTCTCGTTTCGGCGTACTCCGGCGCAATCCTCAACCCCGCCGTCGGGATCGGTCTGCTCATCGCGGGCACGATCGACACGACGATGTTCTTCGTCGCCTTCGCCGCTGAGATGGTCGGCGCGATCATCGGCGCGATCCTGTGCTGGGTGGCTTACAGGCAGCACTTCGATGAGGAACCGGAGGCGGCGAACAAGCTCGGAGTCTTCTCGACCGGACCGGCGATCCGCTCTTACGGCGCCAACTTCCTCACCGAGGTGCTCGCGACGTTCGTGCTGGTGTTCGTCATCCTCGCGTTCGCGGACTACGGCGACGTCAACGTCGGCGTGCCCGGCGGCCTCGGCCCGCTGACCGCGCTGCCCGTGGCGCTTCTCGTCGTCGGTATCGGTGCGTCCCTCGGTGGACCGACCGGCTACGCCATCAACCCCGCTCGCGACCTCGGTCCGCGCATCGCCCACGCAATCCTGCCGATCAAGGGCAAGGGCGCAAGCGACTGGGGCTACGCATGGGTCCCCGTGGTTGGGCCGCTCGTCGGTGGTGCAATCGCCGCGTTCGCCGCTCCCGCGCTACTCTCCCTGTAATCCTCAGGTTGGCTGGAGGACGACCCCCGTGCTCCAGCCAACCTCACGCCCCCGCGTGGGGCCGCGACAGTTGCTCGGCCAAGACTTGCCGAGTCCGATCCAACTCTCCACACGGCGACGCAGAGAGGCGCCGCCACATCGAAAGGAACTCCATGTCCAAGTACGTCATCGCCATCGACCAGGGCACAACGTCCAGTCGTGCGATCATCTTCGATCGCGCCGGCTCGATCATCTCGGTCGGTCAGAAGGAACACGAGCAGATCATGCCCCAGGCGGGCTGGGTCGAGCACGACGCGGCAGAGATCTGGCACAACGTCCAGGAGGTGATCGGGGTCGCCCTCGCACGGGCTGATCTCACGCGTCACGACATCGCCACGGTCGGCATCACCAACCAGCGTGAGACCGCAGTGGTGTGGAACAAGAAGACCGGCGTACCGGTCTACAACGCCATTGTCTGGCAGGACACCCGCACCCAGGACATCGTCGACCGCCTTGCCGCTGACGGTGGAACCGACCGGTTCAAGGACGTCGTCGGACTTCCGTTGGCGACCTACTTCTCGGGCACGAAGATCGCCTGGATCCTCGAGAACGTCGAAGGAGCCCGCGAGGCTGCCGAGGCCGGAGACCTTCTCTTCGGCACCACGGACTGCTGGGTGCTGTGGAACCTCACCGGTGGCGTCGACGGCGGCGTTCACGCGACCGATGTGACCAACGCCTCGCGCACGCTCTTCATGGACCTCGAGACGCTGCAATGGCGCGACGACATCCTCGAGGTGTTCGGGGTTCCGCGCTCGATGCTGCCCGAGATCAAGTCGTCGTCCGAGGTCTATGGCTACGCCGAAGACTCGTCCCTGCTGCGTGAGACGCCGATCTCGGGCATCCTCGGCGATCAGCAGGCAGCCACCTTCGGACAGGCCGCCTTCCAGGCCGGTGAGTCCAAGAACACCTACGGCACCGGTTGCTTCCTGATCTTCAACACCGGAGAAGAGATCGTTCACTCCAAGAACGGACTCCTCACCACGGTCGGTTACAAGCTCGGCGACGCCCCGGCGCACTACGCGCTCGAAGGGTCGATCGCTGTCACCGGATCTCTGATCCAGTGGCTCCGCGACCAGCTCGGCATCATCGACGAAGCACCTCAGGTGGAAGAGCTGGCCGCCAGCGTTCCCGACAACGGTGGTGTGTACATCGTTCCGGCGTTCTCGGGCCTGTTCGCCCCCTACTGGCGCCCCGATGCGCGCGGCGCCATTGTCGGACTGACGCGCTACGTCAACAAGAATCACATCGCCCGTGCGGCCCTCGAAGCGGTCGCCTTTCAGACCCGGGATGTCCTCGACGCGGTCAACGCCGACGCCGGCGTTGACCTCACCGAGCTGAAGGTCGACGGCGGAATGGTCGCCAACAACGCCCTCATGCAGTTCCAGGCAGACGTGCTCGGCGTTCCGGTGGTTCGCCCGGTCGTCGCGGAGACCACCGCACTCGGCGCGGCCTACGCGGCTGGACTCGCGGTCGGCTTCTGGAAGGGCCTCGACGACCTCTCCGCCAACTGGCAGGAAGACCGTCGATGGGAGCCCGCCATGGACACCGACGAACGCGACCGCCAACTGCGCAACTGGCGCAAGGCCGTCACGAAGTCGATGGACTGGGTCGACGAAGACAGCAAGTAGTCCCAACCTCAGAGGAACGGAGCCCCGCGGACACCATGCCGCGGGGCTCTTGCCTTAGGGGCAGAAGCCAACACGACGAATCCACGCACGCTCTCAGCGATCCGCTCCACCATCGCGCGTCCCTACCTCATGTGCTTGCGCCACTAGAACTGGCTCCTGGCCACACGCACCTGCCCGCGTGGATGGGACCGCGGTTGGCCCTCGTCGGACTACCGTGTCCTCCACGACTGTCTCCCCCTGCCATCGCCGCCTTCGGCCCACCCCGCGATACTGGCGCCCTTCCTCGGTGATTGACGGAGTGAATAGCTACGTCGGCCTCTTTCTCTGTCTGAGCACACGAGTGCTATGACGTCTCCATCCAAGTCCAAGGACTCCGAATCCGTGGCGTCATCAGCGTGGACGACGCAGCCGTCCTTGGATGCGCGATGACTTCGCTCGGTTCCGAAGCGGCATGCTCGTTGCAAGGGCTAGAGCTGCGCTGATCAGCGCAAGGGAAAGCGCGATGAGTCTGTAGTCGACCACAGTAATGAGGTAGGCGCCGAGGGCGATGCTAGCTAGCTGCGGCCCCGTCGTCAGAAGCTCAAATGCTGAGAAGACTCTCCCCTGCTCGTTTGCGGCTGCAGTTGATTGAAGCAGAACCAGTGACGATACGACGACCATAGCCACGCCGCCTCCCACCAAGATCGCTCCGAGGTAGATGACCGGTGCTGCGCTCGATGTCCATGCGCCTGTTCCGATTGCAAAGAGTGCAAGAGAGAACGCCGCTGCTTTGAGAGAGCCGAGGTGGGCAACGATTCGCATCGACAGCACTCCGAATGTGATCGACCCTATGCCCATCACCACTTGGAGCACTCCCATCCACTCCGAGCCGGCGTCGAGTCCCTGTGAGACAACGGACCAGCGGATGGACTCACTGACGCCGGCTGAGGCCATGAAGACGCAACTGACCGTGCTCAAGCGCAAGAGCGCTGGATCCCGAAAGATGAGCGCAAAGCCGTCAAAGAACGTTCGGCCGAACACGGCCGGTGCTCCACCTTCGGCACGCTTGCCGAGCGAGTCTATTGGAGTGCGTGGGAGCAATGAGATCAGGATCGCAGCCGTTGCAGAACAGGAGATCTGGGCGACAACGACGGTCTGAGGTCCTGCGAGGACAAACAACCCTGCCCCAAGTGCGGGAGAGCCGAGCTTGAGAGACTCCAATGTCGCTCGAAGCAGCCCGTTCATCGCAGGCAGCTCCTCCGTGGAGGACAGTTCTACGAGCTGGGCGGACTGCGCGGGTTGAATCGCCATGGAGATCATACCGTTGACGAATAGCACGACGTAGATAATGGCTACCTGATCGGGCTCATGGACAAAGAGCAAGGGAAGCACGCAAGCTGCGCTGGCAAAGTTCAGCAGGATGAGCGTTTTGCGGCGAGAGACTCGGTCGACGATTGCTCCCGCAAGAGGTGAAAGTAGCGTGGGCAGAAGCGCGAACAGGATGGTCAGCGCGGCGCCCGCATCGCTTCCCGTGAGCTTCTGCACCCAGATCCCCGCGCCGAGCAGCATCATCGAGCGCCCGAGGGAGCCGGCCGCATGAGACCCCAGAAAGATGAGGTACGGCCGATTGTGCAAGACTCGCGCGATCGGCCTACTCACTGGGTTCCTCCGCTGCCGGGACAGCGAACAGGATCACCTCGATGGGGCGACTGCCGCGGGGCCGCAGCTCCGGATTCTGTGTTCGCTCGCCTACCTTTGACTTGTACGCCTGCACAAGTCGAGTCAGATGTGCGCTGAAGTCAGCCAGCTCTTGTTTGGTGAGGTAGAACGGGGACCGTGATGTCGTCGAGGCCTCGTCCCAGCTCGAGTCGATGTAGGCAAGAGAGAGCACGGCGCTCCTCGCCTGCTCCAAGAAACGGTCAAGGACTGCCTCGTACATCCCGACCGGGTCGCTCTCATCGCGGAGCACGGCTGATGGTACCCGCCAGCGCTTTTCGATGAGCTTCCACGTTCTGCGCCTGCCCGGCCCCGTCTCGTGAACCTCCACCATCCCGTACTTCGCAAGCTGGCGAAGATGAAACGAGCACGTGGTGGCGCTCTCGCCGATCGCCTCACCGGCGTCAGTCGCGGACAACGGCCCCAAAAGGAGTGCATCGACGAGAGCCATCCGCACGGGATGACTAAGACCACGCAGCGTCTTGATATCAGCCGCCATCCGCGAAGATCTCGCCCCACCGGCATCCCGCAGTTGAGTGTTTTCCGTCCTAACTCGACGAGATCCAAGTTCTTGAGGTTGCTCCATGCCCGAAGCCTAAGAGCAATCGCTCAACCGTCACAGCACAGCTCTCGAAAGACCTCTATCGAAAGCAGATCCCCCTGGAGCGTAGAGGCTGCGGTTGGTTTGTCTGCGTCTTAGACGTGGGTGAGCCGTCGTGTGAAGATCAGTGAGACAAGGGTCTTCAATCACAGAAGCGCGGGCTCCAGACAGGACAAGCAGTGCCTCACACCGACGCCACGAACACCTTTCGCTGCTCGCCACGACGCATCAGAAGCACCGTGACGATAGCCGCCACTGCAACGAGCACTGTGGCGAACATAGGAAAGACGAAGAACACGGCGAAGCTCCCGCCGGCGAGGACGATCAGCCCAAGAACAGTAATGGCGAGTGCGGCAGGCATCCCCTTGAGCGCAGGTGCGATCAAGACGGCCAATGCACCGCCGTACAGCAGAACTGACGCACCTAGCGAGATCAGCAGTGCTGGGTTCGGGATCCACGCGCCGTCGACTCCGGCATACCAGAGCTCGGACGTGAAGCTGGTGGCGACCGCACCGAGGACGCCCAGCAGCACGGCCAGCCATCGAACATGCAAAACGCGCGACGATGCCTGCGCGGCGCACGCTACCGCAAGAATGGCGAGCGCCGGCACAATCCCCACAAGAGCGATGCGCGCGTACGATTCTGGACCATCACGGAAACCGGGGCTTGCAATGAAGGCGACAGCTACGGTCGATACAACAGCGCTCAGCACCGCCAAGACAACGGGCACCACCCAGCGAACCCTGAATGTTGCAGCCATGATTGATTCCTTCCACGCCCGCTCTGGGCGATCGTGTTCTGCATCGGCGAGCATGTCCCGCAGGACGCGATCGTTGGGCATCTCCACGGTGCGGGAAGGGAGATTCATGCAGTTGCCCCTCTCGAGCCAAGGGATCGCATCGCGATCTGTGACCTGGTGGCCATCTGACTCGCCTCTTCGGCGAGGGCATCGACGCCAGAAGGAGTGAGCATGAAATAGCGCCGTACGCGCCCGGCCACGATCTCGTCGCCAGCCGGGGCGACAAGGCCCGCGCTCTCCAACTTGTTCAATGCCGCGTACATGGTGGCCACACCAGGCCTCCGCCTGGTCATCCGCTCAACCTCTTCGATAAGCGCGTACCCGTGCCGCCGAGACGGCGCTAGAGCCGTCAGGATGTCGAACTGCAGTCTGGTCATCTCCGCCATGGCTACACATTACAGAACAGACATATTCTTGACAAGAAGAATATGTCTGTTCTATCAGTCAATCAGTTGCGCTTGCCGGTGATCCAGCCAGCCGCGCTCTTGTTGCGCTTCCACATCGCGGGTTCCACTGAGAATCAAATCCAACGAAGCCCCGCGGCAGACGTTGTACTGCCTCTTCCCGGATGCGGTCGTACACGAACGTTGCAGGCGCATAGCCAAGTCTCGAATGGACCCATTACGCCGAAAGCAAAAACTCGAGCAGAGGGATTTGTAGGGCGGGCGGGACTTGAACCCGCGATCGTTGGGTTATGAGCCCACTGCCTTCACCAGCTTGGCCACCGCCCCGAGATCTTCCAGCCTAGCGGTGCCGACGGTCAGTGCGGTGCGACGGCGGTGGCGTGAGTCGTGGTGTGCGTGAGATAGATCTCGGCGTTGCGGATCAGCCCGGCGCGCTCGTCGTCAGTCAGGGCACGACGCACCTTTGCGGGCACGCCGGCGACCAGGGAACCGTCTGGCACTTCCGTGCCGCCGAGCACGACCGCTCCTCCGGCGATCAGGCACCCTTTGCCGATCACGGCGCCACTGAGCACGACGGCTCCCATGCCGATCAGTGATCCGTCGCCGATCGTGCAACCGTGCACGACGGCGTTGTGGCCGATGGAGACGTTGTCGCCGATGGCGGCCGGATGCCCGGAGTCGACGTGCACAGAGACGTTGTCTTGCACATTGCTGTCGGCGCCGACCGTGATCGGTGCCGAGTCGGCGCGCAGGACGGCGTTGTACCAGACGCTGGCACGCGACCCCAGGGTGACCGCGCCGACGATACGCGCACCGTCAGCGACGAAGGCATCGTCGGCGAGGGCGGGTGTGCGGTCGGCGAGAGCGATGACGGAGGCTGCGGCTGAGATGGTCATGTAGGTGAGACTACCCTCAGAACCGCGGAATTCCGCGGCTGAACAGGCGTGTAAGCCTTGCCTAGGCTTGCTTGCGGAATGGTTCAGGGTGAGTAGCGTTGTCTTCAGTGGACACCGGAAACCCACGCAGGAGGAACACGATGACCGATTCGAAGACCATCCCCGCCACCGCCGTCGACCCCACCGTCGCAGCGGCAGCCGCCCAGTTCCTGTCGCCGATCGTGCACAGCATGCAGGCTCTCGTGGTCAACGGCAAGCAGGCGCACTGGCACGTGCGCGGTGCGAACTTCGTCGGCGTGCACGAGTTCCTCGACACGCTCGTCGCGCACGCGATGGACTTCGCCGACACGGCCGCGGAGCGCATCGTCGCCCTCGGCCTGCCCATCGACGCCCGCGTCGCGACGGTCGCCGCCAAGGCAGCGCCGACGCAGGTCTCGGCCGGATTCGCCGGCTCGGACGACCTCGTCCGCGCAGTGATCGCCGACATCGATGCCGCCCTGGTCGAGATCAAGGCCGCTGTCGAGGGCCTCGACGAGGTCGATCTGACCAGCCAGGACGTCGCGATCGAGATCCAGCGCGGTCTGGAGAAGGACCGCTGGTTCCTCATCTCGCACATCGCCGCCTGACACGCACAGACGCCGACGCCCGCCTCGTGGTTCCACGAGGCGGGCGTTCGCGTCTCTGGGGCCGCCCCTCAGCCCAGGTGCGTCAGGCGTCCGCCCAGCAGCGTGGCTGCGACGGGTATCCGACGCAGGCTCTCCCGGTCGGCCGTCAGCGGGTCCTCGGAGCAGATGACGAGATCCGCGGTGCCGCCGATCTCGAGGTCCGTCATGCCATGGCGACTACTGGCGCGCAACGCCGTCCCGATCGGTACCTGTTCCTCGGGATGCCACGGAGCGCGCTCGTCCCCCGTGCGGTGCACGGCGGCGGCGATCGTGACCCACGGGTCCAGCGGTGCCACGGGGGCATCCGACCCGAATCGCACCGCGACATCCGCACTCAACAGCGAGGCGACCGGATGGCTGATCGCGCTCTGGTGCTGCCACAGCGAGCCGACGAGGTCGCGGTCATCGACCGCGTGCGTCGGCTGCACGCTCGCCACGACGCCCAGTCGCGCGAAGCGCGCCAGATCGGCGTGACGCACGAGCTGCGCATGCTCGATCGTGCCGCGCGCCTGCGTGTAGGTGAACGCGTCGAGGGCGGATGCCACCGCACGGTCGCCGATGGCGTGCACGGCCACCTCGATACCGGCGCCGGTCGCCGTCGTCAGATAGTCGCGCAGTTGCTCGGGGTCGATCGTGAACTCCCCGAAGTTCTGCGGGTCGTCACCGTACGCATGTGAGCAGGCCGCGGTGCGGGTGCCGAGCGACCCGTCCGTGATGAGCTTGAGCGGCCCGACGTGCACCAGATCATCGGTACCGCCGAGGATGTTCCCCGTGCGCAGCCCGGCGTCGATCGCGCGCTGCAGGTTGGCCGCGTAGAAGGCGAACTCCACCCGGTGTGCATCGAATCCGGCCTCCGCCCGCCGCTGCCACGCGTCGGCGTTCCACGCCATGTCGAAGTCGACGATGCCGGTGACTCCGCGGCTCGCGGCGCGCTCTCCGGCGCGGCGCACGGCGGCATCCGCCATCGCGTCATCTGCCGTGTTCAATCGGCGCGAGATCTCGAACGCGTCCTCTTCACGCAGCATCCCGTCGGGTGTCGGGGCGAAGCCCTCCCGGCGGAATGCAGCGGAGTTGAGCCAGACGCTGTGCACGTCCATGTTGATGAGGTAGGTCGGCCGGTCGGCGCATGCCGCGTCGATCACCGCCAACGAGGGCGCATCGAGCCACAGCGCATCACGCATGCCGGCTCCGACGACCCGACCATCCGACAGCGGCGCGGCCGCGCCCATCAGACGGGCGGCCTCCGCAGCGCTTCGCACCTCGCCGAGCTGCACCCGTTCCGCATCGAGCGCCCACTGCACCGTGTGCACATGGTGGTCCCACAAGCCGGGCAGCACCCGGCTCCCGTGGCCGTCCAGCACGACGCCATGGGCCGCCAGGTCACCGGTCGGGGCGATATCGGCGATGCGCCCGCGCTCGATCATCAGGTCGACGGGCTCGTCGCCGAACGCGAGCGCAGCGGGGCCGGTCAGCCGCACAGCACGCACGACGTCGATCCGGTCGCCACGCGCCGTCACGAACGGTGCTCCACGCGCGCGATGTGCGCCCGACGCATCTCAGCTGCCAACGCAGCGTCTGCGTAGGGCCCGTCGCCCTCCAATTGCTCCAGCACCCGCTCGACCGTCTCAGGCGGACGGTTCTGACTGAGCTTTCGCTTAGCGACAACCTTCGTGGGTGTGAGCCGGAAACCCACCGTCCCCGCGGCCAGCCGCTGCACGTACGCTTCATCGTTGGGCGGCGTCCACATACCGCGCGGATCCGCCAGGCGGCTCTCGAACAGGGCGGTCATGCGCTCCAGCACCCGCAAGTTCTCTTCGTCCGAGAGGATCTCGGGGACCCCACTCAGATGCACCGAGACGAAGTTCCACGTAGGCACGCCCGCAACATCGCCGTACCAGCCCGGCGAGATGTAGCCGTGCGGGCCCTGGAACGTCACCAGCAGCTCGCGGGAACCCAGCCCATGAATCAGGTCGTCCGGGCGCCCGACATGACCGACGATCGTCAGGTCGTCGCGGTCCTCATCGAGAAGGATCGCGTAATGCGAGGCGACGAGCCCGTCATCGCCGTCACTGACGATCGTCGCCCACGGGTGGCGCTGGATCACCCGACGGATCTCGGTCGGGTCGGTCATAGCGAAACTGGGATTCTGGCGCACCGTCCCAGCCTATGACCGACCCGACCGATCGGGATCCGACTACTTGCCGCCGACGACCCGGATCGCCTGCGTCTTCCAGTTCTCGTACGAAGGATCGCCCTGCATGAACGCCGCAACCTGCTCGGGCGTGGCCGTCAGCTTCGGGTCGTTGTCGAGATACTTCTTCGTCTCGCGTGCCACCAGCCCCGACAGCACCAGCAAGCCGATGAGGTTCGGCAGTGCCATCAGGCCGTTCATCACGTCCGAGAACGCCCACACGACACCGAGCTGCACGGTGCAGCCGATGAACACAACGAGCGAGAAGATGATGCGGAACGGGATCACCGCGCGACGCCCGAGCAGACGCTCGATGCTGCGCTCGCCGTAGTACGACCATCCGAGGATCGTCGAGCTCGCGAACAGCACGAGACCGACCGTCACGATGTAGTGCCCCCACTCGCCCGGCAGACCGTGCGAGAACGCCTCACCCGTCATCAGAGCGGGGCTCATCTGCTCACCGGTCTCAGGATCGGTCATGTTCCACACGCCGGTGGTGATGATGACCAGGCCGGTGAAGGTGACGACGATGATCGTGTCGATGAAGGTCTGCGTCATCGACACGAGGCCCTGACGCACCGGGTGGCTGGTCTTCGCCGCCGCAGCCGCGATGGCCGCCGACCCCATGCCCGACTCGTTCGAGAAGATACCGCGCGCGACACCGAACTGCACCGCGATGATGATCGCCGAACCGGCGAAGCCGCCGACGGCGCTGGTACCGGTGAAGGCATCGGTGAAGATCTGCGCGAACGCCGCGGGCACACCGCTGATGTTGGCGATCAGGATGTACAGGGCGCCGAGTACATAGAAGATGATCATCACGGGCACGAGTCCGGCGGTCACGCGACCGATCGACTTGATGCCGCCGACCAGCACCAGCAGCGCGAAGATCGTCAACGCCAGACCGGTCACCCAGGTGGGAACGCTGAAGCTGTTCTCGAGGTTCGCCGAGATCGAGTTGCCCTGCGTCATGTTGCCGATACCGAAACTGGCGATCACGGCGGCGACGGCGAAGAAGATCGCGAGGAACTTGCCGAAGCCGTTCGGGATGCCGCGCTCAAGGTAGTACTGCGGACCGCCGTTCTTCTCGCCGGCGGAGTCGGTGGTGCGGAACCGCACGCCCAAGAACGACTCGGAGTACTTCGACGCCATACCGACGAGCCCAGTGATCCACATCCAGAACAGCGCACCGGGGCCACCGATTCCGATCGCGGTCGCCACGCCGACGATGTTGCCGGTGCCGACCGTCGCTGCCAGCGCGGTCGTCAGCGCCTGGAACTGCGAGATGTCGCCGTCGGCTCCGGGGTCGCGGCGTGTGAAGAGCCCCAGCCGCAGTGCTGCGCCGAGTCGCAGGAATTGGATGCCACCCAGGCGGATGGTGAGGTAGAGCCCGGTGCCGAGCAGCAGCGGGATGAGCACCCAGGGTCCCCAGATGACACCGCTGAGCCATCCGAGGAAACCCTCGATTTCTGACAGGTCCATGTATTCTCCTGACGCGTCGTTGCGAGTGGATGACGCCATCCTATTCACAGCCGACGCCCAGGCCTACTCACAGACGACGATCAGGTTCCCGTCACCGCTGACAGGACGGACACCAGTAGAGCTTGCGCGCTCCGATCTCTTCCAGCGCGATCTCGGTACCGCAGACCCGACAGGGCAGGCCCGCCCGATGATAAACCCAGTGACGGTCGTCACGACTCGCCATCGCGGCGCGGTAGTCATCGCCCGTCAGACCATCCATGGTCATCATCTGGCCGGTCTCGACGCCGATCGCCAGCAGCCTCACCCAATCGCGCCACAGTTCGCGCACGACCTCCTCGGGCACCTCGCGCCCGGGTGTGTGCGGGTCCAGGCGCGCGCGGAAGAGCATCTCGGCGCGGTACACGTTGCCAATCCCGCTCACCACCGCCTGATCCATCAGCAGCAGGGCGATCGGTGTGGGCTTGCGTCGCACCACGCGCACGAAACGCTCTTCTCCCTCGGCCGGGTCACCGACCAGCGGGTCGGGACCGAGCTTGGCCACCGTCGCCAGCATCTCATCCGGGGTCTGCAGTACGCACGCCGTCGGCCCACGCAGGTCGGCGCAGGTGCTCTTCGTCAGCAAGCGCAACCGCACTTGTCCCACCACGGGCGGCGGCCACTCGTCGCCGTCGTCGGCGAGCCCACGCGTCTGCTCCGACATGCGAACATGCACACGGGCCTTGCGCGGAGCCCCGATGGATCGCAACGAGTTCTCACCGGCGTCGTCGAAGATCGCGTCCTCAGCCGGCTCCGCGTCGAGTTCGGTGCCGCGCTGGTTGGTCTGCCCCATGCGGCCGTTCGCCGATGCAATGGTGGCATCCGCAACGATCTCACCGGCGAAGTCCCACGCTCCGTACAGTCCCAGGTGCACCCGCAACCACACGGCATCCTCGAACTCGAGAAACATCTGCTTGCCGACGGCCATCGCCTGCAGCATCTCGCGACCGTCGAGCACACTCGCGCCCTCGGCGAATCGCCCCTGGGGGCTGGACGCACCCACCGGCAGGTTCACGAAGTTGCGGCTGAACTGCCGAGCGATGCGATGGACGGAATGCCCCTCAGGCATGTCAGGCGCGCGGCCCGTCGGCGGCGCCGGCCTCTCCTCGACGAGGATCGGGCAGCAGCGACCCGTCCTTCTCGAAGTCGGCGATCTGGCCGATGCGTCGCACGTGGCGCTCATCACCCGTGAACGGGGTCGCGATGAACAGATCGATGAACGACGTCACCTCGTCGAACGTGTGCTGGCGCGCGCCGATCGAGATGACATTGGCGTCATTGTGCTCGCGTGCCAGCTCCGCCGTCGATTCGTTCCACACCAGGGCGGCGCGGATGCCCTGCACCTTGTTCGCCGCGATCTGCTCACCGTTGCCGGATCCACCGAACACCACGCCGAGCGCCTCGACACCCGCCGACTGATCGGCGATGACGGCCTGCGCCGCACGAATGCAGAATGAGGGATAGTCATCGAGCGCGTCGTACTCCACCGGGCCGTGGTCGATCACATCGTGCCCAGCGGCGCTCAGGTGCTGCTGCAGGCGGGTCGAGAAGTCGAGTCCGGCGTGGTCGGTGGCGATATGGATGCGCATACCGTCCATCCTACGTACGCCGGACTCTCCCACCGCCTACGGGGCGAGCCCGGCGGCAGCCGGCTTGAAGCCCGCCCGAATGTTCTCACAGCATCCGGGGCGACACACGTCGTACCAGGGTCCAAGACCCGTGACATGGGCGCGCTCGCCAGCCGGCCGGCCTTCCAGGCGCTCCTGCACCAGGTCGACGATTCCCGCAACGAACGCCGGCGAGACGCCGGGCGTCGGCGTACGGGCGAACAGCAGTCCCGCCTCGTCAGCGGCCTCCTTCGCCTCGGTGTCGAGATCCCACAGCACCTCCATGTGGTCGCTCATGAACCCGACCGGCACGACCACGACCGCACTGCGACCGCGCTGCGGGAGCTCGGAGATCACATCGCACACATCCGGTTCGAGCCACGGCTGGGTCGGCGGGCCGGAACGCGACTGGTAGACGAGCTCCCACGGCACATCCGCCGCGGCCGGTGTGAGCCGAGCCACCTGCTCCATCACCCAGGCGGCGACCGCCTCGTGCTGCGCGGCGTATGCGCCGCCGTCGCCCCAGTCCACATCGCGCGGCCCCGAGCGCTGGGCATCCGCGGTGGGGATGCTGTGCGTCGAGAACAGCACGTGAATCGCCTCGGCCGCGATGCCTTCATCCAGACGCGCGCGGACGGCATCGTCGACTCCCTCGACGAACGCCTGCACGAACCCGGGGTGATCGAAGAACGGGCGGATCTTGTCGATCGTGACCACACCGTCGTACTCGGTGCCATCGAGCACACGCGAGAAGTCCTCGCGGTACTGCCGGCAACTCGAGAACGAGCTGTAGGCACTCGTCGCGAACGCGATCAGTGAGGTGTGCCCGTTGCCTGCGGCCTCGGCGACAGCGTCCTCCAGATAAGGCGCCCAGTTGCGGTTGCCCCAGTACACCGGAAGGTCGATGGCACGGGCCGCGAGCTCGGCTTCCAACGCTGCCTTCAGCGATCGGTTCTGCGCATTGATCGGGCTGATTCCGCCAAACGCGCGGTAGTGGTGCGCGACCTCTTCCAACCGCTCATCGGGAATGCCTCTCCCCCGCGTCACATTGCGCAGGAAGGGAATGACATCCTCTTGACCCTCCGGCCCGCCGAAGCCCGCGAGCAGGATCGCGTCGTAGGCGACAGGGGTCTCGATGTGCGGAGCGCCCGCGGCCGCAGCCGGGGACGCATGGGAAACGGCATCCGATTCTGGGGAGTTCACGGGCGCCATGATGGCACCCGCTCCTATGAAACAGCGCGGAACACCGGCGCGCGCGAGCGTCCCTACTGGCGCAACCACGCCGCTGGCGTAGGCTGTCATGGTTGCCGTCGGCGCCAGCAGTGCCGACGCACGCCGACACCCCTCCACCCATGGGAGATAACAGCAGTGCCTGGAGAAAACCTCACTCGTAGCGAGGCGCAGGAGCGCCGTTCCGTCATCGACACGCAGTCTTACGAGGTCTCGCTCGACCTCACGAAGGGCGCCGAGGTGTTCGGCTCCCGCAGCGTCGTGCGCTTCACCGCAACCCCCGGAAGCTACACCTTCATCGACCTGATCGCGAAGGACGTGCGCGAGATCACGCTCAACGGCGAGCAGATCGACCCCGGCCAGGCCTTCGCCGACTCGCGCATCGCCCTCGGCGACCTGCAGGCCGAGAACGTGCTGATCGTCGACGCCGACTGCCTGTACACCAACACCGGTGAGGGTCTGCACCGCTTCGTCGACCCGGTCGACGGCGAGGTCTACCTGTACTCGCAGTTCGAGGTGCCCGACTCACGCCGCGTCTTCGCCGTGTTCGAGCAGCCCGACCTCAAGGCGACGTTCCAGTTCACCGTTACCGCGCCGTCGGCGTGGAAGGTCGTGTCGAACTCACCCACCCCCGAGCCGATCGTGCATGACGACCCGGCGACCGCGACGTGGGGCTTCGAGCCGACGCCGCGCATCTCGTCGTACATCACCGCGCTGGTCGCGGGCCCCTACGAGTCCACGTTCTCCGAGCTGACCAGCTCGTCGGGCAAGGTCATCCCGCTCGGCGTGTACGGCCGCAAGAGCCTGTGGGAGCACCTCGACGCCGACTACATCTTCGACAAGACCCGCCAGGGCTTCGCCTACTTCGAGGAGAAGTTCGGCGTCGCCTACCCGTTCGAGAAGTACGACCAGCTGTTCGTACCGGAATTCAACGCCGGTGCGATGGAGAACGCCGGCGCCGTCACCTTCACCGAGACCTACGTCTTCCGCAGCAAGGTGACCGACGCCGTCAAGGAGCGTCGCGTCGTGACGATCCTGCACGAACTGGCACACATGTGGTTCGGCGACCTGGTCACGATGAAGTGGTGGAACGACCTCTGGCTGAACGAGTCGTTCGCCGAGTGGGCGTCGACCATCGCCACGGCCGAGGCTACGGAGTGGACTGAGGCGTGGACCACCTTCAACGCGATGGAGAAGACCTGGGCCTACCGTCAGGACCAGCTGCCCTCCACGCACCCGATCGTCGCCGAGATCAATGATCTGCAGGACGTGCAGGTCAACTTCGACGGCATCACCTATGCCAAGGGCGGCTCCGTACTCAAGCAGCTCACCGCCTGGGTGGGCATCGAGGCGTTCTTCGCCGGTGTGTCGCAGTACTTCCAGAAGCACTCCTGGGGCAACACCGAGCTCAGCGACCTGCTCGTCGAACTCGAGCAGACCAGCGGCCGCGAGCTGACCGGCTGGGCCGAGAAGTGGCTCGAGACTGCCGGCGTGAACACGCTCAGCCCGGTCATCGCCGAGGACGCCTCGGGCACGATCACGCGCTTCGCCGTCACCCAGACGGCACCGGCCGACTACCCGACGATCCGACCGCACCGCCTCGGCATCGGCTTCTACGACCTCGACGGCGGCGCGCTCGTGCGCAGCCACTACGTCGAGGTCGACATCGACGGTGACCGCACCGAGATCCCCGAGCTGCAGGGCCTCAAGCGTCCGGCCATGGTGCTGCTGAACGACAAGGACCTCGCCTACGCGAAGATCCGCCTCGACGAGCAGTCGCTGGCCACGGCGATCGAGCACCTCGCCGACATCAGCGACCCGCTCGCGCGCTCGCTCGTGTGGGGCGCCGCCTGGGATCAGACCCGCGACGCCGAGACCGCGGCACGAGACTACATCGACCTCGTCCTGGGCAACATCGGCCGCGAGAGCGAATCGACCACGGTGCGCACCACGCTCGCCCAGTTGCAGCTCGCCGCTGGATCGTACGTCGACCCGGCCACGCGTTCGGCGGCCCGTGAAAAGGTGGCCGACGGACTGTGGGCGCTTGCTCAGCAGGCAGAGTCCGGCAGCGACAGCCAGCTGCAGCTGGTGATGGCCTTCGCGAACTCCGCCACCACTGCCGAGCACGCTGGCATCATCGGACGCCTGCGCTCGGGTGAGGACACCCTGCCGGGGCTCGACGTCGACGCAGACCTCTCATGGCAGCTGCTCATCGGTCTGGCCGCGGCGGGCGCCACCGACGCCACGACGATCGATGCGGCCCTCGCCGCCGACAACACGTCCAAGGGCGCCGAACTGGCCGCACAGGCTCGCGCGACCCTGCCGACGACGGCCGACAAGAAGGCCGCCTGGGCGTCGCTGATCGACAACGCCGACCAGCCCAACACGATCGTGCGCTCCACGGCATTCGGCTTCGTGCACCCCTCGGGTGTCGACGTGCTCGGCGATTTCATCCAGCCGTACTTCGACATGCTGCTGCCGATCTGGGAGGGCCGCACCTACCAGATCGCCGATTACCTGGTCGTGGGTCTGTACCCGCGCTCGCTCGCCAGCGTCGAGCTGCGTGACGCCACGCGTGCGTGGCTGTCCGACAACCAGGACGCCGCGCCCGCGCTGCGCCGACTGGTGCACGAGAACCTCGCCGACGTCGAGCGTGCTCTCGCCGCGCAGAAGCGCGACGCCGACAGCTGACATCGACTCTGAGGGGCTCTTTCCGCGTCCAGCGCGCGGAAAGAGCCCCTCACTAGACTCAGGGACATGCTGCCCTTCCCCTTCACGACGGCCCCCGAGGCGCCCGTCGACCTGGGCTTCTGGAACGATCTGTGGGAGTCGTCCGTTGCCGCGCTGAGCACGATCGGCGGAAAGCTCGCGCAGATCGCGATCATCATCGCCATCTGCGTCGCGTTGTCGTTCGTGCTGCGCCTGGTGATCAGACGCATCGTTCATCGGATCGTCAGCAACGCCAAGTCAAAAGCCGACGTCGCCGACACCGTGGCGCTGGAACGCTCACCGCTGGCAGATATGCGTCTGGTGCAGCGCACGCGCACCCTCGGCACGATCCTGCAGAACATGGTCAACGTGATTCTGGTGATCGTCGCCCTGATCCTGATCGTCAGGGCCATCGATCAGGACATCCTCGGTTCGCTGACGCTGATCACGGCCGCTATCGGTGCCGGTCTCGGCTTCGGCGCCCAGAACATCGTCAAGGATGTCCTCAACGGCATGTTCATCGTCGCCGAGGATCAGATCGGCATCGGCGACGTCGTCGATCTCGGCCTGGCCTCGGGCGTCGTCGAGTATGTCAGCGTGCGCATCACCCAGGTGCGCGATGTCAATGGCACGCTCTGGTACGTGCGCAACGGCGAGGTCACCCGCATCGGCAACATGTCGCAGGGCTGGGCACGCGCGATCGTCGACCTGGGTGTCGCCGCCGATGCCGATCTCGATCAGGTCGAGCAGACACTGCTGCACACCGCCGAAGAGCTCGCGAAGGACCCGAAGTGGCGCACCCGCGTGATCGAGGCGCCCGAGGTCTGGGGGCTGGAGTCGATCGACGGGGACGCACTGGTGGTGCGCGTCGTGCTGAAGACCAGGGCAAACGCCCGCGACGACGTCTCGCAGGAACTCCGCCGACGGTTGCGCACCGCGTTGCTGGCGCAGGAGGTCGCTGTACCGAGCATGGCCGCGGTCACCGTCACGGGGCCCGACAGTGCCCGCCGCGTAAGGGGAGCGAACCCGCCGATGACACGCCCCAACGCCATCACCGGCGTACCGCCGGTCGCCGAACGCGGCATCTGGCGTCGCAAGAAGTCCACTCCGCAGGAAGGCGAAACGCAATGACGTTCTACGACGAAGTCGGCGGCCACGACACGTTCCGACGCATCGTCGATGTGTTCTACCGCGAGGTCGCTCTCGATCCGGTACTCAAACCGATGTACCCCGAAGAGGACCTCGGCCCCGCCGCCGAACGACTCACGATGTTCCTGGAGCAGTACTGGGGTGGGCCGACGACGTACGGCGAGCGACGCGGGCATCCTCGGTTGCGGATGCGGCACGCGGCGTTCCACGTCGACCCGGATGCCCGTGATCGCTGGCTCGCACATATGCGCACCGCTCTGGACGAGGTGAAGTTGTCGCCTCTACACGAAGCGACGCTGTGGGACTACCTGGAGCGGGCGGCGTATGCCATGGTGAACACGTTCGAGCCATCCGGCATCGGACGCGGCCCGGCGGGCCGGACCACGCTTGAGCACCGCATCCCCACGGAGTCGACGGAGACCTGAAGATGACTGCAGCCAGTTCCCCAGCCACCGATGTACTCGTGATCGGATGGGGGCTGGCAGGCCTCACCGCGGCCAGCGAGGCGATCGCCGCGGGCAGACGCGTGACGATCATCGATCAGGAGGCGCGCGTCGACCTGGGTGGGCAGGCCTGGTGGTCGTTCGGTGGGCTGTTCCTGGTCGACTCACCCGAGCAGCGTCGCATGGGCATCAAGGATTCCCTGGATCTGGCACGGCAGGACTGGTTCGGCAACGCCGGGTTCGACCGCCCCGAGGACGCATGGCCGCGGCGCTGGGCAGAGGCCTATCTGCAGTTCGCCGCGGGCGAGAAACGCAGCTGGTTGCGCGAGCGCGGAGTGGGGTTGTTCCCCGTGGTCGGCTGGGCCGAACGCGGCGGGAGCGGAGCGATCGGTCCCGGCAACTCCGTGCCACGGTTCCACATCACGTGGGGAACCGGCCCCGGCATCGTCGCGCCCTTCGCGGCGGCTGTCGAAGCGGGCGAGGCTGCTGGAAGGGTGACGGTTCTCCCCCGCCACCGCGTCACCGAGTTGCTCGTCGACGGCGGCGCCGTCGTCGGCGCACGCGGGTCAGTGCTCGCGCCGAGCGACACCCCGCGCGGGATCGCATCGTCGCGCGAGCCGGTGGGTGAGTTCGTGATCCGAGCGGATGCCACCATCGTGGCATCCGGCGGTATCGGTGGCGATCACGATCTGGTGCGCGCCGCGTGGCCCGCGCGTCTGGGCACGCCGCCCGCCCACATGCTCACCGGGGTGCCGGCGTACGTCGACGGCTCGATGCACGCGGTATCGTCCGCGGCAGGCGCACGGCTGATCAATGGTGACCGGATGTGGCACTACGTCGAGGGGATCGAGAACTGGGATCCGGTGTGGCCGGGCCATGGCATCCGCATCCTGCCCGGTCCGTCCTCGCTGTGGCTCGATGCCACCGGCCGCAGACTGCCCGTCCCGCTGTACCCGGGCTTCGACACGCTGGGCACGCTCGCGCACCTGCGCACGACCGGGCACGACCACTCCTGGTTCGTCACGTCGTTGAAGGTGATCGAGAAGGAGTTCGCGCTCTCGGGCAGTGAGCAGAACCCCGACCTCACCGGCCGGGATCTGAAGCTGCTGGTGAAGTCCCGGCTGGCGAAGGGGCCCACCGGCCCGGTGCGGGCGTTCCTCGACGAGGGCGCCGATTTCATCGTCGAGGACGACCTCGAGGCGTTGCTCGCTCGCATGCGATCAACGCCCGGTGGCGACGTCCTCGATGTGGATCGTGCGCGCGACGAGGTCACGGCGCGTGACCGCGAGATCGACAACGACTTCACCAAAGACGCCCAGATCGCCATGCTGCGCTCCATGCGCGGATATCGCGGCGACCGGCTGATCCGCACCGCGGCACCGCACCGTCTGCAAGATCCCGCGGCCGGGCCGATGGTCGCCGTGCGCCTGCATGTGCTGACCCGTAAATCGCTCGGCGGGATCGAGACCGACCTGGAGGGACGCGCCCTCGGCGCCGATGGCGTGCCGGTCCCCGGCCTGTACGCGGCGGGCGAGGCCGCCGGTTTCGGTGGCGGCGGCGTGCACGGCTATCGCGCGCTGGAAGGAACGTTCCTGGGCGGATGCTTGTTCTCGGGCCGGCAGGCGGGGCGTGCGGCCTCGCGTTAGGCTCCCACCGCAGTACCGGTCCCCCGGACAGCGGTCAGGCCCGTCACGGCCGGCCCTCGGCTGAGAATGTGCCCGCGCGCGAAGGCCAGGCGTGTCCAGCGGCCCGAGCGCGTGACGCGCACCTGCTCACCCTCCCGTGTGACGGCCGTGCCCATGCGGTCGGAGGCGATGAACCCGAACGCGTGGGCGGCGAAGGCCACACCGCGCGGCAGGCCCAGGAGGTCCTCATCGGGCTCTCCCCATACCCGCGAACGCAGCGCGCGCACGGCGTCCTCCCCGGCGCCCGGTGTGGTGCCGCGAGCGACGGCCGAAATGCCCCACTGCGCGCGGTCGCCGATGATGCGGTCGGACAGCTCTCCGATCAGCTCCCAGCCGTCGCGCGGCGGTGAGACGCCCGCCCAAGCCGGCGCCCTGCCGGTCTCGGGCAATGCGAGCTCGGCGGGCGACGCTCCCGGTGAGAGCTCGTCGACGACGATGTCGCAGCGCAGCTCGGGGTCGGCACGCACGATGCGCATCGCCAGAACCGTCGGCGTCTGATCGAGGAATCCCTGCGGTGCCAGCGCGGCGGCCGTCACCACGAGGATGCCGTCGGCGGCCTGAAGGCGCACTCCTTCCGCGGATGCCGTGGCGGCGCGCCCGGCGAAGGTCAGCACATCACGTGCCGTGTCGGCATCGGAGAGAACGAGAGGTCTGGTCACTCCTTCTAAACTAGTCGGATGACCGCCGACGAGCCCGCCCGCAGATCCGTCGACGCGCTGTTGTCGGTGCTCGACCTGACCTCGTCCGGTGCCCGCACCACGGAAGACATCTTCACCGGCAGCTCGCAGCCGATGCCGACCGGTCGCGTGTATGGCGGTCAGGTGCTGGCACAATCACTCATCGCGACCGAACGGACGCTCCCCGAAGAGCGCGCGGTCCACTCGATGCACGGCTACTTCCTGCGCCCCGGCGACGCCACCCAGGGCATCACGTTCTCGGTCGATCGCATTCACGACGGCCGCTCATTCTCGACACGGCGGGCGCAGGCGTTCCAGGGCGGTCTGCCGATCTTCTCGATGATCGCCTCGTTCCAGGACGCCGGTCCCGGCATCGAGCACGCCGAGCCCATGCCCACCGGCATCCCGGCACCCGAGGACGTCGAGTCGAGCGATGCCATCCTCGACGCCGGCGCACTGCTCGGGGTGCGCCCCGTCGACATCCGGCATGTCGAGGGCCCCATCTACCAGCAGGCGGCGCAGGCGCACGTGGCGCAGCAGGCGGTCTGGGTGCGTATGCGCGCGCCGCTGCCCGATGACCCACGTGTGCACCGGGCAGCGCTCGCGTACCTCAGCGACTTGACGATCCAGGAGTCGATCCTGCGACGTCATGGCGTCAGCTGGAATCTGAAGGGGCTGAAGGTCGCGAGCCTCGACCACGCAATGTGGTGGCACCGCCCCGGCCGAGCCGACGATTGGCTGCTCTACGTGCAGTCATCTCCCAACGCGCGCGGCGGACGCGGACTCGCTCAGGGACGCATCTACAGCCGTGACGGCGTACTGGTGGCGACGGTCGCGCAAGAGATCATGGTGCGGGTGCCGCAGAGCGACTGAGTCACCGCCGCCAGCACATGCCCGTGCAGGCGGTGTCAGCGGTGCTGGTACGCGATGGGCTCGCCGACGTACGGCTCCCACGCGGCGCGCATCTCAGGGCTCAGCCGCACCGGACGGCCGGTGACGGCATCCACGAGCACGATCACCGCAGTCGACCGGGCGTACAACACGCGCTCGTCGCTCTCGGCGTGACTGAACACGTCATAGCAGACCTGCAGGCTCGAACCGCCGAGCTTGCCGAACCACATCTCGACATCCAACGGACGCCGCTGGTACGGCACCGGCGCGAGGTACTCGATCTCCTGCCGGGCGATCAGGGTGAGCACACCCTGATCGACCCCGGTGGAGAGTACGGCGGTGTCGGGGGCCTGCTCCCCCGGCTCGGGCTGCCAGAAGGCGCGCACGCGCGCCTCTTCGAGCAGCTTGAGCATGGAGGTGTTGTTGACGTGGTTGAACGCGTCGAGGTCTCCCCACCGCAGGTGGATGGGAATGTGCAGGCGCATGGGGTTCGCTTTCTCAGAACGTCAGTCGGCGGCGGGCCCCACGCCCCCGAGGCTCCGGGGAGCGCGAAGCGATGCCCGGAGTGGGGCGAGGGATCAGTCGCGCGTGAGCTTGCGGTGGGTCGTGCGGTGCGGGCGCGCAGCCTCGGGGCCCATGCGCTCGATCTTGTTCGCCTCGTAGGCCTCGAAGTTGCCCTCGAACCAGTGCCACTGAGCAGGGTTCTCATCGGTGCCCTCGTAGGCGAGGATGTGCGTGGCAATGCGGTCGAGGAACCACCGGTCGTGGGTGATGACCACGGCGCAACCGGGGAACTCCAGCAACGCGTTCTCCAGCGAGCTGAGGGTCTCGACGTCGAGGTCGTTGGTCGGCTCGTCGAGCAGCAGCAGGTTGCCACCCTCCTTGAGGGTCAGCGCGAGGTTCAGTCGGTTGCGCTCTCCACCCGAGAGCACGCCGGCCTTCTTCTGCTGGTCCGGTCCCTTGAAGCCGAACTTCGACACGTAGGCGCGCGAGGGGATCTCAGTCTTGCCGACGGTGATGAAGTCGAGTCCGTCCGAGACGACCTCCCACAGCGTCTTGTTGGGGTCGATGTTGCCGCGCGACTGGTCGACGTAGCTGATCTTGACCGTCTCACCGATCTTCAGGTCGCCGCCGTCGAGCGGCTCCAGTCCGACGATGGTCTTGAACAGGGTCGTCTTTCCGACACCGTTGGGACCGATGACGCCGACGATGCCGTTCGGGGGCAGGCTGAAGCCCAAACCGTCGATCAGCTTGCGGTCGCCGAAGCCCTTCTGCAGGTTCTTCGCCTCGATGACGACGTTGCCCAGTCGCGGCCCTGCCGGGATCTGGATCTCTTCGAAATCAAGCTTGCGGGTGCGCTCGGCCTCGGCCGCCATCTCTTCGTAGCGGGCCAGACGTGCCTTCGACTTCGTCTGACGGCCCTTCGCGCTGGAACGGACCCACTCCAGCTCGTCCTTGAGGCGCTTGGCGAGCTTGGCGTCCTTCTTGCCCTGGATGTCGAGGCGCTCGGCCTTCTTCTCCAGGTACGTCGAGTAGTTGCCCTCGTAGCCGATCAGGCGGCCGCGGTCGACCTCAGCGATCCATTCGGCCACGTTGTCGAGGAAGTACCGGTCGTGGGTGATCGCGATAACGGCACCCTTGTAGTCCTTGAGGTGCTGCTCGAGCCACAGCACGCTCTCGGCGTCGAGGTGGTTGGTGGGCTCATCGAGCAGCAGGAGGTCGGGCTTCTGCAACAGCAGCTTCGCCAGCGCCACGCGACGCTTCTCACCACCCGAGAGCGGACCGATCGGCGCGTCCGCCGGCGGGGTGCGCAGGGCATCCATCGCCTGCTCGAGCTGCGAGTCGAGGTCCCAGCCGTCGGCGGCGTCGATCTCTTCCTGCAGCACACCCATCTCGGCCAGCAGCGAGTCGAAGTCGGCGTCGGGATCGGCCATCAGCGCCGAGATCTCGTTGAACCGGTCGACCTTGGCCTTGATGGCCACGCCGTCCTGAATGTTCTCGATGACGGTCTTGGTCTCGTCGAGCTCGGGCTCCTGCATCAGGATGCCTACGCTGAAGCCGGGGGTGAGCTTGGCCTCACCGTTGGAGGGCGTGTCGAGGCCCGCCATGATCTTGAGGATCGTCGACTTACCGGCACCGTTCGGGCCCACCATGCCGATCTTCGCTCCGGGCAGGAACGCCATGGTCACGTCGTCCAGGATGAGCTTGTCGCCCACAGCCTTGCGGGCTCGCACCATGGAATAGATGTACTCGGCCACGAAGCAGCTCTCCTTCTGTCAGCAGGCACGCGGAAAAGACCCCCGGGAGGATCGACTCTCCAGCCTACCGGTCTTCGCGGGCGCTCGCGGCAGAGCCGAGGTACGCGATCACCAGTCGATCGGCCGCGTCTGCCCGATCAAGCAGCGCCCCTCGGCGAGTTGCGGCATGACCGCGGTCACCGGTTCACCTGTGGACGGCCCGACCTGGCCGATGAGGCACTCGCTTTCACCCCACGCGACCGAGAACTGCAGGCTCTCGGCGGGGTTGCCGACCGTACTCATGTCAGCGGTCACCTGCATGTGCTCGCGCAGGAACCCGACTGCCACCAGTGCGTCGATGTACGCTCGCCCCGACGAACGCTGCTCGCTTGCCCACACCTGGGCCGTGACCTGCGCGAACAGCGGCAGGTTATCGGCGGCGGTCCCGTCCGGAATCGGCTGCGACGCCTGAGCGTCCGACTCGTCGCCCTCAACGGGCGGGCTCGGCTCGGAAGTCGCCACCGGTGCCGGTTCGGAAGCGGTCAGCCAGGGCAGAGCGCCGCACCCGACGAGAAGACCGCTGAGCGCGACGATGCTCACCGCGAACGACACGACCGAACGTCGCGGACGGGCGGCGGAAGCAGTTGACCCTCGGAGCACGCTCTGAAGTCTAGGCGCGTTCACGTGACCGACCGCTTCCGCGATGCGCCGACTCGCACTGCACACGGGCCGGCGCACCCGCGTCGCCGCATTCAGGCCATCGCCGGTTCCGAGTGATCGGAGTGGGCGGCGTCAGCGTCTACGCCGCCGGCGTCCGGCGCATGCAGACCATGCTCGCCCCATGCCGCCAGGTGCTCGTCGGACACCACGTCGGCGTGGGAATCGACCTCCTGCGGAGCCACCTCCTCGGGCTGCGGTCGATCGGTGTTCGCGGCAGGCCGCGCCCGTCGGACGAACGCACTGGTGCCCTGGTTGAGGTCGTGTCCGATCGCCTCGGCGACGATGTCGGCGCTGATGCCCTTGCGCGTGTCGTTCTCCCACTCACGGATCTTCAGCGCACCCGTCACGACAACCGGATCGCCCCGATGCAGCGACGCCCGGGCGTGCTCGGCGAGGGCGCGGAACGCCGACACGGCGTACCAGCTCGTCCCCTCGTCCACCCACGCTCCTGTCGCGCGGTTCCAGTAGCCCGTGCTCGATCCCACACGGAAGTTCACCACTGCGTCACCGTTGCGCGTGGTGTTGTACGTCGGCTCGCTGCCGATGTTCCCGGTGATCGTCACGACGTCGTTTCTCATCGCCATGTCCTGCTCCTCTGTCTTCCCGGGACGTGGCCCGGCTGATGACAGCGTGCACGGTGGCATCCGACGCTCCAGGCGGGATTCCCACGGGTCGTGGAGAACTCACGTCGATCAGAAGTCTGTGGAGAACAAGCGGACAACGCCGCTGTGTGAGCTCAGCGCAGGTACTGCGCGAACCGCGCACGCACCTTGTTCACCTTCGGGACGGCGACGGCCAAGCAGTACCCCTGGGTCGGATTCTTCGCGAAGAAGTCCTGGTGATACTCCTCGGCGTCGTAGAAGTCGCCGAGCGGCTCGATCGTCGTGACCGGGTCGGCGTCCCACATCGTCGCCGCGCGCTCTCGGGCCGCCTCGAACAATGCGCGCTGCGCGTCATCGGCGGGGAACATCGCGCTGCGGTACTGCGTTCCGATGTCGTTTCCCTGGCGGTTGAGCTGACGTGGGTCATGCATCGTGAAGAACGCGTCGAGGATGACTTCGCCCGGAATCTCCTCCGGGTCGAACGTCACCTTGACGGCCTCAGCGTGGCCGGTGGTGCCGGTGCAGACCTGCTCGTAGGAGGGAGAGGGCGTGACACCGCCGACGTATCCCGAAACGACCGAACGGACGCCCCGGAGCGGACGATAGGCGGCGTCGAGGCACCAGAAGCAACCGCCGGCAAGCACGTAGGTTTCCATACATCTAAGCTACGCCCCTCACGCTCCCCCGGCGCCGAGCGGACCGGCTCATCAGTGCACCATCAGCAGCAGACCCGCGACCACGATGAAGAGCAGGCCAAACACCACATTCAGCACCCGCTGTCCGCGCGGCTGACGGGTATAGCGCCGGAACGGACGGGCCGCCGCGGCGAAGAAGAACCACATCACCAGGATGTCGACGACGATGACCGTGCCGATCAGGATCACGTACTGCGGCAGCGGATCGCGATCGAGATCGATGAACTGCGGCACGAACGCGAGAAAGAACACGATCGCCTTCGGATTGAGCAGGTTCACCCAGAACCCGCGGCGGAAGATCGACCAGGCGTGCTCCCTCGGGATGGGACGGTCGGGGTCCGGCGCGGGCTCGGGTCGCGCGATCATGAGGCGGATGCCGAGATAGACCAGGTACGCGACACCGGCGTAGCGGATCGCCTCGAACAGGAACGGAGAACGCGAGACAAGAAGACCGACACCCGCCGCGACGATCGCGACGTGCACGACCAGCGCCGCCTGTTGACCCAGCACTCCCCACATCGAACGGCGCCATCCCTGATTGAGCGCATTGCTCATCGTGTTGATCGCCCCGGCACCCGGAGTGAAGCTGATCACCACGCACGCCGCCAGCAGCGACAGCCAAACGGTCCACGTCACCAGCACAGTGTAGGGATCGCGGGCGCTCGGCGTGGAATCGCGGGACTGTCGGCGCCCTCCCCTACCGTGAAGGAATGACCACCACGACGCCTCCGCCGACCTGGCTCACCCGCGTGGGCGTGTTCGACCTCGAGACGACCGGCGTCGATGTCACCCACGATCGGATCGTCACGGCGCACGTCGGCGTGCTCGACCGCCACGGCACGCCGATCGCCGCACGCGACTGGTTGGCCGATCCTGGCATCCCGATCCCCGACGGCGCCGCCGCCGTGCACGGGGTGACGACCGAGCACGCGCGGGCGCACGGGCGTCCCGCGCGCGAGGTCGTCGCCGAGGTCACCGAAGCGCTGGCGATGCTGTTCGCGCAGGGTATGCCGATCGTGGCATACAACGCGTCGTACGATTTCTCGCTGCTGGCGCACGAAGCCCGGCGTCACGGTCTACCCGAACTGACCGCACCGCAGCCGGTCATCGATCCGCTCGTCATCGACAAGGCCCACGACCGCTACCGGCGCGGCAAGCGCACACTGTCGGTGGTCGCCGAACACTATGCGGTACCGCTGGACGACGCCCACGAGGCAGCGGCGGATGCTGTGGCTGCGGGCCGCGTCGCGTTGGCGCTGGCCAGGGAGTTCACGCTGCCCGGAACCGCGGCAGAGCTGCACGCCCAGCAGATCGGATGGGCGCGCGACCAGGCGGCGAGCCTGACGGAGTACTTCATCAAGGTCGGCCGCCTGGACCCGAGTGAAGAGCTGGACGGCAGCTGGCCCCTGCGAGAAAGCTGACCCCGCGCCCACACCCCGGCGTACGCTGGGAGAATGGAGCCCGGCGTCATCGAGACACTGCTTGGATGGGGCACCATCGCACTGGTGGTTGGCGTTCCCGTCGCGCTCGGGACATTTGGTCTGATCACGATGTACGCCGAACGACCTCTGGAAGAGAAGTACGTCACCGGCGGTGGGCTCGCCGGTGGACTCACCAGCGGCCTGGACGCCGTGTTCTCCCCGACCGCGCATGAGGCCGCCGCCGAGCGCGACCGTCAAACGCGCCGCACCGCACCCGCGCCGGCAGCGGGTGACCCACCGTGGACGATCCACGAGGGCAGCATCCGCATCGACATCTGAAGGCACACTCCACGAATGCGGGACCCGTCACTGACCCTCGAAAACGACGAAAGCCCCGCCGAAGCGGGGCTTTCGAGGGTGCGGCTTACTTGGAGCCGCCGAAGCCCTTGAAGCGCTGGTTGAACTTCTCGACACGACCGGCCGAGTCCATGATGCGCTGCTTGCCCGTGTAGAACGGGTGCGAGGCCGAGGAGATCTCGACGTCGATGACGGGGTACTCCACGCCGTCCAGCTCGATCGTCTTGTCGCTGGTGACGGTCGAACGGGTGAGGAAGGTGTCGCCCGAGCCGAGATCGCGGAACACGACGGCCTTGTATTCGGGGTGGATGTCAGTCTTCATGGGATTCCTTACTTGGTGTCCTGGATTCTGCCAGGAACGAGGGAAGTCTGTGGCGCGATTGCACCAAGGAGCTATTTTAGCAGTCCTTGGCCCCGGTGATGAACCATCGGCTCAGGATGCCGCGCGAGCGGAGTAACGTCCGCCATCTGCCGTCAACACGATCGGCATGCCGAATGCCTCGGTCAGCGCCTCGGCCGTGAGCGTCTCGGCGATCGGCCCCTGCGCGACGACCGCGCCATCGCGCAGCAACAGCACGTGGGTGAACCCGACCGGGATCTCCTCGACGTGGTGGGTGACCATGACCATGGCCGGCGTCATGGGCGATGCCGCGTACCCGCTGAGCAGGTGCAACAGCTCTTCACGGGCCCCGAGATCGAGGCTCGCGGTCGGCTCATCGAGCAACAGCAGCTCAGGATCGGTCATCACCGCACGGGCGATCTGCACACGCTTCTGCTCGCCGTCGCTGAGCGTACCGAAGAGACGCTCGGCGAGGTGCTCGAGGTGCCACTCGGCGAGCACGCGCCGTGCCCGACGCTCATCGATCCCCTCGTAGGCCTCGTTCCAGCGGCCCATGACCGAGTATGCCGCGGTCATCACGGTGTTCAGCACCGTCTCGTCACGCGGAATACGTCGTGCCATGGCCGACGAGGCGAAGCCGATCCGCGGACGCAATTCGAACACGTCGGTGCGCCCCAGGGTCTCATCGAGGATCGACACGGTACCCGAGGTGGGGTGCATCAGGGTGTCGGCCAGCTGCAGCAGGGTCGTCTTGCCCGCACCGTTCGGGCCGAGCACGACCCAACGCTGATCGGCCGACACTTCCCAGGTCACGTGATCGACGATGTTCCGCCCGTCACGGCGCACGACGACATCGGTGAACTCAAAAGCGCTCGACATGTCGTCCAGCCTATCGGCTCAGAAGGTGAGCTCTTCGTACAGCGCACGCGTGGTGTCGGCGATCGCACCCCAGCTGAACTGCGTGCGTGCACGCTCGCGGCCGGCTGCACCGTACTCGGCGGCCCGCTGCGGGTCGCCGGTCACCTCGGCGAGCGCCGCCGCCAGATCGGCGACGTACCGATCGGGGTCGATGGGTGTTCCGGTGCCGTCCTGCACCTGCTCGATCGGCACCAGACGACCCGTGACCCCATCGTCGACGACCTCGGGAATGCCTCCGGTGGCTGTGCCGACGACGGCGGCGCCGCAGGCCATCGCTTCGAGGTTGACGATGCCGAGGGGCTCGTAGATCGAGGGGCACACGAACGCGGTGGCGGCGGTGAGAATCGCCGACAGTTCGTCGCGCGGCAGCATCCGTTCGATCCAGATCACGCCGTCGCGAGAGCTCTGCAGCTTCTGCACCCCCTGTTGCACCTCGGCCATGATCTCGGGGGTGTCCGGCGCACCGGCGCACAGCACCAGCTGCACATCCGCCGGCAGCTGCTGCGCCGCGCGCAGCAGGTACGGCAGGCCCTTCTGCCGGGTGATGCGCCCGACGAAGACCACCGAGGGGCGCGTCGGATCCATGCCGATCTCGGCCAGGAAGCCGGGGTTGTCGACCGGCCGCCAGCGCTCGACGTCGATGCCGTTGTGGATCACCCGCACCCGGGCCGGATCGACCTGCGGGTAGCTGCGCAGGATGTCGTTGCGCATACCGGCACTGACCGCGACGATCGCGGCCGCGTTCTCATAGGCGAGCCGCTCGATGCCGCTGGAGACCGCATACCCGCCGCCGAGTTGCTCGGCCTTCCACGGACGCAGCGGCTCGAGGCTGTGTGCCGTGAGCACGTGCGGGATCCCGTGCAGCTGCGAGGCGAGGTGACCTGCGAAGTTCGCGTACCAGGTGTGGCTGTGCACCAGGTCGGCACCGGCGATATCACCGACCATCGTCAGGTCGGTGCCGAGGGTCTGCACCGCGGCGTTGGCGGCGATCAGCTCGACCGGTGGGCGGTAACTGTGGGTACCCGGTTCGCCCCGTTCGGCGCCGAAGGCGCGCACCTGCACGTCGATGCTCCGACGCAGCGCGGCGACGAGTTCGGCGACGTGGACCCCCGCACCTCCGTAGATCTCCGGCGGGTACTCCTTGGTGATGATGTCGACGCGCATGACTGCACGCTAGTACAACGCCCCCTGGGCGCTCTATGGTGGAGCCATGTCGGCACCCAAGAAGGTTTTCGGGATCATCCTCGCGGGCGGCGAGGGCAAACGACTCATGCCGTTGACGGCGGACCGGGCGAAGCCCGCAGTGCCGTTCGGCGGGCAATATCGACTGATAGATTTCGCCATCTCGAATCTGATCAACTCGGGGCTTCGCCAGGTCGTGGTGCTGACCCAGTACAAGTCCCACAGCCTCGACCGGCACATCTCGCAGAACTGGCGAATGTCGGCATTGCTGGACTCGTACGTCGCCTCGGTACCGGCGCAGCAGCGCCTGGGCAAGCGCTGGTTCTCGGGGTCGGCGGATGCCATCCTGCAGAGCCTGAATCTGGTCCAGGACGAGAAGCCCGACATCGTCGTGGTGATCGGCGCCGACCACGTCTACCGGATGGACTTCCAGCAGATGGTCGACGCGCACGTGGCATCCGGAGCATCGGCGACGGTCGCGGGCATCCGACAGCCCCTCGCGCTCGCCTCGCAGTTCGGCGTCATCGACGCCGATGAGCAGACCGGGCGGATCCGCGACTTCCTCGAGAAGCCCAGCGATCCCGTCGGGCTCACCGATTCCCCCAACGAGGTGCTCGTGTCGATGGGCAACTACGTCTTCAACACCGATGCCCTCATCGCCGCCGTCGAGGCGGATGGCGAGTCCGCGACCTCGGGGCACGATATGGGCGGCGACATCATTCCCTACTTCGTCGAGCGTGGCGAGGCCGGGTACTACGACATGAAGAGCAACGAGGTACCGGGGTCGTCACCGCGCGACCGTTCGTACTGGCGCGACGTCGGGACGATCGATTCGTACTTCGATGCCCACATGGACCTGATCTCGACGCTGCCGATCTTCAACCTGTACAACACGGCGTGGCCGATCCGTACACAGAGCGTGAACACTCCGCCGGCGAAGTTCGTACGCGATGCGGTCGGACGCATCGGCAACGCGATCGATTCGGTCGTCGCCGCGGGCTCGGTGCTCTCGGGAACCCACCTGGAGCGCAGCGTCGTCGGTGTCGGCGGCGTCGCGCTGGGAGGATCGACGATCACCGATTCGGTGCTGCTCGACCAGGTGCAGATCGGCTCGGGCGCGCGGGTGCACCGTGCCGTGCTCGACAAGAACGTCGTGCTCGAAGACGGTGCCACCGTCGGAGTGGACCGCGAACGCGACCTCGAACGCGGGTTCACAGTGACCGAGTCCGGCATCACGGTGGTCGGCAAGGGCATCCGCATCGCACGGTGACGGTGCGCGTCACGCGGTGGCATCCGCGTCTTGCGGTGACGGTACGCTCGACGGGTGACCGCCGCGCGCTTTCTCGTCGTCCTCGATGCTGACTCCACACTGATCCGCAACGAGGTGATCGAGTTGCTCGCCGACGAGGCGGGCCGCCGCGCCGAGGTGCAGGCGGCCACCGAGGCCGCGATGCGCGGCGAGGTCGACTTCGCCGACAGCCTGCGTTCGCGCGTCGCCGCGCTGCGAGGAGTTCCGGTGGAGGCGTTCGCGCGCGTGCGCGCACGCATCGAACCGACGCCCGGCGTGCGTGAACTGACGGATGCTGTGCATCAGCGCGGCGGAGTCGTGGGCGTCGTATCGGGCGGATTCCACGAGATCCTCGACGAGGTCGCGCCTGCGCTGGGCGTGGACCGGTGGCGGGCGAACCGCCTCGCGGTCGATGACGGCGTGCTCACCGGTGCTGTCGAGGGCGAGATCGTGGATGCCGCCGCCAAGGCAGCATCGCTGACGGCGTGGGCGGCAGAACTCGGCGTCGCGCCGCATGCGACGATCGCGATTGGCGACGGCGCGAACGATCTTCACATGATGGCAACGGCTGGCCTCGGCCTCGCGTTCAACGCCAAGCCCGCGGTACGCGCCGCGGCGGCGCTCGTCGTCGGGCCGCAGGATCTCTCCGAGGTCATCCCGCTGCTTCCCTAACTCAGCTGCTTCCCTGACACAACTACTTTCCTGACACCTCGGGGCGCATACAGCTGCGCGGCGATGACCCTGCCGGATGTCGGCGGGGCGTCGTATCGTACGGGCATGGACATCATCCTCGTCCCCGGGCTGTGGCTCGACGCGTCCTCATGGGCCCCGGTGCTGCCGGCGCTGCGCGCTGCGGGTCATCGCCCTCACCCGCTCACGATGCCGGGCGTCGGCTCACCAGCCCCGGAATCGTCCGGCATCGGAATGGCCGATTGGGTCGCGGCGGTGGTCGAGCAGATCGACGCCGCCGAGCACCCCGTGGTGCTCGTCGGGCACTCCGGCGGCGGCAACGTCGTATGGGGCGCCGCCGACGCCCGTCCCGAGCAGGTGCAGCACGTCGTGTTCGTCGACACTGTCCCCCCGGCGCCCGACAGCAGCATCAGCGAGTTCCCGCTCGTCGACGGTGTCGTGCCGTTCCCCGGTTGGGATTTCTTTCCCGACGAGGATGTCTACGATCTCGACGACACCGTGCGCGAACGCACGCTACCGCTGACCCACAGCGTGCCCGCGCGCGTGCCGACCGATCCCCTGCCGCTGACGCGCGAGAGCAGGCACGGCGTTCCCGTGACGCTGCTTATGGGCGCGTACGACCAGACGCGCTTCGACGCCGAGTCCGAGGGATGGGGCGAGTTCGGTCAGGAGTACCGCTCGATCGCGCACGCTCGCGTCGTGCGGATCGGTTCGGGTCACTGGCCGCAGTTCACCGCGCCCCAACGACTCGCCGAACTGCTCGTCGATGCCGTAGGAGTCGACTGAACGGGATCAGTGCCCCATGCCGAGGCCGCCGTCGACCGGGATCACTGCACCCGAGATGTACGCGGCGTCGTCACCTGCGAGCCAGGCGACCGCACCGGCGACCTCGTCAGGGGTGGCGAAGCGCCCCGCCGGGATGCTCGCCTTGTACTGCTTCTGCGTCTCTTCGGGCAGCTCGGCAGTCATGTCGGTCTCGATGAAGCCGGGGGCGACGACGTTTGCGGTGATCCCCCGCCCGCCCAGCTCGCGCGTCAGCGAGCGGGCGAAGCCGACGAGTGCGCTCTTCGACGCCGAGTAGTTGACCTGTCCGGCCGAGCCATAGAGACCCACGACGCTGGAGATGAGGATCACACGGCCGAAGCGCTTGCGCAGCATCCCCTTCGACGCACGCTTGACCACCCGGAACGTGCCGCCGAGGTTGGTGGCGACGACACTGTCGAAGTCGTCCTCGCTCATACGCATCAGCAGAGTGTCCTTGGTGATCCCCGCGTTGGCGACCACGATCTCGATGGGACCCAGCTTCTCCTCCACCTCGGTGAAGGCGGCGTCGATCGCGGCAGCATCCGTCACGTCCGCGCGCACAGTGAGCGTGCCCTCGGGCCCCTCGCCGCTGCGCGCGGTCACCGCGACGCGGTAGCCGTCGCGGACGAAACGTTCGGCGATGGCGCGGCCGATACCGCGGTTTCCACCGGTGACGAGGACGACGCGATCAGCGCTCATGTACGGGCTCCAGACTGTGGGGACGAACGCAGGCCATCCTACCGAGGGATCGATTCGCGCTCACCGTCGCGCCCGCCAGCCGCTGTGCGCGCACAGCCGCGGATCCCGCGCCCTCGTGCGCGGCGTAGGCTGGAAGCACTGTGAAACGCGTCCGTCATGCCCCCTCTGTCACCTCCCTGCCGCAGTCGCCGCAGGACGAGGCGAAGCACCGTGTGCGCCGCTACGCGCTCACCATGGGCATCCGCACGATCTGCTTCCTGCTGATCGCCCTCGTGCAGCCGTTCGGCTGGTGGACCTGGGTGTTCGCCGCCGCCGCGATCTTCCTGCCGTACATCGCGGTCGTCTACGCCAACGCCGGGAGTGACAGCACCCCGTCGAACGTCGAATCACCCACGATGCAGATCGAGGCGACGTCGGCGATGCCCCAGCCGCATCCTGACGACGCGAAGGACGTGTTCACCATCCGCGAGCAGCCCGACGCCGCCCGCGACGATGTCCCGAAAGACGAGGATCGATGACCGAGGAGCTCGAGTGCGCTCGCGCCGACTGCCGCGCAGCGGCCACTCACCACATCGTGTGGCGCAATCCCCGCATCCATGACGCGGATCGGCGCAAGATCTGGCCGGCATGCGATGAGCACGTCGGATTCCTCAGCGACTACCTGCGCACTCGGGAATTTCCGGTCGAGGTCAGCGAAGGGCTGCCGTCGTGAGGCAGAAATTGCTGCGTTGGGGCGCATATGTGCTGGTCGGGATCGCCTTCGCGATCGGATGCGTCTTTCTGGCGCAGTGGCAGTTCGACCGCAACGAGTCCCGCGCGACGCAGATCGCGCTCGTGGAGGACAACTACGACGCCGCCCCGGTGCCGTTGTCTGATCTGATCGGCGCCGACGGTGTACTCGACCCCGCTGATGAGTGGCGGCCGGTCGAGCTGAACGGGCGCTACCTCGCCGACGAGCAGCTGCTGGCCCGCAACCGCCCGCACGGCGGAACCAGCGCGTTCGAGGTGCTGGTTCCGTTCCAGGATCAGTCCGGACTGCTCTTCCTGGTCGATCGCGGCTGGGTCCGGCCCGGTGAAGGTCCGGGGCCGGATGCCGTCCCCGCTCCCCCGGCCGGTGAAAGCACCGTGATCGTTCGTCTTCGACCGGGTGAACAGCTACCGGCATCCGGTCGTGGCGCTCCCGAGGGTCAGGTGCCGACCATCCATCTGCCGACGATCGACGAACGCGTCGACGGCGACCTGATCACGGGGGCCTACGGACGACTGGTCTCGGAAGACCCCGCACCTGAGGTCGGGCTGGGCGGATTCGACAAGCCCACCGAAGATCCCGGCCCCCACCTGTCGTACGCGATCCAGTGGATCCTGTTTGCGATCATGGGCTTCGCCTTCATCGGCTACATCATCCGCATCGAGATCGTGCGGGCGAAAGAAGACGCCGGTGAGATCCCCCAGCAGGAGCCACGTCGCCGTCGCGACCGCGACGCCGACGCCGAGGACGCCCTGCTCGACTCCGTCCGAGGCTGAGCGCGCCCTCCCGCGGGTAGCGTGGATGGATGCCCCATTCCGACCCCGCGCGGCGGCTCGCCGACGCACTCACCGGCACCGGCCTGGGGCTGCGGCGCGGCGTCGTCGCTGTCGCTCCGGCTTCGGATGCCTGGGCACGGGCATTCCGGGGTGTGCACGAAGCGCTGGCATCCACTGCGCCGACCGAGGTCCTGTCCATTGAGCACATCGGTTCCACGTCGGTTCCGGGGCTGGAGGCCAAACCCATCCTGGACATCGCAATCGGTGTGCGACCCGGCACGCCGTCCGACGCACTCGACGGGTGGCTGTCGGGACTGGGGATGCTGCTGCGCGGCGATGCCACGGACGTGCGTCCCGACCGCATGTACGGCTACGAGCTGGAGCCGATGATCCGGCTCGTCAACGTGCACGTCCTCGAGTATCAGTCGCGCGGCTGGCAGGACTACCTCGGCTTCCGCGACCACCTGCGTGCCGACCCGGTTGATCGCGAGGCGTATGGCGCGCTCAAACGGCGGCTCGCAGACCGGCATCCCGGAGAGCGTCTGGCGTACATCCGCGACAAGGAGTCATTCATCCTCCCCCGCCGCTGACGCCGATCACGCGAGCTCGATGAGCTCCTGGTACTCGCGGCTCCAGATGTCTTCGACACCGTCGGGCAGGATCAGCACGCGCTCGGGGTTGAGCGACTCCACGGCCCCGGGGTCGTGCGATACGAGCACCACGGCGCCCTCATAGTGAGCCAGCGCGCCGAGGATCTCCTCACGCGATGCGGGGTCGAGGTTGTTCGTGGGCTCGTCGAGCAGCAGCATGTTCGCCGACGAGACCACCAGGGTCGCCAGCGACAGTCGCGTCTTCTCGCCACCCGAGAGAACCCCGGCGGGCTTGAGCACGTCGTCGCCGGTGAACAGGAACGATCCGAGCACCTTGCGGGCTTCGGTCTCGGTGATGTCGGGGGCCGCCGACATCATGTTCGCCAGCACCGAGCGGTCGACGTCGAGGTTCTCATGCTCCTGGGCGTAGTAGCCGATCTTCAACCCGTGCCCCGGTTCGAGCGTGCCGGTGTCGGGCTGGTCGACTCCGGCCAGCATGCGCAGCAGGGTCGTCTTTCCGGCACCGTTGAGTCCCAGCACCACGACCTTTGAGCCGCGGTCGATCGCGAGATCGACGTCGGTGAAGATCTCGAGCGATCCGTACGATTTCGACAGGCCGGACGCCATCAGAGGAGTCTTGCCACACGGTGCGGGCTTCGGGAACCGCAGCTTGGCGACACGGTCGACCTGACGCACCTCGTCCAGGCCCGACAGGAGCTTCTCGGCACGCGCGACCATCTGGTGCGCGGCCGCAGCCTTCGACGCCTTCGCGCCGAAGCGGGCTGCCTGCTGCTGCAGTTGCGTGGCCTTCTTCTCGGCGTTGGCGCGTTCCTTCTTACGGCGCTCCTCATCGGCCACGCGCTGGCGCAGGTAGTTCTTCCAGTTCATGTTGTACATGTCGATGACCTGGCGGTTCGCATCGAGGTAGAACACCCGGTTGACGGTCTCGCCGACGAGTTCGACATCGTGGCTGATGACGATCAGGCCGCCCTTGTAGCTCTTCAAGAACTCCCGCAGCCACACGACACTGTCGGCGTCGAGGTGGTTGGTGGGTTCGTCGAGGATCATCGTGTCAGCATCCGAGAACAGAATGCGCGCGAGCTCGATCCGACGACGCTGACCGCCCGAGAGCGTGTTCAGCGGCTGGTCGAGGATGCGGTCGGGCAGCGAGAGGTTGTGCGCGATGGACGCGGCCTCGGCCTCGGCCGCATAGCCACCGAGCGCCTCGAAGCGCTCGGTGAGGTTGGCGAACTTGCGCATGGCGCGCTCGGCGATCTTGGGGTCATCGGAGGCCATGTCGTTCGACGCCTGGGCGATGCCCAGCTGGATGGTTCCCAGACCGCGGGCATCGAGGATGCGCGTACGCGCGAGCATCTCGGGGTCGCCGGTGCGCGGATCCTGTGGCAGGTAGCCGAGCTCGCCCGAGCGGGTGACCTTGCCCTCGGAAGCGAGGACGTCTCCGGCGAGCACCTTGGTCAGCGTGGTCTTGCCGGCACCGTTGCGGCCGACCAATCCGATCTTGTCACCGGCGGCGACGCGGAACGACACGTCTGACATGAGCACACGGGCTCCGACGCGGATCTCGAGTTCGTGCACGGCAAGCACAGCGGAGGGTCCATTCGTTGAAGGTGGAGGGCGGCCGAACGGCCAGCCTCTCAGTATATGCGCCCACCGACGATGACCAGGTTCATCCCCGAGAGGGATGCGGATGCTACCAACGGACGACGCGCGATGCGGCACCACCCCCATAGCGTGCTCTCGTGGATCTGATCAACGAACTCATTGCGCAGGCTGTGGCCTCGCCGTGGCTGTTTCCGGTGCTGTTCGTCGCGACCGTGATCGATGGCTTCTTCCCGCCGGTGCCCAGTGAGTCCGTGCTGGTCGCGGCGGCGGCTGTGCTGGCGATGACGGATGCCACCGCACTGGTGCCGCTGTGCCTGCTCGCCGCGGCTGCGGCGACGATCGGCGACAACATCGCGTTCTGGGTCGGCCGCCGCGTGGGAACGCGACGGTTCCGGTGGATGCGCAGGCCTCGGGTGGCCGCGACCTTCGATCACGCGCGACGTGCGATGGATCACTCCGCGGCCGTGCTCGTGCTCGGGGCGCGGTACGTGCCCGTCGGCCGAGTCGCGGTGAACATGTCGGCCGGGGCTGTCGGATACCCGTGGCGGCGCTTTCTGCCCCTGTCGGCGCTCGCCGGGCTGTGCTGGAGCGTCTTCAGCATCACGATCGGGCTGGTCGCGGGAACGTGGGTGCGTGACCAGCCGCTGCTGGCGGCATTGCTCGGCGTCGCCATCGCCCTGCTGATCGGCGTGATGGTCGATCGGGTGGCGGCGCTGCGACGCCGCGCGCGACGGCGTCGGCTCGATCGGAGCGCTGCGGATGCCACCGCGGGCGCCCCGGGCGACGCCGAGGCGCCTGCCCCGAAGCCGCGCGATCAGGACGAGCCCGTTCCCGTACCGACGCCTCAGGACGAACGCGCCTCGCGGCTGGCAGGATGACGGACATGTTCGTGCGCATTCGTCGCCCCACGTTTCGCCAGGCCGCGATCCTGTTGATCTCCGTCGCGTGCGTGGCGCTTTTTGCCGTGCTGGTGCCGCTGCAGTCCGTGGTCTACGGAACCCCCGTCGCCCTGTCGTTCCTGCTCGGCGCGGGGATGTGCGGGGCGCCGCTACTCATGCTGACCCGTCCGCGACTGGCCACGGTCATGATGGTCGTCGCACAACTGAGTCTGGGGCTGCTGGTATCGCCCACGCTGGTGCAGCATGCGCCTTGGCCCTGGTCCGTGCCCGCGATGCTCGCGCTGCTGTGCGCGGTGGCCGTCGCAACGGCACAGCACGGCGCGAGGATGGGTTTCCTGCCGCTCATCGTCGGTGCGGCGACCTCTCTGATGGTCGTCATCCTGAGCCCCGACATGGTTGCGCAGGTGGCCGCGGCGGCGTCCGCGAACCTCATCGTCGGAGTATGCACCGCCGTCGGCGTGTACCTGCTGACCCTGCTCATCACGGCACGGTTGCGGGTGGGCGCGGAGCTCGACCGCGAGCGCGCGGTATCTGCCTCTGAGCACGAACGCCGGCTGCGGGTCGAGGAGCGCACGCGCATTGCCCGCGAACTGCATGACATCGTGGCGCACAGCATGTCGGTGATCCAGGTGCAGGCAGCCACCGCCCGATACCGGGTCGATGACCTCCCCGAAGCCGCCGCGCAGGAATTCGACGGCATCGCCGCGACTGCCCGCACCTCACTGACCGAGATGCGGCGGCTGCTCGGAGTGCTGCGCACCGAGGAGGGGGCACCGGAGCTCTCGCCCCAACAGGGCATCGCCGACATCCCGGAGCTGATTGACAGCATCCGCGGCTCGGGGGCCTCGGTGTCGTTCGAGCAGCGCGTCGGCTCGCACGAAACACCCGCCGGCGTCGGTCTTGCGGCGTTCCGCATCGCCCAGGAGGCACTGAGCAACGCGCTGCGACACGCCCCGGGCGCGCCCATCGCCATCTCCCTGGAGGTCAACGACCGCGACCTGCGCCTGCGCGTGCGCAATGCGCCGCCAGGCGCGCATCGCGGGCCGAATCGGGCATCCGACTCTCCCACGGCGAGCGCAACGCAACCGCATCCGACGGCTGGAAGCGGCCACGGCCTTCGAGGCATGCGCGAACGCGCGGCGGTGCTGGGCGGTACTGTTCAGGCATCGGCCACCGCCGACGGCGGCTGGCTCGTCGATGCCCGTCTTCCCCTCACCACCCCTGACTCTGTGGAGCTCTCGTGACGATCCGTGTTCTCATCGCCGACGATCAGGGCATGGTGCGTGCCGGCTTCGCGGCGCTGCTGAACGCACATGACGGCATCGACGTTGTCGGCCAGGCCGCAGACGGCGCCGAGGCGGCCCGGCTGTGCGCGCGTCTCGAACCCGATGTGGTGCTGATGGACGTGCGGATGCCCGAGCTCGACGGAATCGCCGCGACGCGCCGGATCCTCGGCCCGGACTATCCCGCCGCCCGGGTGCCGCGCATTCTGATGCTCACGACGTTCGACATCGACGACTACGTGTATGACGCGCTGGAGGCCGGAGCCAGTGGATTTCTGCTCAAGGACGCGCTGCCCGAGGAACTCGTACACGCCGTGCGGGTCATCGCCGCCGGTGATGCGCTGCTGGCCCCCAGCGTGACGCGCCGCATGATCGAGCATTTCGGTGCGCGTCGGCCCCGGCCCGCGGTCGCGCGGCCGACCCTGGCGGGGCTGACCGAGCGCGAGCGCGAGGTGCTCACGCTGATCGGCCGGGGGCTGTCGAACGCCGAGATCGCCGCCGAGCTGTTCATCGCCGAGCAGACCGTGAAAACGCACGTCGGCAAGGTCTTCCAGAAGCTGGCGCTGCGCGACCGCGTGCAGGCGGTGATCTTCGCCTACGACGCGGGTCTCGTCTCGCCCGCTGTGTGAGTGGCTCCCCGGTAGGGGGGTGAACCGCCTCTATGAGGTGATGCGCCCGTCGCCACCCGCTCCATAGTCTCCTGGCACATCGACCAGGAGGCGCCATGTCCACCACCGCTGCCGGCCGCGACACCGCGGTCGATCTCGTCCGCTGCCTGTGCGTGCTGGGCGTGATCGTCCTGCACGCACTCATGGTCGGAGTCACGGTCACCGCGCAGGGGCCGGTGTTCGAGAACGCGGCCGAGAGCGGCGCCTGGCTGGTACCAGTGAGTTGGGCACTGCAGGTGATGCCGCTGTTCTTCGTCATCGGTGGATTCGCGGGCATCACCGCATTGCGTCGACGCTCCACGTCGGCTGCCGCGTTCGCCGCCGCGCGTGTGCACCGTCTGGTGCGTCCGGCACTCGCCGTGGTCGCGACGGCGGGTGTGCTCCTGGCGTTGCTCACCCACGCCGGGGTCGCAGATGACCTCGTCGGCGTGGCGGGCTTCCGCTTCTCACAGCCGCTGTGGTTCCTCGGCGTGTTCCTGGGATGTCAGGCTCTGCTGCCGCTGATGGCGCGCCTGCACGCCCGGTACCGGACCGGTGCCCTGGGCGCACTCGCCGCGATGGCCGTGCTGGTGGATGCTGTGCGCATCATCACCGGCGAGACTGCGGTCGGTCTGGTCAACATGGCCTTTGTCTGGTTGGCCCTGCAACAGCTGGGGTTCTTCCTCTCGGATGGCAGCATCGACCGCATCGGGCCTCGGGCGCGGGCTCTGGCCGCGACCGCTGCCGTCGCCGTCCTGGTGCTGTCGTTCCAGAGCGGCTTCCACTCCCCCGATCTGATCGCCAACCTCAACCCGCCGACGACGGCGCTGCTGCTGGTCGGACTGACCCACACCCTGCTGTTCTCGCTCGTACGGTCGAGCATCGCCGTCGTCGCCGAGCGGCCCGTGCTCGCAGCCTTCACGGCGTTCGTATCGCAGCGCACCATGACCATCTACCTCTGGCACATGCCTGTGCTGCTCGCCCTTGCCGGTGTTCTCGCGCTATTCGCTCAGCAGACCGGCGGCGCCCTTCCCGCACCGGGCGGAGCGGAGTGGTGGCTGACCCGTCCCGCGTGGGTCGCCGTCGCGGTGGCGTTGACGGCGCTGCTGAGCGTGCCCCTGGCGCGCATAGAGGCGTCGCGCGTCCGCCACGGCTCGGTCCGCGCGGATCGAGCCGCAGCGGGTGTCGTCCTGGGAGTGGCTGGCGTCGTGGTGCTGCTCGCCGCCGGCACCACCCCAGTGACGGCCGCGATCACCAGCGTGCTGTGGCTCGGAGCGCTCATCGTCACGTCACCTCGGCCGGTGCCCGCAGAGCGTCAGCTGCCGGTGCATGCGCTCAGCGCGCCAGCCCGCGGGCGGCGAGCGCGTCACCGACGTCATCCGCGTGCCGGAGTGTCAGTACCAGCAGGGGCAGCGCCGCGCGCGGCCCGAGTCGCAAGCCACGTGCGCGCTGCGCGTCCCGCACCTGAGTCAGGAATCCCGCGAGCACCGGCACCATGGCGATGGTGAGCGAGATCGCCAGCGCGGCCGTCTCCGGGTCGAGCCGGAACACCCGCAGGGGACGCAAGAGCCGCTGCAGCACATCGAGCAGGTCGCCCATGCGGGTGGTTCGGGTGACGAGGTCGGCGAGCAGGATCAGTGCCACCACGCGCCCGGCGTTGCGCACGGCCTCGTCGAGGCCGACGAAGATCCACAGCGCTCCGGCGAGCACGATGATCAGCCAGCGCAGTCGCCACCAGGACTCTGCCAGCAGACGCCACCCCAGCCCGCCAACGACGTAGAGTGACGAGACGGCGGCCACCAGTATCGCGGTGCCGGTCGTCCCCAGCGGAAGCACCGACACACACAGCGCCAACGCCGCGAGTAGACCGAGTTTCGCACCGGCCGACCTGCGATGCAGGATGCCCGTGCCGGGCCGGTACAGCGAGATCATGCCGCTCTTCGCCGGTACTGGTCGATCACATCGGCGGGTTCGCCGACCGCGTGCACAGCGCCGTCGACGAACAGCACGACCTCATCGCACTGCGCCGCGAGTTCGAGATCATGGGTGACGAGCACGACCGGCACGTCGAGGTTCAGCAACAGGTCGCCGATGCGACGGGTGTTGCGCAGGTCGAGCAGTGTGGTCGGTTCGTCGGCGACGACGAGGTCGGGGGCCGTGGCGAGCACCGCAGCGACGGCGAGCAGCTGCCGTTGCCCGCCCGAGAGGCTGGCGACGGGCTGGTCTGCACGGCCCGCCAACCCGTATCGTGCGAGAAGCTCGTCGATGCGTGCGGCGCGCTCGCGCTTGCCCACCCGCCCCAGCGAGAGCGCGAGGTCTTCGCCGGGTGTCGGCATCAGAATCTGCGCCTCGGGATTGGTGAAGACGAACCCGACGCGGGCCCGCAGGTGGTCGGCGTGGTCGATGACGTCGAGTCCGAGCACGCGCATCGTGCCGGCCGTCGGCTTTCGGAGACCATTCAGCAGGCGGGCGAAGGTCGACTTGCCCGACCCATTCGCCCCGATCACGGCCGTGCGGCGCGCGGACAACGTCACCGAGACGTCGTGCAGCACGCGAACACCCTCCACCTCGTACCCGACCCCCCGGAGCGAGATGTCGGCGGCCGTCACGATGCAGCGGATGCGACGTGCACGACCCGCTGCGGGAATGCGCGCGGGTAGGCGCGACGCAATGCCACGGCCAGCGCCGTCGCCGCACCGGCCTTGATCAGATCGCCCGGCAGGAATGCGAGGGTCGACACGGCGGTCAGGTCGAGCGGGACGCCCGTGACCCACGACTGGACGGGGATGCCGAACAGATACACGACGGCGATGCCCCCGACGAGGGTGGCGATACCCGCACGCCACCAGGTGAACCGCCCGGAGTGCGCGATGACCCCGATCACGATCGCGCCGACGACCCAGCCCAGCAGGTAGCCCGCCGTGGGCCCGACGAAGGCCCCGAGGCCGCCACGCCCACCGGCCAGTACGGGAAGGCCGACGGCGGCCAGCGCCAGCACGATGAGGATCGCCAGCGGGGCGCGACGGGCCCCCAGGATGAGTCCTGCGAGCATGACGCCCAGCGTCTGCCCCGTGATCGGCACGCCTCCGGGCAGGGGCACCATGACGGTGCCGAGCACGATGATCAGCGCGGCGAACAGCGCGATGCGAGCGAGATCGGCACTGAGGGGGCGACGGACAGCAGACATGGGTTTCCTCTCGGAGATTTCCTGAACATCGTTCACCTGAACAGTGTTCACCTGAACGCTGTTCACTATACTGGCCGTATGGCCCCCTCCCGACACGATCGACACAGCGTCATCGACTGCGCCCTGCGCCTACTCGATGACATCGGCCTTCCCGATCTGTCGATGCGCCGCATCGCCGCCGAGCTCGAGGTGCAACCCAGCGCGCTGTACTGGCACTTCCCCAACAAGCAGGCGCTGCTGGCAGGTGTGGCCGATCGCATCCTCTCTGCTGTACCGGCCCCCGATGCATCCCGCGACACCTCGCAGGTCGCGCACGCCATCCTCGACGCCCTGCTGGCTTATCGCGACGGCGCCGAGATCGTCATGAGCAGCTACGCGCTGCGCCTCGGTACCCCGCGCGCACAGCAGGCGCTTGCCGCGTCACTGACCCCGCACCCCGACAGCGACGTCCTCGCCGACGCCGTCTTCGAGTTCATCCTGGGGCATGCCACCCTGCTGCAGCAGCGCATGCACGCACAGAGCATCGGGGCCGTCGAGCCCGACGCTCAGGATCCGACCGCGCACTCCGACGCGGTGTTCTGCACCGGCATCCGAGCACTCACCGCGGGCGTACGTGTCTGAACGCGACACGGCCTATTCCCACACAGCAGGGGCACCGTCGTTCAGCGGATCGCGACGATGCGCTCGATGGCCTCGGTGATGATCTCGGGGCTGGTGCCGAAGTTCAGCCGCACGTGTCCCGCACCCTCGGCGCCGAACGCCGGACCGAAGTGCAACGCGACTTTCCCCTCGCGCAGAATGCGCTTGGCCGGGTTGGCACCCCAGCCGAGTGCGCTCAGATCGATCCAGCCGAGATAGCCGGCATCGGGCATCTGATACTGCGCCTCGGGCAGTCGATCGGCCAGCAGATCACCGAGCAGGCGACGGTTGGCATCGAGAGTCAGCAGCAGGCCGTCGAGCCATTCGTCGCTCTCGGGCGCGAACGCCGCCACTGCGGCGAGCAGGCCGAACTGTCCGGTACGCCACTCGACTTCGACCGGAAGCCGGCGCAGCACGCGTCGATGCGCGGCGCTCTCGGCGACCATCAGAGCGCACTTGAGCCCTGCGAGGTTGAACGCCTTGCTCGCGCTGACGACCGCGAACCCCACCTGGGCAGCGGCATCTCCGGCGGCCAGGAACGGCGTGTATCCCGTGCCGGGTTGCGCCAGGGGCGCGTGTATCTCGTCCGACACGACAACGGCGCCGTGCTGCGCGGCGAGTTCGGCCAATGCCCGCAAGGACGCCGCCGAGTGTACGGTGCCGGTCGGGTTGTGCGGGTTGCACAGCAGCACCGCGCGGGCCCCGGATGCCAGTGACCCGGCGATCCCCTCCAGGTCGAGCTCCCAGCCCGAACCGATATCGCGCAGAGGCACCCGCTCGACGACGCCGCCGGCCTCTTCGACCAGCTCGAAGAACGGCGGGTACACCGGCGGATTCACGATCACGCGTTCGCCGGGCGCGATCACCCGGCGCAGGATCTCAACGATGCCCATGCTGACGTCCGCGGTGCTGCGCATGCCCGCAGGGTCGGGGACCCACCCGAAACGGCGATCGGCGAATGCCGCATACGACGCCGCCAGCGGTGTGCGCGAGGCGACGTACCCCGTGTCGCCGTCCCGCACGGCACGCTCGAGCGCCGCCGTGATCTGCGGGGCGAGCGGAAAATCGGTCTCGGCGACGAACAACGGGAGCACCCCTTCGGGGTACTCCCGCCATTTCTCGCTCGTTCGGCGGCGCAACTGCTCCAAGCTCAGGGCCTGAATGGGCGCAGCCATGTCAGTTCGGCTCCGGGTCAGATAGCGAAGCCGAGGGCGCGCATCATGTCACGCCCATCGTCGGTGATCCGCTCCGGGCCCCACGGCGGCATCCACACCCAGTTGATCCGGAACTGATCGACCACGGCGTCCAGCGCCTGAGCGGTCTGCTCCTCGAGCACGTCGGTGAGCGGGCAGCCAGCGCTGGTCAGGGTCATGTGGATGACCAGTGCATCGTTCTCGTCATCCCACGACAGGTCGTAGATCAGACCGAGGTCGACGACGTTGATCCCGAGCTCGGGATCCATGACGTCCTTGAGAGCCTCGGTGACCTCGTCGAACTTCTCGGGAGTGAGGGTCGCGGTCATGCCCTCAGCCTACGCTTCGATCGGGGCTGCGGGGTCGATGAAACGGTCGTAGCCCTCGTCCTCCAGACGGTCGGCCAGTTCGGCACCGCCCTCTTCGACGATCTTGCCCGCCACGATCACGTGCACGAAGTCCGGGCGGATGTACCGCAGGATGCGCGTGTAGTGCGTGATCAGCAGCACACCCAGATCGGTGGCCTCCTTCGCACGGTTGACACCCTCGGACACGATCTTCAGCGCGTCGACGTCCAGACCCGAGTCGGTCTCGTCGAGCACGGCGAACTTCGGCTTGAGCACCTCGAGCTGCATGATCTCGTGGCGCTTCTTCTCGCCGCCCGAGAAGCCCTCGTTGACGTTGCGCTGAGCGAACTTCGGGTCCATGCGCAGGTTGCTCATGGCCGACTTGACGTCCTTGGTCCACTGACGGATCGAGGGCGCCTCGCCATCGATCGCGGTCTTGGCCGTGCGCAGGAAGTTCGTCACCGTGACGCCGGGGATCTCCACCGGGTACTGCATGGCGAGGAACAGGCCGGCGCGGGCACGCTCGTCGACGCTCATCTCGAGCACGTCCTCACCGTCGAAGGTGATGGTGCCCTGGGTGACGGTGTACTTGGGGTGACCGGCGATCGTGTAGGCGAGGGTGGACTTGCCCGAGCCGTTCGGGCCCATGATCGCGTGCGTCTCACCGGTCTTGATGGTGAGGTCGATCCCGTTGAGGATCGGCGAAGTGCCCTGATCGGTCTCGACCGTTACGTGCAGGTCGCGGATCTCGAGAACAGACATTCAGACTTCCTTAGTGACAGTGGGGTCGATGAGCACGTCGTCACCGTCGATCGTGACGGCGTAAACGGGGACGGGCTCGTAAGCGGGGAGGTTGAGGGGGTGGCCGGTCTCGAGCGAGAACGCCGAGCCGTGGGCCCAGCACTCCAGCGTCTTGCCTTCCACGAAGCCCTCGGCCAGCGAGATGTCGCCGTGCGTGCAGCGGTCGCCGATCGCGTGGATCACGTCGTCGGCGTCCTTCACGAGTGCGATGGCGACGCCGTCGATCTCGACGCGCAGCGGGGTGTCCTGCTCGAGTTCACTGACGCCGCACGCGCGCTGCGCACTCACTGGGCGGCCTCGCGATCGCCCAGAACGGCCTGCGGGTCGACCGCGGCGAGCTCGGCCTCGACGGCGGCGAGCAGCTCGTCCTGCACCGACGGGATGCCGATGCGCTGGATGACCTCGGTGAGGAATCCGAACACGACCAGGCGTCGCGCCTCGTCCTCGGTGATACCGCGAGCCTGCAGGTAGAACAGCTGCTCGTCGTCGAAGCGCCCCGTGGCACTGGCGTGACCGGCACCGGCGATGTCACCGGTCTCGATCTCGAGGTTCGGGATCGAGTCGGCGCGAGCGCCCTCGGTGAGCACCAGGTTGCGGTTCGCCTCGTACGAGTCGGTGCCGACGGCGTCCCGGCCGATCAGCACGTCACCGATCCACACGCTGTGCGCGCTGGCACCGTTGAGGGCTCCCTTGTAGAGCACATCACCGGTGGTATGCGCACCCTTGTGGTGCAGGTACACCTGGCTCTCGAGGTGCTGACCCGAATCGGCGAAGGACAGACCGTACAGGTAGCCTTCCGAACCGGTGCCGGCGAGTTCGAGGTTGGGGTTCACGCGCACAATGCCACCGCCCAGGCTGACGACGATGTGCGTCAGTTCGGCGTCGCGGTCGACACGCGCCTGGTGAGCCGACGCGTGGATCGCGTCGTCTTCCCACTGCTGCACGGTGACGAGCTTCAGCTTGGCACCGTCGCGGACGATGATCTCGACGTTCTGCGCGTACTGTGCCGTGCCGGTGTGGCGCAGAACAACGGTGGAGACGCTGTGGCGGCCCGCCTCGATCACCAGGTGGGCGTCGGCGCGTCCGCCCTTGCCGTCGATCTGCACGACGATCGGCTCGGTGACCTCTTCATCGGCGGGGATGCTGAGGTGGAGGGCATCCGACGCTCCCTGCCACGCCACAGCCGAAACGATGTCCTCGGGGGTGAAGAACTCGCCGCGCGGCGCCGTGCCGTGAGCGAGTGCCGGACGGACGTACTGCGTGTGGCTGACGGTGGTCTCGACGCCGTCATTGACCGGACTGGTCTCGAAGAGCGCCTTCAGCTGCGCAACCGGCGTGTGCTTCCAGTTGACCTCGCGTCCCGTGGGCGCACCGAAGTCCTCGGGATCGAACGACCGGGGGCGCTCGGAGCGGGTCTGCACCGGAACGAAACCGGCGCCGGTGACCTGTGCGGCCGGGTCGATGTGCGCGTTCGTCTGCGGCGCCGCGGCGGGCGCCTGTGTGGGGGCCGTCATCAGCCGACCGATCCTTCCATGCCCATCTCGATGAGCTTGTTCAGTTCCATCGCGTACTCCATGGGCAGCTCGCGCGCGATCGGCTCGATGAACCCACGCACGATCATGGCCATTGCCTCGGTCTCATCGATGCCGCGCGACTGCAGGTAGAAGAGCTGCTCGGCGCTGACCTTCGAGACGGTGGCCTCGTGGCCGAGCTGCACGTCATCGACACGGATGTCGATCGACGGGTACGTGTCGGAGCGGGACTGCGTGTCGACCAGCAGCGCATCGCAGACCACGGAGTTCGCAGAGTGGTGCGCGGCGGGATCCACCCGGACCTCACCGCGGTAGCCGGAGCGGCCACCTCCGCGGGCGATCGACTTCGAGACGATCGACGACTGCGTGTGCGGCGCCATGTGCACCATCTTCGCGCCGGCGTCCTGGTGCTGACCGGGCCCGGCGAAAGCCACCGAGAGCGTCTCGCCCTTGGCGTGCTCACCCATCAGGTAGATCGACGGGTACTTCATCGTGACCTTGGAGCCGATGTTGCCGTCGACCCACTCCATGGTGGCGCCCTCGTGCGCAACGGCACGCTTGGTGACCAGGTTGTAGACGTTGTTCGACCAGTTCTGGATGGTCGTGTAGCGAACGCGGGCGTTCTTCTTCACGATGATCTCGACGACCGCCGAGTGCAGCGAGTCCGACTTGTAGATCGGTGCGGTGCAGCCCTCGATGTAGTGGACGTAGCTGTCCTCATCGGCGATGATCAGGGTCCGCTCGAACTGGCCCATGTTCTCGGTGTTGATGCGGAAGTATGCCTGCAGCGGAATCTCGACGTGCACGCCCTTCGGCACGTACACGAACGAACCACCCGACCAGACGGCCGTGTTCAGCGCGGCGAACTTGTTGTCGCCGGAGGGGATCACGGTGCCGAAGTACTCCTCGAAGAACTCCGGGTGCTCGCGCAGCGCCGTGTCGGTGTCCATGAAGATGACACCCTGCTCTTCCAGGTCCTCACGGATCTGGTGGTAGACGACCTCGGACTCGTACTGCGCGGCGACGCCGGCGACCAGGCGCTGACGCTCGGCCTCGGGGATGCCCAGGCGCTCATACGTGTTCTTGATGTCATCGGGGAGGTCCTCCCACGACTGCGCCTGACGCTCGGTCGAACGCACGAAGTACTTGATGTTGTCGAAGTCGATCTCACTGAGGTCTGCACCCCAGGTCGGCATCGGCTTGCGCTCGAAGAGCGACAGACCCTTCAGGCGCGTCTTCAGCATCCACTCGGGCTCGTTCTTCAGACCGGAGATGTCGCGGACGACCGCTTCAGACAGACCGCGCCGTGCGCTGGCACCGGCCGCGTCGGGGTCGTGCCAGCCGAACTCGTACACCCCCAGACTGTCCAGCTCCGGGCGGTCGATCAGCACATCCGACATGGCACACTCTCCTCAACATGGACCCAGACGGTGTCATCCGCCCCGGCACACCGAACCCCGTCGAGTCTGCGGAGATCGGATGCCGCTCATGGGCCCTCATCACGACGCGCGGCGCGCGCCTAAACTGTCAGTGGTGGACGGCACGCAGTGCGCGACCATCACAACAATCCGATTCTACAGGTTCCCCTGCTGGACGGGCCCTGCGCCGTGCTCCACCGCGGAACCCCGGAGGCCCCATGACTGACATCGTCGCGCCCGAGACGACGCCCACCCCCGCACGCCTGCGCGACAGGTTCTTCGGCTGGATGCCGAGCAGCATCGATGCACGCGTGCGCGTGTTCGCGTGGCTGTCGTTCCTCTTCGAGGTCTTCATCATCGGCACCGGTGGCGCGGTGCGCCTGACCGGTTCAGGCCTCGGATGCTCCGAGTGGCCGCTGTGCACCCCGGAATCACTCGTCCCCACTCAGGAACAGGGCATCCACGGCGTCATCGAGTTCGGCAACCGCACGATCACTGGGGTCGTCGGCATCCTCGCCATCGTCGTCCTGCTGTTCACCCTGCACGCGATCGGTGGGCGCCGCGCGTTCACGAACGCCGTGTGGTTCGCGCTCGTGGGTGTCGGAGCCGGGCTGATCGCCTACGCGATCGCCGCAGCCGCGGGCGCCGAGGCGTTCCCGTTCTTCGCAGCCGCACTGCTGCTCGTCACCATTTTCGCGGCGGCGCACTCGCTCCGCACGACCCCGGGACGCAAAGACCTGCCCGTACTGGCGTGGATCGTCCTGATCGGCGTGATCGCCCAGGCCTTCGTCGGCGGCATCACGGTGCTGACGGGATTGAACCCGTTCATCGTCGGGTTCCACTACGCGGCGTCCCTCGCGCTGGTGTGCGTCACGGCCGCCTATCTGGTGCGCATGCGTGAACCGGCCGGCGCACGCGAACGCGCCGTTCCGGTCTGGTTCGCGATCCTCACGCACGTCACGGGTCTCGCGATGGCAGTGACGATCGTCGTCGGCATCCTCACCACCGGTTCCGGCCCGCACTCCGGCGACGTCAACGTCGTGCGCGAGGGCTTCGATGCCACCGTGCTGGCCCACGTGCACTCCTGGCCGGGCTACATCCTGGCGGGGCTTGTCGTCGCACTGACGGCGGCCGCGTGGATCCAGCGCCTGCCGGTGCGCGGATGGATGCTGCTGCTGGTGGCAGCCGTCGCCGTCCAGGTGCTCGTCGGCGTCTGGCAGGCACGCGAAGGCCTTCCCGCTCTGCTGGTGGGCATCCACATGGTGTTGGCAGCACTGACGGCAGCCAACTACACGGTCGTCGTGCTGAAGCTCAAGCGCCCCACCGCCGGCTGATCCGCTGTTCCAACGCCATCGCCCCGGTGCTCGTGACGAGCGCCGGGGCGATTGCGTTGCGGTTGTGACCGCTCGGATCAGAAGGGCAGCAGCGGGTCGACTGCAACCGAGAGGAAGAGCAGCGTGAGGTAGGTGATCGAGGCGTGGAACACGCGCATCGGTCGCGCCTCGTCGCCGTGCACGGCGCGGTTGTAGAGCCGGTGCGACTCGTAGATGAACCAGCCGCCGAACACCACCGCCGAGACCGTGTAGACCAGGCCCATGCCTGCCACAGGAATCAGCAGCAGCGAGCACGCGACCGTCGCCCATGCGTACAGGATGACCTGCAGGCCGACCTGCGACGGCGAGCGGGTCGCGCCGAGCATGGGCACGTCGACGTCGTCGTAGTCGGCGCTGTACTTCATCGACAGCGGCCAGTAGTGCGGCGGGGTCCACAGGAAGATCAGCACGAACAGCACGAACGGGGGCCAGTCCAGCGAGCCTGTGACGGCCGACCAGCCGATGAGCACCGGGAAGCAGCCGGCGATGCCACCCCAGACGATGTTCTGCTCGGTGCGGCGCTTGAGGATCATCGTGTAGATCACGACGTAGAAGAAGATCGCTCCGGCCGAGAGCGCGGCGGTGAGCCAGTTGGTGGTCACCAGCAGCCAGATCGTCGAGACGACGGCGAGGACCCACGAGAAGACGAGCGCGCCGCGGGGCGAGACCTCTCCGGTCACCAGTGGACGGTTGACGGTGCGCTTCATGTGCACATCGATGTCGCGATCGAGGTACATGTTGAACGATGCCGCCGATGCCGCGCTCATCGCGCCGCCGATCACCGTGGCGAACACGAGCCAGAGGTTCGGCAGTCCGCCGGCGGCCAGGAACATCACCGGGACGGTGGAGACCAGCAGGAGTTCCATCACCCGCGGCTTGGTGAGGGCGATGTAGCCGCGGATCTTCTGACCGAACGAGTACGTGGTCTCGGTGGTCTGCGATGTCGTCGAGATCGCGATCGCCTCCTTCTGAGCGGGCACAGACAAAACTGCCCTTCATTCTATGCCACCCGGCGTGTCGCGGCGGCCTCCGCGGCAGTGACACGGGGCGGAGCCGATCCATTCATGGGAAAGCGTTTGCCCACACTTCGCACCCATACGCAACACACCGACGCCGGATGCTACAGCGCCGGTATGCTGAAACAACTCGCGCGCCCGGCGCAGCAGCACTCTCCGTGACGACGCGGACCGCGCAGGAACAGGGCGCCTTCGCAACAGTCAGAAGGAGTATTGCCGTGGCAGAACTGCAGTGGGATGAGATCGACCGTCGTGCGGTGGACACCGCCCGCATCCTGGCGGCGGACGCCGTCGAGAAGGTGGGCAACGGCCACCCCGGAACGGCTATGAGCCTCGCCCCCGTTGCGTATCTGCTCTACCAGCAGGTGATGCGCCACGATCCCACCGACACCGACTGGCTCGGGCGCGACCGCTTCATCCTCTCGGTCGGCCACTCGTCGCTTACGCAGTACGTGCAGCTGTACCTGGGCGGCTTCGGCTTGGAGCTCGACGACCTGAAGGCGCTGCGCACCTGGGGTTCCAAGACCCCGGGGCACCCGGAGTACGGCCACACCAAGGGCGTCGAGATCACCACCGGTCCGCTGGGCCAGGGCCTCGCGTCGGCGGTCGGCTTCGCGTACGCCGCTCGCTACGAGCGCGGCCTGTTCGATCCCGAGGCCGCCGCGGGCACCAGCCCGTTCGATCACTTCGTCTACACGATCGCTGGCGACGGCGACCTGCAGGAAGGCGTCACGAGCGAGGCCTCGTCGCTGGCCGGCCACCAGCAGCTGGGCAACCTCATCGCGATCTACGACTCCAACCAGATCTCCATCGAGGACGACACCAACGTCGCGTTCACCGAGGATGTCGCTGCACGCTACGAGTCCTACGGCTGGCACGTGCAGACCGTCGACTGGAAGCGCACGGGTGAGTACGTCGAGGACGTCGCCGAGCTCAACGCCGCTATCGAAGCCGCCAAGGGCGAGCAGTCCAAGCCGTCGCTCATCATTCTCAAGACGATCATCGGCTGGCCCTCACCCGGCAAGCAGAACACCGGCAAGATCCATGGCTCGGCGCTCGGCGCCGACGAACTCGCCGCGACCAAGAAGGTGCTCGGATTCGACCCCGAGCAGCACTTCGTCGTCGCCGACGACGTGATCGCCCACACTCGTGGTCTGGCCGAGCGCGCCGCCGAGGCACGCGCCGAGTGGCAGACCTCGTTCGACGCGTGGGCCGCGGCCAACCCCGAGCGCAAGGCGCTGCTTGACCGCGTCGAGGCGCACCAGTTGCCTGCCGACATCGCTGATGCCCTGCCGTCATTCGAGGCCGGCAAGGACGTCTCGACCCGCGCCGCTTCCGGACAGGTCATCAACGCGCTCGCCGACGAGCTTCCCGAACTGTGGGGCGGCTCCGCCGACCTTGCCGAGTCCAACCTCACCACCATCAAGAGCGCACCGTCGTTCATCCCGAGCGAGTGGTCGACCCACGAGTGGTCGGGTGACCCGTACGGACGCGTCATGCACTTCGGCATCCGCGAGCACGCGATGGGCGCGATCATCAACGGCATCGTGCTGCACGGCCCCACCCGTGCCTTCGGCGGCACGTTCCTGATCTTCAGCGACTACATGCGTCCGGCGGTTCGCCTGGCCGCCCTGATGAACGTGCCCAGCGTCTTCGTCTGGACCCATGACTCCGTCGCCCTCGGCGAGGACGGTCCGACGCACCAGCCGATCGAGCAGCTCGCGTCGCTGCGCCTGATCCCGAACCTCGCCGTCGTGCGTCCCGCGGATGCCAACGAGACCGCCGCGGCCTGGTTGGAGATCCTGCGCCGTCACGAGGGCCCCGCGGGGATCGCCCTGACCCGCCAGAACATCCCGGTGTTCGAACGCGGCGAAGGTGCGGCATCCGGCGAGGTCTTCGCCTCGGCGAGCGGAACGGCCCGCGGCGCGTACGTGCTGGCCGAGGCACCGAGCGGCACTCCCGATGTCATCCTCATCGCGACCGGATCGGAAGTGCAGTTGGCCGTCGCGGCCCGCGCGGCACTGGCATCCGAGGGCGTGAACGCCCGTGTCGTGTCGGCGCCCTCTCTGGAGTGGTTCGCCGAGCAGGACGACGCCTACCGCGAGTCGGTGCTGCCGGCATCCGTCGCCGCACGTGTGTCGGTCGAGGCGGGATCCATCGTCGGGTGGCGCGACATCGTCGGCGACCGCGGACGCTCCATCGGCATCGACCACTTCGGCGCCTCCGCCGACTACAAGACCCTCTTCCAGGAGTTCGGGATCACCACCGAGGCCGTCATCGACGCCGCGCGTGAGACCATCGCCGCGGTCGCAGACCGTTGAGCGCCACACGATTCACCGAGCAGCACAAGGAGCAACGCATGAGCACCCCCACCTCAGAGCTTTCCGCGGCCGGAGTCAGCATCTGGCTCGACGATCTCTCGCGCAATCGGATCCAGTCCGGCAACCTGCAGCAGCTGATCGAGACGCGCAACGTCGTCGGCGTCACCACCAACCCGACGATCTTCGCCGGCGCCATCACCGATGCGAACGACACCTCGTACGACGCACAGGTGCGTGAGCTCGCCGCATCCGGCGCCTCTGCCGAAGAGGCCGTCTTCGCCGCCACGACGCAGGACGTTCAGGCGGCGCTCGACATCTTCCGTCCGGTCTGGGAGGCCACCGACCACGTCGACGGCCGTGTCTCGATCGAGGTCTCCCCCGATCTGGCGCACGACACCGAGGGCACGATCGCGCAGGCGAAAGAGCTGTGGAACAGCATCGACCGCCCGAACCTGCTGGTGAAGATCCCCGCCACCAAGGCGGGCCTGCCCGCGATCACCGAGGCGATCGGTGCCGGCATCAGCGTCAACGTCACCCTGATCTTCAGCCTCGAGCGGTACGCCGCAGTGATCGACGCGTATCTGGCGGGTCTGCGCAAGGCGAAGGATGCCGGCATCGACCTGAGCGGCATCCACTCGGTCGCGTCGTTCTTCGTCTCGCGCGTCGACACCGAGACCGACAAGCGTCTGAGCGCCATCGGCACCGCTGAGGCGCTGGCGCTCAAGAGCAAGGCCGGCCTTGCCAACGCCCGCCTGGCGTATGAGCTGTTCGAGCAGCGGTTCGCCGACGCCGGCGCTCAGGAGCTGATCGCCGCAGGTGCGAACCTGCAGCGCCCGCTGTGGGCATCCACCGGCGTCAAGGACCCGAACCTGCCCGACACGCTCTACGTCACCGAACTGGTCGCTCCCGGCGTCGTGAACACGATGCCCGAGAAGACCCTTGAAGCGACGTTCGACCACGCCGAGGTGACCGGAGACACCGTCACCGGCACCTACGCCGCCTCGCACGAGGTCTTCGCCGGGCTCAAGGCCGTGGGAATCGACTTCGATGACGTCACCCAGGTGCTCGAAGACGAGGGCGTGGCGAAGTTCATCGACTCGTGGCACGACCTGCTTGCGCAGGTGGCCGAAGGCCTGGACGCCGCACGATGACTGTCTCGGTGCACGTCTCGGGGGCCGCGAAGGTCGCCGTCGACGAGCTCGTGCCCGGCCTGGTCGCGAACCTCGTCGCCTCGCGTCTCACGGCTGGCGACGATGAACTGTGGGGACCGGATGCCCGAGAAGAGGCCTCGGTGCGCCTGGGCTGGGTCGAGGCCGTGTCGGTCTCGCGCCCGCTGGTGCCGCAGATCATCGCGCTGCGTGAAGAGCTCACCGCGCAGGGAGTGACGCGCGTCGTGCTGGCGGGGATGGGTGGCTCGTCGCTCGCCCCCGAGGTGATCGCGAACACGGCCGGAGCACGCCTGACGATTCTGGATTCGACGGCTCCCGCGCAGGTGCTGGACGCCATCGACGATGATCTCAGTGACACGGTGCTCGTGGTCTCCTCCAAGTCGGGGTCGACCGTCGAGACCGACTCGCAGCGCCGCGCGTTCGAGGCCGCCTTCAGCGACCTCGGTATCGATCCGGTCGGCCGGATCGTCGTGGTGACCGATCCGGGTTCCCCCCTGGAGACCGCAGCCCGTGACGCCGGGTACCGGGTCTTCTCCGCCGACCCGAACGTCGGCGGACGCTACTCGGCGCTCACCGCATTCGGGCTCGTACCGGTCGGGCTGGCGGGAGTCGACATCGCCGAACTGCTCGACGAGGCAGAGGCCTCGATGCTGCAGTTCGCCGTCGACGCGGCCGACAACCCGGCGCTGCGCCTGGCCGCCGCGATCACCGGCACCGCGCCGCGCCGCGACAAGCTCGCCCTCGTCAGCGACGGCACCCACATCGACGGTCTCCCGGACTGGATCGAGCAGCTGATCGCCGAGTCCACCGGCAAGGCGGGCACGGGCATCCTCCCCGTGGTGATGCTGCCCGTCTCCCCAGAGCTCGAGGCCCCGCCGGCAGACCTGCAGGTCGTGCGTCTGGTCGACGACGCCAACGAGTTCCATCTGTCCGAGCACCACCCCGGCGAGATCCTGGTCAGCGGAACGCTGGGCGCACAGTTTCTGCTGTGGGAGTACGCCACGGCCATCGCCGGACACCTGCTGGGCATCAACCCGTTCGACCAGCCCGACGTCGAGTCGGCCAAGAGCGCGGCCCGCGGCCTGCTTGACGCCCGTCCCGAGCCGACCGCTCCCGCATTCGTGCAGGACGGCATCGAGGTGCGCGCCACCGACCCCGAGCTGACGGCATCCGGAACGCTTGAGGGCGTGATGGATGCTCTGTGGGCACGTCTGGGCGAGGACGGCTACGTGGCCGTTCAGGCCTATGTCGACCGCAGCACGATGGGCCAGCTGCTGGGGCTGCGCGAGATGATCGCCGCCGACTCCGGCCGCCCGACCACGTTCGGATGGGGTCCGCGGTTCCTGCACTCGACCGGCCAGTACCACAAGGGCGGCCCCGCACAGGGCGTCTTCCTGCAGGTCCTGGAACGCACTGATGTCGATCTGGAGATCCCCGGCCGCCCGTTCACCTTCGGCCAGCTCATCGAAGCACAGGCCGCCGGTGACGCCGCCGTGCTCGCCGCGCACGGCCGACCCGTCGTTTCCCTCACCATCACCGACGCTGCAGATATCCTGACGCTCTTCGAAGCCGCTCAGTAACCTCTTCCGCCTCTCCAGGAGATATCCCCCACCGATGACTGTCCCCATCTCCCGCGGACGCAATCCGCTCCGCGACCCCGATGATCGCCGACTGAGCCGCATCGCCGGCCCCAGCGCGCTGGTGATCTTCGGGGTCACCGGCGACCTGTCGCGCAAGAAGCTCATGCCCGCCGTGTACGACCTCGCGAACCGGGGCCTGTTGCCACCGGGATTCGCGCTGGTCGGCTTCGCCCGACGCGACTGGGAGGACCAGGACTTCGCCGAGGTCGTACGCGAAGCCGTGCGTCAGCACGCGCGCACCGAGTTCCGTGAAGAGACCTGGCAGCAGCTTCTGCAGGGCATCCGGTTCGTGCAGGGCACGTTCGACGATCCCGACGCGTTCCGGCGCCTGCGTGAGACCGTCGAGAAGCTCGATGTCGAACGCGGCACGATGGGCAACCACGCGTTCTACCTGTCGATCCCACCAAAGGACTTCCCCACCGTCGCACGTCAGCTGAAGGACTCGGGACTCGTCGGTGACGACGAGGACGACGACTCGTGCTGGCGGCGCGTCGTGATCGAGAAGCCGTTCGGAGACGACCTGGAATCCGCGCGCGCCCTGAATGAGGCGCTGGAGGTGGCGTTTCCGGCCGACTCGATCTTCCGCATCGATCATTACCTCGGCAAGGAGACGGTGCAGAACATCCTCGCGCTGCGCTTCGCGAACGAGCTTTTCGAACCGCTGTGGAACCGCAACCACATCGACCACGTGCAGATCACCATGGCCGAGGACATCGGTGTGGGTGGCCGCGCCGGTTACTACGACGGCATCGGCGCGGCGCGTGATGTGATCCAGAACCACCTGCTGCAGTTGCTGGCGCTCACCGCGATGGAGGAGCCGATCAGCATGTCGGCCGAGCACCTGCGCGCCGAGAAGGAGAAGGTGCTCGAGGCGGTTCAGCTGCCCGAGGATCTCTCGCTCGCCGCGGCGCGCGGACAGTACGCCGGCGGTTGGCAGGGCGGCGCGAAGGTCAACGGCTTCCTCGAAGAGGACGGCATGAACCCGCAGTCGCACACCGAGACGTACGCGGCCCTCAAGCTTGAGATCGCCACGCGACGCTGGGCGGGCGTGCCTTTCTACCTGCGGACGGGCAAGCGTCTGGGCCGCCGGGTGACCGAGATCGCGGTCGTGTTCAAGCGCGCCCCGCAGCACCTGCTGGGACGCACCTCGGAGCACGGGCAGAACGCCCTGGTGATCCGCGTGCAGCCCAACGAGGGCGTCACCATCCGATTCGGTTCGAAGGTGCCGGGCGCCGGCACCCAGGTGCGCGATGTGACGATGGACTTCGGCTACGGTCATGCGTTCACCGAGGCCAGCCCCGAGGCATACGAGCGCCTTATCCTCGACGTGCTGCTCGGCGACCCGCCGCTGTTCCCGCGGCACGAAGAGGTCGAGTTGTCGTGGAAGATCCTCGACCCGATCGAGGAGTACTGGGCGAGCTTGGACACGCCGCCCGAGCAGTACGCACCTGGCTCCTGGGGACCCGAGTCCGCCGACGCCCTTCTTGCCCGCGACGGACGAGTCTGGAGACGCCCGTGATCATCGACCTTTCCGACACGACGGTCAGCCAGGTCGCCAAGCAGCTCGAGAAGGTGCGTGAAGACGGCGGAGCCGTCGCACTGGGCCGGGTCCTGACGCTGATCATCGCCGCCGGCAGCGGTGTCGCCGAGGCGGCCATCGTCGCCGCCAACGACGCCTCGCGCGAGCATCCGATGCGCGTCATCGTCGTGACCACCGCCGAGGGCACGGCACGACTGGATGCGCAGATCCGCGTCGGCGGCGACGCCGGTGCGAGCGAGGTGGTCGTGCTGCGCGCCTACGGCGACGCCGCAAGCAACGCCGAGAGCCTCGTCACCGGTCTGCTGCTGCCTGACGCACCCGTCGTCGTGTGGTGGCCGGATGAGGCACCGACGGATGCCGCAGCTTCGCCGCTGGGACGCATGGCGCAACGGCGCATCACCGACGCCGCCACGACCACCGACGTGCGGGACCGGCTCTCACTGCTGGGGCGCACGCATTCCCCCGGTGACACCGATCTCGCCTGGACTCGGCTTACGCACTGGCGCGAGCAGCTGGCTGCCGTTCTCGATCAGCCGCCGTTCGAGCCGGTCACCGCCGTCGAGGTGCGCGGCGCCGCAGCATCGCCGTCGACGGCGCTGCTCGCGGCCTGGCTGCAGATGGCGCTCGATGTTCCGGTGTCCTGGTCGTACGAGCATCCGGATGACTGGCAGGAGGGGATCAAATCGGTGCGGCTGTCGCGCGCGTCCGGTGACATCCTGCTGGAGCGTCCGTCGGCGGCCGTCGCGATCCTGACCCAGCCGGGACAGCCCGATCACGAACTGCATCTTCCGCGCCGCACGGTGCGGGAGTGCCTCGCCGAGGAGCTGCGTCGGTTGGATGCCGATCTGCTCTACGGTCGAGTCATCACCGAGGGCTGGTCGCACCTCGGTCCGCCCGAGCGAGGAGAGTGAACCGATGAAGGTGCAGGGAACGACCAAGACCGTGGTGGTGGAACCCACCCCCGCGGCGCTCGCGACGCGCGTCGCGGATCGCTTCCTGACCCGGCTCATCGCGCGCACGCGCAACGGCCGTCTCGCCCATGTCTGCCTCACAGGAGGCTCGATGGGTGGGGCGGTGCTGGCTGCGACCGCGGCGGATGCGCGCGTGGCCGACATCGACTGGTCGCTGGTGCATTTCTGGTGGGGCGACGAGCGCTTCGTCGAGCGCGACAGCGCCGACCGCAACTCGCTGCAGTCACGCAATGCGCTGCTGAACCGGATCCCGGTTCCCGCCCAGAACATCCACGAGGCCGCGGCCCCGTCGGACGGCCTGACGCTCGACGAGGCCGCGCGGGCCTATGCCGAAGAGCTCGCACGATTCAGTACGGATGACGCGGCGTGGCCGTCCTTCGCGGTGTGCTTCCTCGGCGTCGGCCCGGACGGGCACATCGCCTCGCTGTTCCCGGACCGTCCCGAGGTGACCGTCACCGATGCCGCTGTCCTGCCGGTGCGCGACTCGCCCAAACCGCCGGCCGAAAGGATCACGCTCACGCGCCCTGTGCTGAACGCCTCCAAGCGCGTCTGGCTCGTGCTGACCGGTGCCGACAAGGCATCGGCACTGGGCCTCGCGCTTGCGGGAGCGAGCTATGCCGGTGTGCCGGCCGCAGGCGCCAAGGGCCAACGGCGCACGGTGTTCTTCGTCGACGAAGCGGCCGCGGCAGAGGTCTCACCGGATCTGATCGACCGCGACTACTGAGATCGGACTACGTTCCGAGCGGCGCGTCACCGTCATCCGGCCCGCGCTGTGTGCGGGCCTCGCCGCGCTGCGCAGGCTCGGCGCCCGGTGATTCGACGGCCGGTGCCGGGCCGCTGCCGCGGGTGATCCCGAGTTCCTGGCTCTCGCTGAGCACCTGGGGGTGATAGCGGGCCAGCCCGAACACGCCCCATACGGCGATCGCCCCGGCGACCACGAACATGATCAGCACCCACACCGGTGCGGCGTCGGCCTCACCGAGCACCAGGGCACCGATCAGCACGGCGACGATCGGGTCGATGACGGTGAGTCCGGCGATGACGAGATCGGGCGGCCCCGAGCTGTACGCGGTCTGCACGAAGTAGGCGCCGACCGCGGCAGCGGCGATGAGGGCGATCAGGCAGGCGACGGTCAGCCAGTCGAAGTTCTGCGCCTGGATGCGACTGATGACCGCTTTGGCGAGTGTGGCAACGAATCCGTAGAGCACACCAGCGCCGGTGACGTAGAACATCGCGCGCATGCGATGGCGCAGGATGAGCCATCCTGCGCCGAAGACGATGATGACCAGGAGCAGGATGGTCAGGATCATGAAGAGATCCTGATCGCGGATGGGGCGTTCCGTGGCGTAGAGCGCCGCCAGGCTGACGAACAGGAAGATGCCGCCGATACATGCGGCGATCGCGATCAGCGATTGCCTGGTCGGCGAGTGCCCCGAGATGCGGGCGTTGAGCAGTGTGGTGACGACGAGCGCGACGGCGCCGAGCGGCTGCACCACGATCAGCGGGGCGATGGCGATCGCACTGAGCTGGCAGACGATCGCCAGCCCGAGCATCAGCGTTCCGATGAGCCACGACGGTCGGGTCAGCAACGCCTTCAACTGAGCCGAACTCAGACCTGTCGTGCCCTCGACACCGGTGATGCGCTCGACCTTCTCGACGCCTCGGTGCTGGTACTGCGCACCCAGCGACATGAACACCGCACCCGCCAGTGCCAACGGGATGCCCATCAACAGCCCGGGGTTGGCGAAGACGCCGACCAGCTGATCGCCGACATCGACTGCGAAACCCACCCCGTTTTGCACTGTCTCACCTTATCGGGCGCAGGTGAGCAAGTAGGGTTGTGCCGTGGCTGTTCTTGCGATCCGTATCATGGGCGACCCTGTTCTGCACTCTCCCGCGGGTGAGGTGACCGCGGTGACCGATGAGATCCGCACGCTCGTCGCCGACATGTACGAGACGATGGACCTCGCCCCCGGAGTCGGGCTCGCCGCCCCGCAGGTCGGGGTCGCGTTGCGTATCTACGTGTACTCGTACGTGGATGACGACGACCAGCCGTGGCGCGGCGAGATCATCAATCCGACGCTGTGGATGACCCCGCTCGAACCCGGCTCACCCGATCCGGATGAGGAGGCTGAGGGATGCCTGTCGTTCCCCGGCGAGCGGTTCCCGTTGCGGCGCTCGGATCGCGTCCTGGTCACCGGGACTGACCTTGAGGGTGCGCCGGTGCGCATCGAGGTCGACGGCTGGCGCGCGCGCATCATGCAGCACGAGTTCGATCACCTCGACGGTGTGCTGTACGTCGATCGGCTCTCTGACAGCGATTGGAAGACCGCGCAGAAGATCGCACGCAAGCGCGGCTGGATCCGCGGTGGGCACAGCTGGATGCCCGGAGTGGACGACCTCGAGGGCGCGTAATCACCTCGCTCACAGAGAGCACAAAGTTGACTCTCAGCTGGTTCACTGACTAGGTTCCTCCTTCGGGTGCGTTCGCACCCGCACCCCACTTCGAGGAGGAACTCATCATGGCCACCACGGGCACCCGCCGTACGATCGGGACCGTTGCCGCGACGGGAGCACTGGCGATCGCGCTCACCGGTTGCAGCCTGCCGTCCGACATCGCGAGCATGCTCACCGGCGAGGCAGACCGTGACGGAGCCGGCAGCGTGCAGTCCACCTCCGAGATCGGTATCTTCAACCTCCAGGTCGGCGACTGCAAGATGGAGGACCAGAGCGGCGAGATCCTCGACACCACCGTCGTCCCGTGCGATGAGCCGCACGATGAAGAGGTCTACGACGAGTTCGCGATGGCCGACGGCGACTTCCCGGGTGTCGATGCCATCCAGGCCGAAGCCGAGACCTACTGCGTGGAATCGTTCGGCGAATTCGTCGGGATGCCCTGGGAGGAATCCGCGCTGGAGTTCTTCGCCATCTACCCGACACAGGGAACGTGGGAGCAGGCGGACGACCGCATCGTGCAGTGCGTGATCTGGGACCCCGAGGGCCAGGTCACGGGCACGCTCGCCGGCGCCGCGCGCTGACTCTGCGCGGCGTCACGCCGCGCAGACGGCGGGGGCGCTCCCTCTAGGCTTGGAGGGACTCCCCCCGCTCCCCCGAACTCTCGAAGAGGCACCCATGACTGCGCGCACACGCATCGGCATCGTCGGCTACGGAAATCTCGGTCGAGGGGTTGAGACCGCGCTCACGCTGACACCCGACATGCACCTCGTCGGCGTCTTCACCCGCCGCGACCCGGCGACGGTTCGCCCACTGGCCGAGACGACGGCCGTGCAGGGCCTGGAAGCCCTTGACGGCATGCGCGATGAGATCGACGTGCTGATCTTGTGCGGTGGCTCGAAGTCTGACCTGCCTGAGCAGACGCCGGCGTTGGCATCCGCCTTCACGGTCGTCGACAGCTACGACACCCACGCGCGCATCCCGCAGCACTTCGCCGCCGTCGACGCCGCGGCACGCGGCGCCGGCACCACGGCGATCATCTCGACCGGCTGGGATCCCGGGCTGTTCTCGCTGCAGCGCCTGTACGGCGAGGCCATCCTGCCGCAGGGCGAGACCTACACGTTCTGGGGGCGGGGGCTCAGCCAAGGGCACTCCGACGCGATCCGTCGTGTTCCCGGCGTCGCGGCCGGCGTGCAGTACACGATCCCCTCGGACGACGCGATCGAGCGTGTGCACTCGGGGGCCCGCCCCGAGCTGTCCACACGAGACAAGCACACGCGTGAGTGCTTCGTCGTGCTCGCCGAGGGCGCGGACGCGGATGCTGTGCGCGAGGCCATCGTGACGATGCCGGACTACTTCGAACCGTACGACACGACGGTGACCTTCATCTCGGCGGAGGAGCTCGCAACGAATCACGCGGGTGTCCCCCACGGCGGCTTCGTGATCCGCAGCGCTGAGACGTCCGCCGGCACCACGCAGACGATCGACTACCGTCTCGCCCTGGAGTCGAACCCCGAGTTCACGGCCAGCGTTCTCGTCGCCTACGCCCGCGCGGCCGCCCGGCTGGCGGCATCCGGCGATCATGGCGCGAAGACGCCGTTCGACGTCGCCCCGGGGCTGCTCTCGCCGAAGTCGCCCGAGCATCTGCGCGCCGAGATGCTCTAGGACGTACCGCGTGGAGCGGGGCCGACCGGGCCCCGCACCACGCGCGTCCGACCACGCGGAACACGCAGAAGAGCCCCGTCCTGAGGACGGGGCTCTTCTCTGTTGCTCCCCCGGTTGGACTCGAACCAACAACCTGCCGGTTAACAGCCGGCTGCTCTGCCAATTGAGCTACAGGGGAATGTGCTCGCTGTGCGGGCAACTCGTCTAGCTTAGCAAACTCCCACGACCTCTCCGAACACGGGCGACCGCCCGGGCGTGGCGCGTCAGCGCGCTCCGTTCGGCTCGGCATCCGGCGACCACAGCAGGTTGCGCCCGACCCCTCGGGCGACCACGTGACCGCCACGCAGGATCAGGGTCTCCGCATCGAGCTCGCGAATGAAGTCGGCGTCGTTGGTCACCATCAGCGCCGCCATCGCACGCTCGGTTCGGCGCCGGGTGATCGCGCCGAAGACCACCGGGCGGACCTCCAGATCGAGGTTCGCGAGGGGTTCGTCGGCGATGAGCACGTGAGGTTCGAGCATCAGTGCGCGAGCGATCGCGACGCGCTGGCGCATGCCTGCGCTGAGCTCATACGGAAACTTCGTCGCCATCCCCAGCGGCAGGTGCAGCTCGTCGAGCAGCGCCGCGACGCGCATCGCGAGTGCCCGACTGTTGACCTTCTTCTCGCGCGAGGTGACCGGCTCCGAGATCGCCTCGCCGACCGTGAGGCGCGGCGGCAACGACCCGCCCGCCCCCTGCGGCACGAATCCGGTGAGTGCTGTCAGCACGCGACGTCGGCGCCCGGGCCGACGCACGTTCACCCCGCACACCTCGGCACGCCCGCCGGCGACCTTGAGCGAGGCGTCCCCCATGCCCGCCAGCGCAGTCACCAGCGACGACTTGCCCGATCCGGTCGAACCGCCGATGCACATCAGCTCACCCGGCTGCAGAGTGAATGTCACGCCGTCGACGGCACGGGTGGTGCCGCCGTGCCCGATCCGATCGATGACGAGGTCATGGCAGTCGATCGCGGCGTCACTGTCGGCAGGCATGTCTCCATCCTGCCCGGTTCACGCGGTCGCCGTCACGTTTCGATGAACTGCAGTCGCTCCGCGTCGACATCACGCAGGCGCATCCGCAGCGCCCGACCACCTTCCGAGTCCGCGGGTACCCGCTGAACGGCTCCCAGGAGCTCGTGCTTCTCGCGTTCGATGCTGCGCAGGATCAGCCGACGACACATATCCGTCGCCGAGGCGAGCGCACCCGCCTCATCCCGTGCAGGGAACGGCATCATCAGGAGTTCGCCGGCCAGCGCACGATAGGGCTCGCGCACGGCATCCGCCGCTCCCGTCGCCCAGCCGACGCGCGCGCGATCAGCGACGGATGCCACCGACCGGCGCACCGCCTCCAGCGCCGGGTTTCGGAACGGCTCGGTGAGCGCCCGCGCCAGCAGGGCGGGATCGATACGGTGGCCGTACTGCAGTACGCCCATCAGCGCATCCCGTTCAAGCGCGACCTCGGCGGTGCGCGGCAAGTCGCGCAGGCGCACCGGCGCCGTCGCATCGCCGTCGGGTGCGGATGCCACCGGCTCGGACCGCACGTGCGGCGCCTCGCGGCCGCCACGTGCAGCGCGCTGCACCTGCTGGTGCACGGACGTCGGGTCCATGCCCAAACGGCGCGCCAGCACGCGCTCGTACCCCGGCCGAAGCAGCTCATCACGGATCTCGGCGACGATCGGTGCCGCGGCGCGCAGCGCGCCGACCTGCCCCTCCACGGTGGCGAGGTCGTAGGCGGCGAGCTTACGGTCGATCGCGAACTCGAACATCGGCACCTTGGCGTCCATCAGGCCGCGCACGGCGGCATCCCCGCGCTGCAAGCGCAGATCGCACGGGTCCAGACCGTCGGGAGCGACCGCCACGAACGTCTGGGCCGTGAAGCGGGAGTCCTCCGAGAAGGCACGCAGCGCGGCCTTCTGACCGGCCTCGTCACCATCGAAAGTGAAGACGACCTCGCCGGCTGCCGAGTCATCACCCATCACCCGGCGCAGCACCTTGATGTGCTCGGCGCCGAACGCCGTGCCGCAAGTGGCGATCGCCGTCGTCACCCCGGCCAGGTGACAGGCCATCACGTCGGTGTACCCCTCGACGACGACCACCCGGCGCGGGTCGCCGCGCGCGATGTCGCGCTTTGCCAGATCGAGTCCGTACAGCACCTGCGCCTTCTTGTAGATCGGCGTCTCGGGGGTGTTCAGGTACTTCGGCCCCTGGTCGTCGTCGTACAGCTTGCGCGCGCCGAAGCCGATGGTCTGCCCGGTGACGTCACGGATCGGCCACACCAGACGCCCACGGAATCGGTCGTAGACGCCGCGCTGGCCGGCAGAGACCAGTCCCGCCGCCGTCAGTTCATCACGGGTGAAGCCCTGCGCGCTCAGCGCCTTGAGCATGTTCTCCCAGCCGCGCGGGGCATATCCGACGCCGAAGTGCGCCGCCGCACCGGCGTCGAAGCCGCGCTCGCCCAGGAACCGCCTCGCCGTCTCCGCTTCCGGGCTCAGCAGCTGCGAGCGGAAGTACTCCCCCGCCGCCGAGTTCGCCGCATACAGACGGCTGCGTCCGCTGCTCTCGGGCGCAGCACCGCCGTCCTCATAATGCAGCGAGTATCCGACGCGAGCCGCGAGCCGCTCGACCGCCTCGGTGAAGCTGACGTGATCCATCTCGCGCAGAAACGAGTACACGTCTCCCGAGGCGCCGCAGCCGAAGCAGTGGTAGTAGCCGACCTGGGGACGGACGTGGAAGCTGGGACTCTTCTCGTCGTGGAAGGGGCACAGACCCTTCATGGACCCCACCCCCGCCGACTTGAGGGCGACGCGCTCGCCGACGATGTCAGCGATGTTCGTTCGCGTCTTGACCTCTTCGACGTCCGCCTGAAGAATCCGCGGCATCAGCGCGCTCCTTCAACGACCACCTGAGGCTGGGGATGCGGATGACGGTGCCCGCCCGGGCGGGCGTGGCGCGGCGTCCAGATTCCGACCTCGGCCGGATCGATCTCGCCGACCAGCCGGTTGTGCCAGTCGACGGCGGTCTGGTCGGTGAGGCTGGCGACCTGATCGACCACGACGCGGGCACGTTCGGCATCCGACGTTGCGGCGAGGAAATCCGCCTCGAAAGCGGGTTCGAGCACATCGGCTCCCGCCGACCAGAGCGCATCAGTCGACCACAGCGCATCCGCCAACCGCACGAGAACACGCCGCTGCTCCTTGTAGACGCCGCGGCGGGCGTCGAGGGTCACGATGGCCTGCCCCATGATGCCCTTGAGAACGGCGATCTCGGCTTCGACGACACGCGGTACGACCACGTGCGCACTGTAGCGCGCCAGCGTGCTTCCGGGATAGGCCTCCCGCGTCGCGGTCACCGCAGCACGAGCGAACCGGCCGATCAGGTCGCTGGTCAGGTTCTTCAGCTTCGCCAGGTCTCGCCGCGAACGATCGAAGGACTTCAACCACATCGGCTGCCGGGTCAGCCGGTACAGCGCATCGGCGAGTTCCTCGCGCGTGAAGTCGTATCCGACCCACTGCTGGATGCGACCGACCAGCGGGTGGTGCTCGACGGGATCAGAGAGCTGAGCGACGTCGACGTAGCCGTTGACGATCGCGTCCTCGAAGTCATGCACCGAGTAGGCGATGTCGTCCGAGAGGTCCATGATCTCGGCCTCAATGCACCGCATGCGCCCGGGGGCGTCCGCGCGCATCCACCGGAAGACGGCCTCGTCCTCGGGATACACACCGAACTTCAGACGTCCGCCCGGATCGGGCATCGGCTCATCCACGGTCCACGGGTACTTGCACGTCGCGTCGAGCGTCGCCCGGGTCAGGTTGAGCCCGACGGAGTGCTCACGATCATCGAGCACCTTCGCCTCGAGCCGCGTCAGAATACGCAACGACTGGGCGTTGCCCTCGAAACCGCCGATGGGCTCCGCCCATTCGTTCAGCGCGCGCTCGCCGTTGTGTCCGAAGGGCGGATGCCCGAGATCGTGGCTGAGGCAGGCCGTGTCGACCACGTCGGCCGAGACGCCCAGCGCCGCGGCCAGCTCGCGGCCGACCTGCGCGACTTCCAGCGAGTGCGTCAGCCGGTTGCGGGCGAAGTCGGCGGTGCTCGCGGGGCTCAACACCTGTGTCTTGGCCGCCAGGCGACGCAACGCGGCGGAGTGCAGTACCCGCGCGCGGTCGCGCGAGAAGTGATCACGCTCGGAGCGGTGCGTCTCGGCGAAGAAGCGTTCCGTATCAGCGCCCGTGTACCCGCCGGCCGTGTGTCCCACCGGTGCTGATGAGGAGTCAGCCGCCATCGTTCTCGGTCTCCGCTCCGCGCATCATCTCTCCGATGCCCTCGCCGATCTCCTGCGAATCGAGCCACCCCTCGGGCAGTGCCGTGCGCTTCGGCGAACCGGCGCGTCCGCGCTGCCCCTCGGCGCCGACGCCTGGGTACGGCGCGTCGCCGAGCGTACCGAGCAGATCATCGATCTCCTGCAGCGTCGACGCCTTCGCCAGCGCCGCGCGCAGCTCACCACCGACGGGGTATCCCTTGAAGTACCAGGCGACGTGCTTGCGCACGTCCTTGCATCCGCGGTCCTCGTCTTCGAAGAACTCCACGAGCAGTTCGGCGTGGCGCCGGAAGGCGGATGCCACGAACTGCAGGGTCGCATCGACCGGCGGTGCCGTCACCGCGTCCTTCGGGCCGAGCGCCGCGGCGAGTTCGCCGAACAGCCAGGGTCGCCCCAGGCATCCGCGGCCGACGACCACGCCGTCGGCGCCGGTCTGCGCCAGCATCCGCACGGCGTCATCGGCCGACCAGATGTCACCGTTGCCGAGCACGGGGATGCTGGTGACGGTCTGCTTGAGCTCACCGATGGCGTTCCAGTCGGCGTGCCCGGAGTAGTACTGCGAAGCGGTGCGCGCGTGCAGCGCCACGGCTGCGGCACCGGCGTCCTCGGCCGCACGCCCCGCCTCGAGGAAGGTGAGGTGGTCGTCGTTGATGCCCTTGCGCATCTTCACCGTCAACGGCACCGAGCCGGCGGCCTTGACGGCCTGGTCGACGATGTCCGAGAACAGACCGATCTTCCACGGCAACGCCGCGCCACCGCCCTTGCGGGTGACCTTGGGGACCGGGCATCCGAAGTTCAGATCGATGTGGTCGGCGTGGTCTTCGGCGACGATGATCCGCACGGCTTCGGCGATGGTGCCGGGGTCGACGCCGTAGAGCTGGATCGAACGCGGCGTCTCCGACTCGTGGTGCTGGATCAGCCGCATCGTGATCGCGTTGCGTTCGACGAGTGCGCGCGAGGTGATCATCTCGCTGACATACAGGCCGGCACCGTACTCACGGCACAGCCTGCGGAACGCGGTGTTCGTGATCCCGGCCATGGGTGCCAGGACGACCGGCACGTCGAGTTCGATCGGGCCGATGCGCAGGGCGGTCGCGGGGGCAGTGGCAGCAGTCATATTCCTTCCATTGTCCCAGACCGCGCCTGCGCCGGTCCGCACAGACATAGGCTGTGGATATGAGTGATCTTCCTGTGCGTCAGATCCCGTTCGTCGATGCTTCCGGAGCGGAGCGGACCCTCGATGACGTGGGCGCCGACGTGGTGCTCGTGGTCAATGTGGCGTCGAAGTGCGGTCTGACACCGCAGTACGCGCAGCTCGAGCAGCTGCAGCGTGAGTACGCCGACCGCGGCTTCACGGTACTGGGATTCCCGTGCAACCAGTTCCTGGGTCAGGAGCCGGGATCGATGGAGCAGATCCTCGACTTCTGCTCCACCACCTACGGCGTCTCGTTCCCGGTGAACGAGAAGGTGAAGGTCAACGGCAAGAACGCCGCCGACCTCTACAAGGCGCTCAAGCAGACTCCCGACGCCGAGGGCTCCGCCGGTCGCGTGAGCTGGAACTTCGAGAAGTTCCTCGTCGCACCCGACGGCGCCGTGCAGCGGTTCCGCCCGAAGCAGAAGCCGGATTCCCCCGAGATCGTCGCGGCGATCGAGGCAGCGCTCGTCCGCTGATCAGGTCGGCGTCAGGCGACCGGCGTCTCGACGCCGCGCTTGGCCCACAGATCGCGCAGGACGTTGGCGAAGGTCTCGGCCGGCTGAGCCCCCGAGACGCCGTACTGACCGTCGATCACGAAGAACGGCACGCCGTTGATGCCATAGGCGCGTGCCTGCGCCTGGTCGGCGCGCACGGCGTCGAGGTGCGCGTTCGACTCCAGTGCGGTGCGGGTCTCGTCCTCATCGAGGCCGACCTCGACAGCGAGCGCGACGAGATCGTCGATGCGTCCGACGTGGCGCCCCTCGGTGAAGTAGGCCGACATCAGGCGCTCCTCCATCTCGTGCTGGAGTCCCTTGCTCTTGGCGAAGTGCAGCACCTCGTGGGCCTTGACGGTGTTGGTGTGCTGCAGCAGATCGAAGCGGTACTGCAGGCCGGCCTGGGCCGCCACATCGGTGACGTGCGCCAGCATCTGTTCGACCTGCTCACGCGGCATGCCTTTGTGTCCGGAGAGGAAGTCGATCTCGTCGCCGTCGAAGTCGACCGGGGTATCGGGGGCCAGCTCGAACGAGTGGAAGGTGATGTTGACCTGCGGGGCGTCCTCGTCGGACGCGGTCGCCGCAATGCCCGCTTCAAGATTGCGCTTGCCGATGTAGCACCAGGGGCAGGCGATGTCGGACCAGATGTCGATAGAGATGGGTTCGCTCACGTTCTCATCCAACCGCATGCATGTCGCGTGTATTCCTCGTCTAGCATCTACAGGTGCTCACCTGCGATGACGTCCTGCCCTTCCGCCCATCGCGGGTGCTGGTCTGCGGCGTCTCGGGTGCGGGAAAGACCACGCTCGTCACGCGCATGAGCCGGTTGCTGAATCTTCCCCGGCACGAACTCGACGCCCTGCATCACGGCCCCGAGTGGACGCCGCGGCCCGAGTTCCTCGACGATGTCCGCGCCTTCGCAGCCTCCGAGCGGTGGGTGACTGAGTGGCAGTACACGTCGAAGGGTGTCAGTGAGATCCTGCCTCCCCGCGCCGACCTGTGCGTGTGGCTGGACTATCCGGATCGCCTGGTGCGCGCACGCCTGTGGCGCCGGACGCTCGCCCGCAGCATCCTGCGCCGCGAGCTGTGGAACGGCAATCGCGAGCCGAACATCTGGCGGCTGGCGACGACGACCGCGCCCGAAGAGAACGTGCTGCGGTGGCAGACGAAGACCCGTGATGTGTGGCGGGAGCGGATGCCGGGGCATGAGGCGCGCTTTCCGCATCTGAGGTTCGTGCGCCTCGGGGACCCGACAGAGACCGAGCGCTGGCTGGGACGCCTCGGCCGGTAAGGCCTCAGTTGGTGGCGTCGGGGGTGTCGATCGCGCCCCCGAAGCGGCGGTCGCGCGACAGGTAGACGCCGATCGCACGCCACAGCTCTTCGCGCGAGAAGTCGGGCCAGAGCGTGTCGAGGAACACCATCTCGGCGTACGCCGACTGCCACAGCAGGAAGTTCGAGGTGCGTTGCTCGCCCGAACTGCGCAGGAACAGGTCGACATCGGGCATCTCGGGCACGTAGAGGTGCTTGCGCAGCTGCTTCTCGGTGATCGCACTGGGCTTGAGGCGCCCGGCCTTGACGTCCTCGGCCATCGCGCGCATGGCGTCGATGAGTTCGACGCGCCCGCCGTAGTTGACGCACATCGTGAGTGTGAGCACGTCGTTGTCACGGGTGAGCTGCTCGGCGAACTGAAGCTCTTTGATCACCGATCCCCACAGCCGCGGCTTGCGACCGGCCCAGCGCACCCGCACACCCCATTCGTTGAGCTGGTCACGCCGGCGGTGCAGCACGTCGCGGTTGTACCCCATCAGGAACCGCACCTCTTCGGGCGAACGTGCCCAGTTCTCGGTCGAGAACGCGTACACCGACAGATGCTTCACACCGGCCTGGATGGCACCGGCGACCACGTCGAGCAGCACTTCCTCTCCCGCCTTGTGCCCCTCGATGCGGTTGAGGCCCCGGCGGTTGGCCCATCGGCCGTTGCCGTCCATGACGACGGCGACATGGTTCGGCACGGCGGGGAACGCGGGCGGCTGCGCTCCCGTCCAGTCGAGCGGGCGGAACGGCACGGCGTCCTTGTGGGTGTACGGCTTGGGACTCACCGGGCTCCTTGCGGGGTCGAGAGGGGACGGGAGACCGCGTGGGGCGGCCGGGTCACGTGTTCGAGCGAGCGGATGCCACGTTCGAGGTGCCATTGGGCATACGCGGCGACGGTGCCGGATGCCGCAGCGAGATCGGTGTGCGCGGCCGCGTCGACCAGCGTCCAGTCCCCACCCATCAGCGCGCGCAACAGGGCGAGAGCCGTGCCCGGGATCTGCGGACTGCCGGCCGGGGCGCATGCCGCGCACACCGATCCGCCCAGTTGTGCGCCGAAGAACGCATGCGGACCAGGTGCAGCGCAGCGGGCGCAGTGGTCGAGTGCGGGCGCCCAGCCCGACAGCGCCATGACCCGCAGCAGATAGGAATCGAGGATGCTGCGCGCCACGTGCTCTCCCCGCGAAAGTGAGCGGAGGCCGCCGACGAGCAGCAGGTACTGCTCGGTCGTCGCCTCGGCCTCGTTCAACCGGTCGGCGGCCTCGACCATTGCACTGGCCGCGGTGAACCGCTCGTAGTCGACGGCGATATCGGCACCGTACGCACCGAGCGATTCGGCCTGCTGCACGATATCGAGCGTGCGCCCCTGGTACAGCTGCACATCGGCGACCATGAACGGCTCCAGGCGGGAGCCGAACTTCGACGACGTGCGCCGCACGCCCTTGGCGACCGCGCGGATCTTGCCGTGACGTCGGGAGAGCATCGTGACGATGCGGTCCGCCTCACCCAGCTTGTGGGTGCGCAGGATCACCGCTTCGTCTCGATAGGTGGGCACCTCTCGATTATCCCCCGCTCCCCCGACATCAGGCGTCAGCGTCCTCGGGGCCGCGTCAGACCGCTGCGAGCTCCGGTGCCGTCTCGCGGCTACGAATGGAACGGTTCACGCACGAAACGATCGCCTTCAGGCTCGCCGTCGAGATGTCGCCGTCGATGCCGACGCCCCACAGCCGCTGGTCGCCGACCTGCAGTTCGACGTAGGCCGCCGCCTGAGCGTCGCCCCCGCTGGACATCGTGTGCTCGACGTAGTCGTACAGCGAGATCTCGAAGCCGCGCTCGCGCAGCACCTCGATGAACGCCGCGATCGGGCCATTGCCAGTGCCGGCGGTCGCGACCGACTCGTCGCCATCACGCAGCACCACGTCCAGCGACACATCGCCGGTCATGTCGCTGCGGGTCTGGGTGCCGAGCAGTTCGAACCGGCCCCACTTGGCTTCGGCGTCGTCGGCCGGCAGGTACTCGTCGTGGAAGATCGACCAGATCTGCTCGCTGGTGACCTCGCCACCCTCGGCGTCGGTCTTGGCCTGCACGACCCCCGAGAACTCGATCTGCAGTTTGCGCGGCAGATCCAGTGCGTGGTCGGCCTTCAGCAGGTACGCGACGCCCCCCTTGCCGGACTGCGAGTTGACGCGGATGACGGCTTCGTACGAGCGTCCCAGGTCCTTCGGGTCGATCGGCAGGTACGGCACGGCCCACTCGATGTCGTCGACCGTGACGCCCTCAGCCGCGGCCTTCGCGGCCATCGCTTCGAAGCCCTTCTTGATGGCATCCTGATGCGAGCCGCTGAACGCGGTGAACACCAGGTCGCCCGCCCACGGGCTGCGCTCGGGTACCGGCAGCTGGTTGCAGTACTCGACGGTGCGCTTGACGTTGTCGATGTCGCTGAAGTCGATCTGCGGGTCGACACCCTGCGTGAACATGTTGATGCCCAGCGCGACGAGATCGACGTTTCCGGTGCGCTCACCGTTGCCGAACAGGCAGCCCTCGATCCGATCTGCACCGGCGAGGTAACCCAGTTCGGCGGCCGCGACCGCGGTGCCTCGGTCGTTGTGCGGGTGCAGCGACAGAATCACGTTCTCTCGGTGTGCCAGGTGGCGGTGCATCCACTCGATCGAGTCGGCATAGACATTCGGCGTCGCCATCTCGACCGTGGCCGGCAGATTGATGATCACCTTGCGGTCGGGCGTCGGCTCCAGGATCTCGAGTACTTCATTGCACACCTCGACGGCGTACTCCAGTTCGGTACCGGTGTAGCTCTCGGGCGAGTACTCGTAGTAGACCTCGGTGCCGGGGATGGTCTTCTCGTACTGACGGCACAGGCGGGCGCCCTCCAGCGCGATCTGCTTGACGCCCTCACGGTCGGACCGGAAGACGACCTCGCGCTGCAGCACACTCGTGGAGTTGTAGAAGTGCACGATGGCCTGCTTGGCGCCCGCGATCGACTCGTAGGTGCGCGCGATCAGGTGCTCGCGCGCCTGGGTCAGCACCTGGATGGTCACGTCATCCGGGATCAGCCCCTCTTCGATCAGCTGGCGCACGAAGTCGAAGTCGGTCTGGCTGGCCGAGGGAAAACCGACCTCGATCTCTTTGTAGCCCATGCTGACCAGCAGCTCGAACATCACCCGCTTGCGTTCGGGCGACATGGGGTCGATCAGCGCCTGGTTTCCGTCGCGCAGATCGACGGCGCACCAGCGGGGTGCTTCGGCGATCCGCTTGCCGGGCCAGGTGCGGTCCGGCAGGTCGAAGACGATCTGCTCGTGATACGGCCGGTACTTGTGGACCGGCATCGACGAGGGCTTCTGGGTGTTCTTCATGGTGAGGCTTCTTCTTCGTCAGGAGTTGTGTGTCAGGCCAACACGAACGCCGCGACGAGAAGGCCTGTCAGATCAGGACTCGCCGCGGCAGCTAAGAAGAAGCAGACCGCCCAAGAGCATGCGTCGATCGTAGCATCCGACTTCGCATTCTGCTCACCACGGAGGTGTCCTCGCGATCACGGAATCAGCGCGAGCTTTCCCTCGACACTCCCTGCCGCGAGCATGCGGTGCGCCTCTGGCGCCTGTTCCAGCGGCAACTCCGCCCCCACCGGTACCGTCAGTCGGCGGCTCTCTGCCAGTGCGACGAGGGGTGCCCGCGCCTCGTCCCGGAAACGCGCACTCTCGGGCATCGACCCCGCGATCGCGCGGAAACCCTGCTCTGACGCCGCGCGGGGCGCCGCGATCGTGACGACGCGGCCGGGATCGGCGACCAACGCCGAGGACGTCGCGATCGCCTCATCCGTTCCCGCCGCATCGAGCGCGGCATCGATCCGGGCGATGCCCTCGGATGCCAGATACGCGGCGATCCGGTCGGTGAGCCCCGCTCCGTACTCGATGGCGATCCCGCCGACCCGTCGCACGGTCTCGAGGCGGGCGCTGCGCGCCGTGCCGATGACGCGGATGCCACGCAACGCCGCCTGCTGCAGCACGCTGACACCGACGGCGCCGGAGGCACCGTGCAGAAGCACCGTCTCCCCCGTTCGAGCGCCGACCGTGTGCAGCATCTCTGCAGCCGTGGTCCCGGCCAGCAGCAGGTTCGCGGCTTGTGCGTGGCTGAGCGGCGCCGGTTTGCGCAGCACTTTCTCGGCAGGCACCGTGAGCTCGGTGGCGTAGCCGCCACGCACACGGAACGCGATCACCTCGTCGCCGACGGTCACCGGTCCCGTCACGATTCGCGTGTCCGGCCCGACGGCGATGACCGTCCCGGAGACCTCGTACCCGATGGCGACGGGCAGCTCCGTACCCGGCCGCGCACGCGCGACGTGCTTGGCATCCGCAGGGTTCACGCCGGCCGCGCGCACCCGGATCGTCACCTCGCCCGCCCTCGGCGCCGACACTGTGAACGGTGCGAACCGCCAGTGCTCCGGCGGTCCCCAATCCGTCGCGAGCCAGCGGTGCGCGATCGACATCGGTCTCAGAAGCCGAGGCGCCCGAGCTGCTTGGGGTCGCGCTGCCATTCCTTCGCGACCTTGACGTGCAGCTTCAGGAACACCCGCGTGCCGAGCAGCTCCTCGATGCCTGCGCGGGCTGTCGCGCCCACGGATCGCAGGCGGGAGCCCTTGTGCCCGATGATGATCGCCTTCTGGCTGTCGCGCTCGACGATGATCGACGCATACACATCGGTGAGATCGGAGTCCTCACGCGGCTCGACGTCGTCGATCACGACGGCGATCGAGTGGGGCAGCTCGTCGCGCACGCCCTCCAGCGCGGCCTCACGGATCATCTCGGCGATGCGGTCGTCGGTCGACTCGTCCGTGACCACACCCTCGTCATACAGCCGCGGGCCCACCGGCATCAGCTGCAGCATCTCGTCGGCGAGCACATCGAGCTGCTCGCGGGTGAGAGCCGACAACGGAATGACCGCGGCCCAGTCCTCGCGCAGCGAGTCGACCTCCATCAGACGTTCGACGATGTCGTCCTTGTCGGCGGCGTCGGTCTTCGTGACGATCGCGACCTTCTTGGCCCGCGGGTAGCCGTCCAGTGACGCGGCGATGCGACGATCGCCGGGGCCCACCTTCTCGGTCGCCGGCACGCAGAAGCCGATCACGTCGACGTCGCCGAGCACCTGCTCGACGAGGTCGTTCAGCCGCTCACCGAGCAGCGTGCGCGGCTTGTGGATGCCCGGCGTGTCGACGATCACCAGCTGTCCGTCGGGACGGTTGACGATGCCGCGGATCGCCCGACGAGTCGTCTGCGGCTTCTCGCTGGTGATAGCGATCTTCTCACCGACCAGCGCGTTGGTGAGCGTGGACTTGCCGACATTCGGCCGGCCCACGAACGTCACGAATCCACTGCGTGTCTGCTCAGTCATGCTGTTCTCCTCCATCGCGCACATCGATCGGCATCGTGTACGGCGCCCGCTCCACGAACACCGTGGCGATGCCACGGCCGCGGCCGCGCGAAGCGCCGCCGGTCAGCACCAGGCCCTTGACGGTCGCCGTGGCACCCGGCTGCGGCACCTGACCAAGCGCCTTGCCCAGCAGCCCGCCGACCGAGTCGACGTCTTCATCGTCGAGCTCCAACCCAAAGAGGTCGCCGACATCTTCGAGCGGCAACCGCGAGTTCACCCGGAATCGCCCGTCACCGAGGTCGACGAAGTCGGCGGGCCCGCGGTCGTACTCGTCGGCGATCTCACCGACGAGCTCCTCGATCAGGTCCTCAAGCGTGACGAGCCCCGACACACCACCGTGCTCGTCGATGACCATGCACACGTGCACGGCGTCGCGCTTCATCTGCTGCAGCAGGCTCTCGGCACGCATCGATTCGGGAACGAAGACGGCGGGTCGGGCGATCGGCCGCACGGGCCTGGTGCGCCAGGCGCTCTCGTCGCGGTACGCGAACTGCACGAGGTCCTTCAGATACAGCACCCCGACGACGTCATCGGCATCGCCATCGACGACAGGCATGCGCGAGACCCCCGTGCGCAGGAACAGCGCCATGGCCTCGGTCGCCGTGGTTGCCGCATCGACCGTCATCATCTCGGTGCGCGGAACCATCACAGCGCGCACCACCTGATCGGTGAACTCGAACACCGAGTGGATCAGGTCGCGATCGTCCTGCTCGATCAGATCATGCGAGGCGGCCTCGTCGACCATGCTCAGCAGCTGCTCCTCCGACGCGAACGACGTGCGTCCCGCTCCCGGGGTGACGCGCTGTCCGGCCCGGACGAGGGTCTGCGCGAGTGGCCCCAGCAGAATGCGCATGCCACGCACGACCGGCGCCCACGTCCGCAGCATCGACGCCGCGTGCAGTCGGCCGAACGAGCGCGGGCTCGCGCCGACCAGCACGAACGTGATCCCCGTCATCAGAACCGCCGCGGCGAGCATCGCCCACCAGATACTGGGCAGCAGCGCATCCAGCGCGACGGTGACGAACACGGCGGCGGTGGTCTCGGCGAGCACACGCATGAACGCCACGGCATTGACGTGCGGGGCGGGGTCCTCAGCGATGCGCGACAACGCTGACGCGTTGCGCCCCTCTGAGGCCAGCGACTCGAGGTCCGAGGTAGAGCTCACCGAGAACGCGGCGTCGACCGCGGCCATGAGACCGCCGAAGGCGACCAGCAGAACTGCGGCCGCCAGCAGAATGGCAGGGGTCATCGTCGTCGTTCGACCTGAGCGAATCCTTCGATCAGCGACCGCTGCAGCCCGAACATCTCACGCTCCTCTTCGGGTTCGGCATGGTCGAATCCCAGCAGGTGCAACAGCCCGTGAGTGGTCAGCAGGATCAGCTCGTCCTGCAGCGTGTGGCCGGCCGTCTGCGCCTGCGACTCCGCGACCTGCGGGCACAGCACGATGTCACCGAGCAGTCCCGGTGCAGTCGGGTTGTCGGGAGTACCGGGGCGCAACTCGTCCATCGGAAAGCTGAGCACGTCCGTGGGGCCGGGCTCATCCATCCACTGCACGTGCAGGGACTCCATCGCGCCCTCATCGACCAGCACGATCGCCACCTCGGCGTCCGGACTGACGTTCAGCTGCGCGAGGTTGAAGTCGGTGAGGCGCTGCAGCACCGTCTCGTCGACGTCGATCGCCGACTCGTTGTTGATCTCGATCATGACAGGCCTCGCTTCGGCATCCGGTCTCTGGGGTTCTGGCGCGCGCCGCCGCGGCGGTCGGCGCGGTTGGCGAACTGGTGCGCCTGCTCGCGCTCGTGACGCTCGGCGACGCGTTTCTCGTCGTACTCGCTGTAGGCGTCGACAATACGTCCGACCAGCGAGTGCCGAACAACATCGTCACTGGTCAGGCGCGAGAAGTGAATGTCATCGATGTCGCTGAGCACACGGGTCACCAGCCGCAGGCCGGACGATCCCGTCGGAAGGTCGATCTGAGTGATGTCTCCGGTGACGACCATCTTCGTGCCGAACCCGAGGCGGGTCAGGAACATCTTCATCTGCTCGGGCGTCGTGTTCTGCGCCTCATCGAGCACGACGAACGAGTCGTTCAGCGTGCGCCCGCGCATGTAGGCAAGCGGCGCGACCTCGATGGTACCGGTGGCCATCAGCCGGGGCACCACCTCGGGGTCCATCATCTCGTTGAGCGCGTCGTACAGCGGGCGCAGGTACGGGTCGATCTTGTCGTTGAGCGAGCCCGGCAGAAACCCCAAACGCTCCCCTGCCTCGACCGCGGGCCGGGTGAGGATGATCCGCTGCACCTCTTTGCGCTGCAGCGCCTGCACGGCCTTCGCCATCGCGAGGTAGGTCTTGCCGGTTCCGGCGGGACCGATGCCGAACACGATCGTGTTCTCTTCGATCGCGTCGACGTACTCTTTCTGCCCCAGCGTCTTCGGACGGATGACGCGGCCACGCGTCGACAGGATCGCCTCGCCGAGCACCTCGCTCGGGCGGGGACCGTCAGAACGCTGCAGCAGGCGAGCAGACTGCTCCACGTCGCTGGGCGCGAGCTGATGGCCTGAGCGGGTCATCTCGATCAGTTCGTCCACGAGCCGACGCGCCGACGCGACGTCATCGCGGGCGCCGCCGAGCACGATCTCATTGCCGCGCACCATCACCTGCACCCGAGGATGCTGCTTCTCGAGCATCCGCAATAGACGGTCCTGCGGGCCGAGCAACTGCACCATCGCCACACCGTCGACGAAGACGCGATCGGTGTGCTCGGGCTGAGCGGGGAACTGGGGTGTCGGTTCGTCAGAAGCCAACGAGCTTGCCCTCCTCGATGTTGCCGAGCACATGCGCGTGGACGTGGAAAACGGTCTGTCCGGCCGTGGCGCCGTTGTTGAAGATCAGTCGATACTCGCCGCCCGCGTGCTCCGCCGCGATCTGCTTGGCCAGGGCCACCATCTCTGCGAGCAGTCCGGGGTCACCGGCGGCGAGCTCGGTGACGTCGCGGTACTGCTCGGTCACCGGAATGACCAGCACGTGCAACGGCGCCTGCGGGTTGATGTCGCGGATCGCGAACACCCGTTCCGTGCGGGCGACGAACTCACCGGGGATCTCCCCGTTCAGGATGCGCGTGAAGATCGAGGGTTCACTCATATCAGTCAGTCTAGTTTGGGGGCCCGGGCGACGGACACCGGCTCACCAGCGACCGAGCACCCCCGAGAGCACAGCGATCGCCGCCGGTCCTGCCGTCGAGGTGCGCAGCACCGTGTCGCCCAGGCGCACGCGCTCGGCGCCGGCATCCGTGAACCGCGCGAGTTCCTCGGCGCTGATGCCACCCTCCGGCCCGACCACGAGCATGATGTCGCGACCGTCATCGCGGATGCCGGTGAGCGGGACGTCCGCTGTGGGGTCGAGCACCAGCATCCGATGTTCAGCGGCGCGCGCAACCAGCTGCGCGGTGCTGCTCAGCTCGGCGACCTCGGGGACCCAGGCGCGATGCGCCTGCTTGGCGGCCTCGCGCACGATCGTCGCCCAGCGCTCCCGCCCCTTGGCGATCTTCGCCCCTTCCCAACGCGAGACGCTGCGCGCCGCCTGCCACGGCACGATCTCGTCGACGCCGAGCTCGCATGCCGTCTGCACGGCGAGTTCGTCGCGATCGCCCTTGGCCAGCGCCTGAGCGAGGGTGATCCGCGATGCGGGTCGCTCACTGGTGATGCGCGACGCGATCCGCACGGTGACCTCGGCGGCCGAGACATCCTCGACGGAACCCTCCAGCCAAACGCCCGTGCCGTCACCGATCGTGATGTGCTCTCCCACCCGCACGCGGCGCACGGCCGAGGCGTGCTTCGCCTCGGCACCGGTGAGGGTGATCAGATCACCCTCACCGGCCTCGGAGCACGAGGGGACGATGAAGTGCAGCGCCATGTCGGTCCGTTTCTGAGATCAGTGCGAGCGGAAGCGGTCGCGCAGCTTCGAGAACAGCCCCTGCTGGAACTGTGCGAGCTTGGGAGCCGGCGCCTTCGTCTTCTTGGCGAACTCCTCGATGAGGCGTCGCTGCGCGCTGTCGAGCCGGGTCGGGGTGACCACCTGCACGCCGACGCGCAGGTCACCGCGCTGGGTTCCGCGCAGGGGTGTGATGCCGCGCCCGCTGATCGTGAGCACGTCACCGGACTGCACCCCGGCGCGCACTTCGAGATCGACGGTGCCATCGAGACTGTCGATCGTCGTGGTGGTGCCGAGGATGGCATCCGTCACCGAGACCTCAAGCGTGGCGAGCAGGTCGTCGCCCTCCCGACTGAAGACCGGGTGCGGGGCGACCGAGATCTCGACGTACAGATCGCCGTTCGGACCACCCGCGCGGCCGACCTCACCCGATCCGGGCAGCTGCAGGCGCAGGCCGGTCTCGACACCGGCCGGGATGTCGAGCGCGACCGTGCGGCGCGAACGCACCCGTCCCTGGCCGGCGCACGAGCCGCAGGGGTAGGGAATGGTCGTGCCGAAGCCCTCGCAGCTGCCGCACGGCTGAGTGGTGACGACGTTGCCGAGCAGGCTGCGCACCTGACGCTGAACATGACCGGTACCGCCGCACACGTCACACGTGACCGGCGATGTCCCCGGCTGGCAGCACGCACCCTCGCAGGTCTCGCACAGCACGGCCGTGTCGACCTCGATATCGCGGTGCACTCCGAAGACGACGTCGCCCAGGTCGAGGTCGACCCGCACCAGGGCGTCCTGCCCGCGCTCGCGACGCGAGCGGGGTCGTGCCCCGCGCCCACCGCCGGCACCACCGAAGAACGTCTCGAAGATGTCGCCGAAACCGCCGAACCCTCCGAAGCCGCCGTTCGCGTCTCCGCCCATGTCGTAGCGTCGCCGGGAGTCCTCGTCACTGAGCACGTCGTACGCGTGCGTGACGAGCTTGAACCGCTCGGCGGCCTCATCTCCCGGGTTCACATCCGGATGCAGCTGGCGCGCCAGCTTGCGGTAAGCCTTCTTGATCTCATCCTGCGAAGCGTCCTTCGACACCCCGAGAACCTCATAGTGGTCCGCCACGATCACCTTTCTGCGCGTGCGTGTGCGTCTGTCTGTGTGTTCTGTACGACCGCCGGCGTCAACGGGCGGCCTCGTCGTCTTCGAGCAACCGCGACAGGTAGCGGGCGACCGCCCGCGCCGCCGCGAGATTGCTCGAATAGTCCATGCGGGTAGGGCCCATCACGCCGACGCGCGCGGTGCCGCCCGGCGCGTCATAGTTGCTCGCGACGATCGATGCCTCGCCGAGCCCGAAGGGCGCGTTCTCGGTACCGATGCTGGTCGCCAGGCCGTGCTCGTCGGTGACCATCTCGCTCATCAACCGCAACAGGGTCACCTGCTCTTCGATCGCCTCGAGCAGAGGGTGGATGCTACCGCGGAAGTCCTGCTCGCGCCGGGCGAGGGTCGCTGCCCCCGCCATCACCAGTCGTTCCTGCCGGAACTCGGCCAGTTCTTCCGAGATCACGGCCGCCAGCGCGCTGAGCGCAGGATGCAGCCGACGGGGGTGTTCGGCCGGGGCGGGCTCGCCGAGCGAGCGAACCCGCTCAGTGGCCTCGCTGACCGCACGACCGGCGATGAGGGCGAGCAGCTGCGCCCGCAGGAGCCCCACATCGTTCTCATCGAGGTCGATCGGTACCTGCGCGATGCGCTGCGACACTCCGCCGGCATCGGTGACGAGCACCACCAGAAGCCGGTTCGGTGCGAGGGCGACCAACTCGACGTGCGTGATGCTCGCCCGCGCGAAGGACGGGTACTGCGCGAGTGCCACCTGGCCGGTGAGGCGCGTGAGCACGCGCACCGTGCGGGCCATCATGTCGTCGAGATCACCGGGAGCGCCGAGGAAGGACTCGATGGCGCTGCGTTGTCCCGCCGAGAGGGGACGCAACTGCGCCAGGTGGTTGACGAAGACGCGGTACCCCTTATCGGTCGGCACTCGACCCGAGGAGGTGTGCGGCGCGACAATCAGGTCTTCGTCCTCGAGCAGCGCCATGTCGTTGCGGATGGTCGCCGCCGACACGCCGAAAGCGTGCCGCTCGACGATCGACTTGCTACCGACCGGCTCGTGGGTCTCGACGTAGTCCTGCACAATCGCGCGGAGGACTTCGAGTCCTCTTTCTGTGACCATCGCCCCTCCCACTGGCACTCGAACCTACCGAGTGCCAATCCTACCCCGCCCAGCCGAGCACCTGCCGAACGCGGTGGCTCTGCCCCTAGGATGACGCTCATGAGCGACGCCCCCATCGCCACCCTCACGGACGGCGCCGTCCGCGGCTCCGTCGCCGACGGAGTGCACCGATTCCTTGGTATCCCCTACGCCGCACCGCCCTTTGGCGAGAACCGGTTCCGGGAACCGCAACCGCCCGCCCCGTGGGACGACGTACGCGAGGCCACCGCGTTCGGGCCCACGTCGCCGCAGGTTCCCTACGCCGGTCCGATCGGCGAGTTGCTCGGGTCGGTGATCATCGACGGCGACGATGTGCTCACCGCAAACGTCTGGGCTCCGGCACAGGCAGAGCTGGCCCCAGTGGTGCTGTGGTTGCACGGCGGTGCGCTCGAACGCGGCACCGCGGCCATCCCGCTCTACGACGGCGCCGTGTTCGCCCGCGCCGGGATCGTCTTCGTCTCGGTCAACTACCGCCTCGGCTCTGAGGGATTCTCGGTGCTGTCCGATGCCCCGGCGAACCTCGGTCTGCTCGATGCGGCCGCCGCCCTGGCATGGGTGCATCGAGAGGTCGCCGCGTTCGGGGGCGACCCCACTCAGATCACCGTGATGGGCGAGTCGGCGGGCGGGGCCCTCGTGGCGGGTCTGCTCGCGCTCGACACGTCGCGGCCGATGATCGCACGAGGAATCATCCAGTCGGGTCCGTTGCGGGCCCAGCCGCGGAAGAAGGCCGGACGCGTGACCGCGCAGTTGGCGAAGCTGCTGGGCATCCCCGCGGAGCGCGAGGCGTTCGCCGCCGTCACGCCAGACCAGCTCCTCGAGGCTCGACGCACCCACGCAGCCGGTTCCTCGCCGCTCGGCGGAGCCCCGGGTTTCCAGTTCGCGATCGACGCCGAGACCCTGCCGCGGTCTCCACATGACGTGCTGGGTGAGTCCGACGTTCCGCTGCTGATCGGCAGCAACACCGACGAGTACCGCCTGTGGTTCACCCCCGAGCAGCTCAGCAGGCTCACATCCTGGCATCTGTTGCTCGCCCGGCTCGCCCTGCGCATTCCCCGCCGCGCGATCGCCGCCTACCGAGCAGCATTCCCCGGGGCGTCCACCGGCGAGATCTACGGTCAGGTCGCCACCGACCTGCTGCTGCGGGCCCCGCTGACCCGCGCGGCCGCATCCCGCCCGGCGCCCACCTACGTGTACGAGTTCGCCTGGCGCAGTCCGGTGCGCGATCTGCGCGCCGCGCACGCGCTCGAGCTGGGTTTCGTATTCGACCAACTCGCCTCGGCAGAAGCCCGGCGCATGGCAGGGTCGGATGCCCCTCAGCACCTCGCCGACGAGATGCGCGACGCGTGGATCGCGTTCATCACGACCGGCGACCCCGGGTGGGCCCCCTTCGGCGCAGAGCGCAGCACCCGGGTGCTGGACGCACAGAGCGCGACGGTTCCGCAGCGACGTACCACCGGCCTGGACCTGCTCCCCGACTGAGCAGGGCACACGCCCGGCACTCGTCCTAGCGCGGAGTCACTCCGTCAGAGCGCGCACGACAGCATCCGCCAGCAGCCGCCCGCGCAACGTGAGCCGCACGCGGCGGTCGCGCACGGCGGCGGCGGCATCGACCAGTCCGTCCGAGATCAGCTCGGCGACCCGGGAGCGGTGGCTCTCGGCGATCTCAGAGATCGGCAGACCCTCGGCGAGCCTGCTCTGCAGCAGCACACGTTCGAGCGTCTGCGCCTCGTGATCAGGCCGTTCACGTCCCGCCGCAGGTGACTCCCCCGCGTGCAGGCGCTGCGCATACGCCGCCGGGTGCTTGACATTCCACCAGCGAAGTCCGGCGACGTGACTATGCGCTCCAGGCCCGAAACCCCACCAGTCCGAGCCCCGCCAGTAGGCCAGGTTGTGCCGCGAGGCATGCGACGAGACGCTCCCCTGCTCGGAGCCACGCGCCCAGTTGCTGACCTCGTACCAGTCGAAACCCGCCGCGGCGAGACGGCTGTCGGCGAGCTCGTACATATCGGCCTGCAGGTCGTCATCGGGCGCGGGCACCTCGCCGCGGCGGATCTGCCGGGCGAGCTTGGTGCCGTCCTCGATGATCAGGGCGTACGCCGAGATGTGGTCGGGTTCGAGCGACAGGGCCGCGTCGAGCGAGGCCTCCCAATCGGCGAGGGACTCCCCCGGTGCTCCGTAGATGAGGTCGACACTGACATCGAGACCCGCCTCGCGCGCCGCGTGCACCGCCGTCTCGACGTTCTCGGGACGATGCGTGCGGTCCAGAGCCGCCAGCACGTGCGGCACCGCGGACTGCATCCCGATCGACAGGCGGTTCACGCCGGCATCCACCAGCGTCCGCACGACCTCCGGCGACACGGTGTCCGGATTCGCCTCGACCGTCACCTCGGCGCCGTTCCGGATGCCGAAGGCGTCCACAGCGTGCTCCAGCATGCGCGCCAGATCGCCAGGCGGCAGCAGGGTGGGGGTTCCGCCACCGAAGAACACCGTGTCGAGCGGGCGAATCCCACCGGCTGCGTCCAGGACGTCGCGGGCGAGGTCGATCTCGCGCATCAACGTCTCGGCGTACTCGTCCTGCCTGGCACCGCGCAGTTCGGTCGCGGTGTAGGTGTTGAAGTCGCAGTAGCCACAGCGCACTCGGCAGAACGGCACGTGCAGATAGGCCGAGAACGGGGCCGTCGCGTCGATCTCCAGATCGGCGGGCAGGCGTCCGTCAGCGGGTGCGGGATCCCCCAGCGGCAGAGCCCCCGGCATCAGATCGGCGTCGCGTACAGGGGCGAGATCGCCCGCAGATACCGCGCGAACAACTCGCGACGACGCCGGCGCACCATTCCGGGAAGGCGGTACAGCGCCGCCGTGGGCGCGTCGAATGCGCGCACGGTGAACCACACCTCGTCGGTGTCCTCACGCCAGTCCAGGTCGAACGATTCCTCGCCACTGACGACCGAACCGCCGACGGTTCCGAGCACGAACCCGACGCGGCGCCGCTCCTCGGTGACGGAGATCACCCGCAACTCGGCGTCAGCGCGCATACCCTTGACGCGTCCGTGCAGCTTCAACGTCATGCCGGGTGCGGCGAACGGTGTGCCCTCGGCGTCGAACCGCTGCTCGTGCTGGTTGCGGTTCGGCGCGATCGGCGCACCCTCGGCGTCGAAGCTGATCCCCGTGTACGCGCCACCCGCAGCCGGGCGCACGTCTGAGATCTGCAGTCCGGCGGCGCGCTGCGCCGTCCACGACAACAACGACTCGGCCGCCGAACGGAATCGCTCTTCTCCGCTGCCGATCCGCCAGGACTCCTCGGCGGGGGTGCTGCGCTCCGGCGGATACTGCATGAGGTCTGGGGCATGGGTGGCCCCGACCGCGGCATAGTCGACCGTGCCTTCTCGGAATGTCCCGCGACGCATGTTTTCCAGACTACCCAGGCGAACCTGGGTGATCGCCCGCTCCCCTACTTCTTTTCCTTGCCCTCGACGTCACCCGACAGTGCGGCGATGAACGCCTCCTGGGGCACCTCGACGCGGCCCACCATCTTCATGCGCTTCTTGCCTTCCTTCTGCTTCTCGAGCAGCTTGCGCTTTCGGCTGATGTCACCGCCGTAGCACTTGGCGAGCACGTCCTTGCGGATTGCACGGATGGTCTCCCTGGCGATGATGCGCGCACCGATCGCCGCCTGGATGGGCACTTCGAACTGCTGTCGGGGAATGAGCTTGCGCAGCCGCTCCGCCATCAGCGTGCCGTAGCTGTAGGCCTTGTCGCGGTGCACGATGGAGCTGAAGGCATCGACCTTGTCGCCCTGCAGCAGAATGTCGACCTTGACCAGGTCGGCCTCCTGGCGGCCGTCCGGTTCGTAGTCGAGCGACGCGTAGCCCTGTGTCTTCGACTTGAGCTGATCGAAGAAGTCGAACACGATCTCACCGAGCGGCATCCGATAGCGCAGTTCGACGCGCTCCTCAGAGAAGTACTCCATACCCAGCAGGGCGCCACGGCGCGACTGGCACAGCTCCATCACCGTGCCGACGTAGTCCTTGGGCAGCAGGATCGCGGTCTTGACCATCGGCTCCGAGACCGAGGCGACGCGCCCGTCAGGGTACTCGCTCGGGTTGGTCACCGTTACGGTCTCACCGGTGTCGGTGGTGACCTCGTAGATCACGCTCGGTGCGGTGGTGATCAGGTCGAGACCGAACTCGCGCGAGAGCCGCTCGGTGATGATCTCGAGGTGCAACAGTCCCAAGAAGCCACAGCGGAAGCCGAACCCGAGCGCCACCGAGGTCTCGGGCTCGTACTGCAGCGACGCGTCTGACAGCTTGAGCTTGTCGAGCGCCTCGCGCAGCTCGGCATAGTCGCTGCCGTCGATGGGATAGATGCCCGAGAACACCATCGGCTTCGGGTCGGTGTAGCCGGGGAGAGGGTCGGATGCCGGGCCCCGGACGGTCGTGACGGTGTCACCGACCTTCGACTGGCGTACGTCCTTCACGCCCGTGATGAGGTATCCCACCTCGCCGACGCCCAAACCCTTGGACGGGATCGGCTCTGGGCTGGACACACCGATCTCGAGCAGCTCGTGCGTCGCCTTGGTCGACATCATCTGCACGCGCTCGCGCGGCGAGAGCTGTCCGTCGACCATGCGCACGTAGGTGACCACTCCGCGATAGGAGTCGTACACCGAGTCGAAGATCATTGCGCGCGCCGGAGCATCCGGGTCACCGACCGGGGCCGGGATATCGCGCACGATGCGATCGAGCAGCTCTTCCACGCCGACGCCCGTCTTGCCCGAGACGCGCAGCACGTCCTCCGGGCGACCACCGATCAGGTCGGCGAGCTCTTTGGCGAACTTGTCGGGGTCGGCCGCGGGCAAGTCGATCTTGTTGAGCACGGGGATGATGTGCAGGTCGTTCTCAAGAGCGAGATAGAGGTTCGCGAGCGTCTGCGCCTCAATGCCCTGTGCGGCATCGACGAGCAGGATCGCGCCCTCGCATGCGGCAAGCGAACGCGACACCTCATAGGTGAAGTCGACGTGCCCGGGGGTGTCGATCATGTTCAACGCGAAGGTCTCAAGGCCCTCCCCGTCGGATGGGGAGGTCGACCACGGCATCCGCACTGCCTGGCTCTTGATCGTGATGCCGCGCTCGCGCTCGATGTCCATGCGGTCGAGGTACTGCGCACGCATGTCACGATCGGCTACCGATCCGGTGACCTGGAGCATGCGGTCGGCGAGCGTCGACTTGCCGTGATCGATGTGGGCGATGATGCAGAAGTTGCGGATCTGCGTGGCCGGGGTCGCGGCGGGTGACAAGGGAGTGAGAGCGCGGGGTGACATGTGGTCCTTGATGCTTCAGAGCAGGTTCAGATCAGTCTACGTTCCGGGGCCCGGTTCCCCCAGTCGTCGGCCCGGCGGCGCGACCGATGATAGTCTCGCGAAGTTGCCCGGGCGAAAATCCCCCCGTTTCGGGCAGACGAACTCCGTCACGGCCGTCGGTGATCTCGATGTGCGCTGAGCGCGGGATGATGCTTGAATGTGTTCCCGACTCAGCGGCGCGTCGGAGATCCCGGGCACGGCTGTAGAAGAGAAAGAATCAACACCTTGATCAAGTATCTCGTGCGCCGGGCACTCGGCTGGCTGCTGATGATCGTGGTCGCGACCAACGTCACCTACTTCCTGGCGTGGTCGTTCCTGGATCCCCGCAGCAACTACGTAGGCCGAAGGCCTCCCCTGACCGAAGAGCAGATGGAAGGTCTGCTCGGGCCTCGCAATCTCAGCGAGTCCACACCGCTGATCGAACGGTGGTGGACCTGGTTCTCGGGAATCCTCTTCCGCTGGGACTGGGGTGTGAGCCCCACGGGCGGCTCGGTGAACGACGAGGTCGCGTACCGCATGTGGGTCAGCGCCGAGCTGGTGCTCGGGGCCACGATCATCGCGACGCTGCTCGGTATCTGGATCGGTGTCTACACCGCATCACGCCAGTACAAGCTCGGTGACCGCGTGTGGCAGGCGGTGTCGATCGTGACGATGAACATCAACATCATCGTGGCGGGCCTGGCGATCGTGATCCTCGCGATCAACTTCAACAACTGGGTCGGCACCCGCGTGTTCTACGTCACCGGTTCGTCGAGCCCCGGCGTCACCGGGTTCTTCCCCGTATTGATCGACACGCTGCAGCACCTCATCCTCCCGACCATCGCGCTGGTGATCATCAGCTACGCGGGAACGCACTTCTTGCAGCGGTCGTTGCTGCTCGACAACATCAAGGCCGACTACGTGCGCACGGCGCGGGCGAAGGGTCTGACCAAGCAGCAGGCGATCCGCAAGCACGCGCTGCGCACCTCGCTCATCCCGGTCGCCACGCAGGTCGCCTTCTCGATCCCCGCGATCTTCACCGGTGCGGTGCTGACCGAGACGATCTTCGCGTGGCAGGGCATGGGCCGCTACTTCTTGACCACCATCAACACCAACGACGTGCACGGCGTTGTCGCCGTCGCGGCCTTCGGCGCCCTGCTGACCGCCATCGGCGCCATCCTCGCCGACATCGCCGTCGTGGTTCTCGACCCGCGAGTGAGGGTGAGCTGATATGAGCGCCGACACCATTGACCCGTCCGTGCAGCCGCCCGTCGGCCCCGACACGACGGCGGAGCGCATTCCCGCCAAGCAGCTGTCCAAGTGGACGCTGTACACCCGTCGCTTCATGCGCAACAAGCCCGCTGTCGCTGGCATCATCATCTTCGTGATCTTGGCATTGTGCTCGATCATCGTTCCGCTCGTGTCGCGGTACACCGTCACCGACATGGACTTCCTGAACCTGTCGACCGGCCCCTCGACCGAGCACTTGTTCGGCACGAACGCGTCGGGCAACGACACGTTCACCCAGACGTTCGTCGGTCTTCAGCGTTCGCTCATGATCGCGGTGATCGTCTCGGTCGGCATCACTGCGATCTCGGCGATCGTCGGCACCGCGGCCGCCTACTTCGGCGGTCGTTTCGAGCGGGTCACGCTGGTGATCATCCACTTCTTCATGGTGATCCCGACCTTCCTGATCCTCGCCCTCGTCTCGAACGACTCCGGCGGCGACTGGCGCGTCATCTCGATGGCGCTGATCTTCGTCGGCTGGTTCTTCCCCGCCCGCGTTATCTGGACCATGGCGCTCTCGCTGCGCGAGCGCGAGTACGTGCACGCCGCCCGCTACATGGGCGTGCGCGGTATGCGCATCGTCATGCGTCACCTGCTGCCGAACATCGGCTCGCTGCTGGTGATCAACTTCACGCTCGGTGTTGTGGCAGCCGTGATGACTGAGACCGGACTGTCGTTCATCGGCATGGGCGTGAAGATCCCTGACGTATCGCTCGGGTCGCTGATCGGCGAGGGCGCGGCGAGCGTGACCAGCGCGCCGTGGCTGTTCTACTTCCCCGCCGCCGCGCTCACGCTGCTGACCGTTTCGATGGCGCTCGTCGCCGACGGCCTGCGCGACGCCCTTGATCCCACTTCTTCGGCAGGAGGCCGCGCATGAGCACCACGAAGGACACCGTCCTCTCCGTCCGCGACCTGAAGGTCAGCTTCGCCTCCGAGGCCGGCCGTGTCGACGCCGTACGCGGTGTCTCGTTCGACCTCGAAGCGGGAAAGACCCTCGGCATCGTCGGCGAATCCGGATCCGGCAAGTCGGTCACATCGCTGGCCATCATGGGTCTGCTCGATGAGAACGCGAAGGTCACCGGCTCGATCCAGTTCGAGGGTCAGGAGCTGCTCGGCAAGACCGACAAGCAGATGTCGGTGATCCGCGGCAACGGCATGGCGATGGTCTTCCAGGACCCGCTGACCTCGCTGACGCCGGTGTTCACCATCGGCGATCAGCTGATCGAGGCACTCACCGTGCACCGCGGCATGTCCAAGCAGGAGGCGTGGGACCGTTCGCTTGAGCTGCTCTCGCTGGTGGGCATCACCGAGCCGGTCAAGCGCATGAAGTCGTTCCCGCACGAGTTCTCCGGCGGCATGCGCCAGCGCGTGGTCATCGCCATCGCGATGGCCAACAATCCGCGCCTGATCATCTGCGACGAGCCGACGACGGCGCTGGATGTCACCATCCAGGCGCAGATCCTCGACCTGATCGAGAAGGCGCAGGGTGAGTCGGGCGCCGCCGTGATCATGATCACGCACGACATGGGCGTGGTCGCGCGCACCGCCGACGACGTGATGGTGATGTACGCCGGTCGTCCGGTCGAGCACGCACCCGCGCACGAGCTGTTCCACCGCACCCGGATGCCCTACTCCATCGGTCTACTCGGGGCGATCCCGCGTGTCGACAAGGTCGAGAAGGAGCCGCTGACCCCGATCAAGGGCAACCCGCCGCTGCTGATCGACCTGCCCGATGCGTGCCCGTTCGCGTCGCGTTGCCCGATCGCCGTCGCGGCGTGCACCACGCGTGAACCCGATCTGGCGCCCGTCACCACCGGTAGCGGTGACCCGCACCTGGCCGCGTGCATCCGTGCCGAAGAAATCGATGACGACGGAATGATCGGCGGCCTGCCCGTCTACCCGGTGCAGAAGGCTCCGGACAGCGACCTGCTGCACACTCCGCGTGAGCAGCGCCCGGTGACGCTCGAAGTGCGCAACATGGTCAAGACCTTCCCGCTGACCAAGGGGGCCTTCCTCAAGCGCAAGGTCGGCGAGGTGCACGCGGTCAAGGGCATCAGCTTCGACGTGCGCGAGGGCGAGACGATGGCGATCGTCGGCGAGTCGGGGTCGGGCAAGACCACGACACTGCTGCAGATCATGGACTTCGTCAAGCAGCCCGAGGGCGACATCGTCATCGCGGGCACGAGCATCAACGGTCTGCACGACCGCAAGCTCGAGCGTGCGCTGCGCCGCGATATCCAGATCGTGTTCCAGGACCCGATGGGCGCTCTCGATCCGCGTATGACCGTCACTGATGTCATCGCCGAGCCGATGCGCGCCATCGGCATGCCGAAGGACCAGGTGCTCGCGCGCGTGCAGGAGCTGATGGACCTCGTGGGTCTGAACCCCGCGCATCGCGATCGCTTCCCCGGTGCCTTCTCGGGTGGTCAGCGCCAGCGCATCGGTATCGCTCGGGCGCTGTCGACCAACCCGAAGATCATCGTGCTCGATGAGCCGGTCTCGGCCCTTGACGTGTCGATCCAGGCCGGCGTGATCAACCTGCTCGACGAGCTGAAGGTCAAGCTGGGGCTGTCGTACCTGTTCGTCGCGCACGACCTGTCGGTGATCCGTCATATCGCCGACCGTGTGGCCGTGATGTACCTCGGCGAGTTCGTCGAGCACGGCGACGTGGACGAGGTCTTCGACAACCCGAAGCACCCGTACACCCAGGCACTACTGTCAGCCATCCCTGTGCCGGACCCCGACATCGAGCGCACCCGTCAGCGCGTGGTGTTCGATCCGGAGACGATGACGACCAAGCCCGCGAACGCCTGAGGTCACCATCGGGTAACGCGGGGATCTCCGTCGTGCAACGACGCATCACCGTCCGATAACAGTTAGGCGGGATTCACTCTCACCGAACGTGAACCCCGAGATCGCGAACTATTCTCCCCTTATGACACGCCGCAAGGCGAAAGGAGCACCATGAAGCAGCAGAAGCTGATGGGAGCGCTGGCACTCACCGGCGCTTTCGCACTCGTCCTGACGGGCTGCGCCACTGACTCCGGCAACACCGGTGACAATGGCGACAACGGAGGGCAGTCGGCAGAGACGTCGGCCGCGGACTACAACCCCCAGCCCCGCGAGAACCTTCAGGAAGGCGGCACGGTCAACTTCCCGATCAACGAGATCCCCGAGCAGCTGAACTCGTTCCACGGAGACGGCAGCGCCGACACCGCGCGCGTCTCTGCCTGGTACAAGCCGCAGATCCTGCTGCAGGAGCCGGACGGCACGCCGTACAAGCACGACGCGTACCTCGACGAGTGGAAGATCGAGACGGTCGACGGCAAGACCCAGATCACCTTCACCTTCACCGAAGAGGCCACCTGGAACGACGGCACGCCGATGGACTGGACCGCCATCGACGCCACCTGGAAGGCCAGCCGTTCGACGGACGAGGGCTTCGTGCCCAACGCCACCGACGGCTACAAGGAGATCGAGACGGTCGAGCAGGGTGACACCCCCAAGACCGCTATCGTCACCTTCAAGGGCGAGTTCGCCTGGCCGCAGATGCCGTTCCTCACGGGCGTCATCCACCCCGACATGGCCGACCCCGAGAACTTCAACAACGGCATGATCGACGACCCGCACGCCGAGTGGGGCGCCGGTCCGTACACGGTCGACGAGTTCGACGCGAACAAGGACTACATCTCGTTCAAGCCGAACGAGATGTGGTGGGGCGAGAAGCCGCTGCTCGACAAGGTCACGTTCACCGGCATGGAAGCCCAGGCCTCGATCAACGCCTTCAAGAACGGCGAGGTCGACATGGTCAGCGTCGGCACCAAGGACCGTCTGGCACAGGTCGCCGACATGGACGGCATCACGATCCACCGTGCGCAGCAGACCGCGAACACTCTGCTCGAGGTTGACGCCGACAAGCCGCAGTTCGAGGACGTCAAGGTGCGTGAGGCGTTCTTCCTCGCCATCGACATCGAGCAGCAGAAGACGATCGCCTGGAACGGCCTCGACTACACCGAGGACCCGGCCGGCTCGCTCACGCTGTTCTCGTTCCAGCCCGGCTACCACAACTCGCTGGAGAAGGCCGGCTACGAGTTCAACGTCGAGAAGGCCAAGGGCCTGCTGGATGAAGCCGGTTGGACCGAGGGCGAAGACGGCATCCGCGAGAAGGACGGCGAGAAGCTGTCTGTCGTCTACCCGATCTTCAGCGACGACCCGACCCAGAAGGCGCTCGCGCAGTCGCTGCAGACCATGCAGAAGGCTGTCGGCATCGACCTTCAGGTCGACGTGCGCCCCTCGAACAAGTTCGCCGAGGACTACACCTCGAAGAACTGGGATGTCGCCGGTCTGCGCTTCACCTCCTCCGACCCGTTCGGTGCTGCGTGGTTCTGCCAGCTGTACTGCCAGGACATGGGCCTGAACCTGTCGGGCGTGCAGACGCCTGAGATGGACGAGCGCATCAAGAACGAGGTCGAGTCGATCACCGACCCGGTCGAGCAGACCGCGGCCGCGATGGACCTCGAGGTCGAGATCTTCCAGGACTGGGGCATCATCCCGCTGTACAACGGTCCGTCGATCTCGGCGGTCAAGGAGGGTCTGGCCAACCTGACCCCCGAGCCCTACACGGGTCTTGACCTGTTCGGCGTTCAGCCGGTCGAGAACATGGGCTGGGAGAAGTAAGCACTTCGCTCTTCCCGAAGCGGGGTCGGTGGTTCATCCACCGGCCCCGCTTCTCTGTTGGCGGTGACGGGTTCCTATGCTGGTGGGGTGAGCGCTTCTCCCCATCAGCCCGTCCAGGTCGTCCTGGTACACGGCATCCGCACGTCGGCGACGATGTGGCGATCGCAACTGACGTGGCTGACCGAGCACGACGTTCCGGCTCATGCTGTCGATTTGCCCGGGCACGGCACCCGCATGGCCGAGCCCTTCGCCCTCGACAGCGCGCTCGCGACGATCGATGATGCCGTGCGCGAGGCCGCCACGCGCGGACCCGTGCTGCTCGTCGGGCATTCCATGGGCGGCCTGCTGAGCCTGGAGTACGTCGGGAGTGAGTCTCGGCCGCCGGTCGCCGGTCTGATCGCGGCTTCGTGCACTGCACTCCCCCGCGGTGCCGCCCTGCAGACCTATCGCACACTCGCCGGGGCGCTGGACCGGTTGCCTGATCGCGGCATCTGGTTGGCCGAGCAGGTGCTCAACGCGACGATCCCGCCCGAGACGCGCCCCGACTTCGCCGCGGGCGGCTACGCGCTCGATGCGCAGGATGTCGCGCTCAGGAGTCTCGCCTCGCTGGATCTGACCAGCGCGCTGGGCCGCATCGATGTGCCCCTGTGGCTGGTCAACGGGCAGTTCGATCAGCTGCGCACCCATGAGTCGCTGTTCACCCGGCTTGCTCCGCAGGCCGAACTGATTGTCGTGCCGCGCACCTCGCACCTCGTCACGGCGATGCGCCCGCGGGTCTTCAATGCGGTGCTGCAGCTGGCGCTGGCGGTCGTCAGCGAGGCGAACTGAGTCATCGCGACGCTCCGTGGTCTGCGTGCTGGCACCGGAGCAGGCCCGTTGCTGGTAACATTGACTCTTGGCTTGCGTGTGGGTTTGTCCCTCACGACCGCTGTGCGACGCCCCTCTCCCGTCGGCAGCATCCGAATACAATCCAGACAGAAAGCGTCCACACGTGGCAAACATCAAGTCGCAGATCAAGCGCAACAAGACCAACCTGAAGGCTCAGGAGCGCAACCGCGCCGTCAAGAGCGAGCTGAAGACCCTCGTCCGCAAGACCCGCGAGGCTGTCGCAGCCGGCGACAAGGAGGCCGCTGAGGCTTCGCTGAAGGTCGCGTCCGTCAAGCTCGACAAGGCCGTCAGCAAGGGTGTCGTGCACAAGAACCAGGCGAAGAACCGCAAGTCGTCGATCGCCAAGCAGGTTGCCGCGCTCTGAGTCCACAGAGACTTTTGAAGGCCCGTCCCCGGTGGGGGCGGGCCTTCTGCGTTTCCGCCCCGTGGCATCGGCGCACGTCGAGGACGTCGGATGCTACCGGCGCGCCGTGTATCGGATCAGGCGCCGTACGACTGTCGCGTCGCCACGACGGTGACCATGCGCTCCAGAGCGAAGATCGGGTCGCGCGCAGCGCCCTTGACCTCGCCGTCGGCGCGGGCCGTCGCCTGAATCGCCATGCCGAGAGAACGGTCGTTCCAGCCGGCGAGGTCGCGGCGCGCGCGGTCGACCTGCCAGTCCTTCATACCCAGGCGTTGCGCAAGTTGCCGGCTCGGCTCACGGTTGCCTGCGACACGTGCCATGGTGCGCAGTTTCATGGCGAAGGCGGCCACCATCGGCACGGGGTCGGCGCCCGAGGCCAGGGCGTGCCGCAGCGCGATGAGCGCCTCGCCGTGGTGCCCGGCGATCGCCGTGTCGGCGACGACGAAGGCCGAGACCTCGACGCGGCCGCCGTAGTACTTCGTGATCACGTCGTCAGTGATGTCACCCTCAACATCGCCGATGAGCTGTTGGCAGGCAGCGGCGAGTTCGGTGAGGTCGTCGGCGAACGCTGAGACCAGGGCCCGCAGTGCCGACGGCTGAATGCGTTTGCGTGCGGCCTTGAACTCGCCCGCGGCGAAGTCCACTCGGTCGCTGTCGCGCTTGACCGCGGCGCACGGGATCTCGATGCCGTCGCCCGTGCCCGCACGGATGGCATCGAGCAGCTTCTTGCCGCGCACCGTCGCACCGGTGTGACGGAGCACGACGGTCGCACCCTCCTGGGGGTGCTCGATGTACTTCAGCGCCTCAATCAGGAAGGCATCCGAGCACTTCTCGACCCCCGACACGCGCACCAGGCGCGGCTCGCCGAACAGCGAGGGTGAGGTGAGCGCGAACAGGGTGCCGGCTTCGTAGTCATCGGCCCGCAGATCACTGACTTCGACGGCGGGATCTTCGGTCCGCAGATAGTCACGCACGCCGGCGATGGCCCGCTCGGCGAGCACTTCTTCAGGCCCGGAGACCAACACGATGGATGCCGGACGCGGCTCGCGCCACGGCACCTGGGGGATCTTCGTCCCCTTGGCCGCGCCGGCGCGCGCCCCGGAGCTTCGGGCGGACGAGCGAGCGGCAGGCATGACATCCAGCCTACCGGCGGGTGCCGACACCCCACGGCGCGGGGCCCTACTCCCGGCCGTGGTTCTCGGCCCAGATCGCGATGCGCCCGTCATCCTGCCCGAGCAGTACCAGGCCGTGGTGATCAGTGCGCAGCACGCGGGTGCCGGTCGCCTGAAGAATGCGCAGCGTGTCGTCCCGGGGGTGCCCGTAGTCGTTGTCCTCGCCGACACCGATCAACGCCACCCGCGCACCAACAGCGGCGTACAGCGCAGGCTCCTGATCACCACTGCCGTGATGTGAGACCTTCACCACCGGATAGCGTCCGATCCCACGGGCCAACAGCGCACGCTGCGGTGCCGCGGACAGATCGCCGAGCATCAGCATCCGCGGTACTCCCCCGCCACCGATCTCGATCACCGCGCTGGCGTCGTTGCCCGGCGGGTACGCCGCCGAGGCGCGTTCCGGCCACAGCACGCGCCACTCGGCGTCGCCGAGGCGGCCGTGCATCCCCGCGGCGGCGGAAACCAGCGTCGCACCAGCGGATGCCAGACGCTGCAGCGTCTGCTCATCCTGCGCTTCTGCGGATGGGCCGTGCAGAACCGTGCCGACGCGGCCTTCGAGCGTCCCGGCGGCGCCGACGTGATCGAGATCGAAATGGGTGATCACGAGCAGGTCGATGCGCGTCGTGCCCGTCGCGGCGAGGCATTTCTGCAGCGCGGTCGGATCGGGTCCGGTGTCGACCAGCGCGGTGCGTCCCTGCGAGCGGATGAGCAGCGCATCGCCCTGGCCCACATCGCACATCGCGATCGACCATGCCTGTGGTGTGCGCATCGCCGCGAGCGGCCCCGCCAGCAACGCCCTCCCTCCGGCGATCGCGAGCGCGACGATGACGACCGCGGCGGCGCTGCGCCTGAGCAGCACCGAGCGCGGTCGCACGAGCACGAGGGTCGCCGCGATGCTGAGCACCGCGACGACCGCCGCTGAGAGCGGACCGGCGACGACCCCGACAGCCGCACCGGGAAGGCTGGCGCTGACCGTCGCGGTGGTCTGGATCCACGCCGCCGGCAGCCACGCGGCCGCCGCGAACAGGTCGGCCAGCAGGGGTGCCGGAGCGGCGAGACAGGCAAGCAGCCCGATCACGGTGGCGACGGGCGCGGCCGGCGCCGCGAGCAGATTCGCGGCGACGCCGACGATCGACTGCTGGTCGGAGAACAACGCGACGATCGGCCCGCAGACCACCTGCGCCGCCAGCGGTACCGAAAGCGCCAGCGCCAGCGGTTGGGGCATCCATTGACCGAGGCCGCGCATCAGCGGACGAGAAAGCACCAGTAGCGCCCCGGTCGCCGCCGCCGACAGCGCGAAGCCGGGCGTTGCCGCCAACCAGGGGTCGGCGACCAGCAGTCCGCACACGGCCAGCGACAGCATCGCCAGGCCCGCGCTCGGGCGCCCGAGCAAGATGGTCAGCATCGCCAGCGCGGCCATCACCGAGGCGCGGATCACGCTGGGCTCGGGGGTTACGAGCACGACGAACGCCCCGAGAGCGAGCAGCGCGAGCCCCACTCTCAGACGGCGGCTTCCCCCGAGCAACGACACCACCCAGAACACCGCGGCGACGACGATGGCACAGTTCGCGCCGCTGACCGCGGTCAAGTGGCTGAGTCCGGATGCCAGCATCGCCGCGTTCAGCTCGTTCGAGACCGCACGTGTGTCGCCGACGGCGAGTCCCGGGAGGAGCCCTGCACCGGGTTCGGGCAGCCGGGTGGCGCGGACGATGAAGTCGGCGCGCGTCGTTGCCGCAATCGCGAAGATGCCCGTCGCGGGCCGGGCGATCTCTGCGCGCGTGCCGAAGATCACCAGCGCGGCGCGTTCTCCGGCATCCGTCGCCTTGGCCTGCCCGGTGACTCGTACTTGCGCACCCAGGACAGCGCCGTCGATCGGTTCAATGCCCACGCGCACCGGCGCCGAGGTGTTCTCCGCCTGCTGCGGCGGACCGATGTTCACGGTCTGCGCGTCGAACCACAACCGACCATCACTTCCGATGGTGGTCGACGAAGTCACCTCGACGAGCGCCTCGACCACGTGCCCGTCGTTCTCGGCGAGCATCTCCCGTTGCGGCTGGGCGCCCGCGACCGTCGTGGCCACGGCGGCCCCGCACAACAGGGCAAGAACGATGAGGCCCGCTCCGCTGCGGCGGCGCAGGGCCATCGCACCAAGCGCCGCCAGGCCTGCTGCCGCGCCTGCGGTCGCCCATGCCGATCCGGGCATGTACACCAGCGCGAGCGCCACACCCCACAGCACGAGCGCGAGCACCGAACTGCGCAGGTCGTTCACACGCGCACCTTGTCGCGCACACCGGCCAGCAGCTTCTCACCGATGCCGGGCACCGCCTGCAGGTCGTCGACCGAGCGAAACCGTCCGTTCTCTTCGCGCCAGTCGATGATGCGCTGGGCCAGGGCCGGGCCGATCCGCGGCAGCGTCTCCAGCGCCGCCTGATCGGCGGTGTTCAGGTCGATCAGACCATCCGCGCCGCCCCCTCCCGACCCGGCCCCGGCCGGCGAGTCCGCACCGATCTCGGGAACGACGACCTGTTCACCGTCACTGAGCGGGCGCGCGAGATTCACCGCCTGCAGGTCGGCGTTCTCACGCGTGCCACCCGCCGCCGCGAGCGCGTCGACCAGACGCGCATCGGCTTCCAGAATGTACAGGCCGGGGTTGGCGACCTCGCCGAGAACATGCACGTACAGTTCCGCTCCCCCGAGCACGTCCGAGCCATCGGACGCCACGACCCCGGCATCATCGACGGGGATGCTGTCGATCGGCGCAGCCTGCCCGCGCAGGATGCCCCAGCCCACCGCCGCCGAGAGCACGACGAGACCCACCGTGACGGCGACGCCGACGCCCATCCGCAGGCGCGGCCGCGCCGCCGCTTCGGAGTTGGAGTCATCAGCGGAACGCACTCCGTCACGCTATGCGCGCACGGCGGGTACTGATCGCCGGCCAGCCGGAAGCTGTGCACAACCCGCGCGTGAGACGCGGCTGTGCATGGCATCAGCGAGTCGGTAGTGTCCTGAGCCCGCAGAGCCGCTTCGAGGAACGTCTACGGCTGAGCCGAGCCCCGCGGCGACAGCCTCCGGAAGACGTACGCGTAGGCGGACCGCGTGTACGCGATGCCGCGTCCGCTGTCGCGGATCCGTTCGGCGTTCGCGGCATCGCCGACCTTCGGCACAAGGTATGTGTGCAGGTCCTGGGCGTCGAGACGGTAGCGACCAGCGCGATGGTGCACCGCCGCAATCAACTGCAGGTCGGGATCGAGCGCGGCGATACTGGCGTCGCCATGACTGGTGTTGGCCAGCAGCAGACCGTCCGGCTTCACGTACCGACGACAGCTGTCCCAGACGGGTCCGGCGTAGAGCAAGATGAGCAGATCGAATCGGTCGTCCGACAGCGGCAGCGGCTTCGTGTAATCAGAGCCGATGAACTCGACCACGTGCCCCATGCCCGAGGCCGCCTCGGCAAGGTCAGCCTGGACGCGATCCGCATCGCGGAAGTAGCCGGCGGCACGTCTGTCTGTGTCGACATACGTGACCGACCGGATCGCTGAGGATGGTGAGAGGTCGACGTAGCTGCCGGGATACAGTGCGTCCGCTACGCCCCACACCGAAGCGATCTCGGCGAACAGCGGTGACCTGTCGCCGATCGATTCACGGTACGCCTTCCATGGCGACGGTGCGTCCGCGTTTCTCATGCCGTCTGCCACACCGCTGCTTGTCCACGAGACGTGCGCCTCGTGGACAAGCAGCGGCAGTACAGCATCTGTGTGTGTCAGCCCTTGACGGCGAAGTTCACGATCTTCGGCGCGCGGACGATGACGCGGACGATCTGCTTGCCCTCGAGTGCACGCTGCACCCGCTCATCGGCGCGGGCGAGTGCCTCCAGCTCGGTCTCCGAGATCTTCGCCGGAACATCGAGCGTGGCGCGCACCTTTCCGCCCACCTGAACGGCGCAGGTGATGGTGTCCTCGACCATGAGCGACGGGTCTGCCTGCGGCCACGTCACGAGGCCGACCGACGGCTGGTGACCGAGGATCTCCCACATCTCCTCCGCGGTGTGCGGGGCGATGAGATCGAGCATCACGGCGACCGTCTCGGCAGCCTCGCGCACGGCCGGATCGGCGGCGCCTGCTCCGGTGTCGATCGTCTTGCGGACCGCGTTGACGAGCTCCATCAGCCTCGCGACGAGCACGTTGAACTTGGTCTGCTCGACCAGTCCCGGAGCTTCGGCGAGCAGGTGGTGAGTGACGCGACGCAGTGCGGCGTCACCGCCGTCGAACGAGGTGCCGGGAGCCGTCGCGACGTCGGTGGCGACGCGCATGGCACGGGACAGGAACTTCTGAGCGCCGGTCATCGAGACGTCGGCCCAGTCCTTGTCGTCCTCCACCGGCCCGGCGAAGGCCAGGCCCACCCGCAGCGCGTCGGCGCCGAAGGCTTCGAGCTCTTCCTGGAACAGCACCAGGTTGCCCTTGGACTTCGACATCTTCGCGCCATCGAGGATCACCATGCCCTGGTTGATCAGGCTCGAGAACGGCTCGGTGAACTCGACCAGGCCCATGTCGTACAGCACCTTGGTGATGAAGCGTGCGTACAGCAGGTGCAGAATGGCGTGCTCGACGCCGCCGATGTACGAATCGATCGGCGCCCAACGGCGCGCCTGCGCCGGGTCGAAGGCCACCTGGTCGCTGTTCGGCGACAGGAAGCGCAGGTAGTACCAGGAGCTGTCGACGAAGGTGTCCATCGTGTCGGGGTCACGCAGCACGGGCTCGCCCGTGCTCGGGTCGACCGTGCGCACCCACGCTTCAGCGGCGCCCAGCGGCGAGCTGCCCTTGGGCGACAGGTCGAGTCCTTCGACGCTCGGCAGGCGCACCGGCAGCGCCGACTCGTCGACCGGCACGACGTCGCCGTCTTCGGTGTGCAGCATCGGGATCGGCGTGCCCCAGAACCGCTGGCGCGAGATCAGCCAGTCGCGCAGACGATAGTTCTTGGCTGCGCGGCCCAGACCGTCCTTCTCGAGGCGCTCGATCTGACGCGCGACCGCCGTGCGCTTGGAGAGGCCGTCCAGCTCACCCGAGTTGATCATCCGGCCCTCGCCGGTCAACGCGATACCCGTGTGCGACGGATGCTGCTCATCGAGGGTCGCCACAGCGACGCCGTCGTCATCGGTCTCGATCACCGGGATCGTGCCGGTGACGGGCGCGGTGGTGTCGACGACGACCTTGACCGGCAAGTCGAAGGCGCGCGCGAAGTCGAGGTCACGCTGGTCGTGCGCCGGCACCGCCATGACAGCGCCATGACCGTAGTCGGCCAGCACATAGTCGGCCGCCCAGATGGGCATCCGCTCGCCGTTGACGGGATTGACCGCGAAACGCTCCAGGAACACACCGGTCTTGGGGCGGTCGGTCGACTGACGGTCGATCTCACTGGTCTTCTGCACCTGAGCGAGGTACTCGGTGAAACGCTGCTGCACCTCGGCCGGGGCATCCGCCGCCAGCTCGGAGGCGAGATCGGAGTCGGGGGCGACGACGAAGAACGTCGCCCCGTGCAGCGTGTCGGGCCGCGTCGTGAACACGGTGACGGGCTCGTCACGCCCCTCGATGCGGAAGTCGACGTCGGCACCGACCGAGCGGCCGATCCAGTTGCGCTGCATCTGCAGCACCTTGTGCGGCCAACGGCCCTCGAGCTGGTTGAGGTCGTCGAGCAGTCGGTCGGCGTAGTCGGTGATGCGGAAGTACCACTGCGTGAGCTTCTTCTTGACGACCTCGGCGCCGCAGCGCTCGCAACGGCCGTCGACCACCTGCTCGTTCGCCAGCACGGTCTGGTCGTTGGGGCACCAGTTGACCGGGCTCTTCTTGCGGTACGCGAGCCCGCGCTCGTACATCTTCAGGAACAGCCACTGGTTCCAGCGGTAGTACTCCGGGTCGGAGGTGTGCAGCACGCGCGACCAGTCGAAGGACACGCCGTACGACTGGAACGCCGACTTCTGCTGCGCGATGTTCTGGTAGGTCCACTCCCGCGGGTCGGCGCCGCGACGGATCGCGGCGTTCTCGGCGGGCAGACCGAACGAGTCCCATCCGATCGGGTTGAGCACGTTGTGCCCGCGGTGGCGCCAGAAGCGTGCGACGACGTCGCTGTAGAGGTAGTTCTCGGCGTGCCCCATGTGCAGATCGCCCGAGGGGTACGGGAACATCGCCAGCACGTACTTGCGCGGACGGTCGTCATCGTCGCCGCCGGCAAGGAACGTCTCGTTCTCGGCCCAGTACTGCTGCCACTTGCGCTGGATGTCGTGCGCGGACATCCCCTCGGTGGGCTCGGCGGGTGATTCGGACGAGTGCTCGGACAAGGAACGACCAATCTGACGATGCGGAACGACCCGGAAATCGGGCGCTTCCAGGGTATCGCGAGTTGCCGTCCCGCCGAGACCGGCGGTCAGGGCAGCAAGCTCGCCCACTCGTCCGGAAGCCGCACCCCCAGCGCCGCCAGCGGGGCGCGCGCCTTGGTCGCCACCTCGGCCGTCTCGGCGTCGGGCCGGGAGAGCCAGGTGATGCCGCCGCCGGCGCCGACCACGGCGTCGTCGGGGCCGATCACGATCGAGCGGATCACCATCGCCAGATCCACCCTCCCGTCCAGACCGACGTGTCCGAAGCACCCGGCGTACACGCCACGGGGTCCCTGTTCGAGCTCGTGCAGGATCGTCATCGCCGACAGCTTGGGGGCGCCGGTCATGCTGCCGGCGGGAAACGCCGCTTCGCACAGCTCGCCGAAGGTCACCCCGGCGCGTAGCCGAGCGCTGACGGTGCTGACCAGCTGGTGCACGGCCGGATAGCTCTCCACCTGCCACAACCGGTCCACGCGCACGCTGCCGGGATCCCCCACATGCGAGAGGTCATTGCGCATGAGGTCGACGATCATCACGTTCTCGGCACGTTCCTTGACGTCGGTGCGCAGCTCTTCGGCGAGTTGAGCGTCGAGTTGGGGCGTCGCACCGCGAGGCCGGGTGCCCTTGATCGGACTCGTGGAGATCTCGCCGCGCTCGACCGCGAGGAACTGCTCGGGGCTGGCGCTGAGCAGGAAGCGATCCCCCACGCGCAGGTAGCCGCCGTGGTGCGCCGGAGTGGCCGTGCGCAGGCGGCGGTACACCGTGAACGGGTCATCGGGCCGCGGCGAGGTGAACCGCGTGGTCAGGCACAGCTGATAGGCGTCGCCGCGCTCGATCGCCGCCCGGCACCGCTCGATCGCGGCGGCATAGTCGGCGACGTGGTGGCGCGCATGGGCGGTGATGCCTGCCGCGGCGGGCAGGTCGGGCAGCGGGGGTGCCGTTTCGAGCGCGTCAGCCACGGTGCTGCGCCACGCGCCGACAGCATCCGCCGCGCCGAGCGCGAAGATCCCACCGGTCGCGTGGTCGACGGCGACGGCGTGCGTCACAGCGATCCATGCGGGGGCGTCGTCGGATGCTGCCGTTGGCGCCCCGCAGGCGGCGGCGCCCGTCTCATAGGGAAGCCACCCCACCCATCCGCCATGGAACGGAACCACTGGCTCACGAATGTCCGCGTCGCTGTTATTCCCGCCGAGCGGCACAGCATTCACGACGTCGGGGTCGTCCTCGATCACGCCGGCGCCCAGAATGCTCCACCCGTCGCCTGCGTCGGCCCCGGCATCCAGCCAGAACGCCGCCCGTTCGGTGCCGAACAGCCCGTGGAACAGCGCTTCGACGTCCAGGGGTGAGGTCTGCGGCTCATCGACGAGCGGCAGGACGGTCAGCGGGGTGGGTACAGGCACGTTCACAGCGTAGAGCCCGGGTGCACGTTCTACGCTCGTGGTGTGGACGACTTCGTGCAATGGGCCATCGAGATGGTGCAGTCGGTGGATCCGGTGCTGCGCACGGTGCTGGCCGGGATCGCGGTCATGCTCGAGACGAGCGTGCTGATCGGTCTGATCGTTCCCGGCGACACGGTCGTGCTGGTGGCGTCGATTGGCGTCGCCTCGTGGACCGAGGGCATCATCCTGGGGGTCACGGTGATCGTCGGCGCGCTCATCGGGGAGTCGATCGGGTTCTGGCTGGGCCACTGGGTGGGTCCGCACATCCGCACATCCTGGTTGGGGCGACGCATCGGCGAGGACCACTGGATGCGGGCGGAGCGCTACGTGCTGCGCCGTGGCGGTGTGGCCATCTTCCTCTCCCGGTTCTTGCCGGTGCTGCACTCGCTTGTCCCTCTCACGGTGGGCATGAGCGGCTACGCGTACCGGCGCTTCATCGCGTGGACTCTTCCCGCATGCGTGCTGTGGACCGCGATCTACGTCGGTGTCGCCGCGACGGCCGCCGGCAACTACGACGAGCTGTCCGCGCGCGTGCACAACGCCGGGTACATCTTCGTCGCGATCATCGTGGCCCTTCTGCTGGCCGTCGTGATCGGCAAGAAAGTGCTGCACCGCATCGAGGCACGGCACATGGCACACGACGCCGACGCTGCGTCCGCCGAGGAGCGACCGCACACCGAACCATGAAAGACTGGAGCTGATGTCACCCGCAGCAGCGGCCAAGATCCACTGGTTCGCACGTCTCGAACACCGCATCCACGTCTGGCGCGAACGTCGCGCACGCCGGCGTGGCCGTTCGGTGACCGTCGTGCCCTTCCCCGGCTACGGCGGATCGGGCTGGGTGCGCGTGGTCGGCCGCGTGCTGATCGTGCCGCCCTCGCCGGCCAGTCGGCGCCCGGAGCGCGTCGGGGTGCGCGGCTGGCGTTCCTTCGCCAGCATCCCGATCAGCTTCGCGTCGGTGCGCGTGCAGATCGGCGGACGCAGCCATGACGTCGTCGCCGATCGCGGCGGAGTCATCGACACGGTGCTCGAAGCCGACCTCGAGCCCGGGTGGCAGACGTTCACCATCTCGGTCGAGGGACAGCAGCCGATCGAGGCGACGGCGTACATCGTCGCCGACGACACCCGCTTCGGCGTCGTGTGCGATGTGGACGACACGGTGATGGTCACCGCCCTGCCGCGGCCGTTCATCGCCGCCTGGAACTCGTTCGTCGTCAACGAGCACGCCCGGCTCCCCGTGCCCGGTATGGCGGTGCTGCTCGATCAGCTGCGCCGCGACCACCCCGGGGCACCGGTGATCTACCTCTCGACGGGCGCCTGGAACGTCGCGCCGACACTGCGGCGATTCCTGAGCCGCCATCTGTTCCCGGCGGGCGCGATGCTGCTCACCGACTGGGGCCCCACCCACGACCGCTGGTTCCGCAGCGGTCGCGAGCACAAGACCACCAACCTGCGACGCCTCGCCGAGCAGTTCCCGGACATGCAGTGGCTGCTGATCGGCGATGACGGTCAGCACGACGAGAGCATTTACGCGCAGTTCCAGCAGGAGCATCCGTCGTCGGTCGCAGGCGTCGCGATCCGCCGGCTCCTGCCCGCCGAGGCCGTCCTCGCGGGCGGCCGCACCCCCGGAGTGCCCCACCAGCCCGGCCAGACGCCGTGGGTGAGCGCCCAGGACGGCGCCGGACTGCGCAAGAAGCTCAGCGAGGTCGGCATCATCGACTCCCCGAGCTGAGCCGGCCATGCGCACGACCGTCACCAGACTCACGCGCGACGAGTGGACCGCGCGCGCAGCGGCCCATGCCGAACGTGCCGACGCTCTCACCGCGGCGCACCGCGAGCGCGCGCAGCGACGCGAGAAGCACCCGGTGCACGACTTCTTGTTCACGTACTACGCGTACAAGCCGTCGCAGTTGCGCCGGTGGCATCCGGGCGCCGGGGTCACACTCGCCGAGGCGACCGAACGCGCCGAGTGGCGCTGGTACCGCGCCGGCGACGCGCCGGGCGACGTCGTCCCCGACGACACTGCCTTCCGCGCCGAGAAGCCGCAGCTCGCGGACCTGATCGAGCGGATGCTGCGACGCACGGCCGCGCGTCCCGCGCAGTTCGGGTGCTTCGGCCTGCACGAGTGGGCGATGGTGTACCGCACCGCCGAGCACCGGCATCCGATCCCGCTGCGCCTGGGGGCGGATGGAACGGATGCCGTCGTCGAGGCGAATGACCTGCGATGCACGCACTTCGACGCGTTCCGGTTCTTCACGGACGATGCCGTCCCCCGCAACCGGCTGGCGCTGACCCGAGAGTCGCAGCCCGACCTGGAGCAGCCCGGGTGCCTGCACGCCGGGATGGACTTGTACAAGTGGGCGGTCAAGCTCGGTCCGCTCGTGCCGGGGGACCTGCTGCTGGATGCCTTCGAGCTGGCCCGCGACATCCGCATGCTCGATATGCAGGCGGCTCCCTACGATCTGTCGGCCTGGGACGTGCAGCCGGTGCCGATCGAGACGGCAGCGGGCAAGGCCGAGTACGTGCGCCAGCAGCGCGTCTTCGCCGAACGCGGTGCCGCGCTGCGGGCCGACCTTCTGACGGCCTGGCTGGGCGAGGCTACCGACTGACGCGTGACCGTCCTCACTCGGTGGCGTCAGCGTGCTGCATCCGCAGAGCCATCACACGTTCCGCCGCATCCTGCAGGCGCTCGGAGGGCAACCGCCCCTCTTCGACCGCCGCGATGATGCCCGACACCATCTCCGACGCCGTCTGGGGCGTCGAGCCCGCCACCATCAGCACCATGTCGTTGCCGGCGGCGAGCGCGGCGACGGCGTTGCCGACCGGGTCGGCGTATGCTGCGACACCGGACGAGAGCAGCATGCCGAGGTCGTCGGTGATCATGACCCCCTCGAACCCGAGTTCGTCTCGGGCGATATCGTGCCAGCGCGCCGACATCGAGGCCGGTGCGGCATCGATGTCGGTGAAGGCGAGGTGCCCGAACATGAGCAGTTCTGCGCCCGCCTCGATTCCGGCGGCGAAGGGCTTGGCGTCGCTTTCGCGCCACTGAGCGAGGGCGAGCGCGGTGGTCGGGATGCTGTGATGCGAGTCGCCCGGTGCTGCGCCGTGCCCGGGAAAGTGCTTGAGCGTCGAGTACACGAGCCCTTGTTCGCCTGCGACGGCCGCCGCCGTCCGGTCGGCCGCACCGTCGGCATCCGCGCCGAGGGCACGTGAGGCGATGAACGACCCGGCGTCGGCGGGCACGTCGGCGACGATCCCGAAGTTCACGTTCGCGCCCGCCGCGGCGACCAGCGCGGCCCGCTCAGCGAAGACGCGGCGGGTCTCGTCGGGAGCGGCGCGTTGCAGCGCCCGACCGGCGGGCAGGTCATCCCAGGGTAGCCGCGAGACGACGCCGCCCTCCTGGTCGATCGCGATCAGCGGAGGCAGCGCGGGGTCGATCGTCAGCGCGGCGCTGAACGTCTGCACCTGCTCGGGGCCGGCCGTGATGTTCGCCCCCATCAGCAGGAAGCCGCCGAGACCGGACTGCATGTAGGCACGAGCGGCGTCCGGATCATCGGTCGGGATGTGCCCCATCACGACGCTGGCCGCACGCTCGGCGGTGCTCATCCCTCGTACGGCTTCTTCGACCGGATCCGGCGTCGGCGTCGGGGTCGGTGTCGCCGTGGGCGTGGTGCTGGGAGACGCCGATTCCCGAGGCGGGACGGTCGATGCGCAGGAGACGGTCAGCACACCCGCGATCAGAGTGACCGCCATGGCTCGGAGAAATCGGCGGCCCATATCTCGAGGGTAGCGGTGAGGGTGCGTTGCTACAATCGCGGGGTAGGCGACCCGCGGGACGACCCGAGGGCGATGATCAGAGCTGGGACGACCCCGCAGATTCGGCTTCTCCCGATGTTCGCATCCACTCTCGTCCGTACCGTCCTGACACCGGTCGCGCTCCTGCGTCTCGGGCTGAGTTGGGGACTCTTCGGCACGCTACTGGTGCTCTCTCCCCTGCTCACCGGCCCTCTGCCGGCGTTCGTGCTCTGGCCCGTGCTGCTGCTCATCATCACGGTGATCACCGTGAGCGCGTTCGGCGTCGTCACCGAGGCCGAACACCTCGCCCGGCGACTCGGCGACCCGTATGGCACGCTCGTGCTCACGCTGTCGATCGTCCTGATCGAGGTGATCCTCATCTCGGCGGTGCTGCTGGGGCCCGGTGAGCACCCCACGATCGCCCGCGACTCGGTGATGGCCGTGTCGATGATCATCCTCAACCTCGTCGCGGGCACCGCTCTGGTGGTCGGCGGGCTGCGGCACGGGGCGCTCCGCGCGAACGGAGCCGGGGTCTCGGCGTACGTGGCGATGCTGGTCGTCCTGTTGGCGACGGCGTTCGCGTTCCCCGCACTGATCGGCTCCGGCGGCACCTATACGCCGGCACAGGCCGTCCCCGTGATCGTGCTGACTCTGGGACTCTACGTGTTCTTCCTCGTGCGACAGATGGGCGCGCAACGCGGTGACTTCCAAGAGATCGGCGCGTCCGCGGCATCCGAGACGCATGCCGGCATCCGCGAGGTGATCCGCCGCCATCGGGGTGAACTCATCGCCCGCACCCTGCTGCTGATCGCCACGGTGACACCGATCGTGTTGCTGTCGCACGACATGGCGACGCTGCTCGATGACGGGCTCGAACGCCTCGGTGCGCCTGTCGCGCTCTCCGGCATCCTGATCGCGATGATCGTGTTCCTGCCCGAGACGATCACCGCGATCCGCGCCGCTCATGCGGGCGAGCTGCAGCGCGTGAGCAACCTCTGTCACGGCGCGCTCGTCTCGACGGTCGGGCTGACGATCCCGGTCGTGTTGGCGATCGGCATGCTGACCGGGCGACCGATCATCCTCGCCGAGAGCCCCGCCGCTCTGGTGCTGCTGGGGGTGTCGATGCTGTTGACCATCGCGACGTTCCTGGGTCGCCGGACCGGCGCCCTGCACGGGGCCGCCCATCTGATGCTGTTCGTGATGTATGCGCTGACCGTGTTCGCCTGATCGGAACAGTGAGCGGCGCACCGTCCCGGTAGCCATCCGGCCCGCCGCACCCGCGGTACGGTGACCACATGCGTCGTCGCCGTACCGTTCCCGCAGCCGCCACGTCGACGGCCGCGCGCGCCCGGTACGCGAAGCGCCGCCAGCGCCGCGTGGCGCGTGCCGACAACGACCTCACCGCTGAGCAATGGGAGACGCTGCGGGACGCATGGGGCGGGTGCGCCTACTGCTCAGCATCCGACGTCGCCGTGCAGCGCGACTGCATCCAGCCGATCTCGCGCGGCGGCCGCTACACCTTCACCAACGTGGTGCCTGCGTGCGCGTCGTGCAATGCCAGCAAGAGCAACGACGAGGTCACGGCTTGGCTGCGCCGCAAGAAGCTCGACGAACGGATGTTCCTGCTGCGTCACGCCGAGATCCTCGGTGCGGCTCGCGCTGCGGACCAGTGACGGCGGTGCCGGCCTACGACGGGCCGGTGTCGGCGCGACCGGCGAACGACTCCTGAACCGCGAGCTGCTGTAGGCGTTCCAGCGTTGTGGGAATGGGATCCGCTGGCCCTCCGAGCATCTGTGTGTGCACGCGCAGGCCCGGCAGCAGGAAGCTCAACTGACGCGCACTCATCATCGTGCGGGCGGGCTCCGGGAACACAGACAGCACGCCCAGTTGCGCGACCATCGTCACGAGGTCAACCGCCATCACGTCCGCTCGCAGATCGCCCTGCTCCTTCGCCCGCTCGACGTGCACGTTCAAGCGCTGCTCGAGATCGTGGCCGAGCGTCGAAGCAGGATCGATGCGCGCCATACGGCGCGCGGCCGCGGCGAACGCCGGGTGCGCGTTCATCATCGCCACCGAGCGCTCGAGATAGCCAACGACTCCCGCCCAGCCATCGGGTGCGTCCTCGAGCGCATCGAACACGGCCACGAACGCCTCGTATGTGCGCTCATACAGAGCGCGAACAACGTCATCGTGTGTCGGAAACCGCCGATACACCGTAGCCACTCCCACACCGGCCTCATGGGCGAGGTCATTCAGCGAGAACTCGAGCCCGACATCGGCGAACAGTCGTTCGGCCGCATCGAGGATCAGGCGCCGACTGCGGGAAACCTCAGGGCGCGGACGTTGCGGAACGCTCATGCGATCTGACGATAGCAACAACCGCGAGACCCCTGAGGGCGGAGCTGGTCGTTGACGCGCCTCAGCCTAAGTGATAAAAATTATCCACATAGCGCCAGGCGTGATCACACACAGACAGCGAAGAGGTGGATCGATGACACAGCGACATGTACAGGGGCAACGGCTTCTGCCCCCGCCGATACGGCGAGCGCTCGCACTGTGTGTGGCCGTTGCCGTCGTGGCGGGGGCGCTGACGACCCCGAAAGCGGCGTGGTCCGACACCACGGCGGCCAACATCGTCCCGGGCCAAGGCATGGAAGTCCTTTCGCACTTCAGCACCGATGACCCCACTCAGCGTGACTGGAATCCGACCGTGTCGATGCGGGTAGGCGCAGAGGACCTCGCCTCGCAGTACGTGCGCATCGTGCTGGAGAACGGCCAATGCTTGACCGACCAGTGGACCTACAGCAACGCCAACTACTTCGGCGACCGCGTCTGGGATCACATCGGACAGACGTGTTCATCCGTCAACACCAAACAACAGTTCATGATCATTCCCCTGGCGCAATCGCCTGCGGGCGACAGCACCCCCTCCGAGCACCAGTTCCGCATCGTGAGCGTGGCGAGTGGAAAGTGCTTCTTCAGCCGCTATGACGGACTGAACGGCTACGGCAACACCCTGCCGTCAGACCCGCGCGCCGCCCAGACGCCGATGCGCGGGTTCATCGAGTGCGGCGCCGACCACTACCTGAAGCCGAACGCATTCGACACGCCGGATGCCATCCGCGTCAATGTCGATCCCAAGGCCCAGTCCTTCGGCATCTACAACGATGCCCAGGACTCGGCAGGACTCTGGGTGCACTGGTCCTGGTTGCTGAAGCGAGCGATGGCGCAGGGCGCGTTCGATTGCGTCGCCAGCGGAGGGGCAACGTGCCAGGTACGACTGCCAGGGTCGACCGCATGGTTGGCTCCCAGCGACTCCGCGATCGCCGCTAGCGGCGTGCAGACAGAACGGCTGCTCGGGTGCGGCGCACCGAACGGCCACGGTCCGGCGTTCTTCCAGAACAACGGCCCGAACGAGCAGGACCACGCGGTCAGCACCACTATGACGAGCAGCCACTCGAGCACGACGAGCGATACGCATAGCGGCTCGATCAGCATCGGCGTGAGCGGCGGGGTGAAGGATGTGTGGGAGGCGAGCACCGAGGTCTCATACACATACGAGCACGAGACGGCGACAACCGAGAGCGATTCAGTCTCTCGGACAGTGGAGGACACCGTCAGCATCCCACACGGCTACTACTTCATGTACTCGTGGAGCGGCACCGTGTACACGCTCGAGGGCGACTGGAAGTACAGCCTTCGTGGCAACGACACGGGATTCATCTCACATGTCAGCTCGTCCTACCCCGCAAGCGTCGGCGGAGCCGACATGCAGACGGTTACCGCGAATGTGACTCAGACCAAGAAGAACTGCTACGCCGGGCCGAAGGCGGTCAACGACGCACTCCCCGTGCTCGCCGGGACGTCGGGCGATTGCGCGTCTGATACTCCGGCCAGACCCACCGCGGCGGTCGGCGTCCTCGTCTACGCGTGCCCTGGCACGTGGGACGTTCCGCCGCCCACAGCGCCCGAGGGTTCGAGCGATCCGGTCTGGGGCTACCAGTGGTACTACGTGAACGAAGAGGGAGCCCATACCGACATTCCCGGGGCAACGCGGGCTTCGTACGTCTTGCAGGAGGAGTCGTTCCTTGCCGCGCACCGCTTTCTCGGCGTGCGCGTAACCGAACTCGGTGACGCATATCGGATGGAGTCTGAGCCGGCGACCGTTGCCGCGAGCCTTGATCTGCACCCAGAGTCCGCGTCCACCAGCGCTGCTCCCGCCCAGCCGACCGCCGCGTCGTTCTCTCGCGCACTGATGAGCGCCGAGCAGGACGGTTCCGTGGACCGGATGCTGGTGGCGGATGCTGATCTCGCAGGCACGCCCGCCGACGGTAGCGGTGTCGATCTGAGCGTGACCGCGGGAACGCTGCCCCCGGGGCTCACGTTGGCTCCCGATGGACACCTCACGGGTGTGCCGGCGGTCGCAGGCGAGTTCGCGTTCACAGTGGGCAACGCCGCAGGCGCAGGCGAGGAGGCCGACTTCACGTTCGTCGTCCACCGCACCACTGCGACCTTTGCCGACGACTCAGTGATCGCCGCGACCCTCGGGAGCATGCTCACTGCCGACCTGATCACCACGCCCACGCCAACGCTCGACCTCGTGATCATCGACGGCGCACTGCCCGACGGTGTCTCGCTGGACTCGTCCACGGGAAGGCTCGAGGGGACACCGCAGCACGCCGGCACCAGCCGGTTCGTCGTCGCCGATCGGGCTGACCCCTTCGCCACGCCACGTGAGTTCACCATCGAGGCGGAATCGGCGCCGTCCGCACTCCACACGCGACCGCTCATCGAGCTTGTCATCGGCGAACCGCATCGTTCACCGCTGGTCGACTCGCCGGGGCACGGCGCGCTGTTCGGGACGACGGCTGAGACCGCCGACCTCGGGGGCCTCTGGATCGACGCGAGCACGGGTGAGCTCGTGGGCACGCCGTCGCGAGTGGGTGAGTACGCGGTAGCGCTGACCGACATCACCCGTCACGACGCAGCCACCGAGACGTATGCTGTGCGCGTCGTCGCCGCCACGGACCCTGACGATGGCGGTTCGAGCGGAGACGAGCCGAGCACCCCGGAGCCCGCAACCGACTCGGACCAGGAGCTGGCTGCGACGGGCACCAGCATGGCGGGCGCCACCCTTGCCACGGCACTGGCGCTCATCTTGTTGGTCGCAGGAGCCGCCAGCATCCTCATCGCGCGACGGCGTCACAGAGCCTGACGGCGCGACGCCGCCCCGCACGCCGGAACACGGCGCGGGCCTGATTCGACACATCCGCCGGATCAGGCCCGCGTTCGGCATCCGTCGCGACCGCCACCCCGGAAACACAGAAGAGCCCGACCTGTTGGTCGGGCTCTTCTTGTATGTGGTGGACCTGAGGGGACTCGAACCCCTGACCCCCTGCATGCCATGCAGGTGCGCTACCAGCTGCGCCACAGGCCCATTTTGTTTTCGAAGCGTTTCTGCCCCGGCAACTAGATCAGCATACTACGGAGCGCTCATCGGTTGCGAATCGCCCCGTCCGGCCGGGTGTGTCGCCGGCCGGACGGCGCGCGTCACATCCCGTTGTTCGCTTCCGGAACGGGGTTGCTGAGCTCGATCGGCACCAGCGGGCAGTCCTTCCACAGGCGTTCCAGCCCGTAGTAGACGCGCTCCTCCGCGTGGAACACGTGCACGATCAGATCACCGAAGTCCAGCAGCACCCAGCGCGCCTCAGCACGCCCCTCCCGGCGCACGCGCTTGTGGCCCGACTCGATGAGCTTGTCCTCGATCTCGTCGGCGATCGCGGCGACATTGCGCTCGCTGTTTCCCGTGACGAGCAGGAAGATGTCGACCAGCGGAAGCGGGCCGGACACGTCGAGCGCGACGAGGTCCTCACCGCCCTTGTCGCTCGCCGCGTCTGCGGCGATCTGAAGCATTTCGACTGCGGACTGTAGTGCTTGCATCAACCGAGAACTCTCGTGGTGAAGGCGATGATCAGAGCAGCGGCCAGCGCGAGCGCGAGTCCACCGGCGATGATCGCCAGGGTGAGCATGAGTTTGTTGCCCTTGTCGGGCGCCGGGGGGCGAATGACCTCGCCGGCCGGCTTCGAGGTCGCAACCGCTGATGCGGCGGCGATCGGGGTGGGCGAGGAAGCCGGTGCGAGCTCACCATCGATGAGCACGGCGTCGGCTTCCTTCCCGTCAGTCGTACCGACGGCGTGGCCCTGCGAGCCGAGACCGTCAGGCAGCGCGTAGGTGCCGGTGATCAGCAGCTCACCCGTGGAGGCGACCGGACCCGAGAGCGAGCCGACGCCGGGAGACGGCGTGAAGATCAGCGCCGTCGATGCGCTGTGCGATCCTGAGGATCCCCCACCGAGCAGATCGTCGAACGCCGTCGGATGCTGCGAATGCTCGTCATGGCGAACACCGATGCCGAACGCCGCACCCACCTTCGGACGATCCGCGGGCTCGTGTTCGTGCGTGTCCGGCACGGCGAGTCCGGCCTCGGCCGCACGAGCGGCGAAGAGTTCTTTCAGTGACGAATGCCCCTGTTCGGCAGGCGCCGACACCGCGGCGTCCGTTGCCGGGCTTGCCGGCTTTGCGGGTTCTTCCGCGGGAGCGAACCCGGGAACCGCCGAGACGACGTTCTCGCGCTCAACAGGCCTCGGTTGCGCCGGCTCTGCGTCGGCGGCCGGTGCGACAGTATCCGCCTGCTCGGGCAACGGGACCGAACCCGTACGGATGCGCTCCTGAGCGCGCGCCGCGCGGCGCGTGAGCGGAACGTGCGGTTCTGCCGACGGCTGCTCCGGAGTCGATTCCGTCGCATCCGACGTCACCGGTGCGGCAGCGGGCGACGCGACATCGGCCGGCGCCGTCTGCTCCGGCTCCTCGGGCGTCGCGTCGGCGGATGCCTCTTCGTCGGTGATGACCGGCGTCGAACCGGTCAGACGGATCTCACGCAGCTGTTTGCGCGTGAGACGTGCCTGACCGTCCTGGTTCGATGTGCTCATGTCCTACTCCGATACAGATGATGCTTCGCGATGTACTGAACCACTCCGTCGGGCACGAGGTACCAGACGGGCTGTCCCTCTGCCACTCGCTCACGGCACGCCGTCGACGAGATCGACAGCGCCGGCACCTCCAGCTGGCTGACGTTATCGGTCGGCAAGCCGTCGGTGCTCAGTACGTGTCCGGGTCGGGAGACCGCGACGAAGTGGGCGAGATCCCACAGTTCATCATGGTCCCTCCAACTGAGAATCTGCGCTACGGCATCCGCTCCGGTGATGAAGAACAGCTCAGCATCGGGACGCTCGCGCTTGAGATCACGGAGCGTGTCGATCGTGTACGTCGGACCGGCACGGTCCACATCCACACGGCTGACCGTGAAATGCGGATTGGATGCCGTCGCGATCACCGTCATCAGATACCGGTGTTCGCTCGGCGTCACATCGTGCTTCTGCCACGGCTGCCCGGTGGGCACGAACACGACCTCATCGAGGTCGAACGAGTGCGCGACTTCACTGGCCGCGACCAGGTGCCCGTGGTGGATGGGGTCGAAGGTGCCGCCCATCACGCCAATGCGCGGTGCCCGGGCCGTGGAGTCGTGCATGTAGTCCTAGTGGCCGTGGCCGTCCTTGCCGTGACGCTCTGCGTACGCCTCGGCCTTTGCCGAGTGACGGTTGGCGACGTGACGGTACGACAGTGCCACGACCGCCATCCCCGCGAACACGATCGCCGCGATCACACCGAAGATGAAGGTTTCGGCAGCGACGTTTCCGTGCTCCGACTCGGCTGCGGCCATCGCGATCTGTGCGACGAGGTTCATCCTGACTCCGTTTCTGACCTGACAGGGGAAAGCCTGTCCAGTCTAGTCCTCACCCGCGGGTCTGGCCGGATCCGCGCGCCAACCACTTCGTGCTGGTCAGCTCCGACAGGCCCATCGGGCCGCGTGCGTGCAGCTTCTGGGTCGAGATGCCCACTTCGGCGCCGAAGCCGAACTCGGCGCCGTCGGTGAAGCGCGTCGAGGCGTTGACCATCACCACCGCGGAATCCACCTCTGCGAGGAACCTCTCGGCATTGCGTGAGTCGGTGGTCACGATCGCCTCGGTGTGACCCGTGCTGTAGCGGCGGATGTGGTCGAGTGCCTCGTCGAGATCCTCGACGACCTTGATCGCCACGTCCAGGCTCAAGTACTCGGCCTGCCAGTCGTCCTCGGTCGCCGGAATGACGTTCGACACCAGCCCGGCGACCATTTCGTCACCGTGAATCGCCACACCCTCGCTCTGCAGCGCGCTGGCGACGACCGGAATCAACTGCGGAGCCGCCTGCCGCAGCACCAGCACCGTCTCGACGGCGTTGCACACACTGGAGCGCTGCACCTTGGCGTTGACGACGATGTCGCGTGCCCAGTCCATCGGTGCCGACTCGTCGAGAACGATGTGGACCACACCCGAGCCGGTCTCGATCACCGGGACGGTCGATTCGGTGACCACTGTCTCTATCAGCGCGGCACTTCCGCGCGGGACCAGCACGTCCACGAGGCCGCGACCGTGCATCAGCGCCTTCGCGCCGTCACGACCGAAGTCATCCACCGTCTGGATCACTTCCGCATCCACCCCGATGCCCGCCAACGCAGAGCGCATGATCTGCACGAGCACCGTGTTCGACTCTCTTGCGGCGCTGCCACCGCGCAGCACCACCGCGTTGCCGGCGCGCAGCGCAAGCGCGGCGATGTCGACGGTGACGTTGGGCCGCGCCTCATAGATCGCACCGACAACACCGAACGGCACGCGCACCTGCTCCAGGGCGACGCCGTTGGGCATCCGATGTCCGCCGAGAACCTGACCGATCGGGTCGGGAAGTGCCGCGACGTCGCGCACGGCGGCGGCCAGCGCCGCGACGCGTCCCGCGTCGAGACGCAGACGGTCGATCAACGCATCGCCGATGCCGTTCTCGCGCCCCCGTGCGATATCGACAGCGTTCGCCTCGAGGATGCTGTCGACGCCCGCCTCGATCGCCCCGGCGATCGCCGAGAGGGCACGTTGCTTGTCGTCGCTGGTCAGTCGGGCGATCGATCGCGAGGCGTCCTTCGCTCGCGACAGACGATCCTGGGCGGTGTCGGTGGACGCGTCCGATGCGATCGTGGTGCTCATCCGGTCAGTGTAGCGACGCGTCAGCGCGCCGCGGGCCGTGTGACCGCGGATGCCGCGGAACAAGGGTCAGGCCGACAGGATCGGCTCGAACCACGTGCCGATCGGGGCACCTTCGAGGGCCTTGCCGACGAGGTCGGCGCTCGTGACGAGCACACCGATACCCGACGAAGCCGCCATCCGGGCAGCGGACACCTTAGTCGCCGCTCCCCCGGTGCCGACGCTGTTGACGACCGACGCGCCGAACTCCAGACCCGCCAGGTCGGAATCCGCGGCGATGACGTCAATGGGCTGCGCCTGGGGGTCGGTGGGCGGCTTGGTGTACAGCGATTCGACGTCGCTGAGCAGCACCAGGGCATCGGCGCTCACCAGCTGGGCGACCAACGCGGCCAATCGATCGTTGTCGCCGAAGCGGATCTCCTGCGTGGCGACCGTGTCGTTCTCGTTGACGATCGGCATGATGCGCAGCGAAAGCAGCCGATCCATGGCGCGCTGGGCATTGCTGCGCGAGGTGCGATTCTCGAGATCCCCCGTGGTGAGCAGCACCTGCCCGGCGACAATCCCGAACGGGCGCAGCGCCTCCTGGTACCGGAAGACCAGCACGTTCTGCCCGACGGCGGCAGCGGCCTGCTGGGTGGCGAGGTCGGTGGGGCGCGCGTCGAGCGAGAGGAAGGGGATGCCCGTGGCGATCGCCCCGGAGGACACCAGAATCACCTCGGTGCCGCGACGATGCGCGGATGACAGCGCCTGCACGATCATCGGGATACGCCACGAGGCTTCGCCACTGATCGACGAGGAGCCGACCTTGACGACGATCCGCGATGCCGAGGCGAGATCCGCACGCGAGAGCGCGGTCATTCCTCGCCCTCGCGGGATGCGCGGCGCTGCTCCTCGAGTTCTTCTCGTGCAGCGGCCTTGGCGTCCATGCGCTCGTAGTACCGCTCACGACGCTCCTGCGTCGTGCGACGGCTGCTGCCACCGATACGGATGTCGGTTCCACGCGGAGAGGTCGCCAGCTCGGCGGTCGACTGGATAGAGGGCTCCCAGTCGAAGACGACACTGTTGTCGCCGGTGCCGATGACGACCGTCGAACCCGGCGTCGCGCCCGCCTTGAAGAGGGCATCCTCGACGCCAAGTCGTTCAAGTCGGTCACCGAGGTAGCCGACGGCCTCTTCATTCTGGAAGTCCGTCTGCTGCACCCAGCGCACCGGCTTCTCGCCGAGCACGCGGTACAGGTTGCCGTACGTGCCGCCCTCGACCTTGATCTCGAACTGAGCGGTCGCGCCCCGGGGGCGGATGACGACACGTTCGGCGGGCACCTCGACTGCCTGCTCGGCGCGATGCGCATCGACCAGCTCACCCAGGGCAAAACTCAGCGGGCGAAGTCCCTCATGCGACACCGTCGAGATCTCGAACACCCGGAAGCCGCGCGCTTCGAGGTCGGGGCGCACAAGCTCGGCGAGGTCACGCGCCTCGGGAACATCGATCTTGTTCAGCGCGACCAGCTGCGGCCGCTCCAGAAGAGGTGTCTGCCCCTCGGGGACGTGGTAGGCACCGAGTTCAGCGAGGATCACATCAAGGTCGGAGAGCGGGTCGCGGCCCGGCTCCAGCGTCGCGCAATCGAGCACGTGCAGCAGCGCTGAGCAGCGCTCGACGTGGCGCAGGAACTCCAGGCCAAGGCCCTTGCCCTCGCTGGCGCCCTCGATGAGCCCCGGCACATCGGCGACCGTGTACCGGCTGTCACCGGCCTGCACAACACCCAGGTTGGGATGCAGGGTGGTGAACGGGTAGTCGGCGATCTTCGGCCGTGCAGCCGACATCGCGGCGATCAGACTCGACTTGCCCGCTGAGGGGTAGCCCACAAGCGCCACATCGGCGACCGTCTTCAGCTCCAGGACGACGGCGTTCTCATCGCCGGGGGTGCCCAACAGGGCGAAGCCCGGCGCCTTGCGCTTGGGCGATGCCAGCGCCGCATTGCCCAGGCCACCACGGCCACCGGCCGCGACGACGAAGCGCTCCCCTGGCGTGAGCATGTCGTGCAGGACATCGCCGTCGAGCGTCTTCACGACCGTACCCAGCGGAACGGGCAACTCGACGGTCTCACCGGCGGCGCCGGAGCGCAGGTCTCCCATGCCGAACCCGCCGTTGCCGGCGTTACGGTGCGGCGAGTGGTGATACGACAGCAGTGTGGTCACCTGCGGGTCGCCGACGAGGACGATGTCGCCACCGTCGCCGCCGTTGCCGCCGTCCGGGCCACCCAGTGGCTTGAACTTCTCGCGCCGTACCGAGACACAGCCGTTGCCGCCCTTGCCTGCACGCAGATGCAGGGTGACGGTGTCGACGAAACTGACCATGTGGCTGCTCCTCCTGTGGGAGTCCCCGCGACGCGAGGGTGAAAAAACGCAGACGGGGCGAGCCGAAGCCCGCCCCGTCTGTGAGAGTCTGCTGTGCTTACTGAGCGGCAGCGACGATGTTGACGACCTTGCGGCCGCCCTTCGTGCCGAACTCGACGGCGCCCGACTCGAGGGCGAACAGCGTGTCATCGCCACCACGACCGACCCCAGCGCCGGGGTGGAAGTGGGTGCCGCGCTGACGGACGAGGATCTCGCCGGCGTTGACGGTCTGACCGCCGAAGCGCTTCACGCCGAGTCGCTGTGCATTGGAGTCACGACCGTTGCGGGTCGAGCTCGCGCCCTTCTTATGTGCCATGTCTGAGCCTCTTCCGTGCTTACTTGATGCCGGTGATCTTGACGCGCGTGAGCTCCTGGCGGTGGCCCTGACGCTTCTTGTAGCCGGTCTTGTTCTTGTACTTCTGGATGACGATCTTCGGGCCGCGGAGGTCACCGATAACCTCGGCAGTGACCTTGACCTTCGCCAGCTTGTCAGCGTCGGTGGTCACCGTGGCGCCGTCGACGAGGAGCACGGCGGGAAGTTCGATCTTCTCGCCCTGGGCAGCCTGAACACGGTCGAGCTGAACGATCGTGCCGACCTCGACCTTCTCCTGCCGTCCACCGGCGCGCACTACTGCGTAAACCACTTCATACCTGTTTCGTTGGGGAGCGAGTCGCTCCGAGAATCTCACGGGAAGACTGTTGCTTGCGTTCGACGCCATCGCGACGGGTGCGGACGCAAGACTTCTCCTGCAAACGTCAAAAGCCGACAGGGGTCTCGCACCAAAGGACAACTTTACCGGATGCTGCCCGATGCCGCAAAGTCGACGTCACTCATTCGCTCCAGCCGTATGCTCGGCGTATGGCCGTACTCGTCGATGACCCGATGTGGCCGGCGCACGGCCGGCTGTGGGCGCACCTCGTCAGCGACGAGAGCCTCGACGAGTTGCACGCGTTCGCGGCCGCGCAGGGCATTCCGCAACGCGCTTTCGATCGCGACCACTACGACGTTCCCGCCGACGCCGTGCCCCGCTTGCGCGAAGCGGGTGCACAGCATGTCAGCGGCAAGGAGCTCACTCGGCGGCTGATCGGGTCAGGACTGCGCGTCCGAGCCCGGGACCGGCGTCGACTGCTCTGAGCCCGAGGCGGACGCCGACCCAGGCGTCAGCATCGCGGTCGTCACACGACGACGGTTGCGCCCCTGCCCCGGGGCCTTGGGTTCCGGAAGCGCATCGAGCACCGAGTCGAGCAGCTGCTCGGCCTCGCTGCGCGGGGCCTTGCGCTCGGTGTTGCGCTTCTTGCGCGGCTTCTTCGGCCGCTCGGCGGCCGGCTCGGCCGCTGGCTTCTCATCGGCCACGGCAGCGTCCGTCGCCAGTGCGTCCGCCGTCGGTGCGATGGTGGATGCGGCGATCGCGGCAAGAGCCGACTTGGCGCCTTCGGTGATGCTGTGGGTGCCACCGTTGGCCGCCGCGGGCTGCGAGGCCTGCTGCTGGTTCTGGCTCTGATTCTGGTTCTGCTGCTGCGAGGAGGACTGCGATCCGCCGCGCGAACGACGGCCCTGACCGCCATTCGATCCCCCACCACGGTGCTTGACAACCGGGTCGTGATGCACGATCACGCCGCGACCGGCGCACACCTCGCACGCCTCGCTGAAGGTCTCCAGCAGTCCGAGGCCCAGTTTCTTGCGCGTCATCTGCACCAGCCCCAGCGAGGTCACCTCGGCGACCTGGTGCTTGGTGCGGTCACGGCTCAGGCACTCGACCAGGCGGCGCAGCACCAGGTCGCGGTTGGACTCGAGCACCATGTCGATGAAGTCGACGACGATGATGCCGCCGATGTCGCGCAGACGCAGCTGTCGGACGATCTCCTCAGCCGCTTCGAGGTTGTTCTTGGTGACGGTCTCTTCGAGGTTTCCCCCCGAGCCGACGAACTTGCCCGTGTTGACGTCGACGACGGTCATCGCCTCGGTGCGGTCGATCACCAGCGAGCCGCCCGAGGGCAGCCAGACCTTGCGGTCGAGCGCCTTCTCGATCTGCTCGGTGATGCGGTACGCGTCGAACGGGTCGACGTCGTCGGTGTAGGTCTCGACGCGCTCGAGCAGGTCGGGGGCGACGCTCTCGAGGTAGGCGCGGATGGTGCGCTGTGCGTCATCGCCGTGGATCACCATGCGGGTGAAGTCCTCGTTGAAGACGTCGCGGACGATCTTGACGAGCAGGTCGGGCTCGGCGTGCAGCAGCGCCGGCGCCTGCTGTGAGGCGACCTGCTTCTGGATGTGCTCCCACTGCGAGGTGAGGCGCTGAACGTCGCGGGTCAGCTGCTCCTCGGTCGCCCCCTCGGCAGCGGTGCGAACGATGACACCAGACGACTCGGGCAGCACCTCCTTGAGGATGCGCTTGAGGCGCGCGCGCTCGTTGTCGGGCAGCTTGCGCGAGATGCCGTTCATCGATCCACCGGGGACGTACACCAGGTAGCGTCCCGGCAGGGAGATCTGGCTGGTCAGACGAGCACCCTTGTGGCCGACGGGGTCCTTCGTGACCTGAACGAGCACCCGATCGCCGGGCTTGAGCGCGAGCTCGATGCGGCGCGGCTGGTTGCCGGTCTGAACACCGTCCCAGTCGACCTCGCCCGAGTACAGGACGGCGTTTCGACCGCGGCCGATGTCGACGAATGCCGCCTCCATGCTGGGCAGCACGTTCTGTACGCGCCCGAGGTAGACGTTGCCGATCAGCGACGCGTCCTGGTTGCGTGCGACATAGTGCTCCACGAGCACGTCGTCCTCGAGCACGCCGATCTGCGTGCGACCGTTCTTGGCGCGCACGACCATCATGCGGTCGACGGACTCCCGTCGCGCGAGGAACTCCGCCTCGGTCACCACAGCGCGCCGCCGACCGGCGTCGCGGCCGTCACGACGGCGCTGCTTCTTGGCCTCCAGGCGCGTGGAGCCCTTGATCGCCTTCGGCTCGGTGATGTACTCGACCGCGCGCTGGCGCTGACGCGGCTCTTCGTGACCGTCGTCACCCTCGGATCCGCGACGACGACGTCCGCGGCGGGATCCTCCCGGGCCGCGCTCGTCTTCGTCGACGTCGTCGCGCCGAGGACGGGCCGGCAGCGCCGTGATCTGCGGGGCGTGGAAGTGCAGTTGGGTGGACACCCGCGAGACGAACACCTCGGGGATCAGGCCCAGGCTCACCGCCGTCACCGGCTGGGGCTCCTCGGGCTCGGCGGGCGCGGATGCCACCGGCGCGGCCTCTTCGTCGGGAACCACCTTCAGCGGATCCGTCACGACTTCGGCGTGAGCCGATGCCTCGACTGCGGCGCCCTCGACTACCGGCTGAGCCGGCGTCGCGTCGAGGGTAGGGGTGTTCTTGTCATCGTTCTCTTCGGCCATCTCTGGCTTGCTCCCTGAGCGGGCACTGCGTGCTCCGCGAAAATTCGTGCGGCGAACTGCGCCGCTGATCAATCGGCGTGTGATCGGCTCCTGCCGGATCACGAGGGGCATTCGGCCCCGAAGTCTCGTCGATGCCATCGCGAGTGATCGCGACGTCCTCTGCAGTCATTATCGCACCTCCGAACCAAAGTACCTACTTGCCAGTCAGGAGTATGCGAGTCGGGGTAGTGGACCGAAACGGGTGGGCAAGGGTCTCCCGCTCCGACCCTGGATGACGGCGCGCTCTCAGTCCTGTCACGGGGTGAAGGGCGCACATTATGTCCACCAAGAAGAACCGCGCGAGGCTCTGGAATCCGGCGACGAAGAAGCACGATGATGTGGGGGACTACGACACTCTGGAGGAGCGGGACGTGGTCATAGCGCAGGCTCGCCTGGAGCGCAGCCAGGGCAAGGTCCCGAAGGTCATCGAGGACAAGGCCAAGGGCGGCGAGTTGTTCGTCACCTTCGCGGAACGCACCCTCATGGACCGGAAGCGCCGGGTCATTCTCTCGACCTGGCAGAACTACAACAACATGCTCCAGAAGTGGGTGGTGCCCACCTTCGGAGAGATGAAGCTCCGCGACATCACGCCCCGCGACGTGGATCGATGGTTCAACGAGGTACTCCCCCAAGGGCTCACCCTCGAACGGTCAGCGCTACAGCATCCTCTCCATGGTGATGATCCGCGCGGTGAAGATGCAGGAGATCGCGTCTAACCCCTGCATCGTGGAGGGCGTCGCCGCGACGAAGACGAAGCGCAGGCCCACGTGGAGCTGGGAGCGACTTCCACGTCCTCCTGGACGCCGCGGCGACCGATCCGGAACGAGCGCTCCTCTGGGTGCCCGCTGGCTCTGGGCGCCGCATCGGAGAAGCCCTCGCGCTCAACGTCGAGGACATCGACTTCGAGCACTCCGAGATCACCGTCTCTCACCATATGGTGAATACCGAGAGGCTGGAGGGCACCAAGGCTCACCCGGATCAGGTCCGCTATCTGACGATCACTCCCCAGGCCCTGAAGGCTCTCCAGACGCAGGCGAGCAACTCCGGGCCGGTGCTTTCGTGAGCACGCGAGGAGGCCGTCTGGGCTACGACCGAGCCCGCAGGACGTTCGACAGCACCCGCTCCTCCCGAGGGCTGGATGACCTCCTGATCCACGATCTCCGCCACCTCAGCTTGACCGCCTTCGGCAAGACCGGAGCCACCCTCTCCGAGATCATGGCGAGGGGCGGCCACAGCGACTTCCGAACCGCGCCGCTACCAGCACGCTTCTCGTGATCGGAATCGTGCGCTGATGCACAAGATGGCGGAGATGATTCCGTGATGATGGGACGGCAGTGCGAGCACCTGACCACCGCGCTCGCCGGAGAGCGAAATGCCACGTGAACGACGACGAGACCCTACGCACTCCCCACCGTCCGACCGCCGACGAGATGAGTGCTAGGTTCGCCGCTTTGTGGGCTGAGGCGGACGCGGCCATCCGCTCGGACGTTGGGCTCGTAATCGAGCTGGACAAGGCTGCCGGAGCTGCTGCTCGTGGCGAGACGTTGCCACCGCTGCCGCGCTCTCCGCATGAGGATGATGTGGTGGACGAGCGCACCGCCCGGCGACGAGAAGCGGATCGGCGGCGATGGCACGCACGGAAGGCTGAGAGGGCCGCTGCTGCGAGCGAAACCTCTAGAACGCGATCAGGCAGCTGAGGCGGTCCTGAGCTGAGGTATCCCAGCAACGGAGATGTCAGGGCTCGTGACCATGAGTTCGGTACCTACCCGCTTCACTGCGGCGGTGTAGTTGAGGTCAAAGGCGTATTGCGGGTATCCCTCGTAGAGTTCCTGGATCTGGGGTACGAGATCGTACGTGAGCACCCAGGGCTGCTCTAGCCCGCGCACAACCGTGGCCAACTCGGCGTGGTCGGTGGGTGTGTAGAAGTTCGTGTAGAGGCCCGATCCCTTGCCGTAGTAAGGCGGGTCGATGAAGTGCACAACTCGATCTGACCGCTCGGACATGCCGCGCAGGAAGTCCTTGCCGTCCTCCCGCATGATCGAGATGGAGCGCTTGTAGCGCGCGATGCGCTCGATCTTGTCCACGATGACGTCCTTGGGGAACCGGCAGTCCAACTTGTAGTTGCCCGTCTGGTCTATCCCCCCGATAACACCGCCTTTGATGACTCCGGAGCGATTCGTCCGGTTGAGAAAGAGGGTGGCGAATGCGAGTTCGAGCGATGGTTCATCCTTCATTGCCCGATAGGTCTCGCGCTGCGTGTACCACTCATCCATCGTCACCGGTGTGTCGGAAACGAGGCGAACCAGCTCGTCGGTCTCGTTGAGCATCGCGTCCCAGAGAGAGTAGATGCCGGGGTCGATGTCGTTGAGAACGATCCGGCGAACAACTCCTTCGAAGAGGAGGGACAGTGCGAGCCCGCCGCCCCCAGCGAACGGCTCGGCGTAGGTCGTCTTGCGCAGACCGTTCCATTCAAGGAGCGGTGACGCGAGCTTGAACAACGCGGTCTTGCCGCCCGGATACCGAAGAGGTGAGGGTGTGATGGGCATGGGTTCACTTCGTTTTGCTAGCGGGGTCTCTCGAACGTTACAGCGTCTCGGCGACGTTGGCCAGCCCGCCTCCGTTACGCTTGCGCGGGCTCAATGGGCGGCTCAGCGTTCGACGCGATGAAACCAAGGATCGGCTCGACCTCATCCCACTTCTTAGTTAGCGTCGCCCAGTCGGGGAAGGCCGAGCCGTGGGCGATGAGGCCCAGGTAGAAGGCGCTGTAGACGTAGGTCTGATTCGAGACCTGCCCCTTCAGAAGGCCAAGCGCTCCCGCCTCAGCTTTGGTGAGGTGGATCGCACCGCTCTTCTTTTCCTTCTCGATGTGGGTCAGCACGTTGTGAACCAGAAGGTGCAGCTTGTCGTTCTGTCCAATCTGTGTGCCACGAGTCTCTAGATACTTGACGGTGACGGACTCCAGGAACACTCGCACGATCAGCGCCGCGGCCAACGGGCTGAACCGGCGAACCGACTTCAGCTCCGCAAGGATTCGCTTCAGGCGCTCATCGCGAAGGCTCGGCGCGAACGCTTCCGGCACAAGTTTCAGGCGCTTGTCGGGGTGAGTCCCGCTGCCGGACGTTGAACTCCCCTCGGAGTCGTCCGCTCCGTCGTCGGCGGACGGTTCGTCTGATGCCGCGTCATCGCCGTTGTCGGCAGTCTTCTCGCCAGATCCCGCGGACGGCTCTGTGTCGTCCGCGCTCTCCTCGGCGTCATCGGGAGTCGGGCCGACCGGCTCCGTGATGTTCACGAGGTTCTCTTGCGCGTATTTCGCGCGATCAGCGCTGTTCGTTCGGGATGTCGCTCCGTTTGCCCGGGCGACGATGTCACTGAGGAGGCGTTGCAGGCGGAGATCGAAGAGCGACTGGGTGCCCAAGATCTTGAACTCGGGTTCGGAGGCGCTTGTCGTGATTCCGAGACCGTGCTTACGAACGAACGGGTTGGAGATGAAACGGGTGATCGTGGTCAGGATGTCCGTGGATTGCGCCTTGGTGAGCATCCCGTGGCTCTGTCCGTACTCCAGGAGAGCGAGGGCAAGGGCGTTGCCGGTTCGGTCACCGTAGCGCCTGGCCAGTTGAACGGGGTTCCATGGCTTCGGGCCATTGCCGTTGCCGGGACCGGCGTGTTTCCGGTCGATCCAGACGTCCGCTTCGTCCTCGTCATCGAAGACAGTCAGTTCGATGACGATCTCGTCGGGGTCGAGATCGCGGCTCAGGCGTTCGAAGATCTTGCGTTCTTTGGGCGGAGCCAGGGTCGGGTCATGCAAGAGGATAAGCGCGCAGAGGCGACGGTTGCCCTCCAAGATGACGTAGCCGCCCTCAGGGGCTGCGATTGCTCCAAACATGTCCAGCGGGCTCAGACCGACTTTGGCGATGTCGCGGGCGAGCCCGAGGACGCTTTCCTTGTCGACCAGGTAGCGGATGATGTCACGCCTAGACATGCCCGGTTCGTGACGCGGGTTATCCGGGTCCAGATCCAGATCCGCAAGGTCCGCCCAGTCGATAGTTACCCGCTCCGGCATGTCTCCCCCTCGCATTCAAGCCATTTCCGGAATCCTATCCATACGCATGGGAGCGTGACCAGCGCCACTAATCGGCGAGGGCGCGGTAGACGCTCGCGCGCGAGATCTCTTCCTTCTTCACGATGCGGTCAATCGTCCAGCCCGGTGCTCGGAGAGCCCGCACAACGGCCACCTTCTCGGGGCGCAGGGCGGTCTTGGGGCGGGGCTTCCGTTCGCCCTTCGCGGCAAGTGCTGCGCGGCCATCGGCTGCGCGTTCCTTGATGTTCTCGCGCTCCCATTCTGCGATGGACAGCATGATCTTGCGCAGGAGCTTGCCGGTGATGCCTTCGAACTGCTCGCCGGGCTTCAGGCTGCGTACATGGATGCCCGCTTCTTCCAACTCTTCGGACGTTTGGAGTGTGCCAAGCACTGTGCGGCCCAGGCAGTCGCGCGAGGAGACGACGACCGTGTCGCCGGGACGCGCAACACGGAGGAGAGCGGTCAGCCCGGGGCGGTCCATCGTCTTGCCGCTGAGCTTGTCCTCGTAGATTCGATCCTCGCGGATACCCTCGTCGTGCAGCGCCTTGGTCTGCCGTTCATACGACTGCTGCACGGAGGACACCCGCCGGTATTCCCAGGTGTAGCCGGTGGATAGTGTCTCGCTACTGGTCGCCATGACACAAGCGTCACTAGCTACTGCATTTGTGACGCAATAGATGAGATTCATCTCAGATGCTGTGTTTGCTCGTCCCGTTGAAACACAATCGAGGGGGCTCGGCACTGTCTCACCTAGTTGCTAAGTGAGACGTATCTCAGAGGTGCGCCAGGGCGACGTACTCCAGGGCGCGTACTGGCGTCCGAACCTGCACCGGAAGCTGTCCAGCACGGCGAGCTGGACAGAGTCGGACATCCAGATGCTGGGTCCTCGTGACGTCCGGAGCCCTCGCGCCAAGCATCGAACCGTGATCCGCTCCACCACACACCCGCGGCGGTCTCTGCGTAGCGGTAATGGCAACCTGGCACGTCATCCGGGGGCGCGTAGTCTTCGACAGCGAAGGTGAGCACCGGGCGACCGTCGATCCACTCCCGCCCCGTGACGACGAGATCCGCGGGCACCGGGCCGACGCTGCGCAGGGCATCAAGCAGATCCGGCGTCGGGGTCTCGCGTGCGTGCTTCACCGCGAGCACGGCATCCACCACAGCGTCACGGCCAAGAGGTCGAGCATCGGCGGAGACCAAGCGCCTGCCGATGGGGATCAACGTCATGTGGTCACCGCTTCCTGTGGACGAACACCACGACGTCGTGGTCGCACCTGAGGCTTGACGCGCTGATCTCATTTCTGGAATTGGGGATCTGGTCCAAGATGTCCTCGGCGATCTCGCCGCGGCCCATGTCGTGCAGCTCGGCGGCGATGGTCTCGACAATGTTGCGCTCGCCGCGTCGGGCGGAGAGGTAGACGGCACCGGAGATGGCTGCGAAGGCGTCGCGGAGTTCGATGTCGGCCTCGCTGGTCTCCCCGTGTGCGGAGAGCATCACCAGCGCCCTCAGCTCGGCGTCTCCAGCCTTCAGAACGGCTGCACGGCTCCAGCCTCCTCGGCCTCCAGAGAGGCCGTGCGGGCTCGTGTGGCGATGTCGCTGGCCCTGTCCAACACGGTGGTTGTGTCCAGGCCGGTGACGCGCTCCACGGCTCCCTGGGTCTGTGCGGGGAGGTGGCGCGCGCGGACGTGGAAGCGGATCGAGTCGCGCCCGAGTGCCCACGTCTGACGAGAAATGCGGGAAATGCTCCGGCCGGAGGCGAGCTGCGTCTCCAGCCGGGTGCGGGCTTCGGAGCTGAGTACGCACACTCCACAGCGATGCCCCCGTCGAACGGGTGCTGGGGTGATCTCTGCGGCCATATCCAAAGTATCAACACATCTCTGAGATGCGTTTTCTGGCGACCTCCGGCAACCTCGGGTCTTGATGTCGATTCGCGCTAACGCTGAGATCCAGAAACGACCGCTTCAGCCTCACGGATGAGAATCAGGAGCTGGTTCTTGGTGCGGTCCCGGAAGGCATCCTTGCCCACGCCCTTGACGCCTGCCTTCCGGCAGAATCGCACGGCTGCTTGTCGGCGACGTTCATGCTCTGCCAGATCTCGCCCACGCTGCTGATGCTCACGCTCGATGCTGCGCCTGCGCTGCCACATGGCTGCGGAGGCCTTCTCGGCTTCAAGCCGGTCCGCGGCGAGAGCCGCGAACTCGGCGGTCCAGTCGATTTCAGCCATGACGGGTCTCCAGAAGAGGGCATAGTGCGCGCTCGGTTCGTTTCACTCACCGGGACGCGCGCATGCCGGGTTCCAGCGCTTGTCCCTCAGACCATGAGTGAGAGGCCACGACGAGTAGCCCGCATCCAGGATGGAGACGTGGCGAGTTGTGGCCCGGCACCGACTTCGCGACGGCCAGCTCGTCTTGGGATGTCTGACACTGGCGTCCGGCCTGGGTACTACACCGGGATCTCGGGGACCTCGCCGGATGGTCACTGATGCCACCGGCTTGTCGATGACATCGCACGTCAGAGCGGAGCCCATGTGCAAGCTCTGCCGCGGATCGGGCGTAGTGTGCACAATTCCCTTTGTGCGATGCGTCAATAAGTGCTGAGTACGCACTAGCGGCTGATTCTGGAAATAGTGAAGCGCCCTCCTCAGAGTTCAGTGACAAACCGATGACCGAGGAGGGCGCTGCATCCAGGTTAGCGCACGACGGGCAGAAGATATCTCTGCCGAACTGGGATTATTTAGCCCACGTCGGGCGCTAACCACGCTGGCACTCACTGGAGCGTGACGACCACCGCCGCGACTGCGGCACCCAGCGAGGCCACCGCGACGATGAGCGAGCTAATCGAGATCCACTTCGAGAAGCGCTGAGCCGCATCCGCGGAGGCCTGTGCTGCCTTCGCCAGTTCGAGCTGAGCCTCCATCGCTTCCACGAGGTTGGCCATGCGCTGGTCAGTGGACTCCGCGGCATCAGCAGCTCGCGCGGATTCCCGGCGATGAGCGTTCCGTTGCTGTGCGTCGTACATCGCCTGAGTCAGCGGAGGTGTGTATCCCATGAGCTGACAGTACTGGTGGACCGTGAGGTGGGCCGTGATCTACGTCCACCTTGCTACTGTTGGCCTGAGAGTTCCGCTGAATCTCAGAAATAGCGGGACGATTCAGGCCGATCCGTCTCTATCGCACTACGTGGGCTCGCACGTCGCACCCCGGTTCACGGCGCGCGTCGCGCCTCGCCGCGGGTACATAGGAGACGCTGGGATAATCGCGGCATGACCACGCAGCGTCCCCGCTATCTCGGATACGGAATCTGGCTCATCGTCGCGGCTGTCCTGGGGTGGTGGGCCGCATTTCAGCTCACCGTCGAGAAGCTCTTCCTGCTCGAGAATCCCGGTGAGCAGACCAGCTGCTATGTCAGCGTCATGCTGCAGTGCGACAAGAACCTCAGCTCGTGGCAGGGAGAGGTGTTCGGCTTCTCGAACCCGATCATCGGCCTCACCGGGTGGATGGCCGTGCTGGTCATGGGCGTCGCCGTCATCGCTGGCATCCGCTTCCCCCGCTGGTTCTGGGCACTGTTCGGTGCCGGTGTCACCGGCGCCGTCGTGTTCGTCGGCTGGTTGATCTACCAGAGCATCTACAACCTCTCGGTGCTCTGCCCCTGGTGCATGGCGACCTGGGCGGTCACCATCCCGACCTTCCTCGCGACCGTGGTGCATCTGCTGCGCAACGGCACGCTCACCCGCAACGCGCAGACGCGAGCTCTCGCCGAGCGCTTGATGGCCTGGGTTCCGCTGATGACCATCGTCGCCTATGCGATCGTCATCGCGATGGCGCAGCTGGCCGGCCTCGACCTGCTCGGCGAGGTCGTGGGAATGCTGTTCTGACCCGGGCCGACTGAGCCGCCCCCGGGCACGAAGAAGGGGACGTCCCGCAGGACGTCCCCTTCTTCGTGTTCTGCGTCAGAACCAGATGCTGAGCTCGCGAGCCGCCGATTCGGGGCTGTCGGAACCGTGCACGAGGTTCTGCTGCACGGCCAGGCCCCAGTCGCGGCCGAGGTCGCCGCGGATCGTGCCGGGAGCGGCCGTGGTCGGGTCGGTGGTGCCGGCGAGCGAACGGAAGCCCTCGATGACGCGGTTGCCGGCGAGACGGATCGCCACCGACGGACCCGACATCATGAACTCCATAAGCGGCTCGTAGAACGGCTTGCCCTCATGCTCGGCGTAGTGAGCGGCGAGCCGGTCACGGTCGGGCTCGACGAGTCGCAGGTCGACGAGCGCGTAGCCCTTCGCCTCGATGCGCGCGAGGATCTCTCCCGTCAGGCCGCGGGCGACGCCGTCGGGCTTGACGAGGACGAGGGTTTCTTCAGTGGCCATGTCATTCGCTCTCTGTGTGAGGTTCTGCCGGCGGGCCCGACGGACGCTGTCGGTCGATGCGGGCCCCACCGATCGTCGCATACCCCCACATGCCGCCGAAAATCAGAGCGACCACGACGATCGCCGGTACCAGCAGGCCTGCGAGGGCGATGACGACCTGCAGCGCCCAGCCTGCCGGGATCGCCCAGGGGCGCGTGATGGCGCCGGCGACCACGATCAGCGCCACGGCCACGATGAAGCCGCCGGCGATGCCCCACCACTGCGGGATGTCACCGGGCACTGCGCGCAGACCGAATACTGTGAGCCCTGCCAGGATGACGACGATGGCCTCGGAGCCGAGCACGATCGCGCCGAGCTTCTGCACAAGGGTGCGCGGCGGCCGCGCCTGACGTGCGCTCACGCCCGCCACCCCGACTTCCAGTCCTCTTCCTCGGACAGCAGCAACGCCTCACCGGCCAGCACGATGGATCCGGCGATCACGACCGCGCGGCGCTCCGACGACGCCGCCCACTCGCGCGCGGCATCCGCGGCATCCGCCAGAGTCGCATGCACGGTGGCGCGACGCCCCCGTGCCTCGACCAGGTCGGCGATGGCGTCGCCCTCCTCAGCGCGCGCCGACTCGGGTGCAGTCGCGAACACCTCGGCGACGGCCGGCAGCAGCCGGTCGATGATGCCTCCGGCATCCTTGTCGTCGAGAACACCGAGCACCAGGCCCCACTCGTCGAAGTCGAAGCTGTCGTCCAGCGACTGCGCGAGCGCGGCCGCACCGTGCGGGTTGTGCGCAGCATCCACGACCACGGTCGGCGCGATGCCCACCAGCTGCAGGCGCCCGGGCGAAGTAGCCGCTTGCAGGCCGTCGGTGAGGATCTCACCGGGAATGGCGCGCTCCGCGCCGCCGATCAGCGACTCCACCGCAGCGACAGCCAGCGCGGCGTTGTGCCCCTGGTGTGCGCCGTACTGCGGCAGGTACTCATCGACGTACTCACCGGCGATGCCCTTGATCGTCAGCAGCTGCCCGCCGACGGCGAGCTTCTGCGCCGCGAGACCGAACTCCTGGCCGTCGAAGGCGATGCTCGCCTGACGTTCGGCGGCGACCCGCCTCAGCACCTCGGCGGCCTCGGAGGGCTGCGCGGCCGAGACGACCGCGGCGCCATCCTTGATGATGCCCGCCTTCACCTCGGCGATCTCGGCGATGGTCGCGCCGAGACGATCGGCGTGATCGAGGTCGATCGGCGTGAACACGGCGACATCACCATCCGCGGTGTTCGTCGAGTCCCATGACCCGCCCATGCCGACTTCCAGCACCAGCACATCGACAGGGGCATCCGATGCCGCCACGAATGCCAGCACCGTGAGCAGTTCGAAGAACGTCAGCGGCTCTTCGCCGCCCGTCTGCAGTTCGGCGTCGACGATCCCGATGAAAGGCTCGATCTCGTCCCAGGCATCGGCGATCGCGGCGTCGGCGATCGGCTCGCCGTCGATCATGATGCGTTCCGTGAACCGCTTCAGGTGCGGGCTGGTGAACAGGCCGGTGCGCAGGCCGTGCGAACGCAGCAGGCTCTCGATCATGCGCGCCGTGGACGTCTTGCCGTTCGTGCCGGTGATGTGCACCACCCGGTACGTGCGCTGCGGGTCATCGAGCAACGTCAGGATGCGCTCGACACGCTCCTTGCGCGGCTGCACCCAGCGCTCCCCCGCCCGGCTCAGCAGCGCCTCGTAGACAGCATCCGCTCGTTGCGTGTCGCTCATGCGTCCTCCTCGGAGACGGTGCGGTCGATCGTGACGACGATCGGCGACTTCGCCGAGCCGAGCGCGCGTGCTCCGCTGCGGAAGACGCCGTCGCCGGAGCTCTCGACGTCGTCGACGAGCTGGTCGATGTCTTCGGTCGCCTGCACCGCGAATCCGACCGCCAGAGTCTCAGCGGCGATCAGCGCGGCGTGCGCCTGGAGCGCGGCAGCGTCGGCCGGGGCGACGTTCAGAGCGAGCGCGATGCGATCGCTGACGTCGAGGCCGGCGTTCTTGCGCGCCTCCTGCACGACCCGGATCGCGTCACGTGCAAGCCCCTCGGCCTCCAGCTCGGGCGTCGTCACGGTGTCGAGCAGCATGAACCCCCCGCCGGGGACGATCGCCAGGGCCTCGCCCTCGGGGCGTCCGGAGGTCTCCAGCGCCAGCTCGTACTCGGCGGGCTCCAGCGCGATGCCGTCGACGGTGACCACGCCGTCCTGCTCGGTCCAGAAGCCGTCCTTCGCGGCGCGGATGATCCGTTGCACCTCCTTGCCCAGGCGCGGGCCGGCGACGCGGGCGTTCACGCTGAGGCGGTGGCTGATGCCGTACTCGCCGGCAGTGCCCTCTTGCTGTGCGACCAGCTCGACGGCCTTGACGTTGAGCTCTTCGCGCAGGATGCCCTCGAACTGCGCCAGATCAGCGGCCAGCGGCGAGACGACGGTCAACCGTGCGAGGGGCAGGCGCACACGCAGCTTCTCGCGCTTGCGCAGGGCGTTGCCCACGCTCGACAGCTCGCGGACGGCATCCATCGCGTCACGCACATCATCCGCGGCGGGGAACGCGTCGGCGTCGGGCCAGTCGGTCAGGTGCACGCTGCGCCCGCCCGTCAGACCCTGCCAGATGCGCTCGCTGATCAGCGGGACCATCGGGGCCGCGACGCGGGTGAGGGTCTCGAGCACGGTGTAGAGCGTGTCGAAGGCCTCGCGGCTGGCCGGATCGTCGTTCACCCCCTCCCAGAACCGATCGCGCGAACGACGGATGTACCAGTTGGTGAGCACCTCGACGAACTCGCGCAGCCGCGCCGCGGCCGTGGTCGAATCGAGCCCTTCCAGATCGGCCCGCACCTCGCTCACCAGATCACCGAGACGCGCCAGGATGTACCGGTCGAGCACGTCGGTCGAATCGGTGCGCCACGAGGCCTCGTAGCCGCCCGACGCGTTGGCGTAGGTCGCGAAGAAGTACCACGAGCTCCACAGCGGCAGCAGGAACTCGCGCACGCCCGCTCGGATGCCCTCCTCGGTGACGGCCAGGTTGCCTCCGCGCAGCACCGAGCTCGACATCAGGAACCAGCGCATGGCGTCCGACCCGTCCCGGTCGAGCACCTCGCTGACGTCCGGGTAGTTGCGCAGCGACTTCGACATCTTGTACCCGTCGTTGCCGAGCACGATGCCGTGGCAGCTCACACCGGTGAAGGCGGGACGCTCGAACAGCGCGGTCGAGAGCACGTGCATGACGTAGAACCAGCCGCGAGTCTGTCCGATGTACTCGACGATGAAGTCGGCCGGCGCGTGTGCGTCGAACCAGTCCTGGTTCTCGAACGGGTAGTGCACCTGCGCGAACGGCATCGAGCCCGAGTCGAACCACACGTCGAAGACGTCCTCGATGCGGCGCATCGTGCTCTTGCCGGTGGGGTCGTCGGGGTTCGGCCGCGTCAGGTCGTCGATGTACGGCCGGTGCAGGTCGACCTCGCCGTTCGGACCGGTCGGAAGCGCGCCGAAGTCGCGCTCCAGCTCTTCCAGAGACCCGTAGACGTCGACGCGCGGGTACTCGGGGTCATCGCTCTTCCATACCGGGATGGGCGAGCCCCAGTACCGGTTGCGACTGATCGACCAGTCGCGCGCGCCCTCGAGCCACTTGCCGAACTGACCGTGCTTGACGTTCTCGGGCACCCAGGTGATCTGCTCGTTGTTCGCCAGCAGGTCGTCCTTGATGTCGGTCACGCGGATGAACCAGCTCGAGACCGCCTTGTAGATGAGGGGGTTGCGGCAGCGCCAGCAGTGCGGGTACGAGTGCTCGTAGCTCTGCAGACGCAGCAGGCGCCCGGCGGCACGGATCAGGCGAACCAGTGGGGTGTTGGCGTCCATCCACAGCTCACCGGCGACGTCGGTGACGCTGGACAGGAAGCGCCCGCCGTCGTCGAGCGAGATGATCGTGGGGATGCCGGCGGCGTTCGCCACGCGCTGGTCATCCTCACCGTACGCCGGAGCCTGGTGCACGATTCCGGTACCGTCCGACACGGTGACGTAGTCGTCCACCAGCAGGCGCCACGCGCTCTCGGTACCCCAGGTCTCGGCATCCGCGTAGTAATCGAACAGGCGGTCGTAGGTGACGTCCTGCAACGCCGCTCCGAGATGCGCTGCCTCGATCGCGGCGTGCGCCTCGTCGGCCGACTCGTACCCGAGGTCCTTGGCGTAGCCGCCGAGCAGCTCGCGCGCGATCAGGTAGCGGTGCGCCGCGCTCTCGGCGACGTCGTCGCCCGGCACGATGTCGGCAGCACCCTGAGGGCCGGCCGGCACGACGACGTACTCGATGTCGGGGCCGACGGCGAGCGCGAGGTTGGTGGGCAGAGTCCAGGGCGTTGTCGTCCAGGCGAGCGCGCGCACTCCGGTGAGCCCGAGCGATTCGGCCTTGGCGCCGGTGAGCGGGAATGTCGCGGTCACCGATGGATCCTGGCGCATCTGGTACACGTCGTCGTCCATGCGCAGTTCGTGGGCGCTCAGCGGCGTCTCATCACGCCAGCAGTACGGCAGCACGCGGTAGCCCTCATAGGCGAGGTTCTTGTCGTAGAGCGTCTTGAACGCCCACAGCACGCTCTCCATGTAGCCGAGGTCGAGCGTCTTGTACCCACGCTCGAAGTCGACCCAGCGCGCCTGACGGGTGACGTAGTCCTGCCACTCGTGCGTGTAGGCGAGCACAGAATCACGGGCCTTGGCGTTGAAGACATCGATGCCCATCGCCTCGATCTCGCTCTTCTCGGTGATGCCGAGCTGCTTCATCGCCTCGAGCTCGGCGGGCAGGCCATGGGTGTCCCACCCGAAGACGCGGTCGACCTTCTTGCCGAGCATGGTCTGGAAGCGCGGGAACAGGTCTTTGGCGTAGCCCGTCAGCAGGTGGCCGTAGTGGGGCAGTCCGTTCGCGAACGGCGGGCCGTCGTAGAAGACCCACTCGTCGGCGCCCTCGCGCTGCTCAATCGAGGCGCGGAAGGTGTCATCGGACTTCCAGAAGTCGAGCACGTCGCGCTCGATCTCGGGGAAGCGCGGGCTCGGAGTGACGGCGGCCGGGCCGAAGGAGCTCTGCGCTCCAGAGGCGGCGGAGGTGCGCGGGTAGGTCATGTCATCTCGCAGGGATCGTGTCGGATGCTGCTGCGAGGACGACCCGCGCTGTCGCGCGAACCGCGGTACCACCTCACGTGCTCGCACGCGGACGCGCGAACCACTCTCACTGCGGCGATGACGGGCCTGCCCCGCTCGGTTCTACTGACTTCGGTCGCGTTGCTGGTCGAAGCGTTCTTCCGAGAGCTCCCCGGTGATGGCCGGATCTGCGCTGGTGCGCCCATTCTACGTCGTTCCGGCGGTGCACACCATGTCGCCGGTCCGGCATAGGGTCGGCCCATGGCATCCCGCACTCCCGCCCCGAAGCCCCCCGTCGTATCCGCCCCCGATCTGCCGCGTCAGCTGGCCGATGCCGCCCCTGCCCCACGTGCGGACATCGTTGCCGCGCGCATCACTCTGCAGGACACCACGGACCTCACCCACGCCACCGTCGAGCAGTGCATCATCGAGGGGCAGGCGACAGACGTCGACATGCGCTGGAGCACGATGTTCGACGTCGAGCTCGCAGACATCCGCGTCGCAGCACTCCAGGCCAGGGCGTTGAACGGCCGCCGTATCCGCATCGTCGGCGGCCGGATCGGCACTCTTGACCTCACCGACGCTCGCTTGTCTGAGATCGAGCTGCGCGACGTGCGGATCGACTACCTCAATCTCGGGGCCGCCCGGGTCGACCATCTGCAGGTCACAGGCTGCAGCATCACAACACTCGACGTGCCGCAGGCCGTGCTGTCGCGCGTCGCGTTCGAGAACACCCGATCCGATGAGGTCGACCCCCGTGACATGCGCGCCACCGATGTCGATCTGCGCGGCCTCGACGCACTCTCGTACATCGACGTGACGTCCCTGCGCGGCGCGACCCTCGACGGGCACCAGGTGCAGATGCTCGCGCCCGCACTGGCCGCGGCGGCCGGCATCCGCGTTCTCGACTGACCACGGCAGGCCCTCTCAGACGGGGCGGCCCGCTGCCAGCAGCTCGACCGCGAACGGCACCGACAGACCCGCGAGCGCGTCAGCCGGCGGCCTCGAGCAGATCGGCGATCCGCGCCAGTGAATCCGCTCCGGTCAACTCGCCCGCGACGAGAGGCACCTCGAGAAGGGCCACGCTGGGCACCCGGTCGCGAACGCGGGCAAGGTGCACGTCCTCACCGCGGCGTCGAATGCGCAACAGCTCGCCGGCGTCGGCTGGCGAGCGCCGGTTGGCGATCAGCGCCGTCACCTCGACGTGCATCGCACGCAGGCTGTCTACGACCTCGAGCGTCTCGGCGACCGGAAGCGTCTCAGCGGTGAACACGACGACGAATCCCGCGCGCTCCGGGTCGGCGATCGCCTTCTGCAACGCGTCGAAGCGGTCCCGTCGCCGCTGCAGGGTGCGCCGCAACTCTGCCTGCGCGTCGGCCTGCGGGTCGCTGCGCCCGGTGAGACCGCGCATCGCCGCCGAGAAACGTTCTGAACGATCCCGGTTGCGCAGCAGCGTCTCGGTCCATCCCGCCAGCTGCCCGGGCAGCGCCAGCAGACGCAGAGTGTGCCCGGACGGCGCGGTGTCGAAGATCACGGCGTCATAGTCGGTGCGCCCGAGTTCTGACAGCTCGGCGATGCGCTCCAGCACCGCCGCTTCATGACTGCCCGGAGCTTCACGGGCCCGGTCGAGATGTGCCCGCGCAGCGCCGTGCTGCTGCTCGGGCAGAAGCTGCAGCATCGTCTGTTCGACAGCGGCCAGATGACGCGCGATCATCGCGTGCGGATCGATCTCCACACCGTGCAGCTCGCCCGACTCGAACACAGCCAGCTGCGCCGGGGCATCGCCCACCTCGCGCTCCCACAGGTGCCCGAGGTTGTGGGCGGGGTCTGTCGACACCACCAGCACGCGCTCCCCCGCACGTGCCCTGGCCAAGCCGAGCGCCGAGGCCAGCGAAGTCTTGCCCACACCCCCCTTGCCGCCGATGAACAGCATCCGACGGCGGAGTCCTTCTAGCAACATGCCACGTGGTCCAGAGGTGATCGGGGCATGCCCATGCGGCGGTGCCAGTCGTGGAAGTCCGTCGCGAGCAAGGGCATCAGCTCAGCGCTGTAGTACGCGGCGGGATCGGGTACGCCCAGAGCCTCACCGAGCACGATGAGGGCGAACAGGTCGTCCTCATCCCTCTGCTCACGGGCAAGGGTCTGCCGGTAGGGGCCCGCGTAGTACTCCGCGAGCCCCTCCCGGAAGGCGGCCCAGCGCTGTCGCCAGCGCCGGGCCGCGCTCACATCCGACACGGATCAGACCTCTTCACGCACCGCCTGGAGTTGGGCGTCCTCGTCCTCATCCTCGGCGGGCCCGGTGGCTGCACGTCGCATGGCGAGCACCGCTTCGATGGCGACCCACACGCTCGCGGCGATGATGATGACATCCAAGGTGAACAACAGCCAGTCCGGGTCGGTCGGCGAGGCGAACGCGGTGAGCTGCTGGATCGCCGCCCAGAACGACAACCCGAACACCAGTACCAGCGGAATCAATGCCGGCAGCGGGTTTCGACGCTTGCGCAGCAGCATGACCGCGACGATCGACAGGGTGAGGGATGCCATCAGCTGGTTGGTCGTACCAAAGAGCGGCCAGATGCGCAGACCGCCGTCGCCGCCGAGGCCCTGCGAGAAGGTCAGACCGAGCCCCACGGCCACGACGATGAGAGTCGCCGGCACCTTGGTGATGCGCACCTTCATCGAGTCGCCGATCTCTTGCACGACGAAGCGCAGCAGTCGCATTCCGGTGTCCATGGTGGTCGCTGCGAACAATACGGCCATGGTGGCCAGCACCGTCGCGCTGAGCGACACCGGCAGCCCGAGCCCGGCGTTCATGATCGCGCCGCCGCCGTTGACGAACGCGGTGACACCGCCGGCACCGAAGGAGCTGTACACCTCTTCCCATTCCGCAACCGTGCGGAACCCGGCGATCACGGCCAGAATCGTACCGAGCGAGAGCAGACCCTCACCGACGGCGCCGAAGTAGCCGACGAAGCGTGCATCGGTCTCCTTGTCGAGCTGCTTCGACGTGGTTCCCGACGAGACCATGCCGTGGAAGCCCGAGATCGCGCCGCAGGCGATGGTCACGAACAACAGCGGCACCATGCTCGGTGTCCCTTCGGGAACGGCCGTGTTGATCGCGGGGGCCACGATCTGTAGCCCGTCGGCAGAGAAGAGTGTCGCGATGAGCACCGAGCCGAACAACAGACCGAGTCCGATGAACAGCTGCACGCCGTTGATGTAGTCACGCGGCTGCAGCAGCACCCACACCGGCAGCAGCGAGGCGATCGCCCCATAGACGAACAGCGCGACGATCCAGAACGTCGCCGGCCCCATGCCGAGGAAGTCATCCGGAAGTACGACGGGCATGCTGTCGCCGAGCACGATCAGACCGTACAACGCGCTGACGCCGACGATGGTGACCCACAGCAGCGGCCAGCGCAGCCGGTACACCGCGACACCCACCAGCAGCGCCACGACGATCGCGCCCCACACGGGGATGACCGCGGTCGGCGTGCTGATCAGCAGGTTCTTGATCACGACGGCGAACGCGGCGATGACCATCAACAGCAGCAGGAAGATGACGACCAGGAACAGGCTCGCCCCGCGCTTGCCGATGTACCGTGCCGACAGGGCACCGATCGACCGGCCCTTGTTGCGGTTCGACGCCCAGAGCGCGCCGAGGTCGTGCATACCGGCGAAGAAAACCGTTCCGATGGTGACCCACAGGAAGGCCGGCACCCACCCCCAGATCACCGCGATGGCCGGCCCGACAATGGGCGCCGCACCCGCCACAGAGGTGAAGTGGTGTCCCCAGAGGATGAACTTGTTCGTCGGAACATAGTCGACGCCGTCATTGAGTTCATGCGCGGGAGTCTTGAATGATGGGTCGAGTCGATACACCCGGTTGGCCAGATACCGTGAGTAGAAGAAGTATCCGCAGGCGAAGACCGCGAGCCCGATCGTCATCAGAAGAACGGGAGACATGGTTGATGCTTCCTTTCCGGCGGTGACCTCGGCGTCACCATTGCCCCAAAGGTAGCAAAGCTGGGAGGTCGCTGATAATCCGCGCGCGGCCCGTCTCAGACGGGGCGGCCCGCTGCCAGCAGCTCGGCCGTGAACGGATGCTGAGGATCGGCGAACACGCGTGCGACCGGGCCCTGTTCGACGATCTCGCCGTCTCTCATGACAAGGACATCGTCGCTGACCGCGGCGATCACATCGAGGTCGTGCGACACGAACACCATGGTCAGTTCACGCTCCCGCTGCAGACGCCGCAGCAGAGCGAGCACGCGTTCACGCACCGTCGGGTCGAGCGCCGACACCGGTTCATCCAGCACGAGCACCTGGGGGTCCGCGGCGAGCGCGCGTGCGATCGCCATCCGCTGCCGCTGCCCTCCGGACAGCTGCGACGGGCGGCGGCGACCGAGCTCCGGGTCGAGACCGACCTCCCGCATCAGCTCCGCCGCCCGCGACGAACGCTGCGCGCGCGGCACTCCGGCCGCCTGAAGCGCCTCGTGCAGCGAGCGCTCCGTGCGCCATCGCGGGTCGAACGCACCGAGGGGGTTCTGGTGCACGAGCTGCACGCGCTGGGGCGAAGTCCACCGCAGCGCACCGGCGTCGGGGCGCTCGACGCCGACCAGCATCCTCGCCAGCGTCGTCTTCCCCGATCCCGACTCCCCGACGATGCCGAGCGTACGACCGGCCTGCACCTGGAACGTCGCGTCGCGCAGGACGGGCCGGTCGAACGTCTTCGACACCCCGACAGCGTCCAGCAGCGTCGGCCCTGCCGCGCCGGCTTCACGCACCTCGTGCCGCGTCGCGGCGATCAGACGACGCGTGTAGTCCTCCTGCGGGGCGGCGAAGATGTCGGCCACCGTCCCCTGTTCGACGATCCGCCCGTGGCGCATCACGATGACACGATCGGCGACCCGGCTCACCGCGGCGAAGTCGTGACTGATGAACAGCACACCGGTTCCAGAGTCGGCGATCTCGCGGAGCAGCGCGAGCACGCGGGCCTGGACCGTGGCGTCGAGCGCCGTTGTCGCCTCGTCGGCGACCAGCACGTCGGGTTCTGCGGCGAGCGCCGAGGCGATCAGCGCACGTTGCCGCAGCCCGCCAGACAGTTCATGGGGGTAGGCGCGGGCGCGACGCTCGGCATCCGGCATGGCCACCCGCTCAAGCAGCTCGCGCACACGCGCCGGGCGCTCCCCCCGCGCGATCCCGTGGATCTCCAGCGGCTCGGCGACCTCGGCGCCGACGCGCCGCAGCGGATCCAACGCAGCGAGCGCGTCCTGCGAGACCAGAGCGATCCGGCGCCCGCGTAGTCGGCGCCACGCCGACTCGGCGAGGCCGGTGGCATCCGTGTCTCCGATCGTGAGCGCATCGAGCGCGACGGATGCTCCCGCCGGTGCCGCACCGAGCAGGGCCCGGGCGGTGAGGGATTTACCGGCCCCGGACTCGCCGACGATCGCCACGCACTCACCGGGCTCGACGGTGACGGAGACGTCATCGACGACGACGGTGCCGTCGAAAGAGATACGCAGACCGCGCACATCAAGGACGCTCATGAGAGGACCCCGTCCATTCGGGCGCGCAGTCGCCGCCCCACGATGGTCGCGGCGATCACCGTGAGTGAGATCGCGAGCCCGGGGAACACCGAGACCCACCATGCGGTACCGAGCACGTTCCGCCCACCCGAGAGCATCAGGCCCCACTCCGGAGTCGGTTCGACGGGCCCCAAGCCGAGAAAGCTCAGGCCTGCGGCCGCGAGGATGCTGGATCCGATGCCGATCGTGGCGAGAACGCTCAGCGTTCCGAGCACGCCGGGAACGACATGACGCAGGAAGGCGCGCGCGGGCCCGACCCCGAGGATGCGCGCCGCCTCGACGTGTTCGGCGATGCGCAACGTGCGCGTACTCGTCCTGGCCAGGCGGATGTACACCGGCACGGCGGCGATGGTCACGGCGATCGCGACATTGATGTGCCCCGGCCCGAGCAGCGCCACGATGATCAGTGCGATGAGGAACTCGGGAAAGGCCAGCACGATGTCGTTGATCCGCATCGCGACGGCGTCGACACCCCGCGGTGCCACCCCGGCCAGCGAGCCGAGCACCAGCCCGCCCACGAGCGCCAGGCCCGTGGCGAGCACACCGATCCCGACCGACGGGCCCGCCGCGTACACGACGCGAGAGAAGACATCACGTCCGCTCTGATCAGTGCCGAACAGGTGGGCAGCGCTCGGTGGGCGCAGCGCTTCGCGCACCTCGGTCTCCAGCGGGTCGTGCGTGGCGAAGAGTGCCGGGAACAGCGCCGCGACGGCGATCAGCGCGAGAAAGGCGAGGGCCGCCCACAGCACCGCGTCGGTCGGGCGCATCCGGTGCCGCGTGGTCACCTCTGCGACCGTCATCGCGGCTCCCCCGCTCCGGCCGGCGTCGCGTCGGTCGGCGTCGCGTCGTTCCGGCGTCGCGCGACGCGCAATCGGGGGTCGATCAGTGGATGCACGAGTTCGACGATCGTGTTGATGACGACGAAGACCAGCGCGCTGAGCATGATGATGCCGGTGACGACCGGCAGGTCACGATCAAGAATCGCGGTGAGGGCGACCCGGCCGAGGCCGGGGCGCGCGAACACCGTCTCGACGAGCACCGCGCCGCCCAGCAGCGACCCGACGAGATAGGCGGTCAGCGTCAAGGCACCGGATGCCCCGTGCCGCAGAGTGTGTACGAGGGTCAGCCGCACCGGCCCAGCGCCTCGCGCGCGCACCGTCTCGGCGAAGGGCTGCCGCTCAGCCTGCTCGATGCCGTCGCGCAGCACCTGCCCGATCAGTGCCGCCACCGGCAGCGCAAGCGTGATGGCAGGAAGCACGATCGTCGCCGGATTGCGCGTGCCCGCGACCGGGAACCATCCGAGACCGAACGCGAAGACCGACAGCAGAATCAGTCCGATCCAGAACACCGGCGATGACAGCACCACGAGCTCGACGGCGCTGGCGATGGCGCGCGGCACGCCGCGGCGGGCCAGGAGCGCGACCGTCAGCGCGAGTACCACGCCGATCACGAGCGCCAGCAGTGTCAGCTGCACGGTCGGGGCGAGATTCCGTCCGATCACCTCGGCTACCGGCATCCGCAATTGATATGACTCCCCGAGGTCGCCCCGCAGCAGTCCGCCGAGGTAGTCGAGGTACTGCTGCAGCGGTGGGCGGGTGAGGCCGAGTTCGTCGCGGATGCCGTCTTTCGTCGCCTCGGACACCTGCGCGAGCGGTCCGAGCATGACATCGACGGGGTCACCGGGAATCACCCGGAAGGCCAGGAACGCGAGCGTCGCCGCACCCCACAGTACGAAGACCGCGGATGCGACGAGCTCGACGACCCGGCGGATCACGGCGTGGCGACGGTGGCTTCGTAGAACAGCGGACGACCGTAGAGGTCGTACGTCAGCCCGTCGACGGTGGCTCCCCCGGCGGTGATGAGCGAAGGAGTGTAGAGCGGCACGATGGCAGTGTATGCCGCGTTCCACTCCTGCACCTGCTGGTAGGCCGCGTCGCGGTCCGCCTGCTGCTGGGCAGCCAGCCCCTCTTCGAGCAGCGCATCGATCTCGGCGTTGCTCACCTGCGAGGCGTTCTGGAACCCTTCGCTGTGCAGGTGGTTGCGCAGCAGGTCGGCGTCGACACCCGAGAAGCCCCAGTCGGTGATGTCGAACGTCTTGGGACCGTAGCGCTCGTTGTACGCGGCCGGCTCGAGCACGTCGCGGGTGATCTCGAACCCGACCTCGGCGAGGTCGGACTGGACGACGTTGGCCAGAGCGGTGCGGTCATCGGGAACGGGCGTCCACGCGATCCAGTCGGCGGTCAGCCGCTCGCCGTCCTTCATCCGAATGCCGTCGTCGCCGCGTTCGGTCCAGCCGGCCTCATCGAGCAGCGTGTTCGCGACGTCCTGATCGAATGCCCAGGTGCCCTCGACGGCGGCGTCGTAGCCCGGCGTCGAGGCAGACAGCACGCTCCACGCGCGCGGGAACTGACCGTAGAAGATCTCCTCGACGGCCGTGTCGATGTCGATCGCCCTGGCGAACGCCTGGCGCACCTTCTCATCGGCGAACACGCCGTGCTTCTCGTTGAGGAACAGCGAGTACGGCAGACCGGGGTACTCGATCGCCTCTACCTCGACGTCGTCGGGGAGTGTTGCGACCTGGTTCGGCGGAATGTTGCTGGCGAGGTCGGCCTCGCCGCTGCCCACCACGCCTGCACGCACCGATGCCTCCGGGAGGATCTGCACGCGCAGAGTCTCGAACGCGGCGGCGGCGTCGCCGTGCGGCCCCCACGCGTAGTCGTCGTTGCGCGAGTAGACGAGCTCCTGGTCGGGGGTGTACTCCGTCAGCACGAACGGACCGGTACCGACGTTGATGCCGGGTCCGCCGGCCTTGAGCTGATCGCCGGCCTCTTCGAGCACCTTCGGCGACCAGAAGCCGAGCTGCGCGGTGCTCGCCGCCTGCAGGAACGGTGCGTAGGGCTGCGTGAAGCTGACGGCGACCTCGTACTCCCCCAGCACCTCGGTGCCCGCGTAGTAGTCGCCACCGAGCATGCTCGCCGCCTGCGCCGAGACCGTGTCGGGATCGATGATGCGATCGAAGTTCGCCTTGACGGCGGCGGCATCGAAGGGCTCCCCGTCGTGGAAGGTGACGTCGTCACGCAGGCGGAAGGTGTAGGTGGTGCCGTCCTCGGACACCGTCCAATCGGTAGCGAGCCACGGCGAAAACGATCCGTCGGCCTCTTGGAAGACGAGGGAGTCGAGCACCTGGCGCTGCACCATGCCCGACACGTCGAGCTGACTGATCTGGGGGTCCATGTGGCCGGCCGCGAGGTTCGCCCCTTCGATGGCCCAGACGAGTTCGCCGTTCGGGTCGGCGGCGCCCTGTGCGTCGTTCTGACCGTCCGAGGCTGGGCCGGCGCAGGCGGAGAGCAGAAGGGCGGATGCTGCGGCGAGCGCCGCGAGCGGAAGAAGTCGGCGCACGGTGGATGCGGGCATAGTGATCCTCAGGAAGAAGAGACGGGTTGGGCCAAGTCTACCGTCGATTCTTGGACGGCGTCGAGATATCACCGCTGGTAGCCGGCGTCGCCCCGTCGAGCGCGCCCGGTAGACTGACCCGACAACCCACACTCAGGCACGCTCACACAGTGCCGCACACATCGCTCGAAGGAGACCTCCATGTCCAGCATTCCCGATAAGCCCGCACTCGAAGGTCTCGAAGCGAAGTGGGGCGAGGCCTGGTCCGAGCAGGGCACCTACCTGTTCGATCGCGCGCGTGCGACCGGATCCGGCCGCGACGGCGTCTACTCGATCGACACTCCCCCGCCGACGGCGTCGGGCAGCCTGCACATCGGCCACGTGTTCTCGTACACCCACACCGACATCAAGGCGCGCTTCGAGCGCATGCGCGGCAAGAACGTCTTCTACCCGATGGGATGGGACGACAACGGCCTGCCCACCGAGCGCCGCGTGCAGAACTACTACGGGGTGCGCTGCGATCCCTCCCTCGCGTACGACCCCGACTTCACTCCCCCGCTCGAGGGCGGCGGCAAGTCCTCGCGCGCGGCCGACCAGATGCCGATCAGTCGCCGCAACTTCATCGAGCTGTGCGAGAAGCTGACCGTCGAGGACGAGAAGCACTTCGAGGCGCTGTTCCGCCAACTCGGCCTGAGCGTCGACTGGACCCAGTCGTACCGCACCATCTCGGACGACACGATCCGCCAGAGCCAGCTCGCGTTCCTGCGCAACCTGGAGCGGGGCGAGGCGTACCAGTCGCTCGCGCCGACGCTGTGGGACATCGACTTCCGTTCGGCGATCGCCCAGGCTGAGCTTGAGGACCGCGACCAGCAGGCCGCCTACCACACCATCGAGTTCCCCTTCGCCGACGGCTCGGGTTCGATCGCGGTCGACACGACGCGCCCTGAACTGCTGCCGGCGTGCATCGCGATCGTCACCCACCCCGAGGGGCCGCACAAGCACCTCATCGGCACGAAGGTGCGCACGCCGTTCTTCGGCGCCGAGATCGAGATCCACGGGCACCACCTCGCCCTGGCCGACAAGGGCACCGGGGCCGCGATGGTCTGCACGTTCGGCGACGTGACCGACATCGTGTGGTGGCGCGAGCTGCGCACGACGGCCGGCGCCGAGCTGCCGAACATGACCACCATCGGGCTGGACGGACGCTTCCTTCCCGAAGCCCCCGAAACCGTGGCGGATGCCGACGCACGCACCTGGTATGCCGAGAGCATGGCAGGCAAGACGGTGTTCAGCGCTCGCAAGGCGCTGGTTGAGAAGCTGCAGGAGACCGGCGACATGACGGCGGTCGGCAAGCCCTTCAACCACGCCGTGAAGTTCTTCGAGAAGGGCGATCGCCCGCTCGAGATCGTCTCGACACGTCAGTGGTACATCCGCAACGGCGCACGAGACGCCGAACTGCGCGACCAGCTGGTCGAGCACGGGCGCGAGCTGGCCTGGCACCCCGACTTCATGCGGGTGCGCTACGAGAACTGGGTCGGCGGCCTGACCGGCGACTGGCTCGTCTCGCGTCAGCGATTCTTCGGCGTTCCGATTCCGGTCTGGTACGCGCTCGACGAGAACGGCGAGCGCGACTACGACCGCGTGCTCGTTCCGACGACTGCTCAGCTGCCGATCGATCCGACCACCGATGTGCCCGACGGATACACCGAGCAGCAGCGTGGCGTCGCGGGCGGTTTCGATGCTGAGAAGGACATCTTCGACACCTGGGCGACGTCCTCGCTCACGCCGCAGCTGGCCGGTGGCTGGCAGCGCGATGAGGACCTCTGGAACCTCGTGGCGCCGTTCGACCTGCGTCCGCAGGGCCAGGACATCATCCGCACCTGGCTGTTCTCGACGATGCTGCGCTCGACGCTTGAAGACCACCGGTCGCCGTGGCGCAACGCGGCGATCTCGGGCTTCATCGTCGACCCCGACCGCAAGAAGATGTCCAAGTCGAAGGGCAACGTCGTCACCCCGGCCGACATCCTCGACAAGCACGGCTCCGACGCGGTGCGCTACTGGTCGGCGTCGAGCCGTCTCGGAATGGACGCGGCGTTCGACCCGCAGAATCCCACGCAGGTGAAGATCGGTCGCCGCCTGGCGATCAAGATCCTCAACGCGGCGAAGTTCGTGCTGTCGTTCCCGGTCCCCGAGGGCGCTGAGGTCACGCACGCACTCGATGCGTCGATGCTCACCGCACTGGACGCCGTCGTGCGCGACGCGACCAAGGCCTACGAGAACTACGACCAGGCCAAGGCGCTGGAGGTCACCGAGGCGTTCTTCTGGACCTTCTGCGACGACTACCTGGAGCTGGTGAAGGAGCGCGCCTACGACCAGACGGACGTCGGTCAGGCATCCGCCGCCCTGGCGCTGCGCCTGGCGCTGTCGACGCTGCTGCGCCTGCTGGCGCCGATCGTGTCGTTCGCAACCGAGGAGGCGTGGTCGTGGTTCGAAGAGGGCTCGATCCACACCGCCGCATGGCCGTCCCCGCTGGGCATCGACGGTGACACCGCGGTGCTCGACGCCGCCAGTGAGGCGCTGATCGGCATCCGCCGCGCGAAGACCGAGGCCAAGGCCTCGCAGAAGACTCCGGTGTCCAGTGCCACGATCGCCGCCCCGGCGGCGAAGGTCGAGGCGCTGCGCGCCGCGGCCGATGATCTGCGTGCGGTCGGGCGCATCGCCGAGCTGAGCTTCGCGGATGCCGACGAGCTGACGGTCACGGCCATCGAGCTCGCCCCGGTGGAGGCGTGATGCAACTCGGCACGCGCTGGGCGACCGGGGCGAAGCCGCCGGCGTCCGTGCCGGCCGAGCTGCACCCCGCGATCACCGAGGTCGAGGCGCGGGGCCTGACCGGGCACTGGACCCTCACCTGGCTGGAGGGCCGGCCGATCGCCGAGCTCGACGCCGGGTGGGAGGTTCTGCTCAGCTCGACGGGCGAGGTCATCGCACGCCCGTTCGAAGACTGAACCGACACCCCCACTTCACGCCGAGACCCCGTGCTGCAGACGTCTGCAGCACGGGGTCTCGGCGATAACACGGGGTGTCGGCGGGCGCCTCACCTCATGGCAGCGACAGCGTCAGCTCACGGCGGCGCGTGCCGCGACGAACGCGGCCACACAGCGCTCGACCTGCTCGGGCGTGTGCGCCGCCGAGAGCTGCACGCGGATGCGCGCCAGCCCCCGCGGAACGACCGGGAAGCTGAACGCCGTGACATACACGCCCTGCTTCTGCATCTCGTCGGCGATGCGAGCCGTCAGCGCGGCGTCACCGAACATCACCGGGACGATCGGGTGCTCTCCCGGCAGCAGCTCGAAGCCCTCTTCGGTCATGCGGGCGCGGAACAGCGCGGCGTTCTCGCGCAGACGGGCACGAAGGTCGGCCGACCCCTCGACGAGGTCGAGCGCCGTCAGTGTTCCGGCGACGATCGACGGCGCCAGCGTGTTCGAGAACAGGTACGGGCGCGAGCGCTGGCGCAGCAGGGCGACGATCTCGCGGTGCGCGGCGACGTATCCACCCGAGGCCCCGCCGAGCGCCTTGCCGAAGGTACCGGTGTAGATGTCGACCCGCCCTTCGACGCCGCACAGCTCGGGCGTGCCACGGCCGTGCTCACCGACGAACCCGACGGCGTGCGAGTCGTCGACGAAGACGAGCGCGTCGTACCGCTCGGCGAGGTCGCAGATCTCCTGCAGCGGGGCGATATAGCCGTCCATCGAGAACACGCCATCGGTGACGATGACGCGGAAGCGGGCATCCGAAGCCGCCTTCAGCTGCTCTTCGAGATCGGCCATGTCGCGGTTGCGGTAGCGCAGACGGCGTGCCTTAGACAGGCGGATGCCGTCGATGATCGACGCGTGGTTCAGCTCGTCCGAGATGATGGCGTCCTCGGCCGTGAACAGCGTCTCGAACACACCGCCGTTGGCGTCGAAGCACGACGAGTACAGGATCGCGTCGTCGGTACCGAGGAAGCCGGCGAGGCGACGTTCGAGCTCAAGGTGCTGGTCCTGGGTACCGCAGATGAATCGCACGCTGGCGAGGCCGTAGCCCCAGGTGTCGAGCGAGCCCTTCGCGGCCGCGAGGATGCGCGGGTCGTCGGCGAGACCGAGGTAGTTGTTCGCGCAGAAGTTGAGCACCTGCGCGCCGCCCGTCGTGATCTCTGCCTGCTGCGGACCCGCGATGCCGCGCTCGCGCTTGGTCAGCCCGGCTGCTTCGATACCCGCGAGCTCATCGGCGAGGTGGTTCTTGAAGGTGGTGTACATGTCGGCTCCTACAGCTCAGTCCAGTCGAGGATGATCTTGCCCGTGCCGGCGGCCTCGGCGGCGGCGAAGCCCCGCTCCCAGTCGCGCGCGGGAATGCAGTCCGCGATCACACGGCTGATCGAATCGCGCAGCGTCGCGCTAGTGTGCAGCATGGCGCCCATCGCGTTCCAGGTCTCGAACATCTCGCGACCGTAGATGCCCTTGATCGTGAGCATATGGGTGACGAGCTTGCCCCAGTCGATGTCGAATCCGCTGCTGGGGAGCCCCAGCATGGCGATCTGACCGCCGTGCTTCATGTTGTCGATCATCGCGGGCAGCGCGGTGGGTGCACCACTCATCTCAAAGCCGATGTCGAAGCCCTCGCGCATGCCCAGCGAGCGCTGGGCTTCGCGGATGTCCCGCTGAGAGACGTCGATGACCTCGTCGGCCCCCATGACCTTGGCCATCTCCAGGCGCGGTGCGCTGACGTCGGTCGCGACGATGTAGCGGGCACCGGCGTGGCGCGCCACGGCGATCGACATCAGTCCGATCGGCCCGCAGCCGGTGACCAGCACGTCCTCGCCGACGACACGATAGGTCAGGGCGGTGTGCACGGCGTTGCCGAGCGGGTCGAAGATCGCGCCGAGCTCGGGGGTGACGTCGTCGTGGTGCACCCAGACATTCGTCGCCGGCAACGAGAGGTACTCGGCGAATGCGCCGTCGCGCTGCAAGCCCAGACCGATGGTGCGGATGCACATCTGGCGACGTCCGGCACGGCAGTTGCGGCAGGTGCCGCAGACGATGTGCCCCTCGCCCGAGACGCGGTCGCCGACGGCGATGTCGTGCACGAGCGGACCGACCTCGACGACCTCGCCGTAGAACTCGTGTCCGGGGATCAGCGGTGCCTCGATGGCGGATGCCGCCCAATCGTCCCACCGTCGGATGTGCAGGTCGGTGCCGCAGATGCCGGTGCGCAGCACGCGAATCACGACCTCGCCGGTACCCGCCACCGGATCCGGCCGATCGACCATCTCCAGTCCTTCATGCGGACCGCTCTTGAAAAGTGCCTTCATACTTCGATCTCACTCCACCCGACGTTGTAGAGCAATCACCAAACACTGCACTGTGGATTAAGCAAGAACTAAACTTTGGGCATGGAACTCCATCAGCTGCAGATCCTTCGCGAGCTCGGCACCCTGGGCAGCGTCACCGCCGTCGCCGAAGCACTGCGCGTGACCCCCTCGGCCGTGTCACAGCAGCTGACCGCTCTGCAACGGGGCTTCCGCACGCCGCTGACACGCAAGCAGGGACGCACCCTGGCGCTCACCGCAGCCGGTGAGGTGCTCGCCGCCGCCGGCGCTGAGGCCATCGATGCCATGGCCGCCGCACGCAGCGCACTCGACGAGTACGAGCAGGACAGCACGGGAACCGTCACCATCAGCGGCTTCCACAGCGTCGGGCAGGCGCTGTTCGGCGCCCTGTTGCGCGAACTGTCATCTGCCGAGGCCACACCGGCGGTGCAGCTGACCGACGAGGACGTCGCGCAGAACGAGTTCCCCGCGCTCACCGCCCGGTACGACCTCGTGCTCGCGCACCGCATGGAGCATTCACCGCCCTGGCCGACACAGGGCATCCGCAGTCTCACCCTCGTGCGCGAGCCGCTCGACATCGCCGTCGCCGTCACCCACCCGCTGGCGGGGCGTGCGGCGGTCACCGCCGCCGACATCGCCGGAGAACGCTGGGTCACTAGCCGGGTCGGATACTCCCCCGACGATGTGCTCGGCGCGATCGCGGCCGTCGCAAATCGATCCCCGCAGGTGCAGCACCGCATCAATGACTACGGCGCCGTCGCCGCCGTGGTCGCCGCGGGTGACGCGATCGGCATGCTGCCGCGTTTCACCTCACGCAGCGTCGACGACCGCGACATCGTGCGACTGCCGTTGCGGGGCGTCGGCAACCATCGCCTCATCGATGTACTGGCACGCCCCGAGACGCTCCGGCGGCGTAGTGTACGCGTCGTGGTCGACGGACTGCAGCAGGTGATGGCGCGCCTGAGTGAATGAGAGAGTCCTCATTCACGCCTCATTCTGAACTCATCCCGAGTCGTCATCGTGAATTCATCACCGTTCACGAGGAGTTCACCATGATCACCACGATCGCCATCGCCACCAACGTCGCAGCCATCACCGTGCTCGCCTACGCGCTGTACTTCCGGCGCCACCGCCGGCGCGACCTGATGCTGTCGTACGTCGCCCTGAACACCGGTGTGATGGCCGTGACCATCGCGCTGAGCTCGGTCGAGGCGGGCATCGGCCTCGGGCTGGGCTTGTTCGGCATCCTGTCGATCATCCGCCTGCGCTCGGACCAGATCACCCAGCAGGAGATCGCGTACTACTTCACCGCCCTGGCGCTCGGCCTTCTGGCCGGTCTGCGGCCCGAACCCGCGTGGCTCATGCCCCTGCTGTCGGCACTGATGCTGATCGTGATGGCCGTCGTCGACAGCCCCCTGCTGGCACGCAACCACCGCCGTCAGACGCTGACCCTCGACCGCGCCTACACCGATGAGACCGAGCTGAAGGCCGCCGTCGCAGCTCTGCTGGGAGCCTCGACCGTCCGCGTGGAGCTGCTGGAGCTCGATCTGGTGCGCGAGACCACCGTCGTCGACGTGCGCTACCGCCGCGACCCCGCTCGCCCCACCGGTCGCCCGACGGCCGACCAGCGACTGGTCGCCGAGACCGCCGCTGATCGGATGCCCGCATGAACGCCCTCGACGAGGTGATCGCCGACCTCGAGCCGATCTCGCTGGAGGAGCTCTCCGGCGCGGCCGCGCTGCTGGATCGGGTCGACCGCAAGTACTTCGTGCCACGCGAGCTGTTGGGAACGTTGCTGCGCGAGATGCAGGGGCTGCGAGTGTTGGAGATCGGCGGCGCGCGCACCTTCCTGTACCGCACCGTGTACTTCGACTCCCCCGAGTTCACGTTCTTCCGCCAGCACGTGCAGCGGCGCCGCCACCGTTACAAGGTGCGCACCCGCACATACACCGAGTCGGGCACGTGCATGCTCGAGGTGAAGTCGAAGGGACTGCGCGGTCGCACGCTGAAGGAGCGCCGCCCGCACGATGTCGATCGCTCGGATGCTCTGGATGCCTCGGACCGCGAGTACGTGTCGTCATTGATCGGCTCGGACGGCAGTGATCTGAAGCCCGTGCTGCAGACCTACTACCACCGCACAACACTGAGCCTCGGTGAGCAGCGGGTCACCCTCGACACCGATCTCGACTGCGAGAACGATGAGCAGAAGGTCACCGGCCCGCAGGACGTGTTGGTCGAGACGAAGTCCCCCGACGGCGCCGGAGACCTCGACCGGCTGCTGCTGCAGCACGGCATCCGCCCGCACTCCGTGAGCAAGTACTGCATCGGGGCGGCGCTGCTCTACCCGCACCTGCACCACAACGACTGGAGTCGTCTGCTGCGCCGCTACTGGCCGGGCGCCACGCGCCGCCGCCAGCGCCCCGCGACGCGCCGCACGGCGACAACACGGCGCGGGTAGTGGCGGAAGGGGGCAGGAGCATCATCCCGACCTAGACTCGACGGATGACCGTGGACACCAACCCGCTCCTGTCCCCTTCGTCGCTGCCGTATGGGCTTCCCGACTACGCCGCGATCCGGCCCGAGCACTACATGCCGGCGTTCCGCCAGGGCTTCGACGAACAGCTCGGCGAGATCCGGTCGCTGACGGTGGTGCGATCGATGCCCACCTTCGAGAACACGATCGAGCCGCTGGAGCGCAGCGGTGAACTGCTCGACCGCGTGGCCCACGCCTTCTACACCGTCAGTTCGGCGGATGCCACGCCCGAGATCCAGGCCATCGACGAAGAGCTCGCCCCGCTGATGGCCGCTCATCACGATGCGATCCTGCTCGACGAGCAGCTGTACTGGCGTGTCGCCCGGGTGCACGACGCACTCGACGCCCGGCCGGACCTCACCGCCGAGCAGCGTTATCTCGTGCAGCGCCACTTCCGAGAGATGACGCATGCCGGCGCCGCGCTCGACGCCGATGCGAAGGCCCGGCTCACCGCGCTGAATCAGCGCCTGTCCTCGCTGAGCACCGCGTTCGAGAAGAACCTGCTCAACGACACGAACGACCTCGCCGTCGTCTTCGATGACGCGGCCGACCTCGACGGCCTCTCGGATGGCGAACTCAGCGCCACCGCGCGCGCCGCCGCCGATCGGGGCCTGGAGGGCAGCTTCCTGGTGACGCTGCCGCTGTTCACCGGGCATCCGTATCTCGCCGCCCTCACCGTGCGCGAGAGCCGCCGGCGCATCCTCACCGCATCTCTCGCGCGGGGTGCGCGCGGAAACGCGCACGACAACCGCGCGGTGCTCGCCGAGATCGTCGGGTTGCGCGCCGAGCGCGCGACCCTGCTGGGCTACGAGTCCCACGCCGCGTACGTCACAGCAGATGAGACCGCAGGGTCACCGGATGCGGTCGAGCGGATGCTGCGCGAACTCGCCGTACCGGCGGCACGCAACGCCGAACGCGAGCGCGATGCGCTGCAGCGCATCATCGACACGGTCGAACCCGAGCCGTTCGCTCTGGAGGCACACGACTGGGCCTTCTACACCGAGAAGGTGCGCGCGCAGCGGTTCGATATCGACGTTGCCGCCCTGCGCCCGTACTTCGAGGCCGAGCGGGTGCTCGTCGACGGTGTGTTCTTCGCCGCGTCGCAGCTCTATGGCATCCGTTTCACCGAGCGCGACGATCTGCGGGCGTACCATCCCGATGCCCGCGTCTTCGAGGTGCACGACGCCGATGGTTCCGCGGTCGGACTCTACGTACTGGATCTCTACACGCGCGATTCCAAGCGCGGCGGCGCATGGATGAATCCGATCGTGAGCGAGTCCGCACTGCGCGGCCAGCTACCGGTCGTCGCGAACAACCTCAACGTGTCCCGGCCGGGCGACGGACAGCCCACTCTGCTCACGCTGGATGAGGTGACCACGCTCTTCCACGAGTTCGGGCACGCCCTGCACGGCCTGTTCGCGCGCGTGACGTACCCCCATTTCTCGGGGACGAACGTGTTCCGCGATTTTGTCGAGTTCCCCAGCCAGGTCAACGAGATGTGGATCCTGTGGGACGAGGTGCTCAGCAACTACGCCCGGCACCACGAGACCGATGAGCCGCTGGACCGTGCGGTGGTCGAGCGCCTGCAGGCGTCGACGACCTTCGACCAGGGACACGCCACCAGCGAGTACCTCGCGGCGGCGTGGCTGGACCAGGCCTGGCACCGCATGGGCACGAGCGACGAGCTCCCCGAGGTCGCGGAGTTCGAGCGTGCGGCACTCGCCGACATCGGCCTGCTCAACCCGGTGGTGCCGACGCGGTACTCGTCGACCTACTTCGCCCATGTGTTCTCCGGCGGCTACAGCGCGGGATACTACTCGTACATCTGGAGCGAGGTTCTCGATGCCGACACCGTGGCGTGGTTCCGCGAGCACGGCGGCCTGACGCGCGAGAACGGTGATCGGTTCCGTCGCCTGCTGCTGGGTGTGGGCGGTTCGAAGGAGCCGTTGGAGGCCTACCGCGAGTTCCGCGGGAGGGATGCCGAGATCGGCCCGCTGTTGAAGCGGCGCGGGCTGGATGGCTGAGCCCGCTGCACGACTTCTCGCTGCACAACTTCGGAGATCTGCGCGTTCTCGGAGACGGATTCCGCAGGGCCTCCGAAGTTGTGCAGATCTCCGAGGACGCGCCGCGTCGGCGTCCCGGGCACGCGCACGCGGCGCGTTCTCCGACGGCGGATGCCCGTGATCGGCGCTCAGCGCGCCGTCAGCTGCCGCACGGGAATCTCGCGCTCGACGCCGACGCCGACTCCGTCCCGGCGCTCCACCTGGAAAACGGGACGCCCGGGCTGTTCACTGACCGCCTCGACGAGCTCGCCGTCGCGCCAGATGAGGGCCGAGAAATCGTCGGCCGCGACTCCCTCGGGCAGCCTTCCCGAGCCCACCCAGTCGATGTACTTCTCGCGGCGCCCCGGCTCACCGAGGTAGTGCGGGCAGGCGCTCCCGGGCAGGAATCCGAGCCCATCGGGCAAAGGAGCGAGCGGTCCGAACGAGTCGGTCGACGAGGCGTCGAACCAGCAGTTCATACCCGCGCTGATGCCGGCGAGGATCGTGCCGTCGGCGGCCGCCGCGCGAAGCACCTCGGGCACACCGTGCAGACGCCAGATCGCCAGCAGGTTGGCCGTCGAACCGCCGCCGACGTAGATCACGTCCTGATCGCGAAGCATCTCGGGGTCGGTGTAGTCGTAGACCCGGTTGCCGAACAGCGACAGCACCGAGGTCTCGGCGCGTCCCGCGAAGGCGGCCTCGAAGCGACTGCTGTAGTCGAGGGAATCACCGCTGGCCGTGGGCACGAAACAGACCTTGGGTCGTTCACGTCCGGTGAGGTCCAGCAGGAGGTCGTCGATGGCCGACGTGCCGTCATCGGACATCGAGAATCCACCGCCGCCGAGCGTGACGATGGTTCCCCGGATGGCCGCGCTCACGCGCTCTTGCGCTTGCGGCGCAGGATCACCGTCGGGGCTGCGCCCTCTTCGACGGCGTCCTTGGTGACGATGACCTTGGAGACGTCCTCGGCGGAGGGGATCTCGAACATGATCGGTCCGAGCACGTCCTCGAGAATCGCGCGGAGTCCTCGGGCGCCGGTCTTGCGTTCCACGGCGAGGTCGGCGATCGAGCGCAACGCGTCTTCTTCGAACTCGAGCTGCACGTCGTCGAGCTCGAACATGCGCTGATACTGCTTGACCAGTGCGTTGCGGGGCCCGGTGAGGATGTCGATGAGCGCGTCCTGGTCGAGCGGCGACACAGAGGTCACGACCGGGAGTCGACCGATGAACTCGGGGATCAGACCGAACTTGTGCAGGTCCTCGGGCAGTACCTCGCCGAACAGGTCGAGGTCCTTGCCCTTGTCGTGCAGAGGTGCGCCGAAGCCGACGCCGTGTTTGCCGACACGGGCCGAGATGATGTCCTCCAGCCCGGCAAACGCTCCCGCGACGATGAACAGTACGTTCGTCGTGTCGATTTGCAGGAACTCCTGGTGCGGATGCTTGCGACCACCCTGCGGCGGGACGGAGGCGACGGTGCCCTCCAGAATCTTCAGCAACGCCTGCTGGACCCCTTCGCCCGACACGTCGCGCGTGATGGAGGGATTCTCTGCCTTGCGGGCGATCTTGTCGATCTCATCGATGTAGATGATGCCGGTCTCGGCGCGCTTGGTGTCGTAGTCGGCGGCCTGCAGCAGTTTGAGCAGGATGTTCTCGACGTCCTCGCCGACGTACCCCGCCTCGGTCAGCGCCGTGGCATCCGCGACGGCGAACGGAACGTTCAGCCGCTTTGCGAGCGTCTGCGCGAGGTAGGTCTTGCCGCACCCAGTGGGTCCGAGCATGAGGATGTTGCTCTTAGCGACCTCGACCTCTTCGGCCTTCTGCTCGGCCGGCTGCAGGGCACCGCGGGCGCGCACGCGCTTGTAGTGGTTGTACACGGCGACGGCGAGTGACCGCTTCGCGGGCTCCTGACCGACCACGTACTCCTCGAGGAAGGCGAAGATCTCGCGCGGCTTGGGAAGCTCGAAGTCGGCCACGGGACCGGCACCGGCCTCGGCCATGCGCTCCTCGATGATCTCGTTGCACAACTCGACGCACTCGTCGCAGATGTACACACCAGGGCCTGCGATGAGCTGCTGCACCTGCTTCTGGCTCTTTCCGCAGAACGAGCACTTGAACAGATCAGCGCTTTCACCGATGCGGGCCATGCGTCCTCCTCGGGATCGAAAGATCGTCCTCTGAGCCTAACCGCACCCGCCGACACCCGGGCGGATTGGCGCGCAGACAGGACGAAGGTGCCGACGGACGTCAGCGATTCCGATCATGCTCTTGGTTTGTCGGAAACAGCCTCTACTCATGGCGCGCATCGGCGGCCAGAAGCACGACGTCAAGGATATGCACGGCAACCCGATCATCCCCGGACGCGATGGTTGGGGTCGCAAGGCGGCCGACGCGCTGCGCTCGCTCGCGGCGACCAGCCCGCAGGGCGCAAAGTCGCTCACCTCGGGGAGCGTTTCGGTTCCCGAGGTCCTCAGCGGTGTGGTGATGGATGCGAAGCCTCGCACGGTGCTCGATCTCATCCCGGTCATCGACCCGCAGCGCGCGGGAGTGAAGGTCGACGACGGGGATGGCGAGAACGGGTTCACCGCTTCCGCGTGCACGCGAACAAGACGGAGGACCTCGCCTGGCACTACCTCGACGATTTCTCCGACCTGATCGACGTGCTGCAGATGCAGCTGGGCGAGGACGCGCTCGCCCAATCGAGAAGGACGCGATCTCCGGCGACGGCGTCGACGACCGCCTCACCGGCATCCTCGAGACCTCCGGCGTCCAGGCTCAGGCGTTCGAGGGCGCCCTGCTCGCGACGCGCTCGGCTGCCAAGTACAAGCTGCTGGCACATGAGCGGAACCTCACAGGCTGGGCGATAGACGCGCTCGACCTGCAGGCACTCGAAATGCTCCGCGAGAACGGCTCGACCGGCGTGTTCCTGTTCAAGGATCGCGCCCCGGTCGAAGGCTTCCTCGGCGCTTCGGTCGTGACCATGCTCGGCCTTCCCGTCGGGCAGGCCGTCGCCGCCGAGTGACCCCAGGCCGAGTTGCACCCGCTCGGCGATGACGAACTCGCGTTCGACAGCACCCAGCGGACCAAGAACAACACGTTCCTGATTATGTTCGAGGGCCGCTACGGCTTCCGCGTCAAGAAGCCGTTCGACTTCGTCAATGTCGCGCTGGCTGGCTAGGTACCAGCGTGGGCGGGCGCTGCTGTCGCAACAGCAGCGCCCGCCCCACCTCGACGCCACCGCTGGCATGCTGCAGACGCTCCCGCGAGACCGAGGCAACAGAGGGCATTTGGCAAGCCGTCTATGCCAAGATCGCAGGCATGCAACGCCTCTACCTCGCCTCTGCTGCCCTGGTTATCGCTGCCGTCGCGCTCGTCGGCTGCTCCCCCACCGCAGAGCCTGATGCAGCCCCTGCGGCGTCTAGGAGCACCCAGCCCACCACCGCACCGGCCGACACCGCTTCCGAGGACAAGCAGGGCACCTGCGGTGAACCGGCCCGCATCGCGTTCCGCGGTGTCGACGGTGAGCCGAAGGCCGCGGAATTTCTCGGTGACCTCGTCGACAGCGGCTCGACTGACGGTGCGACCGGCTCGTTGTCCGAAAACGCAGCGGGCGAAGTCGCCTACACCGTCGCTCCGAAGGACTCGATCTTCGTGCTCGCGGACCGATTCTGCGTCGACCTCGACTCGGTGATGCGGTTCAACCATCTTGAGTCGCCCACGATCCACCCCGATCAAGTGCTGGTGCTCCGTCCCGCCGACGGATCCGTGTGGACCCCCGAACCGTAGACCGATGACAGCCGGAATCCTCGCGACCGACTTCGGCCGCGAGGATTTCGCTCTACCGAGCTGATCCAAGCGAGGCACTGAACATCGCAGGTTGGTTGGGACAGGTCGAGTACTACAAAAGCGCCTTGGTGTGCCAGACCGTCTTCGTCTCGGTGAATGCTGTGATGCGATCGAGGCTCGGTTCGGCGGATGCCGGGCGCAGCACGCGCTTGAGCGTGTCGGCCGCCGCGATCTCGAGGTCGACCCAGTCGAGGGCCCCCGCTCCGGTGAGATCCAGGGCGTTGACGTCGGCGTGCGAGGCGAGCCAGGGCGCGATTTCGGCGGCCGAACCGGTGAGCACGTTCACGACGCCGCCGGGCACATCGCTGGTCGCGAGCACCTCTGCCAGGCTGATCGCCGACAGCGGGTACTGCTCGCTCGCGACGACGACCACCGTGTTGCCCGCCACCAGAGCCGGCGCGACGACCGAGACGAGCCCGAGCAGCGCCGAGTCCTGCGGCGCGACCGTCGCGACGACACCGGTCGGCTCGGGTACGGAGATGTTGAAGTACGGCCCCGCCACGGGATTGGCGTTTCCGGTGACCTGCGCGTACTTGTCGCACCAGCCCGCGTACCAGACCCACAGGTCGATGGCGGCGTCCACCTGCGTTCCGGCGGCGGCCGCGGTCACGCCCTCCTGAGCGACGATCTCGTCGACGAACTGGGCGCGACGACCCTCCAGGATCTCGGCGACCCGATAGAGCACCTGACCGCGGTTGTACGCGGTCGCACCCGACCAGCCCTTCACGGCGCCGCGCGCGGCGACGACGGCATCCCGGGCATCCTTCCGCGAGGCCTTCGCGGCGTTGGCGAGGAACTCGCCCTTCGCCGAGCGCACCTCGTAGGTGCGTCCCGATTCGCTGCGCGGGAACGCACCGCCGATGGCCAGCTTGTACGTCTTCGGAACGGTCAGTCGCTTGCTCATGCCGATGCTCCCTTGAGGTATGCGGTCAGGCCGTGTCGGCCGCCCTCGCGCCCGTATCCCGACTCCTTGTACCCGCCGAACGGGCTGGCCGGGTCGAACCGGTTGAAGGTGTTCGCCCACACGACACCGGCACGCAGCTTGTCGGCCACGGCCAGGATGCGCGACCCCTTGTCGCTCCAGATGCCCGCCGACAGGCCGTACGGGGTGTTGTTGGCCTTCGCGATCGCCTCGGCCGGGGTGCGGAAGGTCAGCACCGACAGCACCGGACCGAAGATCTCGTCGCGCGCAATGCGATGCGACGCCTCGACACCGGTGAAGATGGTCGGCGCGAACCAGAAACCCTTGTCGGGAATCGCACAGTCGGCGGTCCAGCGCTCGGCGCCCTCGCTCTCGCCAATCGCGCTGAGTTCGCGGATGCGCTCGAGCTGGGCCGCGGAGTTGATCGCACCGATATCGGTGTTCTTGTCGAGCGGGTCCCCCAGGCGCAGAGTCGACAGTCGGTGCTTCAGTCGGTCCACGACCTCGTCGTGAATCGACTCCTGCACCAGCAGCCGGCTCCCGGCGCAGCACACGTGACCCTGGTTGAAGAAGATGCCGTTGACGATCCCCTCGACCGCCTGGTCGATCGGCGCGTCGTCGAAGACGATGTTGGCCGCCTTACCGCCCAGTTCCAGCGTGACCCGCTTGTCGGTTCCCGCGACGGCCCTGGCGATGTTGCGGCCCACGCCGGTCGACCCCGTGAAGGCGATCTTGTCGACGTCGGCGTGCCGCACCAGCGTCGCGCCGGTCGCCCCGGCACCGGTGACGATGTTGACGACGCCGGCGGGCAGGTCGGCCTGCTGCACGATCTCGGCGAAGATCAACGCCGTCAGCGGCGTCGTCTCGGCCGGCTTGAGCACCACGGTGTTGCCCGCGGCCAGTGCCGGGGCGATCTTCCACGCGAGCATCAGCAGCGGGAAGTTCCACGGAATGATCTGCCCCGCCACGCCCAGCGCCTTGGGGTCGGCTCCGAGTCCCGCGTAGTCGAGTTTGTCGGCCCAGCCTGCGTAGTAGAAGAACCAGGATGCCACCAGCGGCACATCCACGTCGCGGCTCTCCTTGATCGGCTTGCCGTTGTCGAGGCTCTCTGCCACGGCGAGCTCGCGTGCGCGCTCCTGCACGAGACGTGCGATGCGGAACAGGTACTTGCCGCGGTCACGCCCGCTCATCTTCGACCACACCTTGTCGTGCGCACGGCGTGCGGCCGCGACGGCGCGATCGATGTCGTCGTCGGATGCCGATGCGACCTCGGCGATGCGGGACTCATCGGCGGGAGAGATCGTGTGGAAGCTCGACCCGGTGCCATCGACGAACTCGCCGTCGATGAACAGCCCGTAGCTCTCACGCAGGTTCAGGACTGCCTTGGACTCGGGTGCGGGAGCGTATTCCAGGAATGACATATGCGCTCTCCTTCTCAGTCGATCGTGACGTAGTCGGGGCCGGAGTAGTGGCCGGAGATCATCTTCTGGCGCTGCAGCAGCACGTCGTTGAGCAGGCTCGACGCGCCAAACCGGAACAGGTGTGGTTGCAGCCACTCCTCGCCGGTGGTCTCGGCGACGGTGACGAGATACTTGATCGCGTCCTTCGACGAGCGGATGCCACCGGCCGGCTTCACACCGATCTTCTCGCCGGTGGCGCGGTGCCAATCGCGCACCGTCTCGAGCATGAGCAACGTGGTCGGCAGCGTCGCAGCCGGCTGCACCTTGCCCGTGGAGGTCTTGATGAAGTCGCCTCCGGCGAGGATCGACAGCCATGAGGCGCGCTTGATGTTGTCGTAGGTGTTCAGCTCGCCGGTCTCCATGATCACCTTCAGCGAGGCATAGCTGCCGTCCTCGCGGCGGCAGGCCTCCTTGACCCGGGCGATCTGGTCGAAGACCAGTCCGTAGCGGCCTTCCAGGAAGGCGCCGCGGTCGATCACCATGTCGATCTCATCGGCGCCGGCGGCGACAGCATCCGCCGTGTCGGCGAGTTTGATCTCCAGCGACGCGCGGCCCGACGGGAAGGCCGTGGCCACCGCGGCCACCGCGATGCGACCGTCGTCAGGGTCTCCGTGCAGGTCGCCGAGCGCGTCGACCGCATGGCCGACCATGTCGCCGTAGACGCAGACGGCTGCCACCAGCGGAGTACTCGGGTCTGCGGCATCCGGGTTCTTCGCCTTCGCAACCAGCGAGCGCACCTTGCCGGCCGTGTCGGCCCCTTCGAGTGTGGTCAGGTCGATCAACGAGATGATCTTGTCGAGTGCCCAGGCCTTCGACGTCGTCTTGATCGAACGCGTGCCGAGTGCGGCTGCGCGCTGTTCCAGGCCGACGGCGTCGACGCCGGGCAGGCCGTGCAGGAAGCGCCGCAGGGTCTGGTCGTCGGGTTCACCGCCGAGCACGTCGACCGCCGTTCGGCGGGCCAGTTCCGTGGTCGTCACATCTCCTCCAAGAGTTCAAGGGCAGTGGATTCATCGGTCACCAGAACGGAGCACAGTCCGTTGCTGACGACTGTACGCGCGATGTCGTGCTTCGAGGCGCCCGCGGTCACGAAGATCGCGCGTTCTGCGGCGCGCAGGCTGTCGAGGCCGATGCCGACGGTCCTGGCATCGAGTTGAGGGTCGACGATGTTCCCGTCGGCGTCGATGTACCGCCCGAGCACGTCGCCCACCGCGCCACGGCGCGAGAGTTCAGCGATGTCCTGCGCCGCGAGGTACCCGTTCTCGACGTGCGCAGATCCCGCGTCGCACGGGCCGGCTGTAAACAGCACGGTGTTCGCCCGGGCAGCACGGTCGAGGATCGCCGCGATCGTTCGGTCCGCTTCGATCGCCAGCTTCGTCTCGACGCGCTCGAGGATCGCGGGGCTGGGCAGCAGCACTGCCTGTCCGGCGCCGCGCTGGGCCATCGTGACGGCGACGGATGCCGCGCCGCCAGAGCGACGGTTCAAGCTCACGCCGCCGTTCGCCTGGACGACGGTGACGCCCGTCGCCCACCCCTGCGGAAGGGCGTCGGCGACGGCGGTGAGGGTGCGCCCCCAGCTGACGGCGATCTCGCGAGGTACCGGACGCAGAGCCATGATCAATTCCGCGGCCGCTGCCGCGACGTGGGAGAGCAGGGCGTCCGGATTGTCGACGGCGGGGACGACGACGGCATCCTTCAGCCCGAAACGCGCGACGAGCGCGCGTTCCACACCGAGTCGGCGCGCCCGCGGGTGCACGATCTCGATGCGGACGATGCCCTGTTCGCGCGCCTGCACAAGCAGACGCCCGACCTTCCAGCGCGAGATGCCCAGCAGAGCGCCGATCTCGTCCTGAGTCTTGTTCTCGTCGTACGACAGTTCCGCGACCCTGACCATCAGCAGTTCGTCATCCACGGGCATCCTCCTCTCGCCTCCAGCATAGGAGCTTGCCGACGAACGCGCATCGGCGTGCTCAGATGAGCACTCACATGCGGTTGTACTGCGCATTCGTTGCGCGCGACGCGCGGAACGCCGAAGCCCCCTCCGATCGATGATCGAAGGGGGCTTCAGTGTCAGGTCGCGTCAGCCGCGCTTGCGCGAGGTCAGCACCTGGTCGACGATGCCGTACTCGAGCGCCTCCTGAGCGGAGAGGATCTTGTCGCGGTCGATGTCCTTGTTGACCTGCTCGGTCGCCTTGCCGGTGTGCTTGGCCATGGTCTCTTCGAGCCACGTGCGCATCCGCAGGATCTCGGCCGCCTGGATCTCGATGTCGGATGCCTGACCGTGGCCGGCCTCACCCATGGCGGGCTGGTGCATCAGGACGCGCGCGTTGGGCAGGGCCAGACGCTTGCCGGGAGCACCCGCTGCGAGCAGCACGGAGGCCGCCGATGCCGCCTGGCCGAGGACGACGGTCTGGATGTGCGGCGCCACGTACTGCATGGTGTCGTAGATCGCGGTCATCGCCGTGAACGAGCCACCGGGCGAGTTGATGTACATCGTGATGTCGCGCTCGGCGTCCTGGCTCTCCAGAACCAGCAGCTGCGCCATGACGTCGTCGGCCGATGCGTCGTCGACCTGCACGCCGAGGAAGATCACGCGGTCTTCGAACAGCTTGTTGTAGGGGTCCTGACGCTTGAAGCCGTAGGCCGTGCGCTCTTCGAACTGCGGCAGCACGTAGCGGCTGGAGGGGAGGTTACCGGCGGCGCGGAAAGTGGGGGTGTACATAGGTGTCTTCCTGCCTTACTTGTCCGCGCCGGTGCCGCCGCCGCCGTGCACGTCGCTGGCGTGCTCGCGGATGTGGTCGACGAATCCGTACTCGAGGGCCTCATCGGCGGTGAACCAGCGGTCGCGGTCGCCGTCCTCGTTGATCTGCTCGACCGTCTTGCCGGTCTGCGATGCCGTGATCTCGGCGAGGCGACGCTTCATCGAGAGGATCAGCTGCGCCTGGGTCTGGATGTCGCTGGCCGTTCCGCCGAAGCCGCCGTGCGGCTGGTGCAGCAGCACGCGGGCGTTCGGGGTGATGTAGCGCTTGCCCTTGGTGCCGCTGGTCAGCAGGAGCTGTCCCATCGAGGCGGCCATGCCGATGCCGACGGTGACAATGTCGTTCGGCACGAACTGCATCGTGTCGTAGATCGCCATTCCCGCGGTGATCGAACCACCGGGCGAGTTGATGTAGAGGTAGATGTCCTTCTCGGGATCTTCGGCGGCGAGAAGGAGGATCTTGGCGCAGATCTCGTTCGCGTTCTCATCGCGCACCTCAGAGCCCAGCCAGATGATGCGATCCTTCAGCAGCCTGTCGAAGACGCTCGTCGCCATCAGAGGTTCAGCCATGTCAGCTCCTGTTTCCGTGTTTCGGTGATTCGAATCTACCGGCGCGCGGCAGCCTGCTCCCCCGTGTTCGCCGTCGGCATATCACCGGGGCGGGCGCAGCTCCTGCGCGTAGGCGGTCACCGAACGGCGATAGCGCGGCAGGTGCGGCGCGAGTGCTTGCAGCGCGACCGACGTCGCCGAGAGCGGATCGCCGGCGGATGCCAGTGACAGGGCGTAGAACGCGGCCACAGCGTCACTGAGCTCTCCCCCACGCCGACGCTCGGCGCGTAGCAGGTCGAGACTCTCGGCGACGCGACCCAGATTCCGCAGAGTACTCGCGAGCTGAATCACCGCCTGCACGCGCAGTTCCTCGGCAAGCCCCAGTTCCAGGGCACGTCGGTACAGCGGTTCGGCTTCGCCCTCGCGTCCCGCCGAGTCGCGCGCGCCGGCGCGCTCGAATGCTGCGCGCGCACCGTCGCCGCAAAGGGCCGCTAGCGCGTCGATAGCGACGATGCGCTCGTCGTCCGACAGGGACTCATCGTCCCAGACCGCATCGAATCGGGTATCCAGGTCTGTCATGTCATCCTCCGCAGACGCAGAAGGGGCGGATGCCGCAGCATCCGCCCCTATCCGCGCTCTGGTTACTCGGCCTTGTCGGCGTCGTCCTTCGCAGCGGCCTTCTTCTTGGCCGGAGCCTTCTTCTTGGGCTTCTCCTCAGCCGGAGCCTCCTCAACGGGGGCTTCCTCGGCCGGGGCCTCGTCAGCGGCCTCGTCCTCGGCGTCACCGATGAACGCCGACAGGTCGACGGCGGTGCCGTTGCTGTCGACGATCTTGACCTTGCCGAGGGTTGCGGCCAGCGCCTTGTTGCGCGCGACCTCGCCGACCAGCGACTGCAGCTGGCCAGCGCCCTGCAGCGCCTCGACGAACTCCTGCGGAGCCATGCCGTACTGAGCGGCCGACTGGATCAGGTACTGGCTGAGCTCTTCCTGCGAGACCTGCACGTTGGCGCTCTCGGCGATCGTGTCAAGCAGCACCTGGGTGCGGAACTGCTTCTCGCTGGCCTCGGTGACCTCGGCGCGGTGCTCGTCGTCTTCCAGGCGGTTCTCGGACTCGAGGTGGTTGTGCACCTCGTCCTCGATCAGCTGGGCCGGAACGGGGATCTCGATCTGCTCGAGCAGCGTCTCGATCAGCTGGTCGCGCGCAGCGGCACCCTGGCTGAAGACGCCCTGCTCAGCGACGCGCTCGGCGAGGCTGTCGCGCAGCTCGGCGATCGTATCGAACTCCGAAGCCATCTGCGCGAAGTCGTCGTCTGCCTCGGGCAGCTCGCGCTCCTTGACCGCCTTGAGCGTCACGGCGACCTCGGCCTCTTCACCCGCGTGGTCGCCACCGACCAGCGTCGAGCGGAAAGTGGTCTCTTCACCGGCAGTGAGCGACTCGAGCGCCTCGTCGATGCCCTCGAGCAGCTGGCCCGAGCCGATCTCGTACGACACGCCGTCGGCGCGGTCGATCTCGGTGCCGTCGATGTTCGCGACCAGGTCAAGGTCGACGAAGTCGCCCTTGGCGGCCGGACGGTCGACGGGGATCAGGGTGCCGAAGCGGGCACGCAGCTCGTCGAGCTCAGCGTCGACGCCGGCGGCGTCGGCTTCGACGGCGTCGACCGTGATCGTGATGTCCTCGAGGCTGGGCAGCTCGACCTCGGGACGAACATCGACCTCGATGTCGACCAGCAGGTCGCCCGAGAAGTCCTTCTCGTTCGGCCACTGCGTGATGTCAGCGGCGGGGCGTCCGACCATGCGCACGCCGTGCTCGGCAGCGGCTTCACGGAAGAAGCCGTCCAGTGCCTCGTTGACGGCGTGCTCGATGACCGCACCGCGACCGACGCGCTGATCGATGATCGGCGCAGGAACCTTGCCCTTGCGGAAGCCGGGGATCTGCACGTCCTGAGCGATGTGCTCGTACGCGTGCGCGATGCTGGGCTTGAGGTCCTCGGGGGTGACCGTGATGGTGAGCTTGACCCGGGTCGGGGAAAGCTTCTCGACGGTGCTGTTGGCCATGCTGGGGTATCTCCTTGTGGTTTCCGCACGAACGGCGCGGTCGTGAAGTCTGGGCCGTGGTCGGGGCGACAGGATTTGAACCTGCGACCTCCCGCTCCCAAAGCGGGCGCTCTACCAAGCTGAGCTACGCCCCGGCTTGACCCGCGCGCGGGATCGGCCTCAATGAGTCTAACGGACGGGAGCACTCCAACTGTCCGCTATGCTTGACGAGGCGCACCGCACAGCGGGGCCCACCGGAGGCATCAAGCCCCCGACAGCGGGGATGTAGCTTAATGGTAAAGCCTTAGTCTTCCAAACTAATGACGCGGGTTCGATTCCCGTCATCCCCTCCATTTCGATCAGAGTGATCCTCACGGATCATCTCGATCACAACGAGTAAGGGCCCCCACCTCGCGGTGGGGGCCCTTACTCGTTGTTCTGGGACTGCGGGGGCCGCGGCTCAACGGCCGCCGCGACGCTCCCTCAGCTGCGTGAGCGCATCTTCGAGAAGCTGTTCAGCTTCCTCGTCGGTGCGACGCTCCTTCACGTAGGCGAGGTGCGTCTTGAACGGCTCGGTCTTCGACAGGGCCGGCGGGTTGCTCTTGTCCCGCCCCGCGGGCAGGCCGCTCTGCGGGTGATCGATCGTGTCAGGGATCTCCTCGTCGGGCAGACCGGCGGCGAAGTACCGGACGGTCTCGTTGCCCAATCCGTCCCAGTACGACACGGCGATGCGGTCGGCGTGGTAGCCGTGATCCTGCTCGCCCATCGGGCCCGAGCCGACCCGCGTACCGCGAATCGCGTTTCCTCCGGTGGACATCAGATCACCTGCAGTTTCGTGATGAGCCCGAGGGCGACGATCGAGACGAACCACACCAGCGCCAACACGACGGTGAAGCGGTTCAGGTTGCGCTCGGCGAGACCCGACGACCCGACGGCCGCCGACATACCTCCACCGAACATGTCGGACAAGCCGCCACCGCGACCCTTGTGAAGAAGGATGAGGAGCGTCAGCAGAACGCTGGTGATGCCCATCAGCACTTGCAGTACGAACTCGAGTACCTGCACGAAGAAGCCTTTCACGGGGGCCGGTCGACCCACCTAGCCGTCAATTATAGGACGGGGCGCTCACGCGCCCCGTCCACGTCACACGCCGACGTGCTTCTCGAACCGCACGATCGCCGCGAACTCGTCCACGACGAGGCTCGCGCCACCCACCAGGGCACCATCGACGTCGGGCTCGCGCAGGAAGCTCGCGATGTTGCCCGACTTGACCGATCCGCCATACAGCACGCGGGTGCGTGTCGCAGCGTCCTCGTCGAGCACGCGGCCGATCACGCCACGTAGCGCGGCGCAGACCTCTTGAGCCTGCGCGGGCGTCGCAGCCTGGCCCGATCCAATCGCCCAGACCGGCTCGTACGCCACGACGATGTCGCTCGACGCGGGGATGCCCTCGAGAGCCTTCTCGAGCTGCCCGGCGGGCACAGCACTGGCACCGAACCGTTCCAGATCCTCGGCGGTCTCGCCGACGCAGATCACCGGAACCAAGCCGTGCTTGATCGCGGCCTTCACCTTGGCGGCGACGATCTCGTCGCTCTCATCGTGGTACTCGCGGCGCTCGGAGTGACCGATGATCACGTAGCCGACATTGAGCTTCGACAGGAACGCGCCGGAGATCTCACCGGTGTACGCGCCGGAGTCATGGGCTGAGAGGTCCTGCGCACCCAGACCGAACGGGATCTTGTCGGCGTCGATCAGCGTCTGCACGCTGCGGATATCGGTGAACGGCGGGAAGATGGCTACCTCGACCGTGTCACCCTCGTGTCCGGCATCCTTCAGCGTCCAGTGCAGCTTCTGCACCGTCGCGACCGCCTGAAGGTGGTCGAGGTTCATCTTCCAATTGCCCGCGATCAGCGGGGTGCGCTTGCGGTTCTGCGTCATCGTGCTTGCCATCCGAGTACCTCCAGGCCTGGGAGCTTCTTGCCCTCGAGGAACTCGAGGCTGGCGCCTCCGCCCGTCGAGATGTGTCCGAACTGTGAATCTGCGAAGCCGAGCTGGCGCACGGCAGCCGCCGAATCACCACCGCCGACGACACCGAGACCGTCGACCTCGGTGAGCGCTTCCGCGACCGCCTTCGTGCCCGCGGCGAAGGCCGGGAACTCGAACACGCCCATCGGACCGTTCCAGAACACGGTCTTCGACGCCCGGACAGCGGCGGCGAACGCCGCCGCCGTCTCGGGGCCGATGTCGAGGCCGATACCCGCTGCGCCGAACGAGCTCTGCTCGATGGCATCCGCAGCGACGATCTCGTGAGCGGCATCAGCCGCGAACCCCGACGCCACGACGACGTCGGTGGGCAGCACGAGTTCGACGCCGCGTTCCGCGGCCTCGGCGATGTATGCGCGCACCGTGTCGAGCTGGTCGCTCTCGAGCAGGCTCGATGCCACGGCATGCCCCTGAGCGGCGAGGAAGGTGAACAGCATCCCCCCGCCGATCAGCAGTCGATCCACCCGCGGGAGCAGGTGCGAGATGACCCCGAGCTTGTCGCTGACCTTCGAGCCGCCCAGCACGACCGTGTAGGGCCGCTCGGGGGTCTCGGTGAGGCGGTCGAGCACATCGAGCTCAGCCGCGATCAACAGCCCCGCCGCCGAGGGCAGCAGCTCGGCCAGGTCGTAGACGCTGGCCTGCTTGCGGTGCACGACGCCGAAGCCGTCCGAGACCATCGCATCACCCAGCGATGCGAGCTCCGTCGCGAAGCCGCGACGCGTCTCTTCGTCCTTGGCCGTCTCCCCCGCGTTGAACCGCAGGTTCTCCAGCACGACGACCGAACCGTTCTGCAGCTCCGCGACTGCCTGCTGTGCCGCAGGTCCGACGGTGTCGGTGGCGAACGCGACCGACGCGTCGAGCAGCTCGCCCAGTCGCTCTGCGACGGGGGCCAGGCTGTACTGCGGGTCGGGTGCTCCGGCGGGACGCCCGAGGTGCGAGCACACGATCACACGTGCTCCCGCTTCGATGAGCGTCTTCAGCGTCGGGAGGGAGGCGCGGACGCGACCGTCATCGGTGATCTCTCCGTCCCGCAGGGGAACGTTGAGATCGCAGCGGACGATGACGCGTCGGCCCTCCAGCGGGCCCAGCGAGTCGAGGGTGCGCAGGGTCATCGGATTCAGAGACGCTCTGCGACGTACTCGGTGAGGTCGACCAGACGGTTCGAGTAGCCCCACTCGTTGTCGTACCAGCTCGAGACCTTGACGAGGTTGCCACTGACGTTGGTCAGCTCGGCGTCGAAGATCGACGAGTGCGGGTTCAGCTGGATGTCGCTGGAGACGATCGGGTCCTCGGTGTACTGCAGGATGCCTTCGAGGCGTCCGTCGGCAGCGGCCTCGCGGTACGCGGCGTTGATCTCTTCGACGGTGAGGTCGTCACGATCGGAGACGATCGTGAGGTCGACGATCGAGCCCGTGGGCACGGGCACGCGGTAGGACGAGCCGCTCAGCTTGCCGTTGAGCTCGGGCAGAACCAGGCCGATGGCCTTGGCTGCGCCGGTCGATGCCGGAACGATGTTGACGGCGGCAGCGCGGGCGCGACGCAGGTCGCTGTGCGGGCCGTCCTGCAGGTTCTGGTCGGCGGTGTACGCGTGGGCGGTCATCATGAAGCCGCGCTGGATGCCGAACTTGTCGTTGAAGACCTTCGCCAGCGGGGCGAGGCAGTTCGTGGTGCACGAAGCGTTCGAAATGATGTTGTGCGCGGCCGGGTCGTACGAGTCCTCGTTCACACCCACGACGAACGTGCCGTCGACATCGGTACCCGGTGCCGAGATGATGACCTTCTTCGCACCGCCGGCAATGTGCTTGCCCGCGTCGGCTGCCTTGGTGAAGCGACCGGTCGACTCGATGACGATGTCGACGCCGAGCTCGCCCCAGGGGAGGTTGGCGGGGTCGCGCTCTTCGAAGACCTTGATGGCCTTGCCACCGACGGTGATGACGTCACCCTCGTGCGAGACCTCGACGCCCAGGGGGCCGCCGACCGAGTCGTACTTCAGCAGGTGCGCGAGCGCGGCGTTGTCGGTGAGGTCGTTGACCGCGACGATCTCGATGTCCGCGTTCTGTGCGAGCGCTGCGCGGAGGAAGTTTCTTCCAATACGACCGAAGCCGTTGATACCGATCTTGACAGACACGAAAGTCTCCTGGTTCTTAATCAAGGAAATGCGAGAATCTCGCCGATAACGCGGACAACGGCGTCCTGATGGGCTTTTCGCCCATCAGGACGCCCATGTTTTACGACAGTACCAGCAGTCCGGAGGTCTTCTCACGCGCTGTTTCAAAGCGCTGCGCAACGTTCTGCCAGTTCGCGATGTTCCACGCGGCCTTGATGTAGTCGGCCTTGACGTTCAGGTAGTCCAGGTAGAAGGCGTGCTCCCACATGTCGAGCTGGAACAGCGGGACCGTACCCTGAGCGGTGTTGGCCTGCTGGTCGAACAGCTGCTGGATGATCAGGCGGGCACCGATCGGGTCCCAGCTGAGCACGGCCCAGCCCGACCCCTGGATGCCGGCTGCTGCCGCTGCGAAGTGCGCCTGGAACTTCTCGAACGAGCCGAAGAACTCGTCGATGGCTGCCTTCAGCTCACCCTCGGGCTGCCCGCCGCCCTCGGGCGAGAGGTTGGTCCAGAAGATCGAGTGGTTGACGTGGCCACCGAGGTTGAAGGCCAGGTCCTTCTCGAGCTTGTTGACGTTCGCGAGGTTGCCGCTCTCGCGTGCCTCGGCGAGGCCTTCGAGCGCCGCGTTCGCACCTGCGACGTAGGCCGCGTGGTGCTTGTCGTGGTGCAGCTCCATGATCTTGCCGCTGATGTGCGGTTCGAGGGCCGCGAAGTCGTAGGGGAGGTCGGGAAGCGTGTAGATCGCCATGTCGATTTCATCCAATCCGCGCCGCGCCGCGGCGCTTACCGATTACCTGCGATGCCGAAGTGCGCCGCAGGGGCGGACGTCTCTCATCCTACTGACGGCAACAGCGTCCCAGGCCGGTTCCTTCCCGTTGCCCGAGCGGGAGTCAGTCGTCGATGCCGACGGGAACGGCGGCCTCGGTACCGGGGATGCCCTCCTGCTGGGCGCGCTTGTCGGCCATTGCGAGCAGGCGTCGGATCCGACCGGCGACCGCGTCCTTCGTGAGGGGCGGTTCGGCGTGGTGGCCGAGCTCGTCGAGGCTCGCATCCCGGTGCGCCAGGCGCAGGTTGCCCGCCATGCGCAGATGATCGGGAACCTCGTCGCCGAGGATCTGCAGCGCACGCTCGACGCGTGCGCATGCGGCGACGGCAGCCTGCGCCGAGCGGCGCAGGTTGGCGTCATCGAAGTTGACCAGGCGGTTCACACCGGCGCGCACCTCGCGGCGCTGACGCATCTCTTCCCAGGAGACGGCGGTGCGGCGCGCACCCATGACGGTGAGGATCTTCTGGATGGACTCCCCCTCGCGCACGACAACGCGCGGAAGGCCGCGCACCTCGCGGGCCTTGGCGGCGATGCCCAGCCGATGTGCGGCACCGACCAGAGCCATGGCGGCCTCGCCCGAGGGGCAGGAGAACTCCAGCATCGCCGAACGGCCCGGCTCGCTGAGCGTTCCCGCGGCGAGGAAGGCGCCGCGCAGGATGCCCCCGAGCTCTTCCGGCGATCCCGTGGTGAGGCGATTGGGAAGGCCGCGCACCGGTCGGCGTCGCGCGTCGAGCAGACCGGTCTGGCGCGCCAGCGTCTCCCCCGCGCCGATCACACGCACGGCCCAGCGCGCACCGTCACCGCCCGAGGAGCTCGCCTTGACCTGCGCAACCTCCGGACGCACGCCGTAGATCTCGGCAAGGTCGCGGGTGACGCGCTTGGCCAACGTCTCAGCATCCACTTCCGCCTCGACAGCGACGCGACCTGCGATCGAGTGCAGCCCACCGGCGAAGCGCAGAATGGTTGTCACCTCCGCGACGCGCACCGTCGGGGGTGCATTGCGGATGCTGACAAGCTCAGCCTTGACGTCGGTGGTGAGGGCCACGGGACTCCTTAACGATCCAATGCGTCGGATCGCCGACGCAAAGGACAAGCTTACAAGGCCGCGCGTCCGAACACTGTGCGACCTTCAGCCGGAGACTCGCTACTCCCGACCAAGATCGCGGTGTCGCACGTTCACGGCGACGCCAGGCGTATCCGCGAGCCGACGTGCGAGTTCCTCGGCCATCGCCACGGACCGGTGCTTTCCGCCCGTGCAGCCGATCGCGATCGTCGAATGGCTCTTGTTCTCACGCTGGTACCCCTCGAGCACCGGCCGGAGCGTCTGCGTATAGGCGTCGAGGAACTCCGCGGCGCCCGGCCGGGACAGCACGTAGTCGCGCACGTCGGCGTCCTTGCCCGTGAACGCGCGCAATTCCTCCTGCCAGAAGGGATTGGGCAGAAAACGCATGTCGGCGACATGGTCGACGTCGGTGGGCAGTCCGTACTTGAACCCGAAGCTCAGCAGGGTGACGCGGTGGCGCGCAGCGCCCTCCTCCGAGAACATCTCCGAGACCTGGGTGGCGAGCTGGTGGATGTTGAGCGCCGAGGTATCGATCAGCAGGTCGGCCGACTCACGGATGGGCGCGAGTCGTGCACGCTCAGCGCGGATGCCATCGAGCAGCGTGCCGTCGCTCTGCAACGGGTGCGGGCGACGCACCGACTCGAATCGGCGCACCAGGACGTCGTCGGACGCATCCAGGTACAGCACCTTCACGCTGCCGCGCCCCCGCAGAGCACGAGCGACGTCGGGGAAATCATCGAAGAGGCCAGGACCCCGCACGTCCACGACAGCGGCGATCTTGGGCAGGTTCCCCGCACCCATGTCTGTGAGCTCGAGCAAGGGCCGCAGGATCTGCGGCGGGAGGTTGTCCACGACGTACCAGCCGAGATCCTCTAGTGCGTTGGCTGCGGTCGTGCGCCCCGCACCGGACATGCCGGTGACGATGAGGAACTCGCCCTCCTGCTGGGGCTGGTCGGCTGGTTCGGCCATCATGCTCCGGTTTCCTTATCGCTGGATTCCAGCCTATCCACTCCGGCGCCGGCTTCGCCGCCGAGGTGTGCGTGGATGGCTGCCGCGAGCGAAGGCCCGAGCCCCGACACCTCCTGGATCTGCTCGGGTGCGGCCCCCTTCAGCTTCGCGACCGATCCGAAGTGAGTGAGCAGCGCCTTGATCCGCGCCGCACCGAGACCGGGGACCTCGCTCAGCACCGATTGGATGTCGCGCCGGCGCCGACGCCGCTGGTGCGTGATCGCGAATCGATGCGCCTCGTCACGCAACCGTTGGATCAGGTACAGCGCCTCGCTCGTGCGCGGCAGGATGACCGGGAAGTCATCGTCGGGGATCCAGATCTCCTCCAGACGCTTGGCGATGCCGCACACCGCGATCTCGGCGCGCCCGCTGTCGCGCAGTGCGCGCGCCGCGGCCTGCACCTGTGGCTTGCCGCCGTCCACGACGAGCAGCTGCGGCCGGTAGGCGAAGCGCGGTTTGGGGCGTTCCCCGGCGGCCGGCGGATCGTCTATGCCTGCGTCGTCGGCCGGAGCACCGTTCTCGACGCGGGCCAGGCGCCGCATGAGCACCTGGTACATCGAATCCGTGTCGTCGGTGGTCTCAGCGATGTTGAACGACCGGTACTGGTCCTTGCGCGGCAACCCGTCCTCGAAGACCACCATCGAGGCGACGACGTTGGTTCCGCCCAGATGCGAGATGTCGAAGCACTCGATGCGCAGCGGCGCCTCGTCCATGCCGAGCGCTTCCTGCAAGTCGGTGAGCGCCTGCGTGCGCGCGACATAATCGCTGGTGCGGCGCGTCTTGTGGCGCAACAGCGCCTGCTGGGCGTTGAGCGTTGCGGTACGCATGAGATCGGCTCGCTGTCCTCGCCGGGCAACTGCCAACTCCACCCGACGACCGCGCCGCTGACGCAGCCACTGCTCGAGCTCAGCGGCATCGTCGGGCAGCTCCGGGACGAGAACACGACGCGGGATGTCGCTCGACTCGCCGTAGACCCGTTGCAGCACCTGGTCGACCAGTTCGCCTCCGCCGATGTCGAGTTCCTTGTCGACCGTGAGCGAATGCACGCCACGCACGCGTCCGCCGCGGATGACGAAGTGATGCACGGCCGCCGAGAGCTCGTCCTCGGCGATGCCGAGCAGATCAGCGTCCTCATCGCTGGGCAGCACCAGCGCGCTCTTGCTGAGTACAGCCTCGATGGCCGAGAGCTTGTCGCGGTACTTCGCGGCCGCCTCGTAGTCCATCGCGGCCGAGGCCGCCAGCATCCGCTTGGTCAGATCGCGCGTGAAGCGCTCGTCACCACCCGCCATGAAGGCGACGAAGTCGTCGACCATGGCGCGGTGCTCGTCGATCGTCACCGTCATCGAGCAGGGGCCGCCGCACTTGCCGATCTGCCCGGGAAAGCACGGGCGGCCGGTCTGCATCGCGCGCCGGTAGCTCGCATCGCTGCACGTACGGATCGGGAACACCTTGACCATCAGATCGATGGTCTCGTGCACCGCCCACACCTTCGGGTAGGGGCCGAAGTAGCGAGCCCCGGGGATGCGCCGGTTGCGCGTGACCATCACGCGCGGCGCCTCATCGGCGAGCGTCACCGCCATGAACGGGTACGACTTGTCATCCCGGTACCGCACGTTGAACGGCGGATCGAACTCTTTGATCCACATGTACTCCAGCTGCAGCGAGTCGACGTCGGTGGCGACGACCGTCCACTCGACCGATGCGGCCGTCGTCACCATCCGCCGAGTGCGCTCATGCAACGTGTGCAGCGGCGCGAAGTAGTTCGACAGGCGCTGGCGCAGGTTCTTCGCCTTACCGACGTAGAGCACACGCCCCTCCGCATCGCGGAATCGGTAGACCCCGGGATCGGTCGGGATCTCGCCCGCCCGCGGCTTGTAGGGCAGGACGTCGGCCATCAGCCCGCCTTGCGCACGCCGGATCCGCTCGCCCCCGGGGTGAGGATCTCGGCGAGGAACTGGCCGGTGTGGCTCTCGTCGACGCGCGCGACCTGTTCAGGGGTTCCGGTGGCGATGATCTGGCCGCCACCCGAGCCGCCCTCCGGCCCGAGGTCGATCACCCAGTCAGCCGACTTGATGACATCGAGATTGTGCTCGATCACGATCACGGTATTGCCCTTGTCGACCAGCCCACCCAACACCTCGAGCAACTTGCGCACGTCTTCGAAGTGCAGACCGGTGGTCGGCTCATCGAGCACGTAGATGCTGCGGCCGTTGCTGCGTCGCTGAAGCTCGGTGGCGAGCTTGACGCGCTGCGCCTCGCCGCCGGACAGGGTCGTTGCCGCCTGCCCGAGCCGCACGTACCCGAGACCGACATCGACGAGCGTCTTCATGTAGCGGTGGATCGCCTGGATCGGCTCGAAGAACTCGGCCGCCTCAGCGATCGGCATCTCGAGCACCTCGGCGATGTTCTTGCCCTTGTAGTGAACGGCCAACGTGTCGCGGTTGTAGCGCTTGCCGTGGCACACCTCGCAGTCCACGTACACGTCGGGCAGGAAGTTCATCTCGATCTTGATCGTGCCGTCACCCGAGCAGGCATCGCAGCGCCCACCCTTGACATTGAAGCTGAACCTGCCGGGCAGGTATCCGCGCACCTTGGCCTCGGGGGTCTCGCTGAACAGCGTGCGGATGCGGTCGAACACGCCGGTGTAAGTCGCCGGGTTCGATCGCGGAGTGCGTCCGATCGGTGCTTGATCGACGTGCACGACCTTGTCGAGGTTGTCGAGACCCGTGACCCGGGTGTGCTTGCCCGGTACGGTGCGCGCACCGTTCAGCCGTCCGGCAAGCACCTGGTAGAGGATGTCGTTGACCAGCGAGGACTTGCCCGACCCGCTCACACCGGTCACCGCCGTGAGCACGCCGAGCGGGAAGTCGGCCGTGACGTTCTTGAGGTTGTTCGCCCTCGCGCCGACGACACTCAGCATCCGCTTCTTGTCGATCTTGCGACGCTTTGCCGGCACGGCGATCTCGCGACGACCGGCGAGGTAGTCACCCGTCATCGACTCGCCCTCTTCGAGCAGCGACGAGTACGGGCCGGAGTGGACGACCGCTCCCCCGTTGACGCCGGCCCCTGGTCCGATGTCGACAACCCAGTCGGCGGCTTCGATCGTCTCTTCGTCGTGCTCGACGACGATCAGGGTGTTGCCCAGATCACGCAGTTTGAGGAGCGTCTCGATCAGTCGACGATTGTCGCGCTGATGCAGGCCGATCGAGGGCTCATCGAGCACGTAGAGCACGCCGGTGAGTCCGGAGCCGATCTGAGTGGCGAGGCGGATGCGCTGCGCTTCGCCACCCGACAGCGACCCGGCAGAGCGCCCGAGGTTGAGATACGCGAGACCCACCTGCAGCAGGAAATCCAATCGGAGTCGGATCTCACGCAGCACCTGCGCGGCGATCCTTGCCTCACGGCCGGTGAGCTCCAGGGTGTGCATGAACGTGCTGGCATCGGCCAGGCTCAGCGACGACACCTCGGCGATCGAGTGCCCGTGCACCTTGACTGCGAGCACCTCGGGCTTCAGACGCGCCCCGTCACAGACCGGGCACGGCACCTCGCGCAGGTACTCCCCCCACCGTGCGCGCTGCGTGTCGGACTCCGCCTGCATGTACTGCCGTTCGATGTACGGCACGACGCCTTCGAATCCTGAGGTGTACCGCATCTCACGGCCGTAGCGGTTCTTCCACTTGACGCTCACCTTGTAGTTGTCGCCGCGCAGCACGGCTTCGCGCACCTCGGAGTGCAGTTGGTTCCACGGGGTGTCGAGCGAGAAATCGAGGTCGGTAGCGAGTCCGTCGAGCAGACGCTCGTAATACTGGAACAGGCCCTTGCCCTGCGTCGTCCACGGCAGGATCACGCCCTCACGGATCGACAGCTCCTCGTCACCGAGCATCAGGTCGACGTCTACCGACATTCGGGTGCCGAGTCCGGTGCAGGCCGGGCAGGCACCGAACGGCGCGTTGAACGAGAACGTGCGCGGCTCGATCTCGGTCAGGGTGATCGGGTGCGCGTTCGGACAGGCCAGCTTCTCAGAGAAGGACTGCCACGCGGCATCGCCCTCCTCATCGACGAAGTTGATCCGCACGATACCGCCGGCCAGACCGAGCGCCGTCTCGACCGAGTCGGTGACCCGCCCCAGGATGTCGCCGGATGCCACCAGCCGGTCCACGACAACAGCGATGTCGTGCTTGTAGCTCTTCTTGAGCTTGGGCGGCTCGGCGAGCTGGATCAGTTCGCCGTCCACGATCGCGCGGGAGTACCCTTTGGCACCGAGCTCTTTGAAGAGGTCGACGAACTCCCCTTTCTTCTGCGTGACGACGGGCGCGACGATCTGGTAGCGCGTGCGCTCGGGCAACGCCATGAGCTGATCGGCGATCTGCTGCACCGTCTGCCGCTGGATGCGCTCCCCGCACTCGGGGCAGTGCGGGATGCCGATGCGCGCCCACAGCAGGCGCATGTAGTCGTGAATCTCGGTGATCGTGCCGACCGTCGAACGCGGGTTGCGGTTCGTCGACTTCTGGTCGATCGACAGCGCCGGGCTGAGCCCCTCGATGAAGTCGACGTCCGGGCGATCCACCTGACCGAGGAACTGACGCGCGTACGCGCTCAGCGACTCGACGTAGCGGCGCTGTCCCTCGGCGAAGATCGTGTCGAACGCAAGGCTCGACTTTCCGGAGCCGGACAGCCCGGTGAAGACGACGAGTGCGTCGCGCGGGATGTCGAGATCGACGTCCTTGAGGTTGTGCACGCGGGCACCGCGGACGCTGAGTTTCGTGGATGGGACGACAGGAACGATGGGCACCAGACAAGTCTAGGAGCGGCCACCGACATGGCGGCGCTCTGGTGCGGATCAGCGGCTGGTCGGAGCCGGACCGGCGAACGGGCGCAGCGCGTCCCGCAGCGCGGTGACCGTCGGGATATCGGCGCCGACCTGCGCCATGACGGCGCGCGGAACCTCCACCGCACGCTCGCGCAGAGCGCGCCCCTCCTCGGTCAGGCCGATGTCGAGGCGACGCTCGTCCGCCGCACTGCGCGTTCGCTGCACGAGCCCGTCCTTCTCCAGGCGCTTGACGAGCGGCGACGCACTGGCGGGCTCCAGTGCCAGCGCATGGGCGAGTTCGTTAAGCGAGCGCGGCGAGCTCTCCCACAGCGCGAGCATCACGAGGTACTGCGGGTGCGTAAGCCCGAGCGGCTCAAGAATCGGACGGTAGATCGCCACGACGTTGCGCGCCGCCGTCACCATCGCGAAGCACAGCTGGTTCTCCAGCCGCAGCAGTTCATCATCGCTGGTCATTCTCCGATGATACGAGGAACCCTAATCATTAGTACACTAAGGAACATGGCTGAGGATCCCACCCACGTCCCGTTGCGCACCCGCATCCGCGAGGCGGGCGGTCTTTACGCATGGTTCAACACGAACCTGATCCGCTTCGCGGGCCCCGCGTCGGTCGGCCCGTATGAGGCGACCCCGCCGCCCAGTGCAGAGGAACGCGCAGAGCGCGGATGCCCGCTGTGCGGCAATCCGATGAACAAGCACGAGATCGACCGCAGCGGGCCCAAGCCTCTGATGCACTGCCCCTGACGGGAACCACTACGCGTGGCCCGCGCGCTCCATGGCCCGTAGCTCCTTCTTGAGGTCCTGCACTTCGTCGCGGAGCCGTGCTGCGAGCTCGAACTTGAGTTCTGCGGCAGCGGCGAGCATCTGGTCCGAGAGATCGGCGATCGTCTCCTCGAGCTGCATCGCGCCCTCGGCCGCGATCCCCTCGCGGCGCAGGTTCGGTGTGGGCGACTTGCCCTTGCCGCTCTTGTTGCCCTTGCCCCGCCCCGCGCGCATGTCCGCCGTATCGGCGGCCTCACGCGCGAGCACTTCGGTGATGTCGGCGATGCGCTTGCGCAGCGGCTGCGGATCGATTCCGTTGGCCTTGTTGTAGGCGATCTGCTTCTCGCGACGGCGCTCGGTCTCGTCGATGGCGTTGCGCATCGAGTCGGTCATGTTGTCGGCGTACATGTGCACCTGACCCGACACGTTGCGCGCCGCGCGCCCGATGGTCTGGATGAGCGAGGTGCCCGACCGCAGGAAGCCCTCTTTGTCGGCGTCCAGGATCGCCACCAACGACACCTCGGGCAGGTCGAGGCCCTCGCGCAACAGGTTGATACCGACGAGCACATCGTAGACGCCGGCCCGCAGCTCGGTGAGCAGTTCCACTCTGCGCAACGTGTCGACGTCCGAGTGCAGGTAGCGCACGCGGACACCGTGCTCACCGAGGAAGTCCGTCAGTTCCTCGGCCATCTTCTTTGTCAGCGTGGTGACGAGTACGCGTTCATCCCGCTCGACACGCGTCCGAATCTCTTCGAGAAGATCATCGATCTGCCCCTTGGAGGGCTTGACGATGATCTCGGGGTCGACCAGCCCGGTGGGTCGGATGATCTGCTCGACCACACCGTCGGCGATCCCCATCTCGTACTTGCCCGGCGTAGCCGACAGGTACACGGTCTGCCCGACCCGGTTCTTGAACTCGTCGAAGCGTAATGGGCGGTTGTCCATGGCACTGGGCAACCGGAAGCCGTGCTCGACGAGCGTGCGCTTGCGCGAGGCGTCTCCTTCGTACATCGCTCCGATCTGCGGCACGGTCACGTGCGACTCGTCGATGACGAGCAGGAAGTCATCGGGGAAGAAGTCGAGCAGCGTGTGCGGGGGCTCCCCCGCCTCCCGCCCATCGAGATGCCGGGAGTAGTTCTCGATCCCGCTGCAGAATCCCAGCTGCTGCAGCATCTCAATGTCGAAAGTGGTGCGCATGCGCAGTCGCTGGGCTTCGAGCAACTTGCCCTGCCGCTCGAGCTCGGCCAGCCGCTGCTCGAGTTCGGCCTCGATCGTGCCGATGGCACGCTGAACGACATCCGTACCGGCTACGTAGTGCGAAGCGGGAAAGATCGGCACGGCGTCGAGCTTGGCGATGACATCGCCGGTGAGCGGATGCAACGAGTAGAGCGCCTCGATCTCGTCTCCGAACAACTCGATGCGGATCGCGTGCTCTTCGTACACCGGGATGATCTCGATCGTGTCGCCGCGTACCCGGAAGTTGCCTCGCGAGAAGTCGACGTCGTTGCGGTTGTACTGCATCGAGATGAACTGACGGATCAGCGCGTCGCGGTCGTAGCGCTCCCCTACTTGCAGCGCCACCATGGCTCGCAGATACTCCTCGGGCGCACCGAGGCCGTAGATGCACGACACCGTCGACACGACCACGACGTCTCGGCGGCTGAGCAGCGAGTTCGTCGTCGAGTGCCGCAGCCGCTCGACCTCCGCGTTGATCGACGAGTCCTTCTCGATGAAGGTGTCGGTCTGCGGAACGTAGGCCTCGGGCTGGTAATAGTCGTAGTAGCTGACGAAGTACTCGATGGCGTTGTGCGGCATGAGTTCTCGGAACTCGTTGGCCAGCTGCGCGGCGAGCGTTTTGTTGTGCGCCATCACCAGCGTCGGTCGCTGCACCTGTTCGATGAGCCAGGCGGTCGTCGCCGACTTTCCCGTTCCCGTCGCGCCGAGCAGGACCACGTCAGTCTCGCCGGCATTGATGCGCGCGGCGAGGTCAGCGATGGCCTGCGGCTGATCGCCGGCGGGCATGTACTCGCTGACGACCTCGAAGGGGCGGACACTGCGCGTGGGTTGCATCCCTCAAGCCTACGAGGAGCGACCGACATCCGTGCCGGCGGTCAGCCTGCTACCTGTGCACTCGCCAGGTGATGCCCCTTACCGACCTCGCGGCTCGTGGACGGCAAGGCGTGCCCAGACGTCGTCCGTCTGACGCCGGGTCTCCTCCAGCGACACCGACGTGTCCACGACGATATCGGCGATCGCGCGCCTGGCGGCATCCGGCACCTGCGCTGCGACACGAGCGCGGGCCGCTTCCTCAGCCATTCCGCGCAACTCGATCAGACGCCGGATCCGCAGCTCGGCGGGCGCGTCCGCCAACACGATCAGGTCCCACGGGTCATCGACACGGGCCTCGACCAGCAAAGGCACGTCGTAGACCACGACAGACTCCGGATCGGCAGCAAAAGCGGCGGCGAAGCGACGCGCGGACTCTTCACGCACCGCGGGGTGCACGATGCTGTTCAACCGGGCCAGCGCCTCGTCATCGCCGAAGACGCGCTCGCCCAGCGCCGCACGATCCAGCGCGCCATCGTGCTCGATCACCCCCGACCCGAACTCCGTGACGATGGCAGCAAGCACCGGGGAACCGGGTGACTGCACGTCGCGCACGATCTGGTCGGCGTCGACGATAACGGCACCGTGCTCGGCCAAACGGCGGGCGATGGTCGACTTGCCTGAGGCGATGCCTCCGGTCAGGGCGATGAGTGGCATCCGCCCAGTGTCCCACGCCGGTGGCGGGACGCGCGTCCCGGAACGCGGAACGGGCCGCCACCCGCCCGAAGGCGAGGTGACGGCCCGTTACTCACGGAGCGGATGCTCAGCTGTTGCCACCCGAGAGCTTCTCGCGCAGAGCGGCGAGAGCCTCGTCGTCGGCGAGGGTGCCGGCGCCGGAGTCGCTCGTGAACGACTGCGCAGCACCGAAGTCGTCGCCTGCAGCGGCCTCTTCTTCGGCAGCCTTGAGGACGGCGGCCTTGTGCGCCTCCCAGCGAGCCTGGGCTGCAGCGTACTCCTGCTCCCATGCCTCGCGCTGGGCGTCGAAGCCGTCCTTCCACGCACCGGTCTCGGCGTCGAAGCCCTCCGGGTACTTGTACTCGCCGTTCTCGTCGTACTCGGCGAGCATGCCGTACAGAGCCGGGTCGAACTCGGTGCCGTGCGGGTCGACCGACTCGTTGGCCTGCTTGAGCGACAGCGAGATGCGGCGACGCTCGAGGTCGATGTCGATGACCTTGACGAAGACCTCTTCGCCGACCGACACGACCTGCTCAGCCAGCTCGACGTGCTTGCTGGAGAGCTCCGAGATGTGCACGAGGCCCTCGATGCCGTCTGCGACGCGGACGAACGCACCGAACGGAACCAGCTTGGTGACCTTGCCCGGTGCGATCTGACCGATCGCGTGCGTGCGGGCGAAGACCTGCCACGGGTCCTCCTGCGTCGCCTTCAGCGACAGCGAGACGCGCTCGCGGTCCAGGTCGACCTCGAGGATCTCGACGGTGACCTCCTGGCCGACCTCGACAACCTCGGAAGCGTGCTCGATGTGCTTCCAAGACAGCTCCGAGACGTGCACCAGACCGTCGACGCCGCCGAGGTCGACGAACGCACCGAAGTTGACGATCGACGAGACGACACCCTTGCGAACCTGACCCTTGTGCAGGTTGTTGAGGAACGTCGTGCGCGACTCCGACTGCGTCTGCTCCAGCAGAGCGCGGCGGCTCAGCACCACGTTGTTGCGGTTCTTGTCGAGCTCGAGGATCTTGGCCTCGATCTCCTGACCCAGGTACGGCGTGAGGTCGCGGACGCGGCGCAGCTCGATGAGCGATGCCGGGAGGAAGCCACGGAGGCCGATGTCAACGATGAGGCCGCCCTTGACGACCTCGATGACGGTGCCGGTGACGACGCCGTCGTTCTCCTTGATCTTCTCGACGTCGCCCCAGGCGCGCTCGTACTGCGCACGCTTCTTGGAGAGGATCAGACGGCCTTCCTTGTCCTCCTTCTGGAGAACGAGGGCCTCGACCTGGTCGCCGACGGCGACGACCTCGTTGGGGTCGACGTCGTGCTTGATGGAGAGCTCGCGGGAGGGGATGACACCCTCGGTCTTGAAGCCGACGTCGAGCAGAACCTCATCGCGGTCGATCTTGACGATCGTGCCCTCGATGATGTCGCCGTCGTTGAAAGACTTGATGGTCTTCTCGACCGCGGCCAGGAAGTCCTCGGCAGATCCGATGTCGTTGATCGCGACCTGCTTGGTGGCCGGGGCGGTCGTTGCGCTAGTCATGTAGTGGGTTGTCCTTGTGAATGGAAGATCGGGCGTCGGGAGCCGGCAAGCCGATATGCTCACGATGCGGTTGGATGTGGATTGCGATGTCACGCGGGCACGCAGGCGCACCCCACGAGTGACACTTCAGATTATCAGAAGCCGGGCGCGCCGCGCTCCCCCTGTTCTAGGCTGGAGCGGTGACCCAGCGACTGATGCTTCTCGATACGGCCTCGCTGTACTTCCGGGCGTTCTTCGGAGTCCCCGACAAGGTCAAGGCTCCGGACGGCACCTCCGTGAACGCGACGCGAGGATTGCTCGACATCGTCGCCAAACTCGTCACGCTCTACCACCCCGCACAGGTCATCGCCTGCTGGGATGACGACTGGCGCCCGCAATGGCGCGTCGACCTGATCCCGAGCTATAAGGCGCACCGCGTGGTCGAGGCCGTCCCGTCCGGCACGGATGTCGAAGAGGTTCCCGATCCCCTCGAGCAGCAGATCCCCCTCATCCGCGAGGCGCTCAGCGCACTGGGAATTCCGATCATCGGCGCAGCAGAGCACGAGGCGGACGACGTGATCGGTGCGCTCGCGAGCCGCGCGACCATGCCCGTCGACATCGTCACCGGCGATCGCGACCTGTTCCAGCTCGTCGACGACGCACGAGACGTGCGCGTGATCTACACAGCTCGCGGCATGAGCAATCTCGAGGTCGTGACCGATGCGACGGTCGTCGCCAAGTACGGCGTGCTTCCGAGTCAGTACGCGGACTTCGCCACTCTGCGCGGCGATGCCTCCGACGGCCTCCCGGGCGTGAAGGGCGTCGGAGAGAAGACCGCGGCGTCACTGCTGCAGGCGCACTCCGACCTGGCCGGCATCCGCGCCGCTGTTGCCGATGGCAAGCTCAGCGCGGCGGCATCCGCTCGCTTCGCGGCGGCAGCCGCCTACCTCGACGTCGCCCCGGACGTCGTGCGCGTCGCCACCGACCTCGACATCGCTGCCCCCGATGTCCCGTTGCGCGCGTTGGATGATGCGAGGGCGGATGCTGCCCGCGCCTTCGCCGAGCAGTGGAACCTCGGCGGGTCGATGGAACGCGCTCTGGCTGCGATCGCCACCGCCTGATCGGGGCCGCCCGCCCCACCGTCAGCCGCGCGCCCAGGCGCGCAGGCGCTCGACACCCCAGGTCGTCACGATCCGCTCTGCAGGCACGCCTGCCGCCTCGGCTCTTTGCGCCCCATGGTCCAGCAGCGAGAGCTGGCCCGGCGCGTGCGCGTCCGAATCGATCGCGAACAGGCATCCCTCCGCCATCGCCACACCGATCAGCTCATCCGGCGGGTCCTGGCGCTCGGGACGCGAATTGATCTCGACAGCCACACCGTTCTCGGCACACGCAGCGAAAACCGCTCTGGCATCGAAGGACGAGGGCGGACGCGTGCCCCGCTCCCCCTGAACAAGACGCCCGGTGCAGTGCCCCAGCACGTTCACCACCGAATCACCCACCGCCGCCACCAGCCGACGCGTCATCGCGTCCGCGGGCATACGCAGCTTCGAGTGCGCGGAGGCCACGACGATGTCCAACTCGGCGAGCAGCGACGGGTTCTGATCGAGCGAGCCGTCGTCAAGAATGTCGACCTCGATGCCCGCGAGCACCGTGAGGTCGGGCGTCGACTGCTCCCGCACCAGCGGAATCTGCTCGCGAAGGCGCTCCGCCGACAGGCCACGAGCGACCCGCAGCCGAGGTGAATGGTCCGTGATCGCCAGATAGCGATGTCCCAGCGCTGCGGCCGCGGAGACCATCGACTCGATCGGCGTCGTCCCGTCAGACCACTCGGTGTGACTATGCAGATCACCGCGTAGCCGTCCGCGCAGCTCGGATTCACGTTCGGGGCTCACCGAAGCACGCAACTGGATCAGGTAGTCGGGGACGCCGCCCCGCTGCGCCTGCTGAATCACCTCGAAGGTCGACGCGCCGATCCCCCTCTGCGCACGTAACGCATCCGCATCCCACCGCGTCTGCTCGGGCAACGCAGCGAGAACGGCCGCCGCCTGCCGAAAGGCTTTCGCGCGGTACCGCGACGCGCGCTCCCGTTCCAGCAGAGCGGCGATCTCGATCAGCGCGTCGACGGCGTCCATGGCGCACTACATCAGGAGGCGATCGGCTCGTTCGTCGCGCGCACCCAGTCATCTAGCTTCGCCGCTGCGCGCCCGTCGTCAACCGCATCCGCAACCCTGGCATACGCATCGCGCAGACGCTCGACGATCGGAACCTGGGTGAGCGTCGAGTCGTGGGAGAGCTCGTACGCGACGACGCCGGCCGCCGCGTTCAGCAGCACGATGTCACGCACCGCGCCCGGTTCACCGGCCAGCGTGCGCCGCAGCACCTGCGCGTTGTGCTCGGGCGTGCCGCCAAGCAGATCGGCGATATCGGCCAGCGGGATGCCGAGATCGCGAGGGTCGAGATCATGCTCGTGCGTGTCGCCGCGAGCGACCTCCCAGATACGGCTGTGACCCGTCGTGGTCAATTCATCGAGCCCGTCGTCACCACGGAACACCAGTGCCGTGGCGCCGCGTGTGCGGAAGACGCCCGTGATGAGCGGAACCCGATCCAATTGCGCGACGCCGACCGCGTTGGCCTCGGCTCGGGCGGGATTGCAGAGCGGGCCGAGCATGTTGAACACCGTGGGAACCGCGAGCTCGGATCGCGCACTCGCCGCATGCTTGAACCCCGGGTGGAACGCGGCGGCCCACGCGAAGGTAATCCCGGTGCTGTCGAGCACCCGAGCGACGCGCTGCGGGTCGAGCGAGATGTCCAGACCGAGTGCCGACAGCACATCGGATGAACCCGACGACGAGCTGGCAGCGCGATTGCCGTGCTTGACCACGGGAATCCCCATAGCGCCGATGATGATCGCCGCGGTCGTGGAGACGTTGACTGTTCCGAACCGGTCGCCTCCGGTACCGACGATGTCGAGGACGTCTGACGACACCGGCAGCGGCACAGCTGCCTCGAGGATCGCGTCGCGGAACCCGACGACCTCGTCGATCGTCTCGCCCTTCGCGCGAAGGGCGATCAGGAAGCCCGCGAGTTGCGCGTCGGACACGTCGCCGCGCATCACCTGGCGCATCGCCCAGGTCGACTCCCATACACTCAGATCCCGCCGTTCCAGGAGCGCAGTGAGCAGATCAGGCCAGGTGAGGGAATCAACCATGCCAGCGATCCTACGGGGTGCGGAAAGATGCCGATTCGAGATGACAACGATGTGCGAACCTTCCCGCGCCGGGGACTAGCGCGCCACCTGGGAGATTCCCAGGGTTCCGAGGAAGATTCGCAGGTTGTTCTTAGGTTCCCCTAAGTGTCCCGCCAGCGACTCCGGCAAGTGTGGTGCAAGAATCACGACGAAGAATCGGCCATAATGGACGGGTGACCACCTCAGCGACGTATGCCCCGGCGGCAAGAACCATCAAGCGCCCCAATCCGGTCGCTGTCGGCACCATCGTGTGGCTCGGCAGCGAGGTGATGTTCTTCGCGGGACTTTTCGCGATCTACTTCACCCTCCGTAGCACCTCCCCCGATCTGTGGGCGGAGCAGACCGGTCTGTTGAACGTGACCTTCGCAGCAGTGAACACCGCGATCCTCGTCGCGTCGTCGTTCACCTGCCAGATGGGCGTGTTCGCAGCCGAGGACCTGCAGCCGTACCGCATCGGCAAGGGACAGCTCAACGCGGCTGGCCGCCGCCGCCTCTTCGGCTGGGGAATGGTCGAGTGGTTCTGGCTCACCTTCGCCCTCGGCGCGATCTTCGTGAGCGGCCAGGTCTGGGAGTACGCCCAGCTCGTCGCCCACGGCCTGCCGATCTCGGCTGACTCCTACGCCGCAGCCTTCTACCTCACCACCGGCTTCCACGCTCTCCACGTCACGGGTGGCCTCGTTGCCTTCGTCCTCGTCATCGGACGCGCCTACGCCGTCAAGAACTTCGGCCACAAGGAGGCGACCTCCTCGATCGTCGTGTCGTACTACTGGCACTTCGTCGACGTCGTCTGGGTGGCCCTGTTCTTCGTCATCTACTTCCTGAAATAAGAGCGGAGCGATTTTTCGAAATGGCACGAGAGAAGAAGCACCGCTCCCGCGGTCGTCGTAGCCCCCTCGCAGCAGCCGCGCTCATCGGCGCCGGCCTGTTGCTGACCGGAGGCGCTTACGCAGGCGCGTCCGCAGCGATGGCCGCCCCGGCCGACGCGCACAGCAGCGTCGCAACCGAGCTCACCGTCGAGGACGGCGAGAAGCTGTTCACGGCCAACTGCGCCACCTGCCACGGCATGGACCTGGAGGGTACGCCCGAGGGGCCGAGCCTGGTCGGCGTCGGCGAGCTCTCCGTTGAGTTCCAGGTCGCGACGGGCCGTATGCCCCTGCAGATGCAGGGACCGCAGGCCCCGCAGAAGCCCGCGCAGTTCACTGACGCGCAGATCCGCGCAATGGCCGCCTACGTGCAGTCGGTTGCCCCCGGCCCCGGCTACCCCGAGGACTGGGTAACCAGCGGTGAGGCGAACCCCGCCAACGCCCAGGACGAGGTCGACATCACGCACGGTGCTGAGCTGTTCCGCATCAACTGCGCGATGTGCCACAACGTCGCCGCGGCCGGTGGCGCACTCACCGAGGGCAAGTACGCCCCGGCCCTGACCTCGACCAGTGCGCTGCACGTCTACGCGGCGATGGTCACCGGCCCGCAGAACATGCCGGTCTTCGGAGACATGAACCTCAGCTCCGAGGACAAGCGCGACATCATCGCCGCCCTCGTGTGGCAGCAGGAAGCAGTGCAGATCGGCGGCTTCACGCTGGGCTCGCTGGGTCCGGTCTCCGAGGGTCTGTTCATCTGGATCTTCGGCATCGGCGCGCTCGTCGCCCTCACCGTGTGGATCACGGCGAAGTCCAACTGACGCACTTTCATAGAACAGCTACGTACGAGGAGCACCATGGCAAACGACGACGACACGCAGGCTCTGGACAGGGCCTACCAGCCCTCACCGGGGCTGGGCGTCGCAGTCAGCGATCCTGCGGAGAACCCGGGGCTGCCACCACACCGTGAGCGGATGACCGACAAGGACCCGCGGATCGAGAAGACGGCGGAGCGTACGGTCTACACGCTCTTCTACCTGTCGCTCGCCGGCAGCATCTGGGCTGTCGCCGCGTACATGCTGTTCCCGATCGAGAGCGGCATGCCGATCGACATCCGGCAGAACAACATGTACATCGGCATCGGCATCGCGCTGGCGCTGCTGGCCATCGGTATCGGCGCGATCCACTGGTCGAAGGCGCTGATGTCCGACAAGGAGTACATTGAACACCGCCACCCGACCCGCGGTCGCGACACGACGCGTGAGGCTGCGGTTCAGGTGTTCGCCGAGGCCGACCAGGACTCCGGTTTCGGCCGCCGCAAGATGATCCGCAACTCGCTGATCGTCGCCGTGGTCGCATCTGTCGTCCCGGGGATCACCCTCTTCCGCGGACTCGCGCCGCACAACACCCCCGAGAAGCCGCACGCCGGAGACCCGGTCTACCTGCTCAGCCACACCATGTGGGAGTCCGGTATGCGCCTTGCCCGCGATCCTGAGGGCACCCCCATCCGCGCTGCTGACGTCACCGTCGGCTCGGCGTTCCACGTCATCCCCGAGCCGCTCAAGCAGCTCGACCACAGCAGCGGATACCTCGAAGAGAAGGCGAAGGCGATCGTCCTGCTGATGCGTCTGCGCCCCGAGCAGCTCATCGAGACCGAAGAGCGCAAGGACTGGTCGTACGACGGCATCGTCGCGTACTCCAAGGTCTGCACGCACGTCGGTTGCCCCGTCGCTCTCTACGAGCAGCAGACGCACCACCTGCTGTGCCCCTGCCACCAGTCGCAGTTCGACGTCACCGATCAGGCCAAGGTCATTTTCGGACCTGCTGCTCGACCGCTGCCGCAGCTGCCCATCGCCGTCGACGATGAGGGCTACCTCATCGCTCAGCGCGACTTCACCGAACCCGTCGGCCCGAGCTTCTGGGAGCGTCATTGAGTACCGCAACTCTGAATAAAGAGGACACCACGCAGCAGAAGAAGCCGCTCGGTGGCCGCTTCGTCGGCGCGACGGCGAACTACATCGACGAGCGCACCAGCCTTTCGGGCATGGTCAAGGAGCTCGGTCGCAAGATCTTCCCCGACCACTGGTCATTCATGCTCGGCGAGATCGCTCTGTGGGCGTTCGTGGCCGTGTTCCTGTCGGGAACGTTCCTGACGTTCTTCTTCCAGGCATCCATGGTGCCCACGCACTACACCGGTGCGTACGTGCCGATGCGCGGTCTGGAGATGTCGGCGGCGTTCGAATCCGCGCTGCACATCTCCTGGGACGTCCGCGGTGGCCTTCTGGTGCGCCAGATCCACCACTGGGCAGCACTGGTCTTCATCGCCGGCATCGGTATCCACATGCTCCGCGTGTTCTTCACGGGTGCGTTCCGCAAGCCCCGCGAGCTCAACTGGGTGATCGGCTTCGTGCTGTTCATCCTCGCTCTCGCCGAGGGCTTCACCGGCTACTCGCTGCCCGACGACCTGCTCTCGGGCAACGGTCTGCGGATCATCGACGGCATGATCAAGGGCATCCCGCTCATCGGAACCTGGACCTCGTTCCTGCTCTTCGGTGGTGAGTTCCCGGGTCACGACATCGTCGGACGCCTCTACACGCTGCACATCCTGCTGCTGCCGCTGCTGCTGATCGGTCTGCTCGTCGTCCACCTGATGCTCATGGTGATCAACAAGCACACCCAGTTCGCGGGCCCGGGCCGCACGAACGACAACGTCGTCGGCTACCCGATGATGCCCGTCTACATGTCGAAGATGGGTGGCTTCTTCTTCATCGTCTTCGGTGTGATCGTGCTGATCGCTTCGTTCTTCCAGATCCTCCCGTTCTGGGATTACGGCCCCTACGACCCCTCCCCGATCTCGGCAGGTACGCAGCCGGACTGGTACATCGGCTTCGCCGACGGTGCCCTCCGCCTCGCCCCGCCGAACATGGACGTCGTGTTCCTCGACCGCACCTGGTCGTTCGGCATCCTGGTGCCGGTCGCAGTCCTCGGTCTGTTCATCGTGCTCGTCGCGATCTACCCCTTCATCGAGGCGTGGGTCACGGGCGACAAGCGCGAGCACCACATCGCAGACCGTCCCCGCAACGCCCCCACCCGCACTGCTATCGGCGCCGCCGGCGTCATCTTCTACGCGGTCATGTGGGCAGCGGCTTCGTCCGACCTCATCGCCACGCACTTCATGCTCACCATGGAGGGTGTCATCCACTCGCTCCAGGCGATGCTGTTCGTCGGTCCGGTGCTCGGGTACTTCATCACCAAGCGCATCTGCATCGCGCTGCAGAAGAAGGACCGTGAGATCGTCCTGCACGGCTATGAGTCGGGTCGTATCGTCCGCCTCCCCGGTGGCGAGTACGTCGAGGTGCACCAGCCCGTCGACGTGTACGACCGCTGGAAGCTCATCGACTACGAGGTGTACGAACCGCTCGTGGTTCGCCCCAACGAGAAGGGCCGCATCCCGTGGACGCAGAACCTGCGTTCGGCGCTTTCGCGCTGGTTCTTCGAGGACCGTCTGATGCCGCTCACGCAGGCACAGATCGAAGAGGCCGACGCGCACCAGCACCACACGCTGGCACACAACGAAGAGCTCGAAGCCGAAGAGATCGCCGGTGCACACGCACGCGCAGGCGTCTCCGAGGAGCAGATCGCTCCTGCCGACACCTCGATCGGTGAGACGCCGAACACGCCCAGCTCGGTGATCGCGACCGATCCGGTCAAGAAGCCGCGCAAGAAGAAGTCGGAGGACGGCGAGTAACGCTCCCCTCCCCCTACGCAGAAGGTCCCGTCCAATTTTGGACGGGACCTTCTGCGTTTCTGCCGAGCGCGGTCATCCACAGGGATGCACAGCCCACCACTAGCACTGGCTAGGGTCAACATGCCGCGACTGACGCCGGTACGCAGACCCTCAATGCCTGGGACTTCAGCGACGGGACACTCCTGTGGGAGCGCGTCACGTTCCCGGGACGCAATCTGCGTGGCCAGCAGCATCAGGTCGCGGCTTTGGACACCGAGGACGGCTGGCAGGCGTCTGCCCTCGTCCCCTGGCGACCGACCGCGGCAGTCGACGAGTGGTCACGTGTCGAGATCTTGGACGTGCGCACAGGCACTCGCTCGCGCCAGAGGTCGCGTCGACGGGCGTCTGGGCGCACCGTCCGGTCGTGTGCGGGTCCGACGCCGACCGCTTCTGCATCACGGGCGTCCTTGAAACCGAAACCGACACGGAGAACGATCGCGTCCATGAGTACTCGGTGACGGATCAAACGTTCCGTGCGCCCAAGGTGACGGATGCCGGCTTCTTCGAAGGCGGGACCGCCTTCAGCAGCCGTGTGTCGTACACCGCGCTTCGTCAGGCTCGATCGCACGTCCGGCGCCACTGAGTGGTCGCTCAATGCGGACTCCTGCGGCTTCGTCGCCGACTTCGGGAACCCGGACGCTGCGCTGGGACGGGACGGGGGTGGTGCGCGACGACTGGTGCCACCGAGCGCGTCGCCCAGGACCAGTTGCTGCTGTGCATGACGCGCTTCGCGCCACGGCTGAGAAACGCAGTCTCCGGATGTGGCGTTCCACGGGGGCAGGCTCCGTCGAACTCACCTCGATCTGGCATGAGCCCGTGCATGAACTGGAGGACGCCTTTGAGCTCCGCAACGGGGATGGTTCCGTCGTCGAAGACAGAGCACCACAGACGGCAACGCTGGCCATCGCAGGATTCGACGCCTCCGGCCCGGTAGCGATCTACAGGAAGGACGGACTGACCGTGTTCGAACCAGTCGGCGACGAGTGAGCACCTGCGCACGCAGAAGGCCCCCTGGCGAACCAGGGGGCCTTCTGTCAGATCTCTACGCGCTGTGGTGTCAGCGGGCGAAGTTGCCGCGGTAGAACTCGTACACCCAGCCGACGATTGCGATCAGGAAGAGCGCCACACCGATCGGGAGCAGGAAGTGACCGACCGCGAGCCCCGTCAGGAAGACGGTCGCAGAACCGGCGAGCACCAGGGGCCACCAGGACCACGGTGCGAACTCGCCGACTTCGGGGTCACCGTCGTCGATGTCCGAGGTGAGCACATCCTCGGGCAGCTCGCCGCCCTGTGCACGATAGGTCTTGCGAAGGTAGATCGCGATCATGGCGCCCATGAAGGCGACGAACAGCAGGGCGACGGTGCCGACCCACTCGATGTAGCCGTGGAACGGGTCCAGCAGGCTCCACGCGGTGTAGACCGCTGCCGCGATCACGAAGAACACGGTGATGATCCACCAGAGGACGATATTGCTACGCATGTGCTACTTGGCCTCTCCTGCTGCGGCGGCCGGCGCCGCGACGGGGTGCTCGGCTGCCTCGGGGTGGTTCAGGTCGAACGCGGGACGCTCGCTACGGATGCGCGGGATCGACGTGAAGTTGTGTCGCGGCGGCGGGCACGACGTGGCCCACTCGAGCGACGCGCCGTAACCCCACGGGTCATCGACCGTCACCTTGGGCGCCTTGCGAGCCGTGATCCAGACGTTCAGGAAGAACGGCAGCATCGAGGCACCGAGGATGATGGCACCGATCGTGGAGACCTGGTTGCCCCACTCCCAGTTGTCGTACGTCGAGTAGTCGGCGTAACGACGCGGCATGCCGTCGACGCCCAGCCAGTGCTGGATGAGGAAGGTCATGTGGAAGCCGATGAACAGCATCCAGAAGTGGATGTAGCCGAGGCGCTCGTTGAGCATGCGTCCGGTCCACTTCGGCCACCAGAAGTAGAAGCCGGCGAACATGGCGAACACGACCGTACCGAACACGACGTAGTGGAAGTGCGCGACGACGAAGTACGAGTCACTGAGGTGGAAGTCCAACGGCGGCGCGGCCAGGATGACACCGGTGAGACCACCGAAGACGAACGACACCAGGAAGCCGAGCGAGAACACCATCGGGGTCTCGAAGGTCAGCGACCCTCGCCACATGGTTCCGATCCAGTTGAAGATCTTCACACCCGTCGGCACGGCGATGAGCATCGTCATCAGTGCGAAGAACGGCAGCAGTACACCACCGGTGACGTACATGTGGTGCGCCCACACCGACACGGACAGCGCGGCGATCGCGATGGTCGCGTACACGAGCGTCTTGTAACCGAAGATCGGCTTGCGGCTGAAGACCGGGAAGATCTCGGAGACGATGCCGAAGAACGGCAACGCGATGATGTACACCTCAGGATGTCCGAAGAACCAGAACAGGTGCTGCCACAGAAGCACACCGCCGTTGGCGACGTCATAGGTGTGTGCGCCCAGGATGCGGTCGGCAGCAGCCGCGAACATCGCCGCTGCAAGGACGGGGAACGCCATCAGGATCAGCAGGCTCGTCACCAGCGTGTTCCACGAGAAGATCGGCATGCGCCACATGGTCATACCCGGGGCACGCATCGTGATGATCGTGGTGATGAAGTTCACCGCACCGAGGATCGTGCCGAAACCGGACATACCGAGCCCGAGCATCCAGAGATTGCCACCGACACCTGGTGAGAACGAGGCGTTGGCCAGCGGCTGATATGCGAACCAACCGAACGACGCCGCACCCTGCGGGGTGAGGAAGCCGGCGACCGCCATGATCGAGCCGAAGCTGAAGAGCCAGAATGCGAAGGCGTTCAGACGCGGGAACGCGACATCGGGTGCACCGATCTGCAGCGGCAGAATGGCGTTCGCGAAGCCTGCGAACAGCGGCGTCGCGAACATCAGCAGCATGATCGTGCCGTGCATCGTGAACAGCTGGTTGTACTGCTCCTTCGTGGGCACGATCTGCATGCCGGGAGCGAACAGCTCGGCGCGGATGATCAGCGCCATCACACCGCCCAGCAGGAAGAACAGCACCGAAGAGATCAGGTACATGTACCCGATCGTCTTGTGGTCGGTGGACGTGATCCACTTGACGAGGACGTTGCCCTTCTGCTCCACACGCGTGGAGGACAGGAGCGCGGCCTGCCGAGGCGGCAGGGTGCTCGGACGCGCGCCCTGCGCCGTGTTGGGTTCAGCTGTGGTGGTCATGGCTTACTCCTCTTCCTCGGCGTCCGTGCTCGCGCCGGTGCCCGGGAGATTGCTGAGTCGATCGTAGGAGTCTGTGATGTCGCCGGTGTTGCCCTCGGCGCGCAGCGTCTCGAGGTAGGCGTCGTACTCGTCCTGCTCCACGACCTTCACGTTGAAGAGCATCATCGAGTGGTACTCGCCACAGAGCTCGGCGCACTTGCCGTCGAACTCGCCGACACGGGTCGGGATGAACGACCAGGAGTTGTCCTTCCCGATGTACATGTCCTTTTTGTACAGGAAGTCGATGATCCAGAAGGAGTGCACGACATCGCGCGACTGGAGGTCGATCTTGACCTTCTTGTCGACCGGCAGCACCAGCGTCGGGAGCTGCTCGCGGTCGAAGTCGCCCGCCTCGTCCGGGTGCGCCTGCGTACCCATGGTCCAAACGGCGTCGGAGTTGTCCTCTGCCTCACCGTCGTACTGGAAGTCCCAAGCCCACTGCTTGGCGATCGCCGTGACCTCGACGTCGACCTCGTCATCGGACCACTGGGTCTCGATCGCGGTCTGGTCGCGCGCGGTGAAGAAGAACATCGCCAGCACGAGGATCAGCGGGATCACCGTGTAGAGGATCTCGATCGGCATGTTGTAGCGCAGCTGCACGGGCAGACCGGTCTGACCCTTGCGACGGCGGTACATGACGACCGCCCACCCCATCAGACCCCACGTGATGAGGCCGACGATGAGCAGAACGATCCACGAGGTGACCCACAGACCAGCGACGCGCTCGGTCTGGTTCGTTGCGGCAGTGCCGTCTTCTACGAAGCCCGGGAGGAACCCATGCAGTTCGGTGGGAGTACATCCCGCCAGAACCACAGCTGCTGCTACTCCCAGCGGGATAGCAGCCCAACGAAGGCGGCGTTTCGAGGGCACGATGCACCTTTCAGATCTCGGACAGGAGCGAATTCAAGTCTAGGGCAATCTCACACCCTATTCATGCCAACCACGCAGGTTGGCCGGGCTCAGTGGAAGCTGTCACCGCACGCGCAACTGCCTGCGGCCTGGGGATTGTCGATCGTGAAGCCCTGCTCCGAGATCGTGTCCTTGAAGTCGATCGACGCGCCGTCCAGGTACGGAATGCTCATGTTGTCGATGATCACCTCGACGCCGTCGAAGTCGACCGTCTCGTCGCCCTCGAGGTAACGCTCGTCGAAATAGAGCTGGTAGATCAGTCCGGAGCATCCACCGGGCTGGACGGCGACACGCAGTCGCAGGTCGTCGCGCCCTTCCTGCTCGAGAAGGCTCTTGACCTTCTGAGCTGCCGCGGACGTGAGGGAGACACCGTGCGCAGCGGTGCTCTCCGAGGTCAGGGTGGTGTCGGTCATCTCAACTCCTTGCAATCGGCAGCACGGCCTGCTGCACATGCTCGATCCTACCGCCGGTGCCTGCGGGGCGGGCGGGCCCGGCCCGCCCGCCCCGGTCGCGTCAGGATGCCGCGTCGCGGTCGTTCATCCGCGTCAGCATCAGTGCCTCGGTGCGGATGGCGTTGCGGAACGTCTCCAGATGCAAGGACTCGTTCGGGCTGTGCGCCCGGGAGTGCGGGTCTTCCACACCGGTGACGAGGATCTGGGCGGCCGGGAACTCGCGCACGAGGTCGGCGATGAACGGGATAGATCCTCCGATTCCGAGATCGACCGGTTCCGCCCCATAACCGTCTGCCATGGCGCCGCGTGTGAGCTCCACCGCCCAGCCGGAGGTATCGACCAGGAATCCGTCGCCCAGGTCGACGTCCGAGAACGTCAGCTCTGCGCCGAACGGCGCGTGGGCACGCAGGTGCGACTCGATCGCGGCGTACGCCTCGGCCGCGTCCTGTCCCGGCGCAACGCGCGCGCTGATGACGACGCTGACCTCGGGAAGGAGTGTGTTGGATGCTTGCGCGACGCTGGTCGCGTCGATGCCGGTGATCGTGATGGACGGCTTGTTCCAGATGCGACCGAAGATGTCGTCGCGCCCCACAGGGGTGGCGTCGGGCAGCAGCCCGGTCTCCTCGCGCAGCGTCTGCTCCGTGTACGGCGGTGTGGTGGCATCCCGCGCGCCCATCCCGGTGACCGCGACCGCCCCGTCGGCGTCCCAGAGCGTCGCCAGCAGCGTGACCGCCGCCATCATCGCGTCGGGTACGGCTCCACCGAACATCCCCGAGTGCGAGGCGTGCTCGAGCGTGCGCACTGTCAGGGTGAAGCGCGCGTTGCCCCGCAATGAGACAGTCAGGCCCGGCGTGTGCGAGTCGAGGTTTCCGGAGTCGGCGACGACGATGGCATCCGCCCGCAGGGCATCGGCGTTGTCGCGCAGGAACCGGGCGAACGAACGGGAGCCGTACTCCTCCTCGCCCTCGATGAACAGGTTCACCCCGAGATCGAAGTCGTCGCCCAGGGTTTCGCTGACCGCGCGTAGCGCGGCGATATGCGCCATGATGCCCGCTTTGTCGTCCGCGGCTCCGCGACCGTACAGCCGACCATCGCGTACCGTCGGCTCGAACGGCGGCGTCTCCCACAGTTCGTCATCCCCCGGGGGCTGCACGTCGTGGTGGGCGTACAACAGGATCGTCGGCTTTCCGTTTCGCGCGGCCCGGGTGGCCAGCACGGCGGGCTGGCCGAGCTCTTCGGTGTCGTCGACGTGTGCGCGCAGCACGCGCACGTCGTCGAAGACGCCGGTGCCGCGGGCGAGCTCCGCGACAGCATCCGCGCTGCGCTCGAGCTGGGTCTGATCGAATGCCGGCCACGCGACACCGGGAATGCGCACCAGAGCGCCGAGGTCAGACAGCGCGGCGGGGACGCCGAGAGCGACGGCGTCGAGGACAGCGGATTCGGATGCTGGCAGAGCCTGCGATGAGGACGAGGTCATGCGAGTAATCTTAAGACGAACCCGATACCGAACTGAGGTCGAACGTGTCCAAGCCCATGCCCGCAGCAAACGACGACGCCCCCGAGACGCCCGCCGTCGGCAAGGGGCGCGCCACTCCGACGCGCGCCGAGCGCGAAGCCGCCAACCGGCGCCCGCTCGTCGCGAACACCAAGGAGGCCCGTGCGGCGGCGAAGGCCGACCTGCAGGCGCGACGCGAACGCGCGCGCATTGGCATGGAGAACGGCGAGGACCGCTACCTTCCGGCGCGTGACAAGGGTGAGCAGCGCCGCTGGGTGCGCGACTACGTGGATTCCGGCTGGCACGTTTCCGAGTGGCTGATGGCCGCGATGCTTGTCGTGATCATCCTCAACCTGGTGCCGATCCCTGCCGTGCAGATCTACGCCATGGTCGCTCTCTGGGCGTACATGCTGCTGGCGATCGGCGACATGGTGCTGCTGAACTTCCGCGTCAAGCGCAAGATCGACGCCAAGTTCGGCGCCGACCGCCGCGAGAAGGGCCTGGGCTGGTACGCGGCGATGCGCGCCCTGCAGATGCGCTTCATGCGTCTGCCGAAGCCTCAGGTCAAGCGCGGCCAGCGCCCGGCGTGATCGCGCGGAGGCCGCGGTTGATCTGCCGCGCCCACAGCGGCCCCTGGTACAGAAACGCCGTATAGCCCTGCACCAGGGTCGCGCCGGCGTCCAGCCGCCGCTGCACGTCTTCGGCCGTCTCCACTCCCCCGACGGCGATCACGCAGAAATCAGCCGGAACGGCGGCCTTGACGACCGCGAGCACCTCGAGTGAGCGTTCCTTCAGCGGTGCGCCCGACAGCCCGCCCGCACCCGCCGCCTCGACGACGGCAGCGTCTGTGTGCAGGCCGTCCCGGGCGATCGTGGTGTTGTGCGCGATGATGCCTGCCAGACCCTCATCGACGGCCAGACGTGCGATGGCCTCGATCTCATCATCCGGCAGGTCCGGTGCGATCTTGACCAGCAACGGCGTCGACCCGGCGGCCTCCCGCACGGCGCGCAGCAGCGGCGCCAACGTCTCGACGGCCTGCAGACCGCGCAGACCGGGGGTGTTCGGCGACGACACGTTCACGGCGAGATAGTCCGCCAGTGGTGCCAGCTTCGATGCCGAGGCGACGTAGTCGGCGACAGCATCCTCGACCTCGACCACGCGGCTCTTGCCGATGTTGACGCCGATGACCGCACGGGGTGCGCGGCGGCGCAGCTTCCGTAGGCGCCGTGCGGCAGCATCCGCTCCCTCGTTGTTGAAACCCATCCGGTTGATCACGGCGCGGTCGGGCACCAGACGGAACAGCCGCGGCTTGGGGTTGCCGTCCTGCGGAATGGCCGTCACGGTGCCGATCTCGACGTGACCGAACCCGAGCGCGTCCAGGCCGCGCACACCCACGGCGTTCTTGTCGAAGCCCGCGGCGACACCGAACGCAGACGGGAAGGTCAGACCGAGTGCGTGCACCTGCTGCTCAGGCGTCGGAGCGGTGATCGCACGAGCCGCCCACGAGAACGGGCGCGCGCCGACGACGCGGATGACCGCCATGGCGGCGTGGTGAGCGAACTCCGGGTCGAAGCGCGTGAGGACGTGGCGGAAGAACAGTGAATACATCACTGCCAAGGCTACCGCCCGGTCGACTCCTGCTCTGCCGCGGCGCGGTCGGCCCGGAGGGAGCCGATCGCCGATTCGAAGTCCTCCAACGAATCGAACTGCTGGTACACGCTGGCAAATCGCAGGTACGCGACCTCATCGAGCTCGCGTAGCGGCCCGAGGATCGCGAGACCGATCTCATTGGGATCGAGCTGCGACACACCCGTCTGCCGCACGGCCTCCTCGACGCGCTGGGCGAGCACGGCGAGGTCGGCCTCGGTGACCGGGCGTCCCTGGCACGCTTTGCGCACACCCGTGATGACTTTGTCGCGGCTGAAGGGCTCCATGACCCCCGAGCGCTTCATGACGACCAGGCTCGCCGTTTCGGTCGTCGAGAAGCGTCCCCCGCATTCCGGGCACTGCCGCCGACGGCGGATGGAGAGCCCGTCGTCGCTGGTGCGCGAATCGATGACGCGGGAGTCCGGGTGACGGCAGAACGGGCAGTGCATGATCCCTCAGCGTACCTCGTGGCCGCCGACGGACTCGGCGAACCGCGCATCGACGGCGTCGCCGTGGCCGGGCAGCAGTTCGGCCGCGGCCAAGGCGACAACCCCGGCGCGTACTTCGGAGAGCGCGGCGTGGTCGTACTCGATCACCTGTTGCGGACGCAGGAACGTGTACGCGCCCAGGCCCGGGGCATAGCGCGCCTGTCCCCCGGTTGGCAGCACGTGGTTGCTGCCGGCGAGGTAGTCGCCGAGGCTGACCGGGGTCTGGTCGCCGACGAAGACGGCACCGGCGCTGGTGAAGCGCTCGGCGGCTGCGGCGGCGTCGCTCAGGTGCAGCTCGAGGTGTTCGGGCGCATAGGCGTTGCTGAAGGCCTCGGCCATCGCGCGGTCGTCGACGAGGACGATCGCCGACTGCGGGCCCGCCAGTGCTTCCGCGACGCGCGCGGCGTGAGTGGTGGATGCTGCCTGCCGGGCGACCTCGTCGGCGACGCGCTGCGCGAGCTCGGACGAGTCGGTGACCAGCACGGCCGAGGCCTGCTCGTCGTGCTCGGCCTGACTGATGAGGTCGGCGGCGATGAGGCGCGGGTCGGCGTCGGCATCGGCGACGATGAGGATCTCGGTGGCGCCCGCCTCGGAATCGGTGCCGACGACACCGGCGACGGCGCGTTTGGCCGAGGCCACGTAGTTGTTGCCGGGGCCGGTGACGACGTCAACGGGATCGAGATCGAGGTCGGCGACGCCGTGGGCGAGCGCGCCGATGGCTCCGGCTCCCCCGATGGCGTAGACCTCGTCGATGCCCAGCAGCGCGGCGGCGGCGAGGATCGTCGGGTGCACACGCCCCTCGTGACCGGCCTGTGGCGGCGAGGCGAGGGCGATCGAGCGCACACCCGCAACCTGCGCGGGGACGACGTTCATGATCACACTGGACGCCAGCGGCGCCTTGCCGCCGGGAATGTAGACGCCCGCCCGGTTGATGGGTTGCCAGCGCTGCGCGATGCGTGCTCCCGGCCCGATCTCGGTGACCCGCGGCTCCGGTACCTGTGCGGCCGACGCCCTGCGCACACGTGAGATGGCCTTGGTCAGGGCTTCCCGCACGGCCGGGTCGACGGATTCGGCAGCCTCGGCGAGGTGCTCGGCCGGCACACGGATGGCGTGTCCGGTGACACGGTCGAAGCGCTCGGCCTGCTCGCGCAACGCTGCCTCGCCGCGCACGCGGACGTCCTCGACGATGCGCGCCGCGGTCTCGAGCGCTTCGCTGCGCGCCTGAGTCGCTCGCGGCACAGCGGCGAGCAGGTCGGCGGGTGCGAGCTGCTGCCCGCGAAGATCGATGGTGCGCATGTGCTCAGCCTCTTGTGATGTCGGTGATGTCGTGCAGGTAGCCGATCCGCCCGTCCTCATGGCGGACGACGTAGGCGCCCCCGCGGTCCTCGATGACGAGCGTCCACGCGTGCGGGCCCACCCGGAACAGCGTGTGACCGCGTTCATCGAGAACGTCCCGCTCTGTTGCTGCGAGAACCCAGAACGGCTCGGCTCCCACGGGTCCGGGAGCGGCCCCGGCGGTGGTGCCGGCGCCGGCCGCGCCGGTGAACGGCCGGTCGACCGTCGTCTCGACGTCGTCGGCGAAGATCTGCTCGAGCACGCCGACCGGATCGGTGTGGTGGTCTTTCTGGTGGTCCGCCTGAGGCACCTCGTCGAAGGGCACCTCAGTGTCGTCGGATGCCGTCGTCGGCGTCTCGTCGGATGCCGCGAGCTGATCCGAGCCATCGATGTGGAGGGATCGCGTCGCATCGAGTGAGTCGGCTTCCCGAGCCGGAGTATCGGCGGCATCGACCTCGCCGGCCGTGGCCTCAGGCTCCGCGATGGCTTCGTCCTCGACGGCGGCGTTCTCGACGGCGGGTTCACCGGCATCCGCAGCATCCGCGGTGTTCATGGAACGCACGCGCGGCGCGCGGGCGACCACCGGACGAACAGGGTTCGCATTGCGGTGGGCGAGCGTCTCCATCCGTCCCTCGAAGTCCTCGCGCAGCCCGGGAATCAGCGGAGCGAACACGGTCACGACGACCATCCCGGCCAGCGCCAGCTGCGCCACAATCACGACCCAGCCGACGGCGTACACGCCCGTGCCGATCGTGACGGCGACCTGAGACCAGAGCAACTGGGCCCACGAGACCGCGGCCACGGATGCGGCGACCGAGGCGAACTGGTCGATACCGAGCGACCCAACGCGGCGGATGCCGTCGGGCGAGAGCCTGCGCAGCACGACCAGGAAGACGGCGACCGTCGGCACACCGATCGTCAGGATCCACCCGATTCCCGTGGTCCAGATCGAGCCACCGACGATTCCGACGGGAAAGAACGACACGACGAAGGCGACAAACCAGGTGCCGATGATCAGAAGCTCACGCAACGTGAACCCGAAGATGCCCGTCTCGGGCTGCACCTGGTCTTCGTACAGCACGGCTCCGTCGACGTCCTCGACACGCTCGGAGTCGCCGAGTGCCGCGGGCACGCCCGCGAGCGGCCCGTCGCTGGGCGGGAGATTCGTGGTGTCGTGGCTCATCGAACAGGTCCTTTCGTCGCTGCAGGCGTCGTGGTCGGTTCGCACGCGAGAAACGATCCTATCGACCCCGACTGGCGGTGTGCTGCGCGATGTCGTTCATCCCAGACAGGTCGGTCCAAGCAGCGACTTGAGATCGCCGAACAGGTCGGCCGAGATCTTCACGGGCATCGGCACCTCGAACACCTTCGCGGTACCGCCACGGTGCACGCGCAGCAACACCTCGGTTTCACCGGCATGGCGCTGCAGCACCATCGCCAGGTCGTTCATCACCCGCTCGGTGGCCCGCTGCTCGGCGACCAGCAACGAGAGCGGTCCCGCGGCATCGAACGAACCGACGTCCGGTGTGAACGTCGACTGCGCGTGCAGGTTGAGCCCGTCGTCGCGACGCGAGACCCGTCCGCGCACGGCGAGAATCGCGTCCTGCTGCAGCGTGTGCTGGAACTCGGTGTAGGTCTTGCCCATGAACATGACCGTCACCTCGCCGTTGAAGTCCTCGACGGTGATCATGCCGTAGGGGTTTCCGCTGGCTTTGGCCACCCGGTGCTGAACGCTGGTGACGAGGCCCGCGACGGTGACCTGATCACCGTCCTGCATGTCCTCCGAATTGAGCAGGTCGTGGATCGAGATCGAGGCGTGCTTGGCCAGCGGCACCTCGAGACCCGCGAGCGGGTGATCCGACACATACAAACCGAGCATCTCGCGCTCGAAGGCGAGTTTGTCCTTCTTGATCCACTCGGGACGCTCCGGCACTTTGGCCGGCGGCGCACCCTCGATGTCGTCGTACAGGCTGTCGAAGTCGAAGCCGATAGCCCCCTGGGCCTCGTTGCGCTTGCGGTCGACAGCAGCCTCAACGGCATCCTCATGGATCTCCACGAGCGCGCGCCGCGTGTCACCCATCGAGTCGAACGCGCCGGCCTTGATCAACGACTCGACAGTGCGCTTGTTCGAGACATGCATCGGCACACGGTTCAGGAAATCGTGGAACGACGTGTACGGCCCCTCCTCGCGCGCGCCGACGATACCGTCGACGACGTTGCTGCCGACGTTGCGCACGGCACCGAGCCCGAAGCGGATGTCCTCCCCGACGGCGGCGAAGAAGTTGATCGATTCCGACACGTCGGGCGGCAGCACGCGGATGCCCATGCGGCGGCACTCGTTGAGGTAGAGCGCCATCTTGTCCTTGGAGTCGCCGACGCTGGTCAGCAGCGCCGCCATGTACTCGGCCGGATAGTGAGCCTTCAGATAGGCCGTCCAGTACGACACGACGCCGTACGCGGCGGAGTGTGCTTTGTTGAATGCGTAGTCCGAGAACGGCAGCAGGATCTCCCACAGCGCGTTGACGGCCTCGTCCGAGTACCCGTTGGCTTGCATGCCGGCGTGGAAGCCCGCGAACTGCTTGTCGAGCTCGGATTTCTTCTTCTTGCCCATCGCGCGGCGCAGAATGTCTGCTTGGCCGAGCGAGAACCCGGCAACGCGCTGGGCGATGGCCATCACCTGCTCCTGGTAGATGATGAGGCCATAGGACTCTTCCAGGATGTCGGCAAGTGATTCGACGAACTCCGGGTGGATGGGGGTGATCGGCTGCTGCCCGTTCTTGCGGAGCGCGTAGTTCGTGTGCGAGTTCGCCCCCATCGGCCCCGGGCGGTACAGCGCGATGAGTGCCGAGATGTCCTCGAAGCTGTCGGGTCGCATCAGGCGCATCAGGGCGCGCATCGGCCCGCCGTCAAGCTGGAAGACGCCGAGTGAGTCGCCCCGGGTGAGCAGTTCGTAGGCGGCACGGTCATCGAGCTCGAGGTGTTCGAGGTCGATCTCTTCGCCGCGGTTCATGCGAATGTTGTCGAGCGCGTCCGAGATGATCGTCAGGTTGCGCAGCCCGAGGAAGTCCATCTTGATCAGGCCGAGCGCCTCGCACGACGGGTAGTCGAACTGCGTGACGATCTGGCCGTCCTGCTCGCGCTTCATGATCGGGATGATGTCGAGCAGGGGCTCGGACGACATGATCACACCGGCGGCGTGCACGCCCCACTGCCGCTTCAGCCCTTCCAGGCCGAGCGCACGATCGAAGACGGTCTTGGCCTCGGGATCGGTGTCGATCAGGGCGCGGAACTCGCTGGCTTCCTTGTACCGCGGGTGTGCGCTGTCGTACATACCGCTCAGCGGCATGTCCTTGCCCATCACGGGCGGCGGCATCGCCTTGGTCAGACGCTCCCCCATGCTGAACGGGAAGCCCAGCACTCGACCGGCATCCTTGAGAGCCTGCTTCGACTTGATGGTTCCGTAGGTGACGATCTGCGCCACGCGTTCGGAGCCATACTTCTCGGTGACGTACTCGATGACCTCGCCGCGGCGACGGTCGTCGAAGTCGACGTCGAAGTCGGGCATCGAGACGCGGTCGGGGTTGAGGAACCGCTCGAAGATCAGACCATGTTCGATGGGATCGAGGTCGGTGATCTTCATGGCGTAGGCGACCATCGATCCGGCACCGGAGCCACGGCCCGGACCGACGCGGATGCCGTTGTCCTTGGCCCAGTTGATGAAGTCGGCGACGACCAGGAAGTAGCCCGGGAACCCCATCTGCAGGATGATGCCGGTCTCGTACTCGGCGCGCTGGCGCACGGCGTCTGAGATGCCGTTCGGGTAGCGGTAGTGCAGACCCGCCTCGACCTCTTTGACCAGCCAGCTCTCCTCGGTCTCACCGTCGGGAACGGGGAAGCGCGGCATGTAGTTGGCCGAGGTGTCGAACTCGACGTTGCAGCGTTCGGCGATCAGCAGCGTGTTATCGCACGCCTCAGGGTGGTCGCGGAACAGCTGGCGCATCTCTTGCGCCGTCTTGATGTAGTAGCCGTCGCCGTCGAACTTGAAGCGGTTCGGATCGTCCATCGTCGACCCCGACTGCACACACAGCAACGCTTCATGGGCATCGGCCTCGTGCTGGTGGGTGTAGTGCGAGTCGTTGGTCGCGACCAGCGGGATTCCGAGGTCCTTCGACAGCCTCAGCAGATCGGTGATCACCCGACGCTCGATCGACAACCCGTGATCCATGATCTCGGCGAAGTAGTTGTCTTTGCCGTAGATGTCCTGGAACTCGGCGGCGGCGGCGCGGGCTGCATCGTACTGGCCCAGCCGCAGACGGGTCTGGATCTCGCCGGACGGGCACCCCGTGGTGGCGATCAGCCCCTTGCCGTAGGTCTGCAGCAGCTCGCGATCCATGCGCGGCTTGAAGTAGTACCCCTCGATGCTCGAGAGAGAGCTGAGCCGGAAGAGGTTGTGCATCCCGGCCGTGTTCTCAGCCCACATGGTGGTGTGCGTGTACGCGCCGGAGCCCGAGACGTCATCGCTCTTCTGGTCGGGGGAACCCCACGCGACGCGCGACTTGTCGCTGCGGTGCGTGCCCGGGGTGACGTACGCCTCGAGCCCGATGATCGGCTTGACGCCGGCGGACTTGGCCGCGTTGTAGAACTCGAACGCGGCGAAGGTGTTCCCGTGGTCGGTCACCGCGATCGCGGGCATGCCGTAGTCGGCGGCGGCCTGGGTCATCGAGGCGAGCTTCGCGGCACCGTCCAGCATCGAGTACTCGCTGTGGACATGCAGGTGCACGAAGGAATCGGATGCCATGCCTCGAGCCTACCCGCGGCATCCGACCCCGGTGCCGCGTCGCCGTTACTCTGAGAGCATGGCCACTCCGGATTTCGTCCTCGCGTTGCGCGAGCACATCGGCACCGCTCCGCTCGCCCTCGTCGGCACCACCGCGGTCGTGTTCCGCGATGAGAAAGTACTGCTGGGCAAGCGCGCCGACAACGGTGCGTGGCAGACCATCGCCGGGATCGTCGAGCCCGGGGAGGAGCCGGCGGATGCCGCCGCGAGGGAGTGTCTGGAAGAGGCGGGCATCATCGTCTCGGTCGACCGGCTGGCGCTGGTGCAGCAGGTGCCACGGGTGACCTACGCCAACGGCGATCAGGTCGACTACCTTGACATCGTCTTCCGCTGCTCCTGGGTGTCGGGGGATCCGCATCCCGCCGACGGGGAGTTGACCGAGGTCGGGTTCTACGACCTCGCCGCGATGGGCGACGTCGATGACGCGCATGTGCGCAAGATCGCCCTGGCGATGGCCGAGGACGACCCGGCGCACTTCCGCGGCGGTCGCGCGCCGCGCTGACGCCAGGTCAGCGCCCCGGATCGAGCACGCGCAGGGCGTGCTGGAAGTCTTCCGGGTAGGGAGATTCGAACTGCACCCACTCCCCGGTCGCCGGGTGGGTGAACGCCAGCTGATGCGCGTGCAGCCACTGCCTCGTGAGCCCCAGGCGCGCCGACAGCGTCGGGTCCGCCCCGTAGAGCGGGTCGCCAACGCAGGGGTGTCGGTGCGCGGCCATGTGGACGCGGATCTGGTGGGTGCGCCCGGTCTCCAGATGGATCTCGAGCAGCGACGCGCCGGGAAAGGCCTCGAGTGTCTCGTAGTGGGTCACCGATGGTTTGCCATCCGGCACGACGGCGAACTTCCACTGGTGGTTCGGGTGCCGGCCGATCGGTGCGTCGATCGTGCCGCTCAGCGGGTCGGGATGCCCCTGGACGACGGCATGGTAGATCTTCTCGACCGTGCGTTCTTTGAACGCGCGCTTGAGTGCCGTGTATGCCGACTCGGTCTTGGCGACGACCATCAGACCGCTGGTGCCGACGTCCAGCCGGTGAACGACACCCTGCCGTTCGGGCGCGCCGGTCGTCGCGATCCGGAATCCGGCGGCCGCCAGGGCACCGACGACCGTGGGACCTTCCCAGCCCAGCGAGGGGTGTGCTGCGACGCCGGTGGGCTTGTCGACCACGACGATGTCATCGTCGTCGTGCACGATGCCGAGCTCTGGCACCGCGATAGGCACGATCCGCGGTTCCTCTTTGGGACTCCAGCTGACATCGAGCCATCCGCCGGCACGCAACCGGTCGGACTTGCCCAACGGCGCGCCGTCGAGTGTGACGCCGCCGGCCTCGGCGACCTCCGCGGCGAACGTGCGCGAGAAGCCGAGCATCTTCGCGAGGGCCGCGTCGACGCGCGCGCCGTCGAGCCCGTCGGGAACGGGAAGACTCCGGGACTGCATGATCAGCTCTCGGGGGTGGCGGGCTTGGACGCGCCGTCGGATGCTGGGACTTCGGTGCCCTCAGCAGCTTCAGCGGCGGCACGTTCGTGGTCGCGGTCGCGCGTGCCGTCGAAACGCAGGCCGATCAGCACCAGCAGAGCGACCGAGATCATGCCCGACACGATGAAGATGTCGGCGACGTTGAAGATCGCGGGCATCATCCAGGGCAGGGAGAGCATGTCTACGACCTCGCCGACCGGGAAGCCGGGGGCGCGGAACAGCCGATCGGTGAGATTCCCGAGCACGCCGCCGAGCAGACAGCCGAGAACGACGGCCCACAGCCTAGATTGGAGCCCGAAGGCCTTCCAGATGACGACGCCCGCGACGACGGCAAGGGCGATCGTGAAGATCCAGGTGTGGTCCTTGCCCAGCGAGAACGCTGCGCCCGGGTTGCGCACATAGAGCAGTTCGAAGAACTCACCGAGTACGGGGATGCGCTCCCCCTCGGACATGTTCTGCACGGTGAGCTGCTTCACGAACTGATCGGCGGCCAGTACGACGATCGCGAGAACCGCGACGATCGCACCGGCCGCCGACCTGTGAAGGGGACGACGTCCTGTCAAGAGTGACCTACAGGCCGATGGCCGAGACAGGCGTCGAGTCGGTGCTCGACTTCTGGTCGAGGTCGCGCAGCTGGCCCTCGATCATCGCGCGGAGCTTGCCGCGGTAGTCGCGCTCGAACTCGCGCAGTTCGGTGATGCGCGCCTCGAGGGTGTTGCGCTCGCGCTCCAGGCGTGCGGACTCTTCGCGCTGCTTCGCCTGCGCTTCGGTGCGGATGCGGGTGACCTCAGCTTCAGCCTCAGAGATGAGCTGCTGACGCTTGGCCTCACCCTCGGCGATGTGCTCGTCGTGCAGGCGCTGCGCCAGCTCGATGATGCCGGCCGAGGTGCCGGTCGCCGACGCGGCGTCGACGGGCGCCGGAGCGGCGGGTGCGGCCGGGGCCGGAGCGGGTGCGGCGGCTGCGCCGGACTCGAACGCCGCGAGCTTGGCCTTCAGGTCGTTGTTCTCTTCGAGAGTCTTACGCCATTCGACGACGATCTCGTCAAGGTAGTCGTCGACCTCTTCCGGGTCGAAGCCGTCCTTGAAGCGGACGTGCTGGAACTCCTTGTGGACGACGTCATCCGGGGTCAGTGCCATGGGTGGCTCCTCTTTCGATGAGTTCGGCTGCCAGTCGGTGAGAGCCGGCGCAACGGTTCAGTGTGCGCGCGCCCGGAGGTTCGCGCCTGGGAGCCAAGCATAGCCGCCCTGTCTGTGCGGCGCGACGATGCCACTCCGCGTGTGGTCAGGTGAGCGCCCGCACGATCGACATCAGGATGAGCACGCTGATCATCGTCAGCATAAATCCGAAGTCGAGCGCGATCGTGCCGAGCCGCAACGGCGGAACGAGTCTGCGGAAGAAGCGAATGGGCGGATCGGTGACGGTGTACACCAGCTCGGCGGCGACCAGGCCCGCCCCCTTCGGGCGCCATTCCCTGTTGAAGAGCGGGATGTAGTCCAGCACCAGCCGGGCGATGAGCACGAGGATGTACAGCGTCAGCACCAGGTCGACGATGCCGCCGACGATGCTGAGAACGGTCGCCACGGATCAGGAGTCGAACGAGGCGGAGTCCGCCTGTGCGATCCCACCCTGCCCCGACACCGAGATGTTCTCGGGCGACAGCAGGAATACCTTGCTCGTGACGCGTTCGATGCGTCCGTACAGCCCGATCGACAGACCACTGGCGAAGTCGATCAGGCGGCGCGCGTCGGCATCGCTCATCTGCGAGAGGTTGATGATGACCGGCACGCCGTCACGGAAGTTCTCGGCGATGAGCTGTGCATCGCGGTACTGCTTGGGGTGCACGGTGAGGATCTCGTTGACCGCACCGCCGGCAGGCTGGCGCACCGCGGTCGGACGCCGCAGCGGAGTGACCGGGGCCGGCGCCTGCTCCTCGTGGTCGCGCTCGCGCTCACGTTCGCGCGTGGCGCGGGCGGGTGCTGGCGCGCTCTCCTCTTCGTAGACCCCTTCCTCGTCGGCGAGGCCGAGATACACCATGGTCTTCTTCAGTGGGTTACCCATCGTGTCCTCCGGTTCGAACGATGCGGGCTGGTCTGGCCTTCAGGCTAACCCCGGTCGGGGCGCGGCCCGGTGATTGCGGAACCGATCCGCAGGTGTGTCGCACCCGCGTCGATCGCTTCGATGAAGTCACCGGTCATGCCCGCCGAGATCCAGGTGGCCTCGGGGGCGAGCCGCTGGATGCCGTCTGCGACGTCACGCAGGCGCGCGAACGCCGCTGCGGGATCCTCATCAAGTGGCGCTACGGCCATCACTCCACGCAGTCGCAACGAGTCGAGACCGAGCACGTGCTCGGTGAGGCGCTCGGCGTCGGCGACTGTGGTGCCGCCCCGACCGGCATCGTGCGTGAGGTTGACCTGCACCAGCACGTCGAGCCGTGACTCATCGTCCGCCGCTCGGTGCAGACTGTCCGCAAGGCGGGTGCGATCGACGGAGTGCACGACGTCGGATGCCCGGCGAATCGCAGCTGCCTTGTTCGTCTGGGCCTGACCGATGAAGTGCCAGCGCAGGTCGAGATCGTCGAGTTCCGCGCGTTTCGCCGTGAGCTCCTGCTGACGGTTCTCGCCGACGTCCGCAACACCGAGCGCGTGCAGTTCACGCACCAGTGAGGCGGGGTGGAACTTGGTCACGACGATGCGGGTGATCTCCCCCGGGTCACGTCCTGCGCGGCGCGCGGCGTCGGCGATGCGATCGTCGATCGCCGACAACCGCGCTGCAAGCGTCACTTCAGGAACTCGGGAATGTCGATGTCGTCGTCACTGAACGCCGGCTCCAGGCTCGGTGCCACCGCGGCGGGCCCGGCGGGGGCCGCAGACTTGGGCGCCTCGGACTCGACTTCCTGCTTCTGCTCGACCTCGACGTCCGGCACGGGAGCGGCCGTCGAGCGCTCGACGATCATCGGCTCCAGACGGGGCGACGGGGCGCCACCATCGAACCCGGCTGCAATCACGGTGACACGCACCTCGTCGCCCAGAGTGTCATCGATGACGGTTCCGAAGATGATGTTCGCTTCGGGGTGCGCCGCTTCCTTGACGAGGTCTGCCGCATCGTGGATCTCGAAGATGCCGAGGTTCGATCCACCCTGGATCGACAGGAGCACACCATGGGCACCTTCGATCGAAGCCTCGAGCAGGGGCGACTCGACGGCAAGCTCTGCTGCCTTGATCGCCCGGTCCGCGCCCCGCGCGGAACCGATGCCCATCAAGGCAGAGCCCGCTCCCTGCATGACGGACTTGACGTCCGCGAAGTCGAGGTTGATGAGCCCGGGGGTGGTGATCAGGTCGGTGATGCCCTGCACACCGGCCAGGAGCACCTGGTCGGCGGTCGCAAACGCCTCGATCATCGAGATGCCGCGGTCGCTGATCTCCAGAAGTCGGTCGTTGGGAACGACGATGAGCGTGTCGACCTCTTCTTTGAGCTTGGCCACACCCTGCTCGGCCTGGCTCTGGCGTCGACGGCCTTCGAAGGAGAACGGCTTGGTGACCACACCGATCGTGAGTGCGCCGATCGATTTGGCGATGCGCGCGACGACAGGTGCGCCGCCGGTGCCCGTGCCCCCGCCCTCACCCGCGGTGACGAAGACCATGTCGGCACCGGTGAGCGCCTGCTCGATCTCTTCGGCGTGATCCTCGGCTGCGCGCCGGCCGACCTCGGGGTCTGCTCCCGCGCCCAGGCCACGGGTGAGTTCGCGTCCGACGTCGAGCTTGATGTCGGCGTCGCTCATCAGCAACGCCTGCGCATCGGTGTTCACGGCGATGAACTCCACACCGCGGAGTCCGAGTTCGATCATCCGGTTGACGGCATTGACGCCGCCACCGCCGACGCCGACGACCTTGATCACGGCGAGGTAGTTCTGGTTCTGGCTCATGGCCGGCCTCCGATATTCGAGCCTGACGTGGGACTAACCTTAAACCTCAACAAGAGGGTTAAACTGTTTCCCGGTATTGCGTTCTCGACTTCGACGGTATGCGCAAGCCACGCACGCGCGCGCAACGACACGGCGTGTCGCCGGGATCGCCGGCGGCTCATCCCGCGACGGGCACCGTGGGCGATGAGACGTCGAACGTACGGGCGTCCGGGGCGGCCTCGATCAGGCTCACCAGCACCTCTGCCTTGCGCACCGAGTCCCCCTCGCCACCCCAGATGACGGTCTTGCCGTCACTCGTGCTGAAGCTGACGTCGTCGCCCGAGGAAGCCCGCACCTCGGTGACGGTTTCGCGCAGATCCGCGGGCAGCGATCGCATCACCAGTCCCGCGCTGCGAAACGCGGCAGATTCGATGCCTCCCGCAACTTCCAGCCGCGGCTGTCCCTTCGGCCGCTTGGGGGTGGTCGCGAGGACGACACCGGCCGCGTCGAGCAGCGAGTACCCGGCATCCGACTTCACGACGCCGATCGGCGTGCGTTCGACGATGCGCACCAGCAGCTCGTGAGGGGGCCGCGCCTCCAGCGCATACGTCTCGATGATGGGGAACTCCGTCAACGCCGACTTCACCTCGGCGCCGTCCACCAGTGCCAGCGGCACACCGAGCTGCCCCTGCAACGCCTGCCGAACCTCGGTCGGATCCACCGCCTCAGCACCGACCACCGTGATCTCGCGCACCGCGAACAACGGACTGTAGGCGGCGACCACGCTGCCGAGCACGAGCGCTGCGATGGCACCGAGCGAAGCCCACCAGACGATACGACGTCGACGGGATCGTTGCGTGAATCGCCGGATCTCAGCACGCAGCGCCTTGCGCCGGGCACGGGCCGCGCGCCACACCTCGGTGCTGCGCACCTCAGCATCCGTCGACTCGCTCTCCTCACGTCCGTCAGCGACGGACTCTTCAGCGGCGGGACTGCCGGCGACAGGCTCGATCACCTCGGTGATCGAGTTCTCGTCCGGGGCGTGCGGTGCCTCCGCAACCGCGGAGACCTCGTTGCGTCCGCGCCGGGCGCGAGCGGGCCGGGTAGCATCCTCACGCGTGTCGGCGCCGTCCTCGGAGCGGTCCCGCCCAGGCTCGTCCGCCGACGCCGGGAGCGGTGCCGGGCGTCGCATATCAGGCCTCGGGGATGCGCCGAAGGGCGTCGAGCACCTGCGGGATGATCTGGTAGACGTTGCCGCAGCCGAGTGTGACGACGTAGTCGCCATCGCGGGCGACCTGCGCCGTGTAGTCGGCTGCGGCCTGCCACTCGGGCACGTAGTGCACGTGCGACGGGTCGGTGAACGCGCCGCTGACCAGCTCACCCGTCACGCCGGGGACCGGGTCTTCACGCGCACCGTACACATCGAGCATCACCGTGTGGTCGGCAAGCTCCTCCAGCACCTCGGCGAACTCGCGGTACATGTGCTGCGTGCGCGAATACGTGTGCGGCTGCTGGATCGCGATCACCCGGCCGGCGCCGGCGACGCCGCGCATGGCCTCGAGCGCCGCGCGCACCTCGGTCGGGTGGTGCGAGTAGTCGTCGTAGACGTGCACGCCGCGCGCCTCGCCATGCAGCTCGAGCCGACGGACGGTGCCGGCGAACCCTTCGACAGCGCGCACGGCGTCGGGCAGTGCGTAGCCCAGCGTGATCAGAACGGCAACGACACCGGCGGCGTTGATCGCATTGTGCACACCGGGTACCGCCAGCTGCATGCGCGCCGACGCGTCCGCGTGGCTCAACGTGGCAGAGACACCGCCGGCGGTCTCGATGTCACTCACGCGCACGTCGGCATCCGCGGCTTGACCGAAGGTCACCACATGCGGATGCCCGAGACCGGCGCGCACGCGCTGCGCACCGGGGTCGTCGCTGGAGATGACGACGGCCTCACGGGCCTCGTCGCCGAAGCGGACGAAGGCATCGTAGAACGCGTCCTCCGAAGCGAAGAAGTCGAGGTGGTCGGGGTCGACGTTCGTGATCAACGCGATCGAGGTGTCGTACAGCAGGAACGTGCCATCGGACTCGTCGGCCTCGATCACGAACAGCTCGTCGGTTCCTGAGGCGCTCGACGCGCCCAGCTGCTCGATCACTCCGCCGTTGACAAAGCTCGGGTCGGCGTCCAGCGCCTGCAGAGCCGTCACCAGCATCCCGGTCGAACTCGTCTTGCCGTGCGCGCCGGCGACCGAGACCAGTCGACTGCCGCCGATCAACCAGAACAGCGCCTGCGACCGGTGGATGACGTGCAGCCCGCGCTCCTTGGCCGTGACGAACTCCGGGTTCTCGGGCCAGATCGCTCCCGTGTGGATGACCGTGTCGGCGTCGCCGAGGTGCGCTGCGTCGTGTCCGACATGCACGGTGGCCCCCGCCGCGGCCAGCGCGCGCAGGTTGTCGCTGTCGGCGCGGTCGGAGCCGGACACGCGGATGCCCGCATCGAGGAACATCCGGGCGAGGCCGCTCATGCCCGAGCCACCGATGCCGATGAAGTGGGCGGAGGTGATCGTCTCGGGGATGGGAAGAGAAAGGTCAGGTCTGATCATGGCGTCCTCAGTCTACTTTTGCGCCAGTGCGCGATCGATGAGCGCGACGAGGTTCTCGGTGCCCGTACGGGTGCCGACGAACTGCGCGGACTCCGCCATGGCGGCGATACGCGTGGCATCCGACAACAACGGCACGATGCGTTCGCGCACGGCGTCGCCGTCGAAGCCCGCATCGTCCATCAGCAGGGCCGCCCCGGCCGTGACCGCGGAGGCCGCATTGAGCCGCTGTTCACCGTTGCCGACCGCATAGGGAACGTAGACGGCGGGAATGCCGAGCGCGCTGATCTCGCTGACCGTCGCCGATCCCGAGCGCGACACGATCAGGTCGGCCAACGCGAAGGCGAGATCCATGCGGTCGATGTAACGGCGCTGTGTGTAGCCGGGCACGTCGGGGTCGGCGAGGTCACTGCGCTCCCCCGTGGCGTGCAGCAACTGCCAGCCCGTGTCCAGCACGTCGCGCCAGGCATCGCCGAAGGCCGTGTTCAGACGCAGGGCTCCCAGCGACCCACCGAAGACCAACAGCACCGGGCGTTCGGGGTCGAGCCCGAACTCCGCCGCGGCTTCGGCGCGCAGCGCCTGGCGGTCGAGGTCGACGACCTCGCGACGAAGAGGCATGCCCACGACCTCTCCGCGCTTGAGCGGCGTGCCCTCGAAGGCGACGCCGACCGCGGCGGCCCGACGAGCTCCGAGCACATTGGCCAGGCCCGGCTTGGCGTTGGCCTCATGTACGACGAACGGCACGTTCTCTCGGCGCGCGGCTACGTAGGCCGGAGCCGCGGCGTATCCGCCGAACCCCACCACCACGTCCACGCCGCGTTCGCGGATGTGGTCGCGCACCTGTCGGACCGCACGACGGAAGCGCGAGGGAAAGGCCAGGGCGTCGCCGTTCGGACGGCGAGGAAAGGGCACCTTGTCGACGATGAGCAGCTCATAGCCGCGTTCGGGCACCAGACGCGCTTCCAGTCCTTCTCGCGTGCCGAGCACGAGCACGTCGGCGCTCTCGCGCTCGCGCAGCAGATCGGCGACGGCGAGCAGCGGATTGACATGGCCGGCGGTGCCGCCGCCGGCCAGGAGGTACGTGGTCACTTCGTCTCGCTTCGCTCGCTCGGTACAGACACCCTGGCGACCTTACCCCGTTCGGGTGCGGAAGGATCTGAGGCGGGCATGGTACGGGCGAACGCCAACAGCACACCGCACGCCATCAGCACCGACAGCAACGCCGTGCCCCCCTGCGACATGAACGGCAGGGGCACGCCGAGCACCGGGAAGACACGCAGCACGACACCGATGTTGATCAGGGCCTGCCCGACGATCCACACGACGATGCCGCCGGTGGCCACCCGGATGAACGGGTCATCCGTCTTGCGGATGATGTGGAACGCGCCGACGGCGAAAGTGCCGAAGAGCGCCAACACGATCAGGCTGCCGATCAGGCCGAGTTCCTCGCCCACGATCGCGAAGATGTAGTCGTTGGCGGCGGCGGGCAGCCAGCCGTACTTCTCCTGGGAATTGCCGAGGCCCACGCCGAAGATGCCGCCATTGGCCATGCCCCACACGCCGTGCACCGCCTGATAGCACTCATCTTTGATATCGCATGCCTCGGGATTGAGCGCCGCAAGGATGCGCGTCATGCGATTCTCGCTGGAGAGCGCGTAGAAGAGCACCACGATGACGCCGAGGACCAGCGGCAGGATGAACAGACGCAGCTTCACGCCCGAGAAGAACAGGCACCCCAGCACGGCGAGCACGAGCACCATCGCGGTACCGAGGTCGTTACCGCCGATGACGGTGCCGATCACCAGGATCGACACCGGCACGACCGGGATGAACACGTGATGCCAGATACCCAGCCGGGCCTGCTTGCGCAGCAGCACGTAGGCGATCCACAGCACCAGCGCGAGCTTGAGGAACTCCGAGGGCTGCAGCTGGAAGCCTGCGATCTTGATCCAGTTGGTGTTTCCGTAGGACGACACCCGAATTCCGGGCACGAAGACGAGCAACTGCATCGCCGTGGCCAAGATCAGTGCCGGCCAGGCGATGCGGCCGAAGAACTTCACCGGGAGCCTGCTGATCAGCAGCATCAGCGGCAGGCCGATCAACGCGAAGATGCCCTGTTTGAGTGCGTCGTCGAACGGTGCGGTCGGATTCGCGCTGGTCGCCGAGAGCACCATCACCAGGCCGAACAACGTGAGCAGTACCGCCGTGGAGGCGATCATCACGAACTCGGTCGAGGGCGGAGTGAACAGCCTTCCGAGTGTCACCCGGGCCGCGAGTCCGCGGCGCTCGTCGACGGGCTCGCCGTCAGCGCTGCGCGGGCGATTCCTCTGCGTCATCCGCGCTCCCCCGCTCGATCCATGTGCGCACCGCTTGCGCGAAGCGCACTCCCCGGTCCGCGTATCCCGTGAACTGGTCGAAGGATGCCGCCGCGGGTGCCAGGAGCACAGTGCCCTGCCCCTCGGCGATCTCCGCCGCCAGCTCCACGACGCGATCCATGACCTCTCCAGTGTCACCGGGAACGACCTCGTACACGGGCACGAGTGGCGCGTGTCGTTGGAACGCGGTCAGCACCGGCTCACGGTCGATGCCGATGATCAGCGCGGCGCCGGCGCCGACGCCGACCTCGGCGATCAGGTCCGAAAGGTCGACGCCCTTGAGGTCACCGCCGACGACCCAGATCGCACCAGGGTACGCGCGCAGTGACGAAGCAGCGGCGTGCGGGTTCGTCGCCTTCGAATCGTCGACCCAGCGGATGCCCGCATGCTCGGCGACGAGCTGAATCCGGTGCGCGTCGAGCTCGAAGGTGCGCAGCGCGTCATGAATCGCGGCCGGCTCGACTCCCAGCGAGCGCGCCAGCGCCGATGCCGCGAGGATGTTCATCACGATGTGCGGCGCAGAGAGCCCGACCGAGCGCAGTTCGTCGACGGTGATCAGCTCGAGTGCGCTGTGGCGACGATCGGCGTGGAAGGCGCGGTCGACGAGGATGCCGTCCACGACCCCCAGGTCGCTGGGCCCCGGCGTGCCGAGGTCGAAGCCGATCGCCCGAGCGCCCTCGACGACGTCGGCCTCCTCGACCATGTGCTGCGTGGCGAGGTCTGCCTTGTTGTAGACGCAGGCGATGCGGGTGTTGCGATAGACGACGGCCTTCGCGTCACGGTAGGCGTCAGCGCTGCCGTGCCAGACGAGATGGTCGTCGGCGAGGTTCAGGCACGTCGCCGCGTAGGGAATCGGCTGGCCCGCGGGCTCGGACTGCCCCAGGTACCACAGCTGATGACTGGACAACTCGACCACCAGCACGTCGAATCCGCCCGGGTCGCGAACGGCATCGAGCACGGGAACGCCGATGTTGCCGCACGGCGCGGCACGCAGACCGCCGGCGCTCAGCAGCGTGGCCGTGAGCTGCGTGGTGGTGGTCTTGCCGTTGGTTCCGGTGATCAGCACCCACTCGGCGGGGGTGCCGTCGGCGCGCACGACCTTGTCGCGCACGCGCCACGCGAGTTCGATGTCGCCCCACAGCGCGATACCGGTCTCGCGCGTCCAGCGGACGATCGGATGCGCCGGCGCGAAGCCCGGTGAGGCGATGACGACCTCCGGGTCGAACGCTCGAAGCGCATCGGGGACCTCATCGAGCGGCCCCAGTTCGAGCCGCGCTCCGATCACCGGTACCAGACGTGCGTACTCCTCGGATGCCCCCTCGGAGAGCACGAGCACTTCGGCACCGAGTTCGGTGAGGGTGTCGGCCACCGAGAACCCTGTCATCGACAGGCCCAGCACGGCGACGCGTAGGCCCGACCAGTCGGCGTGCCAGCTGGTGAGACCGTCCAGACGCGCGCTCATACCTGGATCAGCCAATCGACGTAGAACAGGCCGACGGCCGAGACGGCGAGGAGCCCCGCGATGATCCACAGCCGAACGACGATCGTGACCTCGGCCCACCCGCGCATCTCGAGGTGGTGGTGGAACGGACTCATCAGGAACAGGCGCTTGCCGCGGGTGAGCTTGAAGTAGGCGCGCTGCAGGATCACCGAGCCCGACGAGAGCACGAAGATACCGGCGATCACCAGCAGCAACAGCTCGGTGCGGGTCAGGACTGCCATGGCAGTGATGACACCGCCGATCGCCATCGACCCGACGTCACCCATGAAGACCTTGGCCTTGGGTGCGTTCCACCACAGGAAACCGACGAGTCCGCCGGCGAATGCGGCCGAGACTGTGGCGAGGTTGAGGGGCTCGCGCACCTCGTAGCAGCCGGCCGCCGCCATCGCCTGTCCGACGCAGGACTGCTTGAACTGCCAGAAGGCGATCAAGCTGTAGGCGCCGACGACGAAGACGCCCGCACCGGCGGCGAGGCCATCGAGGCCGTCAGTGAGGTTGACGCTGTTCGACGTAGCGACGCCGAGGATGGCGATCCATAGCAGGTAAAGGATCCACCCGAGCACGGCGCCGAACGCGAACAGGTTGAGCCAGGGGATGTCACGGAACAGCGATACGTGGCCGCTGGCCGGGTACTGGCCGAGGGCATTGGGGAAGTTCAGGGCGACCACGCCGAACGGGATCAGCACCAGCAGCTGCCCGACGATCTTTCGCCAGCCCGACAATCCCAGGCTGCGCTGGCTGCGTACCTTCATGTAGTCGTCGACGAATCCGACCACGCCGAAGCCGACCATCAGCCAGAGCACCAGGATCGCCGACAGCGCCGGAGTCGTGCCGCCGAAGAAGGTGCCCGCGAAGTATCCGACGATCGTGCCGAGGATGAAGATCACGCCGCCCATGGTGGGCGTACCGCGCTTGGCCTCGTGGCTCGGGTTGGAGATGTCCTCCGGGGTGCGGATCACCTGCCCCCAGCCGATCCGGCGGAAGATCTTCAGGAAGACGGGGGTGAGGAAAAGGGTGAAGGCGAGCGAAATCGCCGTCGCCATGAGCAAGGATCTCACGAGAACAATTCTCCCAGACGATCGCCGAGGTGCCGGAGCCCGACGGAGTTGGATGACTTCACCAGCACGCGGTCACCCGCACGCAGCTCGGTCTTGAGGTATTCGAAGGCAGCATCCTGATCCGGCAGGTGCACCGCCTCGCTGTCCCACGATCCTTCGCCGACGGCGGCGAGATACAGCCGTCGCGCCTCGGGACCGACCACGACGATACGGCGGATGTTCAGTCGAACCGCGAGCAGGCCGATGCGGTCATGCTCATCGCCGGCGGTCTCGCCGAGCTCGCTCATGGCACCGAGCACGGCGACCGTCCGCTCGTCAGGACCGGTGATCTGCGCGAGGGTGCGCAGCGCGGCGGCCATCGAGTCGGGGCTGGCGTTGTAGGCATCGTTGATGATCTGCACGCCCTCGCCACCCATCGGCTGCATGCGCCAACGCTCGGCGATCTCGACCGTCTCGAGGCGCGCGATGGCATCCGCGGTGGAGACACCGAGCACGCGGGCCGCAGCGATCGCCGCCAGGGCGTTACTCACGTGGTGCGCACCGAGCACCTTGAGGCGCAGGGCCGCGCTCTCGCCACCCGCGAGGACGACGCACGAGGTACCCGACGCGGTGACCTCTAGCTGTTCGGCGCGCACGTCGGCGCCGGAGTTCTGTCCGAACCCGACCACTGACATCCCGCGTCCGAGCGCCAGATCGCGCATCGCCCAGACGCGCGGGTCATCGGTGTTCAGCACGGCGGTACCGTCGGCGCGCGCCGCAGTGACCAGCTCGGACTTCGCCTCGGCCGTCGCCTCGATGCCGCCGAAACCGCCCGCGTGAGCGAGGCCGACCATGAGCACGACCGAGATGTCCGGCGTCACCAGCCCTGCGAGCCGGGCGATGCTGCCGGCGCCTGCTGCGCCGAACTCACTGACGAGGAACCTGGTGCTCTCGGTCACGCGCAGCATGGTGAGCGGAGCGCCGACCTCGTTGTTGTACGAACGCACCGGAGCGATCGTCTCACCCTCGTCGGCGAGGATGCGCGCAAGGAAGTTCTTCGTGGTGGTCTTGCCGTTCGATCCCGTGATGCCGACGACCTTCAGGTCGCCGGCGGCGCGTACGCGCGCCACGACGGCCTGGGCGAACGCCGCCAGCGCGTCGATGACATCCGAGACGACGATCTGGGTGATGTCCGCCTCCACCGGACGCTCGACGATCGCGAGCACGGCACCGGCGGCGGCCGCCGAACCGACGAAGCGGTGTCCATCGGTGTGCTCACCCGGCTTGGCGACGAAGATGGCGCCCGGCGTCATCTCGCGCGAATCGGTGTCGACGTTTCCGTCGACGACCGTGGCCTCGGTATCGGTTCCGAACAGGCGCAGTTCACCGTCGAGGATCTCGGCGATCTCTGCGAGCGACAGGGCGATCATGTGGCATCTCCATGCGCGGCGGCGGGTCGCCGGCTAGTCGAATTTGGGAAGCAGCTCATCCATCGGCTGCGACGAGGGCGCGACCTTGTACGTCTTCAGCACCTGCGTCATCGCCTTCTGGAAGGCGCTGGCGGTGGCCGCCGAAGTCCTAATCTTAGTCGGCTCGTCCAACGTGACCAGAACGACGTACTGCGGATCCTCGATCGGAGCGATCCCCGCCATGTTGGTGAAGTAGATGCCCGGCTTGTATCCGCCCTTGCCGTCGGGCTTCTGTGCGGTACCGGTCTTCATGCCGATCCGGTAGCCGGGCACCTCGACAGCGCTGGCCAGTCCGCCCTGTACGGCGACATTCTCGAGCATCCGGTTCACTTGGTCGGCGGTCTGCTCCGAGACGATCTGCTCCGGCTCGGGAGAATCTGGCTTGACAACGGTGCCGTCTGCGAGGGTGCACGACTCCACGAGCGAGAGCGGGATCTTCTGGCCGTCGTTGCCGAGCGCCTGATAGGCACCGGCGATCTGCGCCGGTGTGACGGTGAAGGCCTGGCCGAAGGTGGTCGTGTAGAACGTCTGATTGTCCCAGTTCGCCGGATCGATCACCTGCCCGTTGGCGTCTGTAGGAAACGTGCCATTCTGCTCGCCGAGAAGGCCCACCCCTGTGCGCTGGCCGACCCCGAACCGCTGCAGGTAGTCGTAGCGGGACTGCGCCGACACCTTCGCGCCGAACTTCGACATCGACACGTTGGACGAGTCGATCAGAGCCCCCGCGAAGGTGTAGTCGTACACCGGGTGGTAGAACGGGTCGTTGACGACCGCCCCGTTGGGGAAGACCTCGCGCGACGGCGCCGTGACGCTGCTGAGCGGCGTGGCAGCGCCCTGGTCGATCACCATGGCCGCGGTGACCGGCTTGAACGTCGATCCCGGTTCGTAGGCTTCGGAGAAGATCTGCGGCTTCCAGTACTTCTGCGAAACCGAGTCGATGTCGTTCGGGTCGACCGTGGGGTACTCGGCCATTGCACGGATCTTGCCCGTCGCCACCTCGACGACCGTGACCGACCCCGCCTGCGCGCCCTGCTTCTTCGCCTCTTCAGCGATCATCTGCTGCAGGTACCAGTTCAGGTCGCTGTCGATCGTGAGCTGCACGGTTCCGCCGTCCACCGCAGGTGTCGTGCGTTCGCTGCCCGGGATCTTGACGCCGCCCTGGCCGCGAAGGTACGTCACTTCGCCGTCGGTCGCCGACAGGCACTGGTCCTGCATGCGCTCGATACCGTACTGCGCCTCTCCCGACCCGTTGAGGAAACCGACTGCGCTCCCCGCGACCGCGCCGTTCGGGTATACCCGCACCGAGCGAGGTGTCATGTGCAGATACACGAGATCGAGTTCGCGCAGCTCGAGATACTGCTCGGTGTTGAGTCCCTTGGCGAACGGGAGATACTGCGACTCCGGATTCTCCGCGAGGCGCTCCTCCACCGCGGCGCGCAGTTCCGCGCCGTCGTCCCCGGTGACCTGTGCGATTCGTTCGCTGGCCTCTGCCCACGGAATCTCGGGCTTCTTCTTCGGATCGTTCTCGACCTGCTCGATGACCAACGGCGACAGTTCGGCGTCGTAGACCAGCACGCTGGATGCCAGCACGGTGCCGTGCTCGTCGACGATGTCTCCCCTGGTGCCCTCGATCGTTCTCGTCGTGCCGAGATTGCCGTCGTTGACGCCCTGGGCGACGTGTTCGTCGGCATGCACGATCTGGATGTCGACCAGACGGAAGATGAACGCCGCCAGCACCATCAGCACGACGGCGAGGGCGACGACGGTGCGGCGCCGCGGACCGCGGGTGGCTCGTGTCGTCATGCGGGTCTCCGTCCGGGCGTGCTTTCAGTGCGGCTATCGGGTCGTGGGCGAGGGCAGTCCGTCGGTGACGGTCGGTGGCAGCGCGGGCCCGGTGTCCGACGCCGTGGCGTCGTCGGCCGGTGCTTCGTCCTGCGGCGGCGTCTCGGGCGGCGGCAAGAGAAGCGCGTTGCCCACCGAGGTGGAGCCGTTGGGGTTGACCGTCGACGTCCAGTCGGCGACATCTCCGGACCCGAGCACGGTTCCGTCGCTCACTCGCAGGTACGACGCCGAACCAGCGACGACGAGACCCAGAGTGTCGGCCCTGCTGGCCAAGGACTGCGGCGAGCTCAATCCCACGATGTTCTCGTGCAGCGCCTGCTTCTGCAGGTCGAGATCGTGCTGCTGGCTGGTGAGCTGTGCCAGCACGAAGGCGTCTTGCGTGGTCGCGAACGAGATCCCCACCTGCGCTGCGCCGATGGCCAGGGCCCCCGCGACGGCGAGTGCGGCGTAGGCGACCTTCGGTCGGCGCCGCGGCTCCGGCGCGACCAGCGCGCGCAGGCGCCGCCGCGGCTCCGACCGCGGGGTCTCCTGCGGATGCGCACGTGCGGTCTGCAGGCTCATGTCGGCTCTCGCAGTTTCTCGGCTGCCCGCAGGCGCACCGGGATCGCACGCGGATTGCGTGCGCGCTCGTCGTCATCGGCGAGCTCGGCCCCCTTCGTCAGCACCCGGAAGCGTGGAGCGTGCTCGGGTAGTTCGACCGGAAGCCCTGGTGGTGCGGTCGATGCCGAGGCGGCGGCGAAGGCCTGCTTGACCAGTCGGTCCTCCAGCGACTGATAAGACATCACGGCGATGCGACCGCCGACGGTCAGTGCGTCCATGGCGGACGGAATCGCGTCGGCCAGCACGCTCAGTTCGGAGTTGACCTCGATACGCAGCGCCTGGAACACGCGCTTGGCGGGGTGACCGGCGCGCTGTGCGGCGGCCGGCGTCGCGGCGACCAGCAGGTCGACGAGCTCACCCGATCGGACGATCGGCTGTTTGTCGCGCGCCGCCACGATGAAACGGGCGTAGCGACCGGCCAGCTTCTCTTCACCGTAGCGCTCGAAGATGCGTCGCAGTTGCCCCTCGCTGTACTCGGCGATGATGCTCGCCGCCGTGCGCCCCTTCGTCTGATCCATCCGCATGTCCAGCGGTGCGTCCTTCGAGTACGCGAAACCGCGGTCCGCCTCGTCGAGCTGGAGCGACGACACGCCCAGGTCGAAGAGGATCGCGTCGGCGCCCTGCGCGTGCAGACCGATCTCGTCGTACACGGTGTGCACGAGCGTCACGCGGTCCCCGAACGGCGCCAGCCGCTCACCGGCGATGCGCAGCGCGTCGGTGTCTCGATCGAGTCCGATCAGGCGGATGTTCGGGAAGCGCTCCAGAAACGCCTCGGAGTGTCCTCCCATGCCGAGAGTGGCGTCGACGAGCACGGCGCCGTCGTGTCGCAGTGCGGGCTCGAGCAACTCGACGCAGCGGTCCAGCAGTACAGGTGTGTGTATGTCGCGGATACTCATGATCTCTCTCCCGTGACCTCCGGCTCTGATTCCTCTCCGCTCGACCCGGCACCGGGGAAGTGTGTCGGGGCGGAGCGGCGAGGCATCACAACCGGGGTCAGAACAATCCGGGAATCACCTCCTGTTCCAGATCGGCGTAGGACTCTTCATTGCTTTCCAGGTAGTCGTTCCAGGCGGCCGCATCCCAGATCTCGGCGTGGGCGCCGACTCCGGTGACGACCAGTTCCTTGCCCAGGCCGGCGTACTGGCGCAAGTGGGCGGGGAGCGTGATGCGGTTCTGACTGTCGGGCATCTCGGCGCTCGCACCCGACAGGAACATGCGCAGGAAGTCCCGCGCCTGCTTGTTGCTCAGTGGTGCCTGACGGATGCGCTCATGGAGCTGCTCGAACTCGGCGGTGCTGAACACGTAGAGGCAGCGTTCCTGCCCGCGGGTGACGACGACTCCCCCGCCGAGATCCTCGCGGAACTTCGCAGGCAGGATGACCCGGCCCTTGTCATCGAGCTTCGGCGAATGCGTCCCCAAAAGCACCGGTCATCACCCCCCCTGCGTCCGGCCGACCGAGGTGCGCACCACTTTACTCCACTTCCCTCCACTTTCACTCCCCCTTTCTGACGCATTCCCAGGCACCTCCCGGTTGGGGCCGCAAAAACCCCGTGATCACGGGGATTCACGGGGTGGAGGACAGTGGAGGAAAATCACTGCCGAAACGCAGAAAAGCCCGGATGCTATGCATCCGGGCTCTGTCAGCGGATCAGATCAACGTTCTTCTTGGCGCCGATCCCAGCGGTCGTTCATCTTGTCCATGAACGAGGTGTCCTGAGGATTGGCGCCGCCGCGCGGGGCCTGTGCGGGCGCGCCGCCGCCGGCGCGTCGCACCGGGGTGAACGCGAGGATGACACCACCGAGCATCGCGAGGAACGCGACGACACCGATGACGATGCTGCCGACCGGGCCCAGGCTGGCGCCGAGCGCTACGGCGGCGATGAGACCACCGACGCCGACGAGCAGCAGCACGGCCCCGTAGACCAGGTTTCGGTAGCTCAACGCGCGGTCGCCTGTCGGCGCGCTGACCACGTCTGCGTCATGCTGCAGAAGATGGCGCTCCATCTCGTCGAGCATGCGCTGCTCTTGTTCGGAAAGAGGCATGTCCAACCCCCTCGGTTCGGTCTATCCAGTCTAGCCGCGCGCGGCCCGCTCGGCTAGCCGAGCACCCCCGGATTCCTGCATCTAGGCTGGGAATCGTGTCTTCTTCGCTCGCGCTCGATGCCGTAGCCGCCCGCCTCGGCCGTTTCCTCGATGAGATCCGCGGCAGCAGTGCCGAGTACGGCCCCGACGCCGCCCTGTTCATTGATGCGGCAGCCGACACACTCGCCGGCGGCAAGCGACTGCGCGCCCGGTTCTGCCACGCCGGCTGGTATGCGGCATCCGGGCGCGTCGCGAGCCCGCAGGACGAGGTGTGGGGCCTGGCCGCTGCGCTGGAGATCTTCCAGTCCGCCGCGCTCGTGCACGACGATCTCATCGACAACTCCGACACCCGCCGCGGCAAGCCGGCGTCGCACCGCGCACTCGAGGCGGCGCATCGCCGGGCGGGATGGCACGGCGACGCCGAGGCGTTCGGCCATTCCGCCGCCGTACTCCTCGGAGACCTGCTCGTCGCCTGGAGCGACGACCTGCTCGAACAGACCATTGTCGGGCATCCGCATGCCGCTGCCGCCCGTGCCGAGTACGCCCGGATGCGACGCGACGTCACGATCGGCCAGCTGCTCGATGTCACCGAAGAGTCGGCGTGGAACACCTCTCCGACCACCTCGCCGCTCGACCGGGCTTTGCGCGTGGCCGCACTGAAGTCGGCGCGGTACAGCGTCGAGGAGCCGATCGTTCTCGGGGCGACGCTTGCCGGCGCCGAGCCTGGATTGCTCGACGCGTTGCGCGCGTTCGGACACCCCGTAGGCATGGCCTTCCAGCTGCGCGATGACGTGCTCGGCGTGTTCGGCGACCCCGCAGTGACCGGCAAACCCGCCGGCGACGATCTGCGCGAGGGCAAGCGCACCGCGCTCGTCGCCGTCGCGCGCGAGCGGCTGACGCCGGAGGAACGCGAGCGCTTGGATGCCGGCCTCGGCGATGCGGGACTATCGGATGCTGAAGTCGAGACGATTCAGACGCTGATCCGTTCCAGCGGCGCGCTCAACCACGTCGAGAAGATGATCGACGACTACACCGCGGCCGCGGAGCGGGCGCTGGTCGCGCTACCGGTCGAGTCCGGCGCGGCCGACGAGTTGGGTGCGCTGGCGCAGGCCGCGATCGCCCGTTCCGCGTGACCGCAGTCGGTCACATCACGCACGCGCGGCGAACGGGGTTACGCGAGGGCGCGCGCCACGCGTCGAACCTCGCTCTTATGGCCCGCCAGGAGAGCGGCGATCGGCGAGCGGCCGAGCGTCTCTTCCTCGGCCAGGAGCCAATCGATGATCTCGTCGTCCGAGAACGCGGCGTCCTGCATGACGATCACCGTGCCGCGCAGGGCGGGTAGCGGCCGACCGTCGGCGATGAATACCGCGGGAACGGCGAACGCACCACCGCGGCGCGAGCCGATCAGGTAGCGCTCGTCGAGCAGGCGGCGAACGCGGCCCGGCGTCTCGTCAAGGGCGTCGACGAGTTCGGGAATCGTCAGCCAGGCGGAGGTATCCGGTGCGTTCTCAGTCACCCCTCCACTATCTCACCCCGGGGCCAGCGACGCACCGCGAGCCCGCCTTGATCACTTCAGACAACATGAATAACATTCATCACTTCTGCCTCTTGCGTTGACAACGCTATACAACCGTGTCAGCCTGTTTCCAATATTCCAGTGGGAGATGAATGACATGACGGCACGTACCTCGTACACCGCTCCGCTTCGAGTCGGGGCGCCCGCTGCCGTCATCGGCGCACTTGCCGCTTCGATTGCGGTGACCCCCGCACACGCACAGCAGGACGCACCTGCGGCGCGTGGAGCAGAGCTGAAACCGCTGAGCGCCCGACAGCCCGCAGCGGCCCCTGCCCCGGCCGCCGCCGCGTTGGTCCCCCTGGCCGCGCGACCGAGCAAGTACACCGTCAAGCGCGGAGACACCGTGTACGCGATCGCCACGCGATACGGCCTGCGTACCTCCGACGTGCTTGCCTGGAACGGCCTGACCTGGCGATCCGTGATCTATCCCGGCCAGAAGCTTCGCCTGTCGTCCGCCTCGTCGTCGACGTCCAAGCCGAAGCCACCGACGACGTCGCCGTCGGGAACCTCCAAGGTCTACACCGTCAAGCGCGGAGACACTGTCTACGCGATCGCGAAGAAGTACGGCACGACCGTCAGCGCGATCGTCTCTGCGAACGGGCTCGGGCGAAGCGCGTTGATCTACCCCGGCCAGAAGCTTCGCATCGGCGGATCGACATCCACCGCCAAGCCGAAGCCGCCGTCGACCGGCAAGCCCAGCACGGGCAACTCGAACTCCGGCAAACCGAGCTCCGGCAAGGTGCACGTGGTCAAGCGCGGCGACACCGTCTACGCGATCGCGAAGAAGTACGGCACGACCATCAACGCGATCATCTCGGCCAACGGGCTCGGACGAAACGCACTGATCTACCCGGGCCAGAAGCTGCGCGTCAGCGGATCAACCGCCACGCCGACCCAGCCGCCGACCAAGCCGACGAATCCCAAGCCGACCACACCGCCGTCCGCGAAGACGCACCTGGTTGTCGCGGGCGACACGCTGTTCGACATCGCGAAGAAGTACGACATCACCGTGAGCGAATTGCTGCGCGCCAACGGACTCAGCAGCAACAGCATCATCTACCCGGGACAGACGCTGTTGCTGACTGCTCCGGCAGAGCCCGCCCAGCGCTACGCGACGCTCGACGCGACCCAGAAGGCGCACGCCGCCCACATCATCCGTGTGGGGCGCGAGCTGGGCATCTCCGACCGCGGCATCGCGATCGCGCTGGCAACCGCCATGGTCGAGTCCTCCATGCGCAACCTCGACTACGGCGATCGCGATTCGCTGGGCCTGTTCCAGCAGCGCCCGAGTCAGGGCTGGGGAACGGCTGCTCAGATCCTCGACGCCGATCGCAGCATCCGCGTCTTCTACGGCGGACCGCAGGACCCGAACGGGCGTGCGACGCGCGGCCTGCTCGACATCTCGGGCTGGCAGAACATGTCGTTCACCGGCGCCGCACAGGCCGTGCAGATCTCGGCATACCCCGATCGGTACGGCCAGTGGGAGCAGCAGTCCTTCCGCTGGCTGGCCTCCCTGTGAGCGCGACACGCCGATGACGCGCCGGACGTCACCGGATCGATACCTCATGCAGGTGCGCCGTTGCCGAGCCTCACAGCCGCTTCTTCATAGACTTCATCTGTGACTACTCCGCAGGCCGACCCCCTCATCGGGCGGCTTGTCGACGGCCGATACCGGGTACGGGCACGAATCGCGCGAGGCGGAATGGCGACGGTCTACGTCGCCACCGACATGCGCCTGGAACGGCGCATCGCCCTGAAGGTGATGCACGCGCACCTCAGTGACGACTCGGCCTTCCAGAGCCGCTTCATCCAAGAGGCGCGCGCCGCCGCCCGACTCGCCGACCCGCACGTGGTTAACGTGTTCGACCAGGGTCAGGACGGCGAACTGGCGTACCTGGTGATGGAGTACCTTCCGGGCATCACCCTGCGCGAGCTGATGCGCGAGCAGAAGCGTCTCACCGTCCCGCAGACGATCACGATCATGGACGCCGTGCTGTCCGGACTCGCCGCCGCGCACAGCGCCGGCATCGTGCACCGTGACGTCAAGCCCGAGAACGTGCTGCTCGCCGAGGACGGCCGCATCAAGATCGGTGACTTCGGGTTGGCCCGCGCCACGACGGCCAACACCGCCACGGGCGCTCAGCTGCTGGGCACGATCGCCTATCTGGCACCTGAACTCGTCACCCGCGGCACAGCCGATGCCCGTAGCGACATCTACGCGTTGGGCATCATGCTCTACGAGATGCTCGTCGGCGAACAGCCGTACAAGGGCGAGCAGCCCATGCAGATCGCGTATCAGCACGCGACCGAGCAGGTGCCGCGGCCGAGCACACGCAACACGGCGGTCCCCGAGCAGCTCGACGAGCTCGTGCTGTGGGCGACCGAGAAGTCCCCCGACGATCGCCCGCTCGATGCGGGCGCCATGCTCACCCGGCTGCGCGAGATCGAACGCGATCTGGGCATCGCGCCCGTGGTCACCACGACCACCGCGGCGCACCGCGATCACGACTCCGGTGCGGTCACGAAGATCCTTCCGGGTGTCATCACGGCCGACCACACCGAGGATGTCCCGGTGGATGCCGACAACGCGGCCCGGCTACGGCGCCGCACGTCGCGACGTCGGGCGCGCGGCGCCCTCCTGCTGTCGCTCGTGCTGCTGCTCGCGGTCTCGGCCGGAGGCGTCGGCTGGTGGTTCGGTTCGGGTCCGGGATCGCTCGTGGGCGTGCCGTCGGTCGCTGGGATGAGCTACGACGACGCCGCGGCGGTCGTGACGGCCGAGGGACTGATTCCCGAACGCACCGACGAGTCCTCCGTCGATGTCGACGAGGGCGACGTGATCGAGTCACGGCCCGGCGCGGGCGAACGCGTCGAGCAGGACAGCACGGTCACGCTGGTCGTGTCGTCCGGTCCCGCTCAGCACACGCTTCCGCATCTGGGCGGCAAGACCGAGCAAGAGGTGCGCGACATCCTCACCGCGAACAACGTCAACGTCGAGGACGACACGGCGAGCTACTTCGCCGACCTCGACCGCGATCTGGTGCTCAACGTGCGGATCACCCCGCGGGGCAGCGATGAGAGCTACGCGTGCGGTACCGGCTGCGACGTCTTCGAGGACGACACGGCGCTGATCCAGATGTCGCTCGGTCCGGTTCCCGACGTCACGGGAAAGTCGCTCGACGACGCGATCACGACCCTCTCCGATGCCGGGCTGAAGGTCGCCGACGAGCGTCCCGAGGAGTTCAGCGACTCGGTGGCGGCAGGCGCGGTGATCCGCCAGAGCACCGATCGTCCCGGCGGGGGCAGCTGGCGCCCCGGTGACGCGCTGACGCTGACCCTGTCGAAGGGACCGCAGCTGTTCGAGGTGCCCGATGTTGCGGGACTGACCCGCGACGAAGCGCGCCAGAAACTCGAGGATGCCGGATTCACGGTCGACTACGCACCGTTCTGGAACGGTGTGCCCAATGGCCTGACCAAGGCTCAGAGCACCGATCCCGAGTCGGGCACGATGCACCGCGCCGGCACCGAGATCTACATCGTCATCAACGTCAGCGGCTGACAGCCCCGTCCCGCCCGCCGGCCCCAGCACCGCCAGCGGATGAGAGGCTAGAACAATGAGCATCGGTACCGCGTCTCCCCCTGCGTTCAGCGACGAGGAGGTCCAGCGCCTGCGTGCGGACTTCCCCATCCTGCAGACGCGGGTCAACGGGCATCCGCTCGTCTACCTCGACTCGGGGGCGACCTCGCAGCGTCCCCTGTCGGTGATCGATGCCGAGCGCGCGTTCACCACGACGCTCAACTCGGCCGCGCACCGCGGTGCGCACACGCTGGCCGCCGAGGCGACGCTCGCGTTCGAGGACGCCCGTACCGCCCTCGCCGACTTCATCGGCGCCGACGAGGACGAGGTGGTCTGGACCTCCAACGCGACCGAAGCGATCAACCTGGTCGCCTACGCGTTCTCGAACGCGTCGATCGGCCGCGGCGGCGCCGAGAGCGCCCGGCTGCGCCTCGGCCCGGGCGACGAGATCGTGACGACCGAGATGGAACACCACGCCAATCTCATCCCCTGGCAGGAGCTCGCCGCGCGCACGGGCGCGACATTGCGGGTGATCCCGCTCGACGACGACGGCGCGCTGCGCATGGATGCCGCGGCCGAGCTGATCGGACCACGCACGCGCCTGGTGGCGTTCACGCACGTGTCGAACGTCCTCGGGGTGGTGAACCCCGTCGAGCAGCTCATCGCCGCCGCACACGCCGTCGGAGCACTCATTCTGCTGGACGCCTGCCAGTCGGCTCCGCATATCACGCTGGACGTGCACGCGCTCGATGTCGACTTCGCGGTGCTGTCGGGACACAAGATGCTCGGTCCCACCGGCATCGGCGCGCTGTACGGGCGTCGCGAGCTGCTTGAGATCATGCCGCCGTTCCTGACGGGCGGTTCGATGATCACCACGGTCACCACGACCGAGGCGGAGTACCTTCCGCCGCCCCAGCGCTTCGAGGCCGGCACGCAGCGCGTGTCGCAGGCCGTGGCACTGGCCGAGGCTGTGCGGTACCTGCAGGGAGTCGGGATGCCGAGGATCGCCGCGCATGAGGCGGAGCTCGGCGCGAGGCTCGTCGACGGCCTCTCGGCCCTCGACGGCGTGCGTGTGCTCGGAGCGGGAATCGACCTTCCGCGGGTGGGACTGGCGAGCTTCGATGTCGCCGGCATCCACTCGCACGATGTCGGGCAGTTCCTCGACGACGCGGGCATCGCCGTGCGCGTCGGTCATCACTGCGCGCAACCGCTGCACCGCCGCCTCGGCGTCACCGCGTCGACGCGTGCGAGCACCTATCTGTACAACACCGCGGACGAGGTGGATGCCGTCATCGACGGCGTCGCCCGCTGCATCGATTTCTTCCGGAGGGCATGATGGCCTCGTCCGACCTGCAGGGCATGTACCAGGAGCTGATCCTCGATCATTCCCGCACCCCGCACGGCTTCGGGCTGCGCGACGCCGTGCCGTCGCAGTCCCACCAGCTGAACCCCACCTGCGGAGACGAGATCACCTTGCAGGTGCACACCGCGGCGGACGGCACCGTCGAGGCGATCGCGTGGGAAGGACATGGCTGCGCGATCTCGCAGGCATCCGTCTCGTTGTTCGCCGAGCTCGTTGAGGGCCTCCCGGTCGCCGATGTCGAGCATCGGATCGCCGTGTTCCGCGAAGCGATGCGCTCACGCGGGCGCATCGCCCCCGACCCCGAGCTGCTCGGCGATGCCGCAGCGCTCGGCGGTGTGTCGAAGTACGTCGCCCGCGTGAAGTGCGCGATGCTCGGCTGGGTCGCTGCGGAGGATGCCCTCCGCAAGCTCCCCTGACCGCGTCGCGTCAGCGCTTCTCGAGCTCCTCGGCGACGAGGAACGCCAGTTCCAGGCTCTGCATGTGGTTCAGGCGCGGGTCGCACAGGCTCTCGTAACGGGTCGCGAGGCCGGCCTCGTCGATGCGCTCCGATCCGCCCAGGCACTCGGTGACGTCGTCTCCGGTGAGTTCGACGTGGATGCCGCCCGGGAACGTGCCGACGGCGCGGTGCGCCTCGAAGAAGCCGCGCACCTCATCGACGACGTCGTCGAAACGGCGCGTCTTGTACCCGTTGGGGGTGGTGATGCCGTTGCCGTGCATCGGGTCGGTCACCCACAGTGGGTTGGCGCCGGAGTCGCGCACGGCCTCAAGCAGCGGGGGCAGCGCGTCGCGGATCTTGCCCGCGCCCATGCGGGTGATGAACGTCAGTCGTCCCGGCTCGCGGTTGGGGTCGAGCTTGTCGATCAGCGCAAGAGCGGTCTCGGGCGTCGTGGTCGGGCCCAGCTTGACGCCGATCGGGTTGTGGATGCGCGAGAAGTAGTCGATGTGCGCCCCGTCGAGGTCGCGCGTGCGCTCCCCCACCCACAGGAAGTGCGCCGAGGTGTTGTACGGGTTGTCGGTGCGCGAGTCGATGCGAGTCATGGGCCGCTCGTAGTCCATGAGCAGGCCCTCGTGCCCGGTGAAGAACTCGACGCGCTTGAGCTCCTCGAAGTCAGCGCCCGCGGCCTCCATGAACTTGATCGCGCGATCGATCTCGGCGGCCATGCGCTCGTAGCGCTGGTTGGCCGGGTTCTGGGCGAAGCCCTTGTTCCAGGAGTGCACCTCACGCAGGTCGGCGAAACCGCCCTGCGTGAACGCACGGATGAGGTTCAGCGTCGACGAGGCCATGTGGTAGCCCTGCAGGAGTCGACCCGGGTCGGCCTGACGCGACTTCTCGGTGAAGTCGTACCCGTTGACGATGTCGCCGCGGTACGCGGGCAGCGTCACGTCGCCGCGCGTCTCGGTGTCACTGGAGCGCGGCTTGGCGAACTGCCCGGCCATGCGTCCCATCTTCACAACCGGCATCGATGCGCCGTAGGTGAGCACCACGGCCATCTGCAGCACCGTCTTGATGCGGTTGCGGATCTGATCGGCGGTCGCACCGGCGAACGTCTCGGCGCAGTCACCGCCCTGCAGCAGGAACGCCTCGCCCTGTGCCGCACGTGCCAGACGTGCGCGCAGGTTGTCGACCTCACCGGCGAACACCAGGGGCGGCAGCGCGGCGATCTGCGAAGAGACCTCGGCCACGTGCTCGGCATCCGGCCACTGCGGCTGCTGCTTGATGGGAAGGGAGCGCCACATGTCGAGATCAGAATGCGAGGAGTGCATCGCCCCAGCTTAGCCCTCGGAAACGACGCCGATCCGCCGTGTTTCGACGTTGTCGCGGGCGTTCAGCGCTTGGCGGATGCGGGCAGGCGGTCCTTGACGGTGGAGGCATACACATCGTCGTACTGCTGCGCGCCCAGACGATGCAGCGCGATCATGATCTCGTCGGTGACGGCGCGCAGGATGTAGCGGTCGTTCTCCATCCCCGCATAGCGCGAGAAATCGAGCGGTTCCCCGATGACCGCCCCCACACGCATCACGTTGGGGATCCGCTTGCCGATCGGCATCGCGGTGTCGGTGTCGACCATCACCACGGGGATGACCGGGACCTTGGCCTCCAGCGCCATCCGGGCGATGCCGGTGCGCCCCCGGTACAGGCGCCCGTCGGGGCTGCGAGTGCCCTCGGGGTAGATGCCCAGCAGATCGCCGCGCCCCAGAATCTGCAGGCCGGTGTTCAGCGAGGCTTCGGAGGCCTTGCCCCCGGAGCGGTCGATGGGAATCTGACCGGTGCCCTTCATGAACGCCTTGGTCGCCCAGCCGCGAATGCCCTTGCCGGTGAAGTAGTCGCTCTTGGCGAGGAACGACATCGGACGATCGAGCAGCAGGGGCAGGAAGATCGAGTCCGCGAACGACAGGTGATTGCTCGCCAGGATCGCGGCGCCGGTGGCGGGCACGTTCTCTCGCCCGGTGATCCAGGGGCGGAAGATCGCCTTGACCAGCGGGCCGATCGCCACATACTTCATCAGCCAGTAGAACATCGTCTCGCAGTCTAGCGCCGCACGGCGTCTCGCGACCCAGTTCCATCTGGACTGCGACCTGATTCCATGCCATAGACTCGGATGATTACCCGCTCGACAGGTACCGAAGGAGCTGCCGTGGCCCAGTTCGAAGTCCCCGCGATCATCCCCGCCGACCCCGAGGGGAACGTCTCCGATCTGCTCGCGCAGCGCGTGCAGAAGACGCCTCACCTCGCCCTGTTCGGCGTACCGGACGGCGACGGCTGGCGTGATGTCTCGGCGAAGGACTTCGAGACCGCGGTGATCGCCCTGGCCAAGGGTTTCGTCGCCGCCGGCGTGCAGCCCGGCGAGAAGGTCGGTTTCATCGCGCGCACCACCTACGAGTGGACGCTGATCGACTTCGCACTGTTCTACGCCGGTGCAGTGATGGTACCGATCTACGAGACCAGCTCGCCTTCGCAGATCCAGTGGATCATGGAGGATTCCGGCGCAACCGCACTGATCGTCGAGTCACCCGAGCACTTCACCCGCGCCGACGAGGTGCGTGGCGACCTGCCGCTGGTGCGCGAGGTCTGGCAGATGCACCTCGGAGCCATCGACACCCTCACCGCGCAGGGGGCGGACATCGAGGATGCTGAGATCGAGCGTCGGCGCAACCTCGCCCGAGGCGAAGACATCGCGACGCTGATCTACACCTCCGGTTCAACAGGACGCCCCAAGGGCTGCGTGCTCACGCACAGCAACTTCGTCGAGCTCTCCCGCAACTCGGCCAAGGCCCTCGACGAGGTCGTCTCGATGCCCGGCGCCTCGACGCTGCTGTTCATCACGACCGCTCACGTGTTCGCCCGCTTCATCTCGATCCTCGCCGTGCACTCCGGCGTGCGCACGGGCCACCAGCCCGACACGAAGCAGCTGCTGCCCGCGCTCGGGTCGTTCAAGCCCACCTTCCTGCTCGCCGTACCGCGCGTGTTCGAGAAGGTGTACAACTCGGCCGAGCAGAAGGCCGAGGCCGGCGGCAAGGGCAAGATCTTCCGCGCCGCGGCCGGCGTGGCCGTCGAGCACTCCAAGCTGCTCGAAGAGGGCAAGAAGGTGCCGTTCGGGCTACGACTGAAGTTCGCCCTGTTCGACAAGCTCGTCTACAGCAAGCTGCGTGAGGCGATGGGCGGCAAGGTCAAGTACGCGGTGTCGGGCTCGGCTCCGCTGGGCCCGCGTCTCGGCCACTTCTTCCACAGCCTCGGCGTCGTGATCCTCGAAGGCTACGGTCTCACCGAGACCACCGCCCCGGCGACCGTGAACCTTGCGCACAAGTCCAAGATCGGCACGGTCGGCCCCGCGCTGCCCGGCGTGGGCGTGCGTCTGGCCGAGGACGGCGAGATCGAGGTCAAGGGCGTCAACGTCTTCAAGGAGTACTGGAACAACCCCGAGGCCACCGCGGCGGCGTTCGATGACGGATGGTTCCGCACCGGCGACCTGGGCAGCTTCGATTCCGAGGGCTTCCTGACCATCACCGGCCGCAAGAAGGAGATCATCGTCACCGCCGGTGGCAAGAACGTCTCCCCCGCCGCGCTCGAGGACCCCATCCGTTCGAACCCGATCATCGGTCAGGTCGTGGTGCTGGGCGACAAGAAGCCGTTCATCTCGGCCCTCGTCACCCTCGACCCCGAGATGCTGCCGACCTGGCTGGCGAACAACGGGCTCCCCGCCGAGATGTCGCTCGCCGAGGCCAGCACGAATGCAGCGGTGCGCGAAGAGGTGCAGCGTGCGATCGACCGCGCCAACAAGGCCGTCTCGCGCGCCGAGTCGGTGCGCAAGTTCACCATCCTGCCGACCGAGTGGACCGAGGCCAGCGGTCACCTCACGCCGAAGATGTCGATCAAGCGCAACGTCATCCTGACCGACTTCGCCGCCGACATCGCCGGGATCTACGACGAGCAGGTGCAGACCACGACCACGCCGCTGGGCTGATCAGCATCCGCAGATGAGAAATGCCCCCGCAACCGCGGGGGCATTTCTCGTTCTCTCACCACATTCTGACTCGCTGGCGCTCGCTCAGAACCAGTCGCTCTCGCGCACCTGGCGCATGGCGAGCTTGCGGGTCTCTCCCTCGAGGCGACTCAGGTACACCTTGCCGTCGAGGTGGTCGGTCTCGTGCTGCAGGGCCTGGGCGAGCAGCCCCTCGCCCTCGAGCACAACGGGACGGCCGTCGAGGTCGATGCCCTCCACGCGGGCCCACGGGTGACGCGGGGTGTCGTGCCAGAGTCCCGGCACCGACAGGCAGCCCTCACCGGTCGGCACCGCCTCGCCGCGCACCTCGGTGAGCACCGGGTTGATGACGTAGCCGATGTCGCCGTCGATGTTGTAGCTGAAGGCGCGCAGTGCGAAGCCGATCTGGTTGGCGGCCACGCCGGCGCGTCCGGGCAGCTCGACCGTGTCGAGCAGGTCGGCGATCAGCGACCGCACGCCGTCATCGATCTGCTCGATGGGTGCGCTCACGGTGCGCAGCACCGGGTCGCCGTACAGGCGGATCTCGCGGACGGTCATCAGGCGCCCCGCGTCCGCAGGCCCTCGACGAGCACGGCGGCGACCTCGCGCGCAGCCTGGCGAGTAGCCGGCTGCAGGCTGGCGAAGTCGATCGGGCCACCACCGGCGATCTGAGGGTCGTAGGGGATGCGCAGCACGTGCGCGGCGCGCGTCGAGAAGTGCGATTCCAGCTCGCTCAGGCGCACCAGCGGCGCCCCGGGCGTGGACTGGTTCAGTACGACGATCGCGCGACGTGCCAGGTCGGCGTGCCCGTTCGTCTCGAGCCACGTCAGCGTCTCGGACGCCAGCCGCGCCTCGTCGACGCTGAGTCCCGAGACGATCACGAGCTGGTCGGCCAGGTCGAGCGTGGCGCCCATCACCGCGTGAACGATCCCGGTACCGGAGTCGGTGAGCACGAGCGAGTAGTACTGGGCGGCGACGGTGGCCACGTCCCGGTAGTCGGAGTCGCCGAACGCCTCTGAGACACGCGGGTCGGCGTCTGAGGCGAGCACGTCCAGACGCGTGTGGTCCCGGGCGACCAGTGCGGAGATGTCGTGGTACCCGCGGATGTCGTGCTGAGCACGCACCAGGTCGCGCACCGATTTCGTGTGCCCACCCACGACGCGTTCTGCGAGCGTGCCGCGATCGGGGTTCGCGTCAACGGCGATCACTCGGTCGTCACGTGCATCGGCCAGAGCCATGCCCAGCAGGGCGGTCACGGTCGTCTTGCCCACGCCGCCCTTGCGGGACAGCACCGGTACGAACCGAGCGGTTCCCGGCATCTGCGCGGAGATGCGCGCGTTCAGCTGCTTGCGCTCGCGCGCCTTGCGGCTGTCGCCGACGTTGATGCGCCCACCGGAGAGGGTGTACAGCAGGTGGCTCCAGGTGCCCTCGGGCTCGGGCTTGGCGATGCGCGACGGCTCGAGCAGACGATCGGCGGTGAGCAGGTCGGCGCTCTCGCGGCTCGCCTCACCCAGGTCGTCGAGGCGCTTGGATGCCAGCGTGATGTCGGCCGCGGGGCGCGTCTCTTCGGATACCCGCGCCACGGCGGCCGCGGGCTGGGTGCCCGCTGCGCGATTTTCGTTCGCCACCGGTGTGTTCTCCTCTGCGGGGTCGACCGAGAGCGGCCGAGCATCGTTCTGTGCGGGCGACGGGGTTGCTGTCACCCGCTGCGGGGTCATGGCATCGTGCAGCTGCGCCTTGGCAGCCGCCACGACCGATTCCAGGCGGGCGAGTTCGGAGGCATCGAGGTCATCCGCCCGGTCGGTGGAATCGTCGGTGCCTTCGGCGTCGTCGCTACCGGCATCGGTGTCGTCGTTGCCAGCATCGTCGTCGTTGCCCGCATCGTCGACACCAGAAACCTCGTCGACGTCGACGGTGTTCTCCGCCTCCGGTGCGGCTGCAGGCTCAGCCGTGGCATCCGCCTCGGTCTCGGCGCCCGCGGAAGCGTCCGTCTCTTCATCGGCATCCGTGTCGATCACGATCTCCGCGGTCTCCGTAGCGGCGGGGCCGTCGACCGGAGCCTCATCGATCTGGGCATCCGATGCGTCCGCGCTCTCATCGGACACGACCGCATCGATCTGCTCGACGGGATCGGACACCGGCGGCGCCAACTGCTCGGCGGGCAGCTCGATGACGATGTCGGGCGCCTGCTGCTCGATGCGCGCGACGGTGTCGGCGTCGGCGACGGCCGAGGTGTCGAGGATCAGCTCCGAGACGACCTCGGGCGCAGCGATCTCGCCGTCGATGACCTCGTCGTCGACGAGATCGTCATCGTCCGCTCCCGTCGGCACCGAGACGCTCACCTGCGCGGTGGCACCGGGGAGCCCGATTCCGGCGATGTCGGACGACGGTGCGTCATCCAGCATTCCCAGGGAATCGTCCTCGGCGGGATCGACAGGGTTCTTCGGGGTCACGGTTCATCTCCAGGCTTCGGCGCGAAAATGCGCCCGCACAAGATTAGTGCTCCGCACGTATGACGACCAAAAGATCACCGGCGTCGACCTGCTGAGTCGAGGCGATCGCGAGCCGCTCCACGACGCCTCCGACGGGCGCGGTGATGGCCGCTTCCATCTTCATCGCCTCGATCGAGGCGACCGCATCGCCGGCCCGCACGACGGCGCCCTCTTCGACCTTCAGTGTCACTGCGCCCGAGAAGGGAGCTGCGACCTGCCCGGGCTTGGACGTGTCGGCCTTCTCGACCTCGTGCGAGTCGACGGCCACGGATCGGTCGCGCACCGACACCGGACGCAGCTGTCCGTTCAGTGTCGTCATCACGGTGCGCATGCCCTTGGCGTCGGCCTCGCCGATCGCCTCCAAGCCGACGTACAGGCGAACTCCGCGCTCGATGTCGACGGCGTGCTCCGCGCCGGGCACCAGCCCGTACAGGTAGTCGCTGGTCTCGAGCGCCGACAGATCGCCGTACTCGTCACGGTTCTGCCGGAACGTCTTGGTCGGAGCAGGGAACAGCAGTTCGTTGAGCATTCCGCGGCGCTGCTCGGCGGTGCCATCGAGAGCGGCCTGCTGCGTCTCGGTGAGCGGCGTGACGCGGGTCGTCGCCGCGCGTCCCGCGAGCACCTTGCTGCGGAACGGCTCGGGCCAGCCGCCGGGCAGGTCGCCGAGCTCACCCGACATGAAGCCCACGACCGAGTCGGGGATGTCGTACTTCTCGGGGTTCGCCTCGAAGTCGGCGGGGTCGGCCTTCACCGCGGCGAGGTGCAGCGCCAGGTCGCCGACCACCTTCGACGAGGGCGTGACCTTGGGCACACGGCCCAGGATGCGGTCGGCCGCGGCGTACATGTTCTCGATCAGCTCGAAGTCATCGGCGAGGCCCAGTGCGATCGCCTGCTGCCGCAGGTTCGACAGCTGACCACCGGGGATCTCGTGGTGGTACACGCGGCCGGTGGGACCGGGCAGCCCCGACTCGAACGGGCGGTACAGGTGCCGGGTGGCTTCCCAGTACGGTTCGAGGTCGGATGCCGCCTGCAGGTCGATGCCGGTGTCGCGCTCGGTGTGAGCGAGCGCGGCGATCAGTGCCGACAGCGACGGTTGGCTGGTGGTTCCCGACATCGGCGCAGCGGCCGCGTCGACAGCATCCGCTCCCGCGTCGCTGGCGGCCAGCAGGGTCGCCAGCTGTCCGCCGGCCGTGTCGTGCGTGTGCACGTGCACCGGCTGATCGAACCGCTCGCGCAGTGCGCGGACGAGCTTGCCGGCCGCCGCAGGGCGCAACAGGCCCGCCATGTCCTTGATACCGATGACATGAGCGCCGGCGTCGACGATCTGCTCGGCCAGGCGCAGGTAGTAATCGAGCGTGTACAGCTCTTCAGCGGGGTCGAGCAGGTCGCCGGTGTAGCACAGCGCCCCCTCGGCGACGGCGGTGCCGGTGGCAAGGACCGCGTCGATTGCCGGGCGCATCTGCGACACGTCGTTGAGCGCGTCGAAGATGCGGAAGATGTCGACGCCGGTCGCGGCCGCCTCACGCACGAACGCATCGGTGACCTCGGTCGGGTACGGCGTGTAGCCGACGGTGTTGCGGCCACGCAGCAGCATCTGGATGTTGATGTTGGGCAGTGCCTCGCGCAGTGCTGCCAAGCGCTCCCACGGGTCCTCCCCCAAGAAGCGCAGTGCGACGTCGTAGGTCGCACCGCCCCAGGCCTCGACCGACAGCAGTTGCGGGGTCATCCTGGCCACATGGGGGGCCACGGCCACCAGATCACGGGTGCGCACGCGGGTGGCCAGCAGCGACTGGTGCGCGTCGCGGAAGGTCGTCTCGGTCACGGCGAGCGGATGCTGGGCGCGCAGCGCAGCGGCGAACCCGGCCGGGCCGAGCTGCTGTAGCTGCTGTCGCGAACCCGACGGCGCCGGCGCGCTCAGATCGATCGCGGGCAGCTTCTGGGCGGGCGGTGTTGCCAAGGGGCTCTCGCCGTGCGGCTTGTTGACGGTGACGTCGACGAGCCAGTTGAGGATCTTGGTGCCGCGGTCCTTCGAGACGCGGCCACGCAGCAGCTCGGGACGCTCGTCGATGAACGACGTCGACAGATCTCCGGCTGCGAAGGCCGGATCGTCGAGCACCGCCTGCAGGAAGGGGATGTTCGTCGATACCCCGCGGATGCGGAACTCGGCCAGCGCACGGCGGGCCCGCGAGACGGCGCTCTCGAACGATCGGCCGCGGCAGGTGAGCTTCGAGAGCATCGAGTCGAAGTACGGACTGATCTGCGCACCCGCGGCCGTGGTGCCACCGTCGAGCCGGATGCCCGCCCCGCCGGGTGAGCGGTAGGTGGTGATCTTGCCGGTGTCGGGGCGGAACCCCTGGGTCGGGTCCTCGGTGGTGATGCGGCACTGCAGGGCGGCGCCGCGCAGGTGGATATCACTCTGCTCAAGATGCAGGTCGGCGAGAGTGGCGCCGTCAGCGATCTGCATCTGCGCGCGCACCAGGTCGACGTCGGTGACCTCTTCGGTGACCGTGTGCTCGACCTGGATGCGCGGGTTCATCTCGATGAAGACGATCTCGCCGGCGCGCGGACCGGCGGTCTCGAGCAGGAACTCGACGGTGCCGGCGTTCTGGTAGCCGATCGACTTCGCGAAGGCGATGGCATGACGGTGCAGGTCAGCGCGGATGCTGTCGTCCAGGTTCGGCGCGGGGGCGATCTCGATCACCTTCTGATGCCGGCGCTGCACCGAGCAGTCGCGTTCGAACAGGTGCACGGTGCCGCCGTGCCCGTCGGCGAGGATCTGCACCTCGATGTGGCGGGGACGCAGCACGGCCTGTTCGAGGAACATGCGCGCGTCGCCGAAAGCGGCTCCGGCCTCGCGCATCGCCTCGGCCAGCGCCGGCGCCAGCTCGCCCTTGGTCTCGACGCGGCGCATGCCGCGGCCGCCCCCACCGGCGACGGCCTTGGCGAACAGCGGGAAGCCGATCTCGTCCGATTGCGCCACCAGCGCGTCGACATCATCGGATGCCTCGGTCGAGCGCAGCACGGGAACGCCGGCTTCGATCGCGTGCCGTTTGGCCTCGACCTTGTTGCCGGCCATCTCAAGCACCGCGGCCGGCGGGCCGATGAAGGTGATGCCCGCGGCGGCCGCCTTCTCGGCCAGTTCCGGGTTCTCTGAGAGGAATCCGTAGCCCGGGTAGATGGCATCCGCACCGGCGTCGATCGCGACCTTGATGATCTCGTCGACGTCCAGGTACGCCTGAACCGGGTGGCCGCGTTCACCGATCTCGTACGCCTCGTCGGCCTTCAGACGGTGCAGGGATCCGCGATCCTCCCAGGGGAACACCGCGACGGTGCGCGCCCCCACCTCATATGCCGCACGGAATGCGCGAATCGCGATCTCGCCGCGATTGGCCACCAGGATCTTCTGAAACATGCACACCTCTGGAGAGGTCGAAGCACGCAGCTTGTGTGCGCGCTGGGCGGGGGCTGAGTGTCAACCCAGACTAGGGCACGGTAACGTGTAGCTCGTGCACGTACTCAGCGTCAGCTCCCTCAAGGGAGGCGTAGGAAAGACGACCGTGACTCTCGGTCTGGCTTCCGCCGCCTTCGCCCGCGGTCTTCGTACCCTCGTGGTCGACCTCGACCCGCAGTCCGACGTCTCCACGGGGATGGACATCCAGATCGCCGGGCGACTCAACATCGCCGACGTGCTGGCCAACCCCAAAGAGAAGGTGGTGCGCCAGGCGATCACCACCAGCGGTTGGGCGAAGGTGCACCCGGGCACGATCGATGTGCTCATCGGCAGCCCCTCTGCCATCAACTTCGACGGACCGCACCCCAGCGTGCGCGATGTCTGGAAGCTCGAAGAGGCGCTTGCCGCTGTCGAGGGCGAGTACGACCTCGTGCTCATCGACTGCGCTCCGTCGCTGAACGCGTTGACCCGCACGGCCTGGGCTGCCAGCGACCGCGTCATGGTGGTCACCGAGCCGGGCCTGTTCTCGGTCGCTGCCGCCGACCGCGCGCTGCGCGCGATCGAAGAGATCCGCCGTGGCCTCTCCCCCCGTCTGCAGCCCCTGGGCATCGTGGTCAACCGCGTGCGTCCGCAGTCGATCGAGCACCAGTTCCGCATCAAGGAGCTGCGTGACATGTTCGGTCCCCTGGTGCTGAGCCCGCAGCTGCCCGAGCGCACGTCGTTGCAGCAGGCTCAGGGCGCCGCGAAGCCGCTGCACATCTGGCCGGGCGACTCGGCGCAGGAGCTGGCCGCCGACTTCGACCTGCTGCTGGACCGCATCATCCGCACCGGCCGCGTTGCCGTGCCTGAGAGCGGCTCGCAGGCGTAGCAACGCCGTCTTCTTCTCTCTGCGGGGCGCGTTGCGCCCACCGCAGAAGGGCGCCTGCGCGCGGATGCGTGCAGAAGCCGATCAGCTTCGGATGGCTGATGCCCGGGGCGTTACGCCGTGCGCTTCTTGCGCCGCGCGGCCAGTTCGTCGACCGGGTCGGGCGCGGCTGTGTCGAGTTCGACCAGCGTGGACTCCACCTCGCGCAGCACCTTGCCGACGGCGATGCCGAAGACGCCCTGGCCGCGGCTGACGAGGTCGATGACCTCGTCGTTCGACGTGCACAGGTACACCGATGCGCCATCGCTCATCAGGGTGGTTCCGGTGAGATCGCGGATGCCGGCGACGCGCAACTGCTCGACGGCGGTGCGGATCTGCTGCAGCGAGATGCCGGTGTCGAGCAGGCGCTTGACGAGCTTGAGCACGAGGATGTCGCGGAAGCCGTACATGCGCTGCGAGCCCGAGCCCGACGCGCCGCGCACGGTCGGGACGACCAGCTCGGTGCGTGCCCAGTAGTCGAGCTGCCGGTACGTGATGCCGGCCGCACGGGCGGCGACCGCGCCTCGGTACCCTACGGCGTCATCCATGGCGGGAAGCCCGTCGGTGAAGAGGAGTTCGGTCACGAACTGCGGGTCTTCCGCAAGCCCTTCCGCATCCATCTCAGTCTCCTCCTGATCGACTACCTCAACGCTAGAGCAGACCCCCCGCTCCGGCAACGACATCCGATGCAACGCGAAGGTGTGTCGCAACCTGTTCGTTACGAAAGCACGCGTTCGATCGACTGCTTCACCAGCAGGCGTCGCACGTCGTCGATGTGGGTGGCGAGTTCGGGCGCCAGTTCCGACGCGCGCCCCCTCGAAGCGGCATCCGTGCGGGCGAGCAAGGTGGCCAGCGCCGACTCGATCAGAGCCGCCTCACGCTCGGCGTTCTGCCGCATGGTGCGCAGGTGGCGCGGCTCGATGCCGTGCTTGGCGAGGGCCACCAGGCCCGACAGCAGGGTCGAGACCTGCTCCGGGTACGTCTCTGCCGCGTTGATGAGCCCCGCGCTGATGGCGTCATTGAACAGCTGCGGTGTGGCGCCCGTGCGCAGCAGAAGGTCGTCGCGTCGGTGCTGGTGCACCGGCGTCGCGATGGAGGGCGGTGCCACCATCGGGATGCCGTCGGCGTCGGCCTCGGCCTCATCGAGCTGTTCGCGGATGACGCTGAGCGGCAGGTAGTGATCGCGCTGCAGGATCAGCGCCGCGCGCACGCGCTCGACGTCAGCGGCACAGAACTTTCGGTAGCCGGACTGCGTGCGTGCCGGCGATACGATGCCCTGCACCTCGAGGAACCGCAGCTTGCTCGTGGTCAGCTGAGGGAACTCCGGCGTCAACCGGGCCAGCACCTGACCGATGCTGAGAAGACCCGACGGCGCGGAGCGCCCTCGGGCGGCACCGCCCGGGGTCATCAGCCGTTCGCCGTGGCGCGGTCGGCGGGCGAGGCGAAGAAGTTCATGCGGAACTTGCCGACGCGCAGTTCGTAACCGTCGGCGAGTTCACTGCGGTCGACGCGTTCGCCGTTGACATAGGTGCCGTTGAGCGATCGCTGGTCGACGATCTCGAACACCGAACCCGATCGGGTGATCTCGGCGTGGCGGCGCGAGACGGTGACGTCGTCGAAGAAGATATCCGCCTCGGGGTGACGCCCCACGGTCGTCACATCGGCGTCGAGCAGATAGCGGGCGCCGGCGAGTGCACCGGCGCGCACCAGAAGCAGTGCCGAGCCCGAGGGCAGTGCGGCGATCGCCGCGGCCTCCACCTCGGTGAGGTCGGCACCGAAGGGCACGAAGGAGAGATCCGATTCGTGACCGAAAGTCTGCGTCACATCGTGACGCTGCTCACCGCTGCGATGGATCGCGCCTCCGGCGCTGTTCGTGCTGTCGTCTGTCACGGTTCTCCCTCCTCCGGCCTCCCAGCCTATCGGATCGGATCGAGCGCCTGGGAGTGCGTTCTACCGATTCGCCCGGGCATCCTCCGCGCGATCGACGGCGCGGCGATAGGCTGAGAACATGCCACACTACGACGTCGTCATCCTCGGCGCGGGCCCCGGCGGCTATGTCGCCGCCGTCCGCAGCGCACAGCTCGGCCTTTCCACTGCGATCATCGAGGAGAAGTACTGGGGCGGTGTCTGCCTGAACGTGGGCTGCATCCCCTCGAAGTCCCTCCTGAAGAACGCTGAGATCGCGCACACCTTCACGCACAAGGCCGACTTCTTCGGCATCTCGGGTGACGTGAGCTTCGACTTCGGCGTCGCGTTCGACCGCAGCCGCAAGGTCGCCGACACGCACGTCAAGGGCATCCACTACCTGATGAAGAAGAACAAGGTGACCGAGTACGAGGGCCGCGGCGCCTTCACCGGTCCCAAGGCCATCACGGTCACCAAGTCCGACGGCTCGACCGAGCAGGTCACGTTCGACAACGTGATCATCGCGACGGGGTCGACCGTGCGCCTGCTGCCGGGCGTGCAGCTCAGCGACAACGTGGTCACCTACGAAGAGCAGATCCTCTCGCGTGAGCTGCCCGAGTCGATCGTCATCGTCGGCGCCGGCGCCATCGGCATGGAGTTCGGCTACGTGCTGTCGAACTACGGCGTGAAGGTCACCATCGTCGAGTTCCTCGACCGCGCGCTCCCCAACGAGGATGTCGAGGTCTCGAAGGAGATCCAGCGCCAGTACAAGAAGCTGGGCATCGACATCCTCACCTCCACCGCGGTCAAGACCGTCACCGACAACGGCTCCAGCGTGCACGTCACGTACGAGACCCGTGACGGCAAGCCGGGCGAGATCACCGCGGGCAAGGTGCTGATGTCGGTGGGCTTCGCCCCGCGCGTCGAGGGCTTCGGTCTGGAGAACACCGGTGTCGCGCTCACCGAGCGCGGTGCGATCGACATCGATGACCACATGCGCACCAACGTCGAGGGCATCTACGCCATCGGCGATGTGACCGCCAAGCTCCAGCTCGCACACGTCGCCGAGGCGCAGGGCGTCGTCGCCGCCGAGACCATCGGCGGGGCCGAGACCCAGACGCTGGGCGACTACCGCATGATGCCGCGTGCGACGTTCTGCCAGCCGCAGGTCGCCAGCTTCGGTCTGACCGAAGAGCAGGCCAAGGCCGAGGGGCGCGAGATCAAGGTCGCCAAGTTCCCGTTCAGCGCGAACGGCAAGGCCAACGGCCTGGGCGAGCCGGTCGGCTTCGTCAAGCTGATCGCCGATGCAGAGCACCTCGAGCTCATCGGTGGCCACCTGATCGGCCCCGATGTCTCGGAGCTGCTGCCCGAGCTCACGCTCGCGCAGAAGTGGGACCTCACCGCCCTGGAGGCGGCGCGCAACGTGCACACCCACCCGACGCTGTCGGAGGCGCTGCAGGAGGGCTTCCACGGCCTCGCCGGTCACATGATCAACATGTGACACCCGTCGTCGAAGTGCCCGGTCCGTTGCGGACCGGGCACTTCTCGCGTTTTCGGGCGCTGTCAGATTCCGCGCATCGTCACCAGCGCCGCGGCGGCGTTCCGCAGCGGCGCCGTTCCCATGAGCCGAATCACGCCCTCGCGCGCGTGTTGTCGGATGCCACGAGCCGGCGCCCCCATCGACATGTAGAACGTCGCCCGGCGCTGCACGTCGGCGGCGGCTCGCGCGGCCCAGCGTTCGTACGCGGCGAGGCCACCCGGACCGCTCTGCCCGAGCGCATCGGCCAGGACTCGGGCATCCACCCAGCCCAGGTTCATACCCTGGCCGCCGATCGGGCTGATCTCGTGCGCGGCATCGCCGAGCAGCACGACGCGACCCGCCACGGTGCGCGCGGCGCGGTGCTGGGCGGCGGTGAACGCGCTGGGCGCGACGGGCGTGATCGCGATGCCCGTTCGCGTGTGCACCGCGCGTGCGAAGTCCTCGCCTGACAGCGCGGGCACGCCCGGCGGGTGCCGCACGACCCAGCGCCGGCGTCTACCCGGCAACGGGAAGGATTCCACCAGTCCCCCGGGTTCGCAGTACAGCCGCGCGATCGCGGAGTCATCCGCATCGGCAGCGTCGACCATCGAGTAGCGCGCCGTGCTGCCGCGACGACGCCAGCGGATGCCCAGCGCCGCACGCAGCCCGCTGTGCACGCCGTCGGCGGCGATCAGGAGCGACGCGTGCTCGGATGTCTCTCCGGCCGCACCGCGCAGGCCGACGCTCACCCCGGTGCTGTCCTGACTCACCTGAGTGACCTCACAGTCCATGCGCACCTCGACGCCGAGAGCGTGCAGTCGTTCCCGCAGCAGCGCGACCGTGCGTCGTTGGGGCAGAATCCGCACGGTGCGCTCCGCGGGAAAGGCGATGGATGCCAGCATCCGACCGCGCGCATGCACCTCGCCACGTTCCAGCGCGACCGCCTCGGCGCGCAGGGCTGTGCCGACGCCGGCGGCATCGAGGGCGTCGAGTCCGGGCGGGTGCACGCCGATGGCGCGCGTGCGGTCGTCGGTTCCGGTGCGCCGTTCGCAGATCACCACGTGGGCACCGCGGGCGCCGAGCAGGCAACCGAGCAGCAGGCCCACCGGTCCGGCGCCCGCGATGATCACGTCAGGGCGCCCCATGGGGCGCCTCCCAGCGCAGCAGCACGCGCGCCGGCATCCGCTTCTCGACGCGCCAGCCCGGCGGTACGCGCGCGGCGAGCTCGGCGCGTGTGTAGGAACGTCGGATGCTGGTGAGCCCGTCGGCCCGGATGTACGACCCGGCCAGTACGGTGCCGGCGACCGGCCAGGTCGCGGCGGCGAACAGCGCGTACGCGGTTCGGCTGCGGGCGATGTCGCTGTGCTCGGCGACCCCGCCGGTGCGCACGAGCCGACGTGACTCGGCCAGCAGTGCGTGCAGTCCGCTCTCGGTCAGGTGGTGCAGCACGTGATTGGACAGCACGATGTCGTACTGCTCCCCGGCGTCGACGAGGTCGGCGCTGGAGGTGCAGCGCCATTGCACCAGTCCCTCGGGGTCAGCCCGGGTCGACCACTCCACCGCCCGCGGATCGATGTCGATTCCGGTCACCTGCGCGGGGTGCCCGTCCCGCCGTAGGCGCCGCGCCAGGGCGAGCGCCAGGTCGCCTCCGCCGCAGCCGATGTCGAGCACGCGCAGTGCGCCGCCGAAAGCGCCTCCCCGGGCTCTCGGACGCACGAGGCGCCGGTACAGACCACGCGGATCCGAGACGACGGCGTTGACGGCCGCGAAGCGCGCATAGGTGCGCGCCAGCATCCGCGGGTCGGCATCGGCGGCATCCATCTGCTCCCGCGCGTCGACGGCGCGCACGCGCAGATCAACCGCCACCGGTCCCGCCGATCACGGTCAGCATGGCGCTCTCTGCCGTCAACCCGGGCCCGAACGCCATCGCGGCGACACGCTGTCCGGCGAGCGCGTCGGGGTCATCGAGGATGCGCTGCAGCACGAACAGTACCGTGGCGCTGGACATGTTGCCGCGGGTGCGCAGCACCTCGCGAGCCGGATGCAGTTGCCCGTCGCTCAGCTGCAGGCGTCCCTGCACCCGATCGAGGATGCTGCGCCCACCGGGGTGGATCGCCCAGTGCTGCACGGCTGCGCCGATTCGTCCATCGTCGAACGCCTCGACCAGTGCGTCCTCCGCGGCCCACAGCGGGCGCAGCGCCTCGTCGATGTTCTCGCCGATCAGCTGCGGCACCGCGGTCGAGAGCACCATCTCGAAGCCGCTGTCGCCGATCGTCCAGGCCATGTCGTCCTTGCCGTCGGGCACGATCGCGGTGTGGAACCCGTCGAGTGAGAAGGCGGGCACGTCGGTCTCAAACGATCGGGCCGTCACCAGGGCGGCAGCGGCGCCGTCCGAGAACAACGATGACGCGATGATCGTGTCGGGGTCGTCCGACGAGCGCAGATGCAGCGTGCACAGTTCGACGCTGACGACGAGCACCACAGCGGTGGGGTCGGCCAGGCAGAATTGCGTCGCCGCGCGCAGCGCGGGCATGGCCGCGTAGCATCCCATGAATCCGAGGTGGTAGCGCTGCACGGCATCCGACAGTCCGAGTCCGCGCACGATCGCGTAGTCGGGTCCCGGCGCGTGGAATCCGGTGCACGAGACCGTGACGACGTGGGTGATGTCGGATGCCGTGATGTCGGGGTCAGCGGCGATCGCGCCCTGCGCCGCCGCGACGAAGAGCCGGTCGGCCTCACGCGCGTAGGTCTCGTTGCGGGCCTTGGTGCCGGGCACGAGCAGAGCGCCGGACTCGCGGTCGTAGAACTGCGGGTCCGGCGCATCGGCGGTGAGGTCGAGCTCGGTGAGCACGGTGTGTCTGGTCTCGATTCCCGAACCGTCGAACGAGGCGGTCACGAGCCGTTTGGTCAGGCGTGAGATCCCGGGCTGACCGGCGAAGACGTCGCGGACGGCGCCCTGCTCGAGCGGCACGTCGGGGACGAGGGTCTGCAGGGAGCGGAGCTGGACGTGTGGGCGCATGGCCCCACTGAAGCACGCCACCCTGCCCGGGGAAAGGGCTTGTGCGTGGAGCCGCCGTGTGCGTTACCGTCGTGCGCGTTTCCGCGGTGAGCGTTGCTGAACGTCCGCCGTCAGAGCCCGAGTGCGCGGGCGAGCTTCGAACCCGACGAGGGCGGACGCCCACCTGCCGCGGCGACCGCACGTTCCACGGCGTCGAAGAACACGGCGCGTCCGTGCTCGTCGGCCGGCGCCGCGGGCCCCAGCTCCATCTCCCATTCACGCCATGCGCGGAGCACCTGCGGCTCGGCGCGCAGATCGGTGGCGCGCACCCGGTCGTCGACGAACTCGGCGATGACACCGTCGGGGCCGCTGAGCAGGTAGGCGGTCCGGGAGTTCTCGATGCGTGCGAGGGGGGTCAGCTCGTCGGTGGTCCATTGCGCGACGAACTCGGTGACGGCCGCGGGAATCCGTCCGTCCTCATCCAATGGCCAGCCGAGTTCGAGGCGGCCGTCGCCCTGGCGTGGGCCCTTGACGTGCCACCCGGCGTCGGTCCCCCCGGTGCGGCGCCGCAGGGCGACCCCGTTCCGGGCCAGTACGGCATCGGCGGTGTCGAGGTAGCGGGCATCCAGTTCGCGCGCCTCTCCGGCGCTGACCGCGGTGACGCCGGGCACATCCGTCCAGACGGGCAGCTCGGTGTCGGCGTCGGCGTCGAACTTGCGCTCGACCTCGAACGTGCGCTGCGGGTCAGTCGTCACTGGGCGTGATGTCGTCGCTGGCCTCGGCGAACCAGAAGGCCACCTCGGTGGGGCCGTCGTCGGCTCCCGTATGGGTCGCCTCGCCTTCGCGCCGGTACATCACCTGCGTTTCGCTGTAGGGAACGATCAGGGTCTGTTGCTCGACATCGTCGAGCGGAAGGATCTGCCCGTCCAGCGGGCCGCCGTGGAGTCGTGCGAGTGCCATGTGCTCACCATAGCGCCGTGTTCGCCGATCGGGGCGGGTTTCCTCACATGGGCGGGTTTGCGTCTGCCACGTCAGGCCAGGCCGATGGCGAGGACGGCCCCGATGATCATCCAGGGCCCGAAGGCGATGCGGGTGTGCCGGTTCGCGCGGCGCAGCAGCATGAGCACGATGGCGTAGAGGGCTCCGAGTAGGAACGCTGCGGCGGCGCCGAGCACCAGCACCTGCCAGCCGTGCCAGGCGAGGACCAGCCCGATCACGGCCGCGAGCTTCACGTCACCGCCGCCCATCCCCTGCCGCGAGATCAGGTGTATGACGGCGTAGAAGGCGCCGAGCGCGAGCCCACCCAGCAGTGCACGCACCAGTCGTTCCCCGTCTCCTGTCACGAGCGCCTCGATGATCGCCAGCAGCACGAGCGCCCCGAGCGTCGGCAGGACGATGCGGTTGGGCAGACGGTGCGTGCGGGCGTCGATGACGATCAACCACGCGCCGATTCCCGCCAGGGCGAGATGCACGGCGATCACGGCGATGGAGTGGAGGGACACCCTCGCAGGCTAGCGATCGGCGCGTCACCTCGGGCCGGGCTGTGGATAACCACGAATGTCGGATGTGCGAACTAGCGTTCGAGGTGGACTTGAACTGTTCGAACATGTATTCGAGGATGGATGTATGCCTGACGGAGCGATCGCGACGACGATGACCTCCCCCGCCGACCGACGGGCCGGAGAGATCCTCCGGCTGCGCCGGGAGATCGGGCGCATGCAGCGCCGGCGCAGCGACGACGCCGTGATCCCGGTGGATGCCGCCCTGCAGGACCTGCTCCCCGAACGGGGCCTGCACACCGGGGCGGTCTATTCGGTCTCGCCGTCACCGAGCCTGATCTTCGCCCTGATGAGCGCCTCGTCGCGTCGCGGCGGCTGGTGCGCGGCGGTCGGCATGCCGACACTGGGACTCGAGGCCGCCGCCGCCTTCGGCATCGACCTCTCGCGGCTGATCCTCGTGCCCGATCCCGGCGATCGGTGGCTGGCGGTGGTATCGGCGCTGGCCGAGGTGGTACCGCTGATCGCGATGAGCCCGGGCTCTGCCGTGCGCGATCAGGAAGCCGCGCGGCTCGCCGCCCGGTTGCGCGATCGCGGATGCACGCTGCTGAGCACCGCGCAGTGGCCGCAGAGCGAGGGGATGATCAGCCTGCACGACCCGCAGTGGGAGGGGATCGGTGAGGGCTGGGGGCTGTTGTCGGACCGTACGGTCACGGTGACGGCGCAGACCCGCACCTCGCCGCGCCCGCAGAGCCTGCAGGTGCGGCTTCCCGGCAGTCTGGGCGGCATCGAGCCGGCGCCGATCGCCCCTGTCGCGCCTGTTCTGCCTGTCGCACCTGTTCGCCGCATCGACCGCGAGCAGACCCCGCTGCCGACCCATCCGAGCTGGGCGGTGGCCTGATGGATGCACCGAGCAGAATGCACGTGCTGTGGTTCCCCGACTGGCCGTTGCGCGCGGCGCTCGGGGCTCCGCCGCCGCACCCGCCCACCGCTCTCGTGCACGGCAACACGGTCGTGGCCTGTACCGCGTCGGCGCGTGAGCAGGGTGTGCGCATCGGCCAGCGCCGCCGGCTAGCGCAGGGGCGTGCGCCCGCGCTGCGCATGATGCCGCACGACCCTGCCGTGGACGAACGCGCCTTCGTCCCGGTGCTGCGTCTGATCGAGCAGCATGTGCCCGGTGTACATCTGCTGCGGCCGGGGCTCGCGGGCCTGCGCTCGCGCGGGGTGTCGCGCTACCACGGCGGCGAGGCCGAGGCGGCTTCTGCGCTGCTTGCGGTGCTCGGCGAAGCGGGGTACCCCGAGGTTCGGATCGGTGTCGCCGACGGGGTGTTCACGGCTGAGCTGGCAGCGCGCACCGCGGCCGGCACCGAGGGCGCTCCTGCCTGGGTGGTCGTCCCTCCCGGGGGGTCGCGCGACTTCCTCGCCCCACTGCCTCTGCCGGTGCTCGGCGATGAGGCGCTGACCGGGTTGCTGCACCGGCTCGGCATCTCGACTCTCGGCGGTTTCGCCGCGCTGGACGCCGTCATGGTGCGCGATCGGCTCGGCGAGCAGGGAGCCCGGTTGCACGCGCTGGCCGGGGGCGCCGATTCCCGTCCGCTCTCGAGCCGTCCGCCCGATCCCGAACTGTCGCGCACGGTCGAGTTCGACGCCCCCTTGGCGCAGTCGGATCAGATCGCGTTCGCGGTGCGTCAGACGGCGGATGCCGTGCTGCTCGGCCTCGCCGACGCCTCGCTGGTGTGCACCGAGGTGCGCATCGACCTCACCGATGACGACGGGGGCGTGTTCTCGCGGCCCTGGCTGCATCCGACCTGCTTCGACGCGAGTGAACTGGTCGACCGGGTGCGCTGGCAGCTCGAAACGCTCATCGAGCGCACGCCCGTTGCAGAGATCGACGCCGCCCGGTCGTTCCGCGGGATCGTATCGGTGCGGATCGCCCCGCTCTCGGTCGACGACGCCGCCCGCCATCAACCCGGCCTGTTCGGTTCGGGCACCGATGAGCGTCTGCATCACGCCGTCTCACGTGTGCAGACGTTGCTCGGCCATCGTGGAGTGGTCACGGCGACGGTGTCGGGCGGACGCATGCTCACCGATCGGCAGGTGCTGACGCCCTGGGGCGAGCGACCGGTGCTCGAGCGCGATCCCGCCCTGCCCTGGCCAGGACGCCTGCCGGGCCCCCTGCCCGCCGAGGTGTTCGCCCCCGCGCACCCCGTCACCGTGACCGCGTCTGACGGCCGGTCGGTCGCGGTCGATGGACGCGGGGAGCTGTCGGATCCCCCTGCGCTGCTGGAGGGCAGCGAGATCGTCGCCTGGGCGGGCCCGTGGCCGTTGCACGAGCGCCGGTGGGACGGCGAGCGCGCGAAGGCAGGGCACCGCTTCCAACTGGTGGATGCGCGGCAGCGTGCATGGCTGGTGTTCTGCTCCGAGGGTCGGTGGTGGGCAGAGGGGCGGTACCGCTGATGGCCGGCTGGAACAATCCGAAACTCTCCTGGGCCGAGCTGGAGCGCACGCTGAGCGCTCCCACTCGCGAGCAGGCACCGGCACGCGAGCAGGCACCGGCATCCGCCGAGCCCTCCCCGAAGCGTGCCGATCCCGGCCCGTTGAGCAGGCACCGCCCTCCTGTCGTGCCTCCGCCGCGTTCCCGTCCGGATGATGCCGTGCCGTACGCCGAGCTGCACGCGCACAGTTCGTTCTCGTTCCTCGACGGGGCCTCCTCCCCCGATGATCTGCTCGCCGAGGCCGAGGCGTTGGGCCTCACCGCACTGGCGATCACGGATCACGACGGCTTCTACGGCGCGGCGCGTTTCGCCGAGGCCGCTGAGCTCACCGGGGTGCAGACGGTGTTCGGTGCCGAGCTGTCGCTCGATCTGCCCGCCCCGCAGGGCGGTGTGCCCGATCCGGTGGGTGATCATCTGCTGGTGCTGGCCCGCGGCGTCGAGGGATATCACCGCCTCTCGGGGGCGATCACCCGCGCCCAGTTGCGTGGTGGCGAGAAGGGGCGCCCGCTGTACGACCTCGATGACCTCGCGGCCAGCGCCGACGGGCAGTGGACGATCCTGACCGGCTGCCGCAAGGGAGGTGTGCGGCGGGGGCTCGCCCAGGGCGATGCCGAGACGCCGTTGCGCCGGCTGATCGATCTGTTCGGGCACGACCAGATCGCCGTCGAGCTGATCGACCACGGCGATCCGCTCGACACACGTCGCAACGATGCTCTCGCAGACCTCGCCCGTGAACTGCGGTTGCCGGTGGTCGCCACGAACAACGTGCACTACGCGGGGCCCGACCGGGCCGGGCTCGCCGAGGCGGTCGCGGCGGTGCGCGCGACCCGCAGCATGGACGATCTCGATGGCTGGTTGCCCTCGCACGGCAGCGCGCATCTGCGCAGTGGCGCCGAGATGACCCGTCGCTTTCGCCGTTACCCGGGGGCGATCGAGCACGGCCTGCGGATCGCCGCGGAGTGCGCGTTCCCGTTGCGGCGAGCGCGCCCTGCCCTGCCGCAGACGCCCGTTCCCGAGGGGCACACCACCATGAGTCATCTGCGCGCGCTGGTGTGGGCCGCCGTACCGCACCGATATCCGCGACTCGATGACGAGGGGCGGGCGCGCATCGTGCGCGAGCTCGACGTGATCGAAGAGAAGGACTTTCCCGGGTACTTCCTGATCGTGCACGAGATCGTCGAAGAGGCCCGTCGTCGTGGCATCCTGTGCCAGGGCCGGGGGTCGGCGGCGGCGAGCGCGGTCTGCTATCTGCTCGGCATCACGGCGGTCGATCCGATCCTGTACCGGCTGCCGTTCGAGCGGTTCCTGGCGACCACCCGCGAAGAGGAGCCCGATATCGATGTCGACTTCGATTCCGGCCGGCGCGAAGAGATCATTCAGTGGGTGTACCGGCGCTACGGGCGCGAGCGCGCGGCGCAGGTGGCGAATGTCATCCAGTACCGGCCGAAGAACGCGGTGCGCGACATGGCCAGGGCGCTCGGGCACTCCCCCGGTCAGCAGGATGCCTGGTCGAAGCAGGTCGACGGGTGGGGCGCAGGCATCGAGGCGTCCGCCGACACCGACATCCCCGCCGATGTGCTCGGCTACGCGGGTGAGCTGCTGAAGGCGCCGCGGCATCTGGGCATCCACTCCGGCGGCATGGTGCTCACTGCCCGCCCGGTGGGCGAGGTCGTGCCGGTTGAGAACGCCCGCATGGCCGATCGCACGGTGATCCAGTGGGACAAGGACGACGCGGCGTGGATGGGGCTGGTCAAGTTCGACCTGCTGGGGTTGGGGATGCTCTCGGCCCTGCAGCACAGCTTCGATCTGATCTCCCGCGCCACGGGCGAGCGCTGGACGCTGCAGACGCTGCCCAAAGAGGAACCGGCGGTGTACGACATGCTGTGCCGGGCGGATTCGATCGGGGTGTTCCAGGTCGAGTCCCGCGCGCAGATGGGGTTGCTGCCGCGGTTGCAGCCTCGGCAGTTCTACGAGTTGGCGATCCAGATCGCGCTCATCCGGCCTGGCCCGATCCAGGGCGGTGCGGTGCATCCGTTCGTGCGCCGCAAGCTGGGGCACGAGAAGGTCACCTATGCCCATCCGGCGCTGGAGCCGGTGCTGCGGCGCACGCTGGGCATTCCGGTGTTCCAGGAGCAGCTGATCCAGATGGCCACCGTGCTCGGCGATTGCACGGCCGATGAGGCCGATCTGCTGCGCCGGGCGATGGGATCGAAGCGGGGGCTGGAGCGGATCGATCGCATCCGCGCATCGCTGTATCGGGGCATGGCCGAGAAGGGGCTGGTGGGCGATGCCGCCGATCGCATCTACGCGCAGATCCAGGCGTTCTCGAGTTTCGGGTTCGCCGAGTCGCATTCGCTGTCGTTCGCGCTGCTCGTGTACGCCAGCTCATGGGTCAAACTGCACTATCCCGCCGCGTTCCTGGCGGGGCTGCTGCGGGCTCAGCCGATGGGGTTCTACTCGGCGGCGTCGCTGACCGCCGATGCCCGACGGCACGGCGTGCAGGTGCTGCGCCCCGATCTGCACGCCTCGTCCGCCACCGATGACCTGGAGCTGCTCACGGATGCGGCGTCACCGGGGCCGACCGGCTTGGATTCCTGCCGACGCACCGTCGATCCGCCCGAGCCGCGCCCGTTCGACCGTGATGCGCCGGATGAGTCGGCCGCCCACCGCCGCGACGGCCGGTTCGCCGTGCGCCTGGGGCTGGCCGGTGTGCGTGGGATCGGCTCAGCCCTGGCCGAACGCATCGTCGCCGCGCGGGAGCAGCACGGTCCCTTTCGAGATCTGCACGATCTGGTGCGGCGGACGGATGCCACGGCGGCGCAACTGGAGGCGCTGGCCACGGCCGGAGCCTTCGACTGCCTGGGGATCAGCCGGCGCGAGGCGATCTGGATGGCCGGGGCCGCCGCGCAGGATCGCGCCAGGTTTCTGCCGGGCACTGCTGTGTCGGTGCAACCGCCTCTGTTCGCCGATCAGAGCAGTCATGAGCTGCTGGCGGCGGATCTGTGGGCGACCGGCATCTCGACAGACGACCACCCCATGACGCATTTCCGTGGGGCGCTGGCCGAGCGTGGGGTGCTCTCGTCGGATCAGCTGCGCTCGCATGAAGAGGGGCGCCGTATTGAGGTGGCCGGTCTGGTCACCCACCGGCAGCGTCCGGCGACCGCGAGCGGCATCACCTTCCTGAATCTGGAGGATGAGCACGGGCTGGTCAACGTGGTGTGCTCGATGGGGGTCTGGAACCGGTATCGGCGGGTGGCGCGTGATTCACCGGCGCTGATCGTGCGCGGCATCCTGGAGCGCTCGGTCGAGGGCGTCGTCAACGTGCTCGCCGATGCGTTCGAAGACCTGCGCACCGGTGTGACGCACCGGTCGAGGGATTTCCGGTGAGGCGAACGAGGGCCTCTTCTCGAAGAGACAACCTCATCCTCAAAAAAGACCTCGCGCGACCACGCCGATCGGCGTAGCTTCAGAGCATGAGCATCGATGCTGCAGACCGAGCCGCCGTCGCCCACTTCGTCCGCGTCTGCGGGTCGGGGGTCGTGGCCACGGTCGGAGAGCAGGGTGAACCGCAGGCGGCGTATGTCGTGATGTACGCCGGCGATGATGCGGTGCTGGTGTTCGACGCGGCGGTCGACTCGCGCAAAGTTGCCAACATCGCCCGCGACCCGCGCATCGCCGTGGCCGTGACCGGTGCCGCTGTCACCGTACAGCTCGAGGGCGAGGCCCGCGCGACGCAGGGTGCGGAGCGCGCCCGGCTCGGCGAGGAGTACTGCCGCCACTTCCCGAGTTCACGCGCCCTCGATGACGGATACGCGCTGTTCGCCGTGGACGTGCGCTGGGTGCGTGTGTACGACACCGGCAGCCGCCCGCCGCATGTCTCGGAGGCACGCTGGGGCTCTTGAGCCCGGTCACCCCATCGGTGTGAGGGGGCCGGTCGCACGCACGTGTTCGAGGGAGTATCCGAGCGCCTGCGTTAGGGTTGACGTTCACGCCCGCATGATCTGGCGGGCTTCATTCCGACCGAAGACCCCAGCGGGATCCTGTCGGGCGCGCGTAGAGCGCACACTCACTCTTCGATGTGTCACATCGGCCCCACCCCAGCCTGGAGGCACGCCTCATGACGACAGCTGCCACGACCGCCGACGACCGGAACCGGTATCGGCCCGAGCCCTCAGTCCTCACCGCACTGAAGACCCCGCGCATCCTCACGCGCGAAGTCCTCGCCGGTCTCGTCGTGGCACTGGCGCTGATCCCCGAGGCGATCAGCTTCTCGATCATCGCCGGAGTCGACCCCAAGGTGGGCTTGTTCTCGTCGTTCATCATGGCTGTGACGATCGCGTTCGTCGGCGGACGCCCCGCGATGATCACCGCCGCGACGGGCGCGATCGCGCTCGTCGTCGCGCCACTCACCCGCGAGTACGGCATGGACTATCTCATCGCCACCGTGCTGCTCGCCGGGGTGTTGCAGATCGTGCTCGCCGCGCTCGGGGTCGCGAAGCTGATGCGATTCATCCCGCGCAGCGTCATGGTGGGATTCGTCAACGCTCTGGCGATCCTCATCTTCACCGCGCAACTGCCGCATCTGATTGGCAAGCCGTGGCTGGTGTACCCGCTCGTCGCGGTGGGCCTGCTGATCATGGTGTTCATGCCCAAGCTCACCAAGGTGGTCCCCGCCCCGTTGGTGTCGATCGTCATCGTCACCGCCGCCGTGCTCGTCTTCGCGATCAACGTGCCCCGGGTCGGCGACGAGGGCGAGTTGCCGCGTAGCCTTCCCGAGTTGTTCATCCCGAACGTGCCATTCACCTTCGAGACCCTGTCGATCATCGCTCCCTACGCTCTCGCGATGGCGCTGGTCGGCCTGATGGAATCCTTGATGACCGCGAAGCTCGTCGACGACGTCACCGACACGCACTCGAACAAGACTCGGGAGTCCTGGGGCCAGGGCGTCGCAAACCTCGCATCGGGGATGTTCGGCGGCATGGGTGGCTGCGCCATGATCGGGCAGACCATGATCAACGTCAAGGCCTCGGGTGCTCGCACGCGCATTTCGACCTTCCTGGCGGGAGTGTTCCTGCTGATCCTGATCGTGGTGCTCGGCGACGTGGTCGCGATCATCCCGATGGCGGCGTTGGTCGCCGTGATGATCATGGTGTCGGTCGGTACCTTCGACTGGCACTCGATCAGGCCGTCGACGTTGAAGAAGCTGCCGAAGAGTGAGACGGCCGTCATGGTCATCACCGTCGCGGTGGTGGTCGCTACGCACAACCTCGCCATCGGTGTCGTGGTCGGAGTGTTCGTCGCCAGCGTCATGTTCGTTCGCCGCGTTGCGCACCTTGTCGACGTCAAGCGCGAGGTCGTCGACCATGACGGCACTCAGGTCGCGCACTACACCGTGGAGGGGCAGCTCCTGTTCGCCTCGAGCAACGACCTGACGACGATGTTCGAGTACGCGGCCGATCCCGAGCGCGTGGTGGTCGACTTCTCGAAGTCCCATGTCTGGGACGCATCGACCGTCGCGGCGCTCGACGCCATCGAGACGAAGTACGAGCAGCACGGGAAGAGTGTCGAGTTCGTCGGCATGAACGATTTCACGAGTGCGTTCCATGCTCGGCTGACGCGAGGCCTCGGCGACGGCATCTGACGCTGCTACGGCGTACGATGGCGGCGTGCAGACGGGCTCGGGCGGGCAGAGTGGTGGGCAGCGCGATGCGCGCCCGATCGCTGCGCTCGGGATCCTCGGCGCGGGGCGCCTCGGTTCGGTACTGGCCGGGTTGGCGGCATCCGCCGGTTACCGGGTGCGGGTGGCGACCTCGCGCGATCCCGCGTTGATCGCGGCGGCGATGTCGGCCGTCGGCGCGGAGGCGACGACGCCGGCGTCGGTGATCGCCGAGTCGGATGCTGTCGTGCTGGCGCTCCCGCTCGGTCGCCTTCCGCAGGTACCCGCGGATGAGCTGCGCGGGATGCTGGTGATCGACGCCATGAACTACTGGTGGGCGACCGATGGCATCCGTCCTGATCTTGAGGATCCGCGCTCGTCGACGAGCGAGCTGGTGCAGCGGCATCTGCCGGGTGCACGCGTGGTGAAGGCGCTCGGGCACATGGGGTATCAGGATCTCGAAGACGAGGCGCGCCCGGCGGGAGCGCCGGGGCGCAAGGCCATCGCGATCGCGGGCGACGATGAGGCCGATCTCGCCGTCGTCTCGACGCTGGTCGATCGGTTGGGTTTCGATCCGGTGGTCGCGGGGCCACTGGCATCCGGGATTGCGCTCGAACCGGGCGCCGAAGCGTTTGGCGCCGATGTCGGTGCCGAGGAGTTGCGCGCGATGCTCGACCGCTTCCCGACGTCGCAGCGCGGCATCGTCGTGGCGCGGGCGCGCGGTGGCCGGTTGTTCGGCGAGTGAGCGCGGCGGGTTCTCCCGCGTCAGATGCAGAACGGGCGTCCAGCCCGGGCCGTAGCCCGGACTGAACGCCCGCATCACTTCAGGTCAGATGACCTGGATGTTCGCTGCCTGCATGCCCTTCGGGCCACGCTCGGGGTCGAACGAGACCTTCTGGTTCTCTTCGAGGCTGCGGTAGCCGCTGCTGTTGATCGCGCTGAAGTGCGCGAACAGGTCGTCCGAGCCGTCGTCGGGAGCGATGAACCCGAAGCCCTTGTCGGCGTTGAACCATTTGACGGTGCCAGTGGCCATGACGTCATTCCTTCGTTGTCTGGACCATGGTGGTGATCCGTGTTGCCGCGGCGACGGCGCCGCCGCGGGGTCTGGTGCGAGCCGCAGGTGTGCGCGTGTGCCGCGATGCCTTGGGCGAGAAGATAGTGAACCAATCTCAGGAAGCTGGCCCGGAGAGGACGCCGGCAGAAACACAACTTCACTGACTTGCTCTTGACAGTACCCGACTGGCCCGTGATGCACCAGCCGGGTGAGTGATGACTCAGCGGTTGGTGTCGGCCGTCTCGTCGTCGAGTCCGGCTTGGTAGGCCGCGAGGCGCCGTTGCGCGCGGCGGTACATCTGGTAGTCGACGAGGTTTCCGATGCCGACGATGGTGACGACGATCAGGGGGATCGCCCACAGGTGGTAGCCGACGACGCCGGGGCTGATCGCGATCAATACGGCGGTGACGATGGCCGAGATCGTGATCGCGATGGCGGCGCTGATGACGAAGTAGGTTGCCGTGCGGGCGATGCGTGTCGGCAGCAGCGAGGTGAGCCATTCGGTGGCGGCGCCGATGGCGAGGCCGATGATGCCGCAGAGCAGCACGGTGACCACGCGTTCGAGCGGGGTGTTGCCGGCCGAGCCGATGACGGCGAGCACGGTGCCGATGATGAGGCCGAGAAGGCCGGACTTGGCGATCGCGGAAACGTCCATGTGTCTGCTCCGTTCTCAGATTCCGAGCCTGGCGCGCAGGTGTTTGGCGTACATCTTCGAGACCTCCACGTCGTTGCCACCGGTCATGCGCAGCACGTAGCGGGAGTTGAACCACGGCACGATCTCTCGCACGTGGCTGAGGTTCGCGAGCTGCGAACGGTTGGCGCGCACGAATCCGAGCGGACCCCAGGCGGTTTCGATCTGCTGCAGGGTGCCTCGCATCCGTGCCGTTCCCGAGGCGGTCACCGCGATCGCGCCGTCGTCGGCGGCTTCGATGACGAGCACGTCGCGGGCGGCGAGCACGACGAACGCGTCGTCGCGCTGGCCGATCATCGTGCGCGGAGTCTGTGCGGAACCGCGGATGCCCGAGGCGAGCAGCCGGACGACCTGCACGTAGTCGAGCGCGTCGAAGACGAGCGCCGGTGCGTGGTCGGGCGCGGTGTGTCCTCGTTCGACGAGCACCCAGCGAGAGTCGGTGGTGGTCTCTGCACTCGTACCTGTGGGGATGCCGGCGGCGGCGAGTTCACGTTCGAGGCGGGGTCGGAGGGCATCAGAGCAGACGATCTCGATCATCGCCCTCCCCCTTCGATCGCGGTCGATTCACGCGGCGATGCGTTCGACGAGCAGGCGCAGTTGGATGAGTTCCTCGATGGCCTTCTGTGCGAAGTCTAGTGATCCGTAGTTGGCGACGTAGATGCGGTCGTTCTCGGGGTCGTAGAGGGCGTAGGTGCCGGTGGAGCCGACGGCGCCGTGCATGTCGGTCATCGAGAACAGCATCGGAGAGAGTTCTGCGAAGCGGAACTGCATGACGCCGAGTCCGTAGTGGATGCCGGTGTCGTACTGTCCGGTGAACGTGGTCAGCTCGGCGAGCATCTCGGGCGAGAACAGTTCGGCCGAGGTGAAGGCGCGGGTGAAGGTCACGAGGTCGGAGAGGCTGGTGACGACTCCTCCGCCGGCCCAGTCGACCGACAGCGCGGCGCGGTCGCTGAGGTCGACGCCGCGCACGGTCAGCGGCAGTATGTCGGTGCCAGTGCCGTGATCGGTGAGCAGGTGGCTGTCGCGCATGCCGAGCGGCGCGAAGATGCGCTCGTGCAGTACGTCGGCGTACGGCTGCTGTTCGATGCGTTCGAGTGCCAGGCCGAGCAGGATGTACCCGGTGTCGGAGTACGCGAACTCCTCGCCGGGGGCGGCGACCGGGGTCTGGTTCTCTCGCGAGAACGCGAGCAGGTCTTCCGGAGTGAATGCCCGGTCGGGGTCGTCGGTGACGATGTCAATCATCGACGGCCCGCGCAGCACGGGCCCTTCGAAGTAGTCGGCGATGCCCGAGGTGTGGCCGAGCAGGTGGCGGAATGTCACCTCACCGCTGTGGTCTGTGCCGTCGATGGTGAACAATCCGTCGAGGGTCTCAGCGTCGAGGTGTTCAGAGATCGGGTCGTCGAGGGTGATGCGCCCTTCATCGACGAGTTGCGCGTAGACGGCGGCGAGCATTGTCTTTCCCACGCTCGCCGCGTGGAACGGGCTGTCGGTTGTCGCGGGCTTCGTCGACGACGTACCTGCCGCGTACTCGTGCAGTTCGCCGGTGCGTCCGTCGTAGGTCGCGAACAGCGCCGCCGAGACGGTGTCGTTCTTCGTCACGGTGTCTACGAGTCGTTCGTTGATGGCAGCATCCGCCTCGGACTGCGACAGGGGCCTGTTCGCATACGCGAGCACTCCCCCGCCTGCGACGACCACCGCGGCCACCGACGCCGCGATCCAGATCGCGATCTTCACTCCTGTACGCATGTGCTTTCCTTCCGCCGTTCTCGGTCGATTCGACGGTAGGAAGAGCGGATGCCGCAGCGATACGGCGGCCGGCTGAGTGGTCGGTGAGCGAGGGTGAGTGGTCGGTGAGAGGGGGTGAGATTCTTGGCCTGTTTCGGCTCAATGCCGGGTGGTAGCGTCGGCGGCATGGACCTCGGCGCGTTCTCGGTAAGCCTGGCGGTATCGAATCTCAAGGACTCGAGGGAGTTCTACGAGCGACTCGGGTTTGCTGTCGTCGGCGGTGATGCCGACCAGGGATGGCTCATTCTGCGCAATGGCGAGACGACGCTGGGCCTATTTCACGGGATGTTCGACAGCAACATCCTCACGTTCAATCCCGGCTGGGATCAGGCCGGTCAAGAGACGCCGTCCTTCACCGATGTGCGTGAGATTCAAGCCGCGCTCAAGGCGGACGGAGTCGCGCTGGTGAGCGAAGTCGAGAGCGAAGCCGGACCGGGGAGCTTCGTGATTACCGACCCAGACGGCAACGTCGTCCTCTTCGATCAGCATCGCTGAGGGGCGTGAGGAACGAACTGGTGACAGGTGTGGTTTAGGCCGCGAGTGTGAGCGGCTCGGCTAGCTTGGCTTCGAACT